>JAQQAL010000025.1 GCA_028532855.1 Candidatus Thalassospirochaeta sargassi
CTAGAAAAAATCTTCTGTTAAAATTCTGCTCTTCCATTTAAGGCGATATTATAATAAAGTAGATATAATTTTCAATACAGGATTTCGGATGGTTTACAGACTGCTGATTTTTGATTTAGACAATACGATTTTTGATTACGATAGAGCTGAAAACTTCGCCCTTGATAAGACATTTGAGCAGTTCGGTCTGCAGACTAGTGATGAGATAAAACTATCCTACCGGGAGATAAATGAGCAGAACTGGAAGCTCTTTGAGAAAGGCGAAATAAGTTCAGAAAAGTTAAGGGTTAAAAGGTTTGAGGATTTTGGAGAGGCTCACGGGTTCAGGTGGAATGCATTAGATGTAAGCAGTGCATATCTGAAGAACCTGGGTTTAGGCGGCTTTATCATTGATGGAGCCGATGAGCTTCTCCTAAGACTTAAAGCCGATTTCATGCTCGCCGGTTTAACCAACGGAATCTCAGATGTTCAGCGCTCCAGACTTGCAAATTCGCCATTTGAAGGCATCTTTAATCCGATAATAATTTCTGATGAAGTAGGGGTTGCTAAACCTGATCCGGCCATATTTGCGCTGCTGCTTGAAAAAGCCGGCGTAAGCAACAAAACAGAAGTATTAATGATAGGCGACAGTCTCAGCTCTGATATTGCCGGAGCAATTGCTTCAGGTGTTCCTTCCTGCTGGTATAACCCGGCGGGGGGGGAGCAACCTGTTAATATAAAACCTGATTTTATAATTAACAGCCTGTCTGAAGTTTTTGAGATAGTTTACCGGGAGGAATAATGGCGTATTCAGATGATTTTTACAGACAGATTTCTAAACGTGCTGAAAAGGGCTTGATAGAACTACAGAAGGTGAGAGGCTTTTTATTTGATTTTCTCCAGGACGTTCCAGAAGACCTGCGATGGGATATTTTCAGCCTCTTTTTTCCTGATGCTGAGGACAATACCCGGGTATCAGTAGAAGATGCATCCGGCTTCACCGCAGTTATAGACCTTTTTGAGGGAGAATATGAAGAAGATAAGCTTGCTTTAACTGATGAACAGCTTAAATATATAAGTGAGGGTGTGAACGATTTTGCGCTTGATCTAAGCGATGAGGTTCTAATGAATGTAATGCAGGCTGCTGTATCAAGGGGATTGCTGGGATAATGTACTTTAACGACGAAATCAAACCCGGAATGCTTGGATATCTTAGAAATACCGCCTGGGCAGGTTTTATCTATGCAGGTGCAGCGATTGTTTTTGGAATTTTTACAGTTATAACACCTTCAGGTACCCTGAGTGTATTCATAAGTGCAATCGGTTTTTTGATGCTGGTTCAGGGAGCCGTATTCACATTCGCTGCTATTATGGGAATAAAACGTGATCCGCACTGGTATCTCGGAGCAGGTTCGGGGCTTATACAGGTCCTTTTCGGGTTGTTTATAGTGCTTCGGGCCGGTAATATCTCGAATACTGTTTTGATGATTACAACAGTGGGAATAGGCCTGGTTGGAATTTTTGCAGGCACCCATAATATTATAAATGCAATTCGCTACAGGGAGCTTATCCGGAATGTCTGGCCTACAGCCCTGCGGGGCGGATTATTTTTTATAATCGGGATGTCCATGCTTCTTGCACCATTCGGCTTCGGGGTGGCCATGATGAGGGTTATGGGTCTATTAGCTGTGCTGATAGGCTTCCTGCAGTTATGGACGTCAATCAGATTAATCAGGGAGCTTAGCGATGATAAAATTGAAGGTTAAAACATACTGCCTTGGAATGTGGCAGACTAATTCATATGTAGTTTCAGCAGAAGAAACGGATAAATGCTGGATTATCGATGCCGGTTTTGATCCGGAGCGAATGGTAGCAGATATTAAAATAAAAGAGCTCAAGCCTGAGTATCTGATCTACACACATGCACATCTTGATCATATTGCCGGTACCGCTGTTATACGGAAGGCTTTTCCTGAAATCAAGACTGCCATCTGTGAAGTGGAAAAAAGCTTTCTTGGCGATCCGTCAAAAAACCTTTCCGCGTCCGCGGGAATGAGTGTCACAGCTGATGATGCTGATATAACGCTGACCGATGGTCAGAGCCTTGATTTTGAGGGGCTGCCTTTTACAGTACTTACAACACCGGGACACAGCCCCGGCGGGATATGTCTGTATCAGAAAGATTCCGGTCTTCTGTTTGCCGGCGATACAATTTTTCAGGGATCGGTAGGCCGCTATGACTTCCCGACATCAAACGGTGAGGCTCTGTTTTCATCTATCAAAACAAAACTTCTGCCTCTACCAGATGAAACAAAGGTCTTTCCCGGACATGGAGGGACTACAACAATAGGTGATGAGAAGGCTCATAATCCTTTTCTAATATAATACGGAGATTTACTATGGCTAGAACAAAGGATATCCCGAATCCGTGGATTAATCTTGAACCCTGGCGGGGCGATGTATTTGAGGGAGAATTCCCGACCCTGCCTGAACTTTTCGAAATTTCAGAAAAACGATATCCGGATCGCAGATGTTTCACCTGCTATGATCCGACTGAAATGCAATTTACCTATACCGAAGCCTGGAAAAAAATAAACCAGGTTGCTAATTACCTGTTGAATATAGGACTCAGCAAAGGTGAACATGTCGGCCTCACCGGCAAGAATTCGCCCGAATGGGCTATTTCCTATCTTGCAATACTTACAGCGGGTGGCGTTGTCGTTCCTGTTGATTATTCTCTGAAGACTGATGATGTCTCACGCCTGCTGGAATTTGCGGACATAAATATCCTGTTTGTCGATTCTGAGAAATTTGATGATTTGAAGCCTTCAGCGCATAAAGGGAAACTGAAAAAGATTTCACTTTCTCCAGATAAAACCGATTACGTTCTTGATATTAATTTTTCTCAGACTATTGAACATGAAAAGGCTGGCGAAGACGATACCGCTGCAATTCTTTTTACTTCGGGAACCACCGGTGAACCGAAGGGCGCAATGCTGAGTCACAAAAACTTTGTGTCCGATTGTTTTATGTTTCAGGGAAATATGAACATATATCATACTGATGTTTTCTACGCTCTGCTGCCTATCCACCATTCCTATACAATGCTTGCAGTCTTTATTGAGGCTTTTTCAGTTGGTGCTGAACTAGTCTTTGCAAAGAAGGTAGTTGTACAGCAGATATTTAAAGATCTGAAGAAGGCCAAGGTTACGATGTTTCTCGGCATACCAATGTTATTTAACAAGATTATTAAGGGTTTGATGAATGGCATCAGAGAAAAGGGGATAGTAGTCTACGGTCTTATCAGGTTTATGATGGGTTTCAGCGGTCTGGTTAAAAAGATTTTCGGGGTAAACATCGGTAAATCACTGTTCGGTGGAATCCTTTCAAAGGTTTCTCTTGATACTAACCGGATATGTATATGCGGAGGCGGCCCTCTGCCGGCTGAAACCTTCAAATATTTTAACCAGATGGGGATAGATTTTGTCGTCGGTTACGGTCTGACGGAAGCAGCTCCGGGGCTCACCCTGAACCCGATTTACGCATACAGGGAAAGCTCAATCGGTAAAATTATCCCGCTAGTCGAGATGAAGGTGCTTGATCCTGATTCTGACGGAACCGGAGAGCTTATTGCCAGGGGGCCCAATATCATGAAGGGTTACTACAAAAATGAGCAGGCCAGTAAAGAGGCTTTTACCGAAGACGGCTGGCTCTTAACCGGAGATTCAGGTTATATCGACGATGAAAACTATGTGTATCTTACAGGCAGAAAGAAGAATATGATCGTCACCGAAGGCGGGAAGAATGTTTTTCCTGAAGAGATTGAGGATCACTTTCAGCTTTTTGATGAAATTGAACAGATCCTTGTTCGCGGTTATGTACAGGATGAAAAGATGCAGACCGAGGGGATTGAGGCTGTTATCGTACCCTCGGAAGATTTCGCAAAGAATAATACTGATGAAGATATAAAAACCCGGTTAGACCAGATTATAGATGAAGTTAACCGTGAAATGCTTCCTTATAAGCGAATATCCAGGATATCGGTAAGGAAGGAGGAGATGGAGATGTCTTCCACAAAAAAAATAAAGAGGTTTAAGGTCGAATAATGAGCAAGATACTCCGGCTGATTTTTATTCCGTTGCTTGTATTCCCGGCATTTGCTGTAACCGCAGAGGCAGTGTACATCGAGGACACGGGGTTTGTGCTTGAACCTCCCGTGGGTTGGACGGTGCTTGATGTTACCGACAGCCGATGGACGTTTCAGGATTTCACCGGAGAGGCTTTCATGCAGATAAAAATATGGCCCGGAGACAGCTGGGATTCGGGACAGGCCGTTTTTGACGGAGTTACCGGGGAACTTGCCGCGAAGGCAGAGGGTGAGCAATACGATCTATACGGCCGTGATGCAGTATTCGGTATCCTGGACTTCGCTTCAGGCGGCTATGAATATTCCGGGTACGGGCTGTTTACAGACGGCGAAGATTTCGACATGGCAATTCTGTCCTTTGCATCGGCTGAGGCTCTCCCGCTGTTGAACGACTATGTTCTCTCAGCCCTCGATTCCTTCGCCTTTGCGCCAGGTCTGATGCTGAACCCCGGACCTGTAAGCAGTTATTATCTGCAATCATATACTGCTTCACAGCGTATTCCCGCCTCGACAGTTTTCGAGGGTGAAGCTGTGGAATGGCAGGTTGACGGACGGGCTGTTGAGGCATCACAGCTTGTGATTGAACGTGAAGCGGCAATACTTGGCGATTTTAAGCCCGATACCGAAGAGGGGATAGAGGCCTGGAAGCGATACTATCGCCTGATCTACCGTGATAACTACTCTAGGCTCGATTATCCCGCCGCCCTTCTGAAGGAGCGGCTTCTTCAAACTGAAGAGCTTGATGATACTGATGAATCAGGTTCTGACACTGAGGATTCATCCGGCTCCTGGTTCAGTTCAGGATCAGAAAAACGAAGACAGTCATTACGCAGTTCGGCATCGAAGCTTTCGCTTGACGCACCGCAGCGGCTGTTAAGCTGGGTCCAGGGCTTCAACTACCGGCGAACCGGCGGCTCCGACCTGATAAGCCCGCTGGCCGCCGCGGCTTTCGGTGACGGCGACTGCGACAGTCGTTCACTGCTTTACATTATCCTTCTAAACCATTATGGTGTTGATTCTGCTTTGATGGTCTCAGCAGTTTACAGCCATGCAATGGCCGCCGTCGATACCGAGGGGCCCGGAGCAAGAATAAACATCGACGGCAGAATGCTGCTTGTCGCCGAAACAACCGATGATGTTGCAATTGGAATGATAGCGTCCGATATGGCAGATCCGGCAAAGTGGACAGTAATATCGTTAATGGAGAAAGAACCATGGAATTAAAGGGTTTTCAGAGAAGTTATCTCGCAAAACTTGCACATAATATCAAACCTTCAGTAATGCTGGGCGCAAAAGGGCTTACAGAGGCTCTTGTTAATCAGACTGATGAAATGCTTGAAAACAATGAGCTTATAAAAGTGAGATTTGTTGATTATAAAAACAGTCGTGACATCCTTTCAAGGCAGCTTGCAGAAGCCACGGATGCAGAGCTTATCAGAGTTATAGGTAATATTGCCATCCTGTTCAGACAGGCAAGGATTCCTGAGAACAGGCATATCGAACTTCCTGCCCGAAAAAGCTGATAAAATAACAAAAAATTAGAAAATTCTCCTTCATGCTGATATAATTTAAAATATCAGTTTCGAGTAAGGAGAATTAAATGAGTTTAAAAAAGATGAGGCTGTTATTGATAATAACAGCGCTGGTTCTTATCCTTGTCGGATGTGAAGCTATCAACTCTACCTTTGACGAATTATTCCTTTCTACAACCGAAGTTGAAGCAGGCGGACTTGACAATTATGACACCGGTGGAAATGCTGCTGATTCAGATGCGGATGTCGATCAGGGGATGGAGCTTGCCTTTGATGTCATTGGCGAGAGTCTGGAAATGAGAAGCATTCTTGGTGAGGATACCGACGCTGTAATCGAGGTGCTCAGAATTGCTGCGCCGGATGTTGCATCCATTGTATCGCCTGAAGAGCCAGTTTCACGGGCTGCAGCAGTGAGTGCAAGTGCTTCGGTAACTGACGAGCAGATTTCCGATGGTGATGTAACTATTGATATTGTGGAAGCCAGTGTTTCCGCTTCAATGGAAGTGGATGACCTTGATGAACCAACAAAGGCTGATGCAGAGTTTGAGGCTAAGCTGGAGATAGGTATAACCGGAATGGCCGGGGAATACTGGGACGCGAGCCTTGGAGATTTCGGAGAATATGTAGCCTATACGGTTGAAGATTTTCAGCTGAATGTAAACGGCAACGGCAACGGAACCATGACTTTTGGAGAACTGGGCTATGAAGATCCGGAACAGATTGATTATTACACGGGACTTGCTGTTTCGCTCGGTTTCTCAATTTCTGCTCCCGACTGTTCGGGAAAATACATCGCCACATTCAAGTATGTCAACAATGCGGTTATAACAGTTCCGGATGATCCCGACGCAGAAATGCCTGATTTCACCGGAGGGCAGACGCTCGAAATTACAGTCTATGTCTATGACAACAGCGGCGCAAGGATCTATGAAAGGGCATACACAGAAAGTGAACTCTTTTCAAACGAACCAAGCTGAGCGTTTTATTAGAAAGTGAATTATTAAGGATGTTCTCTGAATGAGGACATCCATTTTTTACTGCTCCGCGTACTTTAGGATCTCTTCATCAACATATTCAAGGCTGATTCCAGCCTCTGCAAACATCTTTTCTGATTCCGCCCCTGCATGATATTTTTTTTCGCAGACAACCCTTGTAATTCCACAGTTTATTATGAGCATTGCACAGGTTCTGCATGGAGTCATTCTGCAATAGAGGGTTGCTCCGTCGATGCTTATACCGCGCCTCGCAGCCTGACAAATAGCATTTTGTTCTGCATGAACCGTTCGAACACAGTGCTGTGTTACCGAGCCGTCTTCATGCAGCATTTTTTTCATCTGATGTCCGACCTCGTCGCAATGGGGCAGCCCCCTCGGTGAGCCAACATAGCCTGTGACAAGGATCTGTCTGTCTTTTGCGATAACGCATCCGCTGCGGCCGCGGTCGCAGGTTGCTCTTTTTGAAATGGAGTTTGACACCTCCATGAAGTATTCGTCCCAGCTGGGTCTAATGTATTTTTCTTCCGCCATGTGACGATTATAACACTGACCCGGATAATAAAACAACTTGAAAACCGGGGTTAAATGGGTTAGAATTTTTTATCGAGGAGCGAAAATGAGAAGACTTGTTTTTATGCTGACGCCTGCAATGTTTTTATTGTTAATTTCGTGCAGCTGGTTTCAGAAAACATACTACACAGACTTTGATTCGGATGATGGAAAATTTTCGTTTAACGAAGCTGACAGCGAAACTTTTGACACTGGAGAGATTGCCGACGGATCGCTTCACCTTAAGTCAACAGTAAATGACGAATACGGTTCTGGTGCACAGGCTGTATTCTCTGAAGAAATCCCTGTGAAATCTTCTGTCTCGTTCACAGTAACCTTCGGCAGTCAGTTTAACACCCAGCATCCGCGCGGCCATTTTAATTTTTTCCAGACAGATCCGGACAGCAGAATGGTTTTTATGGCCGGTCCCAGTACCTTATCTTATTTTGTATCTGTTGATGGAGAGACTGAATCCTATGATATAAAGGATATGGTTTTCAATGAAGATACAGCATATGAATTTGAGTTCAAGTTCAAACCTATGGCAATATACATCTATGTTGATGAGTCATTTGTTAATGTCATTGATTATCCTGAAGGGCTGCCGCTAAGCGGTGATTTCATTTTTGAATGCCACAACGAATACTGGGTGGATAACTTCGGGTACGAAATTCTTGAGTAGAACTATGGAGCCTGAAAAAAAGATGTCCGCTCCGGGAGGAGGGGACATCCTGTTTTTCTTCTGCCAGGGGTTTACTTATGCTCTAATGACAGGGTAATTGTGGGAGCATTACAGATCTCATCGGGGCCGTAGTACTGGATAGCACCCGGGAACCTGAAACTTGTTTTTACAGCCCATTCATCACGCTTTGCCGCAAATGCCTTGAAGGGTGCACCGTCCAGCTCTACCAGAGCCTTTTTGATTACAGGCTTGTTCTTTCCGTGTCTAACCTCAAGGTTCATCATCATTGTTACGGGTATACCGCCTGCAACCCACTGTGAAGCAGGTCTGGAAAGATTTTTAACCGATGACATGTATCCGGTAAGACCATTTGAGATCAGGGTGAAAGCGGTGTAGCCGAGGGCATAGCAGTAGTCAGCATCAAAGTTTGACGGGAAGGCGCATCGCCCCTCGTAACCGAAGAAGTGGTGCTGATGGCTGAAAGATCCTTTATATTTTCCTTCACTTTTGAGTTCGGCAAGTCTTGCTTCTACCATTTCAATAAGCAGGAGCTCGGTTTCAATGCGTGAAACCTGGACGTTCCCATGGGGATCTCTATCCATCAGCAGCTGCCGCTGGATGTTGTTTGGAAGGGACGAGAAGGCATAGGATGAATCTTTTGACAGGTTTTTGTTGATAAACTCGGCCTGGTCTTCAAATGTATTAAGCGTGTTGTAGTATTCAGCCTTTTCAGCGAGAAGATCATTCAGTTCGCTTATAAGAGCACCCATTTCGGGGATGAACTCAATCAGTCCTTCGGGAACAAGAACAACACCGAAGTTTTCATCATTGTCAGCTCTTTTTACTACGACATCTGTAATATCGTTTACGATGTCTGCGAGGCTTGTTTTATTTGCTTCAACTTCTTCGGAAATAATTGCGACATTCGGCTGTGTCTGCAGAGCACATTCAAGACCGATATGGGAAGCTGATCGTCCCATGAGCTTGATAAAGTGCCAGTATTTCTTTGCAGAGTTCGCATCACGCTCAATATTTCCGATGAGTTCAGAGTAGGTTTTTGTTGCTGTGTCGAAACCGAATGATGTCTCGATATGTTCGTTCTTCAAATCACCGTCAATTGTCTTGGGACAGCCGATTACCTGAACACCGGTGTTTTTGGCTGCAAAATATTCGGCTAGCATGGCTGCGTTTGTGTTTGAGTCGTCACCGCCTATGATGACGATGGCGCTGATGCTGTTTTTTTTGCAGACTTCTATACTGATGTCGAACTGTTCTTCAGTTTCAAGCTTTGTTCTGCCTGAGCCGATGATGTCGAAACCGCCTGTATTACGGTATTCATCGAGGTATCCAGCTGTAATTTCTATCTTCTTATCTTCTACGAGCCCTGAAGGTCCTCCGAGAAAACCATAGAGTTTTGATTCGGGGTTACCGGCTTTAATTCCGTCATAAAGACCGGCAATAACGTTATGACCGCCGGGAGCCTGTCCCCCTGAGAGAATCACGCCTACATTGATTTTTTTGCCGGCATCGGCATTCGGGCCTTCAACAAGTTTTGCAATTGGCATTCCGTAAGTATTTGGAAACATCTTTTTTAGCTCGGTTTGGTCCGATACTGATTCAGTAGCGTCTCCTTTTTCTATGCTGATATTGGAAACCTTTTTTTCAAGAACTGCCGGCATATGCGGCTTGTAACCATAACGGTCTTTCTGCAATGGGGATAAATTCATCTAAATAACTCCTTTGATCTGTTTATAGCCTGACTTGTGCTATTCCCTTCTTACGAAAATATATAAAAAAAAAGGAAATAGCACAAGATTGCGCCGTTTATATAATTTGACTAAAAAGGTGGAAATTTGTGATGTTTTATTGTAGCCTTCAATTATGGCTGTATATAAATTAACTAATCAGATTCTTAAATACGCATGGGGTTCAAAAACATTAATGCCTGAACTTCTCGGTTATGATAACAGTGAAAATGAACCCATGGCTGAACTGTGGATGGGCGCTCATCCAAAGGCTTCTTCAGACGTGCATATGCAAAACGGTGATATTCCACTTGATGAAATGATTTCTAAATCGCCCGAAACCGTCCTCGGCGGACGTATATCGAATGGTTTCTCGGGGAGGCTTCCCTTTCTCTTCAAGGTGCTCGCAGCAGGAAGCCCTTTGTCCATACAGGCTCATCCAACCCTTGACGAGGCGGCGGCAGGATGGGCTCGTGAGAATGAAGCAGGGATAGCTCTCGATGCGTTTAACCGTAATTACAAGGATGACAACCATAAACCTGAGATTATCTGCGCCCTGAGTGAATATCATGCAATGCGAGGTTTCAGACAGGCTGGTGTTATTGCTGCAAATTTCAGAAAAATTATGATTCCGGAGCTCGATGCTGCAGTATCTGCCCTTGAAGCCGCGTCTGCAAGCCCTGCAGGTGATGAATCTTCTGTTTCAGCTGCTGTTTCAGCAGCATTGAAGAACTTTTTTACAGTGATTATGCAGCTCTCAGATATCGATAGGACTGCTCTGGTTGGAAAAGCGCTTGAGAAGGCGGAAAACGAAGAACTGCCTGATTCTAGATGGATTAAACGTTTTGCAGAGCTTTACCCGGGTGATATTGGAATAGTAAGCCCGTTGTACCTTAATATAGTTACCCTTCAGCCTGGAGAGGCTATGTATCTGCCGGCTGGCGAGCTGCATGCTTATCTTGAGGGGATAGGGATGGAGCTCATGGCTAATTCGGATAATGTTCTGCGCGGAGGGCTCACTCCAAAACATGTAGATGTCCCCGAGCTCTTATCCACACTGAATTTCAACCCGACAAAACCTGAAATATTGAATCCGGTAAAACTCAACAACGCTGAATCGGCATATATTACGCCGGCACCCGAGTTTTATCTTTCAAAGATTGATCTTTCCGGCGGCTATGAATTACCTGTTGAAAGCTACGGTCCGGAGCCACCGTCAATTTTTATCTGCACAGAAGGCAGCGCCATTATAGAAGATTCAACCTCGGACTCCAGTGTTGAAATCATGCAGGGCGAGACTGCCTTTGCATCTTTCGGCAGCAGGATGAAGCTTCAGGGTCGGGCTGTCATTTACCGAGCGTCAGTGCCTGCCGCAGGCGTCGTGAAATAGGGCTGAGCTGATAATGATAATCTGGGTTGATGCCGATTCCTGTCCTCAGGCGGTACGCGACATCATTGCAAGGGCAGCGGTTAAACGGGGCCTTAAAGCTGTTTACGCGGCGAATGTGAAAATCCCCATTCCGGAAGATGAGCTGATCGAAATGGTTGTCGTTAAAAAAGGAGAAGGGGTTGCCGACCAGTATATTATTGATCATGCAGAAAAGGGTGATCTGGCCATAACCCGTGACATCCCCCTGGCTGCCGAGCTGGTTGATAAGCATATCGTGGTGATAAACGATCGCGGTAATCATTTTACGCCGGATAATATCCGTGAAAGGCTTTCTATCCGCGACCTTATGAAGGACTTTCGTGAAATGGGAATAATGCCCGAAAGAGAAAGCACGTTCGGGCGGCGGGAGATACAGCAGTTTGCAGCAGCGTTTGACCGCGAACTTACGAAACTGCTAAAATAATTAAAACTCCGCGTTGTGGACCGTTCTGGGGAAGGGGATTACGTCGCGTATATTCTGCATTCCTGTCATATACTGAATAAGCCTTTCAAAACCCAGACCGAAGCCTGAATGAGGAACCGAACCGTAACGGCGCAGGTCAAGGTACCACCAGTAGTCTTTTTCCTCGAGTCCCATGTCATTAATCCGGGCGGTAAGTTTCTCCAGGCTGTCTTCCCTCTGTGACCCCCCTATGATTTCTCCCAGACGGGGGACAAGTACGTCCATTGCACGAACAGTTTTTCCATCGTCGTTCATCTTCATGTAAAATGCTTTTATGTCTTTTGGATAGTCGGTAACGATTACCGGTCCCTTGAATACCTGCTCGGTCAGATACTTTTCATGTTCCGACTGCAGATCAACTCCCCATGAAGGCTCGAACTCGAATTTTGCTTTATTCTTCTCAAGTTCTTTCATAGCGTCGGTATATGTAACGCGGTGGAACTCTGAGTTGACTACTGATGCAAGTGAATCTACTATGCCTTTTTCAATGAACTTGTTGAAAAGTTCCATATCTTCAGCGCAATGTTCAAGGATGTATCCTATTACGTATTTAATGAAATCTTCAGCAGTGTCCATATTCCCATCAAGGCTGCAAAAGGCCATTTCCGGTTCTATCATCCAGAACTCAGCCAAATGGCGGGCTGTATTGGAATTTTCGGCACGGAAGGTCGGGCCGAAGGTATAAACATTTGAGTGTGAAAGCGCGTATATCTCGGCTTCAAGCTGACCGCTTACTGTAAGCGCAGCACTCTTGCCGAAGAAGTCATGTGTGTAGTCTACGCTGCCACCGGTTTTGGGGATATTGTTAAGGTCCATTGTTGTAACCTGAAACATTTCCCCGGCGCCCTCGCAATCGCTTGCAGAGATAATGGGGGTATGTATGTAATAGAACCCGCGATCCTGGAAAAAGCGGTGTACTGCAAAGCTTGCAGTGCTGCGCACACGTGTAACCGCGCCCAAAGCATTTGTCCGCGGTCTCAGATGCGCTATATCACGAAGAAACTCGAAGCTGTGTCTCTTCTTTTGCAGCGGATAGCTTTCAGCAGGCGCTTCACCCAGTATTCTTATCTCTGATGCCTGAAGTTCTACAGACTGGTTGGCTCCCGGTGATTCTACAAGAAGTCCGTCAACCTCTACGCCGGCTCCGGTCGTCAGTTTCGCAAGAATGTCATCAGGATTATATTTCTCCTTATCAACGATAACCTGAAGGTTTTTCAGGCAGGACCCGTCGGAGAGCTCGAAAAAACAAACGTTTTTTGAATCGCGTTTTGTTCTGACCCATCCGTAAACCGTGCGGGTATCGGTATCGGGGTTCATTAACAGTATTTCTTTTATTGATGGTCTCATGTTATACTCCTGCAATATCAATACTATTTAGTAACATAGTTAGGACGGTAAGTCAAACTTTTAGATTCATCAGGAGAATAACCTTGGGTATACAGATTATCGGAACAAAAAAATGCAGGGAAACCCAGAAGACCGAGCGCTATTTTAAGGAAAGAGGATGGCCGTATCATTTTGTAGATCTTAATCAGCGCTCACTAAGCAGCGGGGAGCTCGCAGCCATTGTTACAGCAATAGGGGCTGAAGAGCTTATAGATACAGAATCGAAGGTGTACAAGAGAAAGGGCATGGCATATATGGAATTTGATCCGGTCGAAGAGATTGAAGAAAATCCTGCGCTCATGAAAACCCCAGTGGTGCGCGACGGCAGGAAGGCTGTTCTTGGATACAATCCGGATGAATGGAAAGAGGTTCACGGGCTTTCAAAATGAGCGAAAACGTAAAATACGCAGTACTCGGCAGCGGCTCCTCGGCAAACGCATATATATTTGAGTATAATGGTTTCGCCGTAATAGTAGATAACGGATTCTCGGCAAAACAGGCTATAGAACGTGCAACATCCCTCGGATTTGATACAGAGCAGGTTAAATATATCTTTCTGACCCATTCGCACGATGATCATTTCAGGGGAATAGAGGTTTTGTCGAGGAAGCTGCGGGCTCCTGTCGTTGTTCATGAAAAACTGAATGTAAACCGCAAGTTGAAAACTCATTTTTATAAACGTAAAGATATACAGCCCGGTCCCTTCTATACAGATGGAGAGTTCCGTTTCAAAGCGTTTCAGACTTCGCACGACGCTGAACATTCAATATCATATCATTTTGAGCTAGGCTCATTGATTTTTACTATTATTTCGGACACCGGTGCTGTAAGTGATGAGATGATAGAACTTGCTGCAAAATCGGACATTCTTTTTCTCGAGGCTAATTACAATGAGCAGATGCTTGCTGACGGGCCATACCCTGATTATCTTAAACGCAGAATCGCATCAAATCATGGCCATCTCTCCAACCTGGACGCGATGAGGTTTCTGAATGAAGCAGGGCTAAGAGATGACTCGCGCCTGAACAAGGTTTTTTTCTGCCATCTATCATCAACAAATAACAGGCCTGATGTACTCGAAAAAGATATCAAACAGTACCTGGAATGGCCGGGAGACTGGGTGATTTGCCGAAAGGGTGAACCGCTTGCCTGCAATTGAATCTTGCAATTAAACCCGAGAAAAGATAAGATCCGCATGTTATGAAGAAAACAAACAACTTAAGAATTCTGACGGTTGAACCGGCAATATCTCCGGATGATTTGCGGGCCGAATTCCCGGTAACCGAGAAGAGCAGTGAGACTTTGTTTAAAAGCCGAGTGTCTGTTAAGGATATTATAGAAGTTCGGTATGATCGATTTCTTATAGTAACCGGACCCTGCTCTATTCACGATGAAAACGCAGCTATCGAATATGCAGAAAAGCTGAACCGATTGAGACTGAAATATGAAGACCGACTATATATTGTAATGAGGGTGTATTTTGAGAAGCCTCGAACCACAGTGGGCTGGCGGGGCATGATTATTGATCCCGAGCTTGACGGTTCATATAATATTAATATGGGATTGAGGAAGGCCCGGAAGCTTCTGCAGAAGATTACCGATATGGGTCTGCCGACAGCAACTGAGGTTCTGGATCCTATTATACCACAGTATATTGCCGACCTGATAAGCTGGGCAGCTGTAGGTGCCCGCACAACCGAAAGTCAGACCCATAGAAATATGGTCAGCGGCTTGTCCATGCCCGTAGGATTCAAAAATGGAACTGACGGTAGTGTTGAGAAGGCTATAAATGCGATTGAATCTGCCAGAAGTCCACACAGCTTTCTCGGAATAGACGACGACGGTAAAACATGTATTCTCAGCACCTCAGGAAATGAGGCTACACATCTCATACTTCGCGGGGGTATTGTCGGTCCGAACTACTATGAAGAAACGGTTGAAGATGCCGAAGAACTGTTTGATGCGAATAATATCAATGCATCGATTATAGTGGATTGCAGCCACGCCAATTCAGGAAAGAAGCACCAGAAGCAGTTTCGTGTTCTGCGTTCCGTGCTTGAACAGCGCAACCGGCATGACTCAATTAAAGGCGTTATGATTGAAAGCAATCTGTTTGAGGGGAACCAGAAGATACCGACTGATATAAAGACTCTTGCATACGGAGTTTCAATTACCGACGAATGTGTAGGCTGGGACGAAACCGAACGGATGATGGATTTTGCCTGGAATCAACTTGCTTAACTTACATTTTTTCATGTTTGATAGATAAAAGGAGAATTTTATGAAGAAGGTAATAATATTTCTTGCCGAAGGATTTGAAGAGGTAGAAGCGCTTACCCCGATTGACTTTTTAAGACGAGCTGAGGTGGACGTTACTACAGTCGGCATCGGAGGTAAGTCGGTGCTCAGCGCTCACGGAGTGAGGGTTGAAGCCGATACCGCACTGTCTGAGCTGGGTAATACTGAAATCTTCGACGGCCTCGTCTGTCCAGGCGGAATGCCGGGAGCAACAAACATAGCCGCAGCAGATGAAGTTACCGATCTGATAGCTGAGTTTAACCGGCAGGGGAAAACCGTCGCTGCAATCTGTGCCTCTCCGGGAATTGTTCTTGCGGGCACCGGAGTTCTCGACGGCCGGCAGGCTACCTGTTATCCCGGCTTTGAAGAGCATTTCAGCTCAAAGACTGTTTTCAGCGAGAAGCGGGTTGTTATAGACGGTAATATAATCACAAGCCGGGGCCCCGGTACATCTGCCGAGTTCGCAATTGAGCTTGTAAAGATTTTTGCGGATGCGGAGGCCGCCGAAGCTATTAGAAAGGGGACACTTCAGAATTTCTGAAGCCTGTAGTCTATGATAAAAAGAATAATTTACGCTCTGTTTGTCGTCATTATAGGCTGCATAATGTTTATGACAGCCTGGAAAAATCTGCCGGCAGAACAGGCTGATTCCGACAATTCAGTGAAGCCAGGCTTCATGGATTGCAGGAGATAAAAAAAGGGGGCTGAAAGGAAATGCCAATCAGCCCCTCGTCTATTTTTAAAACTTAAAAAATCAGCAGTTGCAGTTTCCGCAACAACCACTGTTTCCGGATTTGCCCGGTTCACAGATAATCTGATCGAGACCGTTCCATTTCTTAAGATCTTTAGGAAGACCTGCTTCTCTTTCCTTGTTGACGTAATCAGCATCCTCAAAGTGATATTTATACTTTGTATGCACATCATATGTGCCTTCAAGAAGTGCGTATGTATCTTCGGTCATTACGAGCTCTTCGTTTGTAGGAATGACAAAGACCTTTACCTTTGAATCGTCAGTGCTGATGCATGTTTCAGCGTTTCTTGTCATCGATGCTTTATTCTTGGCGTCGTCAATCTTAACGCCCATGTACTCAAGACCTTCACATGCGAGTTTTCTTGTAATCGGTCCTCTTTCTCCAACACCTGCGGTGAACACAATTGCATCTGCTCCACCGATAGCCGCAGAATATGCTCCGATGTATTTCTTAATTCGGTATGATTCAATCAACTGACATAGAATTGCTCTCTCATCGCCGTCTTCAGCTGCAATTTCGATATCACGACGATCCACCCATTTTTCAGTGATCCCTAATACACCGCTTTCTTTATTCAGTGCTTTTTCAACCTCTGCAGCACTCATGCCTGTCTTATCCATGATAAAGAAGGGGATGGCAGGATCAATATCACCTGAACGCGTTCCCATCACAAGACCCTCGAGCGGGGTGAGTCCCATTGAGGTGTCGAATGAACAGCCGTTTTTAACAGCATTTATGCTTGCGCCGTTTCCAATATGAGCAATAACAAGATTTGTTTTGAATGGATCCTTACCCAGAAGGACTGCGGCTCTTTTTGCAGTATAGAGGAAGGATGTACCGTGGAAACCGTATCGTCTAACGCCGTATGTCTTATACCAGTCGTAAGGGAGAGCATAGATGTATGAAGATTCAGGCATGGTTTGATGCCAGGCTGTATCCATAATCGCGCAATGCTTTACATCGGGAAGAACAGCCTTTGCAGCTTCAATACCAATGAGGTTTGCAGGAATGTGCAGAGGAGCAAGGTTCTCCAGTTCTTTAAAGGTTGCCATTGCTTCATCAGTAATCACAAGGGATTTTGCGAACTTTTCAGCACCATGTACAACCCTGTGTCCTACAGCGCTGATTTCCCTAATGTCGCTGATTGCACCGTATTCGGGGCTTAGTATAGAATCGATAAGAAGAGACATAGCCTCTTTGTGTGTGGGCATTGCGCTTTCAATCTTTACTTCATCATGATTCTTGGCTTCATGTTTGATGAAACTTCCTTCAAGTCCGATTCGCTCTACAATACCGGTCGCAAGAGTCTCTGATTTTGCCCAGTCATAGAGCTGATACTTCAAAGACGAACTTCCGCAGTTTAAGGTTAAAATTACCAATTATTTCCTCCTGGAGTTGGTTGTTGTCGTTTTGTAATGATATCATACATAAATAGACAAAATTTTCAAGCGTGCTAAAAAAAATGAGTTATAGAATAGTATGAAGAAGTACATATTCTCCGTGCTGCTTGTATTTTGTTGCGCTGGACTGCGGGCGGAATGTCCTGCTGATGCAGAAACTACTGAAGAAGCAGGAATTACAGCAAGTATTGCAGTCCAGCTTGAAAATGACGGGACCTGGAATAACAGAATAAGAATATTTGAAGACGATAAACGTTTCAGTATTGTAATTTCGGTGGAAGATGCCGGTATATTGTATGAAAACTCAGAGTTGCTGTGGGCTGATATCAGTATGTCCTGCGAAGCATGTTACAAGTCTCCAGTATTTTATGCAGGCAGGCTTGAGCTTAAATCAATGATCAGAGAAATCTACGGTTCGGACTGCAGTACAGCCGGAGCGTCAGTATTCCTTGAAAACGGAATGCTCAGTGTAACTGATTCTTTCAGCGGCAGTTCCCGCTACGGGGCCGTTTTCTTTCCACAGACAGGTGCTGATACAGCATTATGGGGATTCCGTGAAAACGACGGGAGCCTGTCTTCGGGGGTATATACTGAACTGCCTGTACATCTCCGGCCGGCGGAGAATTTGCTTCTCAACTTGGAGTTTCTGCTCTGCGGCAGCATTGCACCTGAAACCGTATGCAGCGGATGGTTCTCTGATGAGGCGGTAATGCCTCTTCAGCCAGTACTAAACCCTGCTGCGACAGTAATGTTTGATGTGAAGGGGGCCAGAGATTTCAGCCTTGCGCTCTCTATGTTATCAGCATGCAGCCTGCCAATGTATACAGAACCGGGCGGCTTTTTCAGGCTGTTCGGTCAGTGTGAAACCGCAGGGCTAAGCCTCTGCTGCAGCCTTGGTCTTGCCGGCCGCGATTACCTAACCCCCGGGGGAGAAAAAGCCAGATACCCCTTATCCGCGGGGTTCGAACTGACGGGAATACAGCAAGCAGGGAGGGCTGAGTTCGATTTTGAAGCCTCCTACAGCTATCGCCGCGGCAGGATGGCTGTGGTACCATCGAGGGTATTTGCGCAGAAGGAGGAGCTGAGCGTTGAAGCCGGGATGTTACTTGGAAGGATAAAATGCACTGCAGTAACCGAATACTGTCGCAGATGGGATGAAGAGGGATTAATAATAGAAAACATAGATACCGGTGCCGAACTGGGATTGAAACTCGAAGGTTTTTTTATTGAACTAGACGGCGGAATATCTATGGAAGCAGAATACGGCTGGTACAGCCCCTTGTGCGCTGAGGGAGGAGCTGCATTTGAATACTCAGGTGAACTGTTTGGTATAAGTCTGAGTGTAAAAAATGGTAAGGAATTTAATTCTTCAGCCGGATTATGTTTTACAACCGGAACGGCAGTTGTGGGTATAAATATTGATCTGAATGAAAGAGAGGGATTCAGTTTCAGGATTAGTGCTGAAACACGATGATGTTTTATGGAGAAATTGGACAAATATCCAAACAATGAAAAAAAGTGAATTAAATATTGAATAATATATTTAATCGGTTTAAAATCTGTTAATAAATATAAAATAAACCGGAGCGGAGAAATGGAAAAACTTCTTGTAATTAATTGCGGCAGCTCATCTCTGAAATACGAGGTTTATGCGATGCCGAACAAAACTAGTCTTGGTAAGGGACTTGTGGAACGTATCGGCTCTCCGACGGGAATTATTACTCAAAAGTCCGATAAGGGTGTCATAGAATTGAATGAGCCTCTACCAGATCATGATGCGGCAATGGTTCTTGTCAAAAAAGCCTTAACCGATCCTGACAAAGGGATATTAAAAGCAATTGATGAAATCTCAGGTGTAGGTCATCGAACGGTGCACGGAGGTGAGGATTATTCAACATCCGTAATTATCGATGAAGATGTAATTGAAGCTATAAAGCGGAATACGGATCTTGCACCATTGCATAATCCTGCAAACCTTACCGGTATAAAAGCTGCGATGGAAATGTTGCCGGGGGTTCCGCAGGTAGCGGTCTTCGATACAGCTTTTCACCAGACGCTTGCCCCGTCCTCATATCTTTATGGACTGCCCAGGGAACTGTATACAAAACATAAGATCAGACGTTATGGTTTTCACGGAACCAGCCATCGTTATGTCTCAAAAGAAGCAGTAAAACTTATGAAGCGGGATGTTGAAAATACTAATGTAATTTCATGTCATCTTGGCAACGGAGCATCTATAACTGCTATCAGGCAGGGCAAATCGGTGGAAACTTCAATGGGTTTTACTCCTCTTGAAGGTCTGGTTATGGGAACGCGCAGCGGTGATCTGGATCCTGCCATCCTCCTGTTTCTTCTTGAAAAAGGATATTCAGCTGAAGATATAAACAAGATGATAAACAAGGAAGGCGGATTGCTGGGCTTGTCGGGTGTTTCAAATGATATGAGAGATATACATCTCGCGGCAGATAAGGGTAATCAGGATGCAATTGAAGCACTTGAGGTGTTCGCTCACAAGATTAGACAGTATATAGGTGCGTACTCAGCTAACATGGTTAAAGTCGATGCACTCATTTTTACCGGTGGTATTGGCGAGAATGATATCAGAATGCGGGAAATGATCTGCCACCGGCTGGAAAATATCGGCATTGTAATGGACTATGATAGGAACAAAGCAAATGGTTCAAAGCCCGGAATTGTTTCTAAGGATTATTCACCTGTAACCATAATAGTAATGCCGACGAACGAAGAATTGCAGATTGCAACTGATACTTATGAGTTGATTAATGAAAAATATAAAAGTTGGGTTCTTCTTAAGGAATAGAAATTCATAGGGTTAATCCCTTGATGTAGGTGTTTGGAATAGCTTCAATGCTTTCCGGGGCCGGTGGTTTGGTTGACCGCCGGTCCTTTTTTTTGGGAAACTTCTTTATGTGGAAGTTGAAACTAGATCATCAGCATCTTGGCAATTTCGAAATATATTGTCAGTCCGGCAATATCTATTACTGTGGCCATCAAAGGGGCGGACATTACCGTAGGGTCGAATCCCATTCGGTTGATCAGTAAGGGGGCAAGGGTTCCTACCAGAGTGGAAAATAGAACTACGAAGGCGAGCGAAATCCCTATTGTCAGAGACTCCTGAAAGCCAATGCCGGGAGGCAGAAAATAACCTCGTATTATGATCACGGCTCCGGTTATCAGACCCATAAGAATTCCAACTGCTATTTCCTTGAAAAGTATCTTACCTGCGTCGCGGGAATGTATTTCACCGGTAGCAAGACCGCGTATCATCAGGGTGGAAGCCTGACTTCCGGAATTCCCTCCGGTCTGGGTGATAACCGGCATGAAAATAAAGAGAAATGCAGCTGTAGTAATAAGCCCTGAATAATGATTTACAACATTGGTCGAAAAAGTACCCAGAAGCAGCAGGACTATCAGCCATGGAATCCGTTTTTTGACCAGGCCCCAGACAGATGAATCAAGGTATCTGTCTACATTACCTGTCATAGCTCCCATCTTGTATGTATCCTCGGTATGCTCCTCACGGATAACGTCTATGATATCGTCGAAGGTGACGATACCCAGCAGCTGATTACGGTTGTCTAAAACCGGAAGAGCGATAAGATCGTAGGTTTCAAGTGTTTTTGCTACCTCTTCCTGGTCTGTTTCTTCATGAACTGAGATATAGTTGGTTTCCATAATATCATTAACCAGTTCACTGTCATCAGCCATTAAAAGCTCCCTGAGTGATACAACGCCCTGTAGACGCTTAAACTCGTCCAGGATGTATATATAGTAAACAGTTTCAACCTCCTGAGCACCGCGTCGTACAAAATGCAGTGTTTGCGCCACGGTAATTCCGGCTCGTACAGCAAGATACCTCGGGGTCATAAGACCGGCTGCGTCGTCCTCGTCAAATCTTAGAAGAAAAAGTGTTTCTTTCTTTGCGTCTTCACTGAGGCTGTTCCAGGCTTCTCTTCTGACTTCCGGAGAAACAGACTGAATAAAGTCAGCAAGGTCGTCCGGATCCATTTCTGAAAGAATCTGGTTAATACTCTGTGCGGAGAGAGATTCAATAAGTTTTTCCTGTTCGGTATTGGAAAGAGCGTTGAGCAGATCGACTTTGTTGTCTACCGGCAGATTGACCATTATTCTAAGGGCCTCTTCGTCGTTGAAGGTGTCCCATTCTTCAAGAATATCAGCAAGGGGCATCTCTGCAAGGATCTTCTTCAGCTCTTCAGGAGGCGTTCCATCTATGTTCAGTTTTTCTTTCAGCTCCATCGGCCCATACCTCCTGATCAGGTTTTTTTCAGGATATACCATTTTTTTGAAATTTAAAAGACGAAATCAGAAACTAATTAAGCATGATTAGAGTAAATCGGAAAAATCTCCGACCATACGAATCTCAGGTTCAAGTTCGAAACCTAATTCATCTCTAACCTTTGTCTGAACAAAGTTGATAAGCCTGTAGATGTCGGCGGATGTCGCGTTACCTTTGTTGATGAATATATTTGCGTGGTGGTCCGAAATTTTAGCCCCGCCTATTTCCGTTCCGCGTAGATTCAGCGAATCGATGATTGCACCGGACGGCTTTCCGAATGCCCTGTTGTTTTTAAAAACAGATCCTGCGCTAGGGCCTGCGTAGTGGCCCTTGGCCTCTCGGTCGCTGCGATTTTTATCCATTTCTTTTCTGATTATTTCCCGACTGCATTTTATCAATCTGAATTCTGCTTCAAGTATTACGGAATCTCCATTCTGAAAAGGAGAAATCTTATAATCAAAGTCGCCTTCCTGAGGCGTCATGGTTCTGATGCTATGTGATTCATTGAGGTAGGTTACAGATGCAAGTATGTCTGAAATTGATCTTCCGTAGCATCGGGCATTCATCCATACAGCACCTCCGACTGTGCCCGGCATACCGTAGAATGAATCGAAACCGCTGAAACCGGCTTCGAGAGCTGCTTCTGCTGCAGAGTCTACAATGAGCCCGGATCCGAAGCTTGCCCTACCGTCGTCCGCAATGTTGATGCCGTCAAAATGTTTGATGTCAATAACGAGACCGGGAATGCCTTTGTCGGAAACAAGGAGATTAGCGCCGCCTCCGAGGATAAAGTAATCGGATGCGCAGCGGTTTGCGGCTTCAAGGACCTCGATAAGCTCCCGGGTATCAGCCGGAACGCAGAATATCTCGGCCGGACCTCCGGTTTCATAGGTTGTGTGTCCAGACATGGGTTCGTTGAATAGTAATTCACCCTTTATGTTGATTTTTTTGAGTATATTCCGTAAATTAACCACAAAAGGATTTTACTTTATAAATTAAGGTTAATCCATACTCAGGAGATTTTTATGAACGTGAAGCTGTACAACACATTAGGCCGCGAAATGCAGGATTTTAAGCCGATTAATGAAAAAGAGGTCGGCCTCTACTGTTGCGGCCCTACAGTTTATAATTACGCACATATTGGAAATCTCCGCACCTATGTTTTTGAAGATTTACTACGTCGAACCCTCGAATATGCCGGTTACAATGTGAACCATGTAATGAATATTACGGATGTAGGCCACTTGACAGGTGATGCAGACGAGGGTGAAGACAAGATGGAAAAGAGTGCTCGTGAGACGGGGCGCAGTCCCGCTGAAATTGCTTCATTTTATACTGATGCTTTCTTTAATGACATAGACAGGCTTAATATAGTCAGACCGAAGACCGCGTGTGCTGCAACCAAACATATAGGCAACATGATAGGTTTGATAAAAAAACTTGAAGCAAAGGGATTTACCTATATTTCAGGTGGGAATGTATATTTTGATACCTCAAAATTCGACAGATACGGTGAGCTAGCTTTACTTGACAGACAAAAGTTGCGCGCAGGAGCAAGAATTGCAGTCGATGACAATAAAAAGAACCCGGCAGACTTTGTTCTATGGTTTACAAATTCAAAGTTTGAGAACCACATAATGCAATGGGATTCCCCCTGGGGAAGTGGTTACCCGGGCTGGCATGTCGAATGTTCTGCCATGAGTATGAAATATCTTGGTGAATCATTCGATATTCACTGCGGAGGTATAGATCATATACCTATTCATCATACCAACGAAATAGCGCAGTCGGAGGCGGCAAGCGGAAAGAAGTGGGTCAACTATTGGATCCACGGTGAGTTTCTGCTGATGGACAAACAGAAAATGGCTAAATCAGCCGGTAATTTTCTTACTCTCCAAACACTCATTGATAAGGGCTACGATCCGCTTGACTACAGATACTTCTGCCTCGGTGGGCATTATCGCTCCCAGCTCGTTTTTAATTTTGAATCACTTGACGCAGCAAGAACCGCAAGGATGAATCTGGTTGAAAGGATCGCAGCAATGAAGCTTGAGAGTGACCCGACACCGGTAGAAAACCTCAGCCCGCGTGCAAAGGAACTTCTTGAAAACTTCAACAACGGGCTGCTTGGGGATCTGAACGCTCCGAAGGCTCTTGCTGAATTATGGCAGCTGATGAAGGATAAGGATCTTGGTGTTGCTGATAAGCTAGGCGCTGTTTTTGAAATGGACAGAGTGCTGGGGCTGAGACTTGATGAAGCCGAAGCACCCTCTGTTGCACTCACTGATGCAGAGGCCGCGCTTGTCAGGGCCCGTGAGCAGGCAAGGGCAGATAAAGACTGGGCAAGGGCAGATGAATTGCGTGCCGAATTACTTGAAATGGGTATTGAAATCAAGGATACGGCCAAGGGAACCGAATGCAGAAAGTCTGTGAACCGTTAAAACGAAAAGTTTTTAGCGGTTCAATGTAACTTACTGATGGTTTTGTTGTTTATATGATAGAAGACGAGAGGATCGTTGAGTCCTTTGACCAGGTTTACGAAGAAGTATTTCCGATCCTCATTCGGGTGGCGTACCATATTACAGGCAGCACGGACGTCAGCGAAGAACTTTGTCAGGAAGCCTTTATAAGATACATAAGCCGTGAAGCAGCTATCCCCACTGTGGAGCAGTCGCGTTACTGGCTTATAAGAGTTGTGAAGAATCTCTGCTATAATTATGTGAAACGAAAGGGCAGGGAAGGTAGAGCAGTAGACAGGATTAAGGAATTGCCTCAGCCGGAAACAAGTAACGGTGAGCATGAACTTATCAGGAAGGAAGAGATAGAAACCGTACAGGCGGCTCTTATGCAGCTGCCTCTGAAACTCAGAACGGTTATAATCCTGAAGGAATACGGGCAATTGAGTTATAAAGAAATTGCATCTATTTTGAGAATCACAGAAGGTAACGTGAAGGTAAGAGTTTACAGAGCAAGAGCCGGTCTTGAAGATATCCTTTCCGGGGGGGGGCTATGATGTGTCCCGATAAGGAATTGATATCGGCCTGGCATGACGGTGAAACCGGCAGAAGATGGTCCGAAGAAATTACAATGCATATTACAGATTGTGAGGACTGTGCAGCAGAAGCCGGCAGGCTGGATTCATTGAGCATCCTGCTGCATGAATCTAAAATACCCGGTGAAAAGGAAATCCGGGACAGGGTATACAATGCAATAGAGAGAAGGCGGGCAGTAGGGAGCAGTGAAGCTTTCTGGCGACGGCATATTGATATTTCAATGCCGGTGCTTCTCAGTGCTGCAGCTATGCTGATTGTATTCTTTGCCGCTGTTTTATTCGCTTTTCAGCGTTTGGAGGCTGTGCCGGAGGTTGTTGAGGAGATACAGCCTGAACCCGAGATTTCACTTCAGGTAATCAGCCTGGAAGATGCCGCTGCTATTCTACTTTCGGATGATTCGGGTTTCGATGTTCTGATAACAATACCTTCCGGGGATGCTTTATCAGTTACCGGTGAACCGCAGCTTATAAGAGAAGCGGATTACAGGCGGGGTGAGTAGGTAGGTACGTACGTGAAACGGCTATTATCTGCTTTATCTCTGCTTTTACTTATGATTGTAGACTTATCCGCCCAAAGCGGAAGTCTCGACCTCTCCTATATCGAGAATAAAAAGCTGTCGATAAACATGACTACCAGAATACTCGGTGATGAAAACGAAACGATCTGGCACATGGACAGTTCAAAGATTACAGTTTCGGGTGAAGCTGTAAAGGTTAAGCTATCCGGAGGAAATCTGATCGTAATTGCAAATATCACACCATACCTGAATTCAGATAATACCCTGTTTCTTGTTGCCAAAGGCGAGATTTTTATGACCGACAGTGCTGACAGTGAGGAAGTAAAGTACTATACTACCTTAAAGAGTCTGCCTGTGACGGTCGGCGAGAAGGTTATTTTCTTTCCGCTCGGGATGGCTTATGACTCGAACAGCAACTTTTACAGTATGGAAATGGAGATCCAGGTCCAGTCTGTAGAAGACCCCGATGATTCAGCGAAGGTGGAATGATAAAAAATATTCTTAAAAGCAGGTTCTTTTTCCCGCTGCTTATTTTAGCGGCAGTCTGTGTTTTTTTTATTCTGAATGCATATAGTTATTACCGCTTCCCGGAGATCGATTACATCGAGCCTGCAGTGGCATATCCAGGCGAGACTATAACAATAATCGGTTCTCATTTTGGAAACAGCCGGAAGGGTGCCGAGGTAAGAATTGCAGGTGAACGCCCGATGTCCGATTCGTATTTATTGTGGAGCGATTCGGAAATTACCGTAGAGGTCCCCTCTGACTCAGGATCGGGAATGGTTATCGTGAAAAACCGGCGGGGCGGAAGCAACGGTGTACTTTTTACAAATCGCGAGCATATCCCCACTATACTCTCAGGACCTCAGAAACCTGGATACCCTTATCTTGAAAAAGTTCTACCCGCGAGTGCAGCCGTTGGTTCAATGATCACTCTGAGCGGTTTGAATTTCGGACATGAAAGGGGAGAAGCAGCTGTATATTTCACTGCGTCAGGCCTTTATGATAATGAAGGCTTGAACGAGCAATCGCTCGCCGGAATGATACAGGCTTCTGAAATTGATTACGACTATGAAAGCTGGGGCGATCAACAGATAAATATATGGGTGCCGGATGGTGCGTCATCAGGAAATATCAGGATTAAAACAGACCGCGGAATCAGTAATGCACTTTATTTTGAGGTAACCGGCAATGTCGGTACCAAGACCTTCGGGGAAAAAATGGGGTTCCAGGTTGAATATGGGATAGATATATCAGGTGCAGCCGGCGAGCCGGAGAACGGCCTTGATTTATGGGTCCCTGCCGTTAGAGCGGGGCTGGAACAGCGCAATGTCGAGACAGTTACTGAGCCTCTTCCGTTATGGGATGATTATTACGGTCTTATGAGGTACCACCTGGATGATCTGCTGTCCGGAGAAACCTACAAAGTTTCAGTAAAATCATGGCTCGAACGATATGAAATCGATACTAGAGTGGTCTCATCAAGGGTAAAAACCTGGTATGACGAAGACAGAAGACTTTACCGGAACTATACTTCGGCGGAAAATCTAATACCAGCTGATAATGAAGACGTTATAAGCGCTACAAAGAAGGCTGTCGGAACTGAGAAGAACCCCTATCTGAAAGCCCTGGCAATATATAGATATCTTTTGAAAACTCTAGATTATAAGACTAAACCAGGTTCATCCTCGGTAATAAATAATCTTAATGACAGTGAGGGCGACTCATACACATACAGTATTCTCTTTACTGCAATGTGCAGGGCTGCGGGAATCCCCGCACGACCGGAAGCTGGTGTACTCGTATATAACAATAAGCAGGCTGCCAACCACTATTGGGCGGAATTCTACCTTGAAGGATTCGGATGGATACCTGTAGATGTCGCCCTTGGTGACGGTGCCCGTTTCGGGAATTTCCCGATTGACGAGGATTTGGATCCTGTGGAATACTATTTTGGTAATCTTGACAGTCATCATATTACCCTTACAGAGGGTATTGTGCCTGTAAGGCAGATAGATCCACAGGGAGTGCTGGGCGGAAGGAAGGGATTATACTCTCTGCAGACGATTTATGAAGAATCTGCCGGTTTATCGAGTTATTCTTCGTATTGGAGGGCTGTCAGAATCATCGACTGGTGGTAGAATAGAGGGGTGACGACAGGTATTTCTGTTTAGGATTAAGGTGTAGTAAGCCGATACTTAAATAGACTAAAATAAAAATTCTGGTTAGGTGGTGTATGGATAATCCTCTACAACTCTCTCTGCAGACATTCAGAAAAGGCTCTTACATTATAGTTGAAGGGAAACAGAAGGCTGATTATTTCTACATCATTAGAAACGGCAAGGTCAGGCTCAGCAAAGAGGTTGAGATTGTCGAAGAAGTTGGCGGTAACGTACTTTCTCCCGGTGACTTTTTCGGTGTTGTATCGACAATGTCTTCCCACAGCCATATTGAAACCGCACAGGCATTAACTGACTGTGCGCTTATAACCGTCCATCGTGAACAGTACGGACTTCTCATCGAGAGAAATGCTCCTGTTGCGATGAAAATAATTCAGCAGTTCTCTCAGAAAATGCGTTTTCTTGATGAAGCTTTGACTCAGATTACTTTTAAAACCACCGCGACTGATGATATTTCACATCTTTTCAAGGTAGCGGAATACTATGCGCGTCAGAGTCAGTATAATCAGGCATATTATGCTTATCATCAGTATATAAAATATGCACCAGGCGGTGAGAATATAAATACAGCCAAAGAACGTATGGCAAAGATTAAGCCATATGCCAAGGTTGTTTATCTCGACGGAGATGAGAATAATTTTACGCGCTCATACCCCAAAGATACTATGATCTTCAGTGAGAGTCAGCCCGGACAGGAGCTGTATATAATCCAGAAGGGAAGCGTTAAAATCACAAAGATAGTAAACGATAATGAACAGCTGCTTGCTCTGCTGAAGCCCGGAGATATTTTTGGTGAAATGTCTCTGCTTGAGAACAAACCACGTTCGGCTTCAGCGATTGCCCATGATGAAACGGTACTTATGGCTGTAAACAATGCCAACTTTAACCGTATGGTGGCATCTCAGCCACAGATTATATCAAAGCTTACTCAGCTGCTTTCAGAGCGCATCTGGTTCATCTATAAGCAGCTGGCTAATACCCAGCTGACTGATCCTCTCGGACGTCTCTATGATGCGCTTCTTATCCAGCTTGAAAAATTAAGGGTCCCGGTAGGAACTCAGGCTTATACCTTTGATTTCGGTCCCCAGGAGCTTATAAATCTTGTAGGGCTTTCAAAGGATGAGGGTAATGTACTTATAAGGAAGCTGTTTGAAAACTCCAAGGTTAAGGTTTTGAATAATAAAATACATCTGACCAGCACCGAAGAGGTTGAGAAGCAGGCTAAGTACTACCGCAAGATGGAACGCATTGATAAGTCACGAAAAAAAGGTTCTATAAATAATTTCTAATTTGTAATCCTAAGTGCTTTTATCTCGGGGAAGTAGCAGCTGCCTCCGCAGCTTATGCTGTCGCCGAGAAGAGAGCGTCTAAGCGATACTATCTGCTGAAATCCGCCTTCCTCAGCGAGGATGAAGGTCATGTTGCCCTGAATTGCCAGGCGCTCAGTGAGCTTTTCGGACACCTCGGAAACAGCACCGCAGATGAAAATCTTATCAAAAGCAATTATATCACTGAAGGCGTTTATATCCGATTTTGCTGATGTCCGTATATTGGATATTCCGAGTTCGGCAAAAAGAGACTTATATTCACCGGCTGCCGGGGTTTCTTCTATCAGGTAAATTTCAGCTGCTAGTTCGGAGAGAATTGCAGCTGGATACCCGGTGTTACTGCCGGCTATCAGTATTTTGTCCGAGGATGATGGTGAAAGCATTCCGATGGCTGCAAGTGTATCGCCGGGAGAGGCAAGAAAGCCGCCATAGCTGCCGGGTAGGGAGATGTTGTCATAGGCAATGCTGCTGTAGGTTTCATCAATAAAAATATGTCTGGGGACTTTTTTGAGGGCTTCTATTATTGATGAGTTGATACCGCGACCGGATGATGAAAGTTCAGTTGCAAGATTGATATTATTATTAATCCATTCCACTTTGGCCTGTTCACTCTGGGCATACAGAGACATGAGTGAAAAAAGAGAGAATATAAAGAGTGCTCGACGAAAGAAGCGTATACGAAACATATAAAAAGATTAGCACATTATGGAGATCTTTGCCATACGAAGGTATTTTCGATTTTAGCTTGATTGATGCAAAGCCGCTAATCTGATAATATCCAAACCTGAAATTACTTACGGAGACGATAGATGAGTACCAGCGAAATGGCAAAGGCTTACAACCCAAAAGATTTTGAAGACAGGATTTACAAGTACTGGACGGAGAACGGCTGCTTTCAGCCCGCAGATACTTCCGATGAAGATAAAGATCCTTTTGTCATAGTGATTCCGCCTCCTAACGTAACGGGTGTTCTTCATATGGGGCACGGTTTGAACAACATACTTCAGGATGTCTTAATCCGTTATCACAGAATGAACGGCAGACCGGCGCTATGGGTTCCTGGTACCGATCATGCAGGAATTGCAACACAGAACATAGTAGAAAAAAGGCTTCGTGCAAAGGGTATTGAACGACATGAGCTTGGACGCGAGAAGTTCGTCGAAGAAACCTGGAAGGTTAAGGACGAGCATCATGCAATTATAAAGAAACAGCTGCAGAAGATAGGATCTTCATGTGACTGGAGCCGGGAGAGGTTCACCCTTGATGAGGGCTGCTCAAAAGCTGTTCGCGAGGTTTTTGTGGGGCTCTACGAGCGTGGTCTCGTTTATAAGGGTAACTATCTTGTAAACTGGTGTCCCTCCTGCGGGACTGCGCTTGCAGATGATGAAGTAGAGCATGAAGAACAGCAGGGTAAGATGTATCACTATTATTATCCCCTTGAAGACGGTAGTGGAAAACTTGAGATTGCTACAACCCGACCAGAGACCATGCTTGGAGACAGTGCTGTTGCTGTTCATCCTGATGATGAACGCTATAAACACCTCATCGGTAAAATGCTGAAACTGCCTCTTACCGATAGGCTTATACCGATAGTTGCCGATTCTTATGTTTCAATCGAGTTCGGTACCGGTGCGGTCAAGGTTACTCCGGCCCATGACCCGAATGACTGGGAGATAGGAAACAGGCATGATCTTGAACGTATAAACATTCTTAATGATGATGCAACTCTGAACTCCAACGTTCCTGAAAAATATCGAGGACTGGACGTTATTGAAGCAAGAAAGGCTGTTGTTGAAGATCTTAAGGCTGAGGGACTCTATATAAAGGATGTGGAGCATGTTCATCAGGTAGGGCAGTGCTATCGCTGTAATACTACTGTTCAGCCTTATCTTTCAAAACAGTGGTTTGTTTCCATGAAGGGGATGGCTGAAAAGGCACTGAAAGCCTGGGAGAATGATGAAATCGAATTTTTCCCCAGAAAGTGGGAGAATACATATAAACATTGGCTGAACAACATACGCGACTGGTGTATTTCCAGGCAGTTGTGGTGGGGGCATCGAATTCCAGTCTGGTACTGTGATGACTGCGGCGAAATGATTGTCGCGAATGATGATCCGTCAGAATGTCCTAAATGCGGAAGTATGAAACTTACTCAGGATTCTGATGTACTTGATACCTGGTTTTCATCATGGCTGTGGCCGTTTTCCACCCTCGGCTGGCCTGAGAAAACAGATGATCTGAAGAAGTTTTTCCCGACATCAACCCTGGTAACCGGTTATGATATTATTTTCTTCTGGGTTTCCAGGATGATTATGGCTTCGCTTGAGTTTATGGAAGAAGTTCCATTCCGGGATATTTATATCACAGGTCTTGTTCGTGATAAGCAGGGCAGGAAAATGTCAAAGTCTCTCGGTAATGGTCTTGATCCGCTTGAAATTGTCGATGAATTCGGTGCCGATGCCCTGAAGTTCACTATGACCTTCCTCTCAGCTCAGGGACAGGATATCCTGATAGATACTGAATCATTCAAGCTTGGTTCAAAATTCGCAAATAAGGTATGGAATGCTTCGCGTTATATTATGATGAATGTTGAAGGCAGAAATATTATTCCGTTTGAAAATATTGAACTTAAAGAGATCGATAAATGGATTCTCCATAGGCTGAATGAAGGTCTAAAGAATGCTAATGCTGCACTTGAAGTTTACCGCTTCAATGATTTTGCACAGGCCGGCTATGAGTTTTTCTGGAACGATTTCTGCGACTGGTATATTGAGGCTTCCAAACTGTCTCTGTACAGCAAGGATGAAGCAGAGAAGGATAGGGCGATATCAATGCTTGTGTATGTGCTTGAACAGGGGCTGAAGATGCTGCATCCCTACCTTTCGTTTATAACTGAAGAAATCTATCAGAAGCTGCCGCAGACAGAAGGTCCGCTGATTACTGCTGAATATCCGGCGGTCACTGAAGCGCACACTTTTCCTGATACTGCCGAAAGTTTTGCACTGCTTCAGGATCTAATCAGAGGGATCAGAACACTGCGTTCAGAATTCACCATTCCGCCTGAGAAAAAGATACCTGTAACTGTTTTTATGGATGATGGTTTCAGGGCCGTTGATTTTTTCAGCGGTCATAAGGCTCTTATCGCTCAGCTGGTTAACACCGATAAGCTCGAGCTGACTACAGTTAAACCTTCAATTGAGGGCAGTGTTGCAGCAGCGGGCAGCGGTTTCGAAGCCTATGTATACATCAGGGATGTAATAGACATTGATAAAGAGGTTGCAAAGCTTAAGAAGGAACAGCAGAAAATGGAAAAGATGATTAAGCAGACCGAAGGTAAGCTTAAGAATGAAAGGTTCTTGTCTAACGCTCCTGAGGATGTAGTTGAAAAAGAAAAAAGTAAGCTTGCTGAGTTCACCGAAAGGGCTCAGAAGGTTGGTTTTTATATCTCAGAACTGACCGAATAGATCAGACTGGCAGATTGAGGGTGAAGGTTGAGCCTTGGCCCTCAATGCTTTTTACCTCAATGCTCCCGCCTAATAATTCAGCATAAGATCTACATATTGAAAGACCCAGACCGTTGCCGCGGTAGGGGCGTTCATAGCCGCTGTTGATCTGAAAAAAAGGACTGAAAATCTCCTGCATATATTCGGACGCAATACCAATGCCGGTATCGCGGACGTTTATCTCAAGCCGGTTTTCTTTAAGTTCGCATATAAGTGCCACCTCACCTGTCTCTGTAAATTTAAGAGCATTTCCTATGAGGCTGTTAAGCATGGCCCGGAGCTTATGGCTGTCAGTGTTTATGTTTGTGTTTTCTGATATTCCGCTGAAAATCAGCTTCAGGGTGATATTCTTGGAAGATGCTCTTATAGAAAACACCCTGCTTACATCCCTGATGAAGGGCCGGATTGACAATAATTCTATATCGCATTCGACATGACCAGTCTCGATTCCGGCAATATCAATAATACTGTCCACTGTTTCTGTAAGCTGGTCTCCGCATTCTCTGATTATCTTCAGATAGCTCTGGTCGCATTTGTCTCCAGCTTGTATGGAAATCAGTCTGGAGTAACCGATGATGCCGTTTAAGGGTGTTCTAATTTCATGGCTTATATTAGTGAGGAAGGCTGTTTTTATCATGTTTGCCTTCTCTGCCTGGATTCTGGCATCCTCAGAAGTTTTTATCTCTTCGTGAATGCGCATTGTCCCCATTAAAGAAATAATCCCTGTAAAGGTTATAAAAAAGACATTACCCGCAAGCCAGCTGTGCCCATTGGAATAGATGGCTTCATCAAGTATTTTCTGCTCAAAAATTGCAGTAAGAATATACGAAAGTTCGGTAAGGATGAAGAACAAGGCTGTTGAAAGAATATTAAGTCTGAATATGAAATCGCAGGCAAGTATCATCAATGAAAGGCCGGCAGAATAAAAATAAAAAGCCGGCTCTTCAGGTTCTGATATAATAAGAATAAGGAGGATTCCTGCAACACCGCTTATCAATAGAAAATGGCTTAGGGCTCCGGCAATTTTTTCAGCCATTGGGATGTATGTTAATCCTAAAGCAATTAAGGACGCAGGAATAAGCAGGAAGTAGCGAATAATCCATGCATTTTTAAAATTAATGGGTAGGGCATAATAATCCAGAACTCCGAATATACCGTAGATAACAAGGGCTAGAAAAATACTTTTTCGAATTACCTTTATACCTTCTGATTTTGCCACATATAAATTATAGGATGTTTGATTCCAGAATGCAACAAACCTTTTTTAATCCTGAACCTCGGTAACAAGAGCGTCAAAAAGGGTCATCATATCTTCGTTGGTCTTTCTGAGCCTTCCGCCTATGATTTTAGCAATCGCCCTGGTAACGGGAAGTCCGATATGCGGGTCGGAATCCCCAAGTTCAAGAAAGTCTTTCTTGCCGATAACAAGGGCCGTGGTATCCTCGGTAGCCATTACAGTGGCTGAACGTTTATCATCATCAATCAGAGCCATCTCTCCGATGAAAATGTTGTATTCAGCTTTCAGGCTGGCTACTACATAGTCGTCCCCGGCCATAGTTTTTTTTAGGATATCTACGCTGCCCTCAAGAAGGATGAATAGCTCGTCTCCCATATCTCCCTCTTTGATTAGGCAGTCGTTTTTACCGAATTTACGAATTGAACAGATATCAAGAACCTGTTTTACTGCATCCTCATTATCTTTAATAGATTCGAAGATAGCGATTTTTTTAAGTTTTTCTGCGTGTTCCGCTAATTCTTTATTGAAGAGTCCCATCCTATATCTCCTATACCGCTGCTTCAGTAGAATTCGGGACGGTTTTTACAAAACGCTCTATAACTATAGCTCTTGAATGTTTCTGGATGATATAGTCATCCGCCGGAATAAATACAGGTTTGTTGATTGAAAGATCTTTGACAAGCTGCAGGTTTGTAACAAGTTTAGAGATGTCGGGAGTTTTTTGTGCTTCCCTTACGGCTTCCATTTTTACTTTGTTAGGCGAACCGGTATTTTCGAGGATGCCTATCAGCATCCTTGAGCCGTCACCGGAGAAATTCTCTTTATAACTGCCGAATGTTTCCCCAACATTTTTTGGATCAATTCTTATTGTGTTCAGATGAGTGTCTGACTCAAGGTTTGATACAAGATTGTTAAGGATGTTGGCCAGTCCATTGGTGACTGTAGTTCCTGCAAGCATCTGGCGATTCAAATCTCTTGGGAAGAGAATCTCGTCGCACATCGCATTTCGCAGATACGGCTCGTATTTTTTATCTACAAGTTCTGCGCAGACATAAAGATCCTTTGCCATAGATTTAATAGTAAGCACGGTCATAACGGTTTTGGAATCAGCCTCGGATGATCCGGCGCTTTCAAAGGTGTCTCCAAGAATAATTGCTTTTAACGCCCTTTGGATATTCGCTCTCTTAAGGGTATCTTCTGAGAAGTAGTCACCTCTGATATATTTAACTTTTTTAAGTGCCGGAAGTTCTTTGAGTGCTTCAATTCTTTCTGAATCTATATTCGAAATTATTACAATCTTTTCGGCTGTTGTCTTATCTGACAATTCCAGAATATCACGAACGATATCGCTCATATTATTCTTCCATCCGCAGATTATAATGTGGTCTTCAAGTTTTGGGAAATCCATTAATCCTCTCCTTGCTCTGGTGTTACTTTCAACGAAAACAGACGCGAAAGTACCTGACAGAAGGCTGACTAATGCCATACTGCCGAAAATTGCTACCATTGTGATAGCCTGTCCCGGAACAGTAACAGGTGATTTGTCACCGTATCCGACAGTACTGAAGGTAATAACAGCCCACCAGATTCCGTCGAAAAAAGATTTAAACTGTTCGTTTTGACCAATCTCAAGTAATGTGACAAGACCTGCCATCCCACCGAACAGAAGGACGAAGAAAATCGTCAGTCTATAAAATGGCGATTCGGTAAATGTGTCCCATGCCTGCCTGAGTTTTTTTCTGATTCTTGCTCGTTTACTCATCTCTATATATAACATCGAACTAAATACACTTTATCTTGATATTTAAGAAAGAAAAAGCGTGACATATGAAAAAAATGATTGTAAAATGTAACCGGTTACATTTTACAATCATAATTGTTACAAGGAGATGTTATGTCAGAGATTAAAGAAGAAAAGGTAGTCGATCAGGACTATCCTCTTGGTCATGTTCCTATGCATGCAAGGAAAGGACTTCTGAGTATTGCAGCAGTTTTACTTGGATTTACATTTTTCAGTCCGACTATGCTCGCCGGTGCGCAGTTGGGTGCGGCTTTCAGTTTAAAGCCGCTGATGATTATTCTAATAGGCGGTTCAGTAATTCTGGGTGTTTATGTTGCTGTAATGTGTCTGCTCGGGGCAAAAACAGGATTAACTTCAGTTCTGCTTTCAAAATATACGCTTGGGAAGGGTGGTGCAAAATGGGCAGATATCATTCTCGGCGGCACTCAGATAGGATGGTATGCTGTTACATCAGCTTATATGGGAGAATTATTTGCGAAAGGTCTTGGCATGACCGGGTGGAGTGTCACCTTTACAATTTTCTGGGCTGTTGTAATGGGCATAACCGCTGTTTACGGTTTTAAAGGAATGGAAATTGTTTCCTATTTTGCATTGCCTGCAATACTGATCCTTGTCATATACATTCCGTATCTCGGAGTAAAAGAGGTCGGGGGATGGGGTGCCATGGCGGCTCTGCAGCCGGCTTCAACAATGTCGATAGGCGCAGCTATTACGGTAGTTGTCGGTACGTTTGCCTCCGGAGGAACTCAGGCTGCTAACTGGTCGCGGTTTGCTAAAAACGGAATGACCGGATTTTGGGCCGGACTTATTGCATTCCTGCTTGGAAACGGATTGATGATTTTTTCAGGTATGATTGGTGCTCTTGCATTCAATAACGGTGATCTTGTTGAAGTTATGATTGCAATGAATATTACAGTTCTTGCACTTATTATCCTGACCATGAATATCTGGACAACAAATAACGCTACTGCATACGCCTTCGGTGTTGCCGGTGCCGAGCTTTTCAACAAACCGAACAAGCGTCCGTTTATTATAGGCGGTGTGCTGATTGCTATTGTACTGGCGGTTACGGGTATTTATAAAAACTTTATTCCGATGCTTGTTCTTTTCGGTACTTTTATTCCCCCGTTGGGCGGTGTAATAATCGGTGATTTCTTTTTTACTTATAAAGGTAAACTCCCTGATATAGAAACCGTCGAATTCAAGAATTTCAGGATAGCGCCGGTTATTGCGTATGTTATAGGTTCGTTAGCTGCTTACTTAGGCGGACGCCTGGGAATCGGTATTCCCCCGCTGCAGGGAATTATAATTGCAGCGCTGATGGTTCCGGTAATTAACGCAATTATAAAAGCAGCCGGTGTTAATGACATGCATGCAATAAAGGAGTAACGGATGGATCTGCTAATAAAAAATGCAAAGCTTAAGGAAGGCGGAGCATATGTCGATATTGCTGTTGAAAACGGAGTGTTTCAGGCTGTTGAACAGAGCATAGCCGGAAACGGATGCAAAGAAATAGATGCCGGCGGAAATCTCGTTGTTCCCCCCTTTATTGATCCTCATGTGCATCTTGATGCTGTTCTTAGTGTAGGAGATCCGCAATTCAATAATACCGGAACTCTTCTTGAAGGAATCAGAATTTGGGGTGAACGGAAGAAAACCCTGACAAAGGAAGTAATTGTTGATAACGCTGTTGAAGCGGTGAAGTGGGAAGTGGCAAACGGAGTTCAGCAGATAAGAACCCATGCTGATACAACCGATCCGACCTTGACGACGGTTGAGGCGCTACTTGAGGTAAAGGAGGCTGTAAAAGACATTGCCGATGTTCAGATTGTGGCATTCCCGCAGGATGGAATCTTCACATCTAAAGACGGCGCTCCGCTTATGGAGAAGGCCATGCAGATGGGGGTAGATGTTGTGGGGGGAATACCCCATAACGAGTTTACCCGTGAAGATGGTGTCGCTGATGTTGAGTTTGCTTTTGAGCTTGCGGAAAAATACGATGCTTTAATAGATATTCATGTTGATGAAACCGGAGATGATCAGTCACGCTTTGTAGAAGTTATGGCTAAGCTTGCGATAGAAACCGGTATGGGTAGTCGAGTTACTGCAAGCCATGCAACATCAATGCATAATTTTAATAACGACTATGCTTTTAAGCTGATTGGAATCCTCAAACGTTCGAATATGAATGTTATAACTAATCCCTTTGATAATTCCGTACTTCAGAATCGTACCGACGGATATCCGAGAAGAAGGGGACATACACGTGTAGACGAGCTTGATGCACGCGGCGTTAACGTAAGCATCGGTCACGATTCAATCATGGACCCTTGGTATCCGATGGGAAAAGGAAGCATGCTGCAGGCAGCAAACCTGCTGATGCATACGGCTCATATGAGCGGTTATGATCAGATCCACAGGCTTTTTGAGATGATAACTGATAATACAGCCGTGACAATGAATACCGCAGATAAATACGGAATTGAAAAAGGCAAACCGGCTAATTTTTCTATTCTTGACACTGATACTGTTTTTGATGCGTTAAGGCTGAACTCTGAATGTTTATATGTGGTCAGAGAAGGGCGGATAATTTCAGAAGCTGTACCTGCAAAGAGAAAAGTTATACATGACGGGTATGAACATGATATTGATTTTAAATTAAAGAAATAATCTGAATTTTATCGGTCTGCAGCGAGCAGGCCGATTTTTTTTAACCTTTCTGATACCAGGACATAGATATAAGTTTTTCAGGGCATACATTTATACACATCCCGCAGCCGGAGCACATATTACGGTTGAGGTTTATTTTCCCTTCGGTGAAGGATATGGCATCATAGGTGCAGGCATTGCGGCAGTGCATGCAGTCTGATTTATGACAATCAGTTTTAAACTCTGCCGCAAGGGGATCGCTTCTGAGATCCTGAAACGGAGAAATGCGCTTGGAAACGATTCCTTTCAGCTCCTGTATACTTCGGTAATTATGATTGTCGAGCCAGGCTGTAAGTTCCTCAAGAATTATGCCTATATTTGAGTATCCGTTTGTTAGTATAGACGAACCTATCTGAACCGATTGAGCTCCAAGCATGAAATATTCGACAGCATGACTGAAACGGCTTATGCCGCCGATGCCGCAAACCGGAATCCCGACAGCTTCCGAAATCATTGAAATAATTGCCATTGATACAGGTCTTACTGAAGATCCGGAAAGACCTCCCAATGACGGCAGGTAGGGGGTAGCGGTTTCTATATCAATACCTGCAAAGGCGCGAACCGAATCAATTCCGGAGATGCCCGACGCTCCTCCGCGCTCAGCGGCTCTGGCGCAGGCAACCGGATTTGTGACGGTAGCGGACAGTTTTACTGCCACCGGAATTTTTACAGCCGTGGTTACCGCTTCAGTATAGTTAAAAACAAACTCCGGGTCGGAGCATTTTATTTCCAGCCCCTCTCCAAAAGGTGCGGCGGCTCCTATTTCAATTGCATTTGCTCCAAAGCTTTCAACCGATTCTGCGAGGTATGCAAGCTCTGAAGGAGACTCTCCCATTATACTCGCAATTATTGTTCCGCCGTTATTTCTTGTTTCGCCAATAGTTTTTTTCCAGTCTTCAAGAGTCAATTCGCTGTACAGTCTGATGTTTGAAAGGCTGTATTCTTTATAAAACAGGCGAGGGCAGTGTGTGGGGCTCGGTTCACTGACTATTGAGGCTGTAACTACAGCTGAAGCTCCGGATTCCAGAGCCTTGCTTATAGTTGAAGTATCCCTGCTCCATGGGCCTGCGGATACTATGAGGGGATTTTCGAGCTCTAATCCCGCATATTGTGTTTTCAGTTCAGCCATATCATCACCTCTTAATATTTTGTGCGACCATGGCCGCAGGATTCTCTGATATTGAGTGCAGTTTGAAGAAATATTTCCTGGCTTTCATAGCCACGGTTGTCAATGTCGTCGAAAAGCAGTCTGGCCGATAAAAGTCCCAGCTTGTGAGCCGGAAAAGCAATAGTAGTCAGCCTGGGACTTACAAGCTCAGATATATCAACATTATCAAATCCGATTATTGCAATTTGTTCAGGTACCTTTATTTCGTTTTCATTAAGGCATTTTAGTACTGCAAGTGCAGCAGGATCACATGAAACCAGGAGTGCTTCCGGCAGACTTTTTCCCATGAGAAGTTTTTTAGCTGCGCGGGTTCCTCCGCGGATTGATTTTTCATCTTCAATGATGAAATTTTCATTTATGCTGATAGAATGTTCATTTATCGCCTGGACAAAGCCCGAGAATTTTTCTTCATCTTCAAACGCCGTGGATTTATTGGAAATGAATCCGAGAGATCTGTACCCCAGTGAAATGAAATGTTTTGCTGCGTTATAACTGCCCCTGGCGTAATCAATATAAACTGCATTTGTATTTTCAATTTGTCTTTTACGTCCGGCAAGAACAATTGGAACCTTTTCCTTTTGAAGTGAATAGAGCTCATCATCTGAAAGAAGGGAGTTTACAAGAATAATTCCGTCGACTCTGCGTCCTTTTACAAGCATATCAAGGTTCTCAAGTTCTCTTTCATGATTGTTTTCTGAATTACAAAGGAATACAAAGTATCCTTTCTGATGGGCGATCTCCTCTATACCCCGTGCAATTTTTATATAACTCATATCGAGCACATCGGGAAGTATCAGTGCAATAGAGTTCGATTTATCCAGTGCAAGACCTCTTGCGTGTGTATTAGGAGTATATTCCATGTCTCTCATAATTTTAAATACTTTTTCGCGAGTATCCGGGGAGACTGAGTTTGGGTGATTTATTACCCTGGAGATTGTTGCTACAGAGTATCCTGATGCTTTTGCGACTTCTCTAATATTAGGCATAATTATTCCGGTAGCAATTGTAACATCAAGGTAACTGGTTACACAAGAAAATAAGTGAATATTGGAGATCGCGATAGGCGTCACGATTGTTCTCGATCAGTGACCGTACTTGACCACAGGTTAAAATTTCCCTAGAATACATAATCTGAAAATCCTATCTCTACAATAAAAGACAGGAAAAATATTAATATTTCACTCCGCATATAACGGAGTATTGATAATACAACTGGAGGACATTTTGTATAAGTCTGTTGACCCTAAAATCAGCTTCCCGAAGATGGAAGAGCGAATACTTGAATACTGGAAAAAGAATAGAATCTTCGAGAGATCAATAGAGCAGAGAGAGGGGGCAAAGGAATTTGTTTTCTACGACGGACCTCCCTTTGCAACCGGCCTGCCTCATTTCGGACATTTTGTCCCCGGTACAATCAAGGATATTATTCCCAGATACCAGACAATGAAGGGGCATAAGGTAAGCAGACGTTTCGGTTGGGATTGTCATGGGCTGCCGGTTGAGTATGAAATGGAAAAAGAACTCGGTATTTCCGGTAAAAAAGAAATAGAAGAGTTCGGCATTGCCAAATTTAATGAATCATGTCGTTCAATCGTTCTTCGTTATACAAAGGAATGGGAGTCAATTATAACAAGACTCGGTCGATGGGTTGATTTTGAAGATGACTATAAGACAATGGAACCGGATTATATGGAATCAATCTGGTGGGTTGTTAAATCTTTATGGGACAAGGGTTTAATGTATGAAGGCCATTATATTCTTCCCTACTGTCCGCGCTGTTCGACAGTTCTTTCAAATCACGAACTCAACCTCGGTGGCTACAAGGATGTTCATGATCCGGCGATAACGGTTAAATTTAGACTCAGGGGTGAAGAAAACACATACATCCTGGCCTGGACAACAACCCCCTGGACCCTGCCTTCAAACCTTGCACTCGCAGTAGGCGATGATGTCGATTATGTAAAGGTTAAAGATGGTGAAGAATCATATATCCTGGCTGAAGCAAGGCTTGATGCGTATTACAGAGATGCCTCGGAATATGAGATTGTTACAAAAATGAAAGGCCGTGATCTCGTTGGTTCGGAATATGAACCGCTGTTCCCCTATTTTGAAGACGCCGTAGAGAAGGGTGCTTTTAGAGTACTTGCTGCTGATTATGTAACAACTGAAGACGGTACAGGTATTGTCCACACTGCTCCCGGTTTCGGTGAAGATGACTACAATACATGTAAGGGCACAGGTATCCCGACAATCTGTCCTATAGACGATGAATGTAAGTTTACATCCGAGGTTTCCGATTATAGCGACCGTTTCGTTAAAGACTGCGATAAGGATATAATCAAGCGTCTGCGCGAAGAGGGCAGGCTTATCAAACGTGATAATTACCTGCACTCATATCCGCATTGCTGGCGCTGCGACAGTCCTCTAATATACCGTGCTGTATCATCATGGTTTGTCGACATCGGCAAGATCAAAGAAAAAATGCTTGCAGCTAATGATACCGTACTCTGGGTTCCCGGCCACCTTCAGAAGGGGCGGTTTGGGAAATGGCTTGAGGGTGCTCGCGACTGGGCCATTTCAAGAAACCGTTTCTGGGGTAACCCGATACCGGTTTGGAAGTGTCCGGACTGCAACGAAATGATCTGCATCGGTTCACGTGATGAACTTAAAGAAAAATCCGGGGTAAGACCCGATGACCTTCATAAGCATTTTGTTGATGACATCGAAATCGACTGTAAATGTGGAGGTAAGATGAAAAGAATCCCCGACGTTCTCGACTGCTGGTTTGAATCAGGCTCAATGCCCTATGCTCAGAACCACTATCCGTTTGAGAACAAGGAGCATTTTGAGCAGAATTTCCCTGCAAACTTTATCTCAGAAGGGCTTGATCAGACTCGAGGCTGGTTTTATACCCTGACAATACTGGCTGCTGCCCTTTTTGACGGACCGGCCTTTGAAAAGGTAATTGTAAATGGTCTTGTACTTGCTGAAGACGGAAAGAAGATGTCTAAATCAGCCCGAAACTACTCAGACCCGGTCGAGGTTATAGACAAGTTTGGAGCCGATGCGTTAAGGCTGTTTCTAATGAACTCGGCGGTTGTCAGGGCTGAAGACCTTAAATATACAGATGATGGTGTTCTTGATATTCTCAAAAGCATTATTATTCCGCTGTGGAATGCCTACAGCTTTTTTGTGACATATGCCAATCTCGATAATGCATCGCCTACCGGGGCACCGGCAGAACCGGACAATCCGCTTGACAAGTGGATTCTTTCCGAGGTTGAAAAACTTGTTCATGATGTAACAGAACAGCTTGATGCTTACGAGCTTCAGAAAGCTATTGTCCCTATCTTGAACTTCATCGACCTGTTGAATAACTGGTATATAAGGAGATCGAGGCGAAGGTTCTGGCGTTCAGAAAATGACAGCGATAAGGACCAGGCTTATCAGACCCTGTACTATGTTCTTTCGAGACTCGTTACAATAGCATCTCCATTCATACCCTTTGTTACCGATGAGATTTACATGAACCTGAAGCCTGAAGGCGGATGTGATTCAGTCCATCTCTGCGACTGGCCCGCCTATGATGAAGGCCGACGTGATTTTGAACTTGAACACAAGATGGCTGTAACGCGTCAGGCTGTTTCAATGGGCCGTGCGCTTCGTTCAATGCACTCGCTTAAAACCCGCCAGCCGCTTAAGTCCTTAAACCTGGTTACCCGTGACGAGAAAGAAAAACTTGTACTTCGGGAAATGACTGACATCATTTCCGAAGAGCTCAACGTAAAAGAGGTTATTTTCCGAGATAACGAAGAGGAGCTTGTAGAATACAGTGCTAAAGCCAATTTTAAGGTGCTGGGTAAGCAGCTTGGTCCTAATATGAAGACGGCTGCGGCGGCAATTGCAGAATTGAAACCTTCAGAGATTCAGTCACTGCTTGAGGGAGCAACCCTGTCGCTTGACCTGAGCTTCGGCTCGCTTGATTTGACCGAGGAATCGGTAGTAATCCAGCGTAGTGAGAAAGAGAATATGAAGGTTCTAAATGAGGGTTCTCTTACCGTAGCGCTCGATTCCGAGATGACTGAAGATCTTTTACAGGAAGGAATGGTCCGGGACATAGTACGTTCTGTTCAGAATCTAAGAAAGGAAAGCAAACTTGATGTATCCGACAGGATTATACTCTCTCTAAGCGGTCACTACAGGGTTAAAGAGGCAGTTGAAGCCTTTCAGGATTATCTTGCATCTGAAACGCTTACCGAGAAATGGATATGGAATGAAGCAGTCGATTCTGTAAAGGTGGAATGCGGTGATGAGGAATGTTTTATATCGCTTGAAAAAGCATAAAACTTTTAAACTGGTACTGCTTGCGGCGACAGCGTTTTTAGCGTTTTCTTGTCGTACAGTACCTCCTCAGGCTGATATGGAAAGCAGTGTATCGCTGCTGCCTGAAGGCTCCGATGTTATTATATATGCCGATATTAGGACTAATACGGAATTATTTGAACCGGTGCTTGAGATGCTTCAAGGGCTTCCCCCGAAACTTACAAAAGAATTTCTTGAGAGGACCGAAGTTGTCTGGGCCGGGCTGGATTTTGATACAAGAAACAGCGAAGATGATTCCTGGATGCCCGTGCCCACGTTTAAGAGCAGTATTGTTGCTAAGGGCGATTACCCCGCATCAACCGTGGAGTGGGGACTTCGTTTTGAGAGGAACTGGAAAAAAGAGGATTATAATCCTCTTCCTGATATGCGATCGAATGTTCCGTACTGGTACGAAAAGGAAGGTGAGAACCAGATTGTGATGCCCAACGACCAATATCTGATGGCATCAGCGGGTGAGATCAAAGAGATGATAGGTTTATGGGCTGCCGGTACGGCAATGCCCGCAGACGGGGCATGGATTAATGCCGAAAAATCCGCTGACCTCGTCATATTGACACGTAATCTTGTTGCTGAGGATTACGGGAAATTTATCCCGCAGTTCAGCAGGGTCCCGCTTGAATCTCTCCTGATCAAGCTTAACCGAAAGGGCGCTGATTATGAGATCTCCGGAAGGTTTGAAATGGAAAACGAAGTCAGTTCATTTCTGTTCGCAACCCTGTTTCGCACAATGGTAATTGCGGCAAAAACGGAGACCGGTGAAAAATTATTTGGGAACCCGCTGGATATATCAATAAAAAAAGACGGTTCATCTGTTGTCCTTGACGGTATGGTGCTGCCGGTCGCACAGGTGGCCGCTGTAGAAGCGAGATGGCTGGGTATAGCCGGTATGAATGAGTAGAGGACGGGATATGATTGGAATAGTTGACTATGAAGCAGGAAATCTTAGAAGCGTTGAGACGGCCATGAAACACCTCGGCGCCGACTTTTTTATAAGTCGTAACCCCGAAGAGCTTTTGAAGGCGGACAGGATGATTTTCCCCGGCGTGGGTGAGGCAAAGTCTTCGATGGAAGTTCTTGAGCGAACAGGACTCGATAAAGCGGTAAGAGAATTCGCTGATTCTGGCAAACCGATGCTTGGAATCTGTCTCGGCTGTCAGATATTTTTTGAGCATTCAGAGGAACGTGATACAGAATGTCTGGGTATAATTCCCGGCAGGGTGAAAGAGTTTTCTGCTGATATGGGGTTGAAGGTTCCCCATATGGGCTGGAACCAGGTACGGCACGAAGGTCGTCATCCGGTTTTTGAAGGAATAAAAGAAGAATCGTCTTTCTACTTTGTTCACTCATTCTATCCTTCTGCGCCGAAGGAGTTTGAAATAGGCTCAACCGAATACGGTATAGGTTTTACTTCAGCTGCATCAAAAGACAATGTTGTCGCAACCCAGTTTCACCCGGAAAAATCCGGTGAGGTAGGGCTGAAGCTTATAACAAACTTCATTAACTGGAAAATATAACGGGAAACGGGATAGTAAAATGCTTGAAAAACGAATAATTATATGTCTTGACGTCAGGGATGGTAAAACAACCAAGGGTGTTAAATTCAAGGGTAATGTAGACATTGGCGATCCGGTAGAGATGGCCGCCGAATATTATACCCAGGGAGTAGATGAACTGGTATTTTACGATATAACTGCCTCGTCTGAGAAGCGCGGTATCATGATTGATGTTGTTGAGCGCGTTGCCGAGCAGATCTTTATTCCATTCTGTGTCGGCGGAGGAATCGCAACCACAGCAGATATGCGTGCCGTTCTGCTGGCAGGAGCTGAGAAAATTTCAGTAAATTCTCAGGCTGTAAAGAATCCTGCTATTATAGAAGAAGGCGCCGGGCTATTCGGTCGTCAGTGCATCGTGCTAGGAATGGATGCGGCCGCGGACAGGAATATGCCGTCCGGTTACAGGGTTGTTATTAACGGCGGGCGAACTCCGACTGAGCTGGATGCGCTTGAGTGGGCTCTCAGAGCTGAAAAGCTTGGGGCCGGGGAGATTGTGCTTAATTCGATTGATGCAGACGGAACTCAGGACGGTTATGAGATTAATGCTACACGTATGATTTCCGAGGCTGTGGGCATCCCTGTGGTGGCCTCCGGCGGTGCGGGCACGTCCGGACACTTGAAGGATGTGCTGACCGAGGGTAAGGCTGATGCCGCGCTTATTGCGTCAATGGTGCACTTTGGCGGTTATACTGTAGGCGGAATTAAAGAATACCTGAATAAAGAGAATGTACCAGTGAGGATCCTATAGATTAATAAAAAATAAACTAAAGGCTGCGTTTTATTATCGCAGCCTTTTTTTTGAATATCATGTTTATTCATTCTGAAATAAATATCCCCTGAATGGGGGATGTACAAGTAGTACACGGTAACACTAATATGTCTACAGGCTCTTTATTGTAGGAATTAAGGACATTGATAAATGGGTAGTAACACAGTTTTCAGAGTGCAGAGAAGGGTTTCATTAATCAGCGGAATAATCGGCATTGCAGTTGCAATAACAAATTTCACTTATTTTGTTTCTGCACATAGTGTTATAGAGAGTTTTATCGCTCCTGCAGTGTCTTTAATAGTACTTGTTAGCATTTTAGTGCTTTTCACAGCTTTCTGGGATCATGCTGTATCAAGGATAGTCCAGCTTGCCCTGGTTTATCTGATGGGGGCTGTATCAATTCTTGACGTTTATAATTCAATAGCCGGGATAGGAATGATGCTTATCTTTGCTGTAATTGCTTTCAAATATGGATATTTCAAAAAACATTCTATTGTAAAATTTATCATTTTTCTTATCAGCATTTATTTACTTACGTTTATTTCAGTTCAAAATCATCCGCATAAAAAAGGGTTCATGCTGGGTTTTGATGCGATTCTTTATACAACTATGTTTATTACAGTTCTATATTCAGTTTATTTAGATGAAATAAAAGAATACAGTAAAAGGGCCGATGTTGCAGAACGAACAGTTAATGAGCTGATAATTCAGAGACAAAAGTTGAATGATGAACTTGATAATCTGACAAATCAGATTATCAACTTTGAAAAAAGCACAAAACCCCTTGATTTTGAAATGATAAAAATAACGCCCAGGGAACAGGAAGTTATAAAAGTCCTGGTTGTTAATGGTGGAGCAACGGAAAAAGAGATAGCAGAAGCACTGAACATAAGTCCAGAAACTGTAAAAACACATATGAAAAATATCAGACGAAAGCTTGGCGTTGATCGAAAAACTGAAATAATTGATCTTTGCAGAAATAATTTTAAAATAGTCTCCCGATCATATGTGCTTGACGATTGAAGTCTATATTATTATATTATGCTCAGAAATAACTGATAATTTAATTCCTTGTGGAGAAGCAATATGCCTACTTATGAATACGAATGCGTTGAATGCGGACACCGATTTGAAGCCTTTCAGGCTATGTCAGAAGACCCCTTAACAGAATGTGAGCACTGCAAGGGACCCGTTAAGCGATTGATATTCGGTGGTACCGGAATTATTTTCAAAGGCAGCGGTTTCTATGTTAATGACTCTTCAAAAGCCGGAAAACAAAGTACACAGGCTGCCAAATCAGAACCTAAGGATAGCGTTTCTGAAAAGAAGAGCGATTCCGGGGTTTCACAGGCAAGTAAGTCTGATAAAAAAGAAAAAGCAGCCGCTAAATAACGGCTGCTTTACAGTATTTACGTTCTGTATATTAACCTGATATTTCTTTTATCTTCTCAATAGCTTCTTCGATTGTGAGCATTTCGAAGTTCTGTCTGGCATTAAGATCCTTCAATGTTACTCGGTTTTCTTTGAATTCATCCTCACCGCAGATGACTGCAAAAGGAATGGCTTTTCGTTCTGCAAAGGAAAACTGGTTTTTAAACTTCTTATTATCAAGGAAAACCTCGGCATTAAGACCTGCCTCTCTGAGTTTAGTGGCGAGACTGAAATAATGCCCTTTCAGGCTTCTGTCCATATTCATTATGAGCACGTCGGTAAGGCTCTTCTTTGATGATGATGTTCCTAGTTCATCAAGAGCAGCCATAAGCCTGTCGAGTCCGATTGATGAACCCACCCCGGGCATTTCTGTTTTGGAATAAATAGATGCAAGATTATTGTAGCGTCCCCCGGAACATACTGAACCGATGGCCGGGAGGGCATCCAGAAAGGTCTCGTAAACAATGCCTGTATAGTAATCCAACCCACGGGTAATGGACGGGTTGAGAACAAACAGCTCTTCTATACCGCAGTCAATCATCATCTGTCGAACTATCCTTATCCGCTCGCTTCCAGGAGTTGGCCCTCCGGAGAGGTTTTCGAGTTTTCCAAGTATATCATCAAAACTACCCTCGGCGCTGATATATTCCAGAATCCTGGATGCTTTGTCCCCATCGGCAAGTTCAGTTAGCATTTCCAAAACCTTGTCTTCACCGATTTTAGCAAGCTTATCTACTATACGCAGAATTTCTGCTAAATCGTCTGAAATCCCAAGGTGATCAAGAAAGGCATTGAAGATGCCACGATGAGAAATATGAATATGAATATCTGGAACACCGAGAGCTTTTAATGAGGCATGCATAATTGAGAGTATCTCAAAATCAGCCTCAGGTGTATCGACACCGACAATATCAAAATCGCATTGTGTGAACTCTCTGTACCGGCCGCGTTGCGTATTTTCACCGCGCCAGACCTTGGAGATATGGTAACGCTTAAATGGCAGATAAAGTTCATTTATATGAGCAGCCATGAAACGAGCGAATGGTACAGTAAGGTCGAATCGCATCGCAACATCGCGCTTACCGTGGTCATTAAAACGATAAATCTGTTTATCTGTTTCTCCGCTGCCCTTTCCGAGAAGAACATCAGTATATTCGAGGACAGGTGTATCTATAGGGACCATGCCGAATGATTTAAAAGTCTCTTCCAGCGTCTGCTGAATGTCCTTTCTTGAAATTTCAGTTTCCGGAAGAAAATCCCTGAAGCCCTTTAAAACTTTAGGTTGAATAAGATTGGCCATAGGAGCTCCTGTAACTTATTGATGACTGAGTTTAATAGAATAAGGTATTATTTTCAAGCTTAGGGCTTGAAAGTCTTTAGAAGCACTTCGAAAGTACTAATTAAATTTAATGAATTTGATTGTATTTGAAATTAATGTATAATCAAATGTAAAAAATTATTATACATCCAGGATTATACAATTGCTGATAAGATACGGAACAAATGGAAAGGGCCGAAGAGTCAAGATAGCTAATATATATACTATCGAAGAACACGGTATAACAACGGGCATGATCGACAGCGACGCGCTGAAGATTATAAAGCGATTGAGGCATGCCGGTTATAACGCATATGTCGTAGGCGGTGCAGTACGGGATCTGCTGCTTAATAAAACGCCGAAAGATTTTGATATAGCTACGGATGCTCACCCGAGACAGATAAAGAAACTCTTCTACAACGCAAAAATAATTGGAAAGCGATTCAGGCTGGTACATATTCAGTTTCAAAACAAGATAATTGAGGTTTCAACCTTCCGTGGGCTTACCCCCGGAGATGAGCAGAATACCTTCGGTACCATAGAAGATGATGTGAAAAGACGGGATTTTTCATTTAATGCATTATATTATTCGCCTGTTGAAGAACAGCTGCTTGATTACATCGGGGGGTACGATGATGTTAAGCAGGGAAGGATTAGATCTCTCATACCGCTCGATGTTACCTTCAAGGAAGATCCTGTCCGGTTGATTCGAACGGTCAAGTATGCCTCAACAACAGGATTTCAACTGCCCGGAAAAATTAAAAAAGCTTTGAAGAAGTATTCCTCCGAATTAGATCGTGCTGCAGTTTCAAGGCTAACGGAAGAATTGATGAAAATTCTTGCCTGCGGAAGTTCAAACCAGATTTTTAGATACTGCATGGAATACGATATGCTTAAATATATAGTTCCTGTAATTGCATCCAACGCTACTGAGGAAATGATGGACAGTCTTGTGACGCTTGATTCTGAAATATTGGAAAGACATGGTGTGAAGCGCGAATATATGCTGTATGCCCTGACAAGGACATATTTGAATAAGCCGACAGAATCTATGATAAAGACAAAAACAGCATTCAGAGAGGTTTTTAAAGAGATGAAGGCTATAATAGCACCGCTTACTCCGCCGAACATCGAAGTAGAGAAGGCTGTAGTTCTTTATTTTAAAGAGCTGGGCATATCAGTTAGAATTCCGAATCAACATAGTAATGCAAAATACAGAAGGGGCGGTAAACGCAGACGTCCGCAGCATCGCAAGGGCAGACCTGCGGAATCAACCACTAAATAAATAAAAACGGCTGTTCGCAATGCGAAACAGCCGTTTTTATTTATCGGGCGGAATCCTGAATCAGAACGCACACAAAGCAGCATAAAATTCAGTCTGGCATAAACCGAGGGTCTCGAGGTAGCTCGTTACAAAACCGGGCTGTTCCTTCTCCATCTGAACCATCAGGGATACTGATTTTTCACCGTAAAAGTCCGGATCCGCACGGTATGAACCTACAAGGCTGTCTACTGCCTCTTCAAATCTGTTGTCGGCATATGCGTTAACTCCAAGTGCGTAAAAGGTTATTCCCTCTTCTCCCCCCATCTGAATTGCGGTCTGGTAGTAGTAGTCAGCCATCATATAGTCGCGTTCAGCGTAATATATCAGGCCGAGGTAGTAATATGGTACCGGGTGATCATCGCGCATGCTGAGGGCGTTTATGAATGTTCTTTCAGCCATTGATAAATCATTGTCGCTGTAGTAATCCATTCCGTCCTGAATAAGATCGGGGAAGGTTTTGATTCTGTCGATATATGTTATGAAATCAGTTGAAAATTCGTTCTTGCCTACCCATTCAAATGCGTTTTTAATGATCGCGACCTCATTGTTTTTCCTGTCGTTTACCGGTGAAAGGGTTTTAATTGAATCCCAGATGATTCTATTATAGGCATTGTCACTACTGTTAAGCAGGAAGTGTACAAGACCCCACGACTGGGCATAGAACACGTCGATACTCGCATTTGCATTTTCTACATTCATAGTAAGAAGTGTTGGAAAAGGAATTATTGAGTTTTCATAACCCTCGGCAGTATTGCTGATATACTTTTTAAGGGTGAAAAGCCAATCAAGGTTTTCCTTGTACTCAACAGTCTTTACCTCAGGAGAATAGTAGCTGTCTTCAAAATAAATTGCAAAACCCTTCTGCATCCAAAGCGGTGGGTTTGGAATGAAGGTTTTAAGAAACTGCATAAATCCATGATGAGCCAGATAGGTGTTATATGAATCATCGTCAGTGTAGTAGCAGATTAATTCATTTTTATCAGGCTGATTATACTGAAGAAATACAAAAGAGCTTTTTTCTTCGGGAATGATATCGGCAAGATAATCGTCGAAAGCATCCTTATCTTTAAATACCTTCACCTTCATCTTGTAGGTAAGGGCTGTCTCATCGAAATGAAAATATTGATTGTAGAAGTTGAAATAGGCATCCAGAATCTCGGCGGTTTCAGCAGCGTGTCCGACGCTTACCTCAGAATAAATTTTGTAGTAATCACTTTCGATTAAATTCATATCCTGTGCGAAGATAAATACAGAAAGCAGAATAAAAATCGCGCAAAACAATAGCTTTTTCATTTTGGAATCTCCTTACGTCTAATGTAGACAGGCAAATTCTATGCAATAGTTTGGAATATGTCAAACATTTTTCTTTTTTGTGAAAAAATCTTCAACATTTATACTTACTGAATCAATCATAATGCCTGAATACCGCTGTAGATTGTCAATCAAGTACTCTCTAAAGCTGTGAACCTTGTCGGAAACCTCAATTCCATAGGGCAGGCGGACATTGAGTTTAAGAATGTATCCGTTAATTTCTTCTCGTACCGAGACTTTCATTATGGTTATTGAGCTATCGTACTCATCGGCACAGTGAAGAACCATTTGGGTAAGAGCTGATTCTGAGATGCTTACCCGGCCTTTTTTGTTAAACTCAGGTCGTACTACGGTTTTTTCGAAATATTTTCCTTTCTTTGTAAAATTAAGCAAACTTTTTTCCATGAATACCTTGACTGAGTCGTAGACCATCTGTGAATAATTTCGGTTAATTTCAACTGCAGGGACAGGAATAACATGTTTGCCCTCAAGTTTTCTTGAGCGGACCGCAGTATTAATTTCTTCCTCGGTAGCAATATCTTCAATTTGAATAATCTTTGAGATTGCCGGCAAATGAAGACGCGCTGCTATTTTATGTGTCATCCTTTCTGATGTACCGATTATAAGAATGCGTTTGAACTTTTCCTCTCTCAGCTTTCTGATAACCGATTCTCTATGTGCTTTATCGTCAAAAAGGGCAGTTTTAATGGCGCCGAGGTAGGTCGGCTCTTTTTTTGCAGATTTTCCGGCGATGATTTTTTTCCCTCTGATAAGCAGTCCGTCGTCAATAATAAGTTCGATGCCGAGTTTGTCTGCGATGAGTTTAGCTCTGAAACTCTTACCCGTACCACTCTTACCTACGAGAGAAAAAACCTTTACGCCTTTGAGTACCCACTGTATATGTCTGAAAAGATGATTCATATAAATATAATATATATAAGTACTTAAATATCCAAGAGAAATCAGGAATTTATTTCAATTTTGATCTTTTCAATTGTTTTATTAAGAATTTCAGCGCCGAATAAAGATTCGGCTTTTCTCTGTGAGCGGGGTGGAAGCGGTGCCGTGCAGGTTTTAAATCCGCATATTTCATCAAAGTCTTCCAGTGATATTGCGAAAGAGTGTAAGATGAAGGTTCTGAATCCCTTTCTGCCGCCTCCGTATTTTACATCACCCGCAAGCGGAAATCCTGCGGCAGCAGCCTGGGCGCGTATCTGGTGGGTAAGGCCTGTTTCAATCCTGAACAAACATAGACTGAGCCCATCCTCGCGGATCAGACTTTCAGCAAAGGTTACCGCTTCGTTTCCTGAATCATCAGTCTCAGCGCCGACGAGTGTTCTTGTAACTTTTTCTGTTCGCTGAAGCCTATCGGATAGTTTGACCTTTTTATCCGGCCCGCCAATGCAGATACCAAGGTAGTATTTCTTCAGCCTGCGCCCGCGCATAAGTTCGCTGAATTGATGCGCTCCTTTTATACTGAGTGAGGCAGTAATAAGGCCCGATGTGTTGCGGTCAAGACGGTGCAATGGCGCCGGCCTGAAAGACAGTGACTCAGCGCCGGCATCAAGACCGCTCTGCAGCAGCGAAGCAAGTGAATCATCTCCATGAGTCAGCATTCCTGCGGGTTTATTAAGAAGCAGAAGGTTTTCATTGCTGAATACTGTTATTTTTTTCAGCGTGTAGACAGCGCCTGAATCGGCTGGGGGTGGAGAAGTTTTAGCCTGAAAAATTATTGTTTCACGTACCGCAATCTGATCACCCTGCTGAAGTCTGTCGGATTGTTTGCTCTTTTTTTCATTTACCCTGATAAGCCCCTTTCGAAGGCCGGAATAAATTAGTCCGGCGGGGATGTCGGGGAGAAGTTTTTTAAGAACCCTGTCGAGTCTTCTTCCTTCGTCGTCCGGGCCGCAAATAAACAGATTATATCCTTTCACTGATTGTAATACTAACATGGCTGGTTTATAATATCCAGACGACAGGGAATTCCCGAAAAAATCTAAAGGTATGACGATTTAATGCTTAAGCGCTGTATATATAATCTTCCTCTGATGATTCTTTTTGTAGTGCTGTGCGCTATTCTTTTTATGCTTGGCGGAAAGGCCGGAAATGAAAGAATTTGGGATGATTATTATATAATCGGTCTTCCGGCCGGTAGTGCAGAAGAAGTGCTTGATAGATATTTATCAGACTATGAAACTGTCTCTTATTATAATTCTTCATTTATCTTTAATGATTTTCAATTAATGGATACTGTCAACCTGAAGGATGTGGCCTCGCGTTTTATTGAGGGAGATCCGCGGGTGGATGCCTACATGGCCGGTGCTGAAAATTATTTTTTCACATCAGATTCTGACGGAAACAAATATGAACTTATCTATGTGAAAAGTGAAAAATCATTTAAAACCTTCTATCTCAGCATCCAGAGAGCAGCCGGAGATTCTGCGGATGAATGGATTTTTCCGGATTTCAATATTAAAAACCGTGTTTCAACCCTTGTGCTTTTTTCCATTTGCTGGTTTTTCGGTATTTGGAACGCAAAGGGGTTCAGACTCTCTGCCGCAGCAGCCGGACTTCCCTGGATTGCCGCTGTAATTGTTAACAGTTCAGTAATACTTCCAGCAGCAGTTTTAATCTATATGACATTTATTCTTCTTTTGAAAGAAACATATCCGGACTTTATCTACTATCTTAACTATGGCATTGTAAGGTTCAGAACCGGTATTGCGCTGCATGCGATAGCCTTTGCTGCCGCAATGATCTCAGGAATGATATTAACGATAAGACAGGGCGGTCCCCTTATTCCGATAGTCATTTCAATACTCGAAGGTTGTATATCAATGTTCGTCTTCTACAGCCTCAGAAGTCAACGAGTCAGGATGCAGGAGCACCGACTATTTTTCCCGGTTAGCATTAAATCCGGTGAAAGGGCTTATGATGCGGGATCCCGCTTGCCTGAAACAGCCGCTGCAGTAGCAGCAATTGTGCTGCTACCGTTGTTTACCCTGTTTTTTCAGCATGAACTGCCGGTGGAAGTGCCAGTACCTCAAGAATCAGTGGATAGTTTCAGCAGCTGGTCATGGGAAAGTCTCGGCTACCTGGATAAAACAGATGAGGGGCTGGTCAATGCCGCTGATTTTGTAACCCACAGGGCCTATCAGGAAGGTTTTATGTATGATCGTGAATGGGGTTTCCCTGATCAGGATGAGCAGATTATTTCAGGTGAGTATGTGGCTGTAAAAAGTCAAATTGAATATAGGGAGAAATGTATTCAACAGTTTACAGAAGATTGGTATACAAGTATAATCAATACGAACTTAGAAACAGGTTTAACGGCACTTCTATTAAGTCAGCGCTCACCTGGGGGGATAATACTAAAATCTGATATCTCAGATAAAGTAGGCAGTTTTTACCCTGTCAATTATGTACTTATTAGCCTTTTGGCTATTCTGCCCGTAACGGGTTATATATTTTCAAATGTTAAAATTACAGTGAGGAGAAAGGGTCAAGAAGCATGAAGGGACTTAAAACTTTTTCCAGGGGTGGGATCCATCCCCACGGAAGAAAGAACCTGACGAATAAAAAAGAAATCGTCACAGCAGATATTCCCGAAACTCTTATTGTTCCAATGGCGCAGCATCTTGGTGCGCCTGCCGAAGTTGTAGTTGCCGCAGGAGATGAAATAAAAGAGGGAATGCTTATAGGCAAACCCGCTGGTTTTATCTCGGCTGCGGTGCACAGTCCGGTGAGCGGTACAGTAAAAGAAATAACGGATGTCTACCTGGCAAACGGCATGAAATCCAGCGCCGTTGTCATAGAAAAAGAAGAAGGCTTTATACCGGCTGAGAAGACAAAATCCGACAGCTGGAAGAGCAAGACACCGCAGGAATTAATTGAAATTGTCAAGGATTCAGGTGTTGTAGGTTTAGGCGGAGCAACATTTCCTGCGAATGTGAAATACATGGTGCCCAAGGGTGAAAAGGCTGAGTATCTGATAATAAATGCTGTAGAGTGTGAGCCTTATCTCTCAGCCGACCACAGGCTTATGCTGGAGAAGGCTTCAGAATTAATTGAAGGACTTCGAATTATCAGTAAAATGGTGGAACCTGAAAAGGTTGCTATCGGTATTGAAATAAACAAGCCTGATGCTATTGAAATAATGAGAAAGCAGGCTGAGGCAGAAAACTTTGATCTTGAAGTCGTTCCGCTGAAGCTTAAATATCCCCAGGGTGATGAAAAACAGCTGATAAAGGCTGTTACCGGCCGTGAGGTTCCCTCCGGCGGGCTGCCAATTGCCGTAGGTTGTGTAGTTTCCAATGTCGGAACTGTCAACGCAGTTTACGAGGCAGTTGCACTTGGCAAACCGCTGTATGAGCGGACTGTATCTGTTACTGGTCTCGGTGTTAAAAACCCGGGTAATTTTCTTACCCGTGTTGGAACACCTATCAGCAGTCTGCTTGAAGCCTGCGGCGGTATAATAGATAACCCTGCCAAGGTTGTCGTCGGCGGTCCAATGATGGGGTTTTCTATCTATGATCTTGATACGCCGGTAACAAAGGGGACATCCGGTATACTCATCCTTACCGACGAGGAATCTGGTTCCGGCTCAAGGACTGCATGCCTGTCATGCGGAAGATGTGTTTCGGTCTGTCCAATGGGGCTTAACCCTACGAAGATGTTCAAGTTTGTTGATCACGATGATTATGATTCTGCAATGCAGAACAATCTGATGGACTGTAAGGAGTGCGGCTGCTGTGCGTATGCATGCCCCGCTAACATTCCGCTTGTTCAGGGTATGCGCCTAGGAAAGAAGATGGCAAGGAAAAAGAAGGTTAGCTGATGTCTGAAGAAATGAAATTAAAAATAAGCAGTTCTCCGCAGATTCATTCGCCCGCTTCAACAGCGAAGATTATGTGGATTGTTGTAGTAAGCCTGATACCGGCTGGAGTCTGGGGTGTTTATGCCTTCGGGCCGAGATCAATTCTTGTACTCGCAGCCTCAATCCTGGCTGCTGTTGCATCAGAATACCTGATGGGGCTGGTTTTCAAGAAGAGTACACTCGCTGACGGCAGTGCTGTGCTTACCGGATTGTTGATTGGATATAATATGCCGGCTGAAGTTCCCATTTATATTGCAGTATTAGCATCAGTTTTTGCTATTGTGATCGTTAAATGGACATTCGGCGGTCTTGGGACAAACTGGATGAACCCGGCGCTCGCCGGCCGTGTATTTGTTTTCTTTTCGTGGACAGGCGGTATGAGCAGGTGGTCTATGCCTCATATGGTTCCAGATACTGTCAGCGGTGCGAGTCCGCTGGGATTTCTGAAAACTAACATGATGACATTCAGTGGTACCTCATCCGGTCCGATGGACTTTCTTGCAGGCCAGAATTATCCTGTCGACAGTTATATGGATCTTTTCATAGGTCGCATTCCAGGATGTATTGGTGAGGTTTCAGCCCTGCTGCTTCTGATTGGCGGAATCTTTCTTATTATATTGAAGATTGTAAACTGGGAAATCCCGGTATTTTATATTGGCTCCTTTGCATTGCTTACCTGGATATTCGGTGGCATGGGATTCGGAAACGGATTTTTTTCCGGTGATATACTATTTCATCTTTTTACTGGCGGTCTTATGTTGGGCGCCCTTTTTATGGCTACTGATATGGTTACTTCACCGATAACACGCAAGGGTATGATTATTTACGCAATAGGCTGTGGATTCCTTACATTCCTGATTCGGTTCTACGGTTCATTTCCTGAAGGCGTATCTCTTGCAATTATACTAATGAATATCTTTGTTCCGCTTATCAACAGAGCGACTCAGCCGGTTAAATTCGGTAATTTGCCAAAGGAAAAGAAGAATGACTGATATGTTGAAAACTGGAAGTAAACTTGCCCTGATTTGTGCTGTTGCTGCACTTTGTCTGGGCGCTGTAAATATGGTCACCGAGCCGCAGATTGCCAAGTTCAGGGCTGCCAAACTTCAGGAAGCTCTCGGACAGGTTTCACCCGGGGGGGCTATCGGTGAAGAAGTTGCTGCTGATGATGCGGTTGTAATCAGCTACTACCCGGTTGAGGATAGCGGTGCTATTTCCGGATATATTCTTAATCTGAAGGGTGCAGGCTATGGCGGAGATTTGATTATTCTTGCAAGCTTTAAACCGGACGGTGAATTGATTGGTTCAGTCCTGATGGAACATGATGAAACACCTGGACTTGGAAAGGAAGCCGAGAATGACTGGTATATGAAAAAATATCTTGGTTTCAAAGGCGGTAATATCCCGACATCAAAAACGCAGCTTTCACAGGCTGATGCAGATGCTATATCCGGCGCGACAATTACATACACCGGAATAGGCAACGCGCTAATTGCCGGTTCTGATTTTGCCGTAGAATTGGGGGGTAAATAATGTTTAAGGAATTTTCCAAGGGTCTTATCAAAGAGAACCCTGTATTTGTCCTTGCTCTGGGACTTTGTCCCGCGCTTGGGGTTACATCGAAGGTTGTAAACGCCCTGGGTATGGGAGCCGGCGTAATCTTCGTTCTGTTAGGCTCGAATATCTTTGTTGCGCTTCTAAAGAATTTTATTCCTGAAAAGGTTAGAATCCCGGCTTATATTGTGATTATCGCCTCCTTTGTTACTATCGTTGAGATGGTTATGGAAGCATTTATTCCGTCACTTTACGAATCTCTCGGTGTGTTTGTCCCGCTGATTGTAGTTAACTGTGTCATTCTTGGAAGGGCGGAGGCTTTTGCCAATAAAAATAATGTAGGAACTTCAATCCTGGATGCACTCGGAATGGGTATAGGTTTTACCCTTGCCCTTGTAGCTATTGCGCTTGTGCGTGAGATTCTAGGTGCAGGTACAGTGACTCTGATTCCGGTTGGAAGCTGGGACGGAATAATTACAATTCCCGGACTGTCCCAATCACCTGCCAGGGTATTTTCGCTTGCGGCTGGTGCCCTTCTTGTAATGGGCTACCTGCAGGCATTAATTAACTGGGCTACAACAAAAAAAGCAGGAGAAAGTAAATGACATATGTAGGCATAATAATAACATTCGTATTCATAAATAACTTCATCCTCGCACAGTTTATGGGACTATGTCCCTTCATAGGCGTTTCGAAGAATGTTGAATCTGCAGTAGGTATGGGGTTCGCGGTAACATTCGTTATGTCGATTGCAGCGCTTGCAACATGGGCCATTCAGAATTTCATCCTCGTCCCACTGAATATAGAGTTTCTGCAGACAATTACATTTATTCTGATGATAGCAGCCCTTGTTCAGTTTGTTGAAATGTTTATTCAGAAATCATCGCCATCACTTTATAAAGCGCTTGGAATATACCTTCCGCTTATTACTACAAACTGTGCAGTACTCGGTATTGCCCTCATAGCAGTAAGAAGCGACTATAACGCGCTTGAAAGTTTTGTAGCGGGTATATCTGCCGGACTCGGTTTTCTGCTTGCTATCGTACTTATGTCTGCAATCAGAGAGAAGCTTGATTCAGAGTGGGTTCCGGAACCGCTTAAAGGTACGCCTATAGCTTTTATAACCGGCGGATTGATGGCGCTGGCCTTCATGGCTTTTGATAAGGCGCTGCTGAACAACCTGATAGGCTAGGAGAACGGAAATTATGATTAATAGAGTAATATACGCCTTTCTTTCGGTAGGAATACTCGGCGGGGCATTAGGTCTGGCCCTTGCATATGCCGCAAAGATTTTTGCAGTTAAGAAAGACGAAAGAGTCGGAGCACTGGAAGAAATACTTCCAGGTGTAAACTGCGGCGCATGCGGATATCCCGGATGTTCGGGATATGCTGAGGCCATAGTAATGGAAGATGCTGAAATGACTCTCTGCAGCCCAGGCGGAGCAGCTGTAGCTGCGAAGATCGGCGAAATTATGGGTGCTGAAGTAAATGTAAGCAGCGAAAAGATGGTCGCACAGATCATGTGCCGCGGTACAAGAGAGACCAGTAAAACAAAGTTTGAATATGACGGCATTCAGGACTGTAACGCCCTTCATTCGTCATTTGGCGGTGATAAGGTTTGTCCATACGGATGTTTAGGTCTCGGTAGTTGTATTGATGTCTGTCCGGTAGATGCTATAGCAAAAACCGAAGCAGGCTATCTTGAAATAGACAGGGATAAATGTATTTCATGTGGAAAATGTATTGATGTTTGTCCTACAGGCGTGATAAAAATGATACCCTATAATGCGCGCCATATTGTCGCATGTAACTCAACCGACAAGGGCGGTGTTGTAAGAAAGTACTGTTCAGTGGGTTGTATTGGGTGTAAAATGTGTGAAAAGAAATCACCGGAAGGCGGTTTCAAAGTCGAAAATTTCCTCGCTGCAATCGACTATAGCGCAGAAGGCAGCCGGGCTGAAGCGGTGGAAGTTTGTCCCGCAAAATGTATAATTGATCTGGATGTTGTCGAATAGGGAGGGGCGGCAGCCGGAGTAGGCGGATAGTGAAGAAAGTAAAATTAATTATCGGTACCGTTAACAGCTGTTCTGTTGCAGACGGTGAAACCAGACTTAAGGACGTCTATGAGCGTTCATACAAGCCCTTTCTCACTACTGTTCATAAGAACAAGCTCCCTGTAACGATGTATTACAGTGGAGAGCTGCTGACATGGATCCTCGATAAACATGACGGCATGCAGATGCTGGTAAACGATATTGTAAAAGGAAAGAACATTGAATTTCTAGGGGGAGGGTTCTATTCTCCCCTGTTTTCTCTAATCCCGCGAAAAGACCGGGTAAGTCAGATCGAATTGATGACGACTGAAATCCGTAAAAGGTTTGGAAGACGCCCGAGGGGTATGTGGATCACTGAAAAGGTTTGGGAACCATCCATGCCTATGACGATGAAAAACGCAGGAATGGAGTTTTCCTTCCTTGATGAAGAATTTTTTGAAGATGCCGGATTATTTAATGGTGAGCTATACCGTCCCTGTATGACTGAAGATCAGGGTAAGAAGGTTGTTCTGTTTCCAATTGCAAACCGGCTCATAAGTCAATTTCTGCTTGAAGAACCTGAGAATGTTCTTGATCAGATTATTAGTTACGGTTCGGAAAAGGAAGAGCGGGTGGTAAGTCTGATGATCCCGGGTGAGGAATTGGATTTCAGTGATGGTGACGCCGAAAAACTTGAAAAATTTTTCAGACTTGTCGAAGAGAATAAAAAGAACATTGAAGTAGTTCTGCCCGGGAAAATTGTCAGGGAACTCGGAATCATGAGGAAGGTTTATTTCGGCTGTGTCTCTCCGGGGGATATAGGCAGATGGAGTGGCCCTATATACAGGGACATGATAAATGCTAACGGAACTGATGAAACACCAGCACCCTTTGAAAATAAGCCTGTGAACACACAGAGCTTTTTCAGGCATTTTCTTGCCAAATACCCTGAAAGTAATTTTCTGTATTCAAGAATGATTGATGTTCATTTACAGGTTTCACAGCTTAGAGGCGATAAGCAGAGAAAAAAGTCGGCGGAGGTAGAACTCTACAAGAGCCAGAATCATTCCGCCTTCTGGTACGGGGGAGGAAGCCCCGGTATATACTCGTCTGAGACACGACGTAAGGCGTATGAGAGCCTGATAGAGGCTGAAAAATTTACCCGGGAAAGGGGTGAGTTTAAATCCACCCTTATAAAAGATGACTTTGATATGGATGGAATAGATGAATACATCTTTAGAAGTCTGAGTTTAAATGCTAATATTCATCGCAAGGGCGGTGTACTATTTGAACTGGATTATATGCCGTCATCTCACAATTATCTTGCTACGATGGCAAGACATCATGAATGGTATCATGATCACGAAACTGTTGATAAATATACGAGAAATGCTTTCGTTGATCACTTCCTGCAGCCTGAAGAAAAAATGAACAGTTTTTTTGAAATGAGTTACCGGGAAAATGGTGACTTTGTATCAGGTATATATGAGCCAGTCAGGTATAATAAAGAAAGAAAGATTATTGAGTTTGAACGTCTAGGTTCTATCATTACCAAAAAGAGTAAATTCTCCGTTAGGGTTAAAAAGAAATACAGCTTCAGAAGAAACACTGTTGCTGTCGACTATGAAATAATCAACGAATCAGATGCTGTAATAAACACTGTTTTCGGTTCTGAATTAAATATGGCCTTCAGTTCCCCTAAAGGAAGAAATATAGAACTGAAACTATTTAAAGGTGAAAAGCAGGTAAAAGTATCAAATGATAATTTTGAAGATAAGGGTATAACGGAATTTCTGATTACTGATAAAGCCAGAAAAAATAATGTTGTGATAAGCTCTGAACTCGAATGTTCACTATGGGGATTCCCGATATATACAAAAACCGGGACCGGTAAAGTTGTTGAAAACCTTTATCAGTCCGATTGTTTCTTACCCATGTGGTCTATATCACTCGGCCCCGGTAAAAGCTGGAAAAATAAAATTCAGCTGAGGGTTGAAAGACGGTTAAAAAAAACAGATTAAAACTGAAGAAATTATTCAGTTGAAGTTATTCTTAGTTTCTTGAAAAGGCTATTTATCCACGGCCTCGATTCTATATAGTATGTTTCCTCAGCAAAAAGAAATGATGTGAAAGCTTTCTTATAGTCACCTGTGAAGTAATAAATCTGACCGAGATAAAAGTAGACTGAAGCTTCAATGGTTCTTGAGCGCTTGATTTTCTGATATTCAAGCAGTTTTACCATTGCTGAATTGAAGTTACCGGTCATGAAATCGGTTTCAAGTATATCTCTCAGCATGGCTTGTTCACTGCCGCTTTCCGGATTGCGATCATTTTTTAATATCGTTGGTTCAAGCTTGTCTTCCGGCGATATATCAATATTAACAAGTAGTTTTTCTACTATCGAATCAGTGTGATCTGAAATATTTTTTTTATCGGGAATACTGTCGATTACTGAAGCAGAGAGTTGCCGACCGGTCTGATAGCCCCTTGAGATTGAGAGATAAGGCAGCGGTTTTGGTCTTGATGACGGTATATCAGGTAACCCTACACGTTCGGATGATGTTATTTCAAGTTCCACTGGTAATACGGTGATGTTTTCACCGGCTTTAAAGCTATAGTTTCCCGTTTTTATCAGATTGGAGTCAATAATACCATAGTAGTAACTAATTCCCGGTACGGGATAGTCGGTATATGATGAGGCGGCTCCTGAAAGAGTTGCTATCAGGTTGGCGGTGAGTATATCATTTTCGCCCTCGATAGGCCTGGTGTTCCTATATATGAAAAGTTCAGCTGTAGGTTTACTGCATTTGAATGAAAGCTGGACGGCATCATTTCCTGCCCAGGCTTTGAGTGCTGTAATGAGAGCCGGACTGTCATCTTTTGTTTTCTCTGTAATTGAGGCGGCACTGATAGAAACATTTCGAAGAGGTATAAAAACTTCATGCAGAAGTGAATCCGAATCTTCGACAAGGACTGCGTAAAAATAATCAGTCTGTGTATATGGAGGAAAATCTTCGTAGTATTCAACACCCTTAGGTACTCGCGCAATCTTTACAGCTTCTTCAATATTATTTTCATTTATCTCAGAGGTATGTCTGTACAGGATGCAATTTCCTTCTATGTCCGCAGTATCTTTCCAGCTTATTTTTACGCTGCTGCTTTCAGACTCCACTTTAAGGCGTGAAACAAATGGGGCGAAGATACTATCTACCTGGGAATAAACCGGAGAAGATGCAATAAGTAAAAGTATAAATATCGTGAAAAAAAGAGTTCTTTTCATATCTTTTATTATAATCGGAAGGATAATACATTGGCGATAGAAAAAAGAGGGTTTGACATAAAAAAAATATCTTTCTAAACTGTATAAATGTTTGTAGCTGTAATTTGTGATATCGCCGATGCCGGACACAGGGATCTCGTTATAGATTATTTGAAACGATACGGTTTTAAAGAGATTATTGAGAATACCTTTGAAACAACATCTATAAGTGAAAAAGCTCTTTTAAGATTAAAAAGAGACATAGACAAATCTACTGATTTTTATGATAAAATAAGGTTCTACCAGTATCCTTTTGAAAATACTATGGTAATATCATTCTTATACGAAAAAAAATGGAAGAAGTCCGTAATAAGGACATAGGGTAAGGAGACCGTATGCTGCAGGAAATTGAGCCTAAGTTAAATGAGCTAGAAGAGAAAATTCTTGAAACCTGGAGGCGTCTTTGACCCTGATGGGTTGAGAGATTCAATACAGAAACTTGAACAGAAAACAGTAGACGCTGATTTCTGGAATGACAGGGAAAATGCTGAAAAAGTACTCGGTAAACTGAAGATTCTAAAGAACAGGCTTGAGCCCTGGGAAATTCTGAAAAGCGATGCGGATGATATCCGTGAGCTCTATGAACTGGGTGTTGAAGAGGATGATGAATCGGTAGAATCCGAGATCAAAGAAAGTATTTCAAAAATGGAGGCAGAGTTTGAACGGCTTGAGGTTCTTGAGCTTTTAGGCGGAAAATTTGATTCAAATAATGCTTTTATAACTATTCATTCGGGTGCAGGCGGAACTGAAGCCTGCGACTGGGTAAATATGCTTTACCGAATGTATACGAGGTGGATTGAACGAAATAACTTCAAGCTTCAGATTCTCGATATGCTCGAGGCTGAGGGCGGAATAAAATCCGTCACCATGCAGATAAGCGGAGAATATGCTCACGGTTATCTCAAGGGTGAATCCGGTGTACACAGGCTTGTCCGGATATCGCCTTTTGATTCAAGTGCAAGACGTCATACCTCTTTTGCATCTGTGTATGTTTCGCCGGTTATCGAGGACGATATAGAGGTAGAAATACGACCTGAAGACATTAGAATTGATACTTACAGAGCTTCTGGTGCAGGAGGACAGCACGTAAATAAGACCGATTCGGCTGTAAGGATAACTCACCATGCAACAGGTGTCGTAGTACAGTGTCAGAACGAACGTAGTCAGCATAAAAACAAGGCGAACGCGATGAAGGTTCTCAAGTCCAGACTGTTTGAATATTATCAGGCTGAAAAAGAGAAAGAGCAGGAAAAACACGCACAGGAAAAGAAAGATATTTCCTGGGGTAATCAGATACGTTCATATGTATTTCATCCTTACAATATGGTTAAGGATCATAGAACAAAGTGTGAAACCGGTAATATTCAGGCTGTAATGGACGGCGATATTGAAAAGTTTATTGAGGATTATCTCAAATGGAATCGAACAGGCGGTAAGTGATAATGAAAGACCGGCATGCAGGCGTACTTATAGTAGATGATCTGCCATTTATGCGAACGGCAATAAGGGATATTCTCAATGAAGGTGGTATCCCAGTTGCCGGTGAGGCGGAGAACGGCTTGAAATGTCTTGAATTCTATTATCGAAATCCTGTTGCTCTTGTTCTGCTTGATATTACAATGCCTGTTATGGACGGTATAGAAACTCTTGCAAAACTGAAACATCTTGATAGAGAATCGCAGGTTATAATGTGTTCGGCGATGGGTCAGGATAAATATATAATCCGCTCTATTCAGCTTGGAGCAAGAGATTTTATAGTCAAACCGTTTAAACCCGAGAGAATTATATCGGCTGTCAGGAAGGCTATTGAGTTGAATGTTTAAAAACTTTATTCTCATCGCAATTCTTGCCGTTGCGGCACCTCTTATGATTTTGCAGGCGGACGGTAATAATATGACAATGTCAGTTGGCGTATTTATTCTGGAAGGAGATTCGGAGCAGACTGCTTTGTCTGCAGGAATATCTTCAAGAATTTACGAAGCGCTTGGTAATATTGGAAGTCGGGTTGTAGAGTTTGAAGAACTTGTTGTCCTGTCCTCTGATGAAAAACAAAAAGAAATAAATGCGAATATTGTTGCCCTTGAAGATCTATATGCCGCGAGGGACCAATTAATCTTTAACTCAGATTCTGCTGAATGGTATGATGATTACTATGACGCTGTCCGGAAGATTGAAGATAAACAGGCAGAAATAGATAGGCTTGTGAAGGAGAAAACACTTATATCTGATCTGATTCGAGAAGGCGAAGAGACAGAAGCTTCGCTTGAACTTAAGAAAGCAGACGATAGTTTAGTATTTACTATAGACGGCGGTACAGTTTCCGACTATGCTGATGACAATGATCTGGATTTCGCGGTTTATGGTTATATTGAAACAATTGATCAGTATGAATATATAGAGATCAGACTGTGGAATAACATAACAGATAAAGATATTTTCATCTGGAGAACAGCTCTGGATAGTGATTATTTGAATGACCTCCTTCAACCGGGGCTTAATGGATTGAAAACTGCTCTTATCGGGAGTGATTGGGCGGAACTAAGTGTCCGTGGACCTGATAATGCCATGATATACCTGAACGGACAGTTTATGGGAATCGGAAATCTTAACCGGATGATGATAACGCCCGGCGAAACCGAAATTGAGTTGAGGAAACAGGGGAGTAAAACAGTTACTGATATTGTTTCTATAGCCCCTGAGAGACTTACTCTGCTCGAATATGAAATGGACGAACTTGAGGTATTCAGCGTCGTAATTCAGACATGGCCTGCAGGTGCTGATGTTTATCTTGACTCAGAATGGATTGGAAAGAGCCCTGTAATACTATATCCGGAAACTGAAACTTCCGCTGTCAGGATTTCGATGGAAGGGTGGGAGGACAGAAGTTTTTTCATTGATCAGGAAACGGAAAAGATAGTAAATATAAATATGAAACCCTCAAGCAAAGGCCGCGACGAAATGGTAGCAGATACCCGTAAGAGGTTTTATACAAGTATGGGGAGCTTCATTCTGTCAATTCCGCTGACAGGTGTATTTTCAGCAATGCTTGATCAGTCGGCAAGCGCCTATAATCGTGATGTTGATGAAAACGGCAAAACCAACTCGGACGAACAGCTGAGGCTTATAAATCTGAACAGGGCTGAATACAGCCTCTATACAGCAAGCCTGGGGCTGAATATTTTTCTTTTAGCGGATACAATAATACAGGCTGTTGATTATGTCGGCAGTGTAGAATATTTCAGTGAATGAGAGGTGCGGCAGTGGCAAAGGCCGGTTTAGGTGAAAGACTAAAAAAATTATTTACAGGCTCCGGTAACGGCGATGACTTTTACGAAGATTTTGAAGATATGCTCATTGAAGGTGATATAGGCGCTTCAGTCGCAATGGAACTCAGCGACAGCCTGAAAGATAAATTCGGACGCAAAGGGCCGGGCAGCAGAGAGGATGTAAGCTCCGAGCTGAAAACGGTGCTCAGCGGAATGATTAAAACAGCAGATCCGGCAATAGATCCCGAAAAAACAACTATTCTTATGGTACTTGGTGTTAACGGTGTCGGAAAAACTACATCTATCGCAAAAATTGCAGATTTTTACAGACGGAAATACAATACAGAACCTGTATTAAGCGCGGGTGATACATTCAGAGCTGCAGCAATTGATCAGCTCAAGCTTCATGGGGAGAGATTGGGATTAAGAGTTGTGCATCAGCAGCCGGGATCTGATCCGGGCGCAGTTATTTACGACAGTATAGAGAGTGCAAAGGCGCAGGGCTCAAAAATCATAATAGCTGACACGGCCGGAAGAATGCATAACAAAGCCAATCTTGTGAAAGAGCTGCAGAAAATAGACAAGATAATTAATTCAAAAGCATCCGGCGCAGAATACAGAAAAATTCTTGTGATTGACGCAACTACAGGACAGAATGGATTCAGACAGGCTGAAATGTTTCATGAGGCGGTAGGTATTGATCAGATTGTTTTGACTAAATATGACTCAAGTGCTAAAGGCGGTGTAGCGGTTTCCATATCATCCAAACTTGGACTGCCTTTTTCTTTCATAGGTACAGGCGAGAAATATTCTGATCTCAAAAAGTTTGATGCTGAAGAGTATATTAATAACCTGCTTGATATATGAAAAGACTTTTTTCAGTTCTACTGCTTATCTCTGCGGCCTATTCCGGCTACGCTGATGATTTTTACGAATCTAATATACTCTCGATGAAATTGAAAACAATTACCAATCCGGCGGAAGCCGGAACTGAGTTCATGTTGAGAATTAGCGAAACTGAAGACGGCAATGAATTGAAGCTTCTCTATCGGGGTAATGAACTTTTTTCTAGAACTGAAATAATTAAAGAGGGAGTGAAAATTTTAGAAATAACGGAAGAGGGCGATAATACTACAAGGCTTGAAAGAGAAAACGGGATTATTACCTCAGAATTATTTGAAAAAGGGGATGGAAATACTGAGCTGATTGAGTATTTTTTTACAGGCCGGCGGCTAAATGAAGCGGTAATAAGTCTGAACGGTGAGACGGAATACATCGATTCATATTTCTATACAGATGAAGGGCGTCTTCTTGAAGTAAAGCGAAATTATTTTGTGGAAAAAAATCCTATGGTTCTGTCATTTATATACAATCAAGGACTATTATCTAGGTTCTGGATGACCTCGGATGATCGGAAGAATTACATAATGTTTGATTCGAAAGGAATCTTGCTGAATGAGCTTTTCGGTTCAGAAAACTGGAATGAGAAGAGGGAATACATCAGAAACCCCGACGGCAGCAGAGAAGAGGTCATAACAAATAATAACGATGGAACTACGCTACGTTTGAGTTATGATATGAAGAAGCGCCTTTATAAATCGGAATTCAGGGATGGCAAAGGGCTTCTCGTTGAAGATTCGGAATGGATTTATAGAGGAGAGTATCTTTACAAATACACCGTCAGACAGGAGCTTTCGCTGCAGGTGTATATATATGATCGAGACAGAGAAGGCGAAATAATAAAAGAGACTTTTATGAAAAATGGAATTATTGCTCAGGTAACTGAGTATTCAGATGAAAATGATTACACCGAAATACTGTATCGCGGCGGTAAAGCCGTTCTTGAAATAAAATATACTGACGGTGTTAGAACCGGCACAGTACAGCTTCAGGATTGAAAATGTTAAAAAAATGGGTTCTATTTATATCATCCCGCTATATCAGAGCTGATAGACGTAACAGGAAAGTCTCTCCGGGAATATTGTCGGCTGCAGGGATTGCAGTAGGAGTGCTTGCCCTCATTTCAGTTATATCAGTCATGAACGGATTTCAGATGGGGTTTATAGAGGATATTGTTGAAATTTCATCATATCATTTGAGGCTTTCAGATGTTGAAGAACTGAATATTGAAGAAATCAGGCATATAGACGGTATAAGTTCTATATGCCCCTTTTATGAAACAAAAACTCTGGTAAGCAGTCCCTATCGTATTGAACCGGCAATAGTAAAAGGGGTACCTGTGAATGCTCGAGAGCTTGACCCTGCATTTTTCAGGCAGCTCAATATATTCAGGGGTGATTATGAACCGGATATCCCGAAGACTGTTGTAATTGGTCGTCTGCTCGCATTAAGACTCGGCCTGAATATAGGTGACAGCATCTCAATTGTGGCATTAAACGGTGGTTCATTCACAAAGCTTCGACCACAGACTGATGATTTTATCATAACTGGCCTGTTTCAGAGCGGATATGATGATTTTGATTTGTCGATGATGATTATGAGTGTGGATGATATCCTGTCAATTGACAGCGGAACTGAACTGAAATACGGTGTTAAGCTGGACAATAGATTCAGAGACAGGCAGGCCGCAGCTGAAATCGTTGGACTTGAAAATTTAGCAGAAGAAAACATTACATCTTGGCGCGAATACAACAAGGCTTTTTTCAGTGCCTTGCGTTTGGAGAAATCGATGATGTTTATACTTCTGGGACTGATTTTTCTTGTTGTTTCTTTCGGAATATTCAATTCAACGAGAAGGACAATTGCAGAAAAACAGGAAGAAATAGGAATTCTTCGTGCAATAGGATCCACTCCTGCACAGATTAGACAGATCTTTGTGATGGATGGACTCATGATAGGTCTAGGCGGCGGAATTGCGGGAGTTTTCTGCGGTCTTGCTGTTACTCTGAACATTAATGAAATACTGAGCATTATGTCGCTCAGATCTTCTTTTCTTATAAATATGCCGGTACGGATTGTTCCGGTTGAGATTTTATCAATTTTTGTTTTCGCGGTGGGTTTCTGCGTCTTTTCAGCCTTTGTAGCTTCAAGAAAGGTTTCGCAGATAACACCGCAGGAGGTTCTCCGATATGAATGAGGATGTAATAAATGAGTCTGCTTAACCTTTCCAAAGTTAGAAAAACCTATCAAACAGAAGCTGAAAAACTTCTGATTCTGAAAAATATCAATCTGATTATAGATGAAAATACAACTACCGTTATTACCGGTGAGAGCGGTTGTGGTAAGAGTACACTTTTAAATATAATAGGGGGCCTGGACCGGGCCGACAGCGGTATAATCGAGGTTGGAGAACAACAGATTGAAAAACTCAATGAAGCACAGTTATCAGAATATCGAAAACGTAAGATAGGATTTGTGTTTCAGTTTCACTATCTTCTTAAGGATTTTACCTGTGTAGAGAATGTTATGATGCCCAACTTTATGGCCGGAAACAGCAGGAAGGACGCTATAGAGAAGGCTGAGGAGCTGCTGGAGCGGGTAAAACTCACTGACAGGATAACCCATTATCCTTCTCAGTTGTCCGGAGGAGAGAGGCAGCGGGCGGCTCTTGCCCGTGCGCTGATAAATGAGCCGGACATAATACTTGCCGATGAACCAACCGGTAACCTGGATGAAGAAAATTCAAGGGTTGTTGAAAATCTGCTTTTTGATATGGTGCATGATTTCGGCAAGACACTGATCCTTGTTACACATGACGGTGAGCTTGCCGGCCGGGGCAACAATGAATACTATCTGCATAAAGGGGAACTGCACCTGAAATGAAAACGCTTTCGTGGTTTCCCTTGTTTATGGGGATAAGGAATTTTTACTCATTCCGTAAAGGGAAAAAGCGCACAATGGCGGGCGCTGCAATTGCCGTAGCATTATCTGTTGTACCGATGATTGTCGTAATAGAGGTTTCGGACGGAATGATAGAAGGCATAACCCGCAGATTCATTGAACTTGAAACGGGACATGTCCAGCTTGCCCCGCTCGATGATTTGGATGTAGAAGCTTATCTCAGGCTCAGTGAAGAAATCGAAACATTGCCGGAGGTTCTTAATGCATCGCCTGTATACAGGGGGACTGGACTGATTTATTCAGAATACAGCAGGACAGGTATACAACTGAAGGCAATGCCTCCCGACATCTTTGAAAAAGATCAGGGATTCAGGCGATTCCTTGAAATATCCGGAGGAAGTTTTGATCTGAGAAACCCTTCCGATATAATGTTAAGCACGGAGATTGCATCACAGTTGGATGTTGAAGCGGGTGAACAAATAAAACTACTAACGGCAAAAACAACATCAACCGGTAAAATCATTCTGCGGCCTGAGGCTTTTACGGTTACGGGTATTTTCTCTACCGGATATTATGAAGTTGATGCGATGTCAGGGTACATAAGCCTGGATAAGGGTGAGAAGCTGTTTCGCGGGGAGGGTTATTTGAGCATACAGTGCAAGATTAAAGACCCGTATAACGGTGTAGATGATGCCGTTCGAAGCATACAGGAGAACATTGATACGGAAATGACCGCAGCCGGCTGGTACAATATGCAAAGGTCTATGTATGAATCGCTTTATACGACAAGGGTCCTGCTGGTTTTTATAATGGGCATAATTATCGTTGTGGCTGCTGTTAATATAGCTTCATCGATGATAATAATGGTTATAGAGAGACGGGCTGACATTGCAATAATGAAGAGCTGCGGAACGTCGGGGCGACAGATAAGGCAGGCTTTTATCTACACTGGAATGATAACAGGTCTTAGCGGCGCTGCAGTCGGTACAATTGCAGGTCTGCTGATTTCTGTTAATATAAATTCGATAATACAATTTTTTCAAACTGTTTCGGACGGCATCGGAAACCTATCCGGACATCAGGACAGTTTTTCAATAATTTCCGCTTCTGCATACTATCTTGAGGAAATACCCGTCGATATAGATCCGGGGAAAATCCTGACTGTTGCAGCTGCTGCAGTCCTGTTGTCGGTGTTTGCAGCTGTAATGCCGGCGCGAAAGGCTGAAAAAATGATGCCTCTGGAGATAATGCGTAAACATTGAGTTGTCCTAACTAAAATTATGTGGAAAATGTTTCAAAATTTTATTACAATAATATCAAGGTGACTTAATGAAATGCGACATTTGTAAAGAAAAAGAAGCGGTAATTCACGTAAAGCAGATAGTGGGTGAAAAGATAAGTGAACTCCATCTATGTGCTGACTGCGCCGGTGAGAAGGGTATATCAGGGGAAGAGGATGTAATTGAACTCTCTCTGTCTCAGCTTCTTACAAGCCTAATTGATCTAACCGATAAATATTCAGAGCAGGAAGACAAAGATGTCTGCAGTACCTGCGGTACGACTATAAAGGATTTTAGAAAGAATGCTACAGTCGGTTGCGCCGACTGCTACAATACTTTCAGCAAAGAAATAGAGAATTACCTCGAGAACACAGCCGGACAGGTACAGCATGTAGGTAAATTACCTGAAAAGGTAGGTACGCTGAAAAAACTATTGATTGATAAAGAGAGTCTTCGTGAAAAGCTGGAAAATGCTATTGATCAGGAGAATTACGAGCAGGCTGCGATCCTTAGAGATAGAATAAAGATAATAGAGCAGAGAGCCGGGGTGGAAGATGAATAAGCCTATCGAAATAACAGAAAAAACCGGCTGGTTTTCTCAAAGCGGCAACATGAACGATGTTGTTATATCCAGCCGGTTCAGACTTTCAAGAAATATTAATGGTTATAGGTATCCCGGCAAAATGGATAGAGACGAAGAGGCGGCTGTAAGCAGCAAGATAATCGGTGCGTTTGAGGGGGTAGGTTCAAATGACAGCTTCGGCGTATCAGAGATCGGGGAGATAGACCCCATAGACAGGCGTATTCTCCTTGAGCGTAATCATATTACACAGGATTACATGCTGCATATGAATAAAAATATAGTTGTAAGCGGTGATAACCTGAGCTCATGCGTCATTAATGATATGGATCATCTGAGGTTTGCTGTATTTGACGGAGGACTTGAGGTTCGTAAATGTGCAAAAAAGGCTGATCAGATAGATTCAGCCCTTGAATCCGCACTTGATTACGCGGTTTCGTTTGAATTTGGATATCTGAATACGGAAGTGAATAACCTGGGTACCGGCGCAAGGGCATCGGTTATGATGCATCTGCCTGCGCTTGTTGAAACTAACCTGATTGAGAAAGCGCTTAAAGCGGTTGTGCAGATTGGTTTTACTGTAAAGGGCTTCATGGGGGATGAGGACCATTCGCTCGGCAGTATGTATCAGATATCAAATCAGTTTACAATCGGGCAGACTGAAGAAGAGATTGTTGATAAGCTTGAGAATCTTGCTATACAGATAGCAGGCTACGAACTGAAGGCTCGGGAGGAAATGTTTGAAAAGAAACGAACTGCTGTTGAGGATTCTGTTTTCCGGGCCTACGGGCTTTTGACAAACTGCAGGCTTCTCGGTGCAAATGAGGCAATCGATAATCTGTCTACTCTTCGAATGGGGATTGCATTAGGTTTAATTGACCTTCCTATCGAGGTATGTACAAGTCTGATTTTCTTAAGTCAGAAATCGCATATTCAGAAAATGATCAATGATACAGAATCGGGCGCCGACGAGACGCTGGTTGATTTTACCAGAGCCGCCTATGTCAAAGATATAATTACTAAAAAGAGCTAGCCGACGGAGGATAGAATGTTTAAAGGTCTGACACAAAGAGCACAACGCATACTGACAATATTCGCACAGGAAGAAGCGAAGAGATTTCATTCGGATCAGCTGCTTCCAGAACATATTATTCTCGCGATAATTAAGGAAGGCGAGGGTATCGGCTACAAGGCTGTAAAGAATCTCGGCATTGATCCGATTGAACTTCAGCTTGAGATAGAGCGGAATATTCCAAAAAAGCACAGCGGATTGATTCTTGGAGATGTCCCTCCTTCCAGACGGGGTAAAAAGATTCTTGAAGATTCAGCAGAAGAAGCAAGATCACTTGGTCACGATTATATCGGTACCGAGCATCTGATTATTGCCGCAATTAATGAGAGTGGCAGTATAACATCAAGGTTTTTCGTTAAACATTCGATAAACCCTGAAAATGTAAGGGCTGCTGTTATCGAGCTGCGCGGGCCGGGAAACGTAAAACAGAAGAATTCGGTTCAGACCGATCAGGTGAGAAAGAAACAGACTTCTACAGGTAAAAAGAACACGCCTACACTTGACGAATTCGCCAGGGAGCTCACAGAATATGCAAGACAGGAAAAGCTTGATCCTGTAATAGGACGTGATAAGGAAATTCAACGAGTAATACAGATACTTGCAAGAAGAAACAAGAATAACCCTGTTTTAATAGGAGAACCCGGGGTTGGTAAGACCGCCATTGTTGAAGGGCTTGCACAGAAAATAGTTAATGGTGAAGCTCCTGAGGTTTTAATCGGAAAGCGTGTGCTGACCCTTGATTTGGCCTCTTTGATAGCAGGAACCAAATATAGAGGCGAATTTGAAGAGCGTCTTAAAAGGGTGATGAAGGAGATACGGGCTGCTGGGAATGTGATTCTATTTATTGATGAACTGCACACAATTATCGGCGCAGGCGGCGCTGAGGGGGCCATAGACGCGTCGAATATGCTTAAACCGGCATTATCCCGCGGAGAGCTTCAGTGCATCGGTGCTACCACCCTGAATGAATACAAGAAGTATATTGAAAAGGATGCTGCTCTTGAACGACGGTTTCAGACCATTGTTGTGGAAGAGCCCAATGTAGACGATACTATTGAAATTCTGAAGGGAATCAAGCTTAATTATGAGGAACACCATAACGTAACATACTCTGCCGAAGCCCTGCAGGCGGCAGCTAAATTGGCTGATAAATATATCTCAGACAGATTTCTGCCGGATAAGGCAATAGACCTGATTGATGAAGCAGGTTCATTCAAGAGAATTAACAACAGCATAAGACCGAAAGAGCTTGCCGATATGGAAAAGCAGATTGAAGATCTGACGCAGGAGAAAATAACACTGGTTAACAGCCAGAACTATGAAAAGGCTGCAGCTGTCCGTGATACCGTCAGAAAGATGAAAACAGAGGTTGAAGAGCTTAAGAAGGGCTGGCAGGATAGCCTGAAAGAAGAAAAGAATGAAATAGATGCCGATGATATTCAGGAGCTTATTTCAAATATCACAGGCATTCCTCTTTTCAGAATTGCACAGTCTGAATCAGAGCGGCTTCTGAAAATTGAAGAAGAACTGCATAAAACCGTGATTGGTCAGGACGACGGAATAAAAGTAATTGCTTCTTCAATAAGAAGAGCGAGGACAGGTTTGAGTTCTCCATCGAGGCCGATGGGCTCGTTTATCTTTTTAGGACCTACCGGTGTAGGTAAGACATTACTTGCTAAAACCCTAGCTGAGTTTCTATTTGGTGATAAAGATTCCCTGATAAGAATTGATATGTCCGATTATATGGAAAAGCATAACCTCTCAAGACTCGTAGGAGCTCCTCCGGGGTATGTCGGTTATGAAGAAGGCGGGATTCTGACTGAGCAGATCAGGCGCCGTCCCTACAGTGTCATCCTTCTTGATGAAATAGAGAAGGCGCATCCGGATGTATTCAACCTTCTTCTGCAGGTTCTCGAAGAAGGTGAACTTGCAGATAATCTCGGGCATAAGGTGTCCTTCAGAAACGCCGTTCTAATTATGACTAGTAATGCCGGCGCCAGAGAAATCTCGAAAGGAGCATCTCTAGGATTCTCGGTTGAAGAAGGACTGATGGATCAGCGTGAGATTAAATCTTCAGCCATGAATGAGCTGCGTAGAGTCTTCAGACCGGAGTTTCTGAATAGAATTGATGACATAGTAGTATTCCACAGCCTGGACAAGAAAAATGTGAGTGATATATTCGATATAATGATGTCTGAGGTTGCTCTTAGACTTTTTGAAAATAATATCTTCATTGAGATAAGCAGAAAGGCGAAGGAAAAGATGATAGAAGACGGCTATGATGCAAAATACGGAGCAAGGCCGCTTAGACGCACAATTCAAAATGAGATAGAAGACTCACTCTCCATGGAAATACTTAAAGGTACTTTCAAGAGTGGGGATCATATCCTGGTAGAGTGTCGAAATGACAAAATAAAATTCCGCCTGAAGAAAGCCCCGAAGATAGATAAGGCTAATGTTAAATAGACCTTTAAGCAGTATTCAGTTTACTGTCTTCGATTTTGAAACTACAGGGCTCTATCCTGATAAAGACAGGATAATTGAGATTGGTGCAGTTAAATTCAGCCTTGGCGGTGATGAATTCAGGTTTTCAGGACTAATTAATCCTGAGAGGCCTATACCGGAAGGGGCATCAGCGGTAAATCACATCTACGATAAGGATGTTGAAGATAAACCGGTTACTGCGGATATAATGCCGGCATTTACAGAGTTTATTGACGACAGCGTACTTGTGGCTCATAATATCGGTTTTGACGCGAGTTTTCTTGTTCAGACAAATGAGAGATTAGGAATTGAAACGCCCGATTTAATATGTCTGGATACGATTCCGCTTGCTAAACGCTATTTCAAGGGGCTATACAGCTACAGTCTTGAGAATATCGCAAATACTATAGGGATAGATATCGAAAACGCTCATAGGGCGGAGGATGATGCGGTTGCATGTAAAGAACTCTTTATGAGATGCCTTGAAAAGATTCCTGATTATACCTATCTTGAATTAAAGGGGCTGCTGAAGCACTCAGGAATAAGAAAAAAAAGTTTGATACAGAATTATAGAGCAGGCAGGTAACTAATAGCATGAATCTCGAAGCCTTCGTACTTGGAACAGGCGGTATGATGCCGCTACCTCATAGATTTTTAACCTCGGTGCTTCTGCGCAGGGAAGGAGATTTATTTCTTTTTGATTGCGGTGAAGCAACCCAGATATCACTGCGTAAACTTAATCTTAAATGGAAAAAGATTTCCGCAATTTTTATTTCACATACACATGCAGACCACGTAACCGGTCTGCCGGGCATACTTATGCTTTCGTCTCAGGTGGACAGAGAAGAGCCTCTGTATATTTACGGCCCTCCTAAGATAAAAGAATATGTTGAGACAAGCCGCAAGGTTCTTGATATGTATATAAATTATGAAATTATTGTGAAAGAAATTTATGAAGACGGCGAAATTCTAAGGGGCGATGGTTTTTCGGTTACTGCTTTCAAACTTGAACATTCAAAGCCCTGTATAGGCTATACCCTGACTGAAGAAAGCCGTCCGGGTATTTTCCATCCTGAAAAGGCTCTTGCTCTCAATGTACCCAAAGGCCCTCTATGGTCGGTACTGCAGCGTGGTGACGCAGTTAAGCTTGAAGATGGGACAGTAGTCACTCCAGAGGACGTTCTTGGCGAGGAACGTTCCGGTCGAAAATTTTCATACGTAACTGATACACTATATCTGGAAAAAATTGCAGATTATGTCGCAGAATCGGATCTGTTTATCTGTGAAGGGATGTTCAGGCATGAACTGGAGGAGGATGCGGCTGATAAAAAGCATATGACAAGTGTACAGGCTGCAACATGTGCAAAAAATGCAGGCGGCGTAAAGAAGATGGGGCTTATACACTACAGTCCGAGGTATATTGAATCCGATCTGAAAAAGATGCTGAAAGAAGCGCGGGATGTGTTTCCGGACACCTTTCTGTCAAGAGACGGGATGCAGATAGATATACCTAACGTTGATTAGATAGTAGTTGCTATATACTCCCGATATTTATTTAAATCAGTTCTGAAGGCAATGGTTGTGCTGTCTTCTTCAGCTTCAGCCTTATTAAGAGCAGCTCTTGCTTCCTGAATCATTCGTTTCTCACTGAGAAGCCTGCTGTTACGTGATGTAATACCTGCAAATATTTTGTAGGATGAATCAGGAAACCTTGAAATCAGGCTCTTTTTGAATTTTTCAACCTCAATCTGACCCTCATCTATATCCTTTTCCGGAATGATGATACAGAATGTATTATCACCAGATTCAAAAGCAAGATCTTTATATGCAAAATGCTCAACAATAAGCTCTGAGATGTTCCTGTAGGGTATGAAGCCCGAAAGGCTGACGATGCTTAAAAAAACGAGGCAGCTGTCCTGATCAAAGGATGCTGCACGCTTTAGTTCTGCATCGAGCTTTTCTGAAAGAAAATGTTCCCATACAAGACCGCTTCTTTCAGAATACATTCCGGATGGGGTAGATGAAGATTCTGTATTTGATGATGCAGAAGCATCAGCTGAATAATTATCGAGAGCCGGAACATCCTGAGGCGGACCGAAGTCTTCCGGGTGAAATTCTGAATCAGCTGTTTCATTCTTGGAAACGCTGTTTCGGGGGGAAGTGGAACCGCTCTCCGATAGGGTCGCCAGTAGGATTATAGAAAGTAAAAGATAAACAAGAGCAGCTATGAGGCTGTTTCTTAAAACAGGAAAAAACAACTTGCGATCAAGAAGATCAAATATCACGGCAGAGTTATAAACTGATCCGTCGGCAAAATATAGTCTGGATGTGTAAATCTTCATGAATGGGTGAATAGGCGTTATTTCAGGCAGAGGGGAATAGGGATCGAATTGCGCCACACTATCACCTAAAAGTCTTGGATCAGTAAGTTTAATATACTGTATTTCGCGTTCATCAGAATAAATAATTATTCCGGTAAGCTTATCATATCTGTTGAAAGAATCTGCTATTTTGTCTGAGAAGAATCCGCCTGAAAAGGAGTAATCAACTGAGTATGCACTATCTATGTCTCCGGCTATAAAAGTTGCTGAATCTGATGCTGTATCAAGCTCACTATTGCGGATGCTGTAGAATGCGTACCAAAGATAAATTATCAGAAGGACGTAGAATATTATGCTTAATGCTGTAAATAATTTTATACCTTTCGTTGCCATATATATTATTATACGGAAGAAAACAGATATGTATATAACTTTTTTTGCAAAAAATTAATCCATATTATATAATATTACCATGATAAGACCGAGAATTCTTCCAGGAGGCTGGTATCCGGATACAATTAGCGAAATAAAAACAAATCTCGATAGATGGACAAAAGATGTAGAAGAGGATACAACCTGTTTCGCCGCTATTGTTCCCCATGCCGGGTGGTATTATTCAGGGAGGATAGCTGCTATTCCTCTAAAAAAAACCTGCGGCGGGAAAAAAATTATAGTCGTCATAGGAGGTCATCTTCCCCCGGGCAGCAGCATACTGGCGGCATCGGAAAGTGAGATTGAAACTCCTCTCGGAATAATTGTAAACAGGCTTGATTGTATTAAAAGGCTGCAAGAGGATATAAACATAGAAGAAGATATTTTCAGCGACAATACTGTCGAGGTTATTCTGCCCATGATAAAATATTTTTCGCCCGGAGCCGATGCCATCTGGTTGCGTGCTCCCGCTGATGAGAAGGCGGTCGAGCTTGGAAAAATTTTATATGAATTGACAGTTGAACTGGAGGTAGAGACTGCGGTCATAGGATCTACTGACTTGACGCATTATGGAGCAAATTACGGTTTTGAACCTCAGGGAAGGGGTGTATCAGGGCTGAACTGGATGAAGAATAAGAATGATGCAGAAGTGATTGATTTGCTTGTTAATATGAGCTCGAAAGATGCTGTTGATCACGCCCTGGCAAATAAATCTGCGTGTTCTATTGGCGCTGCAGCTGCTGCGGTAGAATTTGCTTCACAAAACGGTGTTGAGAAAGGTCTTCTGACTCAGTACTCAACCAGTTATGATGTTATGCCTTCAGATTCTTTTGTTGGCTATGCTGGAATTATCTACTAATCAAGATTCTGCTCTATTACATCAAGAGCCCATTTTCTAATTTCTCTGAGAATTTCCGGAGAGGTTATATCAGTATCTCTGTATTTTTTACGAAGGACTGCTGCAGCTGGAAACAGGGTAGTCCAGATGTCGAGATCAGTAAAATCAAGTCCTGCTAGATATCGAGATGGAGGAATGTCGGGTACATTCAAATTTTTTAGTTTAGTTTTGTATGAGCTTAGAAACTCACGCCATGATGTTCTGCACACACCCGCTGAGAAAAATTGTGAAGATGGGGATGCCGGTTTTTTTACCGGAACACTTATAGGTTCACCGAGACCGTATACAGGTATGATTCCTGCATTTATGTTTTCAGCAAAAGATTCCAGGCGTTCCTTATAGCTGAGCATTGGTCTGGTTTGATATCTATATCCATATTCTGTTTTAAGCATTGTAATGTTATCGTTGCGGTATAGAAATCTGTAGAATTCAGATTCAAGCGGTTCCGTTCTGATTGATTTACTTGTGAAATAAGGATAAATATATGTGCCGCGAGCATAGCTTTTTCCCTCAGGATATGAGAAATCCGCCCCGTAAATCCGTATGCTTCGTGCACCAAGTTTGTCAGCAAGTGATATTGCTGCATGGGTTACATTTCCTCCTGATGTGTCAACAAAGGGGAACTTCCGCCAATTGCGATTTATATATTTTGAAAATGGATGAGCACTTGCAAAAAAGAATGTTTTATCTGAAAGCCTGGAAAGCAATGGTGGAGATGCCATATCCATAACCAGAGGAATATCCTTCGGAAATCCTGCCATAAAATGATGATATGTAATTTGCTGACAATCTATTGAAATTACAAGATCCGGTTTGATTCCGTTCTTAAGCAGGCATGATAGGGCTGTGTCTGTTGAAATAAGAAAGTTTTCTGCAGATTTTTGTAAGAGATCATTGAGCTGCATTTCGAGCGATGGTCCGGCTGCCGCAATAATAACATCCCTGACCGGAGGGAGTACCGTCACTGCTTTTTCGGCGGATTTAAGGTTTGCAACAGTGTTTACAAACCAGCGTTTTCCAAACCATGTCTGGACGGTATAGTCATCTGAAAGGGTATCAAGAACGTTTCTTATAGAGTTAAGAACTGAATTAAAATATTCTTTTTCAGATTCTATTCGTGATCGAAGACTAATGGTGCTGAAATCACCTGTGACCGCAGGTAGATAATTAGATGGGAGGAAATCCTTTATATAGTCAGGTGATTTATCAACTAAGAGAGTTACGCGGGGATCGGAGAGTATATCTGAGAGATCAATAGCACCGAGTATTGACTTAAATAATTCTATATTACGGTCAATTATCAATATGCTGTTAATATCTTTGCGATCAAGAAGCGCTTTGATGTGATAGCCTGCACCGAATCCAAGTACTACTATGTAACCGCCGACCTTAATTGAGTCTGAATATCTTCTGGCTTCCTTTTCAGGATCAAAAAGTGAATGCAATGAATACTCTCGTTGATTATGAACAATGAACGGAACGAGACATCCGGTTCTGGATGTTTTAAAGCTGATACTGGAGTTGGTTTTTGTGTGAGTGAGCTCTATTGCAAGTTCTTCATTATGAAGAGAAAGAGATAGCAGGTTTCTGTCAAATATTCCGGAATCAAACATAGTTTAAAAAGCTTTCTATAAAAGTAATAGTCTCCCTAATTAGAGAAACGGCTTTATTCTGTACTTCTTTACCGTTTTTATGAATATAATGTCGTTTAATTTCGAGTAATGATGGTAAAAAAAGATTAAAAATAAATGGATTATTAAGGGCCTGTACAATCTCGGAACCGCTTTGTAGATGTTGTATTATTTCGGCTGTATCTTCTAACATGGTGACAGATGAGTTAATCATTTGATGCAGGCGATATTTTCTTTCATTTACGATTGTATTTTCCATTCTAATAAATGAAGCTTGAGGAGGCGGGCCTAACATGCCTTCAGCGTTTCTACAGCTAATAGATTGAAATGCTCCCGGGGGTGGAAAATTTCTTTCCATAAAAAAACACCGGCTGTTAAATTTACGACTATTAGCAGCAAACCAACCTGAATAGGTTTTCAGAGCTTTGTTTGTTCTGGTAAAATTGGAAATACGCTCTGAATCAATAATATTTCTATAAAAGTACAGAGAATTCAACGGTTTATATCGATCAGCCTGTGAATCGATTATTGAATCGAACGAGTGAGGCCTGTTATGACTGAGAAGATCATGATATGAAAAATCAAAACCTGAAATTAGAATAGGTCCGCTGGAAATCTGCAAAGCTATATAAATTGCAGAACCGGCAACGGTTCCATGCTGGGGGATTATTACAGTGTTTTGATTGTTACTCAAAAATGTTTCAAGAAAATAATTCTGTTTGAATTCAATGATTCCAGTATTCTGGATTGATATGGGAAGTGCTGCCGTTAAAGGTGCTGCTACAGGAATTGATTCACTACTATACAGATGCTGTTTAGCATAATAACCCGGGTCAGTTGTGACAATTAAATCGGGTTTAATTAAGTTGTGCTGCAGGAATGAAACAGAAGAGGGAAGGGCAATAAGAAATAGCCTATTTCGATTATTTTTTAAAAAGTCAATTTCATTTTTCAGGCTGGGGCCAGAACCCGCGATAAATACCGTAGAGTTCTGCATTGAAATCTTGAAAAAATGCTCTATCGAAGAAAAATTGTGAAAATAATTTCTAAAGATGATCTTCCCGAAACCGGAAACCGTCGTTATGTTTCCGTACATTTCTCTGATATGCTGCCCGATGATATTCCGTAATTCACTTGAAATACCGAAAATCTTTTCAGCAGGCGGCCAGTCTATGATTTTAAGGCTTTCAATATCGAGTTCGGTTACCGTATGACTCAGAAATTGCTGCAGCTTGCTGTTATCTTTGTTATATAAGTATTTATGATCAGATTTGTCTGTGTCATTATTAAAAAAGAATTCTTCAAAATAAATAGAAATAATTTTTGTTTGCGGATTTTCTCTTTTTATAATTTCTGCTAAATAATTTAAACAGGGTTCAAGCAAAATAATTGAACGGCTTTCAGCAAAACGCATTTTCCTTGCGTAATTCAGTGCTTCTTTTTTAGGTGAATACGAAGAGTGTACAAAAATATTATTAATTTTGGCTGTTAGAGCACCATCTTTGCTGTTGAGTGTTTCGATCATGTTTCGGTGGATATCAGAGCTGCAACCTGTTCTTCTATATCTGTTTCAGCCGGTATAAAATCAATAACCTTAACAAGAGGAGATTCAAGAATGCTGTTAGCACTGAAAAGCGATTCAAGACTGGATAACATCTGATGTTCAACAATTGAATTATCATTTGTAAGTCCCGCAGCAAGACATAAAAGGAGACTGCAATTTTTAAATTTAAGTATAAAACTTCTGCCGAAAAGCATTGAGGTATACATCTTGTAAATATCATCTTCAAGGCGGAATTTGTCGATTGAAGAATCTTTCCGGAGGATTTCAGAAATAATCTCCGAATAATTGATATATACAAGTTTAACTGGTGTACCTGAATCAATATTAAGTTCGTTAAAGATTCGGGTAGTTTCTGCTGGTGCCTGAGTGATGTCAAGTGGGGCGTTGAGTGGTATTGAAGGAAGGTTGTTGATAACCTTGGATAAACTATTGAAAAATAGTTCAGAGCATTTTCTGATAAATAAAGAAGAAAAATCATTAAATTGAGGATGATTCCCAACTTTAAGATTAAACATCAGGAGCATACCGAATAATTTGTCATGGTGGCTGAATATGAAAACATCAAGCTTATCAATTGTGTCCCACAACCTTCTGGAAATATAATTCTTAAGAAAACTTTTGGGGACTGAAGGGTGGATAGTGCTGCCGCTGAATATAAGATTGTTTTCCCTTAGTATCTCAGTTCCTATCCGGCATCTTCTGAGTGTTGTTTCATCAATAGATAGAGATGAAAAGGGGGCGAAAACTTCCGAATCAGATTCGTAGGTAAGAAAAATTCCAGATTTCATATTAAAAAAGTTAACCGCTAGTGAGAAAATGCCGGAAGGCAAATCAATTCCCGTTGAAAGAGAAGAAATATTCTCGGATAGAGTATCGAAATCTGGAGTCCATTCCGGTTCACCAACAGAAAAAATAGAAGATATATTCGAATCTTGAGCTTCTAAATCATTGAGCTCATCCATAACATCTATCTCTTCAAAAATTCCCATCTCATCACTATCAGGTAAATCCTCAGGTTCTGTTTCTGTTTCTGTTTCTGTTTCTGTTTCTGTTTCTGTTTCTGTTTCTGTTTCTGTTTCTGTTTCTGTTTCTGTTTCTGTTTCTGTTTCTGTTTCTGTTTCTGTTTCTGTTTCTGTTTCT
>JAQQAL010000026.1 GCA_028532855.1 Candidatus Thalassospirochaeta sargassi
CGCCAGCGTTCGTTCTGAGCCAGGATCAAACTCTCCATAATATAATTTGCTAACCATTAAGATTAGCAAGTTTATCCTAACAAAGAATCATTTCACAAAGTGAAATGATTTTGGAGTTCAGCACTTCGTACTGAACATCCATGAATAATACCCTAAGGTATCAACATGAATGTTTTCGTTAGAAAACTCCATACTCAATCGTACACGATTGAGTCGGCGTCCTTAATTAAAAAGACATCCGTATTTGGCTTATCTGACATCCTTCATATCTCAGAAGGCTCATCAGCATCACCCAAACACAGGCTCTCTCCATCCCTAATTATTCAAAAGAACAATTGATTTAACATTGTCAAATCAAACTGAAGTTTAACTAAAAACTTCGTATCAACTCTCTACATAGTAAAGAATTAACAAATCCCTGTCAAGCAGGGCTGCAATCTCGAAAACAAAGTCTTCTTAATCGCGGAGGTAAATATTATCAGCTACCTCATTTTATGTCAATAACCCAGATTGCTAATCAGCAATTTTTCAATTGCTCCAACCTGCCGGTCAATGCACTCTAATGTGCTCAACGTACGCAGCAAAAACTTAATATCTGATGCGGAGGCAAAGTTACCAATTACCGTTGATGTTGTCAAGAAGTGTTACTGACTTTCGGCTAAGCTCTCCCGAGTTGCTCTTTAATCAGTTCGTCTCGTTGACGTGTGATGATGAATATATAGAATTCACCCGCCAGTGTCAACAGAATCCTAAGATTTAATAGCAAAAATTCAGGAATTTCTAAGCTTTTTGAAACTGTCAAAAACGGCTGTTTTCAGTGGTAAAGAACACCAAAAAAACAGCCGATAATCAAAGTTTTAACCAAACGGGGCATCATTTAGAATCGAACTCAAAAGCATTCAATGATAGATCTTTTTCTATGTGTAGAGGCAATTCAAACTCATAGGGGAGAGTCGGAAAGGACAACCTACTCTCTATAACAAGATCAGAACCGGTTACACCACCACCAGCCAGCCCAGTAATAAAATCACCCCATTCCAATGTATTCACAACAGCAGCCATTCGAACAGTAGAATTTCCACTTTCTATAATAACCGGACCGCCCAGGGCCTTCATCTCCATTAAAGAGCCTACTCCTGTATTTATGCTGCATTTGTCAAGCTCAAATTTCCAAGGGGCACCACCTTTATTATTTACACCAAGATCAAACTCGACGGTGACATCAAAATCTATCCCATCAAAAACGTCCCCGGAAATATTTTTCCCCAAAACTATCTGTCCAGCAACTATACCGGCCTTTAGGATATTCACCCCCCCGGTAACAAGTGCTGTGGTTATCTCACGGACCGACGGAAGCTTTATACGTCCATTACCAACGCTGAACTCGGGTTTAAACACGGGGACATCAAAAGATTTTGCAAAGGGTATAGAAATATCTTGACCGCTAAAATACGGAATCGAGGATAAATCAAAACTGGCTTCGCCGCTTATGGCAAAGGGCAGCACCTCCCTATCCCGCCCCTCACCTGCTAGCTCTACTATACTTTCATAGGGAAGTTTAAAAAGGATGCTGTTATTATTAAATGCACCTGATGAAAGATTCAGACCTTCATCAGTATCAACATGAAGCACAATGCTTTCTTCAAATATTATATCTATTGATAAACCATCAATTTTAATTCCTACAGGATAAGGGTTGGAAACCGAATAATCACAACTAAAGGTTATCCCTTCCGCATCAAGAGAATCTATTGAAACATCCCTGAAGCTGATTTCCGGTTTTCCGAAAAAATCACTTACTGTAGAGCAACCCGCAATAAATATTGCCAAAGTTAAAACACCAACCAATTTTCTAGTCATGGACTCTCCCTGATTATTTAACTGCTATAATCTTACTCTATATACTGTCAACAATCCAATAAAATTTCTCACACTTTCCTTCTGCATACAAACCCTGAAGACATTTTGTGAAAACTGTTATCTCCTAATAAAATACTCATCTATTGATTATCGCCTCTTGACCGATAAGTCTTTTGGGAGTATTGTTATTATATGAAGAATCCGGTTGCTGTTATTTCATCAGCAGTTGTCAACATCCTTAATGTACTCGTAGCAGTCAAAACTGCTTCAGCTGTCGTGGACGTTGTCGTCCGCAGGGGAAGTTCTGTAACCGGATAAACGGAAGTATCTTAGTAAGTATACAGGCCTGTTGACGGTTATAGTCGACAGGCCTTTTTTTATGGGGGAAAGTGGAAGTGAGTGAAAAAGACAAGAATAAAATGACCATAACCGGAGCTGATGCTGTTCTAGAAGCATTGACGAATGAGGGTGCTGAGATTATATTCGGCTATCCCGGCGGAGCAACTCTGCCACTGTATGATAATCTTGAAAAATATGGACTGAGGCACATCCTTTGCCGTCACGAACAGGGCGGCGCACATATGGCTGACGGATACGCCAGAGCCACAGGAAAAGCCGGGATCTGTATGGCAACCAGCGGGCCGGGCGCAACAAACCTTGTAACCGGAATTGCAACAGCCTTTATGGACTCCACACCTGTAATTGCAATCAGCGGACAGGTTCCTAGAGAACAGATTGGTAATGACGCATTCCAGGAGGTTGACATCACGGGAATAACAATCCCTATAACAAAACATAACTACCTCGTAAATGATCCCGATACTCTTTCAGAATCTGTTCATGAAGCATTTTTCCTGTCTACCACAGGCAGAAAAGGTCCTGTCCTGATTGATATCCCGAAAGATGTTCTGGCTGCTAATCTTAAAGGCCCGGACAAAAGCCAAAAAGCGCCAGTTCTTGAGGGATACAACCCGACAATAAAAGGACACAGCGGACAGATTAAGAAAGCCGTGGCGCTGCTGAAAAAAGCTGAGAAACCGGTCATAATCTCCGGAGGCGGCGTTGTTGGCTCGGGAGCAGAGGACGCCCTGACTGAATTTGCTAGAAATACGGATATCCCCGTCGTCGCAACACTTACCGGGAAAAACGGATACCCGAACACCGACAGACTTTACCTCGGAATGATTGGATATCACGGAACAGCGGCCGGTAATAACGCCATACAGAAAGCGGATGTTATTGTTGCGGTCGGAACTCGATTCGGCGACAGAACGACAGGCCCCCTGAGAAACTTCGCGCCGAACGCAGTTATAATCCACATAGACATAGACCCTGCCGAGATAAGCAAGAATGTACCTTCATTTCTACCAATAGTAGGCGACGCTTCGCATATTATAACCTCAATTGCCGATCAACTCGGCACCAAAAACGACAGTAAGCGAAACGAATGGCGCGACTATCTGCTGAAATTAAAAACCGACCGCGAGAAACCGGCTGACGACAGCCGGCTCAACATTCCGCTGATACTTGAACGGCTTAAAAAGATTGTTCCTGATCCGATTATAACTACAGATGTAGGCCGTCACCAGATTTTTACGGCACATCATTTCCCCGTGGATAGAAAAAACTCGTTTATCACCTCTGCCGGACTGGGGACTATGGGATTCGGACTCCCGGCAGCTATCGGAGCAAAAGCAGGAATGCCTGACGACACTGTAATATCCATTAACGGCGACGGATCATTCCTGATGTGCTGCCAGGAACTGGTCACTGCGGTAGAGGAAAATCTTCCTGTCATTGCCATGGTAATGAAGGACCAGCGCCTTGGAATGATCAGCCAGCTACAGGATGCCTTCTACGGCGAACGCTATAACTGCTGCGACCTCGGAAACTGCGTAGATTTTACAAAAATTGCCGAGGGGATGGGAGCACTGGGGATAAGAGTTGAAACCCCCGAAGAGATTGACGACGCTATTAAAACGGCAATAAACTCAGGCCGGCCGACGGTTATTGAATTCATTCTGCACGAACAGGGGAATACATACCCGATGGTAACCGGTGCAAGCCTGACTGAATACATTGAAGAATAAGGAGCTATTATGAACCACACAATATCAATTCTCTGCGACGACCAGCCAGGCGTGATGACCCGCATTTCAGGATTATTCTCAAGACGGGGGTTCAATATCGAAAGCCTCACTGTCGGCCACACCGAGCTGCCTGGAAAAAGCCGGTTCACTATTGTTGTAAGGGGCGATGACACCGTTCTTGAGCAGGTTAGAAAACAGCTCCAGAAACTGGTTCATGTAATAAAAGTCTGGGATATCAAAAACACCGAGGCGGTCGAGCGCGAACACGCTTTAATGAAGGTAGAGGTTGCCCCTGAAAAAAGAAGTGAAGTGCTGCAGATAATCACAGCTTTACAGGCTAGAATAATCGATTCAAGCGATACGGTTTGGATTCTTGAGATTACCGGAGACACTAACGCGGTAAACAATGCATTCAACCTTCTCGGAGATTATAAAATTATAGAATCAATAAGGACGGGGAAGATCTCCCTCAAACGGGGTCTTCTTGCAAAATAAGTGTAAATGTACTCCCTTCTCCGGGAGCGCTTTCAACCCTAATCTTTCCACCGAAAGATTCCGCGTACCGGTTTGCGGCAAGAAGGCCCAGACCGGTACCTCCCTCTCCGTTTGTTCCCTGGCTTCGCCAACTTGCTGTCATTGAAAAAAGCTTTTCAATATTCTCACTTTTTATTCCTACACCAAAATCTCTCACATAGACTTCCTTACCGTCATCGCTGCATCCAATTTCAAGACGACTTCCGCTTTCAGAAAACTTTATGGCATTCGAAATAAAGTTCTTCAAGACAAACTCAACCATTCTGGAATTTGTCTCAATCAGCTGATCTCTATCAAATAATCTAAGAACAGTTACATCCTTTTCTGACCTCTGCACCTCGAGTAGTTCAAGAAGTTCATCAATTATTATCTGCAAGGGGATCTGCTCAAGCGTTCGAACGTATTTTTCTCTTTCAATCTGGCCCCATTCAAAAAGATTTTCCAGTAGAGCGTATGTATTTTTCAATGAATCATTCATAGCAGAAAGATATTCCTGTAATTCTTCTGCCGTCATCCGGGCCGCATCCGAAACCAGCATTTCCGAAAGACCTAGAAGCCCGCTAAATGGACTGCGCAGATCATGAGACACAACTGAGAACACTTTATCACGGGATTCTTTTACCCTACGGTATGCTTCGACCAATTCTGATTTCGACAGAATCGTCAGGTCTTCTTCGGTCTCCATCCGCCACCTCTGAAGTATTATAGTCGGAAAAGGGGCAGTGGGAAAGGATAAATCTATTTTTAGTGTTCGGTATCACGGCCCTCGAGCATTTTTACAGCATGCCAAAGCACAGGTTGGAGAATATCAATATTCTCAGATACAGCCTTCGGGTTACCGGGAAGATTGATAATAAGACTTCCTTTTCTTATGACCGAACGTCCCCTCGACAATACAGCGAAGGGAGTTATATTATATCCCTTGAATCGCATCAACTCGGAAATCCCGGGAATCTCACGTTCACATACTGCCATAGTAGCCTCCGGGGTGTTATCGCGCGGCGATGCACCCGTTCCGCCTGATGTGATAACCAGGTTTACCCCCTCATCACTATGGTTTATAAGGGCTTTTACTATAGCATCAAAATCATCAGGAATAATCTCGGTTTTAACAACCCGAAAGCCGAGCTTTTCGAGCATATCAGCCGCCAGCGGCCCCGATTTATCCTCTCTGAGCCCCGCAGCCCCCTTATCGCTTACAGTTATTACTGAAGCTGTATATGCGTTATTCTTCAAGATTAACATCTCCGCTTTTTCCACCGTTTTTTTTCACCAGCCGGATATTGTCTATTACCATAGTTTTCTCAACAGCCTTACACATATCATAAACTGTGAGTGCCGCAACACTGACAGCCTGAAGAGCTTCCATTTCAACACCTGTCTTACCTGACGAACGAACCTCCGCCTCGATAAGAACTCCAGGCAGCCCATCATCAGCTGTGATATCAACCCTGACCCCGGTAACCGCAATTGTATGGCAGAGCGGTATCAAATCAGGCACCTTCTTTGCAGCCATAATTCCCGCTATCCGCGCTGTCTGCAAAACATCACCCTTCTTGTTATTATTATCAGTTATAGTTTTAAGTGTATCCGCCGCCATTTTAACCTGCCCGCGTGCAACTGCAGTTCGAACCGTGTCATCCTTGCCGCTTACATCAACCATCCGGGCTTTTCCGGACGCATCAACATGACTCAATTTCACATCAGCCTCCTATTTCATTCATACAGCGACTGTCACTGTTAACCCGCTTAAAATCCACATGTGATGCAGGTTTACATCTGATTGTTTCTTCAATTTTTTTGAAAAGCTCATCGTAGTTTATAACAACATCATCCCGTAGCGCTGGTAGAAGGTTTATTTCATCATTAGAAAACAGACATGGTTTGAGCATACCGTCAGCCGTCAGCCTGATTCTGTTGCAGTGTTCACAAAAAGAATGACTTACAGCTTCAATTACCCCGACACTTCCTGTATCTAGCTTTCGGCGCCAGCTGATTGCAGGACCGCCCCCGATAATACTGCATGATTCCAGTTCAGGATAATACTGAAAAAGCAAATTACGAATCTCATCCGACGATATATGTTTTTCAATAAAGGGGAAGCTGGAATCATTCACCGGCATGAATTCGATAAACCTCAGATGCAGACTGTTACTGAACGCCCAATCGGCAAGATCAATTATCTCATCGTCGTTAAATCCACGTATTACAACAGTATTAATCTTTACAGGCCCAAGCCCTGAAGCTTCTGCTTCTTCAATCCCTGAAAAGACCTTCTCAATATCACCCGCACGGGTAATAGTTCTAAACTTTTCTACATCAAGTGAATCAAGGCTTATATTCACACGATCAAGCCCTGAATCCGCCAGACGAGCAGCCGATTCTTCAAGCAGAATTGCATTGGTAGTCATGGAAATATCGGTTATACCATCGACAGCTTTAAGCATGGAAACAAGATCTGCAACACCGGGCCTCACCAGGGGCTCACCACCTGTGAGTCGTATTTTTGAAATTCCAACATCAGCGGCAGCACGTACTATTGCAGCAATTTCTTCGTATCTTAGAATCTCAGTGTGTGTCATCCGGACAACGCCTTCGGCCGGCATGCAATAAAGACAGCGCAAATTACATCTGTCAGTAATTGAAATTCTGAGGTAGTCTATATTTCTATAAAAAGAATCAATCATCAGCTTCACAGTAGAGAAGAATTTACTAAATTTCAATAGTGTGATATATATTAAAAATGGAAGAAAATAACGAAACCATAGAATTCTGGGCTGAAAAAGAACAGCAGGCCGGAAAACCGATAATTTTCAAAAGCTTTGCCAGATTTATCGGAGAATCCGGGAAGGGGTCCAACGGACTCAGCGGCTTACTCTACGCCACAGACGAGCGAGTTTATTTTGAAGATTTTGAAAAATCATCGATGCTTGATATGTTCATGAAGAAAAAGAGAAAATATGAAAAATTTACAATGAATTTTCTTATTGACGACACTGTGGAAATGCGGAAGGTCAGCGAATCCAGTGCAGTCGCATGTATTAACGGAGAGATCGAAGAGGCCAGACCGCAGAGTGCAATTCTAGGACTTTTCAATTCTGCTGCCTGGGAGGTTAAATTCAATTCAGGCAACTCCTACTTCTTTGAACTTTTTGAACCCGCGGAACTTGTAAAATTACTGGGTAAGTAATGAGTGACAACATCGAAAAAATCCTCGAAACCGCTGCAGCGGCTGCAGAAGCTGCCGGCGGAATTATAATGTCCTTCCTGAACAAAGCCCGGATAGATGACAAGGGGGTGAATAACCTTGTCACCGAGGCTGATATTTCTTCTGAGAAAGCCATAAGAAAAATCATCACAGAGCGCTACCCGGACCACTCCATTATGGGAGAAGAGGGCGGAGGAGAAGCGGACCCTGAGGCAGAACACCTATGGATTATCGACCCTCTCGACGGCACAAATAATTTTGCCCATGGTTTTCCTTTTTTTGCTGTTTCAATCGCTTATGCACAAAAAGGAATAGTGAAGGTAGGCTACGTTTACGATCCTGTTCATGATGAAATATTTCATGCTGTCAAAGACGGCGGCGCCTTTCTTAATGGAACCCCCATTAAAGTCTCAGAACAAGCTCTGAACAAAGCCCTGATTATTACCGGCTTTTATTATGATCGCGGCGAGATGATGCGTAACACACTTGTAATGGTTCAGAGACTTTTCGAACAGAACATTCGCGGTATACGTCGGACCGGCAGCGCAGCCCTTGACTGCTGCTATGTAGCTTCAGGCAGAGCCGATGCTTATGTGGAATACCAACTTCATACATGGGATTTTGCAGCCGGCATGCTTATAATCAGTGAAGCCGGCGGTGATTGCAGACAGGCGGACGGCAGATATCTGGGCATTGACTCTGAGAGCATTGCAGTCTGCAATGGCGTTTTCACTGAAAAACTGATTGAGCTGGTTAAATATCCGGTCGGAGTCTGAATATGGGTATCCTCGGCGAATTTCTAATACTGGCCGTCGTAGCACTGTCAGGCAGCCTGATGAATCTAATCCCATGGTTTCCGCTGCCGGGCGCGGTGTCCGGAATGCTGCTGATGCTGATTCTGCTGTTAAGCGGAATAATCAAGCTTGAGAGAGTAACTAATGCAGCGGGGTTTTTCCTTAAGTTTCTGCCACTGTTTTTCATACCCTTTGTAATTAATTTGATGAAAGAATCAGATGTTATTGCAGCATACGGGGTAAAACTCATTCTTGTTATTTCAGTCACTACACTGCTCACTATGGCAGCCACCGGTTTGACGGCCAAGCTGCTGCTGAGCCTGCATAGCGGAAAGAAGGATACTGATGATTGATTCTATTACCGCTAACCCGCTTTTCGGCATATGCATAACCCTTGCCGCCTATGCCCTGGGCGTGAAAATATATTCACGGATCAGGATATCAATCCTCCATCCGGTTCTGACATCTTCAGCAATAATTCTGGTAATAATAATCCTGACAGGTATTCCGCTCGAGAACTATCAGAACGGCGGATGGATAATATCATTCATGCTAGGGCCTGCAACCGTAGCGCTCGCGGTTCCGCTTTATCGTCAGTTTCAGGTTCTGAAGGCCCACGTTGTCGTAATTATGGTTTCAATCACCGTCGGAGCCGTCGTATCTATAATTTCTACGGTTGCATTTGCAAAACTTCTTGGTCTTCCGGCTGATCTTGTATTATCCCTGTCGCCTAAATCTGTCACCACACCTATCGCAATTGAAGTTTCGGCAAAACTCGGGGGACTCCCGTCAATCACAGCGCTTTCGGTAGTGTTTACAGGTATCATCGGCGCTGTAACAGGCCCCTGGCTTCTTAAAATACTCAGGATAAACCACCCCACGGCAAAGGGCCTCGCAATGGGAACCGCCGCTCATGCCATAGGTACATCGCGCGCGCTGGAGATGGGAGAAAACGAAGGGGCTGTAAGCAGTCTGTCTATCGGCCTTGCCGCAATAATCACCGCGCTGTCTGCACCATATATTCTGAGCCTGCTGTTTAATATCTGATCGCTCCTTACATTGGCCCCGTAGATTGTCTTTATATTGCACACAATAAAACCGCCGCCTTTGCAGGCGACGGCCAGTTTGGGGAACTGTCTGCAGCCGTTTTGACTGCGTTTTTATTTTTAAGAGTACTAAATACGTACTCCAACAAACCATTCCGGATAGATTCTGAGGTTACCGTATTCATTACCGATTGTTACAGGTTCGAATGAATATGAGCCGGCCATAATCTCACCTATTTCAATAGTATTCCCGTTAATACTTCCAGTAATCGCACAATCCAGATTCACTCCGGCAAAAACCGACAGATGTTCGAATATTTCAAAACCCGCAGTAAATCTGGCAGCCGGAAAAACATCGGCTCCGCCCATAAAAATACTGGTCAGATTCTCACCAATATTACCCTGACCACTCTGGAATGAGCTTGCGTAGAGATCAACATCGCAGAAAAAGCGTTCAACACCAAGTTCAAGGCCCATTCCTAATCCAACGGATGCTGATTCATTCCAGTCGTCGGAAAATCCGGCAGTAATGAATGAATAAACTGTAGGAGTACCAAGCTGATAACCGAAATTGACACTGCGGTTATGACCGTACCAGACAGATAGATCATTCAAACCGTTTCCACTTATGTTTATAAGACCTATGGGAACACCATACATCTCATCGCTGATATTTATCAGTCCTATCTGAACACCCTTGACGACACCTCCGAAGTTCAGCAAGCCTATCTGTCCGCCTATTACATCAGCAGCAACATTGAAAATGCCTGCAATCTGAAGCCCTGTAATATCCTTCGAAGTATTAAAGATACCTGCAATCTGGCCGCCGACGACATCGCCTTCTGCGGAGTTAAATATACCTGTGAACTGTAGACCGTCCACATTGCCTTCAGCTATATTGAAAATACCGCTAAGCTGAAGAAGAGAGACGTCGACAGCAGAATTCCATATTCCCGATATCTGTGCGCCTTCAAGGTCGCCCCCGGCAGCAGACCATATTCCTGCTATCTGAATTCCATCAATATCACTTTCAACAGCGGTGTAGATTCCTGCAATCTGAATTCCATCCAGTGCCCCCTTAACATCAGCTCCGATTGTACCAATTTGAATCCCGTCAAGGTTGTCAGCGGCAGGCACTATACCAACACTAAGCCCCTCATCGCCCCGTGCGGGCAGCGGCTTTTTCTCTACAGTTCCTTCTGCTTCGGCCACAGCTGTTTCAGACTCAGTCTCATAGTTCTCTGCACCGGCGCCTGAGCTATCTCCGGTTACCCCTCCGGCTGCAAGTGCCCGCCTACGGGCCCTTTCGGCAATGATGTCAAGCTCAGCTGCGGTTTCATTTGCCGCAGCCCCGTCACCCGTATATTGAGCGGACGTTGCGGCCTGAACAGCATAGGACGCAGGATCATCATTCTGCATTCCGGCAGCCTCTAAAGCCCTGCCCCTTGCATAATCAGCAAGCGAATCAAGTTCTGCAGCCGTATCAGCTGTGCCGTCGGAATTATCTTCTATAGAACCGTTATCCACGGAAGGCCTTTCTACGCTTCTGCCGTCGTCGGCTGCGACATGAGTTCCGCCGCGAACCTGGTTGAACGTACGCGGTACCGGGTAAAACTCTTCACGCATCACCACAATCTTTGTTCCGCCGCTGAGAACAAGGTCGGCAGCGAGCAGTCCATCACCGTCGTCAAGGATCATTGAGTAACGCCCTGGACCGATTGAGACGGCAAGAGGTGTTCCCTGAATTTTTTTAAGCTCAACGACAAGGCGCCCTGCACTGTCCCGAACAAATATCCGTCCGCGCAGGTTCTCCTCAAAAACAATCTGCTCGGAGACAGAGCGCAGGTCAGTCAGGACCAGGTCGCCGGTACCGGCCAGCTGGATATCGTAACTGGGGTGCTGAGGGCCGGCAAGGGTCTCCTCTGTACGGGCGAGTGTTTCAGATGATGCATAGGAATACGCTTCATTCAGTGAAACCGTTCCGTCGAGGGTTGAATCGCCGGCCCCACGGAGGGCTGTCACAAAATAATGGGTAAAGAATGATGCACCGAGATCATCCGATTCCTGGGCAGCTTCATCTTCTGAACTTGATGTAAGAAAAGCATGTCCGGTCGCATCTAGAGAACTATCCGATAAAAAGGGTGAACGTCTTACACCGCCCTTCATTCTGGTAAATGCGCCTGAAGAACACGAATCGAGCACAGCAATATTAACATCAGCCTCAACAGAATCAATAGCATTCTTCAATTCGGCATAGCTGTAAACAGAATCTCCCAAAAGAAGGCCTTCATCATCGGAATGCCCCGAGTAATAAAAGAAAAACTCCGAGCGGTGTGAAGGATCCGATTCAATATTCTTACGAATCTCGGTTATTGTATGCTTTACCATCGCAGGGGATGGATCAGTCAGGATAACGCTGTCGGTAGGCATAACACCGCCGAGCTGTTGCATAACATCAGCTACAGTCCTGGCATCGGTTACAGCATAGGATAGGGTCACCCTCTCTCGTCCGCCGTAGTTCGATCCGATATAAAGGGCATGTCTGCGCATAACAGTATCCTGAGCAGACAGCTGCGCCGCACTAAAGAACAGCATCAGCGTAATCATTATCACCAAACCCATTTGTATCAGCAAATTCTGTCTTAAGTTATTTTCTTTCATCATTCAGCCCCCTTCCTCAGAAGGATAGTAGTCTGATAGTAGCTGTCGGAAATATCGAGAAACTCACGTCTCGCCGACCGCTTATCTGATGCGAGCTCATATGCCGCATCAAGAACCTCATCAACATCAAATTCGCTTCCGCCCGTAATAAAGAAAAACCTTTCAAAACCAGGAGCATCATCCAGTTCATAGGCGTAAGGCAGCAGAATTGCACCGTTATTATCCAGCTCAGCCGCAACCCCCGAATATGTTGGGAAATGCAGTGTTACCGTACCACGTCCGTCAATTGAGAATATCACACCGTACTTGAAACTTCCGGCAATATATTCAATTTGCAGCAGATCTTTCTCGTTAGCCGCGTCCCTGTTTGCCAGAATTTCAGCGGAATCACCCGTTCTTCGATATATTTTCAATGACGGCTTCAGCCCCTTTATACGCTCCGAAGACAGCGTCTCTGAAGCCGCAACAAAGTTGCCGCTTTCGGTTGCAGGTTTGTTGTTCAGAGAAAACCCCAGAACCAGAACCAGAACAGCAGCCGCAGCTATAGCTGAAAATCTTGCCGCTTTGAAGAATTTCAGCATTTTACCGCCATGCCCGGGTGTTTTAGTATCCGACGCGCGGGCTTCAATAAGCTTTGCGATATCAGCTGGTTTATACTTTTCAAGAATTTCTGCATCAGAGGCCTCGAGCTTCTCGATTTCACGCTCAAATTCATTCTGATCGGGATATGCATCCTCCAGCATTCGCATTTCTTCGTCAGTAAGTTCACCCAATCTGTACTTTTCAAGCAGAATATTTCCGGGTTTCATAGATTACTCCTCCTTAAAGGCCAGTCCCCGTTCCCTGAGGCCTCTCAGCCTCTTGCGAACTCCGGATACGGACATTTCCATCATGTTTGCGGTCTGCTCAAGCGTATAACCATCAACATAATGCAGAACAGCCATAGTTTTAGTTGTTTCCTTCTCATTTTCAAACAACTGTTCAAGAAAATGTCCGGTAAGGACGAGTTCTTCATGGTTATCCATGCCCGCAATCATCTCCAGCATCTCATTCCCGTCGTTCACGAAACGCCCGCGGTTTTTCCGCAGCTCGTTCAGACAGATGTTGGTTGCGATTGTGTACAACAGGCTCGAAGGAGCTCTGTCGTCAAGAACATCGGATTTCTGCAGAACCTTCACGAAGACTTCCTGCATAGCATCAAGGGCCTGCTCCTCATTTTTCAGAAGAGCCCGACATCGGCGGAGTACCATCGGTCCGTACTTTGTGTAAAACTGTTCGACATTAATCTTCAAGAAATCCGTCCCTTTCCATTGTCTATCTATTTAACACGGCCAAGGAGAAAATGTGTTACCTCATATGATACACTTAGACATCTTTTTTATTCAATTTAATTATAAAAAAAGCTGATCGGAATCACCTCCCGATCAGCTATCATTTTAATTCTTCGCTTTTTTTATCTTCTTTATTTTTACGAATTTGCCGCTTTTTATTTCCTTGGCTGACAGTCTGACTCCAGCGGCTTTTACGCCTTTTATCAGATAATCATCAACCGCAAAGCTCTCTTCAAGCACTTTAAGCCGCGGCTTAGGCTTGTAAACAAGCTGAACCTCTTCGCCATCCTTGACCGACATCTTCATAATAGTACAGCCTTCGGGAATAAGTTCGTAGGATTTATCCAGGATGAACTTCTCTATTTTACATCGTTTCAGATGGGCAAATCCGGTTTTCGTATTCTTGTAGAGGACATTGAAGACCCGCTCCGCCATCTCATCCTTGTCGGCAAGCCCGCAGAACAGCATACCCTTGTCGACGAAAAGTTTATCAGGAACATCAACAACGGAATACACTCCGCTTTTTCTAATAATCAGAACCCTGTCATAGGTAGATACATTGAAAAGTACTTTACCGGATTTTACATCATGGCCGAGATAGCCTGTCTTGTCATCATAACAGAGTGTGAGATTGCGCTGAGCCGCCTCGCGGACATCAACCTTATCAAAAGATAGTATCTCGGTTTTCCTCCGCTGAGATTCAGCAACACCCTCAAGCAGTACATCCAGGAAGGAAATTGCATAGCTTACGATATTCTTAAGATGATACCTCACCTGTTTGAGCCTGTCGTTCAGCTGCTGCATCTCTTCCTTTGCCTTGTTGATATCATAGAGCGATATCCTGCGAATGGGTATTTTCAGAAGCCGTTCTACATCCTCTTCGGTCACCTCACGCTTAATCTCTTTAGCAAAGGGCTCAAACCCCTTGATTACCGTCTCGATAACCCCTTTTCTAGTCTTTTTATCCTCTATCCGTTTATAGATCCTCTCTTCAATGAAGATTCGCTCCAGGGTTCTGGCATGAATCTTATCTTTAAGACCGCGTTCCTCAAGTTTCAATTCATCTGTAAGAACCTCAACTATCTGGCCCGCATAGTACTGCACAACCTCGGTGACCGTCATCTGTGTGGGAAGACCGTTTTTGATAACAAGGAGGTTGACTGATATTGACACTTCGCAGTCGGTGAAGGCATAAAGAGAATCAACAACCTCATGGGTATAGGCACCGCGTGCAAGTTTGATTTCAATTTCAGCGTTCTCGGTTGTGTAATCGGTAATTCCTGAAACTTTTATCTTGCTGCGCCTTGCTGCATTCTCGATAGAGTTCATTAAACTCTCAGTGGTTGTGCCGAAGGGGATCTCACGGATGATGATCTTTTTCGGATCCTTTGTTTCAAGCTTGGCACGAACAAGAACCTTTCCGTTTCCATCTGCATAATCGCTTACATCAACCATACCGCCGGTCGGAAAATCAGGAAATAGCTCGAAGGCCTTTCCCTGCAGGCAGGATTTCATTGCAGAGAGAACTTCTTCATAATTGTGAGGCAGGATTTTTGTAGCCATTCCGACGGCAATACCCTCAGCACCCTGAATCAGAATAACCGGAATCTTGGAGCGAAACGCTATAGGTTCCTGATTTCTACCGTCGTATGAATCAATGTATTCGGTAATATCGGGGTTATAGAGAACCTTCTTCGCAAGCGGCAGAACCCGGCACTCGATGTATCTTGAAGCAGAGGCCGGATCACCAGTGAGAATGTTTCCGAAGTTTCCCTGTTTCTCAATAAAGAGGTCCTTGTTCGCAAGCACGACAAGGGCAGAGTATATTGATGCATCACCATGGGGATGATACTTCATTGCGGCTCCGACAATATTTGCTACCTTGTGAAACTTTCCATCGTCAGCCTCAAACAGGGTATGCAGTATTCGTCGCTGTACAGGTTTGAGTCCGTCCTCAATATCGGGAATTGCGCGATCCTTGATAACATATGATGCGTACTCTAAAAAATTGCTGTTGAATATAGTTTTCGCGTATGCCATCAGATAAGGTTCTCCATAATAAATCCGCGCCGTGCGGGCGTATTCTTACCCATAAAGAATTCAAGGGTATCAGGTATATCTTTTATAGATTTAACACTGACCTTAACAAGACGTATATCCGCTCCGATAAACTGCCCGAATTCTTTCGGCGAAATTTCTCCTAGGCCCTTAAACCGTGTTATCTCGGCACCGCTGATGTCGGCAGATGCGTCATCACGTTCTTTATTGCTGTAACAGTACCTTGTATGCTTTTTATTCCTGACCCTGAACAGCGGGGTCTCAAGGATGTATACCCTTCCGGCGGTTACGAGTTCTTCAAAATACGTAAGGAAGAAGGTCATAAGCAGATTTCTGATATGAAAACCGTCATAGTCTGCATCGGTTGCGATTATCAGTTTACCATACCTAAGATTCTCCACATCATTTTCAATGCCGAGCGCCATCATAAGATTAAACAGCTCTTCATTTTTATAGATTGCAGCCTTTGTTTTACCAAAAACGTTAAAGGGTTTTCCTCGCAAACTGAAAACCGCCTGTTTGTAAACATCCCGGGCAGAGACTATTGAGCCGGATGCCGACTGCCCCTCGGTAATGAAGATCATCGAATCATCACCCTTCTTGTCCCCAAGATGATACTTGCAGTCTTTAAGATTTGGAATCTTCAGCGCAACCTTCTTAGCGGCCTCGCGGGCCTCCTTCTTAACTGCGTTTAGTTCCTTTCTGAGTTTCTCATTGTGAATAATCTTATCTTCAAGCTTCTTGGCAGCTTCTTTATTCTTATGCAGAAAATCTACAACACCCGATTTAACCTCATTCACAAGCCAGCCGCGCACTTCGGTATTACCGAGCTTATTCTTAGTCTGACTCTCAAAAACAGGGTTCTGAAGCTTAATCGCAACTGCTCCGGCCAGCCCGTCACGGGCGTCCACACCGGAATAATTTTTCTTATAGAATTCATTAACACCTTTAAGAAAACCCTCACGAAAAGCAGACTGGTGGGTTCCACCATCGGATGTATACTGACCATTTACGAATGAGAAATAATTTTCGCCATATGTATTTGTATGAGCAAAGGCGAACTCAAGTTTTTCACTGCGGTGGTATCCGATATCATAAACAGTAGTTTCTCCAACCTCTGAAGCCAGGAGGTCATGCAGACCATTCTTTGATTCATATTTTTGTTTGTTGAGATAGAGCGTAAGCCCGCTGTTGAGATATGCGTAATTCCATATCCGTTGATCTATAAATTCGAAATTGTAGCTGTAATCTCCGAAAATCTCGGTATCGGGAATAAATTCCACATAGGTTCCATCCGCTTCTTTATCAGTCTTTCCCTGGCGTTTTTTCTTAAGATCTCCGCGCTCGAATATCGCTTCAAAATATTTACCATCGCGGAAAGAGACAACCCTGAAATGCTGAGATAGCGCATTTACCGCCTTCGTGCCTACACCGTTAAGACCGACGGAAAACTGAAATACATCGTCATTATACTTGGCTCCGGTGTTAATTATTGATACACAGTCAATAACCTTCCCCAGAGGAATCCCCCGCCCGTAATCGCGAATTTTAACCTTATTGTCTTCAACCTTGACTATTATCTTCGAGCCGTTGCCCATTATAAATTCATCAATTGAGTTATCTATTACCTCTTTCAGAAGAATGTAGATACCATCGTCAAGGTTTGAACCGTCCCCGAGCCTTCCTATGTACATACCGGTTCGCAGACGAATATGCTCAAGCGAACTGAGCGTTTTTATCTTGCTTTCATCATAAGCAGTGGTTTTTGCTTTAGCCATTGAGTATTTTAAATCTCCCCCAGTTTGAATAGTATTTTATCACTTTTTTATTTAGGATTCAAGGAAAGAGATATCAGCGCTAATGATGTGATATACAGCTGTTCAATTCCCGAAATCACCGCTAAAATACATTATGGCCAATTTTGAAAACCCTGAGGAATATTTAGAACAACTTGTCGGTGAGTATGAACCGATAAAGAAAGATAAGGTTGATATTTTTTCATTTGGTGATGCCATCGATCACGGTATCTATGTTATCGATGAAAACGGGATAATAACCCATGCAAATAAACAATATCAGAAACTGACAGGAATGTGGGAAAAAGAATATTTAGGCAAGCCTGTAGCCCCGATTCTTTCTAAATTCTTCCATAATTCGAGAGCCGTTGCTACGGAATCACTTAAAACCGGCAAAAAATTAGCGGGACTCAGCCGGCCCCGTCGAACCGACTGCGAGCTTCTTGTAACATCCCTCCCAATCAAAGATGATCGCGACAAAACTACTATGGTTATTACAGTACTGCAGGATGTAACCGAAGAGATCAAGCTTCAGAAGAAATTTGATAAAAATCTTGAGAAGACTGAACAGTATGAACAGGAATTAAATTATTACAGGACTAAAGAGGCTGAGACCAGTGTTATTCTGGGCTCAAGCCCCGGGATGGATGTTTTAAAGAACCTGATTGTTCAAATTGCCCCTGTGGACACAACAATACTGCTTACCGGGGAAACTGGAACGGGTAAAGAAATTATCTCAAGGGAAATTCACAACCGAAGTCCCAGGGCTGAAAAGCCATATATAGCTGTCAACTGCGCAGCCATTCCGGAATCTCTGATTGAAAGCGAGCTATTCGGATATGAAAAAGGTGCGTTTACCGGCGCAATCAACCAGAAAAAAGCCGGATATTTTGAAACTGCCAATAAAGGAACCCTGCTGCTTGATGAGATAGGAGAAATCCCGCTTAATCTGCAATCTAAACTTTTGAGGGTTCTGCAGGAGAAAGAAATTACGCGTATTGGCGGAACGAAACCTACACCGCTTGATATCAGGATTATTGCCGCGACCAATAAAAACCTTAAAAAAGAGGTTAAAGAGGGCAGATTCAGAAAAGATCTTTACTTCAGACTTTGCGTTATACCGCTGCACATCCCGCCGCTTCGTGAACGTACAGCAGACATACCTAGCCTTGCAGAGAAATTTCTATCCCTATACAACAAGAAACACAACACAGAAAAATATTTTTCGCAAACTGCCGTAGAGCTTTTTAAACAGTATGACTGGCCGGGCAATGTCCGCGAGTTGGAAAATATCGTCGAGCGGCTCATAGTTATATCACGCAGCAACGAAATATCGGAAATTGAGGTTTCCGCTGTGATAGGCCCGGAACTCATATCAGATTCGGTCCTGCCGGAACAGAATATGGATCTTAAAACCGCAGTGGCTAATCTTGAAAAAAGAATGATAGAAAAAGCTCTCAAAGAAACAGGGAGTTCCTATGACGCCGCAGAGATACTGGGGATTGATCAATCAACAGTAATCCGGAAAGCCCAGAAACTGGGCATTTCCGGCTGGTAAAGAGGCTGCAATTTACTAACATTTTTTTTGGAGGGTTACAAGATAAATCGCCTTTACCATTAAATTTTTTAATCTATATTATTACAACCTGCTTATAGTCAGGTGCAATAACCAGATTTGCTGTGGTGCTTTCCTGTACAAACTCGGCCGTATAGGGCGCAAAGGTTTCTTTTAGCACAAAAGCACCATCTTTAATTTCAAAGTAGCCTACATCAGTAACGAGGATATCAACCTCATTCAAGGCAGTCAGGGGAAGCGTACACTTCTCCATCAGCTTTGAGTTGCCTTTTTTATCGAAGTGGACTGTCGCGGCAATTACCTTTTTTGAACCTACTGTAAGATCCATTGCGCCGCCCATTCCGGGAACCATCTTGCCGGGAATCTTGTAGTTTGCAAGGTTTCCATGCTGATCTACCTCAAGTACGCCAAGCACCGTGTAGTCAACATGACCGCCCCGGATAATCCCGAACGATGTTGCCGAATCAAAGTAGCAGCCCCCGCTTAACAGAGTCACAGGCGCTCCGCCCGCGTTTACCAGGAAAGGATCCTCCTTCCCCTTCTCTGGAGCCGGACCAAGGCCCATAAACCCGTTCTCCGACTGCAGAATGATATCCACACCCTCGGGTACATAGTTGCCTACCTGTGTAGGAAGACCTATCCCAAGGTTTACTACATTTCCGTTTGAAAACAGACGGGCAATCCGCTTAGCTATTACGTCTTTTCTAGGTGTATAGTCCATTACTTACCCTCCTTGTTTTCTGTTTTTACAAGATAATTTACAAATATTGAGGGTGTTACCACACACTCAGGATCCATCTCGCCTATCTCAACTATCTCGTCAGCCTGAACAATTACCGTCTCACAGGCCATAGCCATAAGCGGTCCGAAATTTCGCGCGGAACGAGCATACATCAGGTTGCCAGCCTTATCAGCCACACTTGCATGCAGCAGCGCTACATCACCCTTAAGCGGGTGCTCAAGAAGATACTTGCGGCCTTCATACTCTATAACCTGCTTGCCGTCTTCCACCTCGGTTCCCACCCCGGTTGGTGTAAGAAAACCGCCGAGACCGCAGCCCGCTGCACGGATTTGCTCGGCAAGGGTTCCCTGCGGAACAAGCTGAACCTCGGTTTCACCCTCAAGCATCTGTCGCTGTATCTCGGAGTTCAGCCCTATGTGGCTGGTTATAACCTTTGAAAACTGCTTGTCTTCAACGTTGATTGCGACTCCGTTTATCATGTCCTTTGCTGGTATGTACCAGCCGCAGTCGTTGCAGACCAGCGTCATATCTTTAGTGCCTGCAGCCTTAAGGCTTGCAAGCAGTTCGGGCGGCGAACCGCAGCCCATGAAGCCGCCTACCATTACTACCTGGCCGGGTTTGACCAGCTCGGCTGCCGCTTCGCATGTTATTATTTCTTTCTCTATCATTTATGTTGCTCCTAAACTCAGACTACATCTCTACGCACATGGCAGCGCCCATTCCACCGCCTATGCACAGCGTTGCCACACCCTTGTGCAGGCCGCGCCGTTTCATTTCGTAGATAAGTGTTACAAGTATTCTTGCCCCGCTGGCTCCAATCGGATGTCCTATTGCTATTGCTCCGCCGTTCACATTAATAAGCGAGGTATCCCACCCAAGTTCCTTGTTGACTGCAATTGACTGCGCGGCAAAGGCTTCGTTGGCTTCTATCAGCTCAAGGTCGGCTATGCTCCAGCCGGTTTTCTTTAATGCTGTTCTTACGGCTTCTACAGGTCCGATTCCCATAATTTCAGGGGGACAGCCCGCATAGCCGTAGCCTGCAATCCGTGCAAGCGGTTCCGCGTTTTTAGCCTTGAGCACTTCTTCAGAAACAAGAATCGCCGCAGCCGCAGAGTCGTTTATGCCAGATGCGTTTCCGGCGGTTACTGTTCCGTCTTTCTTGAATGCGGGGCGCAGTTTGGCAAGACCTTCAATTGTTGCACCTTCCCGGATGAACTCGTCGTCCTTGAAGACAACCGGGTCGCCCTTGCGCTGGGGTATTTCCACTGATGTTATTTCCTCCTGGAAACGCCCTGACTTCATTGCTGCTTCGGCCTTGTTCTGTGATGCACAGGCGAACTCGTCCTGCTCTTCGCGGCTGATGCTGTATTTTTCGGCTAGGTTTTCAGCTGTTATCCCCATGTGGTAGTCGTTGTATTTTTCCCACAGTCCGTCATATACCATGCCGTCTACAATCTTTCCGTCACCCATCCGGTAGCCTGTGCGGGCCTTGGGAAGCAGGTACGGTGACATTGACATGTTTTCTGTTCCGCCTGTAATTACCGTATCGGCGTCGCCGCATTTTATCGCCTGTGCCCCGAGCATCATTGCACGCAGACCTGAACCGCAGACCATATTCACCGACATTGCTGTTTTTTCAACGGGAATGCCTGAATAGATTGCCGCCTGGCGGGCTACGTTCTGACCAAGTCCGGCACCTAATACATTGCCTAGGATTACCTCGTCGATTTCCTCCGGTGCAATGTTGTTTCTGGTGTTCAAATCAACAATTACATCTTTCGC
>JAQQAL010000027.1 GCA_028532855.1 Candidatus Thalassospirochaeta sargassi
AAGGACGGTCTAGGGCTTGGGTTAAGCCTTGTAAACGCTGTAGTGAAGGCCCACGGCGGTGAGACTTCAGTAGAATCGCAACCGGGGGAGGGGGCGGTATTTAGAATCAGCTTTCCTGTCAAAACAGTTTAGTACATGAAATTACATTAATGAACTGAAAATTCCAATAGAGTTCAAACAAAGCGTAATATAATATTGAATATGAGTAGATCCCTTAAAATTATCGCGTGTGCCGTTCTGGAGAATGAGATCCGGCATGCTGCTGAAAAAGACAATATAATAATCCATCCTGAATATCTTCCCGCAGGCCTTCATGATCAGCCCGACAGGTTGAGACGTGAGCTGCAGGAAGCAGTGGATAAGGCTTCAGCTGAGGTTGAAGCCGGTACAGCTGATTATGATGCTGTTGTCATCGGCTATGGGCTTTGCGGTCGGGGAACCGTAGGGCTTAAGGCTGCAGGGCTTCCGCTTATTATGCCCCGGGCCCATGACTGCATCGCTCTCTTTCTGGGGTCTCATAAAAAGTACAAGGAACAGTTTCGAAAGAATCCCGGTACATTTTATATGACCGAGGGCTGGTATCAGCATAAGACTCAGCCTGTTTCAGTGAAACGGAAAAAAGGCGAAGAACATTTTAAGGGAAACTGGGATATCAGTGTTGGTTATGAATCTATAAAAAATAAATATGGCGACAAGAATGCTGATGAGATCTATGAATTTCTCAATACATGGAAAAGGAACTACAACCGTTCCGTCTACATCGATACAGGTGCTGAAAATGATGAGGTATATGAGAATTATGCAAAGGATCTCGCCGAAGAGCTTGGCTGGACATATGAGCGTCTGGAGGGCTCCCCTGATTTTTTTGAGGCTATGCTGAATAATGAGTTCAGTGATGATGAGATCCTGATTGTTCCCCCGCGCTATATGACTGCATATGACCCGCTGAAAAACGGGCTCTATGCCTATGATCCTTCCGCGGGAGATACTTCCCTCTGGGACAGGGTTCTGCCCAAACAGGATGAAATAGGTAAGGCTTCCGCGCTGAAAAGGGGGGGGCTTGGTCTGGGAATTGATGCAGGCGGAACTTATACTGATGCAGTAATATATGATTTCAACAATAGCAGGGTTATCTGTAAGGCTAAGGCCCCTACAACCAAGTGGGATTTTACTATCGGAATAACCGAAGCCCTACAAAAGCTCGATCAGGATCTCCTGTCACAGGTGAACATAACAGTTGTTTCTACTACACTTGCCACAAATGCAATAGTTGAGGATCGAGGTCAGAAGGTTGGTCTGCTGCTGATGCCTCTTGCCGAGGTAAGTTCGGATAAAATAGAGCACAGACCCTGGACTATTGTAAGCGGCCGGATGAGTATAGGCGGAGATGTCCTGGAGCCTGTCTCCGAGGATGAGATTAAAAAGATTGCTAACGGGATGGTTGAGCGGGACCAGGTTGAAGCTTTTGCTGTATCTGGTTACGGCAGCACGGTTAACCCGGCGCATGAGCTGCAGATAAAGCGTATTATAGAGGCGGAGACAGGTCGGGGCGTGTGCTGCGGGCATGAACTTTCAAACACAATGAATTTTTTTGTACGTGCTAACACTGCTGTGCTGAATGCCGGTATTATTCCGCTGCTTGAGCAGTTTATTGCAGAGCTTGAGCAGTCGCTTGAATCAATGAACATCGGCGGCAGCGTAATGATAGTCCGGGGAGACGGTTCTCTCATGAGCCGCGGCAAGGCAGTACTTCATCCTGTTGAAACAACTCTCTCCGGCCCGGCAGCCAGCATTGCCGGCGCCCGCTTTTTAACCGGGGCTGACGATGCCGTCATTATCGACGTCGGCGGGACTACATCTGATATAGGAATTGTTAAAGACGGCGGAATAAGACTCGCTGAAGAGGGTTCAAACGTTGGCCGATGGCGGACGCATGTAAAGGCTGTTGATATGTTCACTCTGGGCGCAGGCGGTGACAGCAGGGTCCTGATACAAGGCCGTGAGCTTACAGTCGGTCCTGAAAGGGTTGCCCCGGTCGGGCGGCTCTATTCAATCCCCGGTGGAGAAGACGCCGTCAAATTTATCGGAGAGCTGCATTCTGATTATACCACCTCAACCGCTGCGATGGAGATATTAGCTCTGACCGGCCGCGAACCCTCATGGGATCTCAGTCGTGAGGAGTCGAGAATTATCGAGGTATTACGTGAGCGTCCGCATTCAGTGAAAGAGCTGGCTGTTAAACTGACTCATGGATTGTGGACCATTCTATATATCGCGCGGCTTGAGAACGCCGCGGTTATTCAGCGTTACGGGCTAACTCCGACGGATCTGCTGGCGTCAAATGATGAAATCAGTATCTGGCCGTCACATATTTCCAGGCGCGTCGTTAAACTTTATGAGATTATCTGGGGTGAAGATCCGGGTGATTTAACGGGCCATGTATTTGGAGTTATCTCCGACAATCTGCTTGAGACCCTGCTGCTTCAGGAGTTTAATCTGCATGGAGAAGCAGCTGCCGGCACGGCCGTGAACCCTATATTCAAGGCGCTGATGAAAAACCTTAAAGGCTGCTCATCAGCTCTAAGGTTGAGTCCCTCCCTGAAGAGCGGCCTGACGGGAGTAGGAGCCGCAGCGCCATGGCTTCTGAAAAATCTGGCGGAGCAGATAGGCTGTGAACTGATAATTCCAGAAGACGGCGATGTCGCAAATGCTGTCGGGGCTGTATGCAGTATGGTCACCGTCCGCAAAGAGGTTTCAGTTACTCCTACCGCCGACGGACGTTTTATTGTGAACGGTTTTGAAGACAGCCCTCATTTTGAAACCTTTGAAGAAGCATGCGATTTTCTGGAAGAACAGGTGGTTCCGCTTATCAGGGATGAGGCGGAAAAGGCCGGCACAGATGAAAAGCATATAACCTGGTCGGCTGAAAACAGGCTCTCCCCAACCAGCGACGGCAACCACATCTTTCTAGGTCGTGATTACAAGGTTGAAATAACCGGTTTACCTGTTTAACCTCGTCTGAACATTACATTTTTGTAATGTTCAGGCAATGCTCCTGTAATAATCTTAGCTTATATTCATATTCAGTAGAAATCCTGAAAGGAGCAGTGAATATGAATACATTAAGAAAGAACAGAAAAACAATTACATTGACCCTTATAGTTTTAATAACTCTTGGATTAACCGGAAACCTTTATGCCCAGAGAACAGGTTCATTATCCGGTTCTTCATCGTCTAATTCCGGTCTTGCCGAAACCTACCAGATGACGTTTCGCGAAGTCGCGCAGAAGACTCTTCCCGTAGTAGTTGAAGTTAATACGGTAAATATTATAGAGACACAGGCTATGCCTGATGCATTTGAGTTTTTCTTCGGTCGAAATCCGGATCGTGATAATGAAGAACAGCAGGAGCCCCGTGAATACAGACAGCAGGGCCTCGGTTCGGGCGTGATAGTGAAGGACGCCGGCAGCAAGGTCTACATACTTACAAACCACCATGTGGTTAACGGTGCCGAAGAAATTGAAGTAACACTCAACGACGGACGTGAATTTGAGGCCGAACTTGTAGGTAGTGATCCAAGGCGTGATCTTGCTCTCATTAAAGTGGAAACCTCTGAGAGGGTTCCTGTGGCCGTATTAGGTGATTCGGATGAACTTTATGTAGGCGACTGGGTTTTTGCCGTAGGTAATCCGCTCGGTTTTGAGGCTTCATTTACAGCCGGAATTGTAAGTGCAGTCGGAAGAGAGGCCGATATAACATCTCAGGTAAGTTTTACAGATTATATCCAGACCGACGCTGCTATCAACCCGGGTAATTCCGGTGGAGCTCTTGTGAATATCAGGGGCGAAGTTATAGGAATCAACTCATGGATAGCAACACAGTCAGGCGGCAGCAACGGTCTGGGTTTTGCAATACCCATCAATAATGCCAAAAATGCTATTGATGATTTTATCAAATCGGGCAGTGTGGTATACGGCTGGCTCGGAGTCAATGTCCGTGATATCTCGGATGAAAGCAAGGTCAGCCTGGGTATTGAGGGTATAGATGGTGCATTTATCAATGATGTCTTCATTGATTCTCCCGCAGATGACGGCGGACTGCAGGCCGGCGATTTCATTACCAAGGTTGGTAACCAGGTGATCAATGACAGAAACGACCTTGTGAAAATTATCGGAAACCTCCCCCCCGATAAATGGACTTCATTTGAACTGTACCGAGAAGGCCGAAAGATGAGTATCAGTCTCAGGCTCGGTCAGAGGGATGACCAGAAGAATATTGCGGCCGACGGTAGTATAAATGTATGGCCCGGGTTGACCGTTGTTGAAGCCAGTGATGAAGTTCGTGAATCGCTGAAACTCGAGACAAACAAAGGCAGTGTTGTAGTAGCCAATGTAACCAAGGGTAGTCCTGCGGAAGCCGCCGGTTTAAGACCCGGTGATCTTATTCTGAGGGTAGATAACAAAAGGATAAAGAGTATGGACGACTTCTATTCTGAACTGAACGATATCGATAATGATGAAGTGATGCTGAGAATATACAGAGGTAACAGGGAAGCCATAATCGGAATCGTAAAAGAGTAGAAAACCGCAAAGACAAGTGCGTTTTCAATAAATGGAGTGCCCCAACCCCTCCAGAAACTGTTTCAATTCGGGGCATTCCGGGTTTTTTCTTTGAGCTTTTTGTCAATCAGCTCAATTCTCCTTTTCAAATGCCGGGGCGTTGCCCCGGCTCTTTTTTTTGTTCATTTCTTCTTATTTCAGTGTTTTTTTTTTGATAAACCGCTTGAAATCAGTTATATTATTCCAATGATGGATTTAACAAAATTTACAATGATAGAAGGTTCAAAATCGGATAAAGACCTGGTATTCCTTGGTCTTTCCACCTGTGGTTTCTGCAAGAGAGCCCGGAAATTCCTCGATGAAGAGGGCTGGTCTTATAATTACATCGAAATTGATAAATTGGATCGAGAAGAACGGATAGCTCTCAAGACAGATGTAAAAACACGTTTTTCCCCTGATCTGCTGTATCCTTTTCTTATTATAAACGACTCAGAATATGTTAAGGGTTTTAAGAAGGATCAGTGGGAAGAAAAGCTGGGATAATATGGCCGCTAAAAAACTGAATTTGGATGATGTAGCGGCATTTACCAAAAAAGCTGCTGAAAAAAACGGCTGGGTTCTTAATCCGGATTCGGATTTCAGGGAATCAGTCGAGGAAGGATTATATAATAACTATCTGCAGTACGGTTATTTGATCTGCCCATGCCGTGAGGCCTGGGGAGAAAAGGATAAGGACAGAGATGTCGTCTGTCCCTGCGACTACTGTGCTGATGATGTTAAGGAATTCGGTCATTGCTATTGCGGGCTTTACATGTCTGCAGAATTCGTAGCCTCTGGAGAAGAGCCCGGAAGCATTCCTGAACGGCGCTCACCGGAGCTTACACCTGAATAACCGGTGACACCGGTTGAGGAGAATGGAATGTTGAAAAAACTTATCTTATTATTAGTCATGTCCATACTTTTGGTATTCAACGCTTCCGCGGAGGATGAAAGTGCATTTGAAGAATTTGATAATGCCCTGGGCGGTTTCTATGGCGATATCGGCGGTACCGGTCTAAGCTGGCAGCACTGGTCCGGCAAACTGGGTGTTCAAACCTCGGCCGGTCTGTGGTATCTTGATAATATCTACACCAGTTATGATGAAAGCTGGAGCGAAGACGATGTTGATGTTGAGATGTTTAACTATAACATCGGTGTGGAAATTATGTATATGGTCTATGAAGACTCATACAGCGACTGGTTCGACGGCTGTCTTTACGTTTTCGGCGGGGCAAAGCACATCGGAAAAATAGTTGACACATACAGTTATAAGCTTGAAATTGTCGAACCAGACGATGGTGGTGACCCCTATAATACCTATCCAACAACGGGCAGCACCGGTCCGAGGTATGTTCCTGCATTTGCAGTCGGTTTCGGTTTCGGATTTGAACCTGTGTTTTTCGACCATTTCTCATTTCCGGTTGAGTTTGGCATCGGCAGTGAATGGGAATTTGATTCCTGGCTTCCTGTTGATGCAGGGTTGAAGTTTCAGGGCGGACTGCGCTACCGTTACTGATCACTATGAAAAAAATAATTATTGTTATAATATTCGCCCTGCTGTTTATTGCAGCAGGGTTTTCTGATACGGTTTTTGACGAGTATGATGAATCGCTAGGCGGTCAATTCAGTTCAATAAGCGGGGTAGGCCTGAGTTACCAGCGATGGTTCGGGAAAATAGGGCTTCAGGTTGGTGCAGGAGGCTTCTACGCAGTTGAAACTCCTGGTTATACAGATTTCTCTTCTTCTCCGGATCCAGCAACCCTCAATCTTCTTGATTACAATGTCGGTATAGGTGTTCAATACATGCTGTTTGAGGATTCTTTCAGCGACTGGTTTGATGCCTGTCTATACATTGTAGGCGGCCTGGTTCATTTCGGCTATGTTGAAAACAGATATACCTATTCTGATGTCGCTAACAGCACCAATCACTATGACTTTATCAGCAAGACGACAAGATATATTCCCGGTCTTGGTACGGGATTCGGGATAGGTTTTGAATTCGTTTTCATCGATCATATTTCCATTCCTATCGAAATTGCCCTTAACGGTGCCTGGACGACTGAATCCTGGGTTCCTGAAGACGCCGGTATCAAGGTGCATAGCGGATTTCGCTACAGATATTGAAGCTTTGTTGTGAATTATGCTAACCTAATAATATGAGTTATACCGATATTATTGTACGCTACGCAGAAACCGATCAGATGGGAATTGTCCATCATTCGGTTTACCCCGTATGGTTTGAAGCAGCTAGGACCGATATGATGGAACAGGCCGGTTATTCCTATGCTAGAATGGAGAGGGAAGGTATTATGCTCCCGCTTTCACATCTTGAATGTGATTATAAGGGTGGGGTTCGTTACGGAGAAACCGTGACAATACGCTGTTTTATAGAGAAATTGACTATTGCCAGACTTTGCCTCGGATATGAGGTTAGACGCAAGGGCGAGGATGGAGTCCTCTGTTCCGGAACCACCGTTCATGGCTGGACAGATACTGACCTGCATGTAATAAATCTGAAAAAGAAGGCCCCGGAGTTATTCGAATTTCTTGAGAAAATGTAATAATTATCCTTATTCTATTAAGAATTTAATGAAAACCTAATATATCCCCTGTAATTTACATTTATCCTTATTTAAGGATGAATCCTGCCGGGAGGTATATATAATGTCTGATAAAGAAAGGGTTCTTTTTATATGTGTTCACAATAGCGCAAGAAGCCAGTTCGCGGAGGCGTATCTGCGTGAAATCGGTTCGCAGTGGTTCTCTGTTGAAAGCGCAGGACTTGACCCCGGAGAACTCAATCCATATGTTGTTCAGGTGCTGAAAGAAGACGGTATCGATATATCCGGAAAAAAAACACAGTCAGTTAAAGATGTCTATGACCGGGGTGTAAAATTCAGCTACATTATCACAGTATGTGATCGAGTTACTGAAAAGAACTGTCCTGTATACCCACAGCCCGCACAGCATTTGAGCTGGTCTTTTCCAGATCCGGAAAAACTAGAATGTTCCGATGAAGAGATGCAGAGCAAGGTGCGTGAGATTGCCGATGTTATTAAAATGAAAATCAGGCAGTTTGTAAACGACTATAAGAGCAAGCTGTGATATTAATCACCGCGGCAGTTGTGCCGCGGTGGAGATTATCAATTTACAATTTTGAAGGTAGGATCAGTCAGCTTGAAGCTTTCACTCAGGCCTGAAGTAATATATACATCCCCGCTTTCAAGTACTATTATCGCTTCAGCATTGGAAATGTTTTCAGCCGTCTTCAAACCCTCATTGAGACCGAGCGAGAAAACAGCAGTGGACATTGCATCGGCAGTCATGGAATCCGACGCTATAATGCTTACCTGCGAAATACCGTTTTCAACCGGGTAGCCGTCAGAAGTACTCAGTATGTGATGATACCGCCGGCCGTCTGGTGCAATAAAGAAGCGCTCGTATTTTCCTGAGGTTACTACCGCCTTTGAAGAAATATCGGCTATTCCTATGTAGTCGCCGCGGCTCGAATCCGGGTTCTGGATGCCTATCCGCCAGCTGCTCCCGTCAGCCTTGCTGCCCAGGGCAAGCACATTGCCGCCTAAGTTTATCAGCGCTGAATTGATCCCCTCTGAACGCAGTTTTGCGGCAGCCGCATCGGCAGCAAAACCCTTTGCTATTCC
>JAQQAL010000028.1 GCA_028532855.1 Candidatus Thalassospirochaeta sargassi
ATCTACATCTTCATAAAATTCTTCTTTCGTTGTAAACTCACTCATAGAGCATATCCCTTTTGTATTGGTTTTGTCACCAATTATTTTACAAAAGGATTTGCTCTTTTTTTACCCCCATCCACAACTTTTGATTATATCTCCAGGTGTTACAACTTTAGATTCTTCAGAGATTGATTACACAGTTCCAATTTGTGAAATCGGTTCGGATTCAGCATGGAAGGAATTAAAAAAAATTGCAGATTTGTATAAAGCAGATTTGTATTATCGCTATGATGGTGCATTAAGATTTTTCTCACCTTATGAAACTACTTATTCAACGCCTACTGCTGAATGGACATTTATTGCTGATTGCTCAAAAGAACAGTCAACTTCAGAGAGTTTAGTAAGAGGAAAAATTACAAAATCAAATAATTCAATCTCAGCAAATAGATGTAAAGTCGAGTTTAAAGAATATGAAAGTTTTGATGAACAAATAATATTTTTAAGTACAGAAAATTATGATGCATCAACAGGTTATTGTAATATAGAAATTGCAGGAACTTCTTATTACCCAGGTGACGGAGCAACAGACTATGCATCTTTGCAATATAAAGACCCAATTAAAAATGTCACTATTACAATAGGTACTGATGTACAAACTCCAACAATTGGAACAACTGGTTCTGGTTGTGATATTGAATATACAGGCGGAAGTTTACAACTCGTTTCTTTTAATGGCTCAACATCTGCTACTAAACAGGAGGCGGGTGCTTCTCAAATAATTTTATATAATCCAACTGCTTCAACATGCACAATTACAAAATTGACTATCAGAGGTGTTCCTCATATCGCAACAAAAACAAATACAGTTGAAGACATAGACCCATCACTTACTTATGTATATGAAGAAGTTGAAGAGTCCATAGAAGGAAAATATGCATCTACTGTAGAGCAGGCACAATCAGCATGTTTTCGAACTGTTGAATATGGAAGAGTAAAAAGAAAATCAATTAAGTTTCAATCTGACTGGTGTCCTTTATTACAAAAGGGTGTAGTAATCAATTTCAAAGAAGAAGGTGAATCCGACCAGATATATAAAATTACTCAGTTTACTCATAAGAATAAGGGGACACAATTTTATACTGAAATAGAAGCAGATGAGTTTATAGATACTTCTACTGTAACTAGAACTATTTCAAAAGGTTTAACAATCTCGCCAGACATAACGACTAAGCAAAATGAAGACGTTGAACAATCAATTAATGATGTTGAAGAAATTGTTTCACAGGTTCCTACCATCAATGAACTCAATTCAGATGCTACCTTTACGTCAGTTGGCGATGATAGTACTACAATTCCGACAATCCCGATTTTAACCTTAACGCCTCTTTTTAACGGAATGAAATTAGAAATGGACATGCAGGAAAACTTATCTAATTTTAAATGTTTTGAAATGCAGGTGTCAGGTGATAATTTAGATTGGTATTCTTTACAAACAGATGGAACAGATTTCAAAGACACTTTAGATGCTGATACTGATTATTCTTATGGTCGCTATATTCATTCTCCAATTCCACAGGCCGGAACATCAGAAGAACCAACAGGTCAATTAGTTTATTACCGAGTTAGAAGAAAGACCAAAGAAAATATAACTTCTTCATGGTCAACAGTGCAAAGCGCAACAACGCTATTACTACAATCTTCAGATATCCCAATCAATACGATTTCAACAAATAAATTGGAAACAAACTTTTTGGAAACTGCATTTGCAGAAGTAGATGATGAATTAGTAATAGGTTCAGATTCAACAGACCCAACTAACCCGGATAGAGGTGACCGCTTAATTACAATAGATGAAAATAAAATATTAATACAGGAAGTAAGTGACCCAAATGATTTTTATGAAAATAATAAAATACAGATTGGCGGCGTTGATGAAGATGATGTTTTTGTAAGCGGTGTGGCCTGTAAGCAGGTTGTAAATCCCGCAGTGGATTTTCCAAAACAGGAATTTAAGCCATCACCTTCATATCACATTGTTTCTTTTGAAGACGGATATGAAACAGATACAGGAGAATTTGAAAGTAGTTATTCTGATTTGCGTACAACAGTTTGGTCAAAATATGGCGATTATTCATTTACGAGTTCTGGGGCAACTGAATGGTTAGGGCGAGTTGAATATGAACATCATCATGATTTAGATGATGAGTTTATTTGTACATGTTGGTTAAATTATGACACTTTAATCAGCTATGAAGATACATGGGATATATTCAGACTGAACAATAATTATGACGATGGTACTTTTAGAATAACTGTATTTATAGATGTTGTTGGAGCCACCAGTACAATTAAATTAGAATTAAAAGAAATCGTCGGTACACAGGTAGAACAATTAGTATATGTAGCAGGCCCTTCATATACTACAGCGCCGGGTGAATTGTTTATTAAAGCTTTTTATTCTCCTAATACAAATACTTTGAAATTGAGTGTGAACAATGTTGATTATACAGCATCACCTGTTCCATTAAGTATTTCAGGAACTATAGACTACGGATATCTTTCGGCTTATTCAGTTAATTCTACACATGGTGTTACTTATCTCGATGATATTGTTTGGAGCAGTGAAGCTTCAATTGACTTAGATATTTTCGAACAACATTATTATCATGATGCGCCATGGACTGGTCCTTATAGTGCAAAAGATATTGTTCTCATCCCAGAAAGCGGCGGAAGAGTTTTCATTGATGGTGGCTTAAAAATAAATGGTGATAATGAAATTGTTGAATGGATAAACGTGCCCGAAGTAGACATGTTTGGAAGTTGGGAAAAGTACGATGATTATACAACTTATGGAAGTGCGAGATATTATAAAGATGATGCAGGCATTGTCCATGTTGAGTTGATGGTAAAGAACGGCTCAACAACTGATAACATTATTAAATTACCGGAAGGCTATCGACCCGACCATAAAATATTAACACATGGCTACTCAGCTGCCGGGGCATGCAGAATTGATATTGGAACAGATGGATATGTTACATGCAAAACAAATTGTTCTTCAACATGGACTGCATTTACTCATTCTTTTGCTGTTGGCGGTGGCAATTCAAATCCAACAGTTGGAGCAAAAGGGGATAAGGGTGATAAAGGTGATGCAGGCTTAGCAACGCAATGGTCAGCAGGCACTTATAATTATGGACAGATTGTTTCAAATGGCAATTACCTATGGATTGTGATTGCAACATCAACAACTGAAGAACCTTCTGATTACTCATCAGATTGGAGGAAATGGGATAATACAAATTTAATAACTACATCAACATCTGATCCATCTGGCGGGTTAGACGGAGATATTTGGATAAAGATTTAAAAATGCAAATTAAAAAAGACGGAGTATGGAAACCAACAAAACAATTTCTCGGTAAATATAATGACACATGGTCTGATGGTGATTTATGGTTTAAAGTCGATGGAGTGTGGCGACAACATGTGCCGCCTAATGCTGTAATTTTATATTCTTCTACATCAAATATAAATTCCGGTTATATTGCTGATGGAAATAACTCAACGCCTAATTTATTAAATAGATATGTAAGAATAAGGTCTGATGACCCTTTAACTTTAGGTGGAGCATCATCTCACACCGGCTCTTCTCATGGCACAGGTGGAACTCGATATACGAATTATGTATCATCAACGCAGGCATGTAATAATTTAGGTTTGACACCACGAGCTACGAGAATTACTTCGCATCGGCATAGTATAAGCTCGCATACTCATCCATCAACAGGAAATAATCTACCGAGTTATCAAAACAGTTACCCGTATATGTATAGCAGTAAATTATATTCGGGAGCTGTTATTTTAAGCAGTATTACTCAGGTTTTATCAGCACTTTCATATTTGTCAGCTTATTCAGGTTATAGATGCAGATTAGATAATAACGTTACACAGGCTTCAAAAAGTACGGCTCATACACATGGTACTGTGTCACCTGCTGTTAGTGATTTTAATGAATCAGATGGGTATATAGATAATCAACCATCTTCATCACCATCATCATGGTACACGATTCATGACCACTCAGCTTCGCATTCTATGCCGTCAGTGACTCCAACTTATTATTATATGAATGTAATCCCGTATAGTTTAGGAAGTGATTTATATTTTGATGAATTACCTTCAGGCTCTTTAGTTTTATTCACAACACGGCGTTACCCAGACGGCTGGTCTGAATGGAAGAATACCGGAAGGATAATTAGATATTATTCATCAGCAGGTGGATATGGTGGTAGTTCAACTCACACTCATTCGGGGACAAAGACAACAGGCTCATGGATAAATAGAGGCTCAACTGTTAAAGCGACATATGAGAATATTTCATTTAATGAAAAGTATTTGAAATCACATACTCATACATGGACAGACAGCCATTCAGCAGCGGTATCAAATGCACCGCCTTATGTAAATTTAGCAATAGGTGTTAAGGATTAAAGGAGATTTAAAAATGGATATAGCAAATGATTTAGAAATACAAAAAGAAGAATTAAATAATTTGATGAATGAAAAAATAAAAGCTTTGGATTCTTTAGATTATGAAGGGTTTAATGAATTACGATTTGAATTTGATGTTATCTCATTCAAATTAGAAATTATGTCAAAGCAGTTAGAATTAGAGAATATAGAAAAGCAAATATCTTCCGAGGTTGTCTAATGCCTTATAGCGGAGAAGAGAGAAGAAAAGAAGAAATTAATGTTCAACAATATATGGAGGTGCTCGTGTCTAATGTCAAAGAATTATTTTCATCAGAAGTATCTTCAGTCAAAGAGCAAATTAGTAATTTAGAAGATAAATTATCACAACAGTTAAAACATCATGAAGAACAATCGGAAAGTAAAATTAAGCAATTTGAGGAAGAGATAATTTGTCTTAAAAATAAAATTAATAACATCGATAAACGAGTTGAAGAGTTGGAATTGAAACCTGTTCAGACAAAGGCCGGGTGGATTGATAAATTTGGAGCTGTATTTCAAAAAGTTCTTTATACAGCTATAGCGAGTAGTCTTTTAGGGATTATAGTTTATTTAGTGACTCAGTATTTCCAATCGTTATAATTTTGAATTAGAATTCTACGACTTTATCAATTTCCTTCATGAGTCTATCAGTTTCAGTTAAGGCTACAATGATTTTCTGATAATGAAAAATATCATCAAAAGAAAGTTCTCTGCCTTTTCTGTCTTTGAGCCATTTCTGAGCAGGCTGATAGCCACCGATATAAAAGTTCCATGCTATTTCAGGAACTCCGTCAAAATATTGTTCTTTATTTATGTATACTTTAGAATCTTTAAATTGAGGCTTATCAACAATATTAGTGCCTTCCTTTGGAAAGGATGTTATAAAGTCATTTACTTTAGGTGATTCTAATAAATGAATATTACGGAGCTGGCTACCTAATTCAGCTAACTTCCAAAAATTTTCTTCATCTTTTGGTTGAGGGATACGGGGGAAATCAATTTTTAAGAATTCTAAATATTTTTTTCGATACATAGTCGAATGTAAAATGGCATATTCATAATTAAAAAAATCGATATCACTAAATGATTTTGGATTTTCATTCGGTTGAAAATTATACTTTAAATTTGTTTTAAGTTCAAATTTCTCAATAAATTGTGGATTAAGGTTTGATGATTTTTCAAAATTATCATTCTCAATATAAATTGGAAAAACTGAGCAGTATCCTTTATTGCTAATAAAAAGCCTATTGTCGACAATAGAGTCAGAGATGAAAGTATAACAATAATCAGGAACAGAATAAGCAAATTGTCTCATTGATATCAAAGCAATGTTGTCGTCGTTTATTAAATGTTTCATTATTGTATTTCTCGGACGTCCCATTATTCCATTTGAAACACCTGTATATACTGTGTATTTAAAGTCAAATGGCCGGTAATTAAATTTCACTATCTTTGGAGTATTCTTTTTTGCATCATTTTGAGCCCTTTTGACTTTTGGGATTACTTTTTCTTCTAAAGAATGTTTTGTAATAAAGTCTTCTGCGTTTAGCTCACAAAGGTCTGAGATTAATTCAGCGCATCTATCTTTAGAATCATGTACAACAACTTTATCAAACTCTGTATTTATACCCACATTAGAATTCATATAGATATCTTTCAGACTATAAAAATTATCGAATTCGGATTTAAGACTAAAATCTTTTGGTACAAAAAAGAAATCAGGAGTTTGTGGGGATAGTTCAGTCCAACTGATATTGTGTAAAGCGCTTTTGTTTAAATATTCATATTTTTCACTTCTCTTTCCTAATATATCGATGTGATTTACTTTTGCTGTTTTCGTTTTCTGGTTTTTATGTTTGACAAATATGTTAATGCTGACTCCCTGTTGAATGTCAAAAACGTTTTCATCCTTTCCTCCACTTACAGTCATTTCATTGCGATTAGAATTGCCATGTAAATCTAAAACATAAATAGACGAAAAGCTTTCTAATAAAGATTTTCGCATTTGCTTATGGATTAAACCATCAATAAAACTGTTATTTGAAATAAAAGCGATGATTCCTTCACTGTTTTTATCAATGAAAAACTGACTGAAACGGATAAATTTTATGTAATCATCTGATAGTGGATTAATATTTCTCTCATTCAGGTTCCTTTTATATTCAGTCATTAGTGATTCAATCCATTCTGATTTATTTGAACTACTAACAGAGTATGGGGGATTCCCGATTATACACATGACAGGAGTTTCTTTCTTAACGGCATTGGCTTCGTTTGCTTCATTGGAAAGCCAACTCGCAAATAAAGTGCCTGTATCGGGGTGAGCTTCTTCTAAACTATTTGTTAGGAATACACGCAATCTCTTCTGTTTGTAAACATCTTTGGGTTTATACCCTGTTTCACGAAGCATCATTTCAATTTTTAGATGGCACATTGTGTATGGAGCCATTAAGATTTCAAAACCATTTAATCGAGGTAATAAGTGTTCTTCGACATAAGAAGACCAAAGTCCTTCCTGTCCTTTAAATTTTGAGTAAATCTGTTTTACAACTTCAGCTAAGAATGTTCCCGTTCCGGTAGATGGGTCGAGTATTTGAACTTTATGTACTTCTTTGTCCATTTGCCTAATTCTATTCTTATAGCGCTTATCAGTTATTTGAGAATCAACATTAATTTTAATTTTAGATGTATCAGCCAATCCCTGAGATAATCCAAACTCATCTTTAAGAATGTCATCAACTGCCCGAACAATAAAGTTTACGACAGGTTCAGGTGTGTAATATACACCACGAGATTTGCGAAGTTTGGAATCGTACTCTGCCAGGAATGTTTCATAAAAGTGAATGAATGGGTCTGTCTGACCTGTTGTTGTACCAAAGTCTTTTAATAAAGATTGTAAGTCTGTAGCACGAAGTATGTCAGCTAAATCATCAACTATCCATACAACACGCTCATCTAAATCAGCACCAGAAACATAGTCAAATAAATTACGTAAAAATGGGTTAGAACGGGGAATGAGTTCTCGCGCTTCCTGCCGTGAGAAGTCTTCTAAAGTTTCATCGTGAAGACGGGCTGCAAAGAGTCCATAAGCAATAGTTTGAGCATAAATATCGGCAAACTTTTTTTCATCTAAATCATGGATGAGAATTTCTCTAAAGGCTTCGAGTTGGTCATGTAAAGTGTTGTAATCATCTTCAGTATCAGAGACAGCATTGAATAATACTTCCTCCATCATGCGAGCCTTCTGAGCCATCATTTTTGCTAACTTTTCAGCCGATTTTATGGTCTGGCCTTTGAAGTCGCAAAAGTCAGTAATATGAGTTGTGAAGCTGTCAAAGTTATCAGATAAGGGGTTAACTTTTGAATCAGCAATCTCAGCGAGTTTTACAGTAGAGACTTTATTGCCATAGCGGTAGAATCTGAACTCTAAATAGTCAGTAAGGATTAAATTGTCCAAACTGCCTAAATAGCGTTTCATCTGGTCTGTTTTCTCAACTTTATCTAAATCAATGCCTATATCCTTTGCTTCTATATAACCTAAAGGAACTTCTTTTCTCTGAATGATGTAATCGGGGGCGCCACATTTTTGCCGTTTTGGTTCGTTCGTTACAGTTACTTTATCAGCAATTTCTCGTATAAGTACCTGTAGGTCACCACGATATGAATGTTCTGTGGATATGCCTGTGGCATAGCGGGTTTTGATTTCTTTTATATAGGTATTGATAGGCATAGGCTCTCCGAAACTATGATTTTTATCTATTACAGATAGGATATCCCAAAATCACTAAAAATGAAATCACATTAACAAAGAATTGAAAAAAGCGCTCCCGGCTAAGAAAGGGCCGTGTACATTCCAAATTCCACGCAGTAGAATTCTTACATAATCAATTAAGGAGTTGGAAATGATTAGAAAAATTGAAGTTGATGCAGCAATAGATGATATGAATGATTTCATAGTTTTTATGGAAGAGCTTAGCATCGAAGTTGTTGTAGTTGATGAATGCAACTCAATAACAAATTGGCCAACTGTAAGGCTTATCGGTGATGAAGATAAGCTCACTGAATACCTTATTGAAAATGATTGGGAAGATTTAGTAGGAGAGTGGCTTTAAGCCGCTCTTTGGATAAGGAGAATATAGATGAAAACTTATTGGATTAGTTTAGAAAATATGGGTGAAGGTTTTTCACACCATGTAACAGCTTCAGATATTGAATACACATCAGTAATAAATGGTTTTATTAAGTTTGAGAATCTAAGAACAGGAGGTATGAGGAAAGAGCAATTTGAAGAAGCTCTTAATGAGTTTTTGGCAACGATATCTATTGACTAATAGGAGGGCTGAGAAGCCCTCTTTTTTTGTAGGAGGATATATGAAGGATTGGGAACTTATCTATTCATATTCGAGGGATGATGCGATGAGAGACGGCGTGTTACGTGACGTTACTTATTTAGCAAAACAGTATGGTTTTCGTCTCAATACGGCGATTACAGAGACTTTGTGGCATATCGTAGGAGGTGATGAAGAAGAGATTAAAGACTTATTGGTTGATTTATGGATTCGCATAAAGCAGACCGATGGTAAGGTTTCAATGCTTATATATGATTATAAGATAGGAAAGCGAACTGTGAAAATCCGGTCAGAAGTAGGGCCAGGTGATGATGCGTATCCGGTTTTAACTATCGGAACGCCACATGATTTTTAAGGAGAATAATATGACAGTAATGGAAAGATTGATTGATGTAGAAGGAATGGAAGATGAGATGGTCTATTCAAAGTTTAAGACAGGTAAGAACAATGTAAAAAAGGTTCTTAAAGTTCTATTATTTGATGAGTTGAGAGATGAGATGGAAAAAGAGGATAAGCCCCCTCGGCAACGCAAACCACGAGATAAGAAAGAAAAACCGGATGAGACGGTAACAACTTAGTTTAAGGAGCCTTTTGGCTCCTTTTTTTGTGAATAAATTGTTTATGAAATGATAGAAAATGGCTAAAATGTATCTATGAAATATCGTATTACTCCTCAACTTATATCTTTAACTTATGAAGCTGCATTACAATCATTTTGGCGGCATAATGCATTAAAGAAATATCTCAGAGGTTGTGAGTTACCCGAAAAATACCTCAACAGTTGGGATAAAGAAGAAACTAAACGTGCTTTTTTGGATAGAGTGTTTGAAGAACTTCAAAATAATGATGAGGGTAAGGCATTTGTTTTAAAATTAGCATTGTCTCTGATTGAACAGAAGACATTCCCAGACTTAAGAAATTGGGAAGATTCAGATATTAAAATCCAAAATGCACAAAGGGCTGTACAGGATTTAAGAACATATTTAAAAGAACAAAACCAGAAGATTAGGAGCGAGGAAGAAAAGCTATCATCTAAAAAAAGAGCAAACGAAGAGAGGCAGAAGCTTCAAAGACAGGTTACAGATAAAAATAAATTACAGGAAAGATTAAATAGTTTATTTACAGAAATTGGAACTCAGTCCGGGGGATATAAATTTCAGGATTGGTTTTATGACTTATTAGATTATTGTGAAATCGATAATAAACGTCCATACGTAATAGATGGAAGACAGATAGATGGGTCTTTAACTCATGAAGGAACGACATATCTGGTTGAATTGAAATTTACAGCTTCACAAAGTTCTGCAACTGACGTTGATTCGATTAAAGCAAAAGTTAATAAAATGGCTGACAACACTATGGCTATTCTATTATCCATGTCTGGATTTAGCGAAGTAGCAAAGAATGATGCATCAGGCAGTAAAACAACTTTATTGTTAATGGAGTCAGCTCACGTTTTTCTATTCCTCACAGGGGGAATGAACTTTAAAGATATTATTAGCCGTATTAGGCGACATGCTTCTCAGACAGGCGAATCATATTTATCTGTCAATGATTTCGGAAAATAAACAGTTCACTTTATAGTTTTAAAGAAGGTGTTCCATGCATTCTTCACTTTTTCACTCTCGTCATCAGGTATGTTACTGTGAAAGAGTTCAATGTTCTGGTCACGAACAGAGTAAACTACTATGGACGGTTGGTCCCATTCTTTTATATTGAAAGCCGAAACTAAAGTTTTATTTTTTCTTTCTGTAATAGCTTTAATTGTGATTTTAATAGGAAAATGTTTCTTAACAAATTTGTCGTCAGTTAAGTTAGAGTATAATTCTTTCATATTACTTTTTGGGAATTTGCCAATTACTTTGATTGCTTTTGCCATGATGTACTCCTTTGGATGAGGAATTATAGCAAAAGTGTGTGACATTGTCATTTAGAAAAATGATAGCCATAAATTTGCATAAGGTGTAAAATTACTGAAAGGTGAATGCATGAAATTTCTTACAACAGATGAGATATCGGGTGAAATTGTAAAAGTAATACGGTCTGCTAAAGGCTATATTGTCTTAGCGTCTCCATATGTAAAGATAAGAGAGAACTATATTGATAGGATTCGAGAAGCTTCAAATAGAAATGTAGAAATACATTTTGTTTTTGGCAAAAGCGATTTAGATGAACGAGAGGTTAGAAAGCTCGAAACAATACCGAATCTTAATCTGCATTATTTAGAAAACCTACATGCAAAGTGTTATCTCAACGAATCTACTGCCATTATCACCTCCATGAATTTACATGAGTATTCTGAAAAGAATAATCGTGAGATGGGAATGATGATTGAACGAGAATATAATGAAAAGCTCTATAATGAAATTAATGATGAACTCAAATCAATAGTTGATGCATCGACGCATTATACATTGAAGCAACCTAAATATCAGAATAATTATGACGATGATGTCGGTTATTGTATCCGTTGTAGTACTCAAATAGATTTTGACCCTGACCGACCGCTTTGTAATAGATGTTTTAATGAATGGCGGCAATACGGAGATGTGTATTATTCAGAACAGTTTTGTCATGCCTGTGGTGATAGAGAAAGAACTTCGTATGCAAAGCCATTATGCTATAGTTGTTTTCGCGAGATAGGATAGATTGTGTAAATGGAAGAGTATGAGTAAAAAGATAAGTTTATTAAAAAGCCACAGTTATTTTGGATTGTTTGTTGCTATATTAGAGGATACTACAATAAATTTTGGTGGTAAACTTATATTTGATTCAGAAAAAGGTTTCAACATCGAAGTTGTAGTTGAAGAATTTAATCAAAAACATGATGCTTTGCATAATAAAGATTATATTGAGAAATGTGAGGCGTACTTAATTGATGATAAAGAGAATTCACGACATTGTACTTTATATAATGTAGTTTTAAGTACAAAATATCATTCTTCTATAGAGAGTTCTAATGCGTTAAGATTTTACCCTCAAATTTGTTTATTTAATACATATCGAAATAAAATAGAAATTAACGCTGTAATTTTACATTTCCCATTTTGGAATGATTTTTTCTATCCCAAAAGTCTTACAAAAGAACAAAGGTATTCTAATCGAGTAGAGCAATTTCAATTAAATAATGGTTGGAAAATCGAGTTTAAAGAGAATGCAACTTATAATTTGGTTAATAGCAAAAATATCGATGGTATTTTTATTGATTTAGATGAAAGAATACAAATACCTGAAGACGTAAAGTATCTAAAACATAAAGTCGGACATGACCACTATGTAGTGTTACTGCCAGAAAAGCATTTATGTGATAGATATAACGATTTTGGTCAAATTATAAAAGAAATTAATGTCTTTAGAAATTTCTTATCTATACTATTTCATATGAAAATCAATATTGAGAATATTGTATTACACACAACTGATGATGCTTATATTAATACTTTAATGGATATTAGAAATATAAATAAAATGCATCAAAGATATGAGCAGATGCATCATCATATGATGCCACTTACACATTCGAAAATTGATAATTTTGCTGAGATTATTCCAAAATTTTATGACCAATATGCAATGTATGAAGCTATAATCGAAATAATTGTTCAGAGTTATGAGGAAGATTTCTCAAAATATCAGTATACGAGGATTGCGGATAGTCTAAAAGAATTAGGTTTAAAATATGATGAAAAGCAACCATATAATTCAATTATCACTGCGATTGCAAATAATGAGATTCAAAAAGAAATAAAAAGTATTTTCAAACAACAATTTAATGTGGATGATTGGGGTGCAATTGGGGTAAAGATTTCATCTTTAAGAGGATTAATAACACATTTCAATGGCGAAGAAGATGATGACACTTTTTGTCTTCTCCACAATCTAACTCAAATTTTCAAAATTATTATTAATTCTTATTTTCTAAGGGAATTGGGTGTTGATGAAAAGTTAACCGATACGTACCAAACTCATCATTTCCACTATAGGACTACGATAGAAATGATGTATAGAGATGAATAATTTAACCGTGTACATCTTCTAACCTTTATAGTAGAATAGATTTAACATAAGAAGCCTGTCCCATACCAAAGGCTATCGTGGCTGAAAGAATGCCGTCGGTGGAACAATGGAACCATTTTTCAATCCGTGTCTTTTCCTCCCTGCTGAGACCGGCATGATAGAAGAAAATCTCATTATCATTCAGACGCAGCCTCATTTCAAGGGCTGTGCGCTCGGCGGAACGCCGCGAGGAGCAGAAAATAAGTACCGGCCGTTTTACAAGCTTTGCCGGGGAATATTCCTCAAGATTATTAAGCCTATGCGTACTTTTACCACTGCCACTGCCACTGCCACTGCCTGCAAGCAGCAGCTCAAGGCTGAGGTTCTTGCAAAGTGACGGCAGGACCGTATAGGAGATGTTGGGGCGGTCGGGGTTCGCTGAAACGATGTGCGGATGCTCGTCCGGAAAGAGTATCTCCTTAACCCGCCCCAATACCATATCGGACGCGGTTGCGGTAAAGGCTGTAACTATCGGAATCTCCGCCTCAACAAAAATACGCCTGCTCTCAAGACAGGCTGGTCTGAAGCTGTCCCCCCATTCAGGGATTGTGTGCACCTCGTCGAATACCAGATGCAGAAAACGGCATTCCTTCAGCCTCGGAAGAATCCCGGGCGAGAGGGCGGTCTCGGGGTTAGTCAGTACTATTTTAATGCCTCCCTCAGCGATGCCGCTGAACAGTTCTCTGCGTTCGGCGGCGCTCTGTCCTCCGACAAGGCGGCAGGCTCCTATGCCCGCGTCTTCGCAGCGGCGCAGCTGGTCGGAAATAAGAGAGAGCAGGGGGAATATTACAAGTGTAGGTCCTTGAAGCATGAGGGAGGGGAGCATGAAGCATAGACTTTTTCCGGCCCCGGTAGGGAGAATAACAATCTGCTTTGAGGGTGCTTCACTCTGCAAGCCTGCCGCTGCTTCCAGAATATTTGAAATAACAAGCCGCTGATACGGGAAAAGATAACTGATTCCGAAATTATCCTTTGCGGTGTCGCTTATCGGGTCGGGCGCTGATGTGGTCCATTCATCCTGTATAGGTATTTGACTGTCCATATTATCCTATAACCGGATTTTTCAATCCTGCTTCAGAATAAAAGAATAAGATTTATTGCTTTTGATGTTTTACGAGTTTGAGTACGTAAACGGGGTTATTTAAACAGTTTCTCTACATTTTCCTCGGGGGCTCTGACCTTAATATCGGTTCCCATCCGGCGCATTTTCTGATAAACATCCTGCAGGGCGGCTCTGGCCGAGGGGTCAATCTTTGTTACCTTGGACATGTCCAGAATTATCTCCTTCCGCTTTTTCATCATTTCGTATTTTAAAAGATGAACAAGGTACTGTATGTTAGGAAGATTCAGCACACCGCTTAATGCAAACTTTCCGGGTTTTGTTGAGTCAAGGACTATTCCTAATGGCAGGTTCCAGTTTCCGAGCGGTTCGGAAAGATTTTCTCCACGTTCAAACCTGATAAGCATTTCATTAGTATTGCGCAGTCTCTGAACAAGACCCCGAATCAGCTCGAGGAACCAGCCCGGAACATTATAAACATTGTTATAAAAATCACGCACATCAAGCACATGGACGGTTCCCGGTTTATCTGCAATAACGTCGGCTGAGCGGATGCCTTCCTTAATCAGCGACATTTCGCCTATTACATCACCGCTTTCAGCCTTGGCCAGCTGAATTGTTCCCGTTTCAGTCTCGCGTGAAATTGTGAAGCTGCCGTTTTTGACGACGTACATCACATGTTCAAGCGCACCCTGTTTTATAAGAAGCTCACCCTTGTCTACATGCTTTATGGGAATGTGGGTTTTGGCCATGATGTTCTGCAGGCCCTGAATTGAGAGAACCTTGTCGCGGATGAGCTGCATATTCTCAATACGAATGCGGTTCTCGGCAACATCGTTTGATTTTATCAGGCTGAAAATGTAATTAATGCCGGCCTGATCAATATCGATAACATCAGAAAAATCGAGTATCAGTATTGTATCCGGTTTCAGTTTCAGTTCTCTGATTTTGTTCTTGATAGGGTCGATTGATTTCTCAGTAAATTTACCCTTTAGAAAAAGGCGGCGGGCCTGCTCCTGTCTAACCGCGGAACGGTCGGGCAGGGGCACCGCTGCCGCAGCCTGAGCCTCGGTTATAGTCGGTGTTTCATGGCCTATCATATATTCACCGAGCTGCTCGGTTGTAGTTCTTATTCGTCTGACTAGCACTTTTGCAATCGAAACCGCCCATGAAGAGAGCCCCAGGTGCTCATCATCCAGTATGTTAGGCGGAATCTCGTTAGCCATGATATTGGTTTCTGCAATGACAGTTGCCGAGCGCTTAACCCCGGTTAGAAACGACATTTCGCCGACATACTGTCCCTTCCCGAGTTCAGTAATAGGTATCTGTCTGCCCTCTTTTTCAATCAGGACCTTAGCTGTTCCCGTTCTGATAATATACATATTCCGGCTTGTTTCGCCGGATTTGAATATCACATCGCCTTTATTAAAACGTACGAGCCTGGTGTCCATATTCAAAGGATACCTGAGAATCTGTAATAATGCAAACAGCTTTTACGCGATTACATCTTGAAAAAGGCTACTGCCTCATTAAGCTCTGTCGAGTTACGATTCATTATATCGGCCATAGCTGCAAGTTTTTCGCTCACCGTGGCATTAGTCTGAATTATGCTGTCCATCTGCAGCAGGGCTGCATTTATCTGTTCGGCTCCCTTGGACTGCTCAAGGCTGCCTGCCATTATTTCTGCTGAGATTTCTGCCGATTTTCTGATTGAGGGCACCATCTCTATAATCAAATCCTTTGCCTCATCTGCCCGCAATACCGTTTCGGACGATATTCCGGTTATATCGCCTGCAGCGCTCTGGCTGTTCGCGGCAAGCTTGCTGACTTCGGAGGCTACAACCGCAAAGCCCTTACCGGCATCTCCCGCACGCGCCGCCTCAATTGATGCATTCAGTGCAAGCAGGTTGGTGTTGCGGGCGATTTCGTCGATTATATTAACCTTGTCAGCTATCTTTTTCATCATATCAACAGTCTCTTCAACAGCTGCTCCGCCGGTGTCTGCGTTCTCCGCCGCCAGGTTAACCATCTCATACGACTGTTCAGCGCTTTCAGAATTCTGTTGAATGTTAGCTACAAGCTCTTCCATCGATGCTGAAATCTCTTCTGCGTTCGCCGCCTGTTCGGATGCGCCTGCGGCAACCTGCTGAGAGGTCTCTGCAATCTCTGTGGCGCCACGGCTTATTTCCATCGTTGTAATCATAATCTTGTTGATAATTTCATTGAACCTGAGAATCATATCCGAAACAGATTCGGCAAGAATTCCTGTTTCGTCGCGGCTATCAATATTAATCTTAACCCCTAAATCTCCTTCCGCCATTCGTTGAACATCTTTTGAAAGAATTTCAAGCGGGTTTGCAATACGCCGGCCTACTATCCTTGATAACACTGCTGAAATCAATATAACAATCAGGTCAATAAGGAGAATGAAAATAACCACCCTTCGGATTTCTTCATTCATCAGTACCCTTTCTTCTGCTATGACAGCATCTATATCGTCTGTATAGTTCCCGCTTCCAAGCACCCAATCCAGGGGCTCGTAATAATAATTGTATGCCCTCTTTGGAAGGGCCTCCGTTTCTCCGGGCTTAGGGTAGTAGTAAACGGAAAATCCCTCGCCTGATAGCCCCGCGTTAATAATGTCCTGCACAATATAGCTGCCCCGCTTATCCTGAAGCAGCCATCTGTTTGTTCCCTCAGCCTCATTACCCAGCAGTATTTTAGTATTGCCCTCTAAATCGTAGGCAAAAATATATCCGCTATCCCCGAAACGGATAGATCGGATAATCTCGGCAGCAGCAAGAGCTGCCTCTTCTGAGCGTGGATTCTCATGATTGTTATAAATATAGTCCATAATTGAAGCAGCAGATTCAACCTGACCCTGTATCATTCTGTCAAAGTCTGCACGAAGCGTCTTCTCCAGATTATAAATATTATTAGTTCCCAGATTTCTGACCTGGTAAATAGCCAGAATCCCTATTGCGGTTCCAGCAGTAAGAAGGCAGATGGTAACCAGCAGCAATATCTTTATATACATCTTTTTCATTCATTCAACCTGCGTTTTTAGTTTCAAAATTAATTATATAGATTGAAAACAGGAAATCAAATCCTGAGAAGGAAATATATATAAATACGCCTCAATTCTCAGGCTATCCGGCTTAACAGGGCTTACTCCTTGCATAGCTCTGAAATATTTCATTTCCTAATTAGCAAATTCGGTGATAAAATTATAAAATAAATTTTTTAATAACGGAGTAAGTATGAAAAAAGTAGTTTCATTTATTATTCTATTATCAGGAGCTTTGCTTTTCTACAGCTGTGGAGATACTGGTGCAGGAGATTCACTTGCAACCCTAATCACTGGATACAGTGAGGAAAATATTGTCGGTGATGTTATTATTGATAAAGAAGCAAAAACAATTACAGTTGAAGTATTACCTCTGGATCTATCTGATTTTGATCCCGCTATCACTGTTTCTGAGGGAGCCGTTCTTGATGAGCCTCTTTCTATTCAGGATGGTGTTCCCGCGTCCTATACAGTCACTGCTGAGGACGGTACTGTTTCAGTCTGGTCTGTAACGGTCACTGTCCAATATGGAATGAGGTTTACATATGCTGATACCGAGTATGTTTTTACAGGGGGAGTAACCGATGATACTTATAATACTGAAGTTGGAGCCGGGGTCCCCGCCATCACCATAGATGGGTCAGGCCAGGCTGGTGAGTCAATTGCTGAAAACGGGGCGTGGACAGATGACCATTCAAGTTTTACTCTGGATTCAGCTGAAACAGGGACAATCAATTCATCTTTTACAATCTTTGATTTTTCTGGAGATGAAAGCTCCTGCAATCCTTATTTTACTGTCACGGACTACGGTTCTGTAGGTGGTATTTTCAGGGCAACCTTCAATAATGATGCTGAAATGGCTGCTCCGGAATCAAGGTTCACAATTGTTCCTTCCCCGCTTCCTTTAACCGGCGGTTTTGCAAAGCTGCTGGTGGTTTCAGGACCTCCGGCCTCTTGATTGAAGCTGCAGCCGTCATATGTTTCAGCTCCCTGTTCCGGAGCTGTTTCATTTTAATATGAATAATACAGTCTTTTAGATTCCGAGCCTTTTTCTGCGGTTCTCAAGTACTGTGCCCTCAGCACAGCCGGCCATTTCAAGCACACAGGGGGCAGTAAGATGGTATTCTACACGGGTTCCGGTTTTTTCGTCGTCTACAAGCCCGGCTTCCTTCAGCTGGGACAGGTGTTTTGAAGCTGCAGATTTCGGGATACCTGATTCAGCTGCAAGTTCACAGACGCACCATGGTTTTTCGCGCAGTTTTTCTAAAAAGTATATTCTTACCGGGTGGGCAAGCGCCTTGAACATGTGAGCCCGCATCTCACAACGGCGTTTTTCTTCTTCATTCATACCTGATAGTTTCAAAATTATGAAACTTTGTCAAGATTTCTATTGACAATTCCTATAAAGTTTCATAATTTAGAAACAAAGAAACAAACAGGAGAGATGTATGACTATACAAATTCTAGGCGGCGGTTGCGCCAAATGCAAAAAACTTGAGGAAAGTGCGGCAGCTGCTGTTGCTGAACTGGGAATTGATGCGGAAATCGTAAAGGTTACCGACATGGATGAAATCATGGACATGGGGGTTATGGTTACACCGGCACTGGCGGTTGACGGGGATGTAAAAACCACCGGCAAGGTTCTGACTCCTGCAGAGGTAAAAGAATACCTTTAAACGGATAACAGCTCGAATAAAAAGGAGGCCATAATGGCCGAGAAAAAAATATCACCGAATAAAGCATTAATCATCGTTGTCGCGGTTTTCCTTGCGGCTTATTTCATACCTTTTGAGGCACCGCGTATCTCGCAGGCGATTCAGGAAGCCTTTCTTATGCTGGGCGAGTACGCCCGTGAGCATGTGCTTCTTTGCCTTGTTCCGGCAATGTTTATTGCTGGTGCTATAACCGTCTTTCTGAACCAGCAGGCTGTTATCAGATACCTGGGGCCGAAGGCTCCAAAGGTTCTAGCCTATGGGGTTGCATCGGTATCAGGCACAATTCTGGCCGTATGCTCATGCACAGTCCTTCCGCTTTTTAAGGGTATTTATAAAAAGGGCGCGGGTCTGGGACCTGCTGTAAGTTTTCTATATTCCGGGCCTGCAGTAAACATATTAGCAATTGTTCTCTCATATAAGATATTCGGCTGGCAGCTGGGCCTTGCAAGGATGATTGGGGCAATCCTGTTCGCTGTTATTATTGGCATAGCAATGCAGACAATTTTCCGTAAAGAGGATGAAAAGCGGCTTACTGATGAGAGAATGTTCAAGTATCAGGAAGACGGCGAGTCAAAGAGCCTTGGACAGATGGCAGTTTACATGTTCTCAATGATAGGGATTCTCGTCTTCATCAACTGGGCAAACTCAAACGGCGGAAGTGCTGTCTGGGACTTTATTTACAGATGGAAATATCTGATTACAGCCTTCTTCGCCCTCGGTCTTATCTACTCACTGCTGCGGTGGTTTAAAAAGGATGAAATTGTTGAATGGGGAACCGCGACCCGCGACTTTGCATTGCAGATTCTTCCGTTCCTGTTTTTCGGTGTATTGATTGCAGGATTTCTGCTGGGGCGCCCCGGCCATGACGCGCTCATACCTGTTGACTGGGTGGCGTCGCTTGTAGGTGGTAATTCGGTTTTCTCCAACTTTATTGCATCTATTGCCGGAGCATTCATGTATTTTGCCACCCTTACTGAGGTTCCTATTCTTCAGGGTTTGATGGGCGCCGGTATGGGGCAGGGCCCTGCGCTCGCGCTACTGCTTGCCGGCCCGTCACTCTCACTTCCGTCAATGATGGTAATTAACGGGGAACTGGGACTGAAGAAGACAGCGGTATACGTTCTGCTTGTTGTTTTGCTTTCAACAGTTGCCGGGCTTATCTACGGTGCGATCATCTAAGCATAATTTAATAAATTAAAAAAATTGAAAAAACAACCGCCGGTGTCTTTTACCGGCGGTTTATGCCGCCGTTTTCACTTGATTTTTGCTCTTTCTGCCGGTATGATAAAACATATTGAAAAATAAATACCTTAGTCTGCTGTCAACGTATATCCGTGTTCCCCGTATCCCTGATAATCATATGGCAGAATTCCGGCTTTACAGGTTTAAATCAAACAATCTGAAGCTATGTATACTGGCTACAGTACTATTTGTTGAACAGCTGCTGTTGGGGATTTTTATTGCTGAGCCCAGCAGTACTTTGCAGAGTATATATTTGGGGACATCTGCTTTCATGGCGCTATTTGCTGTTTTCGGACTAAAATTTCTGGGTAAAAACTCGCTGAAAATAAATGGTTGGCATGAGCTCTTTCAGTTCAGTTTTCCTTTTTTCGGGATGGCTGTTGCACTCGGACGTTTTCTGACTGTTGACAACATGGTCTTCACTATCCCTACAGTCTATATTGCAGTTCTTTACGGCGCTGCAGTTATATTTCTGTTCGACAGTTGGCAGTGTATTTTTTTCTATTCTGCTGTTACTGTTTCAGCCATTGTACTTTTACCGCAATTCCATCCGGAAATCATAATGTCCAATTATAGGGCTGATATAATTACAAACGGAATTATTGCGCTTACAGTTATGCTGATGACGCGGACAAGGTATATCAGTTCATTCATAGATAAAAAGCATATTGAGATAATTAATCAGGAGCTGCGTGAACAGACTATACGTGACGGGCTTACTGGCCTGTATAATCGCAGAAAACTTGATGAAGTTTTCGGTGAGGTATGCATGAAAGCTGCCCGATATGAAAATGATTTTTCAGTAATAATGATTGACCTTGATCATTTTAAAAGTGTTAACGATAACTACGGTCACCATGTGGGCGACACTGTTCTGGTCGAGTTTTCCCGCATTCTCGAAAATAATATCCGTGATGTTGATGTTTGCGGACGGTGGGGAGGTGAGGAATTCTTAATAATCTGCCAGGAGACCGTCCTTGAATCAGCTATAGGTTTTGCCGACAGATTGAGACAGAGCATCGAAGCCCATTCTTTCAGCAACAGCAGTCTCTCCATAACCGCAAGTTTCGGGGTTGCCTCCTGGAGCTGCTGCAGTGATGAGTTTGAACTTCTGAATGAAGTTGATTCAAGATTGTATGATGCAAAGGCCGCCGGCCGGAATATAGTGTGTGCTTCAACCGGCTGTTTCAGAAACCGGTTTACCCAGTCAACCGATGAAGCACAGTAGGCTCAGAGTTCCATTTCCTCGGTAACCTCTGCTTTCTGAAACTGAATACTGTATAACTTGTGATAAAAGCCTCCGGCGTCCATCAGCTGCGAGTGGGTACCGTCTTCAATAATTCTGTGATTATGAATAACAAGAATCCTGTCCGCATTTTTAATTGTAGATAGTCTGTGCGCTATTACAAAGCTTGTTCGGCCTTCCATCAGCCTCAGAAGGCCTTGCTGAATTTTGACCTCGGTAAGACTGTCTATACTCGATGTTGCCTCGTCCAGAACAAGGATCTTAGGATCTGAGAGAACAGTCCTGGCAATGGCAAGCAGCTGACGCTCTCCCTGTGATATATTCATGCCACGTTCAGTAAGTTTTGTATTGTACCCTTCCGGAAGACAGCTGATGAAATGGTGGGCGTTTGAAAGTTTTGCAGCCTCTATCATCTCTTCTTCGGTTGCATCGGGGCGGCCGTACATCAGATTTTCACGAATTGTAGCAGCAAAGAAGAAGGGTTCCTGAAGTACTATCCCCATCAGCTTTCTGATGTCAGCCCGGCTGTAGTCGCGAAGGTCTGTGCCGTCAATCTTAATGCTGCCGGTGTTCACATCATAAAAACGCGCAAGCAGATTGATAATTGTTGTTTTACCGGCGCCGGTAGGGCCCACAATGGCTGTAACCTGCCCCGGGTCGGCCGTGAAATCTATGCCGGTTAGGATGGGTTTTGATTCTTCATAACCGAATGATACATTGTCAAAATCAACCCGGCCCTGAATCCTGTGCATTTCAACCGGTTTATCCGGTGCCGGGAGTTCTTCCCTGCTGTCGAATACCTCGAAAATACGTTCAGCGCCGGCCATAGCCGAGTTGAACATATTGTATACCTGGGCTGCCTGCCTGAGGGGTTCAAAGAACCTTCTGGCGTAAACAATAAAAGAGGTTAAAAGGCCGATTGAGTAAACTGACGGATTTGAAACGACGAGTAAGCCGCCCACACCAATTACAAAAACAAGGCCGAATACATTTACCAGCTGCATAATGGGCATCATCATATATGATTTTGTTTCCATATCGATTGATGAATCACGGGCTGCTTCGTTAACAGCATTGAATTTTTCCTGTTCCGACTTTTCTCTGTGGAAGCTCTGAATGACCTTCATGCCGGTGACCGATTCTTCTATCGCGGCCGACAGATTTCCAACCTCGTTTTGCTTCCTTTTTGCCGCGGTTCTGACCTGACGTCCGATAATTACTATAAGAATGCCCACAACGGGAAGGGTAGCAAGTACTGCAATGGTAAGCGGTACATTCAGAATGAACATGGCGATAATTATGCCTATCAGGGTAAAAAAGGCGTTTATCGTATTGATGAAACCGTTAGACATAAATTGATAAACCATGTCGATGTCGTTAGTCATCCTTGAGATAATGTCTCCGATACCCTTCTTGTCGAAATAGCTGACAGAAAGACGTTGGATGTGGTCAAATCCTTCCTTTCTCATTCGAAAAATAACCCTGTTCGACATAAAGTTGACGGCTATCGTGCTTACAACATTCGTTGCGAATGCTCCTATATAGATAAACAGCAAAATTCCCATCTGTCCCACAAAAGCGTCCAGGTTGAGTTCGTGCTCAAGATGATTGGTGATTGCCGCTCCGAGGATTCCTGGTGCTATTGTATTGAGTATAACACTTGCAAGTATTGCTATGAATCCTGCTATGAGAAAGGCCTTGTCCCGGCCGAAGTATTTAAAAAGACGTCTCATTGCAGTACTGAAATTATCGGCTTTGTCCAGGTTCATGTGGCTGTGGCCCCCGGGGCCTCTTCCTCCTGGTCCCGGCCGACTTGAAGTGCTGCTGTTTTTTCTGTTGTCGCTCATATCAGGCCTCCTTCCTATACCAGTACCGACTGGGTTTTTTCAATATCGTTGTACATTTGGTTTGACGCAAGCAACTCGCTGTGCGTACCCATACCGGCTATCCGGCCCTGATCCATCACTATAATTCTATCGGCATGCTTGACTGCGTTTATCTTCTGGCTGATGATAAGGGTTGTCATAGAGTCTTTGCGACTATATAAATTTTCTATGATAGAGGTTTCGGTCTCAAGATCAAGAGCCGATGTAACATCATCGAGTATCAGTACGGCCGGCTTAGCGATAATCGAACGCGCTATAGCAATTCGCTGCCGCTGGCCGCCGGAGAGGGCCATACCCCGCTCGCCGACTTCTTCATCAAGCCCCTTTTCTTTTCCCTCGATAAAATCCCAAGCGCAGGCGTCTTTCGCAGCCTGAATAATCTCTTCCTCTGTTGCTTCAGGCCTGCCGAATCTGATGTTCTCCCTGATGCTTCCGGAAAACAGTACTGTTTCCTGCAGGGCAGCAGTCACATTACTGCGCAGGCTGTTGAATGAGAGGTCTTTTACGTTTATTCCGTCAAGCAATACCTCACCGCTTGAGCAGTCGTAGTAACGCGGGATGAGATTAACGAGTGTTGACTTACCGCTCCCGGTTGTTCCGATAATGCCTATCTTTTCCCCGGCTGCAATTGTCAGGTTTATATCTTCAATTGCGCATTCACCGCCCCCATAATGAAAACAGACGTTTTTAAGTTCTATATCACCCTGGATTCTATCAGGCGACACTGAATTTTCCGATTCTGAAAGAGCCGGCTTCTCTTCAAGCAGGTTTATAATTCTTTCGGCGGAAGCTGTTGCCATTGCTATAAAGTTAAGCACCATTGCAAGCATCAGAATTGGAAATATCGCCATCATTGCGTAATTATTGAAGGCGACAAGCTGTCCAAGGGTAAGCATTTCCGGACCCTGCCCAACCAGAAGTCCACCGAACCACAGCGTAGCCAGAAGGGCGCCGTTTCCTATGAACATAAGCATCGGGAAAAGGAATCCTATCAAAACGCCAACCTTTATCGAGATATCATAAAACGCCCTGTTTTTTTGTGCAAATTTCTTTTTTTCATCATCCTGACGTGACAGAGCCCGGACGAGTTTGGCTCCTGCAAGGTTCTCCTGCAGAACATTATTTACTTTGTCCAGGGCTTCTCTAACCTTGAGGAAAATAGGTCTGATAAATCGTGTCATCACAATGAATAGAACCAGGGTTGAAACCATAATAACCGCCATAAGGTTGGCAAGCTTAACATCAGTGGCATACATAGCGAATAGCGATCCAATCAGCATAAAGAACGATTGAATAAGCATGAAGAGACCCATTCTCACGAACATTCTGACAGTGTCGACGTCAGAATTCATTCTTACCATCAGTTCACCGGTTCGCCATTTATCGAAATTGGAGAATGAAAATGATGAAATGTGCTCATAGAGCCTGTTCCGAAGATCGAAACTCATTCCCTGTGCGCTTCTTATCAGAAGTTTTCCGCTCTGGAAGTTGAAAACGGCTCCGATGAGGCCCGAAAAAAGCATTGCCGCCGCTATCCCTATAATCATTCCGGTATTTCCGCTTCCAATACCGTTATCTATCGCATACTGACTGAGTTTTGGTTGTACAAGGTTCAATCCGGTTGAGATAAGCAGAAGCACGAAGGCACCTGCAAATGATCGCGTATATGGTTTTATAAATTTGAGGATTTTAATCAATGGTTTCATGCTTTTGAATATAATAAGATTTCAAATGAAAAGACAGGAAAAAGGCTGTTAACTGCAGATAAAAATCTGAAAAAGATCAGAAAAATGCAGATAAAGGGCGGAAACACCCGGGTTCAGCTTTGATGCTTTGGATTCAGTTGAAACAGCAACCGGTTTCCCTCTTTTCCACAGATTTGGACCAGTTCGAGCCTGCGCAGAAGCCATGTAATCTGGCCTGCCAGGCGTGTGCGTCCGGCCTTTCCTCCGCCCAGGGTATCGGCTATATCCTTGTTGCCGAAGGTGTCCGGCAGGTCGTCGGGCAGCAGGGACAGGTAGTCCGCAGCAGTCTGAAAACACCGGCTTTCAATGACCTCGACAAGAAGTCTGTCCTCTATTGATACGCCCTTCCTGCGCCATGAACCCTTACCGTCGTCGCAGCGTATCTCTTCCTGCCGCACAAGCGGTATCTCCACTGTCAGATTAGGGTTGGGAATTAAGTCAGCAATATAGAGCAGCTCGGCTGCGGCTGACCGGATGGTGCCGCGTTTAGGTGATCGACGTCTTGTTTTGAGGCTGCCGTCCTTATTGTATACCGATATCATTGTTTCGGCGGCAACGGGATGAATCAGCCTGACGGGATGCCCTGGAAGAAGGACTTTGAGTTTTTTTTTCATCCCGGAAAAGTTCGACGTCTGAACCTCTACCAGCCCGTCCGGGTTAACCACATCGATTACAAAGCCCTCGACCTTTTCTTCCATAAGCGATTCTTCTGTGCAGTAATATTCTTTCAGCTGACGGTGAAGGCTCTTTTCGTTCAGCCCGCCGATAATCGGTTTATTCATCTATTTGTTTATCGGCAGTTCGCTTCATTATACATTCGTTGAAAATAGTGTGCACGCTGAACCCTGCTTTACGGTAGGCTGCGACGGCTGCTTCATTACCGGTTTTTACATTTAACCCGATTTTAAGACCCTCGGCGTACAGCTGCTCTGCAAGTGCAGCTGTCACTACTGTGCCGAGACCGCAGCCCCGCAGTTCGGGAAGTACAGTGATATTGCCAAGGGCAGCAGCTCTGTGTCCGGGCGAATAGACGTGTGTCCCGGCTGCCGCAATCAGCCGGCCATCCCCTGTGCGGTCAATATTTTCGGTGTCTCGAATGCCGCAGTAGCTGTTTATCCGGAGCATCCCTGGTTCAAACCAGTTTCCCGGGTAGCTTTTTTCGTACAGTTCCAGCAGCTGCGGAATGTCGTCCTGACCAAGCCTGACTGCTGCCGAGGTGTCAATTTTATCGAGAGCTTCGGGGTTGGTAAGCGCCATTTTATAATGAGGTGTCTTTGATTTTATCAGCCAGCCCTGTTCAAAATGCGTCTCGAGTCCGGGACTCAGATGTGCCTGAATGGTGTCAGGCTGGAGGGGGATAACCTCTTCAAGGAGTTTTCCAACTGCTTCAGTGCCCTCCTCCCCGGCGAGGGCCATCAGGGTGGGTGAGTTGCCGCCGGTGTATATGCAGATTACAGCTGAAAGTCCGGATCCGGCGCTGTCTGCTGGTGTGGTGCTGTCTATGGAGACTGTTCTGCTGCCGTACCACTGCGTGTAGGGAAAAAAACGCTTATCGAGATCACCTATAGCATACAAATGAAGGTAGGGGTTTCCATTGAGAAAAGTCTCTATGGCCTTCCTGTCGCTTTTGTTAAGCCGCATGTTTCTCTTAGGGGTTAAAGCCTTCCGGCTTCGATAATCCGCTGTAGAAACTGTCCGGTGCGCGGGTGCTCCGGGTTGGAAAACAGTTTTGCGGGCGGAGCTTCTTCTACGATTTTTCCGCCGTCTAGAAAACAGACACGGTCTGCTACGTCGCGGGCGAATCCCATTTCGTGTGTTACTATCAGCATTGTCATCCCCTGATCGCGCAGGCTTTTGATAACAGCAAGTACCCCTCCAATCAGTTCCGGGTCAAGGGCGGCTGTAACCTCATCCAGCAGAAGGAGTTCAGGTTTTGTCGCCATCGCTCGTACAATTGCCACGCGCTGCTGCTGTCCGCCGGAGAGCTGTTCGGGGTAGGATTTTGCAAACTCCTCAAGGCTGAAAAGCCCCAGCAGTTCTCTGGCATAGGCTTCGGCTTCATCTTTAGCTGTGCCGTGGACCTTGCGCGGTGCAAGCGTTATATTATCGAGGACGGTCATTGTCGGAAAAAGGTTGTATGCCTGAAATACAATCCCGACGCGTTTATACAGCTCGACGGCTGACAGCGATGGATCGTGAATTGATGTTCCGTCAATTCGAATTAAGCCTTCATCAAATTCTACAAGGTCATTGACGCAGCGGAGCAGGGTTGATTTTCCAGACCCCGATGCGCCAATGAGGCAGACTACCTCATGTTCGGCTACATTCAGGCTGACATCGTCGAGTACAAGTTTACTGCCGTAGTATTTAGTAAGGTGTTCTATTTCTATCCGGTTCATTTATTCCGTCCTCTGCAGGCGTCGTTCGCGGTCACGTTTTGTAACGTAGTCGGTCAATCTTGCCATTGGTACAGTTGCAACAAGGAATAGCGCCGCAGCGGCTATCAGCGTTGAGTAGTTGAAGGTTCGGGCAGTATATATCTGCGCTTCACGAACTGCATCCCTGATGCCCAGGACTGAAAGGAGCGCAACATCTTTCTGAAGCGCAACAGCTAGATTAAGAAGTGAAGGAATGACATTTCTGACAGCCTGGGGCAGAATAGCGTAGCGCAGGGTCTGTCCCTGGTTAAGACCCAGAGCCTTTGCCGCTGCACGCTGTCCATCATGAACTGAATCCATTCCTGAGCGGTAAACCTCGGCGGCATAGGCTGAGTAGCTTGATATCATCGCGAGCGCGCCCCAGAAAAGGCTGCTTTTGGGCAGGCCGGGGATGTTCAGTGCCGGCATTCCGAAGCCGAAGAGCAGTACAAGCAGCAAGGACGGCAGGCCGCGCAGCAGGTCTATATATACGACTGAAAAAAAACGCAGGGGTGCAAACCAGGGACCGTGAAGTGATCTGAAAATTGCGAGGACGAGGGCCCATATTGCAATCACAACGAGGGCGACGCCCCAGACTGCCATGTTGATGCCGAATCCGTGAAGAACCTTCGGGAATACATCAATCATTACCTGAAGGTCAAAAAACTGCGACTTGATTCGGGGCCATTGTTCGGCCTGAATAATAATTGCACGCAGAATGATTATCACTCCCAGCACGGTCGCTGTACTGATTACATGCGGCAGAACCTTGTCCCGTGTTCGGAGAGATCGCCCCGCCCGTTTTCGCGGACGGGGACGTTTTGATGTCATTTAGAAATCTCCGGGACGTCGTCGCCGCCGTAGAGGTATTCTTTTGCAAGATCGGCTACAACACCGTCTGCAATGATTGCTTCAAGACCTTCGTTGATCCATTCTACAATTGGATTGCCTTTTTCGAATATAAGTCCGTGACCCATATCATTAGGATCAGAGGGAAGTATTGCAGCAACTGTTGCTTCGGGGACCTGAACAGCAGTGATAAAGAGTGCTGTGGGAAGCTCGATGCAGGTAGCATCAATCTGGCCGCCGAGCAGAGCCTGGATGGTACCAATCTGGTCGTTGAAAACTGCAACATCTTCAACACCAATCATGTCTTCAATATAAGTCAAATCACCGGTGCCTATTGTTGCACCCCATTTGAGTTCACGCAGGTCGGCAAAGCTTTTGGCGCTTTCCGCACCGCTTCCCGGAAGAGCTACAACAGCCTTTTCCGGTTGATAGTAAACCATCGAGAAATCAACGAATTCTTTTCTTTCTTCAAATACAGTGTACTGCTGAATATTGAAGTCGTATGGCTTTGCCCCCGGGGCAATTCCCTGGTCGAATGTCTGGCGTACCCAGACAACGTCTTCTTTTGCGAAACCGAGTTTTTCGGCAAGAGCGTATACCATACCGTTTTCAAAACCTACGCCGGCGGCCGGGTCATCATCCATGATCCAGGGTGGGTATGCGGGTTCTCCGGTTGCAACTGTGAGCTTTCCGGGAGTGTAGAGTCTCGGGTCCATCGTAGTTTTTTCCAGTGAAGCGGAATCTTCCGTTACTGTAGGTTCTGCTGCTTCCTGCTGTCCGCCTGCAAAGAGCGGAAGTGCGAACAGGCCTAGCGCAAGCAGAATTAAAAGAATGCGTCGAGTCATGTGTTCCTCCTGACTTTTTCTACAGTTTGAATAAACTGTTTGTTAGCAATAGATTAGGAGTAAATGGCGTGGTCTGTCAATGATTTAGGCCTTTTTGATTAAGAAAGTTATTCAACCACTGATATCAATGCTGAGAATACTGATAAACAGGACGGTCCTATTTTCAGCAGTATCTGGAATTGCTCCTAGTAATCCGGCTGTTCACGGTGCATTCCCTGGTACACGTCGTTACGGCTGAGTGACCATGATGCCGACATCCTGTTACTGTAACGGCAGTTGAGTTCTATTTCCAGGTCGGTGAATCCAAGTGTTTTTTCGAATTCGAGGCTATTACCGGGTTCGCATTCAATGGTATAAACTTCACGCTGGTAATCATAGAAAAACTGTACCTGTGCGGATAAGCTGTTATCTTCTGTGGGTTCAAAGTATATTGTCAAACTGCCTTCTATCGGAACTCCATTGCGGTCGGTAAAACTGAAATCGTGCTGAGTGTTGTAGGGTGCTATTTCGGAGGTGTAGAATGTTTCGCTTTCATATACGATATTATGCAGCCTGTACAGACCTTCGTTGAAATGACGGGTCGGGTCTTCGAGTACGACTGTTTTTCCGGAAACTATCCTGAATTCTTTTTTCCATTTTTCAAACAGGATTTCAGGTTCTATAATTACTCCGAAATTACTGCCGAGATCGGTTTCTACCGTGTGCATGCCCGGTTGAAGTTCTATTTCAATAGGAACCCTGTTGTCTCCGACAGTATAGCCGTAAAACTCGTCATCAAGATATATACGGGCGTCAATCAGCGGGCTGAACAGTTTAAGTTTGCCCGGGGGCATAAGTGTTTCTTTTATTATAGGCCGGTCGGAATCTTCGGTCCGGTACATATGCCGCCTGCCTGTCAAATTCCTGGCAAGCTTCTCCGCAGACATATGGATGATGTCTTCCGAATTACCGCGGCTTGAAAAGGATACTACTTCACCGGTCTCAACGCTTATCAGTGTAACATCAACAAGTACCTCGGTATCCATTACTATATAACCGCCTCCGGCGAGGTAATCGCTGCCAAGGAGTTTGCCGGCTTCAACCGCATCGCTGTCGTCGAAGAGTCCGGATATCTGCAGCTGCTGTTCTTTCAGCACCTTGTTCATCAGTCCCCTCTCAAGCAGGATTATGCCTTCGGTATTTGACAGGTCTTCTCTGATAACAGCTGTAATAAGTGCTGTGAGATAATCGTGTTCATCGTCTTCATCCATATTCTCAAAACCGATAAGTGCAAGTTTTATTTCAGGAGTCTGGGCAAAGAGTATAAGCGGCGTGACTAAGAGAAATAAAAATACCAGGGCTGTAAACTTTTTTAATAGCGGGTTCATGCTTATTATCCTTTAAGTGTTTTGCGGAGCTCATCGATAGAGAGGGCTTTCCATCCCTCTTCAGTTTCTTTCATTCCATATACTGATTCAAGGTTTTTTTTCAGCCCCTCATTTAACAGGCCTGCGGTCAGTTTGAAGTCTTTGGACGGATCTTCATGGCTGGGGTAGTCTTCATGGTTCAGCATCAAACCGCTGGTCATCAAAGATTCAAGCAGAAGCTTTGCGGCAAGATACCGATCATATTTATTTACCCCCAGTATGAGGGGTTTTTCGATCATTCCGATTATCTCCCAGGTTACCTGCTCGGCCTGAGAATACATACCCGCGTCTTTGTTCTGGTCGGTTATACGCATCGGAAGATTTTTGATGATGAGGTCGAGATTATTCGTAAGGTATTCAAGATTAAATAGGCCGGTGGCGCAGTTATACAGGATTTTTTTACCTGAGGCCTCCTGGCGATCAACCTCTTCCCTTGAAACAGCAGGTCCTATATCGGCGCAGTTCAGCATACCGTGCTGATCACGAACAAGTATACCTCCTTTTACATCGACGGGCGTTCGGAAGGCAAACTCAAATGAGGCATCCCGTCCAGAGAGGGCTGTAAGTGCAATGGATACCGGATCCGGCATATTCCCGATATTATCGACGTTTCCAAGGTAAACGAATCTTTTGCCGAGATCCCTGTAGAGGTATTGGTATATCTCCGACAGAATTATGAAATTCTGACCGTGACCGCCGGGGATCGGCAGCATTTCGCCGTCGCGGCCCCAGGCGTTTGTGAAAAATTGTTTTGGTTTGCCTACCTTGGAATGGGTAAATGCTGCAAGCATGGGCTGAATGCCTGTTAAAACCCTGGTTATATCTACGCCGGTAGCTGAAATAAGTTCGGCAATTAACGGGTCTTTTCCGTATTCGCTGAGTTTTCCGGCAATCTGTTTGTCGTTATAGACGCTCGTCATTTGAAACATGGGAAAGAGTGCGTCATTTTTTTTATCTTCTGAGTCCCCGCTGAAAAGCTCGTTTTCACCGTCTATATTAATACGGTAGCGAAGGTTTTCAATGAGAAGTGCACGAAGTTTCAGTTCGATAAACGAAGGTCCGCCTGTTCCATCCGGATTTGTGAAGGCAGGTGTTATTCCCTTGGCTTTTCCCGCGGCCTTTTTTGAGGATTTTTCGAAAAGGCTGTTGTACAGCCGCATCAGTTGGGGGTTAAGGGCTTCATTTTTTTTGCCGTCCACATAGCTTGTTGCCGATCCGCCGTTTAATATGCCGTATGCAATATAGGGGTAAAGCTGGACTCCTATTTTTTTCAGATCCTCTACATCAAGAGTAAGTGTTTTACTGCCGCCGAGGGTTGAGACCTTTCCATAAACCGTGCCGAAGAGGTATTCCCTTAGTTCCGGGTTCACTTTTCGCAGATTATCACAGGCTTCGTTGAGATCACAGCTCCATGATTTCATATTCGCCCGGTCAATAATATCGTTCCCGTCTATGCCGGGAATGTCTTCAACCTCAACCGGAACCACATTATCGTACATTCCATTGTTAAAATTATGTAGAATGTCTTCAGAAAGATTGAGATCTATGTATTTATTGTCCATAAGGTGATAATATCATTATTGAGATTATTAATACACTAAAATAACAGGAGATATGTGTGACTAATAAATTGTTCAAAATCCTTTTAATAACTATGATGCTTTTTCCTGCGGTTTTTGCAGTCGCGCAGGATGAACCCGATTCGACAGTGGCTGAGGTAAACGGCAGTACTATAAGCTCGCTGGATGTAAAGCGCGAAATGAATATGATGTATCAGCAGGCTGTAAGTCAGGGGGTATATCCGGATAATTCCGAGATTGAAGCCTACTGGAACCAGGCACTTGAGACCCTTATAGGCCGGGAATTACTTCATCAGGCTGCGGTTGCCAAGGACTACGAGGCGGATTCCGAGGCTATTGACCAGTATATCAGCGGCCTTACCGCAAACTACGGCGGTACTGAGAAGCTTGAAGCCGCTCTAAGTGAGCAGGGTATTACGCTTGAGCGTCTTCGTCGAGATACTGAGCGTTATTATATTCTAAGTGAGTTTGTTGATAAGGAGCTTCGTACGGGAATTTCAGTCAGTGATGAAGAAAGTTTAGCGTACTATAATGATAATTCCGAGTATTTTGTTCAGGAAGAGACAATAAGAGCCAGTCATATCCTTCTAAAGATCGCGGAAGATGCGGATGATGAAGTAAAGGCTGAAAAGCTGGCAGAAATTGAAGCTATTCGCGAAAGAATCACAGCCGGAGAGGATTTTGCCGAACTTGCAAAAGAATATTCCGATTGTCCCAGCAGCGAGCAGGGCGGAGATCTAGGAGATTTCGGTCATGGGATGATGGTTCCGCCTTTTGATCGCGCGGCTTTTGCGCTTGAGGTTGGAGAGTTGAGCGAGCCGGTACTTACTCAGTTCGGATATCATCTGATTCTTTTGACGGACAAAAAGGAAGGTGAAATTATTTCCTATGAATCAGTAAAAGATCAGATTCAATCCTACCTTGCAGATGTTAGGCTGGATACTGAAGTGGGCATGTATGTTGCTGAATTGCGTGATTCAGCAGATATAAAGTTGTTTTAAGCAATAAATGCGCAGAGCAACTGATTAAAAAGTTATCGATTTAACTTGACTATTTGAATTTAATATATTATTTTATATATATAAGAAACATTGAGGAGGGCCGGTATGGCTGAACAGATAACATCAGAAGATTTCAAAGCAAAGGTCTTTGATTATGAAAATAATAAAGAATGGAAGTATGAAGGCGACATTCCTGCAGTAATCGATTTTTACGCGGACTGGTGTCAGCCATGTAAGATGCTTGCTCCGACAATTGATAAATTGTCGAAGGATTACGACGGTAAGGTTAACTTTTACAAGGTAAATACTGAAAATGAACCGGAACTTTCCGGTGCCTTCGGAATTCAGAGTATTCCTTCATTGCTGTTTATTCCAATGGAAGGTCAGCCACAGATGGCTGCAGGCGCACTACCTGAGACTCAGCTGAAAAAGATTATCGACGAAAATTTACTATAACAAGGCACGCATTTATAAATGTAAAAACCCTGTCCGCAGCAGCGAACAGGGTTTTTTAAATTTTATTCAGCTAATGAAGATTTAATCAAATTTATTCTCTGAGATTTATAAGAATTGAGGATGTTGTTAAACCTCCCTCTGAATTGATCGTAAGTGCATCCGGACCGAAACCCATAGTCCTCAGCATCTGACTCATCATAACAATTCCCAGTCCCGCACCCTCGGAGTAGTCTTCAATCTGATCATAGATATCTCCGATTGCGGTGGATTTTCCAGCAATTTTTATCTTGTGTGCAACCCGGACTTTTTCGCTTTCAGTCATCTCAGAGTTGTTTACTACTGAAACTCTGAGTGCTTTTTGCGTGAGTTGAAACATGATTACGATAAAGTAGCCCTGTTTTTTCTGCTGCTCAAGATAATAATCAATTTTTTCTATTGTATCTGTTTTGAAGTTCCGCATGCCTTCTTCATAATGGGTTGGATTATTGATATTAAGTTCCTTTGATTTGAAATAAACACGCTTGGTGTTAGCCTTTTTAGCATTAGTTGCAAGCTCGTGCACACAATATGAAACCTTGTTCATCAGGAATTTTATACCAGCTTCATTGAGGAATCTGTCGAGGACCGAGTCTATGAAATCGCGGTCTTCGGGGAGATACCTGTTTGTTTTTACCTGGATAGGTTTTCCGCTTGAAAGAGCCCATTTAATTTTATCTTCAATGTTCGCTTTCCGATCCTTTTGCCCGTCGCCAGGTTTAGACAAGTCAGGAGAATATTTAAGAATGATGAAACTTATATCATCCTGCCGTGCTGCAGCGCCCCTGAAATCATCAAAATCAGATAGAAGCCTTGCGCGAAGCCCGTTAGCGGATATCTTTTGATGGCTTCGGAAGACCGAATTAATTCTGTCGTAGCTGTATAGCTCTCCATTCTCATTTTTCTGCTCGGTAATACCATCGGTCATAAGAAAGAAGCAGTCTTTTGTTTTCAGCAGCAGGTTGAATGTTCTTACATTTATGTCTGTTGATATTCCAAGCGGAATGTTGACGTGAGAATTTTCGATTTTACGGTTCTTACCTCCGGTGTAAAGCATGTAATGGGTGTGTCCCATGTCTGCTATCTGTAGCTGCCCGGTTTCTTCATTGAAGATCATGAAAACTCCGGTAATAAATTTTTCTCCGGCAAAACTCTGCGTAAGCTGTAAGTTCAGGTCGGTGATCATTCCTTTTAGATCCGTGCCTATGGGATAGGTATTTATAAATCCGGATAAAAGTGAACTGAGAAGTGAAGCCGCCATTCCTTTGCCTGATACATCACAGAGTACTATCAGATAATGTGATTCTGAGAATTTCTTGAATGAATAGAAATCTCCGCCAATTCCCTTTGCCATTATGGAACTTGCGCTCAGATTGAAGTTCGGTCGTTTTAATTCGTCTTCTTCCTTGACTATCCGGGTCTGTATTTTTCTTGATAGCGCAATATCCTGTCTTGTTATCCCGGCGAGAAAAACAAGCATATCTTTGCCGGAGAAGATACCGCAGAATTCATCATTATCGTTTATAAGAAGGAAGAAATGAGTTGAGTTCCCGTTTACCTTTTCTTCTATTTCTTCAGAAACAGTGAAGATATTATCATCAACATTAAAGCATTCCACATCAGAAATAAGAGATGAAACAGTTTTTTTCCGTAGAACATCACGCCCGAAGGGACGGCTCAAAATGCCGAAAAGATCCTTTCTTGTAACAATACCAAGGGCCTTTCCTTTTTTATTTACTACCCCTACAGCCTGAATGCTATCATCTGTTTCAAGTTTGTCAGCTATTGAGACAAGCTTGGTATCCTCCAATGTATATGAAAAAGCTGAGGCAATCTTTCCGATTCCCATTCCGTGAACCTTTCGGGGGGTAATTGATCCAAGAATAATACTTGTAAGGTGTTTATCTGTTTTTATTTGCTTCTCAGTCATTGATGCTCACTCCGCTTTTTGGGGGGGATTCTTTCAACAACTTTTTTACTGCATTTGTATAATCCGGTTCCATTGGAAAGAATTGAATTAGATTGGTCAGTTTAAGAACGTTCAGGACTTCGCCGTCAACAGCACTTAAAATAAAATCAAAATCTCTTCCGTTTGCTATCCCGTTGAGCTTCAGCAGGATGCCTACACCGCTGGAATCAATATAACTCACTTTTTCGAAATCAAGGATAAAGACTCTGATTCCTTGATTTACAAGAGTTTGAAATACTTTTTCGAGTTCGGGAGCATTATATAGGTCCAGCTCTCCTTCAAGTACCATTATGTAGATGTCATGATATTTCTTGAGTTTTATTTCCATAAGTGGGGTAATGCTATCATGGGATTGTTAGATTTTGTTTAGCATCATGGAAAAATTATTATTATTTGCTTCGGAGTTGCTCAGCAGATTAATAGAGTCTGAAATATAGTCCAGGCTGTCTTCACGCAGAACAACTCTATGGATGGGAGAGTTTTCATTCAGGGGAACAGGTTGAAGCTCGGAATCAAAAAGAAACCGGTTACTGATCCGGCTGTCGAACCAGTGAACAAGCGATATTGTTTCCGTGGTAATTTCAATGCCGGTGATCCCTCTTTTTCCAATTGCACATCCGGTGTTGAAAAGGCAGGGGACGGGAATCCCGCTGCTGTACATCAGTGAAGCCGGCTCATAATCTGGTTTTGACTCGGTACAGTCGTCATACTTTCTTTTGAGATCCTTGATCCTCGCAGCGATAATCATTCTTTTCCGGTTTCCGGCTTTTCTATATTTACGCAGGAGGTTTTCAATTGAAAAGTGAAGTGAATCAGCCCTTGATAATGACTCAAAGAGGGGGCGATGAGTGTGGCCGATGATTGAAATGAGTTTTTTATTCCTTGAAAAATTGTAGGAACGGTTTTCAATTCTCATTTTCTTATGATGTTTGAACTTTTTTGAGAAATTCCGTATTCCGATAGGGTTAACGATATATCTCAACAGAATTGTATTCAGCCGGTTGAGATATTTGTAATATACAGATGCCTGATGTCCGTGAAATATGAAGATAGGCACGTCAGAATCAGGAATCGTAAATCTTGCGGCCTGTTTTTCATCATATCTGCAGTCTGTAAGGCCGGTAAGCAGCTTGTCGTCATGGTTGCCAATGATTTTTATCAGCCTGTTTTCTTTTGAGAATCCATCAAAAATTTCGAATGTCTGTTTCCAATACTGTCGAATTTTGTTCATTTCAAATTTCTGAAGCTCTTCTATGTCTCCATTCAGGATAAGGGTAAAGTTCTTCGCCAGATAATGGTCTTTCAACGCTTTAGTGAAGAGTTCTCCGTTATTTTTGAAGTCATCGTTTTTTTTTCCGTTTCCCATATGAAGATCACTGAAAATTATAAGTGGCCGATCTTTTTCTACCGAGAATACCGGTGCGGATTTGTACAGGTTGGAAAGGTAGGAATTAATAATATTTTCATAGCTTGTAAGTATCTTCTCAAACATCTGCAGTATTCTTCTCCTTATAAAATGAGAAAAGCGTTAGATACTCATTAGTTTTAGATGAAATTCTATTTCGCCCAATTTCCAATCTCCACTTGCCGAATTAACGATTTAAATATATATTATTTGTATTAAAAAACATACCGACAACTCTTTAAGCAGGGGATAACATGAAGCGTACTGATCTTGAAAGAAAAGAAAGAGATATCAAAAGGGCAATGAAAAAAGAAGAGCGGCTTGCTAAAGGCGGCAGTTCGAATAAGTCTGTTGGAGATTTTATAAATGAACTCAGCTCATACTTTTTTCATGATGAGAATAAAATCTATAATATTTCGGTAGACGAGAGAATTCCTGATTTACTTGAAGAAATGATGATGGATATGGAAGAGAAACAGTGGGAGAACATTATCCGAAAGGCTGTTCGAAAAACCGGAATAAAAGAAAAGGAGTCCGCAATAAAGGAACTCCTTGATTTTATTCAGTAAGCTAAACGATGAAGAGATTCAGTTTTATCTGAATCTCTTTTTTTTATTAATAATTAGAATCGGCGTATTCAACCCAGCCGCCGGCTTTTACAAGAGATTCGTCAAAGCCGGATATGCTGAAATCAAGTTCGATGCTCTCGCTGCCGGCTGATATTGTGAATTTCTTTGCATCAAAATCGGTTTCGACAGTTGTTTCCTTTCCTGCGAATTTACTGAACATATCGTTCACCTTTTCTTCAGCAATTTCAACAGCCATCATTCCGCAGTTAAACATGTTCTGTCTGAAAATCCGGGCGAAACTCGGCGCGATAACAAGATTTATATCATTAACCTCAAGTGCCCAGGGGGCGTGCTCACGGGATGACCCGCAGCCGAAGTTCTCTTTTGTTATGATAACGCTGATTCCCTCAAGATCTGTCGCAGGATCAAAATCATCCATCTTCAGATCTTCAAGCAGGTGTGGCCCCATGGCCTTTTTAGTTATTTCGGTAAGGTACTTTGCCGGAATTATCTCATCAGTGTTAATATCGCTTCTGTCAAGGAACAATGCCTTTCCTGAAAAATTCTTCATTGTCGTTCTCCTTAAAGTTGATCAGCAGTTGTAATGGTTCCGGTTACGGCAGTTGCAGCTGCGGTTGCGGGGCTTGCCAGGTGAACCATTCCGCCTTTGCCCATTCTGCCGTTGAAGTTCCTGTTTGTGGTAGAAACACATATTTCCCCATCGGCAAGAACCCCATTGCTCATTCCCAGACATGCACCGCAGGTCGGGTTGGTCAGGCAGCACCCTGCTTCCATGAAAATCTCGACAAGACCCTCTCTAAGTGCCTGTTTGTAGATGTCAGGGGTGGCCGGCGATACGATAACACGCAGCGAATCAGCTACTTTCCTACCCTTGAGCACTGCCGCAGCTTCGCGCAGGTCCTCGATTCTGCCGTTTGTACATGAACCGATGTAAACCTGATTAACCTTTTCGCCGCTCATCTTTTCAGCAGATTTTACAAGATCGGGCTTGTAGCCGTATGTTACCTGGGGCTTCAATGAGCTGATGTCAAGTTCGATGTCTTTGGCGTAAACAGCATCTTCATCCGCAACAAAGGCTTTGTAGGCGGCGAGGGCGTCTTCTTTTGAGTTGAACTCATTTTTAATAAACGGCCAGAGGTATTCTACAGTAGTCATGTCGGGGTAGCAGATTCCACAGGTGGCTCCTGCTTCTATAGCCATATTGCAGACAGTCATCCTGCCTTCCATCGACATCTCATCAATTACCGGGCCTGTAAATTCTATCACATGGTTTGTAGCACCATTCACTCCGATATTACCTATTACGTGCAGGATAATATCTTTCGGGAATGTGCCCTTCGGCATTTTACCGGTAAGGTTAATGCGGATTGTTTCGGGTGAGTGGAATGCGCATATACCTTTGAGGATTCCAACCTCGAGGTCTGTTGTTCCTACACCGGCCGCAAATGCTCCGAAGGCACCGTGGGTACATGTGTGAGAGTCGCCCATGATGATAGTGTATCCCGGTCGTGCAAAACCCTTTTCGGGGAAGATTGCATGACATACGCCGTTTCGGCCTACATCGAAGAAATCCTCTATTCCCTGACGATCAGCCCATTCCCGCAGGACCTTACCCTGTTCTGCAGTAAGGGAGTCTTTCGCAGGGGTTACGTGGTCAATAACTGCCTTGATTTTAGAGGGATCAAATACCCTGTCCTTTTTACGTTCCATTAGATCTACAATTGCAGTCGGTGTAGTAATCTCATGACAGAAAACCGCATCAAGATTGATTACATCAATTCCGTCTGACGGACTGTCTATTCTATGGGTATCGAATATTTTCTGTGCTGTAGTTTTTCCCATACTATACTCCTTAATCTTTTACAAAAATACGGCCGGGAGTAATAATCCACATAGCCTTCATCATTGTTTTTCCGGTATTTTTAATGCTGTGAGGGATGTCTGAAGAAAAAGACAGAGTGTCTCCCGCTTCAAGCCTGTAGGTTGAGGTCCCGTAAAGTAGTTCTCCCTCACCTTCAATAATTGTTCCCAGCTCGCGTCCTGGATGACCGAATTCAAGATCACCCTTTTCTTTTCCGGGAGGTATGTCGATGTAAAACGCTTCAACAGACGGGTTTATCCCTGTTTCGGGGATGAACGAAAGCTGCTGGTAATCAACGCCGTTCTGTATCAGCCTGTTCCGGTCCGCGGGTTTTACAATTGATACGGTATTATCATGCTTCAGATCCTTGAATAGGTATTCAAGATCAATGTTAAGGGTATTAGCAATAGCAATCAGCGTGTCGATTGAAGGGGATACCCTGTTGCGTTCAATTTGACTTATCAAACTCTCGCTTACGCCGGCTTCAGCCGCAACATCTTTAAGTGTCATATTTTTGCGTTCTCTTACCAGCCGCAGTTTATTTCCAAATTCAGCATTTTTTTTTATCAATACTTAAACCTCTTAAGTATAACTTAAACCGCATTCTTGTATTTGTCAAGGAGGTGTATAGCATGTCCAGACATAGAAAAAACGGCCGGCAGATGCCGGCCGCTTATATACTATTATTAGAGTGATTATAATTCAAGCGGATTCTCAAACGGTAGAGCATAAATTTTTATGCCTTCCTGTTTGAATTTTTCCTTAATTTTTCTGATTGTATCTACGAATTTCTGTGCTTTCTCATCATCGGTATAGATGATGTAGATGAAGTTCTCCTCGGGCCAAACAGCATCACCCATGCGTGGGGTGGTGCGGCCTCGTCCGTGAACGGCGTTAAGTCTTGAATAGGAAAAATCCTCCTCAACCTGATTCAGAGCCTCCTGAATATCCTCTTCAACTGTATTATTTGCTATTATTTCAAGTCTTGTCATGCGTATTTCCTCCTGTTGAGTGCTGCAAACAGCAGCGGGGTCACAAAGAGTGTCATTAGCGTGCTCACAAGCAAGCCGCCGATTATTGTTTGCGCTATAGGCTGGACCTGCTCGGTTCCGGCCCCTCCGAGGAAGGCTAGAGGAAACATGCCGAGAATTGTTGTGGCAGCAGACATCAGAATTGGTCTGAGCCTGTTGCCTGCAGCTTCAACGCAGGCATCACGCAGTGTGTAGCCCCGCTTTAAAAGCAGGTTGGTGTAGTCGACAAGGACAATGCCGCTGTTTACGACAAGTCCTACAAGGACAACTAATCCAACCGCCGACATCATACTAAAGGTGTATGGTGACAGTACGTAAAACCATATAACACCTATGAGCATTAGCGGAATTGTAAAGAAGATTATGAAAGGATCCTTCAGCGATTCGAACTGTGCGGCCATTATTCCGAAGACAAGCAGCAATGCGATGATTCCTATCATAATAAACTGGGAGCCCATATTTGCAATGTCCTCAAAATCTCCGCTCAGGCTGTAGCTGATTCCGTCTGGGACAACAATCTGGGTATCAAGCAGGTTTTGAATATCTGCCTGAGCTTCAGTAGAGGAGTATCCATCGACGAGACCTGCGGTTACATGGACTACGATAGTTTCATCTTCGCGATTGATAGAGACCGGGCTTGATGATTTTTTAAGCTCAGCTATATTCGAGACCGCAATTCTGGTTCCGGAGCTGTTGACGACGAAAATTTTATTCAGATCTGGGACAGAACTTTTGTCTTTGTCTTTTAGGATAAGCTCGACATCAAGTTCTTCGCCGTCCACTCTGTATGTTGTAGCCGTTGTTCCGTTGATACCTGCCGCAATCTCGGAGGCAACTGTATACATATCGAGCCCAAGGTCATAGGCCCGCTCGCGGTCAATTACGACTTCAAGTTGGGGCAACCCTTCATCCATGTCTGTAACCGGTTCGGTTATGCCGGGCAGATTGTCTTCAAGAGCTTCTTTGAGCTCATCGGCAAAGGCAACGGCAGCATCCAGGTCGTCTGATTTGACCATAATATCGACTGGATTGTCGTTTCCCATTCCTGGTCCGCGTGAGGTGAACTCGAGAGTTGCGCCCGGAAAGTCGTTGAAATGCTGTCGTAAAAGAACTTTCATTTCGGCAACAGTCACAGTTTGATCCACGGCATCAGGAAAAATCATTTCTACAGTCGATTTATTCGAATAGGTACTGCTTGAAAAATGACTGGATTCACCTATAGTAACGATCATATCGTTATATCCTCCTATCTCTTCAATAATAGAAACAAGCTGGAATGTATTTTGTTCGGTTTCATCCAGAGGAGTTCCGTTGGGCAGCTCAAGAGAGACTGTCAGAGAATCGTCACTCATATTCGGTGCGAAGTTCATGCCCATCTGTGCGAACTGCATTGCCGACAGGATGAATATAAGTGTTACGAATAGCACAACCTTCCATTTGTGGTTTAACAGACGGTAGAGCACCTTTTTATAGTTACTGTCGAGCTTAACGAAACCCTGTTCAAATGAACTGTCAATAAGTGCAAGCCTTTTGTTTCGAATCGGCTTCTGTTTTCTGGTAAACACCTTCAGATAGTTGGCGCTCATTGTCGGAACGAAGGTCAGTGCCACAATCAGTGATACAATCAGGGCTATCGCAATTGTGTAGGATAGAGATTTCAACATTGTGCCGAGACCCTCGAGTCCGTCGGAAAAAAGGATGATTGGGACGAATACACAGATGGTCGTTAATGTAGATGCGGTGATTGAACCCATCATTTCACGGCTACCGAGGATTGCCGATGCCTTCAGCTTCGTTCCCCTCTCGCGATAGCGGAAAATATTTTCCTGTACAACAATCGAACAGTCTACGACCATCCCCAGTCCCAGGATCAGGCCCGTCAGCGTCATCAGGTTCATTGAAAGTCCTGCGAAATACATAAAAAGAACGGTGATAAATATCGATATCGGAATCGACAATGCAATAATCAGTGTACTCGACCAGGTTCTCAGAAAGAAGAACAACACAACCATTGCAAGCAATATCCCCTCAATGAGGGATATGTAGGTCTGGTTCATTATCGATGATATCTGGTCAGAATCGTCGGAGAGGATGATTAATTTTACACCGTCCGGCAGTTCGCTGTTTATCGAGTCGAGAGCTGCGTTGATCTCATTTGAGACCTCAATACTGTTGGCGTCGGATTCCTTCGTCACAGAAAGGGTGACGCCGAACTGTCCGTTGACATAGAGTCTGTCCTCTTCCTCCTCGTTCCCCAGGCTGATCCCGGCCAGATCTTTTAAGAGTACATTGTCAGATATGACAACTTCTGCTATCTCATCGAGACTTGCGAATTCGGCATCGGTTCGGATAAGGTAGTCTGTCTGACCTTCCTGAATATTTCCTGAACCTATTTGGTGATTTTGGTTGTCCAGAGCTGAGGCTACCTCTGTCAGGGGCATGTTGTATGCCTCAAGGCGGTTTTGTGATACCTCTACATGAACAATCTCATCCTGGCCGCCGTTAATACTTACTGATGAGATCCCGCCTATTCGTTCGATAAGCGCCTGAACTTTATCATCAGCTATTGCGCGAAGCTCGTTCTGCGACAGATCTCCCTCAAGTCCGAGTGTCATTATAGGCATGTCGTCTGAGCTCATCTTGTAGATAACCGGTGAGCTTGCATCATCCGGAAGATAATCCTCAACTACATCAAGCTTGTCGCGGATATCGTTTGTGGCGTCGTCGAGATCCTTTGAGTAGTCGAAGCTGAGGTTGATAAGGCTGGACCCCTCGGATGAAGTAGAAGTTATTGAGTCCAGGTCGCTGACGTTGGACAGCTGTTTCTCAAGCACCTCAGTGACATTCTGTTTGACATCCTCAGGGCCCGCTCCGTCATAGGTGGTGCTTACCATTACAACCGGCATTTCCATATCAGGAAAGAGCTCGACGGGAATAGACGGCACAAGAAAAGCTGCCAGACCTATAAACAGGGCGAATATTATTACGACCGCAATAGGGCGGTTTACTACGGTTTGAGTCAGGTTCATAGATTACTCCTGGTTGGCAATTTTTACGGTCGAGCCGTTCTGGAGCATGCTTTGTCCGCGGGTAATTACCTTGTCACCGGGGCTTAACCCGCTGGTAACTTCAACCCTGCCGTCAAGCTCAAGCCCTGTCTCAACATTGGTTAAAATGGCTGTATTATCGCTGCCGACGATGTAGACGAATGGTCCTATATCTCCTTCCAGCAGACTCTCGGCTGGTACTGTAAGAACATCTTCTTTCGTCTCGGTTATCAGTTTTATTGAGCCGAACATGCCCGATTTAATCAGGTTGTCCCTGTTTCCCAGTGAGATTTTAATCTCGAGAGTTCTCGAGCTGCTGTCGAGTACCGGGCTTATTTCGACAACCAAGCCTGAAAAAATTTGGTCCTCATAGGGCTCAAAACTTATCTCGGCCCGCTGGCCGAGCTTAATGTTAGCCATATATTTTTCAGATATATAACAGTCTAACTGCAGATCAGTTAGTTCGCCTACTGTTGCAACAGGTACTTCAGTTGAAGATATGGTCTCGCCGACCTTGTGGGGGATGTTCGTTATTGTGCCATCGATGGTTGATTTAACCGGATTAGCCGAATAAACCTGCCCCGGCAGAGAAGGGTCAACCTCGGCAATTACCTGCCCTTTGCTGACCCAGTCTCCGAGCTCTACTGACAGCTTCGTAAGTTTTCCTGATGTGTCAGGATAAATATCGACACTAGTTTTCGCAATTACATCACCGTTGAATTTAAGATAGTTTTCCATAATTGAAGGTGTCATTGTTTCAACAAGAACCGAATAGGTTGCAGGCTCATCACTGCCTTCCGCTCCGCCTGGACGTCTGCCCGGGCCGGGGGGGGCTCCGACTTGGGTCTCATCTTTTACTATAACATTGAATGCAATTGCAGCCGCCGCCAGTACAATCAGCACTATCAATATTATTCCTGTTAATTTTGATCTTTTGTCTTTTTCTTTTTCAGTCATATTATAATCCTTCTTCTTCAAGATTTATTTTTCACTAAATGTTTTCAGCTCATCAGCTGACGTATTAAGGGCATATTGCAGGTCGAGTAATCCGGAAAGATAGTTGTAGCGCGATTCAAGCAGATCAAGTTCTGCTGAAAAAAGTGTGTTCTGAGCCTCTTCAACGTAGAGAAGTTCTTTCGTTCCCTGGTTATATGCGGCTTCTGTCATCTCATATGTTTTTCGGGCAAGTTGCACGCTCTGTTTTGTTATATCGATGTTCTCCCTGTAGCTGCTAAGCTCCATTACAAGGGTTCGAATTTCCTGTTCAGCGCTGTCAACAACATTTTGATAGTTAAGGCGGGCTTGTTTCACGGCCTTTTGCGCGTCAGAAATTTCTATACTCTCTTTGGAGCCGGGAATAAATCCGTTTAGCGGCATTGTCAGATAAGTTGATACGGAAAAGGAGTCGCTCCAATCGATGCTGGTAAGGTCGGAGGCTGAATTATCCCAATCCAGACTTAGTGTCAGAGACGGCGATCTGTCCGACAGGTTTGTGATTGAGAGCAGGTTTTCCTTTACTTCGAGTGCTTTTAGACTGCTCTGAACATCTTGCCGTTCCGGAAGAAAGGTGTTCACAAGCTTTTCCGCGTCAAGCTCTAGAATATCAGGAGTAAGTTCTCCCTCAAGCTCTATCGGTTGTTTAAGAGCCAGGCCAATCAGTGATTTAAAAGACATAAGCTGGGTTTCGTAGGAGGTTTTTGTCGTTGTATATGACGGCCGCAGGCTTTCATATGCATTCTGCGCTTCAAGAACATCAAGCTCGGACGCCAGCCCATTTTTGAAGTTTGTTTCAGTCTGAAGTTGCCGCTTCTCCGCGAGCTCCAGATTTTTACGTTCAAGTTCAAGACTCTGCTGATAGGCGAGAAGATAATAAAAATCTTTCTTTACTTCTACTATCAGTTCGTCCTCATCCATCTGATATGATAGTAACTGAGACTCGTGAGAGAGCCGGTCATAATCCATATAAAGGAATGATGAGGTGTTTAAGGTTACACTCGCGTCAACTGAACCTGAAAGTGTCCAGGAGCCGTCGATTAAAGAGTCAGACAAAGAATCTGAACGAACAAGTCCTCCAGTTACCGATAAATCCGGCAACAGGATATTCCAACTATTGTTGTTCTGATCCTCAGTCATCTCAAGGTCCAGCTTAGATGACTTCAGTTCAAGGTTTTGTGCAAGCGCCATCTCAACTGCTGACTCTTCAGTCAAGACCAGCGAGTTAGCAAACACTGGAAGTGCCGTGCAGGCCAATATTAAAACCAGGTATGTAGTTTTTTTCATTCTACCTTCCTTCTTGTGGGATTATTCTGCGATGATAGTGAATACAAGAAGGTTCGATAATGAAAATGGTAATGAGTTTTAATGACTTTAGTCATAGATATATTCTAAGGAATATGTAAAAATCACAGATCATGAATACTGGGATGAGCGCTGTAAAAAAAAATATAAGATTGCTTGTTATTTTAGTGTATCTGATAGTATCAGTACCTTTTGAATTTCAGTTTCCACCAAATCCACACATCCAGACGTTTCAAGAGTTGGTTGTGAAATACATTATTTTTACTATTTTCATTGCTATTGAACTGGTAGAGTATTTTCTTGATTATCCCTGTAACAGTAGAAAACTGCTTCAGCGAATTTTATTTCTGATAAGGATTATTGCTGTAATAACCGCTTTCCTTTGCAGCTATCATTTTGGTGGAGATGTTAAGCCTTTCTTCTTTTTCTTTATTCCACTGCTTGCATTCTACTCTGCTTTTGTGATGTCAGGAATTATCAATATTATTTTTATCGTTGTGATAATAGCGTGTGATATTCTGCTTGATGTTCACCATTTTGAGAAAACAGATATTGAAGTTTACTACAGTACTCTTATTATTTTCCAGCGAATAGTCACGATCGCTATTTTTTATCTATTTGCTTACTTCTGGCAGACAGATATAAAAAAGAGCAGTGAGAATGAGCAGCTCCTTAAGAAGCTGAACAAGTCTGAAGAAGATCTTCGAAAATATGCACGTGAAGTAGCCAGAACATCTGTTTTAGAGGAGCGAACCAGAATTGCCCGTGATATGCATGACAGTGTCGGGCACGCGTTGACTGCTGTTCAGATGCAGCTCCGAAAAGCCCTCGCGTTACATTCTGTTGATGAAGATAAAGCTGTCCATGCCATTGAGGCGGCACTTGAGGTTGCTGGATCGAGTCTTCAGGATACAAGGGCTGTTTTGAGTGACCTGCGCGATAATGAAATGCATTTCTCATTTGAAGAGAAGATTGAGCAGATTGTCTCAACGCTTCGACATTCCGGGATAAACGTGGAGCTGCAGATTGCCGATGATGATGAAACCTTTAATTACTCTTCTCTTGTAGCGTTGTTTCGCTTTGTTCAGGAAGGTGTGACGAATATAATAAAACATTCCGGTGCAACGCACACGGAAATATTGCTGACGTATTCAGAGAAGGGTGCCGAACTGATAATTAGGGATGACGGATGCGGATTTGATGTAGATCAGCGGCTTCACACTGGAGATGAAACAGGTATGGGACTTCACGGTTTAAGTGAACGTTTTGAGCTAATCCGCGGGAGCCTGCTTGTCGAGAGTTCTTCTGGGCAAGGTACAACTCTAACAGCGTGGGCACCGAGAGATCCGGTACGGCTGATAGGGGAAGAAGATGGCTGCAATTAAGGTATTAATTGTTGATGACCAGACTCTTATCCGGGACGGTCTGTCCTCGCTGCTTAGCATCCGCCCCGAGATTGATGTTGTGGGAACCGCAGGAAACGGACGAGATGCTGTTATTGAATCTGCGGAGCTGGAGCCGGATGTCATTCTGATGGATATTAGAATGCCGGTGATGGATGGGATAACGGCTCTAAAGAAAATTAAAGACAGGAATCCGGGAGTCCGTGTTATTATGCTTACGACTTTCGATGATGAAGAGTATGTTGTTAAATCACTGAAGGCGGGAGCCGAAGGTTATCTGCTGAAGGACATCCCGACCGATGATCTTGTGAGGGCTTTGCAGCAGGTTTACCGCGGCACTTTTCAGGCTGCCGGAGCGGTGATCAGCCGGCTTGCAGCGATTATTAACGAGGGAGCCCCGGGGGGCGAGGCCGGAGTTCCCGAGCTTGAAGAGCTTCGCGGATGTTACAATGAATTATCAGATCGTGAAAAGGCAATATTTCAGGATCTGGGCAGCGGAATGACTAACCGTGAAATTGCCTATCACCTCAATCTGACAGAGGGAACAGTAAAGAATTATATGACGAATATCCTCGCAGGCTTTGACATGAGGGATCGTACTCAGCTTGCGCTTCTCGCGTACAAACTCGGTTATGGCTCCTGACTTCACAGTATAGCATTGCAATCAGGGTATTTTTGCTGTATTTTTACTGATACAACAAATTATATACAGTATTAGATGGAGATTTTAATGGCGATATCAAGGCATATAAACGATTTAATGGCAGGTTCATCTTTTATAAGGAAGATGTTTGAAACCGGAGCAAAACTCAAGGCTGAGTACGGAGCTGATAATGTCTACGATTTCAGTCTCGGTAATCCTGATATCCCCCCCGTCGAAGATTTCGGCAGGCAGCTTAAATCAATTCTTTCGGAAGATGCAGTTGGAAAGCATGGTTATATGCCAAATGCCGGTTATCCCTTTGCCCGTGAAGCAGTGGCAGGGTGGGTTTCAGAGGTTCAGAGTACTTCAGTTGATATGAATAGTATCGTTATGACATGCGGCGCCGGAGGCGGGATGAATGCTGTGCTTAAATCTATCCTGAATCCCGGCGACAGGGTTCTTGTCAGCGCTCCATGTTTTATGGAATACAAATTTTACTGCGACAATCACGGCGGTAAGCTTGATATCGTCAGACCGAAGGAAGATCTTTCGCTTGATGCCGCTGCTTTTGAAGCTGCACTTGATGATGATGTGGCGGCTGTAATTATCAATTCTCCCAATAATCCCTCAGGAAAGATATATTCCGAAGATAACATTAAAGAGCTTGCCGCGGTTCTTCGTGCCTCTGAGAAAAAGACCGGGCGGGCTGTATACCTGATTTGTGATGAACCCTATAGAAAGATAGTTTTTGACGGAGCGGTTGTTCCGGCTGTATTTCCGATTTATGATAATGCAATAGTTGTTACCTCATATTCAAAGGACCTTTCAATTCCCGGAGAACGAATAGGATATGCTGCAGTTAATCCGGCTGCCGATGATTTTACAAACCTGATGGATGCAATTATTCTGTGTAACAGAATAATCGGTTTTGTAAATGCTCCGGCTCTTATGCAGCGGGCTGTTGCCGGACTTCAGGGAGTTAGCGTTGATATCAGTGAATATCAGCGAAAGCGTGATAAACTATGTACAGGCTTGTGGGATATCGGTTATGAATTTGAGAAGCCGCTGGGAACTTTTTACCTGTTTCCAAAAACTCCCGGCGGAGATGATGCGAAGATTGTTGACCTGCTTCTTCAGGAGAGGGTCCTCGTAGTGCCCGGCGGTGGATTTGCGATGCCGGGTTATTTCCGGATATCCTACTGTGTTGACGACAGCGTCATTGAAGGTTCAATGGAAGGATTCAGAAAAGCATTTGAAAAAATAAATTAAATCGGGGTCTGTCTTGGGTTTAATGGATAAATCGCTTGAAGCGAGAAGGGTATTCACAGCAGCAAACAAAAGGATGCTGGAGGCTTTGCAGTCGGCAGCGGAAGAGGGTAATACCGCTCTGCTGGAACAGATTAATATTGTCATGCCTGTAAGTGCATACGAAAGGCTGATTGACAGCGGTCTCTATGAATCGGTGCGACGAAAGGGTAATGACCGGCGTTCGGTTGAGCGCAGGTCTAATGACAGGCGAAAATCCGGCAAACGTTAATAACCTGTGTAAAACCTGTGGGTATTTACTTAATTCTAACTTGGAAAATTTATATAATTGCGATATACTGTCGATATATTATAATATATTTAATTCGGGAGAAATGAGATGGGTGTAGCCGCATATGCAGTCCTGTTCTTTTCAATAATTGGATGTATTGCTTACGGTTTTATTAACTGGAGCAAAGAAAGTACTGTTCCTCCTGTCCATAAGGAAGAGGAAGAGGATAAGCAAGCCGCTGTTTAATCAGCAATCGAACCGCAGATTTAACTGCGGTTTTTTTTTCCACTATTGTTAAAATTTAATCAGAATAAAGCCTCTTAAATCATTGTAAAAAGCAAAATACCTGAGTATTATGAAGGCACCGATTTATCGGCTCCAAATACACATTAATCTTATCAGAGGAGAATCTAATGGGCGAATTAGTCCTTTTGGGAGATGAGGCTCTCGCGCTGGGCGCAATTGATGCCGGCATTTCATCGGCATACGGGTATCCCGGAACTCCCTCAAGCGAAATAATGGAATACGTGTTGAAGTATTCCGAGACTAATGACGGTATATTTGCGTCATGGTCTTCAAATGAAAAAACTGCATACGAGGAGGCGCTTGGAGCTTCATTCGTAGGGCGCCGGGTCCTCGTTACAATGAAACATGTCGGGCTGAATGTCGCGGCTGATCCTTTCATGAATTCGGCTCTTCTAGATATCAAAGGCGGATTTGTAATAGCTGTTGCTGATGATCCGGGGATGCATTCATCCCAGGGTGAACAGGATTCCAGATATTTTGCAGCCTTTGCACGCACAATGTGTTTTGAGCCGAGAAATCAGCAGGAATGCTATGAGATGACCCGGGAGGCTTTCGAGGTTTCTGAGCGTTTTCATATCCCTGTTATGATAAGACTTGTTACAAGACTTGCTCATTCGAGGGCGGTTGTAAATACCGCACCTGTAAAGCCGCAGAATCCGATGGAAAAAACCGACAATACAAAGGGCTGGATGCTTCTTCCCGCTCTTGCCCGTAAGAACTGGGCGTCACTTCTTGAGCGTCAGTCTTCATTCCTTGAGTATACAACCGCTTCAGAATATAACCCGCTTACCATAAACAGTGATTTCACTGAATTCGGTGTTATTACAAGCGGTCTTGGGAAGAATTATTACGATGAGGCAAAGCAGGAGCTTCCTGAGCTTCCTTCACACCTTCACATCAGTGCATACCCTGTACCTGTTGACAAAGTGCGGGAACTAGCTGAAAACGTAAAAAAGATCATCGTAATAGAGGAAGGCTGTACATTCATTGAAGATTATCTGAGAGGCTATCTGCCCCAGGCAATTGAGATTTCCGGTAAGCAGGATGGTGAGGTTCCGTTGACAGGTGAACTCAACCCCGACAATATCAGAAAGTCGCTCGGGCTTGCTGCAAAAGACGGTCATGCAACGGATATGGATATTCCGGGCAGACCTCCTCAGCTTTGCAAGGGCTGTCCCCATGCAGATACCTATGCCGCCTTGAATGAGGCTAGAGAAGCCTTTGACAACTCAATTGTAACCTCGGATATCGGTTGTTATTCACTCGGTGCGCTTCCGCCGCACAACGCTATAGAGACTATTATATGTATGGGAGCATCAATCGGTACGGCTAAGGGCGCCGCAGAAGCAGGTTTTAAACCGGTTGTTTCGGTTATAGGCGACAGCACCTTCCTTCATTCGGGAATTTCCCCGCTTATTGATGCGGTATCCTGCAATACTCCGATGACAGTCGTTATCCTTGATAACGGTACCGTTGCAATGACTGGCGGACAGACAACTATTATGCCTTCATCCCGCCTGAAAACGCTGATTGAGGGAATTGGCATTGAAGCCGGCCATATAAAGACTATTATTCCGCTTAAAAAGCACCACGCTGAAAATGTAGAGATTTTCAAGACTGAAATGAACTACCAGGGCATTTCAGTAATTATTGCGTTGCGTGAATGTCTTGAAACAGCCAAGAAGAAAAAATCCGGAGGCAGCAAATGAAATACGACATTATCTTAGCCGGAGTTGGCGGACAGGGTGTTCTGTCGGTTGCCGCGGGCATTGCCACAGGGGCAATGCTGCAGGGGCTTCAGGTGAGACAGTCGGAGGTACACGGAATGGCTCAGAGAGGCGGCGCTGTAATGTCGCACCTGAGAATTTCCGATACCGAAATTCCCGGCGACCTCGTAGGCGAGGGCAGTGCCGATATGATTCTCAGCATGGAGCCTCTTGAGGCGCTGAGATATCTTGCCTATCTGAAACCGGACGGCAAGCTTGTTACCGCATCGGATCCCTTTATAAATATTCCGAACTATCCTGATGAAGAGCTGATAAAGTCCAAGGTTGATGCAACAGGCGCAGGCGTAGTTGTAGATGCAAAGGCTATCGCTAAGGAATCCGGGAATTTGCGGGCCGCAAACATGGCAATGGTCGGTGCAGCTTCAACTTTTCTGCCTGTTGAGCAGAAGAATATTGAAAAGGCAATTGAGAATATGTTCGCCTCAAAGGGCGATACAATTATAGAACAGAATATCAAGGCATTCAGGGCCGGCCGAGGCTAGGCCCTTTTCGGAGACATCATGGAGATCAAATACTGGGACCAGGACATCGAGACGATAAGCAGAGACAGACTTGAGGCGCTGCAGTTGGAACGCTTGAAAAAGACGGTTTCGCAGGCATTGAAAACCGATTTTTACGGTGGAAAACTGCCTGAGCGCGGCATTAAAAGTGCTGATGATTTAAAGAGTCTTGACGACCTGCGAAATCTTCCTTTTACCACAAAAAATGACCTTCGTGAGTCCTATCCTTACGGGATGCTGGCGGTTGACCGCAGCGAGGTTGTGCGAATGCATGCCTCAAGCGGAACCACCGGTACTCCCACAACCATCTACCTGACAGCTGATGATCTCGCAGCATGCACTGATATTACCACACGTTCGGTTGTTGCAACCGGCGCTGAATCCGGGGATGTTTTTCAGAATATGATGACCTATGGTTTGTTTACAGGTGGTATTGTGCTTCATTATGGCGCTGAAAACCTCGGTATGATGGTAATTCCTGCAAGCTCTGGTAATACTGAACGGCAGTTCCGGATGATGAAAGATTTCCAGACCTCCATCATCCATGCAACCCCCAGTTACATGCTTTATCTGCATTCAAGGATGGCAGACTTCGGTATAGACCCGGCTCAGCTTAATTTAAAGAAGGCCTACGTTGGAGCTGAACCTCATTCGGAAGATGTCCGCAGGAAGATTGAGAGGCTCTGGGGAATAGATGTATATAATTCCTACGGGCTTTCAGAGATGAACGGTCCCGGGCTTGCGTTTGAATGTGTGCACAAGGATGCCATGCACGTATGGGAAGACGCCTACATCATGGAGATAATTAATCCCGATACCCTTGAACCGCTTCCGGACGGTGAAGAAGGTGAGCTTGTTCTTACCATCCTGCACCGCGATGCAATGCCGCTGATACGTTATCGCACCCGTGACCTCACCCGAATAATCCCGGGGCAGTGTGCCTGCGGCCGTACCCACCGCCGTCTTGCGCGAATGAAGGGGCGTACCGATGATATGCTCATAATTAACGGTGTCAATGTCTTTCCCTCGCAGATTGAAGAAGTAATTATGCGGATGCCTGAGGTCGGTACAAATTACCTGATTGTTGTGCAGAAAGCCGGGCCGCTTGATAAGCTGATTGTAAAAACGGAAATTACCAGAGAGTCCATGACTGATGATACCCGCGATCTTTATAATCTGAAACAGCGTATTGTAGAACACCTGCGCGCCTCCATTACGATTAAACCCGTCGTTGAGCTGCATGAACAGGGTGCGCTGCCTGTATCCGAAGGTAAGGCTAAGCGTGTGCTGGACGAACGCGAGGAAAATTAGTTTGTCCTAGAAATTCAAAATGTTTATTTGTCAGACAAAACGATTGTCTAATCAAAATAAATATTGCATACTGAACGTATGAATGAATCAAGCGGTAAACGCGTAATTAAACAGAAAACAGTTGTAGCTCAGGTAATGGAGCAGATCAGGGAACTGATAGCTTCAGGTGAGTACAATGTCGGGGATAAGATTCCAACTGAGAGTGAGCTGGCCGAAATGTTTGGTCTTGGGCGGTCTTCTATCCGTGAAGCCTTGAAGGTTTTTAACTACCTGGGAATACTTGAATCCAAGGCTGCTCTCGGAACCTTTGTTTCTGATCGTACTAACATATCATCTGAAGCTCTTTCATGGGCGATACTGCTTGGAAAAAATGAACTTTACGAAATGGTTGAGATACGAGGAGCGCTTGAAACCTGGACCCTGCTGAAGATATCCCGGGAAGCTGCTGCTGATCCGGCAATTGTACAGCAGCTGGCTGATGATCTGGAAAAGGTCTTGGATGATTTTCGTGAGGCGATTCGGCGTAATTCAATTGAAGAGCTGATAATGGCTGATTATGAGTTTCACCGGGTGCTTATCAAATATTGCGGGAACAGCCTCTTTACTACTATTTATGATCTTCTTCGGGATTTTATGTTTGAGGAGATAAAAGCCACCTACGTTATTTTCGACAGCTATGAGTTTGCAATAGAAGAACATATGACAATAATTAAAAGCATCAGGAGCGGGGATGCTGCGAGAATGCAGAACAGTCTTAAAAAGCATATTGGTGATATTACTGACAGGGTGAAAACCTATCGTGCAGGGCAGGAAGCCGGAGATCTGTCGGATAAAGAGTCTGTCTAGGCGAAAGCTCCTTCCGGCTCTATCTGCACCAAATTTTCCGGTCGCTTTTATTAAACTGATAATTAACCCATTTCCCAGTCTGGCCGGGATAGCTTTTATTGCGTAATGAGGCTTTACCAGTCGATTGCCCGGCTGTCTTCCAGCCATCGGGGGCAAGTTCTTCAAACAGCCATTTCTGTCCGGGAATAAAATGAACATTTTTTGAATGTTTTTTGCTCCCTTCATCAGAAATATAAGGGGTCTGACCGTTCAGTTCAATCCATCCCGCTGCCCTCCGGGACCATGCCCCCGCGGCTTTAAGCTCCTCTATATCGTTTAATTTCTCACGCCGTCTTATCCTGACTATTCTTTCTGCTGAAACAGGTCCTATTCCAGGAACTCTTATTAACTCTGCAAAGGGTGCAGTATTGACCTCAACAGGGAAAATCCCCGGGTTCATCAGCGCCCAGGCTGTTTTAGGATCAGTCTCCATAGGAATGTTCCCCATACTGTCGAATACCAGTTCCGGAAAACTGAAACCGTATGCGCGCAGCAGAAAATCGCTCTGGTACAGCCGGTGTTCACGAAGCAGCGGGGAGCCCTCAAAGCCTGGACTGTCTTTTTTGGGGTTATTGCTCTTTGCCGCAGGATTATACCTCTGCTGGTAGGCCGAGAAGTACGCACGGAACATGAAATAATCACTGTAGAGCATGTCAACCGAGGTCATAATATCGAGATCACTTTCTCCAGCGGCACCGACAACGTATTGGGTAGTCTGACTCGATGCACGTATTGCTTTATCCGTGTAACCGTTTTTCTTTGCCCGCAGGAGAGCCGCAGTCCGTTTTGCAGCCGGAAGAATATCCGTACTGAGCTTTTTTTCCGGAGCTATGAAGCTCAGATGCCGCGCTGACGGGGCTTCGATATTGACAGAAAGCCTGTCTGCAAATGACGCGGCTGCGTCAATGAGATGTTCGGCACATCCGGGAATTATCTTCAGATGAATGTATCCCCCGAAACGGAAGTGATTCCGCAGGATATCGGCTGTTTTTATCATTTCTTCCATCGCGAAGGATGGTGATCTGCATACCCCGGATGATAGAAACAGCCCCTCTACAAGCCCCTGCCGGACCATCTTTATAAAAGAACCTGCAAGCTCTCCGGGGCTCAGGCTTACCCTGTTTTCGTCATCTCTCGAGGCTGAAAACTTACAGTAGCTGCAGTTATTGCGGCAGCTGTTGCTCTGGAGAATTTTGAGGATATGGACCGTACCCTGCCCCGGAACTGAAGCAGGATAGATCCATTCGCTGAGGGGGTTCTCAGGCTTGCGGATTCTGCCCGGTCTGCCTGCAGAACCTGTTGAGCAGGATGACATACATACATCATATCGGGCTGATTCAGCAAGTTTTTCAACTTTATTACTTAACATGTGTATAGCATAACATCTGTTAAGCTGTTTTGCAAGTATTTTTGCTTTGTAAACCCGCCGGCAGTTGTTATAATTCAGCCATGATTGAATGGCAGATTGAAACAGAAAAAATTCTTGATTCCGCATGGAAAAAAGATCGAACACAGCTTTATGAACATGAGGTATATAAGATCCTGTCTTTACTGGGGATAAGAACTCCCGTCCATCACAGGGTGAAAAGTGAAGATGATATAAACCGCGACCTGCTTTCGCAGTTCGGCAGCAGTAAGGTGGTATTGAAGATTATCAGTCCCAAGGTCGCGCATAAACAGAAACTTGGAGGGGTCAAGGTTATTTATAAGGATCTTGATTTTGTACGCTTCAGCGTCAGGCAGATGCTTGATACTTTTATATCACAGGAAGTTCCGGTTGAAGGGGTTCTGCTTGTCGATTTTGTGGAATATTCACCTGAGCTCGGCAATGAGATTCTCATGGGGTTTCAGGAGAGCGGAGTATTCGGTCCAGTCCTTTCGTTCAGCAAGGGCGGGTCGGATGCTGAACTCTTCGCAAAACACTTTTCAGCGCCTAACCTTCTTCTCCCACCTGTCACCCGTGAATGGGCCGGGGCCCTTCTGGGATCGACCGAGATTCATAATAAGTATGAGCAGGAGGGGAAGGCTGATTACATCGACAGGATACTTGAGGTTAAAATAAAATTCAGCGAGTTATCCATGGCTTTTTCACAGTTCTTCGACAGCGAATCTGCATACTTTATAAAAGAGTTTGAGATTAACCCCTTCGTGTTCAACCCTGATGGTAATTTTGTAGCACTTGATGGTTATGCGGTCTTCGATAAAAAAATGGAAGGCTGTTATAAATGTGATCGTCCGGATAAAAAAAGCCTTACACCCTTCTTTCATCCCGAAGGGGTTGCCGTTGTCGGCGTAAGCAGCGGCGACCCAAAAAGTCCCGGAAGCGTTATTGCGGCAAATATGATTAAAATAGGGAGGGAAGATCTTTTCTGTGTAAACCCGAGGGGCGGCAGAGCTGAGATTGCAGGGCAGTCTGTTAAGCTTCATAAAAACCTGACTGCACTTCCTTCTGTTCCCGACCTTGTAATTATCACGGTACCGGCAGAAGCAAGCCTCGAGGTTGTCAGGGAGGCAGCGGGACTTCGCTGCGGCGCTCTGTTGCTTATACCCGGGGGCTTTACTGAAACGGGGCGCTCAGATCTTGAAGAAGAAATAAAACGAATAGCGGAGGACGCGGGAATCAGGGTGATGGGCCCCAACTGTCTGGGCATTCTCTATGCCGACGATAAACCCGGAAGAGGCTTAAACACATTTTTCATACCGGAGTCAAAGTTCAAGCTTGATCTGAATCGTGAAAAAAACATTGCTCTCTTCAGTCAGAGCGGTGCCCTGGGTCTTGTGGAGCTGACTAATCTGAAAGACTCCGCCAGCCCGAAGGTAGCCGTTAGCTATGGCAATCAGCTTGATGTTGATCCTGGCGACCTTGTCGAATACTTTCAGGATGAGGATGGAATAAAGGCCATAGGTATATATATTGAAGGGTTCAAACCGGCTGCCGGCCGGCGATTTTTTGAGATAACCAGACGAAGCCGCATTCCGATTGTCGTATATAAAGCCGGACGGACTGCGGCAGGGCAGTTGGCTACCCAGTCACATACGGCGAGCATGGCCGGCGAGTATGCGGTGGCCCGTGCTGCAATGAAACAGGCTGGCCTCGTTGTAGCCGATACAATGGCTGACCACCAGGGCTGTCTGAAGATTTTTGCGTTGCTTCACGGAAAGAAAGTGGGCGGCAGGCGTATAGTTGTTGTGACAAATGCCGGTTATGAAAAGGCGAACGCCGCTGATAATATGAAGGAACTTGAGCTCGCCGAATTATCAGCCCGGACCTCAGAGGCCCTGGCCGAGGCTTTACCGTCTTTTGTCACTGTCGAACCCCTGCTTGATCTGACTCCGATGGTAAATGATGAAGTCTTTGCGCGGTCGGTTGAGCTGATGCTTGAAGCCCCTGAGGTTGATGCTGTATGCGTTTCAATTGTACCGCATGCCGGTATTATTCATACAACCGACGAAGAAGTCGACAGCTATGAGGGCAACCTCGGCGCCCGCCTGGCTAAAATTGCCGCTGCTTCTGATAAACCGATGGTTGTATCGCTTACAGCCACCGGCGGAGGCGACGATATATTCGGCAGGATGATAGAGGTTATGGATTCCGGCGGTCTTCCGACGTACCTGAGCGCAGAGCAGGCAATGTCCTACTTGAATGAGTTTATCCGGTATCATTACATCAGAGAGCAGAATCTGCTTGATGAGTGGATAAAGTAATTTAAAAGAAGTTTGGCCACGGATTGATATAGAGTAAAAATATACAGCGATTTACACGGATTAAAAGAGAAGCAGAGAGTGTGGTGCTGTTTTTTTGAAGGGTTCAGCTTAACTTCAAGCTTGGCTTTTCAATCCTATTCTTTCTTTCCGTGATCATCGCTGCCGTGCGTCTTCCCTGTATTTATCCGTGGCTTAAATCTCTTAGATAAGAAAAAAAGAGTAATCAGCCACGGATTGATATAGAGTAAAAATATACAGCGATTTTTTATTCGTAGCTCAATTACTCGTGGTTCTGAATCGGGCGACAGCTGAAAAATTGTGGCTTTATCAGCGGCTGTGGTGTATAATTCCCAGCAATGAACTACTACAACGATAAACGCATCTGGATAACAGGGGCATCTTCCGGTATCGGAAAGGCCCTTGCAGAAATTCTTGTGACACAAGGCGCCCGCCTTGTCCTGACCGCCAGGAGAAAAAACCTTCTTGAAGAAATCAGAACTGCAGCGCCCGAAACTGCCGAGGTCAGCATTCTTGATGCCGATCTTGCTGATATCGATGCCCTGCCTGAGGTATGCCGAAAGGCCTGGGATGAGTACAGCGGACTGGATATTATCATCATGAATGCCGGCGTGAGTCAGCGGAGCCTTTTTCGTGATATGGATTTTGAGACCGGCAGAAATCTGTTTGACATCAACTTTTTTACCCATACGAAGATAATGCATGAACTGCTTCCCCGGCTTGAAGCGCAGGGCCACGGTCGTATTGCTGCGGTTACCAGTCTGAGCGGCCATATTCCGTCTCCACTTAGAATTTATTATTCTTCGGCCAAACATGCACTTCACGGTTTTTACGAAACCCTGGCAGCTGAAACATGGACCTCAGGAATCAGGGTCAGCATGATTATTCCGGGCTTTGTGCGTACAAACATCTCCTATAATGCAGTAGACGGTGAGGGAAGGGCTTTCGGAAAGCTTGATCCGCTGCAGAAATCAGGAGCGGATCCGTCCTCGGCTGCAAAAAAGATCCTTAATAAACTTGAAAGAGGTAAGAGAGAGATCTATGTCGGATATACGACCAATGCCGCTGTAGCCAGATTTCTGGGAAGGGTTGCACCCGGTCTTTTATTGAGAATTCTAAGAAACATGAAGGAAGTTTAACACTAAGGAGATATTTTGGAGATTGCACTGACATTAACTGCATTCCTGGCCCCGGCTATTCTGATCGGTCTGAAAACATCCGTCTCGTATCTGGAGAAAATGAGTCCGCTGATAGTATGCTACGCACTGGGACTTATCATCGGGAATATCGGCATAGTGCAGGAGCAGCATCTTGCTGTTCTTGATCTGATTTCTACAATTGCCGTAGCTCTTTCTATCCCGCTGATGCTGTTTTCGGTGAATATCCGCGACTGGTTCAAACTTGCCGGAAAGACCGGCCTGTCAATGGTTCTTGCCATGGTTTCGGTTATCATTACATCTGCTGTGTTTTATCTGCTTATTGGACGCGGTATTGAGGAAGGATGGAAGATCCCCGGGCTGCTTGTAGGCCTTTACACCGGGGGAACCCCCAATCTTGCAGCTATTAAAACGGCTCTGCAGGTTGAACAGAACCTTTATCTTGCTGTACATACCTCGGATATCCTTCTTGGTGCTGTTTATATTCTATTTGTGATTACAGTTGCCAGGCGTGTTTTTTCATTAATACTTAAAAAGGCTGATGTCGAACATCTTAAATCAGGCGGGAATGACGGTCATGAAACATCCTATCGTGGTTTTTTCAACAGAGAATTCCGTTTCCCGCTTATAGCAGCCCTATTTCTGGCTATAGCAATATTTGCCGTTGGCGGTGGATTAAGCTTTATAGTTCCTCAGAGTATTTCTACGATGATAGTTATTCTGGTGATAACCACTCTGAGTCTAGGAGCCAGCCTTGTCCCTCGAGTGCGGGCCATTCCCAGAACCTTTCAGCTTGGAGAGTATTTCATCCTCGTATTCTGTTTTGCCGTCGGCGCCATGGGGAATATTTCCAGGCTTATGCAGTCTACTCCGAGAGTTTTTATAATCGTAATGGCGGTTCTTTTATCAACACTTGTTGTACACGTGCTGCTGTGCAGGGTATTCAGGATTGATCTGGATACAATGCTGATAACCTCAACGGCTGCGATCTGTTCGCCGCCCTTTGTTGGTGTTGTAGCAGTTGCACTTAAAAACCGCTCGCTGATAGTTCCGGGAATTACTACAGGAATAATCGGCTATGCGCTCGGGAATTATCTGGGAATAGCGATTGCCCACCTGATGAAGCTCTTTGCCTGAAAAACTGCGGATCCTGCCCGGATTAACCGAGTTTTGCTGCCGTCAGTTTAAAGGCTTCACGTGCCGTTTCAAGGGTTTTTTCAATATCTTCATCCTTATGTGCGTATGAAATAAACCAGTTGTGGTGCGGGTGCAGATAGATTCCCCTCTTGGTCATCTCAGAGCAGAAAACCTGATTGATGTAGAGATCAGGATCATTTTCAAATGTCAAGAATGGAATGGCCGCGGCACCTGTAATTTCGGCTTTGAAGCCTGCATCTGCAGCAGCAGATCTTATCCCGTTCTTTAGCATTCCGCCAATCCTGTTTAAATGCTCTATAAGATTTACTTCCTGCATTATTTTCAACGTTATCAGTGAGGCTGTAAACGGAACGCCGGACATCCAGAATGTTCCTGTAATAAAGAATGAACCGGCCGTACTCTTCAAATTGTCTGTACCCATCAGTACTGAAATAGGCTGACCGTTTGCAATGGATTTTCCCATTGTTATAAGATCAGGCTCAACACCGAAATATGAATGAGAACCTGCAAGCGATAACCTGAAGTTGCATCTGATATCGTCCATAATAAACAGCGCGCCTTCGGCCTTTGTCAGATTCTTTACCCGTTCATAGAAGCCTTCAGCAGGCATAATCTGAGGTCCGAAGGCGGGATGATGGTAGGGGGTAAGTATTATTGCCGCAATCTCGCCGCGGTGTTTAGCAAAAAGGCTGCAGAGTTCTTCAAGGTTATTATAGGTAAAACTCAGCACGTCCTTCCTGTCGTCAAGTTCAGGGAATACGTTAGTAGAACACCAGTTTGCCGCGCCGTGATACGCGCCCCTGGCCATGATAATCTTCTTTTTGCCAGTGTGAACCCTTGCCATCGAAACTGCAAGGCTGGTGGTATCGGTGCCGTTCTTTGCAAAAACCGCCCAGTCCATTCCGTCTATCTGTTTTGTAAGGGTTTCTGCAAGTTCGACCATTTCAGGCTGCGGGCCGTTAAGCAGATCTCCCGCCCTCATCGCTTCCGCTGCAGCATTATCTACCTCATCATATCCATAGCCTAAAATCTGTGAGCCGTATCCACAGAGATAGTCGATGTACTCGTTTCCGTCGGCGTCCCAGAGTCGGCAGCCCTTTCCTTTCTTGAAATAATACGGGTATGAGCCGGGAATCACAAACCCCGGTGCCTTTGAACCATAGATGCCGCCGGGGATAACCTCAACAGCTCGTTTAAACAGCTCAACACTGTTGTCAAATTTATATTCTTCAGTCATATCGTTTGTCCTATTTAATTGCCATGTAGAAAGAGAGTCTGTCGAGGATGGGGAACAACCCCTGTATCATGGGTATCCTGCCTCTAATTTTTACATCTGATGTACCCAAAGCAACTACAGCATTGATTTTTCCGGTAAAAAGATTATATGCAGTTTCAGGGCTGTTAAATGTCAGGGCTGCGTTAGGTATCGTTTCATCACGGCCGGTAAGTACAGTGAAGCTGCCGCCATGCTTTTTTATCCGGGCTTCAAGCTCAGAGCACCCCTCTACATGAAGCGCTATAATCCCATCGGGAATACCGGCTACACGGTCTGAAACGTAGGGGTCGTTTTCCGCAACCTCTTTTATTCCCCTGAGCGCTGCGCAGATCAGGAGGCGGGTGATGAATGTGAAATTATCTTCCAGGAAGGTCCCTTCAGCGTTCATATAAACCGGAATCCGTGAGGTCAGACTTTTGAAACTGCTTATGATGCCGCCGGCTTTAAAAGTTTTTATAATGGGTATCATCCTGCTTTTTCTGCCGCTAAGCAGATTGTTCAGCTGACTGTATGTCGGGAACCGGAATATTACACCGGAGCCGCTGACTGAATTATCAACAGGACTGATTCTACCGTTCACAACCTTTATCGAACGCTGCATTCCTCCTGCCACACGAAGACCGAGGCTGAATGATTTGTCTGCTATTTCTTCCTGTACTGCCGAATCTTCTTCTGCCAGAAGCTGAAGAAGCTGGAATGCCGAACCGCTTTTTACATGGGCAAGAACCATCTGTTCTGTCGGTGTTAATTCATCTGATGTCACGTCTTCCTCCTCACAGAGGATAGCATATCAGGACTCCGGCTGCAAACGGAAAAAGTAAGTCGGGATGGTTTGCATTCATGATATCTGCAGCAAATTTTTTTAAGCTTTATTTTTGATATGAAGCTGTGATACTATTTTATATAAAGTTTTGAAGGGGTTAACTATGAAAAAATTTATTACAGCAGGTTTGATTATTGCGGCAGTGATGCTGATGTTTACAGGATGCAGTCTCGAGTATGGCGATAGCTACCTTGTGATCGATTCTGTAAGCGTTGAGCCGGATCATTCAACACTCATAGACGGATATGAATATGACTTTACGGTAAAAGTATCATACAAAAATACGACAATGCAGACAGCTACAGTCGGTGTTTACATAAATAATGGAGTATCGGTTAATACCTATAAAAACTATGATGAAGAAATCTCAGTAGGCTGGTTTGAAGAAGGAACCGCAACATTTACTTTCACCACTGAAGCTAAAGACTGGGGTTATGATGGAGATCTTCAATTGTATGCTGATCTATATGGCCCGCAACCGCTTTTCGGAGATTGGGTTTCTATAGCCTATGACTGGTACACTTTTACTACAGGTTATGCCAGATAATATCAACGAACTATGAAAAAATTCTTTAGAGCGCTGCTGCTTACCCTGCTGGTTATTGTTCTTATACTTCTTGCGCTTGTGCTTAGTTTGCGATTCAGCAGAAACGCTGATAAGACTGAACAGGCTGAAAGACTCATCCGGTTCTTAGAGCAGGGGACCGCGGCGGTATCAATCCCTGATGCTCAGCTTGATGATGCCCTGCCTGTAAACCACCTGCGATACCTTGCAACCCATAACAGTTATCATCATCAGGCAGGGCCGCTGCAGCTTGCCTTGATAGAACTCTTTAAACCGGGCGAGGCTGAAAAGTTCCGGTATTCGCATCTGGATTTTTACAGGCAGCTTGATATTGGGGTGCGCAGTTTTGAGCTGGACTTGAGGTATTACCGAAACGGTAATTTTGAGAATATCCACATTCCGCTTGTAGACAATCGCGGGCACTCCCCGTCATTCACCGGTGCGCTTGAGGAGCTGAAGCTGTGGTCGGACAGGCATCCGCAGCATGTGCCTGTAATCATTATGATGCAGACTAAGGATGACTGGATGTTCCTTGACCCGACGCTGAAAAAGTGGGAAGCCGGGGCACTGGTCTCAATTGATACCCTGATTTCCGGGGCTCTGCAGGACAGGCTTATAACCCCTGATGATATAACAGACGGCTGGCCTATGCTGGGAGATTCCCGGGGTAAGTTTATTTTTGTCTTTCATGAAAGTGAGCAGGAATGCTTCAATGATGCTTACTCAGGTCACGAGGGCCGTGTTAGTTTTTTCATGGATGAGTCTGATTCAGATGAAACGGGTTTTGTTCTTAGAAATGACCCTAACGCTGAAGATATTGCTGAGCTCATACAGAATGGTTTCATTGTGCGGACAAGGGCTGATGCTGGGCTTGATTATTCAGCGGAACAGCGCCGCAAAGCTATTTCATCCGGGGCACAGATTGTCTCAACCGACTACCCCCTGGGCTATTCTTCTAATCCGGGCGAATACAGCCTGGGTTGGAGCGAGCTTATCAGCAGGTATATTTACTAGATCCCCATATCGCTGAGAAGTGTGGCTATGCGGTTGAGCAGGGCTGTTATACTCGGGTGCTCTACTTCAAAGTGATCAACATTGCTTTGTATGCCTTCAAGCAGGTCACTGTCTATTTCGTTGTCGTCGGCAGTGCTGACTTCAATCTCGTCTGCGAGAGCCATCAGCCTCTCGACTGATTCGGGGGCTTCAAACTCAAGATCTTCAATCTCGGTTCTGAGTTCTTTAAGATGTTTTTCAAGTTTTTCCCTGTCCATATCTATATGATAATACTACGGGGCTTATATAGCAAATTTTTATCAGCTAAGGTTGGACATAAACTCTTCTTTATTAACATAGTTTGTCTCTGCTGTGAGTTTTCCGTTCTTGTAATACCGTACGTATGGTATCAGATCGTTTCCGAGAACTGTTTCTTTTACTTTCATAAGTTTGTATGAGTAGGGTTTTATGTTATAGCATTGATAGAATATCTTTATATCCGAATCAATTTCAGGCAGATATTTCTTCATTATAATCCACTGCGGACACCAGTTCTGGGTAAGGATCACAGCAACTTTCTCCGCTGCATTGGTTATTTCTGCCGGAAGCTCTTTGTTTTCAATTATATATTCTGCTTGTGAATCTGAAATTTCAATCATTATCAGATAATACCTTTAATAGTTTGTATGAGCAAGCATAATAAAGAGTCTATCGGCCACGGATACTCACTGATTATCACTGATAAGAAGAGAAGAGTTTATCCAGCTTTCTCTTCCTACTGTTTTTTAATTGTAACTTTCACTCCTCTCAGTCAAGGGCAAGACAAGCCGAAAGCTGCGTGCAGTTTCGTCCCTTGACAGTTCGTCGCTGCAAGTCTGTTTTCCAAAGAAAACAGGAGGTAACGGTTATGTTGCTGTATGAAGAATTATCAAATAAGGTTGTCAGTGCATTTTTCAGGGTGCACAATGAGCTTAAGGGCGGTTTGCTTGAGGCCTGCTATCACAATGCATTATTTTTTGAGCTTAAATCAGGGGGTTTTAGTGTGGGGTATAATGCTCCGTTCAATGTTTACTATCAAAAGCAGCAGGTTGGTGAGTTTTATGCTGACCTTGTTGTAAATAATAAAATCATCATTGAAATAAAGTCTGTGGCAGTTTTGGCTTCGGCTCATGAGTCACAGCTCCTGAATTACCTTCATATTTCAGGCTGCCGTGTGGGTTACCTGGTTAATTTTCAGGGGCAGCGGGTGGTATGGAAGCGGTTTGTGGTGTAGTTGTGTGACAATGTTATATGTGAAAAAACTCATTTGTTATTTTTAATATGTTGGCATATAATACTAAGTCGGTGATGAACAGAGCTTTAACTAAATCTGAACGATTAAATAAGATTCAGCTCTTATTGGCATCATGTGCCGGTGGTTTAACAAGAGCTGAACTATCAAGACGTCTCGGTGTGAGTAAATCATCTATTTCACGAGACATTGTGGCGTTAAGTCATGACTGCTCCCTAATTGAGGATGAGGAAACCAGGAAATTATATTTAGAAAAGATATCGCTTTTGACAAATTTGCATCTTAATGCTGAAGAAATTCAAGCTTTGCATTTGGCATGCAGGTTACTTGGGAGAAAGGTAAGATTTCAATATCCATCTGCTTCATCGGCACTTCGTAAATTCGGCACTGCCCTTGAGAATTATGCGGCTCCTCTTGCATCATCAATCACTTCTACAGCAGAACTTTTTGAAACTCATGATAAAAAGAATCTATCTGATCAGGCAAGCAAAATAAAGATTATAACAGAAGGAATTGTACGGGGTTTGTCGATTAGATGTGAACGATACTCTAGACGTGAAGAGAAATGGAAAGATTGTCTTTTCAGTTCGTATTGTATTGAGCCCTATGCTGAAGGAAACTCTCTATATATTGTAGGGTTTGATGAAGATTATACAGAAATAAGAACAATAAAGTTTGAGCTCATAAAAAATATTGAACTCACAGACAGACCCTATAGTATCCCGCCGGATTTCTGCACTAATGAATATTTTAAAAACAGTTGGGGTATTTGGGTATCTGAAAATGAGCTCCAGCAGGTTGTTCTTATTTTCTCAGAAAAAGTAAAACCGCGGGTATTACAGACGGAATGGCACAGCAGTGAGGAAACTTGCGAACTACCCGACGGCAGATTGAGATGGACAGCAGAAATTGCTGAACCAAAAGAAATGCTGCCCTGGATTAGAGGCTGGGGGGCAGATGTTGAAGTGATAGAGCCTCAAAGTCTGCGTCAATTAATAATTGATGATATAGAAGCCTGTGTCACAAAATATGGGTTACGGATGTTAAGTTAAAATATTAGTAATTATCAAAAGAGGAGATTTTATTATATCGCTGTTTCATTAGGTGAAACGGATAGGGAGTAGAGTAGAAGCATAGACATAAACCCGTCAAATTGGGCAGGTTTGGAACTGTGTTTTTAATTATGGTGAATTCACCATAATTTGTAATGGTTGTTGATGGCTGAAAAAGATATGAAGGATAATTCAATCTACAAATACTGGGGAAAAGCTCGAAAGCTTGATGATGGCAGTTATGACTATCACCTCCTTGTTTACCATTGTCTGGATGTTGCTGCAGTGGGGAAGGTCTGGTTGGAGTATAGTCCGTTTCTACAGAGAGCCTTTCATACTGATGAGAATTACACTAAAGAAGAAAGTATAGCTTGGATATTATTTTTTGTTGCACTTCATGATATAGGAAAAACCGACTTGAGGTTCCAATTGAAAGTTCCGGAATCTATAGATGATTTTGGCAATAGGTCTTTCCTTGGTAGTGGGCTATCTCTGTTCGATTGTAAAAACTATAATCATGGTCCTGGTGGTATATACTGGTTTCAGAAAGAATTTGAGTCGATTTTAGACATAAAGAAGGAGCCTGATGAATTTGATGACTCTTACAGAGGTATCTTTGACTTATTCGATAGCCAAGATAATAAGAATTGGTCAGCATGGAAGCCCTGGATTGAATCTGTCTGTGAACATCATGGTCGAAAACTATTAGCAGAAAATTGTACCGATCTGGATTATCCTTCTTCAATGCGAAAGCTGATGAAAATCAGAATACATGATGAAAGGAAAAAAATTGTACATGCTTTTGAGTTTCTATTTTTAAAACCGATCGGTCTATCCATTTCAGATTTGCCTCCTGAGTCATCGAAAATGTTATCAGGCTTTTGTTCAATATGTGATTGGCTAGGGTCAAATTCAACCGATGAGCATTTTAGTTTTTCTTGCGAACCGGTAGCGCTTAATGAGTATTTTAATTCCAAACATGAGGAAGCAGAAGCAATTCTCCATTCTACAGGTCTTATAACAAAATCAAAACAATATCAGGGTGTCAAGAAACTTCTTAAGAATGAATCTTCCCCCAGGCAGTTGCAGACAAAGGTAGAATTTCTTCCTGTACAGCAAGGGTTGACTATAGTTGAAGGTCCTACCGGTTCAGGTAAAACAGAACTCGCTTTGGCATATGCCTGGCGGTTATTGGGTGATAATTGGGCGGATTCCATTGTTTTTGCTCTTCCCTCACAAGCAACATCAAATGGGATGCTTCCTAGATTGGACAAACTTTCAGGTTCACTATTTGAAGAACATCCGAACCTTGTGTTGGCTCATGGAAATGCAAGGTTTAATAATTATTTTTCTGAAATCAAGAATAGGACAACTTCCATACAGGGCGACCAAGATGCCGCTGCCCAATGCTGCATGTGGTTGTCTCAAAGCCGTAAGCGTGCATTGCTAGGACAGATTGCGGTTTGTACTGTGGATCAGGTTTTAATGTCTGTATTGCCGGTAAGGCATGGATTTGTACGTCAGTTTTGTTCCGGTCGCAGTGTTTTGATTATTGATGAAGTACATGCCTACGATCAGTATATGTACGGTTTGTTGGTAGAAGTTTTAAAAAATCAAAGAGCCTGTGGTGGCTCCGTAATATTGCTTTCTGCGACTTTGCCGGGATTCCAAAAAGAGCAATTGTTAAGAGCATGGGACAGTCCTGTTACGGAAGTATCAAGTGATTATCCGCTTATTACCAATGTAACAACAGCTGGTGTAAGATCAATTGTACTTAGAGAAGACGAATATCCTCTTGATAGCGACATGAAAACAGTAAAAAAGCAGATTGAGTTTTCAGAGAAAATGTTGCCTTCTAACGAGCTGTATAGTCGTATTTCTAAAGCAGTTAAAGAGGGTGCGAATGTTGCGGTTATATGTAATCTTGTTGATGATGCGCAACAAATTTATCAGTCATTATTATCAATAATCGATGATCCAAGTAAGGTCCAATTGTTTCATTCTCGCTATACATTGAAGGACAGGCAAAAAATTGAAGAAAAAGTTGTGGTTCAGTTTGGAGAGGATGAGCGACGTATCAGAGGCATGGTATTAGTCTCCACGCAGGTAATTGAACAATCTTTGAATGTCGACTTTGATTGGATGATAACCCAACTTTGTCCTGTCGATTTGTTATTTCAAAGAATTGGACGACTGCATCGTTTTAATCTCCGTAATAGATCCGTTGAATTCAGCGAAGCTGTCTGTACTGTACTTGCTCCGGAGAATAATTTCGATTTTGGTACTCATGAATTGATCTATCAGAATAAGCGTGTTCTCTGGAGGACATTGCAATTATTGATAGAAGAAGAGGAGGCTATACGATTCCCATTTGTTTATAGACCTTGGGTTGAAGATGTTTATCAGGAAGCCCCTTGGATTAATGAGTCGCAGGAAGTAACTGAGTCAAATAAGAAATTTCAAAATGAAATAGCTTTTATTAAGAATTTGAAATCTAAAATGATAACCGAATCCGCTATGAACCCTCTGGATGATAATCATTCAAATGCTCAAATAATGACTAGAGACGGTGAGATGAGTATATCAATTATTCCGTTCATAAAATCTAAAATAGGAACAGTATTATTATCCGGGGAAATTTTGGAGAAGATAAATCGTGATGACAAGCTAGAAACAATTTATATGAACTCAGTATCCATTCCTTACTCCTGGTGGAAATGGATGAAGGCCTTTGTAAATGAAGATAAAGAGAATAATTTATGGTTCCGAATGGAAATAGGGGATAGCGAGGAATGGGAAAGAAAGCTTCCTGTATCTGTTATAAAATATTCAAAAAAGCTAGGGTTAAGAAAGGAGAGTCTGTAATGTCAAAAATAAATGTTATGAATAAGAATATATCTTTATATTCACAAAACAACGAAGATTATATTTGCAGTACAGATATTGCTAAATATAAAAATCTGGATAGAAAAAATGATTTAATCAGAAATTGGTTACGAAACAGAAATACAATTGAATTCTTGGGAATCTGGGAACAGTTGAATAATCCGGATTTTAAATCCGTCGAATTCGACGGGTTTAAAAAACAGGCAGGACTGAATAGTTTTACTTTGACTCCCAAACAGTGGATAGATAAAACAAATTCAATAGGTATAGTATCAAAATCAGGGCGTTATGGAGGAACTTTTGCGCATAAGGATATTGCATTCGAATTTGCTTCCTGGATTTCAGTAGAATTTAAGCTATATCTGATAAAGGAGTTTCAACGTTTAAAGGAGCAGGAAAAACAACAACTCGGATGGGATATACGACGAAATCTTGCAAAAATAAATTATCGAATACATACAGATGCCATTAAAGAGAATCTAATACCCGCTTTATTAACGAAAAAGCAGATAAATATTGTCTACGCTCAGGAAGCAGATGTATTGAACATGGCTCTTTTCGGAAAGACCTCCCGACAATGGCGAGAAGAGAACCCGGAATTGAAAGGAGATATTCGTGATTATGCAAATGTTTCTCAATTGGTTTGTCTTGCCAACCTTGAAACCCTGAATGCTCATTTCATTCATGAGAAAACCTCTCAAAATGAACGTCTCGTGATTTTAAATAAAACAGCTATAGCCCAGATGAAGTTGCTAATTCAAGATAGGCAGGTTGAACGTATCGAAAAGAATATAACAACAGAGATAGAGGAGGCTGAATGAATTTATTAACCGATGATTTTTTATCTGCTCGTAGAGAATCTGATGGAGAACATGTTTGGATTGGATTGAAAGAAATTATTTGTACAAATAATGATTACTCTTTTATGTATCCTCGAGATGACTTAGAGTTAGGAGCCTTATGTCTATGTATTTCAATTGTACAATGTTTATGGCCACCGGAAAATTTGAATGAATTGAAGAATCGAATCCGAAAGCCTATGAACTTTGAGGAGTATGAAGAAGGAATACAAAACTACATAGATTGGTTCAATCTTGAAGATGAAAAATATCCTTTTATGCAGGTTAAAGGTGTGAAGGCCTCTAATTCCACTCCGTTGGATAAACTACTCCCAGGGTTAACAGGTGGTACGAATTGTACTTTTGTAAATGAACCAAAACAGGCAGTGTCACTATGTTCTGGATGTGCAGCAATTGCACTTTTTAATGATGCGAGTTCAGCCCCTGGGTTTGGTGGTGGTTTCAAAGCAGGTTTAAGAGGTAGTGCGCCAATTACAACTTTAATTCAGGGAGGCTGTCTTCGTGAAACAATTTGGATGAATGTTTTATCAATGGATATAGGGGGGGATAGTTTTTTTAATAAAAAATTAAATTCTCTACCGACGTGGGTTGACCCAATTAAAGAGAAAACCCAATTTTCTGCTGCAGGTATTGGTCTGATGCGTGGAATATTCTGGCAGCCAGCTCATATCGAGTTAAATGGGCAAGTTCACGGAACTACATGTAGTTGCTGTGGACGAAAAGTTGATTCAGTATTTAAAAACTTTAATAAAGCAAAATTTAACTATACTGTTACTGATATCTGGACCCACCCGCACTCTCCTCGCTATTTGAGTCTGAAAGGAAGTGAAATCGTACAGCGCTTTGCTTCATTTACAACGTCAGCACCGAGCTGGACTCATCTGAACCGATTTGTTGTACAAGAAGAGGTGTCAAAAAACAATAAAGAGGGACAAGAGCCAGCTCTGGTAATTGTACAGGCGAAGAAACTTTTGGGAAGGAAATCTAACCTCATTATTCTTATTATAGGCGGTTACCAGAATAATCAGGCAACGATTCTGGATCGACGTCATGAAGTTATGACATTTCGGACTTTTGAGAGAAGCGTTTTATCAGAAATTGTGGGATGCGGATTAAAATTTAAATCAGCACTAAGAGGAGCACTTTATGTTTTCTCACAAGGGATGAAGGAATCTGGTAGCAGCGGGAAAATCAAAGGTAACGGTACTCTGATCTACCAAACAGGCGATGAGTTCTTCTACAAAAGAACACAAGCCGTTGTTGAAGATGCTCTAGTATCAATCGATTCAGAAAATTTAACATTGATTGATGAATATAAAAAGACATTATGTTGGATAGGAGAAGCAATTTTTGAGGAACTAACTGCACCCTATCTCCATGATCCGCAGCTTGTACACACACTTGCCGTTGCAAGGCGAACATGGTGGAAAAAGGTTAGAGACATAATGCCCATTGAAAAGGAGGGAGAAAATGGCTGAAAATTTCTGGATGGAGTTATATGCACGTTTTATGGAGCTGGATAAAACACGAAAAAATCTTTTGAAAAGAGCAGTGAATCCAGAAGATTTGATTGAAAATCCTGTTTTTTATGAATTGTATAGAATGGAAAACAAGGAGCAGCATCAGCGAAATCAGGTTATGAGGATTGTATTCTGTTTGCCTTATATTAAGCATTCCGAGACCGGCCCTTCTTTAGGAGCAGCTTTTGCAAGAATGGAAAAAAACAGACCCGTTGTTGGTGAAAAAAGAATGATTCAACTGTATAGAACTTCTGATGATAAAAAGGCTATGGAACAACTTCGACGTTTACTCAAGCTGGCTCAAGTAGATGTGGACGGTGAAAAAGCTGTAACAGTTAATTGGGCTTTATTAGGTAGAAAATTAATGTTCTGGAATGATGCAGCAAGAAGAAACATATTAGAAGATTATTATCTTGCTATAAAGAAAATGAATTAATTATAGGAGAATTAAATTATGGAAAAGAACTTTGTTAATTATCACGTTTTAATTTCACACAATCCATCCTGTTTGAACAGGGATGATATGAACATGCAGAAAACAGCAGTCTTTGGTGGAACAAAAAGGATTAGAATTTCCAGCCAAAGTCTAAAACGTACTATGAGAAAGAGTGACTACTATAAAGAGAATATTAGCGATTCAAGTATAAGATCTCGTCTGCTTTTCCATCCTGAAGAACCAAATCTTAAAGATTTATTTGTTGAAAATCTTAAAGATCGTTTTCATGAGGATATTATAATTAAGGCTTTGGAAGTTCTATCGGGTAAAAAGTATGATGCAGCGGTTGAGATTATGGCTGATTCTGTCGCCCCCTGGGCTATAGAGGAAGTTGCGTGGTTTTGTGAGAAAATTGAGCAGTCCGGTAGTAGTTTTGATGATAAGAAATTCATAAAAGAGGTTAAACAGGACATCGCTGCGTTAAGAGAAAATCTTAAACAAAGTGTTGATATTGCCCTTTCCGGCAGAATGGCGACCTCAGGACTTATGACTGAACTTGGGAAGGTTGACGGTGCTTTGGCTGTTGCACACGCTATTACAACTCATACTGTAGAAAATGATCTGGATTGGTTTACTGCAGTAGATGATTTACAGGAATTAGGCTCAGGCCATCTGGATACTCAAGAGTTTTCCAGCGGAGTTTTTTACCGATATGCAAGTTTGAATCTTGGTCAGTTACGGGATAATCTCGGTAATGCTTCTCGTGAAGAAGTCCTGCGAATTGCGGCACATGTGCTTCATCTTCTTGCTACTGAAACACCTTCCGCAAAGCAGCAAAGTTTTGCCGCCTTCAATCTTGCAGATTTTGCAATGGTCAGTTTCAGCGATATGCCAATCTCTTTAGCAAATGCATTTGAGTCGCCTGTACCAAAAAACGAAAAAGGTTTTTTAAAACCATCTATTGAAAAACTACAGGAATATTGGTCAAAAATCCATTCCGGTTATGCGTTGGATGAAAAAACGACGATATTTACCATTTCTGATTTTAATATTGTTGAAGGTTTATCTAAAAAGAATAATCTTGCAGATGTTGAGAGATGGATTGTGAGTGATGGAGAGTAATAATCGTGAAATATCTGATTATTAAACTCAAAGGTCCAATGCAGGCTTGGGGTACACATACATATGAGGGATACAGACCGTCACAGTCTTTTCCCACTTACAGCGGTATTATCGGTTTACTCGCTGCATGTATGGGTATTAAGCGGAGTGACACTAAGCGTTTACAGGAATTAAGCAATGGTCTGAAAATAGCAATACGTGTTGATTCTGTGATTAGAGACGATAATAGAAAATGTCGAATGCACAAAATGACTGATTTTCACACAGTTAAAGACGCAAGAGTGAGCTATACCGGTTTAAAATCACATGAAACTATCATCACCAAGCGAGAGTATCTCTATGATTCAGAATTTACTGTTGCTGTCTGGAAGCTCAATAATGAAATTATTTCATTAAAGGACATTGAAGAAGCTGTCAAGAAACCGAAGTTTACACCCTTCCTAGGCAGAAGGAGTTGCCCAATTGTACGACCATTATTTGAAAAAATAGTTGAATCAGATGATGAGATTTCTGTTTTTTCCCATTGTGGACAAGCAGAGGGAGTAATTTATTCAGAAACAAAATCATCCGGAATTGCTATGAAAGTTAGAGATGTTCCTATATGGGAACAGAAAAGACAGTTTGCTAGTCGTTTAATCTATGCACACGGAGGCCAAAATGTATCTTACTAAAATAAACCTCTCTTGGTATGGCCGTGTTGACTATTATCAAATTCATAAAGAATTATGGACTCTTTTTCCCAATAGAGAGTACGAAAATAGACCTTTTCTATATAGAATAGAGAAAACTATTCCCGGGTATGGTGCTGAAATATTGATGCAGTCAGTTTTTAAACCGGAAGGCGATACTGAGAATGTTTCCATAGTTAGTACGAAGGAATTCACACCGAAAATAAAGAAAGGTGATATATTGCGATTCAGGTTGTTGGGGAATCCTGTAAAAACAATCAAAGATGAACGTGGTCGTCAAAATTCAAGAGGCCAGGTCAAATCATGCAGGGTTCCAATTATTTCAGTAAATGAACAGAAGGCCTGGATAGAAAGGAAATTGATTGATGCTGTTAAATTAGATGAAATAATCATTAATGGAGCTCCACCACTCATTTTTTATAAAAAGCGGGAAAAAAGTCGAGGGAAGATACAACCTATACTGTTTGATGGAATAATGACAGTTGAAAATGAACAAAATCTGTTGGATGCTTTGGAAGGAGGAATAGGCCCTGCAAAAGCTTTTGGATGTGGAATGTTATCTTTAGCGAGAGCATAATGTACACATTATCAAACCTAAAAGATGACATTCCTCCTCAAGTCTTCAAGCGAGGTGTTGACCTATTTGAGAACGGAAAAATAAAGACATTGGAGAAAAATGAGCATGATTGGTTTGCAGTTGTGGAAGGTTCCAAAGATTATTATGTTCAAATCGAGTTGGATGGTGAGTTCATTAAATACACCGACTGCGAATGCCCCTATGAACAGGGGCCTCTTTGCAAGCATCGGGTTGCTGTACTGTTAGCTATTGAAGCTCAACTAGAAAACGATTCAAAAAAAAAGAAAACCTCTGAGCGAAGGAAAATAAAATCCCGCCCCATACCTTTGAAGGAGAGGATATCTATTCTCTATTTGGAGAAATGTCAGATAGACGTAATAGACGGTTCTTTTGTAACTATTGATAAGAATGGTGTTCGAACTCATATACCCATCGGAGGTATAACATGCCTGATGTTGGAACCCGGGATTCGAATATCACATGCTGCGGTCTCTCTTGCTGCGGAAGTAGGTTGTCTTATTGTTTGGTGTGGCGATGGCGGAGTCAGACTATATTCTGCCGGTCAACCAGGTGGGGCAAGAGCAGATAAATTGTTATACCAGGCACGGTTGGCTCTTGATGAATCATTAAGAATAAAGGTCGTAAAGGCAATGTATGAATATCGCTTCAAAGAAAAAGCTCCAGAGCGAAGAAGTATTCAACAGCTACGAGGGGTTGAAGGAGCCAGAGTAAGGGCCATGTATAAGCTTTTTGCCAAGCAGTATAGTGTTGAGTGGAACGGTAGAAATTATAATCCAAAAGCCTGGGATGAGTCTGATATTGTTAATCAATGTCTGAGTACAGCAACTCATTGTCTTTATGGAATATGTGAAGCCGCTGTACTTGCTGCAGGGTACGCGCCTGCAATCGGCTTTATCCACACGGGTAAACCCAGATCCTTTGTATATGATATTGCTGATATTTTTAAATTTGAAACCGTTGTGCCTGTCGCATTCATGACTGCAAAAAATAATAATGGTAATCCTGTGCGAGAAACAAGAATTGCATGTAGAAATATATTTAGAGAAAAGAAAATTCTTAAAAAAATTATCCCTGTAATTGAAGAAATATTATCATCGGGCGGAATAGATTTTCCAGGGCGTCCAAAAGAAGCTGTTCCGGTAGCAATTCTTGATGAAGAAGGAATTGGTGATGCTGGTCATCGTGACTGAAAATGTTCCTGACAGGTTAAGAGGTTACCTTGCCCGACTACTACTGGAGATAAGAGCTGGTGTATACATAGGAAAATATTCTGTACGTGTGCGTGAAGAATTATGGCAAAATATTAAAAATGAAATTGGGGAAGGGAATGCAATTATTGCATGGACAACTAATAATGAAGCTGGATATCAATTTGATACATGGGGAAAAAACCGACGAATCCCAATAGAAGTGGATGGATTTCCTTTAGTTGAATTCTTGCCAGAGAGTGAAGATTAAATGTTGTTCTTTTAAAATTTAGAGAAGGATGTTCGTAGAAAATAATTGATTTTTAAATCGTTATAGAATAATAATATATTTTAAGTATGTTCCCCGCACCTGCGGGGATGAACCGCGGGAAAACGCGCCGAACTACGGCAACGGCGAATGTTCCCCGCACCTGCGGGGATGAACCGGTATCGAGGAATTCACAGGATACGACAAGACAATGTTCCCCGCACCTGCGGGGATGAACCGCTGAAAAACTGGAATTGATAAACGAACAACATATGTTCCCCGCACCTGCGGGGATGAACCGAATGCCTTATATATCCGACTCGTCTCCATTGCATGTTCCCCGCACCTGCGGGGATGAACCGGGTTAGTTCCGCGTTAAGTTCGGCTAATATTTATGTTCCCCGCACCTGCGGGGATGAACCGTTTATACCTTAGAGAATTTGATCTTATATTCAATGTTCCCCGCACCTGCGGGGATGAACCGTCAGTTGTTACGATTCCGGTTTTACTTCCTGCATGTTCCCCGCACCTGCGGGGATGAACCGTATTTTTGTATCGCTTGCAGTAAACCCGACCGATGTTCCCCGCACCTGCGGGGATGAACCGCGGAATCGTAAGCGTTGCGGCAGTATCCACGCATGTTCCCCGCACCTGCGGGGATGAACCGGGTTCGGAACTATTCACGTACCTAAGTGGGTGATGTTCCCCGCACCTGCGGGGATGAACCGTCGTCAATGCTCTTGCCGTTTATCTTGCTGTAATGTTCCCCGCACCTGCGGGGATGAACCGTACTATTCCAGACGATGCACAGTATGCTGGATATGTTCCCCGCACCTGCGGGGATGAACCAGCCCCTCAGCCGTGCAGGGCGTTGGAGCTTATATGTTCCCCGCCCCTGCGGGGATGAACCGTACTATTCCAGACGATGCACAGTATGCTGGATATGTTCCCCGCACCTGCGGGGATGAACCGCAGTGGGTTTACG
>JAQQAL010000029.1 GCA_028532855.1 Candidatus Thalassospirochaeta sargassi
CAATTACTTCTGTTTCTTCAATGATCCAGTCAAGGATCTATTCAGTACTGCATACCGATGCTATTTTACCTTCAGAAACGGCAACAGCCTCAGCATAACTTCGTTCTTCATCTACGGTGTAGACAAAAGCGTTAGTCAAAACAATATCTGCTTTTTTTGTTTTATTTTTATCCATGTCTTTCTCCCTGCATTTATTATTCAGAAAAAAAATAGTACATGCAATAATAAAAAAACCTGATGTTTGTAAAAATAGCGGTTAAATTATTGAATTTGTAGTTTATTAAGCAGGTACACGATACCTACGCATGGCTGTTGATCTGAAATTCTGTAGAGGAAAGGCACTATGCCAGAATTGAACCGATAGCAAAGGAGGCTCTGTCTGCCATTTGACTATCATCCGTTTATTTCAAATCTTCGCCAAAAACATTCTCCATTCCCCATTCGCGAAGCGCAATAAGGATCGGTTTGAGGGTTGCCCCCTTCTCGGTAAGACCATATTCAACCTTGGGCGGAACCTCCGGGTAAACATGACGAAATATCAATCCGTCGGCCTCTAACTCGCGAAGCTGCTTGGTAAGCATTCGCTGTGTAACCTCGCCCGTTTTTCTTTTCAGCTCATTAAAGCGAAGTACTCCATCGACAAGAAGGTGGTAGAGCACAATGCCCTTCCACTTTCCGCCAATTACATTCAGTGTTGCCTCAACCGGGCAGCCGGGTATATCCGGATTATTTTCTACTTTCATATTATTCATAGTATCTCAATTGTGCCTATGTGACAATACCGACTGTATGCCTAAAAGATACTATGCTAAGAGATATCTTAAGACTTCCTCAACACTCAGTCTTGGTGCAGCCTTGGGGTGCTTTATTTCATATCCATAGGGAATGACTGCCGCCACAGTTTCATCTTCAGGAAGTCCGATAAGCTCAGCAAGCTCATCTACTTTTAACAATTGTGTAGCGTACAGGCTGTAAATTTGCCCATGTGGATGCAAAAACTGTGTCCCCGATAATTTCACTCATTATCTCTCTGTCAACAACTTCATCCTTGAAATTTCTGACGCTTCTTCTTTCTTTAATCATTTCAATTGCATTCATCGTATTGCTCCTTAATCTAGAAATACTTCACAGCCATGGAGAAATGTTCTAAAATTTCAATTTTAATTTACCCATTCGAAAACATTTTCTTTTGCATGTCTTACTCTCGGAAACGGAGAATCTTCCGCCCTGTAACCGAAAGCGACCATTGCAGCAACTCCGAAGTGATCTGTATCAAGCGTACCTGCATCGGCTAGAATTGCCTCAACCCTTGCTCTGTCAAAGCCTTCAATCGGACATGAATCTATGCCTATCTGTGCCGCAGCAGTCATCATATTGGCGAAGGCAAGATAAACCTGCTTGCCGGCCCAATCAAAAATCTTTCTATCATCGGTAAGATCAAATTCGTTCTGTTGAAAGCCTTTGAAAAACTGTATTTTTTCGGCGGCAACATCGTCGGGCAGCCCATCTACATCACGGGACTTAGAATCAAGGTATTCCGAACCGGCCGTCATATCAGCCCCCTTTCTAGCCAGCATAACAACAAAATGACTTGCAGTAGGCAGCTGCCTCTGTGCACCCCAGCTAGGCTCCATAAGCTTTTTGCGAAGCGCCATGTTCTGTATTACCAGAAACTTCCACGGCTCCCAGCCGAAAGAAGAAGGCGAGAGTCTCGCTGTTTCGAGGATAAAATCAAAATCTTCCTCTGGAATTTTCTTTCCTTCTTCAAAAACCTTTATGGCTCTTCTGTAATTAAATGCTTTTAAAATTTCTTCTTTCGTTGACATAATTGCTCCTGTAAAGTTGCTCTAAATAAACTGCTACTTTTAACCGTCAAAGCAGCTTGTACGCAACTATTACTATTTACATATTTTTTTGTCAAGTACTTACTTTTTTTAGTATAGCATCATTTAGTATACTGCTATACATATGTCAAAAAGATATTGGTCACTCATGAAAACCGAAAGTTACAGAATAAACATCTATTTTTTTTGAATCTTCTATATCAGGAAGGTCTCAGTAGAAAAAAAAAGCGAAAAGGTTTCATTTTTACAAGAATGAAACCTTTTTTAACATTCATTTACGAACTTTCGACTATTAGGATACTGGCAGGAGTAACAAAATGAAGAAATTTTTAATACTGCTTATTACAATAATGTTCCTGCTGTCCCTGTTTATTTTTACAGGATGCAACAATAAGAATGATAACACCCTCAGGGTCGGAATGGATCTGCGTTTCTTTCCTTTTACCGGAATGGACAAGGACGGCAAACCAGCCGGAGTTGAAGTAGACATTGCCGAAGCATTAGGCGAATACATGCAAAAAGAGGTTGAGATAATCAACACCGAGTTCTCAATGCTCATTCCGGCCCTTCAGAGCGGTGAAATCGATATAATTATCGGGTCAATGACTATTTCCGAAGATCGTGAAAAAACCGTTGACTTCAGCAAGCCTTATCTATACGAGAAAATAGTTGCCATGCTAAACAAAGATTTTGCCGAAGCATACGGAATAAATAATGAAATGAGTATAGAAGAGTTATTCAGTATCTCTTCAACCAGGTTTATAGGTATTGCCGGTTCAATTGCCGTTTCCATTCCGCAGTCATACGGATTCGAGGTTAAAATGGTAACGGGCGATGCTGTTGCAGAGCGGGAAGTAGCAACCGGCGGAGCTGATGCACTTGTAGGTACATATGTACTGTATGGAATGCACAATACAAACAAGAGCACAACAGTTATGTACACAAATGCAATAGAGTCCGCCGCTACCGGAATGGCTGTCAAGGAAGGCAACACCGGGCTGATTAATACAGTAAATGACTTCATAGCTCAGATGGAATCCAGCGGACTCAACGATCAGCTCAGGGAGGACTGGGATGCTGAAATTGCCAAAAAACTGTTCAATAATGAGATGACACTCGACTACTATCTGTCACTGGATTAAGAATAAATGAAAGTTTCCAGATCCGTTCAAACAGCCCTGGCTCTATTTGTTTTTTTAGGCCTGGCCCTGTTTATTATCAGCAGGGTTGCTGATGTTCTCGACTTCAACGTTATACTTGAAAATCGATACAGACTACTCAAGGGTGCAGGTCTTACAGTAGGTCTCAGCCTCATATCAGTATTCAGCAGCATGATACTGGGCTTTATTATTTTCCTGATGACCGAATCCAGGATCCACTTCATAAATGCTCTGTCAAAAATATATAAAGAGATAATAATGGGAACACCGCTTCTGGTGCTGGTTTTTGTCGTTGTCTACATCATCGGTGATGCACTCGGAATAAGGAACAAGGTGCTGCTGGGATTTCTATCGCTGACGCTTTATATGAGCCCATATATGACCAATGTTTTCGACGGTGCCTATAAATCGATAGACGAGAACCAGTTTACTGTAATGAATTTTTATGGTTTCAGCCTCCTGCAGCGTTACCGCTATATCATAATTCCACAGATGATTCGACCGGTAATTCCCGGATTAATTAATAATCTTTCCGGAATAATCAAAGGTACTTCAATCCTCAGCACTATAGCCATTGGGGAGATTTTCTACACAACTCAGGTACTCTCAAACCAGACATACCGGTATATAGAGGGATACTTCCTGCTGTGGATGGTTTATCTGATGATCACCATTCCGCTGTCGCAACTGGCCAAAAAACTGGAGACGATATGAACATTGAATTAAGAGATATACACAAAGCCTACGACAAAACTGTACTTAACAATATAAGCCTGAAGCTTGACGGCTTCAATACAGTCGCAATCATCGGGAAAAGCGGCTGCGGAAAATCTACCCTGCTGCGACTGATGACAGGCATAGAAGAGCCTGACCATGGATCAATCACCATAAACGGATATAATGTTGAAACCGGATCGAGAAGAGAATATCATAATAATATCGGGATAGTATTCCAGCAGCATAATCTGTTTCCACACCTGAGCCTATTGCGAAACATCAGCCTTATTCTTGAGAAAACTAGAGGTTTGTCGTCCTCCGACGCAGAACAAAGGGCCATAGCACAGCTTACACAGCTTCAGCTTGAAGATCAGATATACAAAAAGCCTGCATTTGTCTCCGGCGGCCAGGCTCAGAGGGCGTCCATAGCAAGAGCGCTTTCTACAGATCCCGAAATTGTATTCATGGATGAACCTACGGCCGCCCTTGATCCTATTCTCACGAACGAAGTTCTGGAAGCGGTGTTAAACCTTAAATCTTCCGGAACCAAATTCATCTTTGTAACCCACGAACTGGACTTTGTCCGCAAGTTCGCTGAATACATCATATTCCTGGATGATGGAGTAATCAAAGAACATGGTCCGGTTGAAACTCTCAAGAATCCTGCTACCGAAAAACTTGAACAATTTTTATTAAGACCGCCGCTTAAGGCAGTTATTTAGAAGGAGAAAATATGACTATTAAAGAGATCTATGAAAAATTCGAAGCTGTAGGTGTTCTTACCGCGTCAACAGTATGCGGTAATGAGGTTCATTCAAGAATAATGCATCTCAACGGCTACGATGAAAAAGGAATCTATATCAGAACAATGTGGAACAAGCCATATGGCCGCCAGCTTAAAGAGACCGGGAAAATTACGCTTTGCGGAGCCAGTGATGCCAGGATTCTCGGCCACAATGAAGATGGAGTTCCGGATTTCCCGGGAGGATATGCTATCCGCCTGATAGGCGAGGTCCAGTATCTTGATGAAGATGAAATTCGAAGGCGGGCAAAAACCAACGAAGGATTAAAAACCGCCGTATATGACATGGATCACTATCCTGCAATGAAAAAAGGGAACTTTATTATTAATAGGGGCAAGTTTGACATATTTGACTATGATTTTGAATGTATTAACCGCGACCACAAGGTTCTGCGCACAAGAGGCAGCTTTGGCGGGATGGAATACAACAAAGTCGGGCCGACAATTACTGATAAATGTATCAAATGCGGGGTTTGCATGAAAAACTGTACTTTTAAGGCAATTAAAGAAGGCTCTCCCTACAGTGTTATTCCAGAACGATGTGATGACTGCGGCACATGCATTGAGAACTGCCCGGTTGACGCAATCGAACTGTCAAAATCGATGTAAGGGTTTGGAATTACCTATGACATTACCGAAATCAGGTGACAACAGAGGCTCATTAAAGTATCCTGAGTCACAGAGGACGGTGATGATAAATAGAATTGATTATAAAAACCCGGGAAAGAAAGCTGATTTTGAAATTGTTGGTTTACAGGATTTCTTTACTACAAGACCGACTTCTCTAATACAGAGAGACGCGAGGCTGAATTTCTGGGCAATCATCTTTATCACAGCCGGTTCCGGCCGGCATAGTATTGACTTTACCCCTCATTCGTACAGCAATGGCGATGTAATCTTTATTCAGAAGAATCAGGTGCATCATTTTGAAGTAAATAACAAAGCTAAGGGCTATATAATCCACATCAATGAACCATTTTTCTTCAGGATTGAGGGATTTAATGGTGATATATTCCTGGAATTTGTTGATCATGCTTTTGGCTCTCCGGTTATGCCTTTCGATCTGAATTTAGGGGGAACCAATACCCTTTTATTAGATCTAATTTACAGGGAATACAGAAATCCCGATAAAAATTTCAATATTGAATTGATCGCTTCATTATTTCAGAGTCTGATTCTCTCTCTCCGCGCAGAAATACCGCAGACAGATAAAATATTTTTTTCAAAAGACTATAAGCATTTCTGGATATTTCGGCAGCTTATAGAGGAACACTATACAGAAACACGCTATGTAGAAGACTATGCAGGAATGATGGGCCTCACGGCAAAAACGGTAAATCAGGCTGTCCGCAGGGTTGTAGGCCTGTCTGCAAAACAATTCATAAAAAACCGAATAATTCTGGAGTTAAAACGATACCTCAGCCAGGGCGAACTGCTGAACTATGAAATAGCTGAAGAACTTGGTTTTGATGAAGCTGCCAATATGACAAATTTTTTCAGCCGCAATGTCGGGATGTCACCGAAAGCCTTCAGGGACAGTATACAATCCGGGAAATAATCTATATTATAACAGAACAAAACCAAAGTGAGAAAATATGGACAATAATCAGAATATCAACGAAGAAGAAAACTTTGCAGAAATGTTTGAGAACAGTCTCCTGGAGATGGAATCTTTCAAACCCGGGCAGCAAATTGAAACCCAGATTGTATCAATCTCAGGTAATACAATTTTTCTGCAGCTCAGCGGAAAAAGTGAAGGTATACTCGACAGAGAAGAACTGACTGACAAGGAAGGCAATTGCACTGTAAAAGAGGGAGAAACAATAAAAGTATTTTTTCTATCAGCAAAAAACGGTGAAAAGCACTTCACCACAAAAATCAGCGGTGATAAGGCTGATAACTCAGCCCTTCAGAACGCATACAGCAATGGAATCCCTGTCGAAGGTCATGTAGAAAAAGAAATCAAGGGCGGATTTGAAATCAGAGTCGGCGGAACCCGGGCTTTCTGCCCCTACTCCCAGATGGGTAAACGTCGTGTTGAAGATGCTTCCGAATACGTTGGACAGAATCTGACTTTCAAAATAATTGAGTACAAGGAAAACGGCCGCAACATTCTGGTGTCAAACCGTGCCATTCATGAAGAAGAACGCAGAAAGCAGTTAGACGGATTTAAAGAGACTTTAAAAGAAGGCGAAATTATTCACGGTGTGGTAGCAGCCCTTCGTAATTTCGGCGCATTTGTTGATCTAGGCGGAATTCAGGCACTTCTTCCTATCTCTGAAATAAGCAGAAAGCGAATTGACGATATAGCTGATGTTCTTACGGTAGGACAGGAAATTGACGCTCTTATTATCAGCCTGGACTGGCAGACCGAAAGGATCTCTCTCAGCCTGAAAGCCCTAGAAGCTGATCCCTGGGATGGGGCGGCAGAAAGATACCCTGTAGGCTCAAAACAAGAGGGAGAAGTTGTAAGGATTGCAGACTTTGGACTTTTTGTATCACTCGAACCGGGACTCGACGGACTAGTTCATGTATCCGAACTGAAAGATGATCCGCGCGATTCTAACCCTCAGAGAGCTTACAAAAGGGGCCAGTCGATAGCTGTGGTTATAGCCAGTGTTGACGAAGGAGCCAGGAGGATCTCGCTTAAAACAGCCGCAAAGGCCCAGGATGATGAGGCTCAGGGACAGTTTATGGGCTCAGACGTTGATTCCGAGACCTACAACCCCTTTGCTTCATTGCTGAAGAACAAAAAATCATAATTTTTTCATAAAAAAGATTCTTTGCACATTTGTCTGTATTGACACCCCATAATAATGACTAATATACTCAACTTTGTTGGATTTTTGCACCGACTGAAAAAATAACTCAGTCGGCGGCAAAATAGTTCTCTTCATCACCTATCTTTCTTTATTATGCTAATAAAATTGAATATAATGAATATGATTTTCGCAAAGGAGATATTATGGACATTAAGCGAACCCTGGGGATTGGTATAAATCCTGAAGACAAGGAACAACGTGAACGTACATTACGATATATAAACCTGAAACTTGCATCGATGGGCCTGCCGTACAGCAGCAGTACGGATATAATGGATGTTGAAATAGCTCATGATTTAATTGAAAATTTCAAGGAGAAGAACAGACTTCTTTCCACTTATCTATGTCCTGCTGATAAAAGAATTCAGAATTTTATTGATAGATATCTTGAAGATCTGAGCCTTGAGAAAAACCCTGAGCTTCCAACAGACACCCTTATCCTTGACCGGTACGGATTATCCAGAGAGCTATCGATTCCACCGGATAAGAATGAATTTGTAACTGATATTATCAGTTCCTACAGGGTTAAACAGGGTGTACTGCATAATCCTAAAAACGATCGAAGAACCACAAAGGGCTCTTTCCATATCGCCGAGGGCGGACTGCCGGTACCCTTCGATAAAAAATCAGTTCCCAAACAAACATTTGCCTTTCTGCTGAAAGAAGCACTAAATCCGCCGTCTGTGTTGAAAGAACTGCCATTCACCGACTCACAGGAAGATAAGGCCGAAGTATTTCTTTCACTGCTGCTGAGACCAGTCGTAGTTCCTGAAGTATCCGGTTACACCGATAGGAAATCACTTGAAATAAGATTTTTCGCACCCGGAAATATGGTCTGCAATCTCGACTTTGTAGAATCCATCTTCGGTAATGCCGGAGACCCCTACCTGCCTGAACATGACGCAGCCCTTTCCCCGGAAAGCTGGACCGGACATACAGGCTGTATTATTCTTGCTCCCCATCTTACAACAATGACCAAGGCTGACATGGGACTTCCCAACGAAAAGTACGCAACTGAACGGCAAAAGGCTGAAGGAATGTGCTGGTCATCAAAGAATGAGCTTTACAATGACGGAGTTCCATTTAAGATCACTGCCCGCGATGAAAGCGGAGTTATAATAACGCTAATTGCTGATAACTATTTCGGCTATTGTAAAAAGGAAATTAAAACTCAAATCGGTTTCTCAGCAAACCTTTACGGTCTTGCAGAAGAGGAACATGCCGGAGGAGCCCTTGCTTTCCCCAGCTACAACCTCGGAACCCACTTCATCCCTGACAGTAACATGTCTTTTCTTCACCAGGAAAAGGGCCATAAATTTGACAACTTCAAGAACGTCCTCGGTGACGATTTAATCTTACACGATGAAGGCTATGGTATAGATCGCAACTACAAAAATATAATCTACATACCTGAGAACGCCGCCATTGATCTGGAAACTCAGAAAGCCTACTGGGAAACAAATGGTGAAAAGAAAACTATTAAAATACTCCCTGAAAACTTTTATATTCATCCGTCCGGGTACAGAGTACATATGGAAAAGCATTACTCATCACCGGCATGGAGACTTGTAGGAACCATTGCCGAGGGAACCTTCTGTCATAAACCGAGTACTGTATCTGGTGGAGGAAAGTCTGAAATTTCAAAGTCTATTAAAGACGCAATGCGTTTCAGTTCGGTTTTCATCAGCAACTTCCAGAGTGATATGGATAAGGCTGAAGAGATTATCAACTATGATTTCGGTGATCGTTTTAAACCCGAATACAGAAAAACGCTGAAACCGAACCACAAAACCAGACCCCTCCTAAGCGATGCACGCTCACTCGGTTCGGTAATTAAAATGCTCTCACCGTCTTCAAACAATACAGATGAGTTTAATGCATGGCTTGAAACAATCCCTCTGGAGGTGAAAGCACTCGTTTTTATTATAAAACGCTTTTATGAACCGGAATGGGGCAGTGACTGGAAAGAAAAATTCTCCGTAGACATTATCAACAGTGAACCCGGCCATGTTCTTAAGTTCATGAACAGAGAACTTGTAGGCAGTTATCTGAAGATAGGTACCAATAAAAACGGAAGCTGGGTAACAAATAAACTGCGTCAGGACTATATGCCGGCGGTTAAAGTTCAACTCGAAGATGATATATCGGCTTCAATAGTTGTGCCGGCAAATGAAGTCAGCGGACTTTCCGATTCGAACTTCCACCCAAGCGTAAAGGTTGTTGAGAACTGTGAAAACAGATTCTTTCAGCGACCTGACGACGCAATATACCGCGGTCAGGATAAACAGGCAGAGAGAGATCTCGGTTCAAAAGGCAACTTCATTTGTAATTTTGAACCCCTTGGAATAAACAATGCGGTAGAACTCTATGAAGATACCGCCGGTTTTTACGCTTATACAGAACCTATTCAGGAAATAATCAGGGATTTCAGGAATACCGCAGATGAGGGTGATTACTTCATTGCTCCTTCACACCCGAGGATTGTGGATGGAGCACCATCTAAAAACCCGAGGTATCTGCAGCTCAGACCTGATCTGGAAGACAACACAAACAGGTATCTTGGTGAAATTGGGATGAGATTATTCAGGAAGATTCCAGCGGGACAGCCCCTTACTGTACCCGTTAATGCTGTTCTGGCCGGAAGAAGAAATAACCCTGCTGACCATGAAGCAGGAATAAGACCCCTGGCAGTATACGGACCCATTCACTATCAGGAGCTTCCCGAACTATTTATGGATTTTGTCTGCAGCCTTACAGGAAAATCTCCATCGACAACCGGAGCCGGTTCAGAGGGAGCTTTGACAAAGGCTCCGTTTAACGCACTGCCCGCAACATCGGATCTCAATAATGCACTTCTGTCGTTTATACTTACAGGATACAACGGATATACATCTGCCGCAGGATATATCGGCCCTGATTACAAGGTTGATCACGATATCAGCCTCCTGGTTCCTGAACTGTGGAGCCGCATGTCTGAAAAAGAAAGGGATCCATATAACCTGCTTGAGCTTGGACTCCTTGAAAAAATAGAGGACTTTGAATACGAAGGTGAAACAATACCGGCAAGCCGGCTTGGTTTCAGAATCAATAAAGAATTCCTCGGTGCTTACATGGGCAGATTATTCGACAATCCCGAAGTAGTCTTCAATGAAGAAATGCTGAAACCGGAACTACAGAGCCTGCCGGATTTTGTAGACGGTATAAAAAATATCGTCGAAGCCCAGCAGAAGGTAGCCAAGGGTTATATAAAGGACGGAAGTGTCGAGGCAGCTATACCGCCGCTTAAGGCAATTCTTTACATCATGGCGGAAGGCAGCTACGAAGGCAAAACTGCAGCCGACCCCGAGGTAAGAGATCTCTTTACCCGGGAATATGTACTTGCCAGCGACTGGTATAAGGAGCGCCTGATCAACTACAGAGACGCGAGGGTAAAACAGGCCGAGGCAAGCATCAAATATATGGAAGACTTTCTAAAGTCCGAACGCCATAAGGATGAAGGCCTACGCCTAGGGATACCTAACAGACTCAAAAAGGAAAAAACCAACCTGAAAGAATTTCAGAGCGACGACTATCTTAAAAAACTTGAGGGGACGATCGGTCTGGATCCCTTGTTTAAGGGATAGACACAATAGTCCATTATCACTACAAAGCTGACTGGGAACTGAACTCAGTCAGCTCTTTTTTGATCTCAGCGATTCCTGCACTATAACCCGAACCTGTTCTTTCCCCATTCCCGGATTGCCAGGATTATTTCCCGCAAACTCTCACCGTCCTCAGTGAGTGAATATTCAACCTTAGGGGTACTGACGCATAAACCTCCCGATGAATCAGCCCGTCCGCTTCAAGTTCCCGCAGCTGTACGGTAAGTACATGTTTTGTAATTGTAGGCATAACCTTCACCAGTTCGCCGAAACGATAGGTCCTCTCCATAAGATGATAAAGGATAGCCCCCTTCCATTTGCCGCCAATAATATCAAGAGTAGCCTCAACAGGACAACCGCCATTGCAGTCATATCTCTGGTGTCTCATAACCCCTCCATCAGTATACTATATGTGCCTTTGTCAGATTTTTCATCCTACTTGTCTTAGAAACACATACTGCATATATTAACTGCAAGATTAAATAAGTCAAGACAGCAGGAGGATATATGAAAACAATATTGATTACAGGATCTACCGACGGCATTGGTTTAGAGACTGCTAAAATGCTTACAGCAATCGGTCAGAAAGTTCTGCTGCATGGGCGTAAACCGGAAAAACTGGAAAGGGTTATGCAGGAACTCTCGTGCGATGGTTTTATTGCCGATCTGTCCCGTCTCAAAAGCGCCGTAGAGCTTGCAGATGCAGTTGAGAAAAAATATCAGAGAATTGATGTGCTTATCAATAACGCAGGTGTTTTCAGCACCGAGTTCCCCAGGACAGCCGAAGGGCTCGATGCCCGATTCGCAGTAAACACAATAGCACCATATCTGCTGACAAAACGCCTTCTACCGCTACTTGGAACTACCGGCCGGGTAGTCAGCCTTTCGTCCGCCGCCCAGTCGACTGTATCGCTTGATGCCCTTAAAGGGAACACATTGAACCTTACGGCAGGCTCGGCCTATGCACAGAGCAAGCTGGCACTCACAATGTGGTCCAATCATCTGGCAGCTCAGCTCGGCAAAAAAGGGCCTGTTCTTGCAGCTGTTAACCCGGGGTCAATGCTCGGCAGCAAGATGGTTAAGGAAGCATACGGGGTTGTCGGCGGAGACATCAAAATTGGTGCAGACATCCTTACCAGAGCAGCAGTATCCGCTGAGTTTGATGATGCATCAGGCAGGTATTTTGACAACGACCGTGGGATTTTTGCCTCGCCACACCCTGATGCTCTTGATTCACAATTGAATGCTCAGGTCGTAGAGGTAATAGAAGGAATATTAGCGAAGGCCGGTATACAACAGGCTGGCAAATAGAGATAAAAAAGATTGGATATCGGCCGGCTGCAACCCTGAATCCTTTGAATAAGGATTCAGGATAACAATTTATATCGTCAGAATTGCTTCATCGTTCTTAAGCAATTCGGTAAGCGGAGCGCCCCACCTGATAAGCTCAATATCAAGGGCTTCCAGCTTATCAGCAACTCCAAGTTCATTTGCGCAAGTTATACAGGCTGATACATGTACACCTTCAGTCTGCGCTTTTTTTATATATTCCTGAATTTCCGTATTCTCGCTTACAAGTTTGGCTGTTGCTCCCCAAATTACAATCGTAACATTTTCCCACCATCCTTTTGTCTTCGCATTTATTCCGTACATAAATACCATCAGTTTTGAAGTAATCAGGTCTGCGTTTGTCCAGACAAGATAGAGCGTTTTTTTCTCGTTCATATTATTCTCCTTTTATTTAACACGCCATGAATACAGTCGATGTCTCATCCCGCTTTCCATCATCCATATCTCATCCTCTTCATTCGCTATCTGTACGATGTTCTGAACAAAGAGTTTAAAAAACAGAAAACGGATTTTATTATATTCTCTTTGAAGATCCTTGGAATCAGTTTCATCAATTTTCTCAAAATCAGGCTCAAATGACTGGCCACTGACAATCCGGCTCTCACCGCAAGGGAAAATGAAGCGGGCAACGGCTGTTGTCTCATCAATCAGATAGTTATCGCCGTTCTCGATATATCGATAGGCTTGCTGAAGGTTGCACAGCTCTTTGGCCCTGTATCTGCCGTAAACATGGTTAATTGAATAACCGCTGAAATTGGTAGACACCCAGGCAGAAATACTCTGCAGGTACTCCTCATCGCTTTCTTCTGCTTCTCTTGAAAAATACTGCTGCAGTACTTTCGAGTCAATTGATTTCAGCCGCTTAATTACTGAATCCTTGTAAAAAAGAATATCCAGCGAATTTTTTAGCTTGCCTTCATGGGTCAGGGGCAGAAAAAAATCAAAGATTACGAGATTATCATGGCAGAATATGGAATAGTCTGTTATTGACTTACGCTTATTCATTTAACACTATTATATTCAAATTTCAGGATGCGGAAAAGCTTTTTCCTATCCGCCAGCGTGAAAATCGGGTCAGGATGTAGTTTGTGATCTCACTCGGATTATCAAGAACCTGAGATGTATTACCGGATCTTATGAAGAACTTTTCAACAGGACTGCCGTTCTTTGATTTTACAGTCGTAAAAAGAGGCTGGCGCCCCCTACGGATTCTTATCCGGCATATTTCATGACCGGACAACCAGGGAAAATCTACTGCAATGTTCTTAGAAGTGTATCCAACCCCGTATCTTGACCCGAGAAGATTACGAAGATGTATTTCATAGTAATCTCTGCCCTCCTGTCTCAATACCGCATAATCTTTTTCAATACCGAGTATTTCACCACTGTCCGCAACCCCAATTAAAAGTGTTCCACCCCGGGCATTACTGAATGCGGCAATTGATTTTACTATAATGTCTTCCAGTGCTTTATTAACCTTATCTTCGCGATAATCCCATCTGAGTGAGGATTTAAATTCCAGCTTCGAAGATTCACCTTTGCCGATCTCCTCCCGGAGGATTTCCTCTATACGATAAGGAGAACGTGAAGCTTCCCGATAATCATTAACCAGCCTGTACAGTAAAAAAGCTGCCGCAGCCAGGATTGTCAGAAGGAAAAGCTGAAGCGGAACAGAAAACTGTGAAGTCCACAGCGATTCAACAGGGACAAGAGTTCCAATAATCAGTTCATCATCCCCGAGATCAATCAGCAGAAATTCTGTCATCCAGCTACCGGCCTCCGTCTCATAGCGCAATTGCAGATCATCATCCTGGTCACCGGGGATGTTTTCATCAAGGAAAGAAATAAGACTGTCTGCACCGCTGTCGAGGGGAGTCGCTGTTTCGAAATCCAATTCCGGGGTTTGTGTATCAGGGAGCTTCAGCAGGTTTCCAACCGGCAAAAAAATATAATCTTCTTCAGCCGGCAAAAGGATGAAAAGTACAGCATCCTTCACAGCCCCATCCTCTTTTAACCGCTCCGACATCTGCCTCAGCGGTAAATCAACAGCAATAGATAATCCTTCACCTGCGTTTCCGAATGGAGACTGCAGATACAAGCTTATGCCCGGTTCGTCCAGATACGGCAGGGAATAAACTGTACTGATTCTGACCCCTGATCCAGAAGGCCGATCCGATTCCGCAAAGCCTCCTGCATTTCTCAGATAAGTCAACGAATCTTCATTATTCTTTTCGGTCGTAAACCAATCTGAATCTCCATATGGATTCTTTAAAACAAGCTCCCGTCCTGCCGGATCAGTCAGACTGAACGAAGACACCGTACCGATCGATGCAAACCTTGCCTGCAAAAGTTCAATATAATCTTCAGGCTCCCCGACCGAATCAATCTCACCTACGCGCCCCCATAACACAGAAGAAAATATAAACTCGGTCAATGGGCTGAAATAGTCCTTGACTGCAATTAATGTTTTAGATGAAGAAGTTTCAAAAACACTTTCATCCAATCTGTTTCTTAAATCAGCATTACGATAAACCCAGACAAAACCCGCACTGAGGATGAGTATAATCACCAGGGGGAGTAGCCTTAAAAGAAATTGAAAAACCTGTGTAGAACGTTGATTATCCCATTTGTATCGCGTACCTCTGTTAACGGTTTTCATGAGCCTCCCGAATTAAGAGATTTTTAACGTCATTAGAGGTCCGGCAATTCAGCAGCTTATCAGTAATGCCCTTCTTATTAAGAATAGTGCTAACCGAGGATAAAAACTGAATATGTGGTCCGGCTGTATTTGCAGGAGAAAGAGTCATGATAAAAATATTTGACGGTTTTCCGTCAAGAGATTGGAAATCAAGTCCGTCTTTTTTTAACCCGATAGCTGAAACAAGCTGCTTCACACCTTCGGATTTACCGTGAGGTATAGCAATTCCATTCTGCATTCCGGTACTCATTGAGGCTTCCCGCTCTTTTACAGCTCTAAGACATTCATCATAGTCATCAAGCTGGCCGGCCTTATTCAGCATGCCGAGCATCTCTTCAATAACTTCTTCTTTGGTATTTGCCTTCAGATTAACAGCTATACAGTTCTCATTGAGGTTCTTGAAATAATCCTCATTAACCCGGGCCTTTTCATCTCCGGAAAGTTCCTTCAGGCCTTCTTTCAAAACTTCAGGCTTTGCAAGATCCTTAAGACGATTGATTGTATCGTTCATCCCCAGCAGAGACTCATACACGATGGTTTTAACATAATGAACGTCGACAGGATCCGAAACAATTTCAATGTTCTTTGCATATTCATGAAAGGTCAAAAATACATCTTCTTTTCGGACCTGTGAAACTGAATGGTCTCCGACATCCAGCTCATGAACGTAAAAACCCTCACCTCTTAAGGAGCCGACAACCTTGGCCAAAGCCATCTGTGTCATTTCCCTCGAAGGAAAATCGAAGTTAGTACTTACCGTATCAGAACCCTTCATTTCAGTTCGAGTACCCATTTTCCCATTTTTCAAAAGTGCAGTTAACAACGGAGGAGGCAGGAGGGTAGTCAATAGGGTCATAAAAACAGCAACTCCGAATAGGCTGTCGCTGAGAATACCGTTGGCAATACCAATTCCGGCAATGATCAGTGCAACCTCCCCGCGGGGAACCATTCCGACCCCAATTCTCAATGCGCCGCGAATATTAAAGTTAAGAAACAACGAGGGAGCTCCGCATCCGACTATTTTCGCAATTATCCCCAGAACAGAGAATAGCAATCCACCCATTAAGACTTTCGGATCAAGAAATTCATTCACATTGACGAGCATTCCCATGACGCAGAAAAACACGGGCACAAAAAACTCTTCGATAGGATGAAGTTTATCCTGAATGACAAAACTGAGGTCGGTCCTGGATAACGACAGCCCCATAACATAGGCTCCGATAATCATAGCTAACCCTGCTTTTTCAAAAATACCTGAGAGCAGCAATGCCAGTCCCAGGCTCATAACAGCTATTGTGGTTTCAGAGTGAAAAATCTTAAGTGTGTTCCCAATCTTGCGGGCAAAGAAAAGCCCCACTGCCGTGAAACCCAGCCATACACCTACAGCCTTCAGGGCAATAGCGCCGATAGCGCCCCAGTCGACACTTCCGCCAGCGCCGCCGGAAAGGACTGAAATAATGCCAAGGACAATAGCAAGAATGATAATTCCAAGCACATCATCAATTACCGCGGCGGCAAGGATGGTTACACCCTCGGGCGAATCCATCTTTCGCTGTTCCGAAAGAATCCGCGCCGTAATACCTACCGAGGTGGCAATAGAGAGAACACCCATAAACAAATTCACGGGAGACGTTATCGTCATTCCGGTAATCAGGCTTCCTGCCCAGGCTCCGGACACAAATGAAATAATAACCCCGGTTATACCTATTACTGCACCCTTCACTGAAAACTGCAGAAAGAGGGCAAGGTCCGTCTCAAGACCGGAGAGAAACAGCAGGATGATAGATGCAATGGTTGCAATTCCATAGAGCTCAGGCGATACGGAAAAACCTTCCGCAAGGGGAAACAAACCATGGGCGAACCCCGGAATAGCTATACTGCCTAGCACATAGGGGCCGATGACAATCCCCATCAGCAGCTCTCCCAAAACGGATGGCATTTTGATCTTTTTCATAACAGTGCCGCCCAGCTTTGCTGCAAAAAGAATTATTCCTATTTCAAAAACCAGTTCGGTCATCCGTTCCGTCAAACTCTCTTCTCCACTGCCCTCTGCAAACAGGGGTGAGGCCATCAATATCATAAAAATCAGTAAAGTGAGTATTTTCTTCAAATGTTTTTTCATTAGATGTCCTGATAAAGTTGATTACATTTATTAAATATTATTTAAAGAAAAATTCCAATCCGAATCGGCAAAACATAATATAAAAACTGTAGAAATGAGTGACAGAGAAGGACTTTAGTGGTCAATAACCCGAATATTTCTTACGCTTTGAAGCATATCAAGATTATAGCAGCGCTTGAAAACTTCTTTACCATCATGAAATTCCTGCACCAGCATATACTCAGAACCGGCTGGCAATTGAAGAAGTTCTAAACGATTAAGCTTCTGTCGGAGTCTTCTGTTTTTAATCACTTTTTTCATGGAATGCTTTCTGCCGGTGTTCCAGTCCAGATATGCGTCATCTTCCGATCGGCTGCCAAAAGAAAGAATCTTCCAGCTTATATCAACCTGCACACCGGTTTCATTAACTACTTCATGATGAAGAAGATCAACGGCAAGCTTCATTCCCGGAACTATCTCAATGTCATTCCAATATAATCCCATTGGTGTATTATATCAGCTCAGCCTATTTGGGAAAGACTATTGTCGCAATAATTGAAACAGCAACCCAGAACATAGCATTAGTAAATTTACATTATCTGCATTATAGGTTAAGCTTCAATTATGTTGCATAATTTAGACAGGCTAAAAACCTTCTACCATATATACTCCGGTAAAAGTATAGTTGCGGCGGCCGAAAGATTACATGTAAGCCAGTCAGCAGTCAGCCAAAGTCTTCAGAAGCTTGAAGAAGAGATTAAAACCCCGCTGTTCATAAGACTGCATAAAAAAATAATTCCAACAGCTGCTGGTGAAAAGCTCTTCAGTATTGTTGAATCTTTTATGTCTGATCTCGACACCTGCCTTAACGAGCTGGAACATTCAAAAGAGGTCCCCTCGGGAATTTTGCGCATAGGGTCACCACCAGAATTCGGCAAGACGTATTTATCACTTATTACCGCGCAGTTTATGTCCCAATATCCTGAGGTTACATTCAGTCTCGAGCTTGGACATCCGGGGAAACTGCTGCCTATGCTGAGGGAGGGAAAGATTGACTTCATACTGTTGGATGAGTTCCTGGCAAAAAAGCCCTACAGCGGTAATCTGGACATTTTTCATTTTATGCCGGTAGCACATGAGGGCATTATCCTTACCTGCTCGAAAGAGTATTATGATAAACATATCAAGGATGATTTATCATTCAGCTCACTCTCTAAACAGGATTACATAAGCTATACAGCGGATAATCTGGTTGTGAACAGCTGGTTTAAACACCATTTTTCAAAATCGGCTGCAAAATTTCATTATGTAATGACTGTTAATGATCATGAGGCTGTTGTTGCTGCGGTTCTTAATCATATTGGATTGGGGGTTGTTTCATCACACCTTGTCAGAAAGGAATTGGAAAGCGGAAGGATGATCAAAATAGCGGCGCCCGACACTGAGATAATAAACACAATCTCACTTGTACAGCTGCTGGATAAAATTCCGACAATAGCGGAAAAACTATTCGCTAAGTTTCTGATAGACAAAATTCTGTCTATATCAGATGAGTATGACCAGAAATAGAACACAAAAGACGGAGAACAGATAATGAAGAACCAACCCGAGAATGTGGAACAGTTGAAAACTGAACATGAAAAAAAGATTAAAAACGCAGATATAGACAGGGGTGTTGTCATTGTAAACACCGGCGACGGAAAGGGCAAATCAACAGCGGCCTTCGGAACCGCTTTTCGCGCCGTCGGCTACGGCATGAAAGTAGGAATAGTTCAATTTATAAAGGGAAAATGGAAAACAGGCGAGCAGCAGATCTTTGCCGGGCTGCCCCAGATAACCCATGTTATTTCCGGAGAGGGATTCACCTGGAATAGTGAAGACAATACAAAAGATATTGAAGCAGCCCGTAAAGGCTGGGAATTTGCACTGGGCATGATTGAAGAAGCACGTGATGACGAGGATTCATACCAGCTAATTGTTCTTGATGAAATCAACATAGCGATGGACAAAGATTTTATCCCTGCAGCATCGGTGGTTGAGGCGATAAAAGCAAAACCTGAGCATCTAAGTATTATTCTTACAGGACGTAATGCGCCGCCGGAGATTATTGAAGCTGCCGATACCGTAACTGAAATGAAACCAATAAAACATGCTTTTGAGGGTGGAATAAAAGCGCGTAAGGGCATTGAATTCTAAATAAAAATGCGGAGCATGCAAACCGGCATACTCCGCAAGACATCAGGTTGGCTGTCGAGATTAGATTTTTGACAGCGCCTCGATCACCTCGGGCAGCATATCCGCTACCGACATTTCGCCGGGGCGTCCGCCCTCAGGAGGCTTTTCGCCCTCGGGGGGTCTGTCACCCATAGGCGGTCTCGGAATATACTTATTCTGACCTTCCGTAAGTTCTGCTGATATCCTTTTAACGAATTTCTGTGAATCCGTCTTTGGATCATTCTCTACAGCCGCCAGCCATTCTTTAAGTATTGGTATAATAGCACCGGCCTGTCTCCGGCTTAATACCTCGATATCATTACCCTGAACATCGCCGGAAAGACTCTTAAGTTTTACCAGGGTGAGTACATCTTCGGAAGGCTGCGGCATACTCTGTTCCTGGCCTCGATCCCTGGCAGGCGCCTTGTTGCCAGGTCGCGAATCTGCTGCGTTGTCCTCTGATGCACAAGAAAACAGAACCAAATTAAAAATGATGACTGATACTATGAGTTTAAGCTTTTTTGACATTTCTACTCCTTATTCGGGGTTTGGATTTGCACAGCGGTCATCCGTCGTGCGGCCCCTTTGTATAGAACATACCCCCTGTATAAGAAGGAATTGTTAAGAGGACGTAAACACTTGGTAAACAAAGCAATTCCTGATAGTATCTGCCCATGGTAATAATTTATGCTCTGCTCTCTGCCGCATCCTATGGAGCGGGTGATTTTCTGGGCGGTTTCTCTTCAAGAAAAAACCCGACCTCAGTTACTGTAGCCTGGTCTCAGGCTGCGGGACTCATTACGGTATTAATAGCCGCCCCCCTCCTCAGCGCCCGGGCAGTTGCCGCTCCTGATATCCTCTGGGGGATGGCCGGCGGTATTTCAGGAGCGATAGGCGTATTAATCCTGTTTCACGGTTTATCCTCAGCTATAGTTTCAATTGTTTCACCATTGTCGGCTCTCATGGGTGCAGCATTCCCTGTATTCTTCGGTCTGCTTATAGGCGAAAGGCCGTCGCTGCTTACCTGGGCGGGAGTTGCTCTTTCTCTGCCGGCTATTATGTTCCTGTCATGGGAACGCGGCGACAAGGTTGCTCATGTTTCACGATCCGTACGTCTGGGAATAATGTCCGGGTTGTTTTTCGGTGGATTTTTTATTCTCATCTCCCGTACCTCAGATGGTTCAGGACTCTGGCCGCTTGCCGCAGCCCGTGCGACAACAGTGCCCCTGTTCCTGCTGATATCAATAGCCCGCAAGTCCAAAATCAGGCTGCAGCCCGGAACCAGGAGAGTAACCTTTTTAAGCGGCGCGACCGATATGGCAGCCAATGTCTTTTATCTGCTTGCCGCACGTACAGGTTACCTGATTATTGCGGTGGTACTAACCGCCCTCTACCCGGCACCTACTGTCATACTTCAGAAGATTTTTCTGCATGAAAAACTGACACCCACGCGAATCATCGGTTTAATCCTGTCTATAGCCGGTGCGGCTCTCATCAGTGTCGGGGGATAAACAAAAACCATAAATCTTTGACCTATAGATACATTACCAATAGTATTGCAGTGGAGTATTCGCGAGAACGAGCCCCCCACACTGTGAGGGAGGCTCATATTATTATTTTAAGCTATTAATTGCCTTATTGAATGTCGCACTCGGGCGCATTGCCTTAGTAAAAGCCACTGCATCCGGTTTGTAGTAACCGCCTATATCAACAGGCTTCCCCTGTGCTGCAAGAAGTTCACCGGCAATCACCGCCTCATTTCTGCTCAGCTCTTCCGCCAGAGAACTAAAAGCGGCTTTGAGTTCCGAATCACTGTTTTGCGCGGCAAGTTCCTGAGCCCAGTAAAGGGTAAGGTAAAAGTGGCTGCTGCGGTTATCAGGTTCATTTACCTTTCTTGAAGGAGATTTGTTGTTTTCAAGAAATTTCTCCGTAGCCTTATCAAGACTGTCGGCAAGAATCCGGGCTTTCGGATTATCAAAAACATCTGCAAGATGTTCGAGTGAAACTGTCAATGCAAGAAATTCGCCTAGAGAGTCCCATCGCAGATGTCCCTCCTCAAGAAACTGCTGCACATGCTTTGGAGCCGAACCTCCGGCTCCGGTTTCAAACAGCCCGCCGCCCTGCATAAGCGGAACAATCGACAGCATCTTGGCACTGGTGCCCAACTCGAGAATCGGGAAAAGATCAGTCAGATAATCACGAAGCACATTTCCTGAAACAGAGATTGTATCCATTCCCTCACGCATTCTATCCATTGAAAATCGAGTTGCCGCTTTCGGTGAGAGTATACGGATATCAAGTCCGGCAGTATCGTATTCAGCCAGATACTTATTAACCTTCTCTTCAAGTCTTCGGTCATGGGCACGCTCAAGATCAAGCCAGAACACCGCCGGATTACCCGTAGCCCGGGCTCGTTTTACAGCAAGCTTTACCCAGTCCCGAATTGGTTCATCCTTAACCTGGCACATTCTGAAAATATCCCCGGCCTCAACCGGCTGCTCCATCAGCACGCTGCCGTCCTCGCCGATAACACTTACGGTTCCTGCAGCGCTTATCTCAAAAGTTTTATCATGCGAACCGTATTCCTCTGCTTTCTGTGCCATCAGACCTACATTAGATACATTCCCCATTGTTCGGGGATCAAAAGCTCCGTGTTCCCGGCAGAAATCAATAGATTCCTGATACACCCCGGCATAGGAGCGGTCTGGAATAACAGCCTTCATATCCTTCAACTTTCCATCGGGCCCCCACATCTTTCCAGAGGCTCTGATTGCCGCAGGCATGGAAGCATCGATGATCACATCACTTGAAACATGCAGATTAGTAATACCCTTTTCCGAATTAACCATAGCAAGCTCCGGCCCGTCAGTGTAACAAGCCTCAATTTTATTTTCAATTTCCACACGTTCGTCATTGGGCAAAGACTCAATTTTTTTAAGCAGATCAGACATTCCCAGCCTGGGATCTACGCCAATAGTTTCAAGTTTTTCACCATATTCAGCAAACAGATCTTCAAAAAAGACGGAGAACACATGACCGAATATAATAGGGTCCGACACCTTCATCATTGTTGCCTTAAGATGGACAGAGAAAAGAACATCCTGTTTCAAAGCGTCTTTAATTTGTTCAGACAGAAATCTGCGCAGCTCTTTGCAACTCATAACAGCGGAATCAAGAATCTCTCCCTTCATCAGCTTCAAATTTTCTTTCAGAACTGAACATTCTCCTGATTCAGTTTTAAGCTCTACTTTTACCACATCGGCTTCATCAAATATAATTGATTTTTCTGTACCGTAGAAATCACCCTCTGTCATACTGGAGACATGAGATTTGGAATCTTTATTCCACTCTCCCATACTATGCGGATGATTCATCGCATACTTTTTTACAGCACCCGGCGCCCTCCGGTCGGAGTTCCCTTCCCTGAGAACGGGATTAACAGCACTTCCCTTGATGCTGTCATATCTTTGTTTTATTTCTCGGCCCTTTTCATCTGAGGGCGATTCATCATAGTCGGGAATATTATAGCCTTTTTCCTGCAGCTCTTTAATCGCGGTTAACAGCTGGGGAACTGAAGCACTGATGTTCGGCAGCTTGATTATATTGGCATCCGGTGATTTTACCAGATTTCCGAGTTCAGCAAGATCATCGGAAATCTTCTGCTCATCCGTCAGGTATTCCGGAAAACGGGCCAGAATACGGCCGGCGAGAGAGATGTCTCTTGTTTCAATTTTAATACCTGCAGTACCAGCAAAAGCCCTTATAACAGGCAGTAAAGAGGCCGTCGCAAGCGCGGGAGCCTCATCTGTTTTCGTATAAATAATTTTAGGTTCCATAGCTCTACTATACTATAAACCGGTATAAAATCCCATACTGAAGCAGAAACTGGCTACATACATTTCAGGTCTGATTGATTTCGCGAACCAGCTGTTTTGGTGTCATATCAAGTTCTTTTTTAATATAGGAATAAAAAGCTGACGAAGAACGAAAACCGCATTCAAAGGCTACAGCTATTATTGTGTAATCAGGATATCGATCGTTTTTCACCGCATCCCTGTACTCCCTCAGTCTGTAATTATTAATAAAGGAGAAGAATCTTCTTCCAGATTCACGGTTAATTACTTCGGACAATCTGTGCCTGGTCTCACCGAATTGTTCTGCAAGCATATCAAGAGTTAATTCTGAATCAAGATAAGGCTTTGTCTGTTCTAGATAAGAACAGAGAGCATTGTAAAGATCTCTGCTCTCATTATCGCTGATACCCGATTTTTCATATTTCTGTCCTGATAGAGATTCCGTTTTGTCCGGTTTGTTCTTATCATCATAGTTTACAATGTTCTGATTCTCCGAAAAAATTGAAAAAAGAAACACAAATAAAACAGCCGGAAGACTCCGACCCACAGCGGCGGCAACCTGAGTAAACAGAAGGTCTTCAGGAAAAATCAGATAAATCAGACTATTCAACAGGTATAGCCCTGTATACACTGCGACGAGAGTACCTAACCAGGAAAGAGTGTTTCGTCTGTTTATATCAGAAACCATGTCGGGCAGCTGTTTTTTATGCCGTCTGAGAATATTGATGATAATCAATAAATAAATAAGTCTTGAGAGATTGATGCTTAAATCCCAGTAAAACTTAAACGGGAAAAGCGGGGAAACCTTATGTTCAATTACAATACCGGTGTTAGAACCGAACGGAATTTCCGGATTAAGTGATGCCGGATCAATAAGCACATAGATAAACCATGTTGCGAAAGGAATCAGATGAAAAAAGGCTTCAGGTTTAAGCTTGAGATTTCCATTAAGCAAAACCCTCACATAAAAAAACAAAACAGGTCCCACCAGAAAATAGCTCAGCCGCGTAACCGGATAGATGAATTGCAATGCACTCATTGGAATTAGATGGGGTCGAAGCAGGTTATCAAAGATGTTGAGAAGAAAGACAAGTATAACGGCAACACTGAAGCCGGCTTCCGGAGAATTTCTATTTTCTTTTCGGGTAAAATGCAGAATACCTGATACTGCCCAGGCGGTACCCATAGCGAGAATAAGCTCAAAATAGCGATACATGAAAATATTATACACTTTTTTTCCTTGCCGGTCGGCGGAGAAGATAAAAAAAGATAATAACCATATATTTAAGACATAAAAACTCAAAACGGAGAACAATATGAACAGCAAATTAGTAACAGCTTTCATAATTCTGGCTATGGTGCTTACAAGTACAACGGTATTCGCAGGCGGAACACAGGAAGTAAAAGAGGTATCGAGCATAGCCGATGCAGCAATGGCTCTCGGTGTCACAGAAGATGAGCTTAGAAAAGCTTTAGGCGATCCAAATCAGGGTGGTCCCGATTTTGAAGCAGCTGCCGGAAAGCTTGGCGTATCAGCTGATAAACTGGAAAAACTTATGAAGCAGGTTGGTGCAGGGATGGAGGAATCAGTAGAAGTTGAACCTTACACCCTAACATTAAACGGTATTGACTTTGAGGTTATCTACGAGGTTTTCAGCTGGGAAGATCTTCCTGAAGACGTTGAATACGAACGTCAGGAAATTGTGAGCCTTACAGCCGAAGACGGCAGTATCCACTACTACGAGACTGTTTATGTTTCTACAGGAAACCTGAACTGGTATCAGGCAGCTTATCTTGCTCAGGAAGCAGGAGGATATCTTGCATGCCCCACAACTGATGAGGAAAACTCATTGTTATTCTCATTAGTCGACGACAAGAAATATTTCTGGGCATTTGATGAAGAAGGCGAACATTACGGCATCAGCATAGGGCCCTTCCTCGGCGGATATCAGCCGGCTGGCTCGGTAGAACCAGATGGAGGCTGGAGATGGCTAAGCGGTGAAGACTGGAACTACTCAAACTGGGCGGTCAACCTTGACGACGGAGTTATCGACAAGGATCCCAGAGATAATACACAACCTAATGATTCAGGCGACGGACAGCCCATCATGGGATTCGGCGAGCTTAACGAACCAGTTCCAACATGGGGAGACTACATGGAAGCGGTAGGAACCTACGGACTGACCAGGTCGCCCGGCAGCTCGTTCGGCTTCATCATCGAATACGAATCCAACCCCATGTAACAGAAAACTTAACCAAACAAGACTGGGCTGTTCAGGAACTATTCCTGTTCAGCCTTTTTTCGGTAACATACTCAACATATCTTACAATCTGAAAACTGCTGCTATGATAAACCTAACGCAGTAATTATCATTTCGGTGTCTTTTCTTCAGCACCCTGCAACTAAAAGGGGCCATTCTCAATTGGAAGGCCCCTTTTTTTGTTGTTTTTGATAATTTGTACGAGGATTAAATCTCTTTCTCTGCCGCGCTCTTGAAGTCACGCGCTTCTTTCATTCCCTGCTCAAACTCCAGTTTGGCCCTGCCAACATTCTTTGCAAACTTGGGAAGGGCAGATGCACCGAACAAAAGTACAACTACTCCGCAGATTATCAGAACTTCAGTTGTTCCAATCATTTTATTTTCTCCTTAAAATTTATTGTATTATTAATCTGGAGCTTATCGTCTCCGGATGATTTTAAATCAGATGCGAATTTTACTTCTTCTTCAAATTCGTCATATACCTTTTTGAGATGATTAATCTGCCTCATGATCTTTCCGTACATCTTCCCGATTTTCCTGACGATAGACGGCAGTTCTTTCGGGTTTATCAGTACGATAACAACAACAAGTATTGTAATTATTTCCGAGAATCCAAACCCAAACATTTATTCCTCCCCGAATTTAAAAATCTTTGCAACCAGGATCGTTAGGTAAAAAAGCGCAGTCATGGGAAGCGCCAGACCAACCTGACTCACAAAATCAGGCGGTGAAATCAAGGCTGAAAGAATAAAAAATACAACCACCAGATACTTTCCTAATTTAAACAGCGTGTTTCGTTTTACGATGTTCAGTATCATCAACATTTCCAGAACTATCGGTAGCTGAAATACAATAACGGCCATCAGCATGAATTGCAGGATGTAAAAGATATTACCGCTTAAGCTCAAAAGCATACCGGTGTTCTCAGGGATAAACCCTTTTCCAGTAAGAAAAGCAATTGACACTGGTATTATCGTATAATAACTATAGTAAAAACTTCCGGTTATAAGAATGAAGCTGCTGATTAGCGCTGCAGATATTATCTGTTTTTCCTTCTTCAGTAGTCCAGGAAAAATAAATCGTAATATATTGAAAACATGCACAGGCAGAGACAGGACAAATCCCGCCAGGGCAGATATTTTCAACCTCACAAGAAACCCCTCCGCTATGGTATTTATAAAAAGGACTTCCCCATCCGAAGACGTTGTCAGCTGAAGAAGGGGGGCAAAGAGGAAATCCATAATAAAATCATATAACAAGAGAGCTGTAATAAAACCGGCAAAGAGTGCGATACCTGAGATTACCAGGCATCGTCGCAATTCATTCAAATGCGAAAGCAGAGGCATTACAGCCTCTTTTGTTTCAATCGATTCCGCAGTACTCATAACTACTACACCGGCCAGCTGTCGAAGGGCTGTTTCACAAACTTCATCTCACCGTCGGACCCCTTGTATATGTTAATCCAGGCCTGCCAGTTTTTATAATCCACATCCGGATAATCAAGGCGATAGTGAGAACACCTGCTTTCCTTACGCATTAGCGAAGCCTTTAGTTTCATTTCTGCATTTACAATCATATTCTCAGTTTCATGTGCGAGTCTGAGTTCATGAAGATCTGCCGCCCGCAGCATCGGGCTGTGGTGGTCGCGAAGTTCTTCAACATAGGCCAGGGCAGCCTTCAGAATGCTCTCCTTCTTTATGTAGATAACAAAATTAGGAATCATAACCCCCTGCAGAATCTGGGTAACCCAGGCCGGACTGTAACCGGAGTCCCTTTTTAGCGGAGCAAGTATCTCTTCCTTTATTCTGCTGATTTTGGAAGATGGTATATTCTGCAGAACTGCCTTCTGGCAGTATTCGGCTGCCGCCTCAGATGCAATTGTACCCTGAACTGCAGAACCTGCAAGTGAAGATCCTACCTGAGTATAAATAGCTCCAGCCATGTATGAACCGAGAGCATCTCCTGCAGCATAGAGCCCGGGTATATTTGATTCTCCCTTCTCGTTAATTGGCACCAGTCCTTCCGACTTGTGAATTGCCATACCGGCTGAAGCTCCGCCGGAGGAAGCTCCTGCTGCCATACCGGGGCCCCTGCCTTCTTCACCGCCCGGGGGTGGCCCAGAGGGTCTGTCGCCAGCCTCAGCGCCAGGAGGTGGTCCCATCTTATCACCGTTTCCGCCGCCCGGAGGTGCTCCGGCTTCCCTGTTCCTGACAAATTTCTCGGGAACATAAGGACCACCCTCAACAATTGTATTATCGCCGCCGGGCATCATTGAAACAGGGTTGCCAAGAACATAAGCCCTGTAGTTTATATCCACTCCAAGATCATGGTGTATCTCAACACCGGTTTTTGATGGAGACATCGCAAACATTCCATGCCACCCGTCGTAACAGGCTGCCGGGTTATCCATTGAGCCTCCATGCCCATCATTCCATTCCTTACCGGTAATCTTTGCACCGATTTTATATGCCATAACCGAACCGTCATGGGTGAGATCACAGATAGGAAAACCGTTTGGTTTGAAACCGCCCGCGCCTGTACAGAGAATAACGGACTTGGCCTTAAAAATATGTATTGTCGGCTCATCGATACTGAACCCTGCTGCTCCGGCAATCTTCCCGTTTTCCTTGATTAGATGAGTTATCATTATTCTTTCCATAACGGAAATATTTCTCTCATTGATCGGTTTACTGAAAGAATCATAATAGAGGGGCGAATCAAAAAAGCCCCATTCTCTCAGCTCATCAACCCTTGCCTTGGAATGCTCTGCCATCTGTCTCGTAAAAACAGGATTATTTGTTTTTAAAGCTGAGGACGAAACCTGTTCTGTAAACTCGTCAAGGCTTACGGAGGCAGTAGCTGCATCATAGGAAAAGATACCCTTAGCAAATGGAGTCTGACCGGAGGAACCAAGCCGCCCTTTTGAAACCATAAGCACCTTTGCACCGGCGTCATGGCCTTTAACTGCTGCAAACAGCCCTGTCATTCCACCGCCTATAACAAGAATATCCGTTTCATTTTCTTTATAGTTCATGTTTTCCGGATCAATCTTACGTTCATTTTTTGTTCCCCGGTATTTAAAGCCGATAGACGCAAGAGCTGCAGCCCCAACTACCCCGCCTGTGAGTCCCAGGAACTGCCTTCTAGACATTCCTTTATCTGATTTATCACTCATTTACTGCCTCCTGAGGTATTTTGCCGGCTTCAACAAAGTAAAGCTTTGCAAGAAAGAATATTCCAATTGCCGCCATTCCAATCATGTACGTTGAAAGAAAGGCATCAGTATGCCGGCCTAGATCGACTGCATGCCAGGTAGCCAGAACAACAAATGCAATAGACAGAAAACCATGGGAATATCTCCAGGTTGTATATTTCATCTTCATCTTCTTTCTGAACATCGATGTTATTCCGATCAGAATCATCAGAGCCATTGCTGCGAAACCCATAATAATTCCCTTGCTGCCAAAAGTCGTCAGGATAGTCTTAAATGCATTTACCGGATCAACACCGCCTTCGTAATATCGCGGAAATACAACAAGAAAGGGATGAAGAAAAAGCACCGGTATAAAAACGTATCCGATTACCTTATGAAGGATCACAACCCTTGAAAACTTCTGCCCCTTAAGGGTGATTTTATTTATACGGGTCAGGTAAAACTGCCCGAGCATAAGAAAAAACGCACCGACCGTAAGCAGCGATACAGCCTCTTTCAGGATTGTTCTATCGGGAAAATTACCGAAAATCATGTACAGGAGCGGGACCGCAAGATAGAGGATAACTCCGGGTATGATATACCTGAGCCTTGATTTTTCAGTCATCTGTTACCCCCATGAAATCATTACCGGTATGGATTTTTCCGGCTCAATCGTGATGGCGTCTACCGGACAATACATCCTGCAGAGATGACAAATTTGACAATCCTCAGGATAAGCGATATAAGCTTTGCCGTCTTTTGGACTCAGACGAATAACATCAGTAGGACATGACTTTACACATGTTCCACAACCGATACATCCGCTGATTTTCTTTATTGACATAGTTATTCTCCCTTCTCAGGTTTTATTTCAATATTGTGTAATATTAACGCGTGAAAAAAAAGGATTGGTTAAGAGTGAGTAAACGGAATGTAAAATATGTAAAATCCGGTAATTTTTTTATAATTGCTATCTCAAGGCTCCCGGTGTACTATTATTTAAAATACTTTAGGAGTTAAAATATGAAGAAAATTATCATTGTTCTAATGATTATGGCAGTTGGTTTAAGCTCATGCTCACTCTTGAACCTTCAGGGGATTGAGGTTATCAATGATTCAGAAAGCGATAACATAGCCTATGTTTTTATCAGCCCTTCTACCGATTCGTCGTGGGGCGACAACCTGCTCGGAGATGACGACTCTATTGCTCCGGGCGAGAGTCAGTTTTTCGGTCTCACTGCGGATACATACGACATACTGCTTGTTTTTGATGATGCTGAATACACGGGTGGAGCTTATTACGAAATCGAAGTAGGTATGTTCACGCAGCATCAGGTAAGCATGGACGAATCATATATTCAACTGCTAACCGCGGAAGACTCCAGGGCTGTGAGTAAATCTTCAGACTCCCGTTCACTGACAAAATAATCCCTAAAACGGCTGACGGTTTTTCTGCAGACTGTCAGCCTGATTCTATCCTATTCACCTCAAAACTTATATAATCTCACCATCATGACTAAATTGAGCAGACATATTAACGCGGGTACCGACAGAAGAACCCTTGAAACGATGTATCTAATCTACTGCAAAAAACATCATTGAGGAAAACAACTCTGCCCCGACTGTGTCGAATCACTTAATTATGCGGTGGACAAGACTTCTTCCTGTAAAACACATTGTTTTAAGGTCGCCCGCAGAGAAGAAATAAGAAGGTTAATGAGGTATTCCGGCCCGAGTTTGGTTTTCAGATATCCTGGTTTCCCCCTGCGGAATCTTTTTTAAAATTATCAGGGAAATAAAATCTTAAACCAATCAGATATTCAGTCTTGCCCCATCCAGGTAGGCGGAGCTTCTGCCAACGCGCTTTATAGTCTTGTATCCTGCCATAGCCATTGCGATTCTTTCTATGCCGAACCCCAACCCTACCCAGGTGTCGAAAAAACTTCATTGGTAGTTCAACATAACCCAGGCTTGAGTTGAGATTCCTATAATAATTTGATAAAGACTAAGCCTGATACTGTGGTGCATTTTTCAGAAAATATTTCTCTGCCTCTTCACTCCATAAACCATTATACCGATCACATATTTCAGCCAGATCTTTAAAAAACGGATCCGTTTTACCCTTCTCCGCAAAATCATCTATAGCTGTAAGTTCACAAGATTTATGGGTATACATCAATTTCTTACCACCGGGGATTTCCGGCAATCGGAGTGTCGTATCTATAATTGAATCAATCCCGCCAACGTGAGTTACCATAACCTGGGGAGTAATACGACCTTCCTGCATTAGCTTCAGGGAAATCCTCATATCCTCAGTATTTCCTCCGCTTGTTCCTACTATATGATGAAAAGCATAGTGAACATCATAAAAATTTATGTTAGCAGAAAATTCGGTATTTGTCGGACCTGCAAAGAAGTTCATACAGCCGTCTTTGGCCAGGAGTAGATCAGCCTGTTCTATAATTGGCTTAACCGGAGCCAAAACAAACACATCGTCATACCCCCCCACTGATTCAACTGCCGGCGATAATTTTTTTAAAAATGAAACAGGATCCTCGATATTTCCGGTATTCACATATCTAAGTTCCACACCATATTTCTTTGCATCCTCAACAGTAAAAAGCTGTTCAGCGCGCTGAAGCCTTGCGTCATCAATATCGGTAACAACCAGAAACCCAGGCCGCCTGTCTCCATGAAGAGCGAGATCAATGGTTCCAAGCCCCATAGGTCCGGCGCCCGCAAGAATTGCCATAGCTCCGCCTTCACGAATACCCATGTCATGCTCATAGGTACCCTGGGGCACATGGTAGCTGGCTTGAAAAGCCCCGACAATACAGCTCATAGGCTCGGCAAGAGATCCCATGAAAAAAGCACTGCCGCCATACTCCAGCAGACAGTCCATTTCCATAACCTCATTGGGAATCACAATATATGTGGCATTACCGCCTATATAATGATATGAATAACCGGGGGCATCCAGCGAACCCTGATAATTCAAAGCCGGCTGAATACTGAAACGATTTCCCTTTTTGAATTTATCCGCCCACTTGGAGCCGACCTCGACAATTTCACCACAGAATTCATGTCCAAGCATTACCGGATTTTCAGCTACATCATCAGGGACACGCTTATGATCAGCACCCTGTGCGGCGGCCTTATATGAACTCATACAAATACTATCCGAGATGATTTTTGCAAGAATTTCATCCTCTTTAATCGCCGGCAGCTCAAACTCCTCAAGTCTGAGATCTTTTTTTCCGTATAAACGTACAGCTGTTGTTTTCATCATGTCTCCTTTTAATTGAGCATTATCTGCCCGCCGGTAACAGGTATAGCCTGCCCGGTTTCATATTTCTGCTCTACAGCGTAATACAGCGCTCTGGCAACATCTTCGCCCCTGCATCCCCGCCCCATCGGCACCTTGGCTTCATAGAATTTTTTTACTTCTTTTATAGTTTTAGCCCCCGGAACCTTACCCGTATTCAAATACTGAACAAACAGTCCATTTTCAGGATCGGACCACAAAGGGCCCTCAAAAAAGTTCCCGGGACAGATTGAATTTACTTTGATATTATCTTCCATCAGTTCGAGGGCAAAACTCTGTGTCAAACCGATTCCTCCGAATTTCCCGCCGGCATATGCTGCATTCTTATTAGAACCCTCAAGACCGCTTTTGGAGTTGATTTGAACTATATCGCTCATATATCGTCCATCAGCAAGGTTCTGCTTTGCCATGAGCTGTGAAATATGCTTTACACAAAGGAAATAGGCGGTGTAGTTAATATTCGTAACAAAATCGAAATCCCTCTTATCCAGACTCTTCACACTGCCGGCCCGTAGAACCCCTGCATTATTTACAAACAAATCAAGTCCGCCGCTCTTCTCTGCCACAGTCTCTACCATATGCTTTACAGAATCTTCATCTGAAACATCAACCTTTATTCCCATGGAAACCTCAACTCCGGCAGTATTGTTGAGTTCTTCCGCGAGCTGTTCTGCCTTTGCAATATTCAAATCAGCAATAAATACAAAAGCGCCTTCTGAAACAAGATTCCGGACTATCTCCTCACCGAATCCCTGGGCGCCGCCTGTTACAAGAGAAATACGTCCGGTCATCCTGCCGCGATTCGATACAGGCAAAGGCGTTATCCTAAGACAGCCTTCCCCGGCTATTCTTATAAACTCAGGCTCATTTTTACCATCTTTTCTTAACGATGTAATCTCCGAGAAGGCAAGAACCGCCTTTTCCCTGTCCGACTTACAGGTTCCGAAATCAAGCTTAAGGACTTCACTGTCGATTTTATCACAAGCGGCAGCATCGACTGCCTGAACCAGAGGGCCGGTTTCGCCCGTTCTCACTGCACCCCGGATTATCGGTAAAATACTTTTGTAACTCATTCATCCTCCCCTTGAGAGATTACCTCAGCAACATTCAACCTGTGCAGGTCCAGGTCCACACCAAGACCGGCAAAATAATCAATTCGCCCTTTCAGATCCAATCCGTCCGGAGCAATAGAGGCCCTGGAAAACAGGCCAGCTCCGGGCAGTTCATTTTCTATCTTTTCATGAGCAATCAGCGCCCATGTAGATTTGTTCAGATGTTTGAATTCGGGAAGAAGAACCTCTGGACAGGAAAAACTCTGTCGGGAGGAATTGATATCAACCCCGCTAATCTGCATAAATCCATGCTCTTCACAAAGATTCATCACCCTCTGCAGCTGCTCAAGGCTGTTTCTTGGCGGCATAAAGGTAACAGCGAGAAAGCCCATCTTTTTCAACTCAACCATAAGTTCATCAAGAAAATCATCTTCAAATTTCTCTGCCGCTTTATCCCCCGTAGGAGATTCATCGACATCACCAAGATAGGCATAGGCTGGAATAGCTCCAACAGAACAGGCAAAGTCGACAGCTTTTTTTACATTTATGCACTCATCAGTATTCGGCTGAATGAAAAATCTCGGTTGAAAGCAGCTTTTTAAAAATCCCAGCAGATCATATAAATAATGAGGGTTATCTGCATCAGTGAGATTTTTTTCTACCCCGGACGGTATATTAAGCGCGAACTTTCCTCGCAAACCATCAACCAAAGCAGTTCCTCTACCAAAATATTCCGTGAGCTTAACCGCCAAAGCGTAAAGAATATGCCTTTCTGTTATCGAGCCGCCCGATGCCGCTTCGGAATAATTAAAGACATCATTTTCAAAATCGATAGCAGAAACCCCGTAAGACGAAATAATCCCATTCAATTTTTCTACCTGTCTTCGGTTTCGTTCGTTCCTCGCAGCCTGTATAGGTTTCAGGAAATCAGCAACACGCTCATGCTCTCTAAGCGGTATGCCGTGTATAGCCATGTAGAAAATTCCGGACGATCCCGGGTTGTTCAGAGACCGACCGTTCATTCCGGTGCCTTCCGCATTAACCCTGAGCTCAATACCGCAGGTAGACCCAAGCCCCAGTATTTTACATGCTTCGACAAGCTCCGCGGCACCCGCAAAACTATCATGATCCATAATGCCTACAGCCTGCAAACCAGCCTGCCAGGCCCGATACGCGATCATGCTCGGGTTATAAGGACTAAATGAGTAACAGGAATGAACGTGGTTATTTACTTCTTCGCTACGGGTCGGAAGCTCTCCATTTTTCAATGCATTACGGAATTCAGCATTCAGCCAGGCGAGGCGTGAAGATTTATCGTGTAATCTATTATTCATCAATCCAAGTTTAATACCAAAATCCACCAAAAGCAAGACTTTATAAGCCTTACGAAAGTAATTTTTAAGTTTAAAAACAGGTTTTGGTAAGCGCTTAGACAACATTCTGATAATATAAGCCGATTATTGTTGATAGTCTCATTATTCAACTATAAAATAGGTACAAACCTGATAGATAAGGAACAGAGATGTTTGCAAATATGAGTGAGAGAGAAAAAAAGATTCTGGACATATTATCTGACGACACAACAGTATCGATTCAGAAAATAAGTGAAAAACTTTCGGTTTCCCAGGTCACCATCCGCAGTGATCTGAATGCTATGGAAGGCAAGGGTATCATACTTCGGCTGCGGGGAGGGGCACTTCCGGCTTTTCATCCCGATGTGCTGGAACGCCAAAAAACAAATATATCAGCCAAGAAAAAGATTGCCCGTGCCGCAGCGGCTATGGTTGGAGACGGGGACACAATAATGATTAGTGACGGCACATCTTCATCGCTTATCCCGAAGTATCTTCTAGGCAAACGTGATGTACGGCTTGTAACCAATTCAACACTCATCCTCCCATATGCGCGAGTTAACCCTTCGCTGCACACAACCCTTGTCGGAGGTGACTTCAAAGCCGGAACTGAAGCAATAGTAGGAGCCCAGGCCCTGGCTCAACTGGAAAACTACTATGTAAAATACGTATTTGTCGGAACAGGGGGGTTCTCCGTTGAAAAAGGACTGACTTCTCATCTACAGGAAGGGGCGGAGATTGTTCGAAAAATGACAGAGCTTGGAGACACCGTTGTAATGACGGCCGATTCTTCAAAATACAACCTTAATGGATTTGTAAAGATTCTTCCCCTGGACAAAATAGACATACTAATAACCGATGACGGCCTTGATTCAAACATCCAAAAACAGATTTCTTCACTTGGAATAAAATTAATTGTAGTCTGAGGAGCTTACCCCATCCGGAATCTTCCTATACCCTGAAATCAGAGGGCGCGGCGCCCATTAGACGCTTGAATGCTCTGGTGAAATGCCCCTGATCCTCATACCCCAATTCTAAAGCAACTTCATTCACAGTTTTTCTTTCATCCTGGAGCATTACTGCTGCGGATTGCATTCGAAGCTTCATCAGATAGGTATAAGGGCTGAAATTATCATATTTTGAAAAAAGCTTGCAAAGATAAGCCTCACTTACAGCACAAAAGGAAGCAGCTTCCCTCAAGCTTCGTAAAGACAGAAAATTTTCAGCTATACTTGTTTTACATCGAATATAGGTTCTATACCTGCTGTCATGCTGACCGGAATATTCTAGAAAATGAAGCTGACATTTATTTATAAGAAGTCTGTATAATCCGGAACATATCAATCCCGCCGATTCTGATGGATCTGAGCCGTATTTTATAAGCTCTTCAAAGCTGTTATAGATGCTCATTGGTTCTGAGGTAGAAAAGACTTTTCCATACAGTTCCCTACCGGGAAAACCCTCATAAGGAAGGACGGTAAGAAAATATTTGTGCAATTGCGACCCCTGAACTGCTGAAATTTTATGCGGATGCTCCGGTCCATAATAAATTAAATTACCAGGTTCCAGCTTATAGCTTGCGCCCCCTATTTCAAATATACCCCTTCCGGCACTTACGAATTCCAGGGTGATAAACGGAAACGACTCTCTTTCTACCATAAAATTCTCCGCGCAGAACTCACAGCCACCTCCGGACACAATTGCAGAACCCTCTACCGAAAACTGATTTCGATAGAAACGTTTTGCACTGAGAACCTGCCTGGAGAAATAATCCGGTTCAAATACAGCCATAGGACAAATAATGGCAAATTTTCAACAAGTTTGTCCATAGCGGAATACTGGTTACGGGGTGAAAATAATAATATCAACAGAACAGGAGTATATCAAATGACATATGACCACCTAAATAAAACTGGAAACCGATATAAATCACCAGCCCCGAAAGTGGGTATTCGTCCGACAATAGACGGACGCCTCGGAGGGGTAAGAGAGAGCCTTGAAGAGCAGACCATGAATATGGCAAAAAATGCGGCAAAACTCATATCTGAAAACCTGCGCCACCCGAACGGCGAGCCGGTAGAATGTATCATAGCCGATACAACTATAGGCGGCGTAGCGGAGGCTGCTGCATGTGAAGAAAAATTTGAACGAGAGGGCGCAGGACTCAGTCTTACCGTCACACCATGCTGGTGCTATGGTTCAGAAACAATGGATACAAACCCTCATAGACCGAAGGCTGTATGGGGTTTCAACGGTACAGAACGACCGGGCGCTGTCTACCTGGCGGCGGTTCTTGCGGGTCACGCCCAGAAGGGGCTCCCCGCATTCGGAATATACGGTCAGGACGTACAGGATGCCGACGACACATCTATTCCCGATGATGTTGTAGAGAAAATTCTACGTTTTGTTAAAGCCGGTCTTGCAACAGCATGGATGAAGGGCAAGAGCTATCTGTCCATAGGCAGTGTAAGCATGGGAATTGCCGGGTCTATTGTTCAGGAAAGCTTTTTCCAGGATTATCTGGGCATGAGAAACGAATACGTCGATATGAATGAAATCAACCGCAGGGTTTTAAACGGCATTTACAGCAAAGAAGAATATGAAATCGCCATTGAATGGACAAAGGCCAACTGCAAAGAAAGTCCCGACACCAACAAGGAGGATCTGATCCTCAGTCGCGAAGATAAAGATAAGGTCTGGGAATATGTTGTAAAAATGGCCCTTGTATGCCGGGATCTTATGGTAGGAAATCCGGCACTTGCCGCCGATGGATTCGGAGAAGAAGCCAATGGACATAACGCTATCGCTGCAGGCTTTCAGGGACAGAGGGCATGGACAGATTACATGCCTAACGGCGATTTTATGGAAGCAATTCTTAACTCATCATTCGATTGGAACGGTTTCAGGCAGCCCTACGTTATGGCTACAGAGAATGACAGCCTCAACGGCGTAAGCATGCTCTTTGGTAACCTCCTTACCAACACAGCCCAGATTTTCAGTGATGTACGGACCTTCTGGAGCAGCGAGGCTGTAAAAAAGGCAACCGGCTATACGCCTGAAGGAAGAGCGGCAGATGGATTTATCCACCTTATCAATTCGGGCTCCACAGCCCTTGATGCAACCGGCATGCAGAAAGGGCCGGACGGTAAACCGGTTATAAAACCCTTCTGGGAAATATCCGAAAAGGAAAAGGATGACTGTTTAAAGGCTACCAACTGGTGTCCTGCCAACCGTGAATATTTTAAAGGCGGCGGATACTCAAGCAACTTTCTGACTGAGGGGGAAATGCCGGTTACAATGAGCCGCATCAACCTTGTAAAGGGGCTCGGCCCATTTCTGCAGATTGCCGAAGGATATACGGTTGGCCTTCCGAAGGAAGTAAACGACAAGCTTGACGCAAGAACTGATCCGACCTGGCCGACAACCTGGTTCGTCCCGAACCTTACCGGCGAAGGAAATTTCTCATCAGTTTATGCCGTGATGGCAGCATGGGGAGCCAACCACGGCGCCATCAGCTGTGGACACATTGGTGCTGATCTTATTGCACTTGCAAGCCTTTTGCGCATACCGGTAAGCATGCATAATGTAAAAGAGTCGGACATCTTCCGTCCTGCAGTATGGAACGCATTCGGCCAGGAGCGCGAAGGCGCCGACTTTCGGGCATGTGCTAACTTCGGCCCGCTCTACAGATAGGGAGAACAGATTATGCTGAAAGGAATATCACCTATAATGTCACCTGATCTGCTGCATGTTCTCGCATCCATGGGGCATGGGGACGAGATTGTAATTGCCGACGGTAACTTTCCGTCGGCTTATATGGCGAAACGACTGGTTAGACTGGACGGTCATGGTGTTGCACCTATACTCAGGGCTATCCTTGAACTATGTCCGCTGGATCAATATGTAAAACAGCCTGTTGCATTAATGGGGGTCGTCCCCGGCGATCCTACAGTACCGACGATTTGGGATGAATACAAGCAGATCATAACCGCAGTAGATGAACTATTCACAAAAAATAAAAATGCAATCGAATCCTCAATCGAAATGGTTGATCGTTTTTCATTTTACGAAAGAGCGAAAAAGGCATTTGCAGTTGTCGCCACAGGTGAAACAGCAATCTATGCGAATGTAATCCTGAAAAAGGGTGTAGTAAAATGAAGCATATCGCCATAGATCTTGGAGCAAGCAACGGCAGGGTGATTGTCTGCGACGCAGACGAGTCAATGAGACTGGAAGTAGTTCACCGGTTTCCCAGTCTGTCTATTGAGCTGCCCACTGGAATTCACTGGAACCTTCCGGGCATTTACAGTGAAATCCTTAAAGGACTGTGCATTGCATTCAAGAAACACGGCAGCTCAATTGCATCAATAGGAATAGACAGCTGGGGCGTAGACTTCTCTCTGGTCGATTCAGGCGGAGAACTGATGTTTCTGCCCTACCACTATCGAGACAAAAGGACGGACAACATCCCCGAGAAGGTTTTCTCCGAAATTATGCCGGCAGAGAATCTTTTTCAGACAAACGGGGTACAGATAATGTCCCTGAACACCGTGTTTCAGCTATATGCAATGAAGAAAAATCATTCAGAGATAATTGAAGCCGCTGATTATTATCTATCAATTCCGGACCTGCTTACCTATTGGCTTACCGGTGTAAGAGTACAGGAGCGAACCCATGCCTCAACTACTGGCTTATTCAACCCTTCTACAGGTGAATGGGCATGGGAACTGATAGACAGCCTGGGACTTCCCAGACGTCTATTCGGCGACATCACTCCTTCAGGTTCAATAATCGGCCGGCTGCGGGAAGATGTGCGGCGAACCACAGGAGCCGGTTCAGAGGTACAGTTCATTGCGGCCGCCAGTCATGACACACAGAGCGCTGCCTATACTGTCGGAAACTCCGGCAGAGAAGCTTATCTCAGCTGCGGCACCTGGTCAATAATCGGACTTGAACAGAAAAAGCCAACCCTCAGTCATGCAGCCTTCCAAAATGATTTCTCAAATGAAGCAAGCGGCTTCGGCGGCTTCAATCTATTAAAAAACATTATGGGCCTATGGATTCTACAGGAATGCAAGTCTGAATGGGAGACCTGCAACAGCATAGACGGGACTAACAGAGAAATTAGTTATGAAGAGCTGATTTCAGAAGCGGAATCGTGCTCCTGCCCGGCTGTTTTAATCGATGTCAATGATCAATTATTTCTCAAAACAAACGAACAGGGCGGGCCAATGAGCTCACGTATTAATACCTACCTTGAGGATCATAATGCAGCTACGTGCAAAAGCAGAGGAGAATTTGTCAGACTGATTGTTGAATCTCTTGCAGACTATTATGGTAAAACCATTGCAGAAATGGAAGAAATCAGCGGAGTTAAACTCCAGCGCCTACACTTTATCGGCGGCGGAGCCCGAAACCGCCTGCTTGCGGGACTGACCGAAAAAAAGGCAGGGATTGAAGTAGTTGTGGGAGAAAGCGAGGCTAGTGCTTTGGGAAACGTAATGACACAGCTTGCCGGACTCCGGAATTAAGCCCGCAGCTCAGCTGCGGCCTATTCGCCTGAAAATTCTGTAGGGAAAATAAGTTTCTGTATTATAGGAGAAAACAGGTTCTCCGCTGTCACAAGTTCAGAACCGGTGTCTATCTTTTTAGGTGGAACCTGACCGTCAAGAAGACCTGCTGCAGCTTTAACCGCCTGATAACCCATATTATACGGCTTCTGTACAACAGTTCCATCAATTAAACCGTTCTTGATACCTTCGATTATCTCAAGATTACTGTCGAAAGTTAGAAAAATTGTGGAGGTGCGTCCTCCGGTTTCAGCAATTCCCTGTAACAAACCAAGTGCACTGTTTTCATTGAGAGCGACAAGAGCTGAGGGAGCCGGCACTCTGTTTAGTAGTGAGACTGATTGTACAGCAGCTGTTTCTATCTTTCCGTTATTGTACAGGGTAGGAAGAACAGTAAAATAACCGGCAACACCCGCTCTCAAGCCCTGCTCCCTTTCAATTGCAGTAGAACTTTCCCTGACATAGCTTAAAATAGCAATTACAGCCCCCTCCGGCAGCTTTTCTTTCAGGTAGCCGGCTAATTTACCTCCGGCATCAAAATTCGCAGTTCCGATTTGAGACAGAGGGGCATCGGAATTAACGAAGGAATCAACTGTTAAAACAGGGATATCCATCGAAACAGACTTCTCTACAGGATCGACAAGTTTTTCATAATCAGCAGCAGCCAATATAACCACATCTGGCTTGTCTTTGATAGCATTGTTGAAAATATTCACCTGATCATCGATGTGCCTTTCAGTCGGCGGCCCTGTAATATCCACCTCAACATTAAAATCTTCCGCAGCCTGCAACACTCCTTCTTCCAGCCTTTTCCAGAAGTCCACAACCCTCTCGGTCGTTTTCAGGATTACTGTTACCCGGGGTTTTTCAGCCGCCCCGGCTCTAAAAACACCACCGAGCGACAGCCAGAGTACTGCAATTAGCAGCAGCGATACCGCCGGTATAATTAAAAAGACAGTATTTTTTCTATCCATGAGTCTCCTCATCATTTAAATAATCAGCTGGTACGGTAAGCTCTACAATCAGACCGCCGTTCTCTCTTGCCGAAAGAGTTAAACCGTATTCCGGTCCAAACGTCAACTTTATTCTTTCGGCAACATTTCTAAGCCCTACCCCACTTCTCGAGAAATGCGAATAATCCCCCGAATTAATAAGGGCAATCAGGTCTTGATCCATTCCGACCCCATCATCTTCTATTCTGAATAATAGAACATCTCCGTTTATTCTCGCTGAAATCCAGATATGACCAATATTCTTACGCCCCTTAAGCCCATGATAGATTGAATTCTCAACGATAGGCTGTATCATCAACTTAAGTGCAGCGTGCCGGTATGTATCGGGATGAAAATCAATCTCATAATCCAGGGTATTTTTATATCTCATCTTCTGAATTACAAGGTAGGCTTCTATGTGATCATGCACAATCTTTACAGGAATAATTTCATCTCCACGGCTGAGACTAAGCCTGAAAAACGATGCAAGCTGTTCCGTCATTGCTATTGCTTCCTCATTCTCATTTGACTCTGTAAGCCAGATAATTGAATCAAGGGTATTGTAAAGAAAATGAGGGTTTATCTGCGCCTGCAAAGCCTTCAGCTCATGCTTTCTCTTGGTTTCCTGATCCCGCTTGTTTTCCTTTATAAGATCCCTAATCTTTTTAATTGCAATATCACAGTCTCTTGCAAGATCATATACCTCATGATCACATTTAACATTAATTGATATATCAAAATTTCCCTGTTCAACCTCTTTCATTGAGCTTCTGAGAGCCTCTATTGGATGCGTAATCTGCATTGACAGCAGAAGCGATAATAAGATTGCAACACTCATCGTAACAATAAGGATGAGCCATAGAAAGAACCTCAATTCCTCTAAGCCTGTGTATAGTTCATCAATAAAACCCACCGAGACAACAGTCCAGCCCGTTATAGACGATGATTCAAATGTGTAAACGACCTGCCTGCCGTCAACATTTGCATCCAGGGTTCCCGATAATTTCGAAAGCAGTTCTTCCGTCCTCTCAGTCTTCAAACCGTTGTATATCAAATCAAGTCTTGGATGATAAACCATTTCATTTTTATTATTTACAATAAATACATAGCCTCTGCCGCCGATATTTATTCCAGAGCATAATTCCTCAATCAACGAATAATTTAAATCAACGACAATAAAACCCTGTTCAACCTTTCTATACAGGGATATCACCCAGGGGAATTCACCATCAATAAGATTCTGAACATGTGATGCCGTAAGATAAACATCATAATCAGTTTGCGAGATTAATTCATGATACCAGTGCTCCTGTTTAAAATCACCGGAAAAACTGAACTCATCATCAACGGAATCTGACAGAAATTCCCCTCTGTTGTTGAGTAGAATAATTGATACGATATCACTTCTGGTGTTCTTGACTGAATAAAGATACTCTATTACATCATCTTTCTGCTTAGCTGAAATCCCACCTTCGGTTAAATAGGATTTTATATCCGGATTCTTAATTACAACCTCGGACATATCTTCAAGGTAAGAAACATATGTATCTGTTACATCTCTAAGGTTGGAAACAAATTGATTCATGTATATTTTATTTGTTTCAGACAGGGTTCTTTGAAATAAATAATTTGAAAGAAACCCGAAAACAAGTGTTTCCAGCAAAAGGAGCAGGCCGAATGACCAAATGAGCTGATTCCTGATACTTCCGCTGCGATGCCTGTTTAAACTATTCATATACTATTTTTGTATTCACTTGGGGTTTGACCGAAATAACGTTTAAAACTTGAGGAGAAATAATGGGGATCCTTAAACCCCAGCTGTTCAGCTATTTGATAATTCTTCATCTCACTTACTTTCAGCAGTTCCCGGGCTCTTTCCATGCGCTTTTTTGTAACGTATTCAACAAAGGTTTGATCCAGATTCTGCCTGAACAGTTTTGTCAGATATCCAGAACTGATAAAAAATTTTTCAGAAATATTCTCTATTGATATAGATGAATCAGCGAAATGATCATCAATATACTTTGTTATTTCTTTCAATTTTTTCCGTGGAAAAGACTCCCTTTTTTCTTCCAGTACTTTTTCCACTTGCTCGAAAAAGATTAAAAGCTGTCTTTCAAGCTCGGAAAGACTGACGACATCCATAAGTCGATAAAGGAAGTCGGAAAAACTCACTCCGTCTATCTGAGCATCAGATATTCTAACTTCTTCAACAACTTCTATTATCACAGATACGAATTTAATAACTTCATGTCTGGCCTGTCTGGATTTAAGAGGCTGCGAGCTCAGAAGATTCAAGAAGTTTTCACAGGTGTTCACTGCATCTTCTTTTTTTCCTGTTCTTATATCTCTGCGAATGCTCTCCCGACTCTGAGAAAATATCATTCTAAGCTCGAGGTCTTTAGATTCTTCCGGACTGAATAAAAAGATATTATTATCTCCGGCAATAAGGCGATGCTGCAAAGCAGTAACAGCCTGCCTATAAGATTTGAAAACATCTTCTACCCTTGTAACAACTTCCCCAATCCCGGCGGATGCTGTTGTTTGACTGAGTTTTTTTATTGCATCAATCAGTCTCGCTGCCGTAGATACAGCTTCTCTGGATAATGACTGTTCATGATGCCTTCCAATAATGACTACAATGCGATTATCCGGTGTGGTTATTTTTGCAAAATCACTTTGCCCTATCAGGGCTTCTGTGCAGGCTTCTTCCACCGTCAGGAATAATAGGTCTGGTGATATTGATTCCGTTTGAGATAAAATATCACGACTGTCCATCTCGAGGCATATTACCGAGAAGCATTCCATCTTGTTGAAAAAACCAAGATCATCGCTAAGAAGTTCGGGTTCCGGCCTTGTAAGCCTACCGCCTAGCAAGCGTGATAGGTATCGGTAGGTTACCGCCCGCCGACTTTTAGTCACAAGCGACAGCAGGTGTTCTCTATCGTCAGATCTCTCATCCCGTTTCTTGAGGACTTCCCTTATCTTGGCTAAGTGTTTTTTCAGAGTTTTTGAACTTATCGGTTTCAGAAGAAAGTCCATAACCTGAAGACTCATAGCCTGCTGAGCATACTCGAACTCGTCATGCCCGCTTAAAATTAAAGTCAGGGTTTCAGGATGGTTTTCATATATATGTCTTGCAACCTCGATACCGTCGATTTCGGGCATACAGATATCGGTTAGAACAACATCCGGTTTATTAACATCAATACTTTTTATTGCTTCGAGTCCATCGGAACAGGGAGGCAGAAATTCAAACCCTTCAGAAACCCAGTCTATATTTTCAGAGATTCCCCGCGTTATGATTTCTTCATCGTCTACTAACAAAAAGCGGTAAAGGCCGTTTGACATAAATTATTTTACTCCAGAATTTATCTGTAATCAAGAAAGGACCGCAATCAAGCGATCCTATCAAAAAACTATTATTGGTTAATGATTATGCGGCTCTTCGCATGTCCAGATATACTGCTGCTATTATTATAAAGCCCTTTACCAGCAGCTGATAATATGAGTCAACACCAAGATATGTCATGCCGAAGTTTATAAGACCGAGGGTTAGAACGCCTACTACTATTCCACCGACTTTTCCGACACCCCCTGAATGTGAAACACCGCCGACAGTTGCTGCTGCAATTGCGTCCAGCTCCATATTGTCTCCTGTCAGAGCATTGGCAAGGCCGAGACGGCTTGACAGCAGGACTCCGGCAATGCCGTAGAGTACACCTGCCATCAGATAAACCTTCATTGTTTCAAATTTTACTGAAATACCGGAAACCCTTGCTGCGGTAGGGTTACCACCGATGGCATATATACGTTTTCCAATCTTTGTGTGATTCATCAGAACCCATAAAAATAACACAGCAATTGCAACATAGATAACCATGTTCGGTATCGGGCCCAAAAATCCCTGTGCAATTACTTTATACTCATTCTTCAAACTTCCTACAGTTGATGCATGTGTATAAATCAGCTGCAGCCCCGCTGCAATAGTCATAGTTCCGAGAGTCGCAATAAATGGCGGAAGCTTTCCGTATGCAACGAGAAAGCCGTTCAGCAGTCCGAACAGGGCTCCGACACCGACACCCGCAAGGATAGGAGCTATGACAGGCAGGTTGAGTCCAGGATATAGGGATGATACATAATCCGGGGTCTGAGCGAGCGATGCGGATACGCATGCACACAAACCTACAACCTGACCTAGTGACAGGTCAATTCCTTTCGTTATGATTATTATACCTACTCCGAGTGCTGCAAGAGCTCTTACAGCTTCTGCAATCGCCAGGTTCTGCCATGACAGCAGGCGCAGAGAACCTCCCCCGGTAAGGACTCCCAGGATTACAACCATGGCCGCAAAAGTAACGTAACCGGTATTCTTTGAGGCAAATTCTCCGATAGATTTTCTGGTTAACTGCTTCATTATGATGCTTCCTCCTCTTTAAAATCATCGTGCCCAAACCGGGCTGCCAATCTCATAATATTTTCCTGAGTTCTTTCTTCGCCTTCCAATTCCCCGGTTTTTCGTCCGTCGCAGAGAACCATTATTCTATGCGACATGCCAATCAGTTCGGGCATTTCACTGGAAACCATGATGATGGATTTTCCGGCTGCAGCAAGTTCGGCCATTATGCAGTAGATTTCATATTTTGCGCCGACATCGATACCTCTAGTCGGTTCATCCATAATAAGTATTTCAGGAAGTGTCATCATCCAGCGAGCGACTATGACCTTCTGCTGATTCCCCCCTGACAGAGATCTGATCTTTGTCTCCATGGTAGGGGTTTTGGTCTTGAATTTTTCATTCATTTCAGTTGATTTTTGAATGAGGGTCTTGTGATCAAGCAGTCCTACTTTATTTGTAAGTCTGTCCAACGAAGGCATGCTTGTATTTTCGATAATATTAAGTTGAGGAAAAATCCCCGCACCCCTTCTGTCCTCGGTAATCAGGCCCATTCCACAGTGGATTGCATCCTTGGCAGTCTGAATCCCAGCATCCTGCCCCTCTATGGAGACTGTTCCCTCAACTGTAGCTCTGAGTCCGAAGATTGATTCAACCAGTTCAGTTCGCTGAGCACCAACTAGACCACCAATTCCAAGAATTTCACCCCGTCTAAGATCAAAACTGACATTTTTAAACGATTTTGGATCCGACGATGTCAGGTTTTTTACCTGCATTACACTCTCACCTGGAACAGCTTCAACTATCGGAAACCTCTGACTCATATCACGGCCAACCATCAGATTAATCAGTTTATCTTCATCAAGCTCCGATGCCGGTGCGGTTGTAATCAATTCTCCATCACGCATGACTGAGATCTCATCGGCTATCTGGAAGATTTCACTCATTTTATGTGAGATATATATTATCGCAACATTCTGTTCTCTCAGCGAGCGGATAATCTTAAAGAGGTGATTCACCTCTTTATCCGACAATGAGCTTGTTGGTTCATCCATAACAACAACTGATGCGTTATAGGAAACAGCCTTTGCAATTTCACAGGCCTGTTGATGAGAGATTGAGATAGATCCCATTCTTCCTTCCGGTTCAATTTCCATCTCAAGCTGTTTCATAAGCTGTCTCGTCTCTTCAGCCATCTTTCTATGGTTTACCAGGTGAAAGGGGCCTATCCTGCGAGTAAATTCCCTGCCCAGCCAGATATTCTCCATCACAGTCTGATCCGGAACGACATTTAATTCCTGATGAATCATTGATACTCCGTGTTCAAGAGCCTCTCGAGAATTCTTAAAATTTGCCGGCTCACCATTGAGGTGAATTTCGCCATTCTCTTTCATATAGATACCGAAAAGACACTTCATAAGAGTAGACTTTCCCGCTCCGTTTTCTCCCATTAATGCATGAACAGTACCCGGTTTTAATCGAAATGATACATCCTTGAGCGCTTTCACTCCGGGAAATGATTTTGATATATTCTGCATCTCAAGGATGTATGGATTTTCCGAAGACATAATTCCTCCGTATAATTGTAAAAAGAACAGGCAGATTCAAACGAGTTGCAGAATCTGCCTGCTTATTATTTATGCTTTAGAAATTCTAGTTCATGAAATCTTTGTAATTATCAAGAGTAACTGCCTTAAAAGGTACAAGGTAGCACTGACCTACAACCGCTGCATCATTTGCGGGAGCTTCATCAATAGGAGAAGATAGAGGAGAAAGCCCCCAGGCCATCTTGCCCGTAGCACTTCCTTCAGTAGCCATCATGTATGCAAGTTCAAATGCTGTTGTGGCCTGACCCACTGCATCCTGAAGAACTGTAGCAAAGAGTTTACCTTCGTCCATAGATTTTACTGCAACCTGAGTTGCATCAACACCCAATACGGGAACCTTAAGAACCGTTCCGTCACCGTCCACATCTTTTGAAGGATCATTCGGATCATCAACGTATCCTGCAGTAAGGAGAGATTCTACAGCGCCAAGGGCCATACCGTCATTGTTTGCAATAACTACATCAAATTCACCGGAGAAAGCTGCAAGCCATGCATCCATCTTAGCCTGTGCTTCATCCGGTTTCCAATTAGCTGTATCTTCAGCAACAATATTAAGCTTATAGCCTGCATCCTTAAGCCCCTGCTGTACAGCATTTGTTCTGTAAACCTGTGCCGGATGTCCGAGCTGACCGTAGATAAAAATAGCATCGATTGCATCAGGATCACCGTTTGCAAGTTTTTCTGGATTTGCCTTGAAGTATTCATCAAGAATCTGAGCCTGGATCTGACCGGCTACCGACTCTGGAGAAGAAGCAAGGTAGAAATTAGGACTTACTTTGAGAGCTTCGACAGACGGCTGAATATTTGAGAATGCAGCACCTCCGCCCTGTGCGTTGATCTTGCTTGCAATATCAGCTGTTGCTTCCGTAGTATTTGAAACTACAACATAGTATTTTACGCCCTGTGCAAGCAGGGTGTTAAGCTGGTCAAGCTGAAGGGCCATATCGCCGCGACTGTCCTGAAGCTTAAGGTCAACCCCCTTTTCTGCTGCCAGTTTTTTTAGTACATCCGCATAATCCGCAACAAACTGTTCATCAGTATTCCTGATTAGTGCGCCAATTGTAACCTTTTCCATACCGGAATCCTGCTGACCACCGGCAAATGCCGCACCTGCAACAAGCAGAACTGCCAGAAAAACAAACATCAATCTTTTCATTTTAACACTCCTTATGTTTTGTGAAAAAATTATAAATCCGAAAATTCAGCTTGAAAATGGAATATCTGCACCAAAAAGTTTAATATTCAGCTCTAATCAACAGGGTTTCCCCCTGTGTCCGCTGCATAAAGAGCTCTATAGCGTGTTGGAGAGAGACCGAAAGCCCTTGTAAAAAGCCTTGAAAAATGAAAAGGATCATGAAAACCTACTGCTATTGAGGTCTCTTTTACAAGAACTGCCGGATCATGCAGAAGCTCAGCCGCCCTGTTTAGTTTAAGCCTGATCAGATATCGGTATGGGCTCTGATGGGCGAATTTTTTAAACAATCTGCAAAGGTAAGCGGAATCAACATGGCACTCATGCGCGGCTTCTTCCAGACTGTTTATCCTCAGATAACCCTCTTCTAAAATTCTTCGGCAATTTCCAAATGTCCTGTAGGCCCTGCTTTCACGCCACTGCCCGGACATCGAATTTTCACGAACCTTAAGAATAATCAACTCTGCAAGGGATCTGCATATTGCATCGCTGAACATCGTATCTTTCAATCCATTTCTTATAAGTTCATTAAAAAGCGGTTCAAGTTCCCCCGGAGTCGCAATCTGAATGCTTGTTCCGGAAATGAAGCCCTCTTTTTTTAGCATAGTTTCAGCACCTGGACCCGCAATATTGAGAAAGTACTTCCCCAGCCCCGGTGGTGCAATTCGGTCAATTTTATGCATCACTCCGGGTCCATAAAAAAACATCACACCTCGATTTAAATGAACTGGTTTTTCATCCAGAAGTAATTCTCCACTGCCGTCTGATACAAATTCAATCGCTGTGTAGGGAAAATCCTCCCTTTGTATCGAATATCCGGGTTTACACCTCTCAAATCCGGCAGCTACAACCTGATTCCGCTGCTCATCAGTCGTATTATATCTGCGAAAAAACCTATGAGCCCTAATTACCTGTGCTGAAAAAAATGGAGCTTCTGTTGTTTTCATATAACTACAGTAGTACCGAGTTGTCTTTAAGTCAAGAATATCCATGCACTTGTCGTTATTTTCCATTCCATTCTGCCCAGGGCAGTCCTATAGTGAATTAGAGGTGATAAAATGAGTGAAAAGAAAACAATGATGGGTGCAATTCTACCGGGAAACAGCACTGTGGAACTTAAAGAATACCCTATACCGGTACCGGGCCACGGAGAGGTCCTTGTAAAAACGAAATCTTCTACCATATGCGGAAGTGATATCAGGGCAATATACCGGGAACATCTCGGCAAGGGCCCCGAAGGGTACCAGGGCGTGATAGCAGGCCATGAACCCTCTGGCCAGATTGTAAAATGCGGCCCGGGAACTCGTCGCTTTAAAGATGGCGACAGAGTAGTTATTTACCACATATCCGGCTGTGGCGTCTGCAATGACTGCCGCCGAGGTTATATGATCAGCTGCACCAACGATACCTATAGACGGGCCTACGGATGGCAGAGAGACGGCGGAATGGCAGAATATATTCTTGCAGAAGAAAAAGACCTCGTAGCCCTGCCCGACAGCCTCACATATACAGACGGAGCCCAGATTGCTTGCGGATTCGGTACCGTATATGAAGGAATTGAAAAAATCGGAATAAGCGGTAACGACAATGTTCTTGTAACAGGACTAGGCCCTGTAGGACTTGCAGCACTGATGCTCGCAAGGGCAATGGGTGCGAGCTCTACAATCGGGGTAGATGTTATCCCCGAACGATTGAAACTCGCAAAAGATCTCGGCCTTGCAGATTCAGTCCTTGAAGCGGGTCCGGACAATGTAAATCAGGTACGGGATCTAACCGGAGGTATGGGGTGCGAACGCAGCATTGACTGTTCCGCCAACGACAAAGCACGACTCACCTGCATTCAGGCTGCCCGCAAATGGGGAAAAATATGCTTCATAGGCGAAGGCGGAACCTCCTCTTTCCAGCCGAGCCCCGACATCATCCACGATCAGAAAACGATCTACGGCAGCTGGGTAACCAGCATCTGGCGAATGGAAGAACTTGTCGAACGCATTGTCCGCTGGGACATTCATCCGGAGGATTTGGTAACACACCGCTTTACCCTCGATAATGCAGCTGATGCCTACACCCTGATGGAAAGCGGAAAGTGCGGTAAGGTGGCCGTTGTTTTCGACGAAGAGGTAAAGTAGAATGAGCAGATTTGACAAAGAATCATTTGCACTTCACAAAGATGCAATCGATCCGTCATCCGTTCCTTTTAAGATCCTTCCGTCTGGAGCAAAACTGCCGGTTGTGGGACTGGGAACCTTCGGCAGTGATCATATCAGCGGTGAACAGGTAGCAGCATCGGTTAAGGACGCAATCGCCCGCGGCTATCGCCACATTGACTGTGCTGCAGTTTACGGGAATGAAAAAGCTATAGGAAGAGTTCTGAAAGAAGTTCTGGACAGCGGACTGATAAAACGCGAGGAACTCTGGATTACCTCAAAACTCTGGAACGATATGCACAGCCCGGAAGATGTCGAGGCAGCATGCAGGCGCTCGATTGCAGATCTAGGCCTCGACTACCTTGATCTCTACCTTGTTCACTGGCCATTTCCGAATTATCACCCGCCCAACTGTAACGTAGACTCCAGAAGCCCTGACGCGAAGCCGTATATACATGAAAACTTCATGAAAACATGGAAAGAGATGGAAAGGCTGCAGAGGACCGGACTGTGCAGACATATCGGAACCTCAAATATGACTATTCCCAAACTCAAACTTATACTGCGCGATGCGGAAATCAAACCTGTATGCAATGAAATGGAACTGCATCCGCATTTCCAGCAGCCGGAATTTGTAAAATTCGTTCTGGATCACGGAATAATCCCAATCGGCTTTTGTCCTATAGGCTCCCCCGGCAGACCGGAAAGGGATCGAACCCCGGAAGATTCAGTAGATATTGAAGATCCGATCATCCGCGCTATTGCAGAAGATCATAATGTACACCCTGCAACTATATGCATCAAATGGGCTGTGCAGAATGGTCAGATCCCTATCCCCTTTTCAACAAATCCCCAAAACTATATGAACAACCTGCTTTCGGCAGTTAAAGACCCCCTGACAGAGGACGAGATGGAAAAGATAGCAGGTATCGATAAAAACTGCAGACTCATTAAAGGGCAGGTATTTCTCTGGAAAGACAATCAAAGCTGGCACGATCTATGGGATGAAGAAGGAATTATTGCAGATTAGATCTCAAAAAAAGACCGATTGTGTTTCCGTCACAACCGGCCTCTTTTTATTTATCATTGAATATCCTATCTGTAGAAATCAGTTGCGCTCCAGTAACCGTCCATAGCTTCTGTTGCTTTAAAGCTTGTCTGAACAATCATGTCGCCTGCTGTTGTCTCCATT
>JAQQAL010000030.1 GCA_028532855.1 Candidatus Thalassospirochaeta sargassi
TGCCAGGCTTTTTTTTATTAATACAACAGAGTTTGCAGGAGCGAAGCTTCATAGCAAACTCTTTTTTTTGCACTAATGGGTTAACTGTTCTCCTGCTAACGCATAGACTGTTCAAATGCGTGTAGACTGCCTGGTGTTTTAATGATGAAGCTGTATGAGGGACAACAGGGGTAGACGGTAGGTCTTACGCAGCAGAACCGCAGACAGAGTAGGCGGCAGGTTCGGCGAAGCCTATCTGCTGAGGAACCTTTGGTTCATCCCGTTGCCAGCTTTTATTATTCTTTTCAAAATACTGAATTTATCACTTAATTAAAACAACTCTCTTCCTCTAACGCAGGAATGTTAGAATGCATGAACTGTTAGGTTTCTGAATAAGGACTGGAAATACGGCCCGAGTTGACGGCAAAGCAGCTCTAAATTGGTTGTCTGTCTAATACAGGATAAAAATGATATCTAATGGCAATAAAGAGTTGCTCCTCCTTAGATGTTCCGGATTTAATCAGACACGTTAATAAAAGGCCTTATTACCTGAAAGCTCAATCTGTTAGATTTCTATCAATCTGAACTCATTAATAAGAAGGTCTGTTTGTAAGAGTGGGATTCAGGACGGCCTGAGCTGTCGGTATGGAGTTTCGGCGATAGCGTTTATATTTAAAAATTGTTTGAATTAACAATAAAAATATGGATAATAGTATAATTAAAATAAACGGAGTAAAAAAATGAAAAAAATATTTATTATATTAATGTTATCGCTTTCAATGGTGTCTTGTTTGACTATGCGCGGTTTAGTGGATGAGGTGACTGATGCGGCTGTAGCAAAAGTGGAAAGGGATGTGGAGGTTGAGACTGAAGAGGTCGTTTTGAAGAATGTGGAACTCGCTGTTGATGATGCCGTTGATGTAACCCTGGATGAGGCAGGAATAGAAAAAGCTCTTCCAACAGAACAGGAAATTATTGATGCTGTTAAATCTTATGACCTTGAAGGGCTTAAAGAATTACTAGCAGAAATAGAAGATGTTCGAACCATTGTAGGGGATAATGTGCTGTTATGTCATATGGCTGAAGAAGCTATGGGAATGATTGGACAGAAGAATGAGCTTCTTTCTTTGCTGGTTGAAAAGAAGGCCTACATCATGCAGGTTGATTCGGAAGGTAAGAAGATGACCCGATATGCTGATGAAATGGAGATGTACGGTTCGCCTCGTATGGATTATATGAATGAAATTATTGGTGATAAATTCATGCGGCGCATTAAGGCTTTACGGGCTGATGATCTTGATACAATAATTTCGATGACTGATTATTTCCCAATTGATGACTATTTGTTGCAGTCGGCGGTTGATGAGAAGGCGTTTAGTGTAGCTGAATGGGTGATTGAGCAGGGAGTTTCAGTAGATGGAGTTGTGCCTAAGAGCGGTGATAGTCTTTTGCACCTCGCGTGTAACGGAAGGCCCATAAACACGCTTTTTGATGATCGTATAGATTTTGTAAAGACTCTTTTAGATGCTGGTGTTGAAGTGAATATGAAAAATAAAAAAGGTGATACACCTATTGGAATACTATTTTTAGCTGAAGATGCAGGAAAACATGGTAGTCGAAACTCTTTGGCTAAGGTTCTGCTTGACGCAGGTGCTGATGTGAATACTGTTACATCAAGAAATAGAACATTGTTATATCATGCTGTACTTAAAAGAAATGATTCACTCATTAAATTATTGCTTGATTCGGGTTCAGTTATTGATAATAAGAGTATTGAAGATTTAAACTTGTCTCTCAATGTGATAAAAATGTTTATGGATCGGGATGTGCTCCCTGAAAAATTCGCAAAAAATGTAATTAGTTTTTCAGATAAAACAGAACAGCTTGATTTTATAAAGATGCTGATTGATTCTGGTGTGTCACCGTCCGCGTTCAACCTGCCTGATGTAACAAGAAATTTTGCAGCATTGAAATTTCTTGTTGAGAGTGGCGCCGATATCAATTCCGGAAAAATTGTGCAATCATGTGTTGCAGATTTCAGAGATACTGAAGTATTGGGTTATCTTGTGGAAAATGGAGCTGACCTGAATAAGAAGTTTCATAATGATATGACTGCGCTACACTATGCTGTACGGTATAAGAAGAATGATATTGTAGAGTTTTTGATTGCTAATAATGTTGATGTTAATGCAGTTGATTCAACAGGAAAAACACCCTTGGATTACTGCAAAGAGCGCAATGAGGTATTGATGGACATCCTCACTGAAGCAGGCGCTAAGGTAGCCGAAGAGCTTTAGAGTTGAAATCGTGCTTTTTATAATTTATTATCTATATTGATATTATAAAGAAGAAAGGTAGCAAAATACTTTTTTACCGTGACTGGTATTAAACGAAAAGGCAGGCCGTAAGAGAAGCTGTTTGTTGAAGCCTTTGTGGATATGATTATTTTATGTGTGAAATTCCTATTTCCCATTGTGATGAGGTTAAAGCACATGAACCCCTAATGTCAGGAGATTGATAATGATTGAAATTGAAAGCCTTAATTCATTGTTTTATCCAAAAGAAGTTGCTGTTATTGGAGCCACCTCAAGTCCTGGAAAAACGGGGAATATTATTCTTAAAAGGCTGATGACAAGTCGGATAAAAATATATCCTGTTCATCCTAAGGCAGATGTACTTGAAGGTATTCAGGTAATTAATGATATAGAGAAGCTCCCTGATAATCTCGATCTGGCAGTTATCACTATTGGGGCGTTGGGTGCTGTTGAAGCAGCTGAAAGATGTGCCAAAAAAGGGACACGGGTAATAATAATCGTAGCCAGCGGTTTTGGTGAAACGGGTGAAGAAGGCAGGGCTCTTGAAACACGACTTGCTGAAATTCCCTATAATTACGGTGCAAGGATTCTGGGCCCGAATACACTCGGTGTATTTATGCCTGAATCAGGGATTGATACCATTTTTGTAGAGCACGGAGATAGAGCCCTCGCAGCAGGAGGCGGGGTCGCATTTCTTACTCAGAGCGGTTCGGTAGGTGCTGAGGCTCTGGGTTATGCAGCAAATATCGGCTTCGGCATGAGAGTGTTTGTAGGTCTCGGAAATAAGATAGATTTAGATGAACTCGATTTCTTGAAATATTTCGGAAGAGATCGAAAGACTAAATCAATAGCAGTTTATGTTGAAAGTATTGAGAAGGGCGGAGAATTTTTAAAAGAGGCTCAGATAATAAGTAGAAAGAAGCCTGTAATTGTTTTGAAAGCCGGCAGAACTGCCGCAGGACAGTCGGCAGTAAGTTCTCATACGGGTAAACTTGCCGGATCTGACAGGGTAATTGACGGAGCGTTCAGGCAGCATGGTATTCTAAGAGTGCTTGATGATGAAGAGCTGAGTGATGCAGCCAAGGTTTTATCTATGTCGTCACTTCCGGAAGGTAACAGGGTAGCAGTTTTAACTGCCGCCGGTGGTTATGGTGTAATGTGTGCTGATTATATTGAAGAAAGAGGCCGCGGAGAGGCGCTTGTTATGGCAGAATTATCAGACTGGACAAGCAGACGCTTAGTTGAAACAAACGTAGGATATGCTTCTTCTAAAAATCCCGTCGATATCACAGCAGGGGCTGACAGCGATAATTATTTGGCGAGCCTTAAAATACTGTTGGAAGATGATGGGGTCGATTTGGTTATCTGCGTCGCTTTTTTTGCACCAGTAAAGATATCAGACGATCTCGTATTAGGAATTGCAGAGATTGCTGGGGAGTACAGCAAACCAGTTCTTGTATTCAGTGCGTACGGCCCTTATACAGACAGTTATCTAAAAAGATTTTATAATGAGGGAATCCCGGGATTTCCTTCTATTGCCAGGACGGTGCGGGCGGCGAGGTTTCTTGTCGAGCGGAAGAATATTCTTGAAAATCTGCGGGGTGCAGAATGAAAGCTAAGGTTGAATGCTGGTTGAATACCCTTAGGGTTGAAGGCAAGCCGGATGAATGGGAATCGAAAGAGCTTCTTAAGCAGATCGGTTTGAGTGTTCCCCGAGGATTGAGAATCCTCCCTGAAGAAGAGTTGTCTGCAAATGAATTAGAGTTTCCATTGGTACTCAAGGTTTGTGATCCAGAGATTATGCATAAAACTGATCGCGGTGGAGTATATCTGAACGTTTCGAAACCTGAGTTTCAGGCCTCACTTATCAAGCTGCGTAAGAAATTTCCGGGTTCCCCGGTGCTGGCTGAATCAATGTGCAGGGTTGAGGGGCCAGAATTTATTTTAGGTGCGTTGGTTGATCCGGTATTCGGTCCGGCAGTAATGGCTGGAGCCGGTGGTATTTTCACCGAGCTATATGAAGATGTATCCTTTAGACTCTGCCCCTGCCCGGAGGATGAGGCGGTACGAATGTTGAAAGAACTCAAGATTTCTCCTGTATTAAGGGGGTACCGTGGCAGCAGACTGGAGCTTGAGTCATTGGCAGAGTCTGTGTCTTTGCTTAGCAAGTTGTTTGAGGCTTTTGACGGAAGGCTGAATCAGGTTGATATTAATCCGATGGTGTACTGCGGCAGCGGTTGGACTGCGCTGGACTGTGTTCTAATTCTAAATCAATAATGTATCATGCTATATAAAATTGTCCAGATCTGCTGGAGGGCTTTATGAACGTGGCCCCTCAAAGAACCGCCGAGTTGGGAGTCTAATATTTAGGTTCCGGGTTTGTACTACAGCGGTAGGATAGCTCTGTTATGTTTATTTATGTTAGGAATCCTTCCCCCGTGAGTATCTGCTTAATGTTTTCGATTCCGGTTTTGTCGGGTAGAGTATATGGGGTTCTCGCTTCTCCGCCGTAGTAACCAAGCAAGGACATAGCGGCCTTTACCCCGGGGAAGCCCCATTTGCTTGAGACTCCGGTATTTACAGCAAGTAATCGACCATGCAGATCCTGTGCTTTTTTTATGTTACCGGTCTTAAAATAATTGAATAGATCTGTGCACGCTTCAGGAAGGTAATTCGCTAAAGACATATCTCCGCCGGCTGCACCAGCCATAAGGGCTGGAAGAAAAAAAGATGCTGAGCCTGCAAATATTTTGAAGTCTGGAGATTTTCTTTTAATATTCAGATAGCCATACAGGCTTGTCAGGCTGGAATCTTTTATACCGAGAATATTGGGATTGTCTGCAAGCAGCTCAAGAGTTGAGGGGGCGATGGAAATGCCTGAAAGAGCAGGTGCGTTGTATAAGAGAATAGGTATTGGTGTTTTTTCGGCGATATCCAAAAAAAATCTTATAATGACATCTCTGCTTACATGTTTTGGATTATAGTGGGGGCAGGGTACTCGTATCCCATCCGCTCCAAGATCAGCCGCCCATTTTGATTTCTCAAGCAGTACTTTTGTCGAGTCTGATGCCACGCTTGCAAGAACTATCTTTTCACCTTTCTGTTCTGCTATCAGCGAAAGGATTCTGCTCTGCTCGGCATGAGTCATACTTTGGGATTCTCCATTTCCTCCAAGGGCGAGATACCCGCTAATGGGTGTTTCATTTAATTTTTTTAGATTTTCCAAAAGAAAATCTTCTCTAATCTCATCATTTTGAAATGGTGTTACAAGTGAAACAATTACTCCGTTCATTCTATTATTCAATTTTTGCTCCTTTGACCTTGTACTATAATAAAAGGATAGCATGCATAGTGAAAAATTGCATATGCTAATCGGCTGGAATTCAGCGGTATTTATATTATAATAATTCCAATATGAATAATCGAATGATCCTTGCAGTGGATATAGGTACTCAGTCTTTAAAAGCTTCAACTATAAATGAGGATCTTATCACCATTGATAGAGCCACTGTTACGTATGAGCCCCTTGCCCGTTCAGGGGGACAGGTGGAAATAAATGTATCTGTTTTATGGAATGCTTTTATAAAGGCTTGCAGCGAGATTAAAACTACTCGAATCGACGGGATAGTTTTTTCAACCCTCTGCCCCTCTCTTCTGCTGATGGACAGTGAAGGCGCTGCGCTGACCCCTGTTATTCTTCATCTGGACAGAAGAAGCAGCAAGCAGTCTGATTGGATTGTGAATAATGTTGGTTTAGAAAAGTTCAGGTCTATCACCGGCAACCCGCCAATTCCCGGCGGAATATCAGTCACAAGTATGATGTGGATTAAAGAATTTTTTGACTGTACGCTTCCGGATGGTGCGGTTTTCGGTCATGTGATTACTTATTTTATTAAAAAGCTTACCGGCCGGTTTTTGATAGATCCGTCAAATGCTTCTTTTACAGGAGTATATGAAACTCTTAGGTATGGCGGTTGGAGCCCTGAACTTTTAGAGAAAGTAGACATATCCGAAAAAAATCTGCCTGATATAGCTGATTCAACAGAAATTGCAGGTGAAATTGCTAGAAGTGTTTCCAGAGAGACAGGCTTGCCGGTTGGGGCAAAAGTTATAGTCGGCGCAAATGATACAACCTGTGCTGCTGCAGGTGCAGGAGTGAATGAGCCGGGCATGCTGATGAATACAGCGGGTACCGTTGAGATCCTCCTCATGTGTTCGGATAAACCGATAATCAGTGAGAACCATCTAATCAGAACCCATGCCTGCAAAGACCGCTGGCTAATGATGAGGACATTGGGTGCAGGAGGGGCCTCGATCGAATGGTTCAGAAAGAATTTCTGTCGTGAAATGACTAGAGATGTATATTATTCGGAATATATTCCGTCCGTATTGGCAGGTTGTGAGAAGTCTTCCATAAGGTTTGAGCCATATTTAAGCGGAGACAGGCATACACTGGAAAAGGTATCAGCAGCTTTTAAAAATATTACGCTTGATTCAGGCAGAGATGATATGCTTAGGGCTTTGTTTTTCGACAATGTACATTATTTAGTGAGTATTTTTGATGAATGGAAGAATGTCTGCACCATTGATAAAAATATATTTCATGTCGGAGGCGGTGCGGCAGATGCTTATACTAATTATAAACAGAGACTATTACCGGATTTTAAGTTCAGGAATATTGGTGAAACTGCTGAGCTTGGTGCAGCAATAATAGGCTTCAAGGCTCTGGGTTAAAAAGTAAAGTACATTAGGAAGAATCAGCCGGCACGCAAACCCGTGCCGGCATTTTAATATTCTATTTTGCGTAGCCTTCTTCAACAAGAACCTTTTTAAGCGTCGCTATCTGTTCTTCACTCATGCCCGGAAGCGGTAGGCGGGGGATACCGCCGTTCATGCCGACTATATCCATAGCAGCCTTAACACCGGCGACTCCGAATTTGCCTGCGGCGTTATCAGAAAGTGCGTTTGCGTACTTCTCTTTTTCCCTTGCTTCGTCGATCTTTCCGGCTTCATAAAGATCCTGAATATCACAGCAAAGCTGCGGCAAGTAGTCAGCAATTGAGAGAACTCCGCCTACTCCGCCGTTGTCAAGTCCCATGAAAAACTTCTTGATGGTACCGGGCAGAACATGGAAGTTTGAGTTAGCAGGCACTGCCTTGAGATATCCGAGAATATCTTCGGAGGAAGTGTCTTTCATACCGGCAATATTCGGGTGTGTGGCAACAGCTTTAATAACTTCTTCAGTGATTACGACTCCACCTGCATATTTAGGAATATTATAAAGCAGAAGCGGAAGGGGTGATGCATCAGCAACGCTGATATAAAATTCTGCCAATACAGAATCACTCATTTTGGCTGCAAAGTAATGCGGCGGTAGAACAGATGCAAAGTCGGCACCCTTGTCTGCGATTTTCTTGATATACTCGATTGTGGTGTAGGCGGATTCCCGTCCTGCTCCGGCAAGTATCGTTTTATCTGCTGCACGGTATTTTCCATAGAGCTCAACAAGCTTAACTGATTCTTCATCTGTCAGTGCTTTGAACTCCCCGTTAGTCCCGCATGGCATAAACCCTCTTATTCCGGTCTCGTTATAGACCTCGATGTTTTCTCTGATCTTGTCGTAGGCTACAGCCTGCGTTCCTTCTTCGAAAATTGTCGCACAGGGTGTAAAAACCCCGTTCAGTTTTGATTTGAAATCCTGCATTCATATCTCCTGTATTTATTTGTGGTTCGGGTTATCGAATAAAACCCGACCTTCAAGTTTCTGCTGGTTTTGTTTGGGTTTCACTTTGCAGCGAAATTCAAACCCATCCGGTTTGTGTAGGGTTGTTTCCCACCATAGGGGTGTTTCATCATCTATGTATCCAACGGCGGAAACGAGAAATCCCGCCATCCCCGATTCGACACCCAGCAAATCGGCCTGGTAATCATCGAGAATTACAGCTTGAATTGTTTCATCTGTACTTGTGATATTCAAGCCGTATGTTTCTTCAAAAATTGCGTAAAGTGATCCCTTGAGAGAATGTTCGAAGAGGCCTGGGCAGTATTTTGCGACAATAAATCTGTCTTCAAGAATCATCGGACTGCCATTGGCTTTTCGTAAACGTTCAATGCGGAAGAGATCTTCCGAGTTATCTATCTGTAGTTTTTCGTTAGCGATAACATCGACATCGGAAGCTTTGATTCTTTCGAAACGAAGAACTTCCGAGGTTGGGTCCATGCCCGCTCTTTTGGTGTTTTCTGTGAAACTGGTTATCGAATGTAGCTTTCCGATCTCGGGTTTTTCCTGGATAAAGGTTCCAACGCCCTTTTTGAATTTCAGCAGACCCTCAGATACCAGATTTGAGAGAGCCTTGTTGGCGGTCGTTCTGCTGACGTCGTAGCGGTCACAGATTGTTCTTTCGGTGAGAAATTTATCTCCAACCTTGAACTGATCACCTGAGAGCAGTTCTCTGAGTTCGTTGTTTAACTGTTGATATATAGGATCTTTGTTTATCATTCATTTAACCTGCTTTAATGGATTCCATAAAAATAATGGTAAAGACTTGGTTCTATTTTGAATGGGATTCAAAGGAAAATCAAGGGGTAAACTGTAAAATTGGCTTATCCACGCTACAAATTTGTTTTAATAAGGGCTAATACTCTTGACATTTGGGGGGTTAGGGCATATAAATTGTAACGTGGCTTATCCACCATACAGTTGGATGTAGGATTGTATGATGATTAAATAATTACAGGAGATAATTATGTCAGAGAACGCATGGAGACGATTACAGGCGCTTAGTAATGAAACAGAAATCTGGTGGGACTCTTCCCCGCTGGTATGGCCGAACTTTGTTGAGAGTTATATGGCAGGACTTCCTGAGGAAGACCGGGCATGGTTTAAAAATGAGACCGACGGCATGTTTCTTGATGCTCCGGTTGAAAACTGGGCTTTCAAGGGCTGTACAACCAACCCCCCACTTTCATGGGCTGTTATTCAGAAAAGAACGGACGAATGGGTGGAAATCATAAAAGAAAAGAGAAAGTCGTACAAAGGTAAATCACAGTACGGTCTCTTCAAGGAAGTTTATCTCGAGACTGTCAAACGGGGTGCAGAAAAACTTCTTCCGCTCTTTGAGGCTTCCGATGGAAAGCTGGGACATATCTCCGGTCAGGTTGACCCCAATCTTATTAAAGACGAAGCAGCCATGAAAGAAATGGCTGATGAGGTTGCTGCACAGAGCCCGAATGTTATGGTTAAGATTCCCGCATCTACTGCAGGTATTCCAATTTTTAAATATCTTGCATCAAAGGGTATTGCTACAAATGCAACCACATGTTTTAACGTTCCGCAGATAATGGCTGTAGCTCATTCAGTAGCGGAAGGACGAAAAGAGCATTTAGCCGCCGGTGGAAATCGAAAGGGCTGGAAGGCTGTTATTACCCAGATGTCTGGACGTCTTGAAGATTCTGCTGCATTTCGCGGATATATAAACAAGATGAATATGGATATCAGTCCGCTTGAGCTCCGGGTTGCATCCGAGGCTGTTGTGAAGAAAACTGCTAATCTGCTGATCGAACGCGACCTCCCGCTGAAAATGCTTCAGTGTTCAGCTCGTAAGCACATTGATTTTGAAGGCAATGTATTCTATCCTCATATTGAGATGTTCGCCGGCGGACCGCTTGTTTATACAGTACCACCTGCAGTAATTGGTGATTACCTTTACCATTACAGAAACAGAGAGATTGTAAACAATTGGAACAACACACCCGATGCAGCTGTTATGGATAAACTACTTCAGGTGCCGTATTTCAAGAAAAGCTACGAAGAAGACGGATATGCCGTTGAACAGTTTGACGAAATTACTTCATTGAAGGAAAATGCAGCTGTATTCTCTGCTGCTACTAACGACATGATTGATTTCGTCGGAAAATTCGTTTAGACGAACTGGAGGAAAAATATGAAAGTTGCAGTTGGTTGTGACCCCAATGCATCGGAGCTTAAATTAACAATTATCGATCTGCTCAAAGAGCTGGGACATGAGGTAAAAGATTTCGGCAGTGAAGATCCTATTTACCCTAATGTTGCTTTCACTGTTGGTGAAAGTGTGGCATCGGGCGAATATGAAAGGGGAATCCTACTCTGCGGAACAGGAATAGGAATGAGCATTGCTGCTAATAAAGTGCCTGGTGTCTATGCTGCACTTTGCAGTGATGCATATTCAGCAGAACGGGCTATTAAGAGCAATAATGCCAATGTAATGGCGCTCGGCGCATTTACTGTGGGCCGTGAACTTGCAAAAACAATGGTTAAGGTATGGATGGATTCGAGATGGGAAACAGGAACCCGTTCCGAACCTAAGTATCAGGCTATAGTTGATTACGCAGAGGGTAAGAAATAATGTCTCTAACTTCTGCAGAAGAGCTTAAGCTTAAAAAGAAGGCTTTAGACCTGAGGACGAATGTCCTCAGGATGATGAAGGCTTCCAGGGCCGGCCATGTCGGCGGTGCGATGTCCAGCGCGGAAATCCTGACTGTGCTTTACTTTCACATCATGAATGTCAGCCCTGAAAATTTCAAGGATAATAATCGTGACAGATTTGTACTTTCTGCCGGTCATAAATGCCTTATTCTCTATGCGGCACTTGCTGAATTAGGGTTTATAGATTATTCAGTCCTTGATACCTATGGTTCAATGGGTTGTCTTCTGCCCGGTCATCCTAATATGAAGATTCCGGGTGTAGAAGCTAATACCGGCGCACTTGGCCATGGCCTGTCAATCTCCGGCGGAATGGCTCAGGGGCTGAAACTGAACGGTTCCGATGCCCGTGTCTTTACCGTCATGGGCGACGGTGAGCTTGCCGAGGGATCCAACTGGGAAGCCTTTGCAGCCGCAGCACACCATCGCTTAGACAATCTTCTAGCCTTCATTGACTGGAACGGTCTTCAAATAGGCGGAAAAACGGCTGATGTAATGAACTACTCACCGCTTACCGAGAAACTTGAAGCCTTCGGATGGTCTGTAATAAACATAGACGGTCACGATTTGAATGCTATAGTGGACGCTGTAACAACTGCCTCAGAAACAAAGGGCAAACCTACAGCAGTTATCGCTAAAACCATTAAATCAAAAGGACTTTCATTCGCTGAAGGAAAGGCCGGATATCATTACTGGAAGGCATCCGACGAGGAGATTGCAGAGGCTGAGGCTAATCTTGAGCAGCAGCGAACTGAACTTACCGCAATGGAAGGGGGAGCCGAATGAATAAAGAAGCATTGAATCCCAGAATAGTTTTCGGAGACGCACTGCTTGAGGCTGGACAGAAAAATGATCGTGTCCTGGCCATATCTACAGACAGCTCCGGCGGTTCTCAGCTTACTGCATTTAAGAATGCGTTTCCTGAGCGGCATATTGAATATGGAATTATGGAGCAGGGGGCTGTAGGATATGCAGCAGGTCTTGCAACTACCGGTTGGGTACCTTTTTACGCAGCTATTGCACCCTTTGTCACCGGCCGTCCTTTCGAAATGCTTAAAGACGACCTGGGATATATGAAAACCAATGTGAAGGTTGTGGGTCGGTGTTCCGGTGTGACATATTCAGATCTTGGTCCCACCCACCATTCTATTGATGACTTTGCCATGCTGCAGACTATTCCCGGAATGACCATTCTCAATCCCGGAGATCCGGTATCGATAAAGAAAGCGGTTCTTGCCGCAGCCGATACATATGGTCCCATGTATATACGTATAGGCAGTCCTTCGATGCCTGTCCTCTACGATGAATCAATAAACTTTGAGATTGGTAAAGGAATTGAGATGCGTGAGGGGTCGGATGTTACGCTTATTGCAACTGGAACTATGCTTGCATATGCTGTTGAAGCCTGTGAAAAGCTTGAAGCAGAGGGGGTGAGCGTTCAGCTGATTGATATGCATACGATTAAGCCTCTAGATACTGCGCTGATTTCCCGTTGTGCTTCTAAAACAGGCAGGATAGTAACACTCGAAGAACACTATATTAATGGCGGCCTTGGAAGCGCTGTAGCAAGGTATTGCTCGGAGACTAATCCGGTTCCGGTTAAATGTCTAGGCGTCAAGGATGAATGGGTCGGTAACGGACCTTATGAGCCTCTGCTTGAATCCTGCGGACTGGGTCTTGATCAGATAGTTAAGGATATTGCGGAATTCGCAAAATAGGAGAATTACAAATGAATAAGAATAAGGAAATGCTTTCAGGGGTTTTTGCACCTATGTGTACACCCTTTGAAAATGATGAAGTTAATATTTCCGGTTTTGAACAGAATATTAAAACAATGAACTCAAGCAGCCTTAAGGGTTTCTTTGTACTTGGTACAAACGGTGAGTTCAAAACCGTGTCAGAAACCGAGAGGGTTAAAATACTTGAAACTGCGGTAGGCGCTGCCGCATCCGACAAGGTAGTTATGGCTGGTACCGGTGTTGAATCGACACGGGAAACAATAAGACTTACAAAACAGGCAGCTGAAATCGGGGTGTCCAGTGTGAGTCTGTTGATGCCGAACTTTTTTGCGAAGAAGATAGATGATGAAGTTATGATCAATCATATCCTTGAGGTAGCTGATGCCTCACCGATACCTGTTGTTCTCTATAATAACCCCTCGGTAGCTGCCGGTATAACTATCAGTGAAGCAGTAGTAGAGGCTGTAAGTGTGCATGAGAATGTAGTTGGTGTTAAGGACAGTTCTAAAGACACATGGTCTGCAAACACAGCATATGACAGCGATGGCTTTTCCGTAATGGCGGGTTCTGCATCATATTTTCTCGACCTGCTTGAGAAGGGTGGAACAGGTGGTGTGCTTTCTCTGGCTAACATAATCCCTGATGCCTGCGGTGAGCTTTATAATCTTTATATTGCAGGTAAAAAGGAAGAGGCATATGCTTTGAATGAACGACTTGTTTCGCTTAATAAGCTTGTCTCCGGTAAATACGGGGTTGCAGGTGTAAAATATGCGATGGATTATGCTGGATTTGCCGGTGGTGCACCAAGGCGTCCACTTAAGGCTCTTACTGGTGAGCAGAAAAAATCAGTAGAATCTGATTTGGCTGCAAGCGGTTTCTTTAACTAGGAAACAGGAGAAAATAATGGCATATAAGAAAACAGTTATTTTGCCTCAGCCCATTGAGCAGGAGGCAGAGCAGTATCTGCTTGATAACGGCTGCAACCTGATTAAGTGTGATGAATGCACCTTTGATGAAGTTGCCGCAAAGCTGCCAGATGCGGAAGCTGTAGTGCTGAGAACCGGGATTAAGTTTACGGATGAATTGATATCCAAGGGTAAAAACCTCAAGACTATAAGCCGTACAGGCGCTGGTGTAGACAACGTAGACCTGAAATCAGCTACGGAGCATGGGATTATTGTATCTTCAAGCTTGGGTGCTAATACTTCCAGTGTGGCAGAACATGCTTTGGCTATGATTATGTCTCTGACAAAAAATTTAAAGGTTCTCGATAACCAGGTTCGCAATAAGGGTTTTCGTGTACGGTATACTAATCCATCCAATGACATGGGCGGCAAGGTTCTCGGGTTACTTGGGTTCGGTCGTATTGGATCAACTCTTGCTGATTACTGCTATAAATGTTTCGGATGTAAGATTGTAGCTTTTGATGAATACCTGCCTGATGAAGTGAAGAAAAACTACGAATCCTGGGTTGAATTTATGGATATGGAGTCCGTATTAAAGCAGTCTGATTTTGTTTCAATACACGTACCTCTAACTGATGCTACACGTGACTTAATAAATTACGACAGTTTCAAAATGATGAAAAACACCTCTATAATAGTAAATACTTCACGGGGAGGCATTATCAATGAGCCTGATCTCGTGAAGGCGCTTACTGAAGGGGAGATTGCAGGTGCAGGACTTGATGTTTTTGACAGTGAACCTATTGAAGACGACAATCCGCTTCTGCAGATGGAGAATGCCATCCTTACCCCGCATACCGCGGCTCTAACTAAAGAATGTGTTGTGCGAATGGCAATGCAGGGTGTTGAGAGGGTTGTTGCATTTTTCAACGGTGAAGCGCCTGAAAAGGTTGCCAACCCCGAAGTACTTAAATAAATACAAACATCTTCAAAGTCTTATTCAGTACAGGGTCGCTTAAAGGCCCTGTACTTCGAATACCCTCCTCTTTACTGTATCATAGTCCAACAGTATTAATTCCGAACAGAGGGTGATGTTTTTCACATTTTCATGTTATAATCCTGAAATAAAAATATTTGTATCAGTTAAGGATTATAGAAATGGAATTTGAAAGAGTGACCCGGTTATCAGTGCCTGAAGAAATTATCGAGAATGTAAAAGAGAAGATAATTTCAGGTGAATTGAAACCGGGGGATCATCTGCCCGCGGAGACTAAACTTGCCGAAATGTTTGGTGTAGGCCGCGGAACTGTTCGTGAAGCTATGAAGGTTATGTTTTATCTGGGGCTGATTGATCGAAACAACAGCAGGAATACATTTATTACAGAAACTGCTCGAGAGAAGGCTATTATGCGTAGTTTTCTCGACAGGTTTGAAGGACATCGTGATGCGATGGAGATGATAGAACTTCGAAAGATCCTTGAGCCTGAGGCCGCGGCCATAGCTGCTGAACGGCAGGAGGATCATATAATAGAAAAACTTGAAAAAGAATATAAGATTATGCAGGAAAACCTGGATGATCTTGAAAAATTTATCGATGCAGACGGACGTTTCCACCAGCATATCTTCGGTGGGACCGGCAACAGTCTTATTATTGAGTTAATGCAGAGTGTTAATATGGCATTGAAAAAAGAGCAGTCTATTGTTCTTCACGGAAGCAGGACTATCAAACCTAAATCCCTGTCTTTTCATAAGAATCTTCTTAATGCAATTAAGACCGGTGACAGCAAACAGTCACGTAAGATTATGCTTGAACATATCCTTGATATTGAAGCAGAGATGTATGATATGTATAAAAAGCGGGCTTAAGCTGTTTTTTTCTCAGCAGCCATAATCCTGATGAACAGGCCGATCGATAAAATCGAGATTATAATCATCAGGGTAAACGATGTGTTGAACCCGATATAATCTGCTAAATTGGTGATTACAAGGGTCGTCAGCATCCCGCCGAGACCTCCGGACATTGATAGCAGCCCCAGTGCTGAGGATCTTATTGTCGGCTCGAGAGTAGAACCGGCAATTGAGATAAGGGTCGGCATCAAACCCGAGGATGCAAGTCCAGTCAAAGCGAACATTATCATTGAAAACGTTCCTGTTGTGAGCCAGCCGGCCGTCAGTGTAATCAACAGAAAAAACAGCAGAAACAGAACAACCTTATGCGGTGATACTCTGCTTACGATATAACTGCACAGTAAGCGGCCGATAAGTATCAATCCATAGAAAAACGACATTACCAGACTCGCATCCCCGAAAGACATTCCTCTGACTTTTATTAGAAAAGAAACAAGCAGATAGATTATTCCAAATTGAACTCCAATAGCAAGGAAAACTATAACTAGTAAATGAATGAACCTTTTTTCCGTCATTACTTTTTTGTATTTTGTAAGTCGGGAAGCATGAGTGGCTGTGTATTTGGCTTGAGGTGTACTTGACGAGCTGATTCGGGAAGACAGAATAATAGCTCCAAGAAACAGGGCTGTTAATCCTAATAAGCGAAATATGGTATACCAGGGATATCCATTAGCAAGCAGTGCCCTGACCACAATCGGAGCCAGGAGTGAGCCCATTGAAAAGAAAGTATGATGAATATTTAGAAAGGTTCCCGATCTTTCTGCGTATATATCTATAACCAGGGTATTGGATGCTATGAAAATTAATCCGCTGCCCATCCCGAAGATAAAGAAAAGAACCAGGCTTAAGCCCCAGGTTTGTGAGTATGCCAGCAGTATACCTGTTAGTCCATATATTAGAGCGCCGGATACAAGAACCTTTTTTTTTCCGAAGAAATCTCCGAGTATTCCTCCTGCGAAACAGAAAAGAGCATATCCCAGCTGGACCAGTGATGATACAATTCCTGATGAGCTCAGACCGACATTATAATAGTTTTCAATTCCGGGGAGGCTTGCTCCAACAGCGGGAAATAAAAGTCCCAGTAGTCCAAGCGACATAAAAATTGCTAATGAGATTATATTTCTATTTTGAATCATTAAAAGCTCCGTAGTTAGATAATATTGTCGTTAAGTGAGCGTTCAAGTAATGCACGGTTGAGTGTTGATAAAACCTTCAAATGTGAGTTCTCCCAATCGGCCAGTTTGTTCAGCAGTTTTTTTTCTTCATCTGTATCAACTGCATCGAAATTCTCCCTGTAAAAGTCGGCGGAGCGAATTTCAAAACTCATAGCTGCAGAAATTGCGGCTGCTTCATAAGAGGCTGCTTTAATCTGATTTATAATTTCATCGGTCAGGACTGTCTTTAGTAAATTATCAGATGTCTCAGGAATAGATAAATCATCAGCGGAGATATTGCTGTTTGATTTCAGTAACTTGAGAAGAGCCTTTTCATGGGTATCTTCCTCAGCGGCGAGTGTTTCAAATATCTCCCTGATTCCATCTAAACTGGTATCTGCGGCTGTTTTTTCATAAAATATGCGTCCCTGCTGCTCGAATAAAATGGCTTTTTTTATTATTTCAATTTTTTTATTACTCATGCCTGCTCTCCTTTGTAAATATTACCGATTTTACCATAAAAACACCATGAAAGATAGGATTTATTTGTCTAACTGTATGATGTTTGACAGATAACTGAGAGGTTATTTCTGAAAGTGAATTTAAAACATATTTGCTTGACGGCTGGTTATTGTATGATAGAATGGTTGTATTACAATCCAACACAAAGGAGAGATGGATGAAGAAAGGTTTTAAATTTTATGTTGTCGCTCTGGCAATCATTCTGGTTTTCGGAAATGTCCTCGCTGCAACTGCTGAAGGTCAGCAGGAAGCAAGCAATCCGGAAGAGTACAAACTTGGTTTTATGTCATCATTGAGCGGTATTTTTGCTGCTGTTGCTGAGACACAAAAGATGGGAATGATTCTTGCCGCAGACGAGTTTAATGCAAAAGGCGGACTTGATATGCCCTGGGGTAAGGTTCCTGTTACCTATGAAGTTAAAGATGCTGAAGCAAAACTCGATGTAGGTGTACGAAGATTCAGAGAATTGCAGGAAGCAGGAATAAATGGTTTTACAGGAACTGCGTGGAATCCTATTTCCGCTGCGATCAACGAAGAAATGAAGATGAACCCCCTGCCTTACCTCGCGGCAAATGTGCCTGCGCTTGATTCTTTCAGAAAGGGGAATCCTGCAATTGGAACATATTCTGTAGCGTTTACCCCCTGGAGTATTGGATATCTTTCCGGTGGTGCAGCAATAGAAAAGCTGGGTGCAAAGAAAATTTTCTGGGTTTCCCGTGCTGATTCATGGGGTGCAACACAGTTTGAGGGCCTTGAAGCAGCCATCGAAGAGCTTGGTGGTGAGGTTGTTGGTTTTGCTGAGTATCCCAAGGGGACAGTTGATTTCACTGCGGCTATCAATAAAGCGCTCGAGGTAAAACCCGATGTTTTCATGGCCTGCCAGTTCGGTGGTGATGCAATAGCTCTTTTTAAACAGGCTTATGATATGGGACTGCATGAAGAATCAATGCTGTTCAATACATGGACAACAAACCTTGTAGCAAAAGGAATCCCTTCTGATGCTCTCAAGAACCTTTATGCATTGGATTTCTACTACTGGAATATGGAAGGATTTGAAGACCAGGCTCTTGCTGATGCCGCAGTTAAGTTTACTGAAGCACATAGAGAGCGCTGGGGTGAAGCTCCTGATGCATATGGTGCAATTGCTTACATGGCTGCCAAGATCCTGTTTGAAGCAGTTGAAGAAGCCGGTTCTTTTGCAACGGAAGATGTTGCGGCAGTTCTGGATACAAAAACATTTGACACTATAAAGGGGCCTATGTCATTCAGAGAGGATCATGAGCTTCTCGGAGATTATCTGGCTTTTATTGTTAAGGGAAAAGCTCCTGAAGAAATGTCAAGTGATGATGATTTCTGGCATGTGGAAGGTTATTTCGGCGGTGATTCTGCAATGCCTTCACTCGAGTCATTGGGTTACTAATATTCATTAGAGATATGCTGCAACTGCAGCATATCTCTATCTTTTTATCAATTAAATTTTAATTAAAAGGAGGGTTTATGAGCACATCTTTGATAGAGACAAAGGGTGTATCTAAAATCTTTGGAGCCTTTACTGCAGTTGATAAAGTTGATTTTGCAATAGAAGAAAATGATGCCGTAGGAATTATCGGTCCAAACGGCGCAGGTAAAACCACTTTTATCAATATTCTTACCGGGAATTTTATTCCGGAGGAAGGAAGAATTTTCTACATGGGAAAAGATATAACCGATGTCAGAATTGAAAAAAGAATCGAGATGGGTATATTCAGAACTTTTCAGCTCGTTCATGTTTTTGACAATGTTTCGGTTTACGAAAACCTGGCCCTCTCTTATTACCGTAAAGAAGAAAATAGATCCGTTCCACTTAATATGTTTCTTGTAAATTTTCTTAAAAAGAAAGATATCAGACGGAAGGTTGAGGAAGCTCTTGAACTTTTCCATCTGGAAAAGAAAATGGATGATATTGTGGGGAATCTTTCATTAGGTAATCAGAAGAAACTTGAGATTGCAATGGCATGGATTGCTGATCCTGCTATTTTTATTCTGGATGAGCCTTTTGCAGGAATCAGTGATCATGAAATTGATGACATCCTGGTTATTCTGAAGAAACTTCACCATAAGAAAACGATTATCATTGTAGAACATAAGCTTTCCAAGCTTACTGAAATTGTGGATACCCTATGTGTTATGCATGAGGGGCAGGTCATAGCCTCTGGACCATGTGAAGAAACCCTGAATAATCCTGAAGTCAGGAAAAGCTACTGGAAAATAGAAGATTAGACGGAGAATTATATGAGTCAGAATAGTTTACTAGAGGTGAATGAGCTATATGTGAATTATGGCAAGCTTGCTGTATTGTTCGACATATCTCTGAAGATTAATACCTCTGAAGTTGTGTTTCTAGTCGGTAGAAACGGTGCGGGAAAAACAACCCTTTTTAGAACAATAGCAGGATTCCTGGAGCCTAGAGAGGGCGAAGTAACTTTTAAAGGTGACGTAATCAGTGGTATGGGTGCATACAAGATAGCCCGGAAGGGTGTTAAATACATCCATCAGGATAAGAGTGTATTTGGAGATTTGACCATTAAAGAAAATCTTGAGCTCAGCAGTTATGCTACCGGAGATTATGACTGGGAACCTGTATTTGCTATGTTTCCGAAATTGAAGATTCTACTCGATCGAAAAGCAGGAAAACTGAGCGGAGGCGAAAAACAGATGCTGCTGATGGGGATGGCGATTATCGGTAAGCCTGATTTGGTGATGATGGATGAGCCGACTGAAGGACTGGCACCCCATGTTATACAGGATCTTGCTGTGAGTTTTAAGGAAATAAGTAAGACTACAACACTTTTTATTGTGGAACAGAACCTCCCCATTATTGCAGATATTGCGGACAGGGTATACTGCATGAGGGAAGGCAAGATAATAGTAGAAGAAGGCTGCAGGGAAGATATTCAGGATCTCTGCTTTGAGAAGCATCTTTAAGGCGGGAGAAAATAATGAATAAGAAATTACTATCAATTTTAGGCCCTGTGATTATTGTAGCACTGATGATTGTATTCCGATATTTATTCCCCAATAAAATTACTTTTTTAACGGAAGTGGGTATCTTTTCAATCTATGTTATGGGGAATAATATTTTAATGGGATATCTGGGCTATACATCCTTCGGGCAGCCTTTTTACCTCAGTGTCGGGGCATATTCAGCTGCTATCTTTTTTGCTTATTTTGGCGGCAACATCTTCTTGGCGATAATAGTTGCAATTGTAGTGGGTTTGCTGCTTTCTCTTGTTCTTGCTCCAGGACTCATGAGGCTGAAGAGCAGTTATTTTACGCTTATTAATGCTGCTTTATGTATGATAGGTGTTTTTATTTTTGAAAGATTACTGATTGATGTAACAAACGGAAACGATGGCTTATGGTTTCGTGGAAATATGGCGGCAACGCCCCTGCTTGATGTCAGGTATCCTAAAAACTTCTTTTTCTTCGTTCTATTGATTCTGCTTATAGCTTTTTATCTATATCAGAAAATGGATAAATCAGCGTTCGGTATTTCAATGAAGGCAACAAAGGCTAATCCTGAGAAAATGACATTCCTCGGATATAACGTTTTTAAAATACGTTCTATAGGTTATGCCATCTCGATAATGATGTCGACTCTTGCCGGTTCGCTCTATGCGATAAACTTCGGTTTTGTGAACCCTAATCTTGGAGAAAATACACGAGCTATTGAGGTCCTGCTTGCTACACTCATAGGCGGTGTCGGCTCAGTTTTCGGACCGTTTTTCGGCGCCCTTGGTTTTCTTGGTATGAAAGATATTGTCAGTACATTCATGACTAGATGGGAATTTGTTGTAGGAGTTCTGACTATAATAGTACTGTTTAAATTCAACAGGGGAATCTGGGGTCTTATTGAAGATGGTGCCGGTTTAGTTCAGCGCGGCAGAAATAAGAAGACAGTGAAGGTAGGGGAATAAACATGGAAATTTGGATTACAGCAATAATATACGGACTGGCTTCCAGTGGTATTCTTTTTCTTGTTTCATTAGCTCTGTCAATTGGATACGGATTGATGAGAGTCGTAAATATGGAGGCGATGGTATATTACTCCTTTGGAGCCTACGTTACTTATACTATTATGTCTTTGACGGGAAGCTTCATTCTTGGAGCCCTCGGCGGCATGCTTGTTGGTGCCGGCCTCGGGCTGCTAGTTGAAACGCAGTTGCTTCGGAAGATATATAACCGAGAAATGATGTTCACCATGGTTGTTACCTTCGGCGTTTTTATGATAGGCATTGGAATTATTCAGTTTGTCTGGGGGCTTGAGCCGAAACCGGTGGCTTCTCCGATTAGCGGGATTGTTAAGTTTTTCGGGGGGGTTCAGATTCCCGCCTACAGGCTTCTGATTATTGTCATTGCAGTTATTGCCTACATTCTGATCCAACTGATGATGAATAAAACTATAATTGGTAAGGCTTTAAGGGCAGGTATCGACAATCGTGAAAATGTTGAAGGTCTTGGTGTAAATATTAATAAGATATTCACAATTACTTTTGTTGTAGCCAGTGCATTTGCCGGGCTCGGAGGCGCGTTGAATGCACCACTTGTTATGGTTGGTCCCTATATGGGATTTGATATGCTTCTCTTTGCTTTTATCACAGTAATCCTTGGTGGGCTTGGTAGTATCAAAGGCACTATGGTTGCTGCCCTTATTCTGGGACAGGTAATTAACGTCGGCGGTACTATATGGGCGCCTTTGGCGACTGTTGGTCCGTTCATAGTTATGTTTTTCACTATACTAATCAGACCGACAGGACTGTTTGGAAAGGACATTTAACGTATTCAAAAAATAAGGAGTTAGAATGAAAGCCTGGGTTCTGGAAGAATATAATAGTCCTCTCATCCTGCAGGATGTCGATGATCCTGTATGCGGTGATGACGATGTTATTGTAAAAACTGTAGGTGCGGGGGTCTGCCGCACCGATCTAAAGATTTATCATGGGCATCTGGATTGGGTGACAAAGCTTCCCCATATTCAGGGGCATGAAATATCGGGCGTTGTTGCTGAGGTCGGAAAAAACGTTAAAACGCTTAAGCCGGGTGATCGCGGCATTGTTTACCATTATATAGCCTGCAGAGATTGTGAATTCTGCAGAACAGGTCGTGAAAATATATGTGAACATATAAAGCGGGCAGGCTTTGAGCTTAAGGGCGGGTTTGCGGAATACGTTTCCGTTCCCGCATATAATTTCTGTAAAACTGATATCGACTACCCGCTGACGCATCTCTCGGTTTTGCCTGACGCTGTGGCAACCTCTTATCATTCAATTAAGACTCTGGGGCAGTTGAAGGCCTCGGATAAACTGCTTATCATCGGGCTGGGCGGGCTTGGGCTGCACGGTGTTCAGGTCGGCAAGATGATTGGTGCGGAGGTCGGCGGTATTGATCTGCGACCTGAAGCCCTGAAGGTGGCCAGGGAGCAGGGGGCTGATTTTGTCCTGGATGCTAATGATGATGATTTAGTCGAAAAGATTCTTGATTGGTCCGGCGGTCTTGGCGCCGATGTAGTGATAGATGGTGTCGGTATTGCCGGGACTTTCAGCACAGCGTTGAAATATCTGAAGCGCGGGGGAAGGCTGGTTCTGATGGGGTATGACCCACTGAATCCGATCCCCCTGGATGCTCTGGGTATGCACTACAACGAATGGTCTATCATTGGATCACGCCTGGGAACAAAACAGGAGCTCATGGAGATAATGGAGCATATCGGCAGAGGAAAACTGAAGCCGCTTGTTACCGAGGTGCTGCCTGTAAGTGACGTAAACCGAATTTTTACTGAATCGCTTATCGAGAAGAACATCGGTAGAATTGTACTTGATTGTGACAACTTTAGTTGACAAAACAATCGGGCAATGCTACAGTAGTATTGTCATACAATACTATGTGGGAAGATGATGAATTTTATTAAGATTAATAAGGTTAGTAAAACAGAAGAGGTTATAGAATATCTCAAGAATCAGATTCTAACCCGAAATCTTCGTCCGGGCGAGAAGCTTCCTGTTGAAGAAGCCCTTGCTGAAAATATGGGAGTAGGTCGCGGTACTATACGGGAAGCTCTCAGGGTTCTGATTCATCTCGGTTTGATAGAACGTAATAGCAGCGGGACTTATGTGACAGAAAGTACTACACAGGCTGCGACCCACATAGAACCCTATGTTTACCGGGATATTATCGAGGTGATGGAGGTTCGGAGGGTTATCGAACCGGCACTGGCCGAGATGGCAACCGTACGTGGAGATAGGGTTTTGATTGACAGGTTGGGAGAAGAGCTTGCTGAAATGAGAAGTAAGGTCGAGGACCCTGACTCTTTCCTGAGTCATGATCATTTGTTTCACGATCTCATTTCGCAGGCTGCTGGAAATTATCTTTTTCGAAATTTTTTATCCAGTTTTGAAGATCTTATGAGTAAAAACCAGGAAGTGGTTCTTAAGGAACGATTTAATCATATAATGCCGAAATCGCTAGGTTTTCATGAACGAATATATGAATCAATTAACAGCGGTGATAAAGAAGGTGCCTTTCTTTATATGAAACGCCATATTGATGATGTTGAGTCTGAATTTGCGATCATCGCTAAAAATGAAAAAGGAGAGGGTTGATGAATATACCTGAAAAGATGAAGGCCGTCGTGTTAATGGGGCCGGATCATATTGAAGTTAAAGAGGTTGATGTACCAAAACCCGGTCCTGTAGATGTCCTTATAAAAGTTGAGTCTTGTGCATTGTGCGGCTCTGATTCCGGGCTTATACACTCACCTTTTCCGGGACAGCCGCCTTACGGTGAGCACATTATCGGGCATGAGTATGCAGGTACAGTTGTTGCTCTCGGTGAGACTGTAGATGAGTTTGAAATTGGCGACAGGGTAACTGTTGAAGCGCATTACGGATGCGGACGCTGTAGAAACTGCAGGCTTGGTGATTACACTGCCTGTCTTAACTACGGAAAGCCTGAAAAAGGACACCGTGCAAACGGTTTTACCACACCCGGTGGAAATGCACAGTATGTTATCAACCATATAAACACAGTACATAAAATACCTGATCACGTATCGATGGATGAAGCGTCACTCGCTACTAATCTTGGATGCGTTCTTTACGGGTTTGAGACGGTAGGCGGTTTTATTGCCGGACAGTCAGTTGTTGTTTTCGGTCCGGGTCCTATGGGATTAAGCGCTGTCCAGGCTGCAAGAGCAATGGGCGCAGGTAAAATTATCCTGATGGGAACAAGAGATTCCAGGCTGAAAATTGCAAAGGATCTCGGAGCTGATGTCGTTGTTAATGTAAAAGAACATGATGCGTATGAAGCCATTATGGATGAAACCGGAGGTCTTGGCTGTGATTACGCCGTAGAATCATCTGGGTCTCAGGCCGGATTAGGCGCCGCCATCAAATCCACCAAACGTATGGGAAAGGTTCTTCTTGTAGGGTTTCCCCATGTTCCCTTTCCTGCTGATTTTGAAGATTTAGCTCTAAATAATAAGTACATTTATACAGTCAGAGGTGAGGGCTGGGCCAATGTAGGCCGGGCTGTTTCGTTTCTTGACCGAGGATTAGTTGATTTGAAGCCCATGATTACTCATACGTTTCCGATTGATGAAATAAACCAGGCGTTCGAGACGTTTAATAAGAGAATTGACGGCGCAATAAAAGTTATTTCCAGACCGCAGGAGTAAGAATGGGAACTGTACTTTTAATAGCGACAATGGACACAAAAAGCGAAGAAGCTTATTATGTTCGTGATGAAATTATTGCCGGTGGGCATGAGGTTATCATTATGAATGCCGGTATGTTTCTTCCTTTCAATGGTGAAGTAGATATCAAGGCTTCCGAGGTCGTTCAGGCCGGTTCGGGAATGACTATAGACGAAATGCTGGCTTTAAAAAATAAGGGCCGATGCATAGATGCTGTCATTGCCGGGGTTGAGGTTATTACCCGCAGGTTGTTTTCTGAGGGTAAAGTTGACGGTATCATAAGTATTGGCGGGGCACAGGGAACTAATATCGGTACTGCTGCCATGAGAACGCTTCCGTTCGGAATACCGAAATTCATGGTCGCAACCGTTGCTTCTGGCACAGCCACATTCGGTCCGTTTGTCGGGACAAAGGATGTGATAATGATGCATTCTGTCTGTGATATACAGGGGCTGAACATCGTTACACGTAAAGTGTTCGAGAATGCCGCAGCGTCTATATGCGGAATGATTGACCGTGGTGCACGGAAGAAGGATTCTGCGGCTAAGGGGCGGAAGGGCTCGATTGCTGTCTCAATGTTAGGTACAACTACTCCTGGCGCCTTAAGAGCCAAAGAGCTGATTGAGGCCGAAGGCTATGATTTTGTAGCCTTTCATCAGAACGGTACCGGCGGCATTGCAATGGAGGAGATGATTTTAGAAGGCCTTTTCGAGGGTGTTCTCGATATTAACCTGCATGAAATCGGGGATCGCTTTGTAGGTGGTCTCCATGGGTCTATCCGTGAGGGACGGCTTGAGAGTGCTGCAAAATGCGGGCTACCGCAGGTGATTGCCCCGGGAAGCGCTAATTATTCGGTTCAGGGTCCGGTTCCGGAACTTTCAGATGAGCTTAAGGCACGCAAGTATATTGTTCACAACCCGACACTAACCCTGGTAAGATTGACTCCTGAAGAGCTTAAAGAAGTTGGCAGGATAACCGCAGAAAAGATAAATGCCGCTTCGGAATATACCTCTGTATTCATTCCTTTAAAAGGATTTTCCTTTCCCGACGCTGAGGGCAGGGAGCATTGGGAACCGGAGGGCAATGATGCCTATATTTCCGCTTTGAAAGCTAATCTCAATGATGATGTTGAGTATAAGGAACTTGATCTGCATATAAATGATCATGAGTTTATTGATATTGCTGTAGCCAGGCTTTTTGAGATGATAGAAGCCAGGACAGCTGATAATTAGGTTTAGGAAATCACTGCAGCCGATAATCGGTATGCAGGTTTTTGAATTATAAATTAATTTGTCATGGAGGATAATATGGCAGAAAAAAGAGAAATGACTCCCGAAGAAGAAAAAGCTGCATTAAAGAGCTTTGAGGGAATGGAACGAGCAAAGTCTTATAACCTGATGGACCTCGGTTATGATGATGTTGCAGAAATCGTAAAGAAAAATGATACAATAATTGTATCAATGGGATCATGTGAGAAGCATGGTGCGCATTGTCCGCTCGGTACAGACTCATTCACAGCAATGGGTGTTATTGAGAAAGCAGCTCCGCTTTGTGACACACTTTATACACCGCTTATTCCTGTAGGTTACAGCCCCCACCATATGGGTGAATGTAATAAGGGTACTGGTACTCTTACTTTTTCTGGTAATACCTACAGATCAGTTGTATATGATATTGCAATGAGCCTTATCTATCATGGATTCAGCAAAATGATCTTTGTTACACACCATGGTTCAAACTCCAAGGTTATCGATGATATTCTCAGAAAGATCAGATACGAAACCGGCGCATTTGTCGGATGGTACAAGACACCGACTGAAAGAACATTCAGCATAGTCGAGGACATCATGGAAGGTCCTAAGGTGGAAACTCCGGGTTGGCACGCAGGCGAGCTCGAAACTTCAACTGCATGGGCTTACAGACCGGGTTCTGTTGCTATGGCAAGAGCTCATCAGGATAGAACTCACGCACCGAAGTGGATGGGAGATAAGTTCTCCAAGCATGACGGTTCAGGTTTTGTTACATTCATGGGCGCTGAGAGCATGTGGGTTCCCATGGAACACCATGAATACTCAGACAGTGCAATCATCGGTAATCCGCTCAGATCTGCAAAAGAGAAGGGTGAGAAGTACTTTGAAGTAGCATCTGAAGCATTGGCTGCTCTTGTTGAAGAAGTCAAGAAAATGGATATTAAGATTGATCCTGCTAAGAGAGAATTCAACAACCGAGCATAGTTAATTATTAAAGTTCAACGCCCCGTGATTCACGGGGCGTTGATATTATTCACCAATTTATCAAGGATGACAGGATGAAAAGACTTGAAGACAGGGTTGCCGTTGTAACCGGATCAGCCCAGGGTATGGGCCTTGCTATTGCAAAAGCTCTCGGCGACGAAGGTGCAAAAATTGTAATCACTGATGTAAACAAAGAACAAATTGATCTTACTCTTAGCGAGCTAAAAGAAGCTGGATATACAGCAGCCGGCTATCGAATGGATGTAACCAACAAAGATGATGTCAACGCTGTGTTCAAATCTGTAAATAGCGATATGGGGAGTGTGGATATCCTGGTAAATAATGCCGGGGGATCACTACATACACCACATATCCTTGAGGAAATAGAGGAAAAGCATTGGGACCTTGTTGTTGATGTAAACCTTAAAGGTGCATTTTTCTGCTGTCAGGCTGCCATTCCGTACATGGCTGCTCAGGGGAAGGGGGCTATCGTGAATATATCAGCCCTTGCAGCCCATTACAGGGCAAGTCTTGCCGGTGTGCAGTATACAGCAGCAAAAGCCGGTGTAGAAGGCCTGACAAGGCAGCTTGCTTACGACTGGGGTGAAAAAGGAATCAGAGTTACCGGGGTTGCACCGACTGTTACGATGACAGGAGCACGCATGCAGGGTCTCTGGGACGGTAAGGGAGATGAAGAACAGAAGAAGGTGCTAAGCAATATCCCATTGAGACGGCTGAGTACCCCGTCTGAGATAGCATCCGCTGTCGTTTTTCTGGCATCGGATGAAGCTTCGTATATTTCAGGTGTTAATCTGGATGTCAGCGGAGGACGATTTTTAAGATAGCTTTACAGTATCACTGCTTCCGCCGCTTCAATTAAAAAGCGGCGGACAAATTATTTTAAACTGTCTTACAATACGACAATACTTGTCTGAACTACGCTTGAATAGCTTGAACAGCAATATGGATTTAAATATAATGTTCACTCCTTAGAATCATATATGGAGTTAATAGAATGCAAATTTACTGTGGAATTGATTTCGGTACCACAAATACAGTTGTAACCATTACCGGAAAAAACGGTAACGTTATAGATTCGTTTACTACGCCGACAATTCTGTTCATAAGTCGTGAACAGCATAATATATCAAAGGTTTATATTGGTGCGGATGCACTGGAAGAGTTTGAAGAGGGGCATAACGGCCGTTATCTTCACTCCATAAAGCGATCCCTGCATGATAAACATCTTAAACATACAATTATTAATAATCAGCATGTAACCCTCGCTGAGCTTGTCCGGTATTTTCTTGAGGAGCTGAATAAAAAAATCACCAGTAAGTGGGGGATAATACCTCATAATATTGTACTTGGCAGACCTGTAATCTTCTCTCCTAATAAAGAAGAGGATGAGCTTGCAGAATCCAGGCTTCTTGAAGGTTTCAGAATGGCCGGGTATAAGGATATAACCCTCCTGGAAGAGCCTGTAGCTGCGGCTCTGTGCTTTGAGTCGCATCTTGATGATGAAGATGAGCATTTTCTTATTGTTGACCTCGGAGGAGGAACATCAGACTTTACGGTTGTACGAAGGGATTCGGCAAAAGAAGGTATTGATCGATATGATATCCTCGGCATACACGGTATAAACATGGGCGGTGATAATTTTGATGAAGATCTCATGTTTGCCAAGGTCTCAAACCCGCTCGGGATAAACGCTACCTTTTCCTCAAAATCTTTACCTATGCCGGTTCATCTATATCGAAGCATAAGCAAATGGAATACTATCCATTCTCCCAGTAAAAAGAAAATTGATGAAGAATTCAGAGATCTTCAATATCAATCTTCGGATAGAGAAGCTGTTTTGAAATTGAAAAAGGTTATGGAACAGAATCTTTCAAGAAAGATCCTTCACAAGGTTAGGGATTCAAAGCATGATCTTTCCAGTCAGGCAGAGACCTCAATTGTCTTTGATGAACAGAATCTAGATATAAAAGAAAATGTTACTCAGACTGATTTTGAGAATATTATAGATTCCAGAACAAGGAATATTACAGGGAATATCACCGAAATCCTAGATCGAGCAGGAATGAAACCGGAGCAGATGGACAAGGTTATTCTAACCGGGGGGTCTTCGCAGATTACCTATATTCAGAAGGTAATAAAAGAGATTTTTAATGAAGATCAGATAATAATAGATAATAATTTGCATAATTCCGTATCAAAAGGCCTGTCAAGCTACGCCTATTATAAGGGGATTAAGATAAGCTGAGTTATATAGTCAAAAATTTAACGATTTAAAAAAGTATTCCTTGACAAATTTAGTAAGATGGATGTACGATTGTACAGTAATATTGTCCTACAATAATAACCTAGGAATTGTCAAGGAGAACACATGGAACTGCCTAAAAAAATGCGGGCCGCGGTGCTGTATGACTGGAATGATTTCAGATTAACTGAAGTTGATGTGCCGGAACCCCAGGATAGTGAAGTTTTAATAAAAGTAGAATCCTGCTCAATCTGTGCAGGCGATGTAAAAATAATAACCAGAGGTATGATGGGTCAGCCACCGATGGGTGAATTCATCATAGGCCATGAATATGCTGGAACTGTAGTAAAGCTTGGACCGAATGTAGAAGAGTTTGCTGTTGGTGATAGAGTCACAGTTGAGGTTCACAAGGGCTGCGGGCGCTGTAAGAACTGTCTCGACGGCAAGGTTACTGTTTGTCTTAACTACGGAAATACAGCAAAAGGTCATCGTGCTAATGGTTTTACTACCAACGGTGGTTTTGCAGATTATGCCGTTAATCATGTCAATACAGTTTCTAAAATACCTGATAATATCAGCTTTGATGAAGCTACTATAATCACTACAGCAGGAACCTCCTTGTTCGGTATCGAACGTATGGGTGGTTTTATTGCCGGCGAGAACGTTGCAGTACTTGGTCCCGGTTCAATAGGTCTGATGGCCGTACAGTGTGCGAAAGCACTCGGTGCTGCTAATGTAATGCTCACCGGCACACGTGATGAACGACTTGAGCTTGGAAAAGAGCTTGGTGCGGATAATACAATCAATGTAAAGAAAGAAGACCCTGTGAAAAAGATACAGGAGCTTACCGGCGGAATAGGAGCTGATCTTGTTCTTGTAACCTCAGGTTCAGAAGCAGCTTTTAACCAGGCGTTGAAAGCTGTTAGAAAAGGCGGGGACATTACTCTTCTCGCCCATTTTGATGATCCGGTAAAAGTTGAAATTGGTCTTGCGATACAGAAAATGAACAACATCTACACAATCAGAGGTGAGGGTCGTCAGTGTACACACAGATCTCTGGAGCTTATGGCGGAAGGTAAGATACAGGCCAAACCCCTGTTGACGCATTCATTTCCACTTGAACAGCTTCGAGAAGGGTTTGATGTTTTTATGGAAAGACGAGACGGTGCAATCAAGGTTGTAATACATCCGTAAGTAAGGGGAGCTGAATATGACTGAACATTCAATTTATAGATATATGGATCTGGGGATCGTCCATTTCAAGGCTTTTCCGGAGTGTGTAAACGGCGAAGGGCCAATTATCGAAACAATGAAGAAGATTGTTGAAGATGATTTCTGGACTGCTATCGAAATTGGTACCATCAAGGACGATAAGAAACGCAGTGAAGTCAGGAAGCTTCTGGAAGTTTCCGACTTGAGGGTATGTTATGCCTGCCAGCCCAGAATTCTACCCCAGAAGTTGAATCTTAATTCTTCAGATGAAAAAGAAAGACGAAGAGCCATCGAAGGCGTAAAAAAAGGAATCGCCGAGGCATATCATCTCGGAGCGACTTCAATCAGAATCCTTTCAGGTAAGGACCCTGGAGATGAGAAGCGCGAAGACGAGAAAAAGATTCTTGTAGATTCCCTGATGGAGCTTTGTGAATTCAACGAAAGTTTTGGTGACGCTATGCTCTATCTTAAAATATTTGATCGTGATATAGACAAGAAGGCACTTATAGGACCGTTTGCTGATGCGGCTGATGTATCTGCCCCTGTTGCGGCTAAGTATAAGAGCTTCGGTGTTCTGGCTGATTTGTCTCATTTTCCGCTGCTGCGTGAAAAACCTGAAGATACTATACCGCTTGTTGAAAAATTTCCTATACATTTTCACCTGGGCAATTGTATAATGAGGGATCGTAAACATCCTCTCTACGGTGATCTGCAGCCTAGATTCGGTATTCCGGGCGGTGAAACCGGCGAAGATGAAGTAAGAGATTATTTCAGACTGCTTCTTGACCGCGGTCTACTGTCGCAGGAAAAGAAACCTGTGGTCAGTGTTGAAGTTCGTCCTCTTCTGATGGAAGAGTATTCTGAAGCGATTATTGCTCAGGCTAAAAGAGTTATCAAAAAAGCCTGGGCAAATATATAAAAGAAATATGGAGGAGACTAAATGAACACAAAACGAATTAGTATCATCTTTATCATGATGATTACGCTGATTGCTGTACCCATGGCATGGTCAAACGGTCAGCAGGAGGCTGCACCGGCTGCATCGGGTGAGGCTGTAGAATCGGCACCGGATTTTCCGACAGATTCTATTGATTTTTTGATTCCTTTCGGCGCCGGCGGATCAGCCGACCTCGTTGGACGTGCAATTGCAAGTGCAGCTGAAGCAAGCCTTGGCGAAGCTGTTGTTCCTATCAATAAACCGGGTGCCGGCGGCGGAATAATGTATACCGAACTTGAGAAGTCAAAAAATGATGGATATACAGTCGGTTGGAACTCGACTTCAGTCGTAACAGCAACAAATATTGGTAATGTACCTTTCGGTTATGATGCCTTTGATCACCTTTGCAGAATCGGTTATACATCAATGCCTATCGCAGTTAAGGCTGACTCACCCTGGAACACAATCGAAGAACTTGCCGCATACGCAAAAGCTAATCCCGGTAAAATCAAAATTGGTAATGCAGGAACTGGTAGCGGTACTCACCTGACTGCAGTTCTATTTGAAAACGCTGCCGGTATTAAGGTTGTTCATGTGCCTCTCGGAGCAAAGAGAAGAGTTCCCAGTTTGCTGGGTGGAGAGGTAGAGGCAATTTGTGTTCCTCTTCCTGAGGCTGCTCCTCAGGCTGATGCCGGCGCAATAAAGATTCTTGCTGTTTCAACAGAAGAAAGACATCCGGCTTATCCCGAAATCCCTACCTTAATGGAGAAGGGCTGGGACGTAAATATGCCGCTTTTCAGGGGCATAAGCATGCCCAAGGGCACAGACCCTGCAGTTCTTAAAACTCTTGAAGAGGCTTTTGAGGCTGCTTCACAAAACGAAGAGTTCAATAAAGTAGCCGATATGAAGGGTTTTATTGTTGATTTCATGGGGCATGATGAGTTCGAAGCTTATCTTGCAGAACAGAATATGCTTGCGAAGGCCGCGCTAAAGACAGCCGGACTTATACAGTAATCATTGGAGCCGGGGTTGTTTTGCAGCCCCGGATTTATTTTGGTAAAACGGATTTGAAATGAAGAGAGTAAACATAATCGCGGCTGCCGTCGTATTACTAGTATGTATCGGCTATTTTATTATGATACAGGGACTGCCGGACAGAAACCTTGATAACACCTTGAAGAGCAGCTTCATGCCGACTTTATTACTTTTAATCCTTGTTATTTTGAGTATCACACTTTTGATAAAGAATATTGTCACAGATTCTGAAGAAACCTGTAATTATTTAATTTCAAAAAGAGAGCTTTTAGGATTAGTAGCAATAACCGGTTTAATCTTTGCTTATATATTTTTACTGGATGTTACCGGGTTTCTTTTAATTACTCCGGTAATAATGTTTGTTTTGATGAGATTAACCGGGGGGGGCAAAATCAGAGAATCGATTATAGTATCTGTGTCAGCAACACTGATAATTTATCTTCTTTTTGATCTCCTGTTTCAGGTGCAATTGCCTGACGGTTTAATTTTTTAGATAGGATATTTTAATGAGTGAATATATTTTTTCAGCACTTCTGGAAGTGTTACAGATTCAGAATGTGGCTGCATCGGCAATAGGCGTTTTTTTCGGTCTGTTTATCGGTGCGACACCAGGATTGACGATATCCCTTGGAATGGTTCTGCTTCTGCCGCTGACATATGCGCTTGATCCGGTGACATCAATTTGCCTGCTGCTTGGACTTTACTCGGCAGGTATGACAGGGGGATCATTTTCTGCGATTCTGTTGAATATTCCCGGTACCCCATCAGCTTCTGCGACTGCAATTGAAGGCCATGCGATGGCACAGAATGGTAAAGCCAGTGAAGCCCTGAGCACGGCAATTATATCATCGTTTACAGGCGGCGTTCTGGGCCTTATAACCCTTGCACTGATCTCGCCGATTATTGCAAAATTTGCATTGAAATTCGGAGCACCCGAACTGTTCGCGCTGGTTCTTATGGGAATAACGCTTATCTGCAGTTTTGGTCAGAAGTCGATTGTAAAAGGGCTTATGGCTGGAGTCTTCGGACTTATCATTATGACCATAGGTTTGGATCCGATGACTGGAGTACCCCGATTTACATTCGGTAATGTGAATCTTCAGGCGGGAATAAACTTTCTGCCTGCAATGATTGGTCTTTTTGCAATTCCGCAGATTATTTCAGGTATTGCAACAAGAGAGAAGGTTGTCCCTTCGAGTCAGCATGAGGTTAAGGGAGTTTTTTCAGGGTTTAAATACCTTTTTAAAAGAATGCGCTCGATAATTATCGGGGCAGTTCTCGGTACCGGAATTGGAGCAATCCCTGGTGCCGGTGGACCAATCGCCGTTTTCCTTAGCTATGATTATGCAAAGAAGCTGTCTAAGAATAAAGATAATTTCGGTAAGGGTGAGCCGGACGGTGTTGCCGCTCCTGAAGCGGCAAATAATGCTGTAGCAGGCGGAGCATTGATCCCGATGCTTACTCTGGGAATTCCAGGTGACCCGGTTACGGCCATCCTTCTTGGAGCGCTGATGATTCATGGCCTTATTCCAGGACCACTTTTGTTCGAAACGAACCCCCAGTTCGTATTCGCTATATTCTGGGCTGTGTTAATGGCAAATGTTTTCAACCTTTTCATCAGTATGCTCAGCGTGAAGGTCTGGGTTAAGGTTCTGAAGGTTCCGCAGAGAATTCTGCTTCCGATAATCCTTGTAATGTGTGTAATCGGATCATTTTCTTTGAATAATAACTTTTTCGATACTGGAATCATGTTTGCATTCGGCATCCTTGCATATTTCATGAAAAAATACGGCTTTCCAATCGTTCCCCTCCTGCTGGCGATCATACTTGGACCGCAGCTTGAAGAGCATTTGCGTATGTCGTTGATAATAAGTTCCGGCGACCCGACAATCTTTTTCAGAAAACCAATCAGTCTGGTTTTCATTATTGTAGCTGTTTTCTCTTTTATTGCACCCTTTGTTACTCCGAAGATTCAGCAGATGCAGAACCGCGGGGCAGAAGGCTGCGATGATGAAGAAGAATTATAAACATTGATTGATTATTTTTTACAGGAGTAGGTAAATGGAAAAGAAAAATTGTGAAGAATGTTTTAAATATTATAACAGCGGCGGATCAGGTGGGTTCAATTGTGCTGAGTCTACTATGTATGGTGTTTCTAATGTTCTTGGACTAGATACAGAAAAGTTTCTGCCCATGGCATCTCCCTTTGGCGGAGGAATAGGTAGAAACGGTAAGATTTGTGGAAGTCTTGTAGTAGGTATGATGCTGCTAGGTAACAAATTCGGCAGGAATGATCCGGATATGCTGCGTGCGCCTGCTTATGAAGCTGCTGACAAATTACTGGAGAACTTCCAGGAAAAATTCGGCAATCTAAACTGCCGCGAGCTCACCGGACTTGATCTGAAAGCTATTGATAATACTGGTGAAGAGAAGCAGAGAGTACATCATGAAGTATGCAGACCGATTGTAAAACAGGTTTGCGAATGGGTTACTGAAATGTACGAAGAAGCGGACAAATAATAAATTTAATACTGTTATTGTATATTTAGCATATAATCAGCAAGGCTGAACGGGTGTTTACCGTTCAGCCTTTTTTTGATGTGTTTTCATTTTAAATTGAGTTCAATTATTCGTATTGCTTTCGCTGTACTGCTGTTACCTTAAGTGATATAATTTCAGTAGACTACAGGGGGTAAAGCGCATGGGCAGAAATCTTTTTAACAAGGTATGGGATCTTCATCGGGTAAAAACACTTGATTCAGGTCTGGATCAGCTTTTTATTGGACTGCATCTTATTCATGAGGTGACCTCTCCTCAGGCGTTTTCAATGATTAAAGAGAGAAGACTTAAGGTGAGGTATCCGGAACGAACATATGCCACTGTCGACCACATTGTTCCTACTCTCAATCAGTCCAGACCATTTGAAGATGAGCTTGCCGAAAAAATGATGCTCGCACTTGAGGAAAATACCGTGAGTAATGGTATCTCTCTTTTTGACGCCGATAATGAGAATCAGGGTATTGTACATATTATCGGCCCCGAACTTGGATTAACCCGTCCCGGGATGACTATCGCCTGCGGTGATTCACACACTTCCACTCACGGAGCTTTTGGTTCTATAGCTCTCGGTGTCGGGACCTCGCAAATACGCGACATTCTGGCTACGCAGACTATTGCAGTTTCAAAGCCAAAAGTACGACGTATCCAAGTCACCGGTAAACCTGGTCCGGGGGTTACGGCTAAAGATATAATTTTAAAGATAATAAGTGAATTGGGTGTTAACGGTGGAATAGGTTATGCGTATGAATATGCTGGTCCGGCAATCAGGGCACTAAGCATGGAAGAGCGTATGACTATTTGTAACATGAGTATTGAAGGCGGGGCCAGGGTCGGGTATGTAAATCCTGATGAAACCACGTTTGAATATCTTCGGGGCCGCCGCTTTGCACCTGAGGGTGAAGCCTTTGACAAAGCTGTTGAATACTGGAAGAGAATTGCATCAGATGAAGATGCTGAATATGATGATGTGTACAGCCTGGATATAAGCAGTCTATCTCCTATGGTAACCTGGGGCATTAATCCCGGGCAGGCTGTAAGTATTGACGACAACCTGCCGCGACTGACAGATCTTGATGAAGGGTCTGCCGATGTGGCCGCAAAAGCTTATGAACATATGGGTTTTCAGGAAGGCAGTCAGATACTCGGCATGCCTGTCGATGTGGTTTTTATCGGCTCATGCACCAATGGCCGGATCTCTGATCTTCGCGCTGCTGCCGCAGTTGTCGAGGGACGAAAGCTCGCAGAAGGGGTGAGGGGACTCGTTGTGCCTGGATCTAAACATGTAGCGATGCAGGCGGAGCGTGAAGGTCTGCCCGGTGTGTTTATTAGTGCCGGATTTGAGTGGCGAAATGCGGGCTGTTCGATGTGTCTGGCGATGAATCCGGATAAATTAAAAGGTCGCGAATTGTGTGCCAGTTCATCAAACAGGAATTTTATCGGCAGGCAGGGGTCTCCTGAGGGGCGTACAATGCTTATGAGTCCACAAATGGCCGCTGCTGCTGCTGTGTCAGGAAAAATTGTCGATGTCCGAGAGTTGATGGGGGGCGAAAAATGAGCGCGAATGATATAAAAATCACTAATTTAACCGGTCAATGTGTACCGGTCCGGGGAAATGATATTGATACGGACAGAATAATTCCGGCCAGGTTTATGAAGGTGGTCTCATTCGAAGGCCTTGGTGAAGCTGCCTTCTACGATATCCGATATAATTCGAATGGAAAAACAGACCATCCATTCAACCTTGATGTTTATCAGGATGCTTCAATTCTGCTTGTGAATAAGAATTTTGGATGCGGATCATCCAGGGAACACGCTCCTCAGGCTTTAATGCGCTGGGGTATTAAAGCTGTTGTCGGAGAATCTTTTGCTGAAATTTTTTCAGGAAACTGCACTTCATTGGGAATTCCTGTCGTTGAAGTCGATTCGGCCGACATCGGCAGGTTGATGAATGCAGCCGAGGAAACTCCAAATATGAATATGATTATAGATATAGAATCAATGACTCTGAATTTTGGAGATTTTGAAATTGAAGCAAGAATGAATTCCGCCGCCAGAAATGCATTGATGACGGGGAGCTGGGATTCAACAGGAGTTCTGCTTGATTCTGGCGAAGAGATTGATGCAATGCATGAAAGTCTTCCTTATTAAAAGTACTTTACAATACAAAGTAGTAATGTTAGAATCTCCATATGGATATAGAAAAGGCGGTAGATCAGATATCCGAGATTCACAGTCATCTGGCAAAATCCGAAACTTTTTATGGTTTTAAGCCTCTGATTCTGCTTCTTGTAGGGCTAACAGCCATGATAGTTGCAGGTCTTCAAAGTTGGTTGATGCCTTCCATCAATGATATGATTTTTCTACTCCAATGGCTTGTTGTTGGCGTAGTTATTATAGTCATAATTTACGGTAATATTATTTATAATTATTTGAGATACGGCAGTAATTTTGAAATACATCAGATGACTAAGGTTTGTCTTCAGTTTGTTCCAAGTCTGGTTGCCGGTACAATAGTTACCGCTGTTATTTTACTGTTTGAAAAATCTTCCTCTGCATTGTTGCCTGGATTATGGGCAATCCTGTTCGGCCTTGGAATTTTCTCAATGCGGCCGTATCTGCCGCGGTATGTTGGGTTTATTGCACTGTATTATTTTATCGTTGGCGGGGTACTTATGTATCTGACAGCCTTTGACCTAAGTTTTTCTCCCTGGGGAATGGGGCTTACTTTCGGCGTTGGACATTTGCTTGCCGCCCTGATAATGCATCTGGGTATAGAGAGGAATGTAAAATGAACAAATCCGATGAGAACGGCGGAAGGTTCGCCTACGAGGGCCTGGATAGGCTTATGCATGAAAAAGCGAGATTGAGCATCATGGCTTCTTTATATACAAGAGTGGAGGGGCACAATTTCAATGAGCTTAAAAAACTATGCAGCCTTACTGATGGAAACCTCAGCAGGCATATAACAGTACTCAAGCAGGCAGGTCTTATTGAGGTAATAAAAGGCTATGAGGGGAATAAACCCAATACAGTATGCAGGCTTACTGAATCAGGACGTGAAAGGTTTAAATCATATTTAACCGAGCTTGAGCAGGTTATCAGGGATGCTGCCGCCGGAAGTATAGTTGAAACGGTTGATGAAAAACGCGGGTTCTCACCGGCCTGAAGCAATAAAAGCAATATGCAGTAAAAACTGGAGTTCAAAATGGAAAATATCTGCCGGATTGCCGAGGATAAAACTTATAAGAAATATTCAGCGACTGACGAAAATATATATCCGTTCAGGCTGATGCCGAAGGTTGACGGTCGGCGCCGGGTTGTGCTGCTTGGTGCGACCGGTTCAGTTGGTTCAAGTACCCTTGAGGTAATCAGAAAACATGGGGATAAACTTCAGCTGGTTGGAATTGCCGGCGGAAGTAGAGAGTCAGAACTTAATGCGGTAGCGGATGAGTTCGGGGTATCAGAGTCCGTTCTCTTCAGCCGTGACGGTGAACCCGGGCTGGAGTATCTGGCTACCCTGCCTGAGGCTGATATTGTCCTTGTAGCCACTACCGGCACCGCAGCGCTCCGGGCCGTTCTGGCAGCTCTTGAAGCTGGTAAGGATGTTGCACTTGCAAATAAGGAAACTTTAGTTGCGGGCGGGCATCTGGTGAAGGCGGCTGAGCAGAAGTCGGCAGGACGAGTTTTCCCTGTAGACAGCGAGCACAATGCGATATTTCAATGTCTTGAAGGGAATAGAACACACGGAAGTATAAAACGTCTCTTGCTGACAGCCTCCGGCGGCGCGTTCCGGGACAAGACGCTTGAAGAGTTGAAAAATGTTACTGTTGATGATGCCCTGCTTCACCCCAACTGGTCGATGGGGCCTAAGATAACCGTCGACTGTGCGACAATGGCGAATAAGGGCCTGGAAATGATAGAGGCCTGCAGGCTGTTTGATGTAGAGCCTTCACAGATTGATGTTGTCGTTCATCCGCAGAGTATTGTCCATAGCATGGTTGAGTTTTGCGATAATTCAATAATTGCTCAGATGTCGAAACCGTCAATGACTTTCGCCATCCAGCACATACTTATGTACCCTGAACGCAAAGAGGGTATTCACGAATCGCTGGATTTTTCAAAGATGATGAATCTTGAGTTCAGGCCACCGGATGAAAAGCTCTTCCCGTGCCTTCGTCTTGCACGCCAATCACTTGAAGCCGGGGGGATATACCCCCTTTCGTTCAATGCAGCAAATGAAGTGGCTGTTGATGCATTCATGCACAGAGGCCTGCCCTTCCTCTCAATTCCGGCAATTATAGAAGAAGTGCTTGAAAATGTGCACTACAGTCTACCTGACACTGTGGATGAGCTGATTGATACTGAAAGCCGCATTCAGGCTGATGCCCTGAAGCGGCTTACATTCTAATTAACCATGATCTCCTCCGGTTCTATCCAATAAGGATCACTCTCAACAGGAGTACCTGCAAAGCCGTTCACATCAACCGGGGTTACCTCAAGTTTTATGAAACTGCCTTCCCTTCCTGTAATTAAAATAGAGCTCAGAGTGCTGCCTGATATCTCGGAATAGGTTCCGTCAACAGTATAACTCTCATACCATCGATAGGTTGTTCCATCCTCGGCATCTCCTTCGTTGTCGATGTATTTATGGTTTGATTTGAGATAATCTCCAACCAGAGTGATGCCGGTTTTGACTGTTATAGACGGATATCCTGTATAGTTTTCAGTCCATTCAAGCTCATCAGACATGACTGTTTCCGGGGGGAAGTAGGATTGTTCTGTGTTAAAAAGAAATCCGATAAATGCCCGTGGCCCGAATCTTGTGCCATCTACGTACTCGGGATATGCTGTATTAGTTGTATCATCAATACCCCACATTTCAACTTCAGGATTGAAAAGATAAATGTAATAATCGGTAGAGCCTGATTTTTTATATTTTGCTGCTGAGTTATAATTCCCGTCACGCTCATAAAAACCGTTAATCTCTGAGTATTGAACCGAACCGCTGACATCAATGCCGAAGGACGCTTCCGGGGCATTGTTGCCCATACCGGTAACATTAACATTGACTGTGGCTTCCTCGTCGGTGTTGAAGGTTATGCTGACCACAGCATTTTTTGTCCCTGAACTCTCAGGGGTGAATATCAGGGAGAAGTCGGCCTCAGCTCCCGCTGCCATAACTTTCGGCAGCTCAAATGGCATCAGTTTATAGTTGTTGCTGTCATCAATTGATAACGCGGTTACGGTAATCTCGTCACTACTGAAGTTACTTACCGTTCCTGAAATTTCAGTGTTGTCGGTTCCCGTCATTACAATTCCGAAATCAAGAGTCTCTGTTTCAGCGTCAAAAGTGACACCATCAAACAGCAGGAATGAATTCAGGTTATCGGGAAGATCAACTGTACATGATAGAAATATTATTGGAAGTGCTGCAAAGAAAAGGACAAATATATATTTTCTCATAACATACTCCTTTCTTTATATATATTACTAATTTTATCATAAATAAAGGAAATTTTCTAATTTATAGCGGGATTTAATTTTAAATTAATTTATAAAGAGTGATTGATTGATTATTCTTCTTTATTTTGTTTCTTGCCCTTGAATTTGTTACCCATCAACAGCATGCTGTCGCCGCCTTTCAAGATAGAAAACGCTCCAGTTATAAACAGCATGACACTGAATCCAACCAGGCAGAATTTCAGGATGGTTACTATATTGAGAATTGAAGCTACGATGTGATATTGAGCAGGTAAGCTTTGATAGAGAATTACAAGTATTATATTTTCCACGTAGTCGAGTACGGCGGCCAGAAAGGGGACTATGAGTATCCACCTGTAATTATCCGCATCCTCATATTTCTTCCGGTACACAAAGCATGACAGGACTGAAAGACAGACTGCATAAGCTGCCGGAAAAAAGAAATCGATTAGTCTTATTTTGAAATATACATCGGCAGCCAGGTGAAAGGTCGTCAGTCTTTCATAGGCGAAATCCGATGAATATCCGATGGACATATCGAGTAGTGTACCTCCTGTAGCTTCAACGAAAGCAGGCAGAAATGCATTGAAGGCAATCTGGAATAGAACAACTATTGTTACGGTGATTGCAAGGTTTTTAAGGCTGGTACTACTGATTATAAGTTTTGTTAATCGTTTATGCATGGGTTATTGTAAAGATTGTAGTGAAGGGATTCAATATGGGATTTTTGTGCATGTGCTTGCACCTATGTCAACTTTGTATTATAGTCATTGCATATAATATTTCAGGAGGTAACATGGAAGTAAAAAAAGCTCTGATAGCTTTGCTTATAGGAAGTATACTCGCTCTGGGTTATGCCCTCATCAGAGCAGGCTGGATTTTCAGGCAGGAAGTAAAGGAAGACCGTCTTAAACAGATTGGTGGGTTTGTTTCAGAAGGAGCAATGGCATTTCTAAACCGGGAGTACCGGGTTCTTCTTCCTTTTGTTATTCTTATCGCGGCCTTCCTGGCTATTGGTAACAGCGGCGCGCTTCGCCTGCAGTCTGTTTCGTTTATTCTGGGAGCTGTCGCTTCGGCTCTTTCGGGATATATAGGGATGAAGGTTGCAACCGCTGCTAATTCACGTACGACACAGGCAGCATCAGATAAAGGTTTGAATGCCGCTTTGAGGGTTGCATTTTCAGGCGGCAGCGTGATGGGAATGTCTGTTGTAGGTCTTGCAATGCTGGGGCTGTTCATTGTCCTTTATGTTGCAACTTTACTCTTCGGTACGGGTGTTGATGCACTGTCCTCAACCATTCTGCCTATAGTTACCGGCTTTTCCCTGGGTGCATCATCCATTGCTCTTTTCTCCAGAGTGGGCGGAGGCATATTTACAAAGGCTGCTGATGTAGGTGCTGATCTTGTTGGGAAGGTTGAAGCCGGAATCCCTGAGGATGATCCGCGAAACCCTGCAACAATAGCTGATAACGTAGGCGACAATGTAGGTGATGTAGCCGGTATGGGTGCTGACCTTTTTGAATCTTTTGTAGGCTCTATAGCTGGTGCCATGATTCTGGGCCTTACTGTGGCAGCTGATGATGCAGTCAAAATCAAGCTCATGATACTGCCGCTTCTTCTTGTAACCGTCGGATTGGTAGCATCCCTGATCGGAACCCTCTTTGTCCGGACAAGGCCCGGCAGCAGTCCTCAGAAGGCACTGAATGCCGGTACCTTCGGTGCTGCAGGAATTGCCGCGGTTTTTGTTTTCATTGTTTTGAAATTTTATATCGGCGGCGACCTGTTCAACGGTGGTTCGGGAATATACCATATCTTCGGGGCCAGTATTATAGGGCTTGTTGCAGGCGCTGTAATTGGTCTTGTTACCGAATATTTTACGGGAACTGATACCCGGCCTGTTACAGCAATCATGAAATCATGTGAGACGGGTGCTGCAACTACCCTGATAACAGGTATGGGTGTAGGTATGCTCAGTGCATTCCCTGCAATTGTAATTATCGGTGCTGCTATCTGGTGCAGCTTTGCGCTTGCGGGTCTCTATGGTATAGGTATAGCGGCTGTCGGTATGCTTGTGACCCTCGGTATTCAGCTTTCGGTCGACGCATACGGTCCAATAGCCGACAATGCAGGCGGGCTTGCAGAGATGTCTGAGTTTCCGCCCGCGGTAAGGGACATAACCGATAGTCTTGATGCTGTAGGTAATACAACTGCCGCTATAGGCAAGGGTTTTGCAATCGGATCCGCTGCGCTGACAGCCATAATCCTATTTACGTCCTTTAAGACACAGTCGGGTATTGACGTAGTTGATCTCACCTCTGTTCCGGTGCTTGTAGGTATTCTGCTGGGCGCTGTAATTCCATATCTTTTTTCATCTATGGCAATGTCGGCTGTTGGTCGTGCAGCCTACAAGATGATAGAAGAGGTAAGGCGGCAGTTTCGTGAGAAGCCCGGAATACTTACTGAAGACGAAACTCCTGATTATAAGCGATGTGTCGATATCAGTACCCAGGCAGCGCTGCGTGAGATGATGCTTCCGGGAATTGTATCGGTTGTTACGCCGGTAATTATTGGATTCACCGGTGGCCCGGGAATGCTGATAGGCCTTCTTACCGGTGTTACTGCATCAGGAGTTGTACTAGCCATCTTCATGTCAAATGCGGGAGGCGCATGGGATAATGCCAAGAAGATGATAGAGTCAGGCGGAAGTGGTGGAAAGGGTTCTGAGGCTCATAAGGCTGCTGTTGTAGGCGATACAGTCGGCGATCCCTTCAAGGATACCGCAGGTCCGTCCATAAATATTCTGATAAAACTCATGTCTATGGTATCGCTTGTAATAGCACCTATGTTAAAATCATTCTGGGGGTAAAATATGACAGAATACAAATATGTTAACTATCTTTATATGATTTGTCACCCGAACCCGGCGCTTGTTGCATCGCAGTATGCGCCGGATAAGTTCGCAAGGCATTACAGCGCTGGGTCCACCCGCTACTACGACGGTAAGGTTATCTTTGCTGAAATCGATATAAATTTCCGGGATCCGTATTTCGATATTGAAACAGGGCTTGAAGGACTTGTCCCGCATGAGGACGGTCGGCCAAAGGCTACTAAGTTCATCTCCACCTACCGGGTTCTTGAGCATGTCGATTTCAACAGTATTAAAAAACTTTACATGTCAAATCCTGATGGTTCATGTTATGGGCTTGAATCGGCTGAATATGATAAAACACATCAACCTGATTTTCTCAGAGTCTTTGCAGAAGTAACTCCATTGAAGATGTTAATACTTTCCAGCTGGGATTTCAGTCAATACGGTAAGTGGATGACTTCCGCAGAAAACCCAATGGGTGCTCCCAAGGTTCTTTATACTCAGTTTGATTTGACTATTGCAGATTTTCTGGAGGATTTTGAGGCTAATCCTTTGATGCCGCCACCACTGCCGAGTATCCACCCGTCCAAGCTTCGGGATGCAATAATTGAGTTACAGAATGTAAAGGGGAAACATACAAAAGGGTTGAGCCTTGATATCTCATTCAGCAAAAAGAGCTACAGGCAGATTAGACATGGCTTCATGTTTGCAGCGAAAGACCAGGAGTTGTTTTTCCCAATGCCTGATTTGAATGTTATTGAAAAAGAAAACTATAAATTTTTCCGCAGTATGTGATACTATATTACTTAAATTGCATCGTGCAATTTAAGTAATCAGAAGTATGGAAGCAAAACTGCTGCGCAGATGTACTTCTCATACTTCACCACATTACTTGTCATCCATGACAAGATTTATAGGAGATAAAATGGCGAAGAATCAGGTAAGTCTGCTGATAGGCATTGTACTTCTTGCAGCTGGAATAGCAGCTGCTGTTTACGGGGTATATATGTATTCTAATTTACAGAACTCTGTAATGAATACCCTCGAAAAGGCATTTGTTGGAAGCACGGAAGGAGAAACTCAGGCGTTTATCTTCATAGGTGCAGGTGCTGTCGCAGTCGTTCTCGGGTTGGTCTTTCTTCTCGGTAAGAAGAAAAAGCGCAGAAGACGCTGATATGAAGCCGCTCGGAACAGTAATTCTGATATTGCTGTTTATTATAATTATTCCGGTGTCGGCTGCTGCTCAGGCTTCCGATGCCGGGAATGATGTCTCTGAAGGTGATGTTGAAACTGAAGCGGCCACAGAGGGATTCTCAATCAGCCTGGATGTACGCACCGGAGTTAACCTTTTTGGAATAGTGCCCGGTATCCCTTTTTCAGTCGGCGTTCCTTTCTTTATCAATCCTCAGTCTGTTACTATCACACCTCAATTTGGTTTCGTTTACTTTTTTGATGTTATGACTGATTATCATAACGAATATTATCTACCTGTTGGTCTGACAGTATATTATAATCCGTATAATCTTGGTGCGGATCTGGTTTACTATCCCCCGATTGGAGGTTCAAATACCAATCATATGCTATCTATAGCCGCAGCTTCGGAGCTTGAACTCTACTCTAAAAATAGTTTTTCAATGAATATGGAGGTCAAATTCGGCACTATGCTGATATTTGATCCTGCTGAAACGCGGACGCATATTATGCTGAACATGGCGTTTATCCCCCGCGTCAAACTGTAGAACATTCCTTCTGAAACCTGTTGACACAACGCTGAAAATAATCTAAATTACCCAAGCGTAAGTAATTACCATGCAGCAGTGGTGGAATTGGTAGACACGCTAGCTTGAGGGGCTAGTGGGAATTACTCCCGTGGAGGTTCAAGTCCTCTCTGCTGCACAAGTAACAGTAGGCTGTCCTTTTAGGATAGCCTTTTTTTATCAGTAATTGGAATGAGAAGACTTAATCCAGATACTCTTTATAGAAATCTATTACCCTGCTGATAATTTCTCTGGCTCGCTCATCATCAGAGAGGGCATCAAAACCGTGTTTGCCCGTAGGATGTTCCATATATACATACGGCAGTCCTTCCCGTTCGCAATTGGCGGCAAATTCTTTTGACTGCTTAACAAATTCCGGGTAATCGTTCAAACCGAGACCTATGAAATAGGGTACATGGTACAGTGACGAAAAGCTTGTCATACCACCTGTTTTAAGCTAAGGGGAGAGGAAGGTGGAGCAGGCTATCATGGGTTTGAGTTCATCCGGTCCGTAAGAAAGAAAACCTATAACCCCCTGCGGGTTTGATGAAACTGTCCAGAACCCGACTTTATCCGGATTCACGCCGAGGTTCTTATGATTTTCCTGGACAAAACGCAGCGTCTCTTCTATTGACTTTGATGGGGCGGTAGATTCACACTTCAATACAACCCAACCCTGCGCGGCCATGAGGTGGGCCCAGGACACTTCATAATCAAACGACATTACACTTCTGCCGAATTGTTGAAGTTCTTCATTTTTTTTAAAAACCTGCGGATTGACTATCACTGGTGTTTTGCTCTCCGGTTCGTGACCCGGTGGGAAATATATGTTCATTACAAGCCTGTCTTCAATGGACGTTTTTAAAACAGTAATGCCTTTCGTGTCAGGCATCGGATAGGGAATGACGTTCCATGCAGTTTGTCCGTCCATGACAGCAATTTCTTCATACCAGACCTCGAGTGTTTTTGTTGATTCAAAGTCGTAACCTGAGGGCGTGCAGGCGAACAGGATAGGGATAGAGGTTAGAAGTAGTGTAAAATTTCTTTTTTTCTTATTTAGCCTCCGGGAAGAATTGGTTGAGAGCCGTAGATGATATATCTTATATTATGATACCCTGTTTTTATTTTAACCACAAGAAAAAAGGGTGAGATATAGCCGGAACAATTATGGAATGTTAACAGCCGCCGGCTGGGAAGTGCGACTGCACTGAGGCTCTGCTGAGACCAGGTCTAAATGTCCTCCCTGCAGAGCGGCATGCTCATACATCGGGGACCGCCGCGGCCTCGGCCTAACTCGGAGCCTGGGATTTCAACTACTTCGATATCGTGTTTACGAAGTATATCGTTTGAGACTATATTCCGCCTATAGGTTATAACCGTCCCGGGTGAAAGTGCAAGAGTGTTTGTAGAGTCATTCCACTGTTCGCGCTCGGCTGTGTGGAAATGTCAATATTAGTGCAGTCTCCAAACACCCTAAATTATTGCTAAGCTGCTGAATGTCTTGCAGCAGCCATATTCCTTACATAGTTGGAGGTAATCCGCCTTCATTCACTGTACTGATCCGTTGACGGTTGTAGTAAACCATGACATATCGCCAGATTATTGTTTTAACTTCTTCCCTATTCATCTTTGCCGTATCTATCTGATATAGTTTTTTTTTCAGTGTTGCGAAGAAGCTTTCCATCCGGGCATTGTCATAACATTTACCTACATCGCTCATACTCTAAACAGCATGAAAGTTGCCGAGAGTTTTTTTATACTGCTCGCTTGTGTACTGACTCCCCGCATCACTGTTAATAATAACCCCGTTGCCGGGTACACGATTCTTGTATGCTTCTTTTATTGCCTGAATGCATAATTCTTTCTTCATGTTATCAGCCATCGAAAAGCTGATAATCTCTCCGCCAAAACAGTCAAACACCGGAGCAATATAGAGCTTTCCATCAGAACATGGGATCTGAGTAATATCAGTCAGCCATTTCTCGTTCGGATTTGTGGCGGTAAAATTACGCTGAATGATATTTTCAGG
>JAQQAL010000031.1 GCA_028532855.1 Candidatus Thalassospirochaeta sargassi
TCCAGAGCCATCCCTTTTTCGGGCAGGTAGATCCTGTCTCCGAGTATTCTGTCGGTCGGCAGCAGTTCAATCTTTGTGTAATCTATCATTTTGAGCGCTTCGGCAATATCTTTTTCAGCCGGAACATCTGAACCGCCGTTCCCAATAGCCCATAGGTTTACCAGCGGGCCTACGCTGATGTCAAATGCCCCGCTGCTGATTTCAGAGAATCGCACACCAGCTGAAATTACACGGTATACATCCGGCGATACCTCTACCGGTTTAACACCAGCTGAGACATTAACCTTATTTATTTCGCTGTCTTTGATCTTTACACTCATCCGGCTTTCAATACCGGTAATAAGCTCTTCTATTCCAGCGAACTGTTCTTCTGTTCCGCCGTATATATTTACGGTACAGGTTGTACCCAGAGCAAAAAAATTATATGACTCCAGCGTCTGCTCCTTCGACCCGAGGGAGAAGGAGAATGTAGTGATATTAATTAGTAATAATCCGAGAAAAATCCGGTTCATCTGAGTTCTGTTCATGCGGACATAATATCGAAGTACTGCTGTTATGTGAAGCAGGTGAGCGGTGTCTGTATTATAATTCGAAGCCGAGGAAGGTTCTTACGGCCCAACCAATCAGGAATGATATTATAGCGACACCTACACTTATTCCGGCCATCTCAAAGAACCGCTGTTTGAAGTTCAGATCCCTGGCTACGGATATGTAGAAATTAAAGAAAAAGATTATCAGGACGGCGACAAGCACGGTCAATGTAAGATTCACAAATGGGTTGGAAAACAGCAGGAAGGGCAGGACAAGCAGCATGACTGTTACAATGTAGGCTATGCCTGTATAAATACTTGAGCTGAACGCCCGATCCTCTTTTTCTTCCCGTTTCGATAGATACTCACTTGCGCCCATCGAAAGAGAGGCTGAAATACCGGTAATAAGACCAAGAAGGGCGATGTTGCGGCTGTCCTGAATGGCGAATGTATAGCCTGCAAGTGCTCCGGTCAGCTCTACGAGAGCATCGTTAAGTCCCAGCACTATCGACCCCATGTAATCAAGGCGTTTTTCATTCAGCAGGTCTATCAGCTCCCGTTCATGCCTCTCCTCATCATCTATTATCGATTTCAGCTCCGGCAGTTCTTCGGCTATTCTGCCGTATCCTACATGCGCATCAGCTTCCCCGTTTTCAAGCATCTTAAACGTAAAGGTTAGCCCGAGAATTCTCGCGCAGAAAAGATAAAGAAAAATCTTGAATCGACTGGGTTTTACGTCAACGCCGGAATATTTCCTCAGAATTTCATAGTGCTTCTTTTCATCTGCTGCAATCTTTGAAACTATATCCCTGTTCTTCGGATTTTTTATCCGTGCGGCAATCTTCCCGTAGATTATAGAGGCGTCTTTTTCGTTTTTCTGATCAGCTATAATCTCTTTTATGACATGTTTCGATAATTCAGGCATTTATAACTCCTTAACGACATTATAAATCTGTTGTCTGCAATTGTTAAACACCGAATTAAAAAAATACCCGAAAAAAGGTTTTTTCTGTATTCAGGACTTCGATTATTGACAACCGCCTACGTTTCTGTTTATAGTAACGTTACTATTTATAGAAACGGAGGTCTGCCTCCGAACGGAGAATACATGAACCATCTTGTCAAAAAAATACCGGGGGAAAAGTTTACACCCTTTGCGCTCGCCTGCAAACTTGAGGCAGCGGCTATACTTGAATCGTCATCTCTAAGTAAAGGGCGTGAGCGTTATTCGCTGCTGCTGATTAATGAAGCATTCAGGATAATTCAAAACGGGGAAACCACCTACCTTGTTACGACGGACGGACGGAGAAAAAAAATTGTAAATGGCGGTCGCGACATCCTTGATGCGGTAAAACGATTCGCCCTTTTTCATAAGGATGCTGAGCATGACTTTCCGTTTCCAGCCGGCGGCTTCGGCTTCCTGTCGTTTGAGTTTGCCCGATTCTGTGATGATATCAACTTTGTTGAACGGCATGATGTACTGGGGCTTCCCGATGCGGCATTTATATTCGGTAATTCATTCCTTATATTCGATCATTATACCGATGAAATCTACATTCTGATTCTGAATTATCCAGGATATACGGTTGATATGCAGCATGAGCTCTCAAAGATAGAAAAGCAGATTTTCGACCTGAATTTTAACTACATGGCTGATCCCCCTGAGGTTGATCCGTCAAAAATGCTTAACAATGAAGAGGCTGCTGAGACCTATAAAAAGAATGTTGCTCTTATTCGGGAAGAGGTAATTAAGGGCAATCTGCTTCAGGGCGTGCCTTCACGAAGGCTTGAGATAAAGACAGAAATAGCAGCAATAGACGCCTATCGCAGTCTGCGTACGGCAAACCCGTCTCCCTATCTTTTCTACATAGATTTCGGAGATCATCAGCTCTACGGTGCATCTCCTGAGGTTCATGTAAAGGTTAAAAACGGGAAAGTCCTGATCCGTCCGATTGCCGGAACCCGCAGACGGGGTAAAAATGAGGCGGAAGACCTGGCCCTGGCCGAAGAGCTGCTTGCTGATCCAAAAGAACGTGCGGAACATTTGATGCTGATTGACCTTGCCCGGAATGATCTGGGAAGGGTGTGTAAAACAGGAACGGTGAAGGTAACCGAGTATATGATAATCGAGAAATATTCAAAGGTAATGCATATAGTTTCTCAGGTAGAAGGCGAGCTTCGGGACGACTGCGACAGTACCGATGCTGTAAGGGCTAGTTTTCCTGCCGGGACGGTAAGCGGTGCTCCGAAGATACAGGCAATTGAGACAATATCGAAGCTTGAGAATTGCAACCGGAGCTTTTACGCGGGTCTTGTAGGCTATATGGATGCCTCAGGCGATATAGACACCTGTATTACAATCCGCAGCGGGCTGAAGAAACACGACAAGCTTTACCTGCAGGCCGGCGGAGGCGTAGTCTATGACTCAACTCCCGAGCGTGAACTTGAAGAGACCAATGAAAAGCTCAGAGCCGCTGCGCTTGCCGCGGGTATTGAAGTATAGAGGAGGGCGAAATGATAGCTATCATCGATAATTATGATTCATTTACATACAATATTTTCCAGGAGGTCTCGGAGCTGACCGGCGAAGAGGTCAGGGTGTTCCGAAATGATAAGATAAGCCTGGAAGATCTTCAGAAGCTGAAACCGGCAAAGCTTATTATCTCGCCGGGCCCCGGAACACCGGCTGATGCAGGTATTTCAATTGCCGCCATCAGGGAGTTCAGCGGGAAGGTCCCGATTTTGGGTGTCTGCCTCGGTCATCAGGCAATAGCTGAGGCGTTCGGCGGCAGGATAGTTCAGGCTTCAAACATTGTTCATGGCAAGGTTGAGAAGATGAAACTCGACGGCAGGGGGCTGTTCCGCAACCTTGACGCGGAGGCTGAGTTTACCCGTTACCATTCGCTTGCCGCCGAGCGCGACAGTCTTCCCGACTGTCTGGAAATTACTGCTGAAAGCACTGATGGTGAGATAATGGGAATAAGACATAAAGAGCTTATTGTTGAGGGTGTACAGTTTCATCCGGAATCTATTGGCTGTATTGATTCAGGCCGTATCATCCTGAAAAATTTTCTCCGTTATAAGCGCGAACCTCTCGATAAAAAAGGAATGCTGTCCCGTCTTCAGGAGCGCGGACATTTGAGTTTTGACGAGGCTGCCGACTTTATGGACGAACTTACCGAGGGTGCTCTGAGTCCGGTTTTTATGGCGGCAATTCTTACAGCATTGAACTGCAAGGGGATAACCCCGGAAGAAATAGCCGGATGTGCGTCGGTGCTTAAAAAGAAGAAACAAGTGATTAAAACATCAGTTTCAACCCTGGATACATGCGGTACAGGCGGTGACGGCAAGCATACCTTCAACATTTCATCAATGTCAGCCCTGATTGCATCAGCCTGCGGAGCAAAGGTTGCAAAACACGGAAACCGGGCAGTCAGCTCGAAGAGCGGAAGTGCCGATTTTTATGCAAACCTTGGAATAAATTATAATCTTACCCCGGAGCAGTCGGAAAAGCTTCTGGAAGAAGAGGGCTTTGTATTTATGTTTGCCCCGATTTTTCACGGTGCCATGCGTCACGCCGGACCGGTAAGGGCAGAGCTGGGTGTGAAAACCATTATGAATCTGCTGGGTCCGCTTGTTAATCCGGCTGAATCAGAATATCAGATTATAGGCGTTTACGATAAGGAGCTTTGTCCTGTTATGGCCAGGGCTGCGAAAATGACCGGTGTGAAAAGGGTTATGGTCGTTCACAGTGAAGACGGCCTTGACGAGCTTTCACCGGCTGCAAAAGCCAGGGTTTTCATGATTGATGAAAATGAAGAAGAATCGGATATCGAATTTAATCCCGAAGATGCCGGATTCTCCGGGTTTCGGACATCGGAGCTCACCGGTGGCAGTGGGGCTGAGAATGCAGCAACCGCTCTTCGGATAATTGAAGGTTCGGGTCCTGAGGCTATAAAAGCCGCCTGCGTGCTTAATGCGGGGGCTGCATTGGCCGCTGCGGGTATAGTCGATTCAATTATCGAGGGATGTAATGCCGCAGCCGAAGCAATTGAATCCGGCGCGGTTAAGGATAAGCTTGATGCTGTTGTCAGGAAATCAAGAATGTTGGGGAAGCAGAATGCAGGCTGAAGATATGATGGACATCAGGGCTGAGATAGCCCGGCGCAGAGCGGCTGATATTCAAACGGTGGGCGCCGGACAGGGGCTGAATATTCCCGAAAAGAGGATGCTGCCGCTTGTACCATTTCTACAGAGTCCCGGGGTTATCTGTGAAGTAAAACGATGCTCACCTTCGGTGAAGAATATTAATAATTTGCTTGATCCGGTACTTCTTGCCCGCAAGTATGTTGAATCCGGTATCTGCAGTATTTCGGTGCTTACTGAACAGAATTACTTCAGCGGTTCGCTTGCTGATCTGATAAATATCAAAACAGCTATGCCTGAGGTTGCAATCCTTAGAAAAGACTTTCTGCTTGATCCGGAAGATGTTGAGATATCATTTCGTGCTGGCGCCGATGCATTTCTGCTGATAGCCTCGCTGCTTGATGCGGATATGCTCAAAAGGATGTATGACCGCGGTATAGAGCTTGGAATGACTCCCGTTGTTGAACTGCACAGCAGGGAAGACATAGCAAAGGCGGCTGCCTTCAAGCCGGCCCTGATAGGTATCAATAGCCGTGATCTGCGTATTTTCAGGATTAAACCGCTGCAGCCGCTTAAAATCCGTGCTCTGATTGAATGGGACTGCAGGATAATCTATGAATCTGGTATTAAAACCGGATACGATATTGATTTTGTAAAGGGAACCGGCTTTGACGCAGTCCTTGTTGGAGAGGCTGCGGTCAGGAACCCGGAGTTTGCCCTGGCGCTTTCTGCTTCCTTTGCCGAAAAACCTGAAGCAGATTCGGCCGGTGAATCGGCTGAGCTTTTCGGGTTCTGGGAAAAGTTATACGGCAGATACAGGCTGCACTCGCCAGATGCGTCCCGTCCGCTTGTGAAGATATGCGGAATAACAAACCACGATGACCTCGGCCGGGTTATCGATCTGGGAGCTGATGTAGCTGGCTTTATCCTTGCCGAATCCCCGCGACAGGTCTCCCCGTCGTTTATCGAAAGCTGCCGCAACTTTGATATTCTTAAAGTGGGTGTGGTTGTTCTGCAGGAAGGGGAAGCTCTGCCTGATGAAATTGCTGCCCTTCTGGAATCAGGTGCGCTCGATGCAATCCAGTTTCACGGGAATGAGCTTCCGGCAGAATATCTGAAATGGCCGGGGTACAAGGCCGCACGCGTTAAAGATGAGGAGGCTGTGATTCAAGCTGCAGCCCTGCCGGGGCCTGCGGTTCTCGTCGACGCATTCAGCAGTGCTGCCTACGGTGGAACCGGCAAACGGATTGAAGATGAGCTTGTACGGAAGGTTTCCTCGCAACAGACTCTATGGCTTGCCGGAGGTATAACCCCTGATAACGTCCGAGGGCTCATTGATGACTACTCGCCTGAGCTGATTGACATCTCAAGCGGTGTAGAATCCCGTCCGGGCATCAAGGATCAAAATAAACTGGCAAAGCTATTCGGAGGAATAAATGGATAAATATAATAATTTTTTCGGAGATTTCGGTGGACGTTATGTCCCTGAAGTTCTGCGAGCTCCGCTCATTGAGCTTGAAAATGCATATAAAGATGCTGTTGAGGATCCGGACTTCCTTGCCGAGCTGGCTGAATTTCAGCATACCTTCATAGGCCGGCCGACGCCCCTTCTTCACGCTGTAAATGCGTCAACGGAGCTGGGCGGCGCCGATATCTACATTAAGCTTGAGGGCCTTGCGAACACCGGCGCCCATAAAATTAACAATGCCGCCGGCCAGGCCCTGCTTGCAAAACGAATGGGTAAAAAAAGGATAATCGCCGAGACCGGTGCAGGGCAGCACGGGGTTGCAACAGCCTCTGCATGTGCGAAACTCGGCCTTGAATGCGTTATCTACATGGGTACCGAGGATATTCGCAGGCAGCGCCCTAACGTATACTGGATGGAACTTTTTGGTGCTGAGGTGCGCGGGGTTGAATCCGGCAGTAGAACGCTTAAGGATGCTGTGAACGAAGCCTTCAGGGACTGGACTGCAAGCTACCGCGATACTCATTATCTTCTCGGTTCAGCTTTAGGCCCCTCGCCTTTTCCCGATATGGTTCGCGAGTTTCAGTCGGTTATCGGCAACGAGGTGAGTGAGCAGTTTGCCGCTTCCGAAGCTGAGCAGATTGATGCAATGGTTGCCTGTGTAGGCGGCGGTTCGAACGCAATAGGTTTTTTCAGCCCCTATATTGAGGCTGGCGCGCCCCGGCTAATCGGAGTTGAAGCTGGCGGTCGCGGCGAAGGCCGGGGTAATAATGCTGTCCGTATGGACGATACCGGACGCCCGGGTATTGTTCAGGGGTATAAAAGCTGTTTCCTGCTTGATGAAGACGGTCAGGTACTCCCTACCCACTCAATTTCAGCCGGGCTGGATTATCCCGGAATAGGGCCCCAGCTTGCCGAGCTCGGGCGCAGCGGACGGCTTGAGTTTCAGTCCGCCACGGATGATGAGGCCCTTGAAGCACTGAAGTTTTTCGCACGAACCGAAGGAATTATATTTGCAATGGAATCTGCCCATGCCGGAGCTGCTGCCATCGGGCTTGCGAAGGAGCTTGGAAAAGGCCGGAATATAGTTGTTAATATGTCGGGCCGGGGTGATAAGGATATCTTTATATCGGCCGCGGCTCTGGACGGTGCGAACTGGAAAGATTTTCTTCAGGAAGAAGCCGGGAGGATAAGATGATGAAAGATACTGCAGAGAAGATGAAGCTTGTAACGCATTTTATTGCCGGGTACCCGAGTCTCGAGGCCTCATTTGACACTGCTAAAGGGCTAATTGACGGCGGCGCCTATGCACTTGAGATGCAAATGCCGTTTTCAGACCCCTCGGCTGACGGACCTGTTATCGAATCGGCATGCAGGAAGGCTCTTGAGGCTGGGTTCAGGGTAGGCGAAGGATTTAAGCTGATTGAGCGGATAAAGGCATACGCCGATGTTCCCCTCTATGTGATGAGCTATTCGGCACTTGTATTCAATATGGTCGTACAGGGTTTTGCCGACCGGGCCTTGGCTGCGGGTGCCGCTGGTCTGATTATTCCAGATTTAACACCTGGAACTGATGAGGGTCTTTACGAAGCCGGGCGCCGGGCAGGAATTGATGTTGTTCCGGTTGTAGTTCCCGGTGTAAGTGATGAGAGACTGAGTGAAATAATGGCTGAGAAGCCGGATTGGGTTTACCTTGCATTGCGCAGCGGGATTACAGGAAGCTATACCGAACTTGATGCTGAGAATCTTGGTTTTCTTGACCGGCTTAAAAAATATGACGCTAAAATTATGGCTGGTTTTGGGATATGCACTCCTGAGCAGATTGAAACCTTAAAGCCTCATTGCGATGCGGCAATTGCAGGTTCTTTTATAGTAAACAGGCTGAGCGAGGCCTCGACAGAAAAGGGCGGCAGCGGTATCATGCATGCAGCAAAAGATGCCGTGGAGTATCTGCTTGGGGAGTAGTAATGGACGTAAAATTCAGTGTGCAGGGAACAGGTGCATGCCCTCTTTGTCTGCATCGCAGCGACTGCAGAATTATTCGAAAAACTGCGCGTCAGCTGTCGCGGAATGTTAAGGAAAAACATGACGAGGTCATGGAGCTTGTAATTTATCGCTGTCCGGAGTTCGAAGAAGGAAAATGAAGCAGCCCCATATTTTATGTGAAGAAAAAGATGTCGCACAAAGGGTTCTTCTTCCCGGAGATCCGGCAAGGGTGCTAAGGGCCGCCGGATTTCTGAATGATACCACCGCGATTGCATTTAACCGTGAATTCCGGACAGTATCGGGGAGATACAAAGATGTCCCGGTTACAATCACATCTACTGGTATCGGAGGCGCTTCCGCTGTAATTGCTGTTGAGGAGCTGATAGCCTGCGGAGCTGAGTATTTTATACGTATCGGCAGTGCCGGAGCCTGTCAGCCGGGTATTGCCCTGGGTGATCTCATTTTATCTACTGCTTCGGTACGGGAAGACGGTGCATCGCGGATGTATGCTCCGGATGAGTATCCTGCAGTGCCTGATTTCTCTCTGCTCTCCGCGCTGGTTTCAGCCTGTGATTCGGCAGGATACCGGTATCATACAGGGATAACAAGAAGCCATGATTCTTTCTACATCGATCATGAAGCTGAGCTGATGCAGAAATGGAACAGCCTGGGGGTCCTTGCCTCGGATATGGAAACCTCCGCACTTTTTACCCTTGCCTCTATAAGAGGTGTAAAAGCGGCTTCTATACTGAATAATGTTGTTCTTTATGAAGGCGATGTTAAAGAGGGTGTAGGCGACTATGTTGATGAAGCGGCAGCCGCAGCCGGGGGTGAGACACGGGAAATCATAGCAGCACTTGAAGCTCTGATTGCCTGCGATTGATACAGACTTTGGATAAATGATATTATCATCTCATGAAAGATAAAATAAAAGAAAGCTATAGACAATTGATTGTCGATACCGGAATTGAGATGCTTGACAAAGGTATTACAGTCGGTACCTGGGGTAATATAAGCGCCAGAGACCCTGAAACCGATCTAGTCTACATTAGTCCCAGTGGTATGGATTATTTGAGTATAAAGGCGAAGCACGTTGTCGTTATGGATCTGAATCTGAATGTAATTGACGGTGAAACCGAGCCTTCTATAGAAAAACACATGCATATAGCTGTATTCAATACCAGAAAGGATGTAAATGCTGTTGTACACACGCATCCGGTATACTCTTCCGCCTTCGGAACAGTAGAACAACCGCTACCCGGAATCAGCGAAGATTTCATTCAGATAGTCGGTGCCGAGGTACAGGTTGCCAGGCCCTATGCTCTGCCGGGAACGGCAGAGCTTGGTGAAACAGCGGTGGCGGGGCTTGGTGATAATAACGCAGTCCTGCTGCCGGGGCACGGAGCCCTGCTTGTAGGCACCGATATGAAGATGGCATTGAAGGTCAGTCTTGTGCTTGAAAAGAATGCTCAGATATATCTCTATGCAAAGATGCTCGGTGGTGATATAAGAGCATTCAAACAGAATGAGATAGATTTTATGCAGGATTTCGCCCGAAACAGCTACGGTAAAAAAAACAAGGGGGCGTAACCGGGAATATTCCGGTCTAATCCGGCTTTAACCACCCTTTCTCAACAGCTGCATCAACATTGATTTGAAGAAACTCCCAGAACAGGGGGAAGCGGCTTACTACCGGTTTCATTCGTTCAATTACCTGTGAGCGTTTTACCCCGTGCTCAAGCCAGGATATTCCCTCTGTGCTGATGTTATGCAGAAAGGGCTGGAACCTGTCCATTAGAGCCGCGAAACGGGCTTCATCTGTATCGCGGGCCTCGAATTCTATCCATAAATCCATAACTTCGGTGCCTGTATCCTCAGGCAGAATGCCGAATATCCGTTCCGCAGCCCTCTGCTCGCGTTCAGCCTTGTCATGCTGGGCAGCCTCATCAAACAGATAGGTGTCTCCGGCATCGATTTCAACAAGGTCATGTATCAGCACCATTTTAATAACCCTGAGAAGATCAGTGCCCGTTGGTGCATATTCAGCCAGTAGAAAGGCCATAGTCGCGAGATGCCAGGAATGTTCAGCATCATTCTCTTTGCGTGTTTTATCAATAAGCGGCGTCTGCCTGAAAATACTCTTTACCTTGTCTATCTCGCGGATAAACTCAAGCTGTCTGCTGAATCGTTCGGAAACAGGGTTAATCATCATCTGTCTACTCTATGATATTATCGGCCGGAGGTAAAGTTGCCCCTCCTTAATAGAAGAAGTTTTCAGAATAGCCACATTTCTGACACAAAAAGCACAAATCCTGACTATATAATTGCTAACATCGGGGGATATGTACGACATCAGGGATGAGGTTATGAGAAAGATATTAATTACATTCTGTGTTGCCGCATTTGTATTTTCCGGTTGTGAAAATTTTCTGATAAGCACATATGATATTGACGACTCTGTAGCTGATACCGATTATGTGTGGAGCTCGGACAGCCATGGAGAAGATGCCGATGCCGATTATGATCTTATTTTTGATGATACTGTTGTTCATCGAATCGATATCACCATTCCAAATAGCTATTACGAAGAAATGGAGGAGGAGATGGAAGACATCTATGGTGAGTTCGGTTCTAATGGGAATACTGCTATAAGTAATGAAACCCCAACCTTTGTTCCTGTAACAATCTCATATGAGGATAACAGCTGGATTTATGTAGGTATGAGGTACAAGGGAAATTCTTCCCTGAGCAATGCCTGGGTATCCGGTGTGCATAAGCTGCCGTTCAGGTTGAACTTTGAGGCGTTTAAAGACCTGTATCCGGAAACTGACGGACAGAGGTTCTGGGGTTTTGAAAAACTCACCTTCAGCAACGGGTATAAGGATGACTCGCTTATAAGGGATAAAATGGCTTCCGACGTTTTTCAGATGGGCGGTGTGCCTGCGGCTGAGGCTGCCTTTTACAGGGTCTATGTAGATTGCGGTGACGGTGAAGGTCCGGTTTACTGGGGGCTGTATACAATGATTGAAGACCCTTCGGATGCAATGTTGGAAACCCAGTTTGACGATGGTAGTGGGAATTTATATAAACCTGATGATGAGGATGAGTCAACTCTGGAATATTTTGATGAAGAATATTATCCGAAGAAAATCAACGAAGATGAGGATGACTGGACGGATATTGAAACATTCATCGATACAATTAATGACGGCAGCCTTTCCGGTGACGACTGGAGAACTGCAATGGAGGCCGTATTCGATGTCGACGGATTTCTTGATTATCTTGCAATAAATAACACAATTGAGAACTGGGATGTCTACGGTTGTAAAGCACACAATTACTACCTCTATGCTGATCCTTCAAATGATTGTATTTTCTCCTGGTTTCCCTGGGACATGAATGAAGCTTTTACTGATAATAATCAAAGTCTCAGTCTTTCAATGAGCGAAGTACGAAGTTCGTGGCCGCTGTTGTATTATATCATGGACGATAATGTATATGAAAACCAATATGAGGCAAAGCTTTATAAGTATTTTAAGGATTCCGACTCAGATGACCTGTATGATGTCGATGAATTAACGGCATTGATGAGCACCTACTCAGCCTTGATAGAAGACTATGTCATTGGTGATGATAACGGCGAGATAGACGGGTATAAGTGGTTTGACTACGATTGGGAATTCACTGACGGGTTAACGGACCTGCAGGAGCATATTGAAGACCGGTTTGATGATGTTGATGATTATCTTATTGGTAAGGGCTGGTAAAATTGTACAGGTTTTGTGATATTCTCGGTGATTTCAGAACTGTGGGAATCGAAGAGACTGATAAAGTAAAACTGATGAACAGAAAGGAATGCAAGTATGTCCTCAGTATTAATGATCTGGGTAAGCTCCTCGCGGAGCTTCATAATGAATACTCACTTGTTGAAATAAACGATAAAACAATAATGCCCTATAAATCAGTATATTATGATTTGCCTGATTTCGCTCTTTACAGAACTCATCAGAACGGCAAACTTAATCGTTTTAAAGTTCGCAGCAGAACATACGTACTGACCGGAACTACTTTTCTGGAATATAAGTTGAAGACAAATAGAAAGAGAACAATTAAAGAAAGGATCGAAGTAAAGGAAGATTATAAATTTACCGATTGTGAAGATTTCCTTAGCCAGCGCCTGCCGTTTTCTCCCTCGCAGCTTGAAGAAAAACTGCAGGTGGATTATAACCGGATAACATTGGTTGACAGGGCTTTCAGTGAAAGGGTAACCATCGATGCCAATCTTCATTACAGCGCCGCTTTAAAAGAATCCGATTTTAATGATCTTGTAATTATAGAAATCAAACGTGAAGGCAATAGAAAAATATCACCGGTAAAAAAACTATTACAGATTAATAGAATACAGCCTTTTTCTATAAGTAAATATTGTCTTGGTATTTCTCAGCTCTATTCCGGGGTCAAGACGAATCTAATTAATACTAAAATAAGGGAAATAAATAAAATGCTTAATCTGCGGGATGTCCAACCGCAAAAGAAAATAATATAGGAGTCATTAGTGGAAAACATTATAATATTCGGGATTCACCTTATTAACATGGCATCGTTTCAGATGCTTGTGATCAAATTTCTGATAAACCTGACAGGCATTTCAATATTAATTTTTGGTATATATTATCCAGTAAATAAAAATACAGGGTACTTATTTAATTTTTTTATATTCAATATCCTGATATTTTTTGTTTCGAGTATGCTCAGCAATATTCAGCTGGAGACTGGCTTTGCCTTCGGCCTTTTTGCAATTTTTTCAATACTCCGCTACCGAACTGAAGCTATTCCTATTAAAGAAATGACCTTTATGTTTATTTCAATAATCATGGCAACGATTAATTCAACAGTAACTATTGACCTGAGTTATTTTGAAATAATATTCGCAGATATTGTTATTATACTTATAACATTTATCATGGAACGTCTTTGGCTTAGAAACTTTAAACCTAATAAGAAGATTAAGTTTGAAATGATTGAGCTGATTCATCATGATAGAAAGGCTGAATTAATTAAGGAGCTCGAAAAAAGGCTTGGACAGGAAGTTAATGATGTTGAGATAGAGAGTGTAGATTTTCTAAGGGATACAGCAGTTCTAAAGGTGTATATGGGATGATGGATATGAGAAAATTGCTTTTTCCTATGCTGTTTTTCTCAGCACTGCCGCTTTTTGCAGAAGATTGGGAATTTGAATATGATGGGGATATAAGAACCAGATTTGCCTATGAGAATAACTGGGACCTTGATTATGATACATCAGATGGAGCTGCGGCTGCGGATATACGTGTCCGGTTTAATCTTGATGTGACAACGCCTATTCCTCTTTATCTGTTTTATAAACTCGAGTGGGGGAATATCTCTTTAGATGAGGATTTTAGAGATGAGGACAATTTTCTGGAGACCATAAAACTTGAGACCAGGCAGTTGGGGGCAGGTTATGAGTTTTCAATTTATGATATTAAGGCAGGTTTAATTGCAACTGATTCACCATCTGATACAGTGATCAATGAGGATAATTTTGGTTTTAAAATAAATGCTGATACAGATTATGCCGGGATAAAGTCTTTTTACAGTATGCCTAATCTTGTTGATGCTTACTTTAATTTTATAGAAAGCTCAGATGATTTAAATCAATTATTTTTTATCAGCGCTGAATCGGAAGATTATCTGGATTCTGAATTTCGATTATGGACAATATTTTTAGACGGCAATGACAGCGACAGCTTTACATATAATCCCTGTTGGCTTGGTTTTGAATTCGAGAATGAGAATGAATATTTCGAATTAAAGAGCAGGTTTATTTATAACGGTGGAATTGTAACTCTTAATTCTATTAATTATACGATTCCAATTTCTGCGTTTTATACAAATATGGAATTGAGCATTGAACCGTTTGAAGATACGGTTATTTTTACAAGATATAATCTTACAAGCAGTTTTGACTCTGACACGTCTTCGGTTAATCAGTTTCAGGTAGTAGACGGGGAAGGCAGCCTTGATACCGGTTTAGGCCTGTTATTCGGAGGCAGTTCATATGGAAGTGAAGCTTGTTTCAGCAACGAATCTGTCAGTCTGATTGAAGATAACCTTTCAAGCGGCGATATCGTTATGGATGCTCCAGGATTATTTGTGTATGAGTTTGGCGTATCTCAGGATTTTAATTTTATCCCTCTGTCCTCGGATTTGATTATTGGTGGAGCCAATACGGGCGGGTTATTCTCCGGCGATGGGTATTTCAGCAGCCTGCTTGGACTGGAAATTGATCTTCATAATACGATTGATATTCTGGATGATCTTTCGTTAAATTTCAGTTTGTGTTATTTGTTTCCCGGCAACGCCTTTGAAGATGTCTTCGAACGCAATAACGATAGTATTGAGGTGGGCTGGGATACATCATTTAAAACGGATTTTAAATTGGTATACAGCTACTGAGAACTTTCAGATGCAGATTTCAGTTCAATCCAGAACAGAACCCCATCTTCAATGTTTTTAACACCATATTTACTTCCGTGTTTTTCCTGAATGGCTTTAACTATGGAAAGACCCAGACCCGTACCTCCATAGGCCCTTGTTCTGGCTTTATCAACCTTGTAATAACTGTCCCAGATTTTTTCTAAATCATTTTCCGGGATATGAGAACCAGAATTGAAAACGCTGAGCTTTATCCTGTTCGGCCCCATAGCTGAGAGACTGATATCTATTTTTTTCTCTTTATCAATGTGATTAATTGCATTATTGAGGTAGTTTATTATTATCTGCTCTATTCTAATCTTATCTGCAAATACCATGATTGTTGAGGCTTCAGAGTAGGTGAGATTTATCTTGTTTTCTTTTAACCTTCTGTCATATTTTGTGATTATTTCTTTTATTAATTCTGTAATATCGAATTTTGAATACTCTATTCTGAAAAGCCCGGATTCCAGCTGTGACAGGTCCAGAAGTTCTTTTACATGATTTTCCATTTTAAGAGCTTCGTCTATGATTACTTCGCAATAGTAATTTTTGTCTGTTTCATTATCGACGATGTTAAGTTTCAATCCTTCTGCATATCCCTGGATCAGTGAGATTGGTGTTTTCAATTCATGGGAGACATTCGAAACGAACTCTTTTCGCATCTGATCTATTTTTCGTTCTTTCTCGATGTCTTGCTTTAGTTTTTTATTTGCCTTACGAAGATCGGTTATTGAACGATTAAGCTGATTTGAAAGTGAATTAATACTTGTCCCAAGTTCACCTATTTCATCCTCTGAAGTTACCTGGTATTTATGACTGAAATCAAGATGAGACATGCTCATAGCAATTGCCTTAAGTTCTGTTATGGGCTTTGTGAATTTTCGTGAAATAAGCATTGCTGCTATACTTCCGATAATTACCGTGATTATTCCTGTGAACATAAAGAATCTTTTTGTGATCTCGATGCTGTTTTTCATGGAATCGATCTGGCCGCTCAGTAGAAGTATCTTGTCATCGTCAAGAATAGTATACATTTCCAGAAAATTTATATTGAGTCTGTGGTCATGGCTTTCATGAAAAATGTACCCCTCATTCTTTATCGCATCAAACGAAACATTCAAGGGTGTTTGCGCATTCATCAACTGTGGATTATCATGGGGCGGCGGAGGCTGTCTTAATGTACGATCTGCTGTACTTATAGTTGTATCAAATAATAATCTTTTATTCTTGTCAAAGATTGCAACACGGTACCCGCCCAGTCTTTCGATTCGTTCTATTTCGAGTTGAAGTTCCTCTTCTTTTCCCGGATATAATTCAGACAGATTATTGCTTATCTCAATATGCTGGTTTTTCTGTATCGACATATAATAGGGTTTAAGAAACTGGGAATTCATGAAAAGAGAGAATAATACAAAGGTAAGGATTAAAGCTGTTATCCAGGCGAATAGTTTTATTCGCAGTGAAGAGAAATATTTCACTAAGGGATCTCGAACCGATATCCGTAATTTCTTACTGTCTGGATATATTTTTCTCCGCAGCCCAGTTTGCGTCTCAGTTTTCTTATATGTGTATCTACTGTCCGGGTTTCCATTCCGTATTCGTAATCCCAGACTGATTCCAGAATTTGATCCCGGCTCAATGCATTGCCATTATTTTCTACAAGGTATAGTAACAATTCATACTCCTTGGGAGCCAAATCAAGTCGTTCGTTATTTAGGGTAAAGTAATGACCCTCCCGGTCAGCACAGAGAGCGCCGAATTGTCTGGTTTTTGAAACTTCGTTACTTTTTCTGTTCAGCACGGCATTTACTCTTGCCATAAGGACGCGCGGACTGAATGGTTTTTTTACATATTCATCAACACCCAGTTCGAAGCCGAAAAGTTCGTCTGATTCCTCCCCCCTTGCCGTCAGCATTATGATGCTTGCATTTGATGTCTTTCTTATTTCACGGCATACGGCCCATCCGTCATATTCAGGCATCATTACATCCAGTATTATAAGATCAATATCTTTTTCAGCTGAAAATACCTCAAGAGCCTGTCGGCCGTTTTCAGCTTCAAGAATTGTATATCCCTCTTTTTTCAAAAAATCAGACACAAGTTTTCTCATTCTTGTTTCATCATCTACAACTAATATCTTTTTAGGCATTGTCAAGTCCTTGTTTATCGAAGTAATAATTAAATATCTTTCATTATGAGTCAAGCAGATAGCTGCAGGGAGGTTTTTATTTTGTTCTGCTGATGTGTCTAATGTGTGAAGATTAAGTGAAAATTATGGAATTAATGGCCTATACAAACTGCTTTGCTACGATAAAGGCCTACCGTCAATTTTTTCTGGCAGGCCTTCGCTGAATATCGAGCCTGCTTTAAGACAGCATAAAAAAGTGACAGTTCAGAGCCGTATTGGTGTTAGATAAGTATGAAACGGATATTTTTTATTATGGCTGTTTTATCAGCTGCGGTTATTTTCACCGGATGCAACATGATGCGTGGTTCCGGGATTATAGTTGAGAATGAGGTTGATATCGACGGCTTTAAAAGCATCGATGCAAATTATAATTGTGATTTAACTGTAACTCAGGGTGACGAATACAGCGTGACGGTTAACTGCGACGATAACATTGTTGACAGTCTTGATCTGAAGCTTGTCGGTGACAGTCTGTATATATCGCTTGCCCCGTATTCAGTCTACAACTATGTAACCTTTGAGGTAATTGTAGTTATGCCCAGTCTTGAAGAAGCAGTAATAAGCGGCGCCACTGATTTTGAAATCTCCGGGTTTGAATCGGACAGTACATTTAACGCCGATGTTTCCGGCGCAAGCCGTGGAACTTTCAGCTTTATTTCTGTCGGTGATATTTCTGCCGAGGTGAGCGGTGCAAGCGAAGTTACCATTGAGGCCGTAGATATGGAAGGAACCCTGTATGTGAAATGTTCAGGCGCAAGTAAGGCCGATTTGCGTGATATTGAGGCAAAAAATGCTGATGTAGAGCTAAGCGGTGCGAGTAAAATGTGGGTTGATTGCAGCGGCACCCTCAGCGGGAGCGTTTCCGGCGCTTCTGATCTTTATTATCAGGGCGGTTGTTACACAGGCGACCTTGATCTAGATATATCCTCAGACCTGATGCAGTTTTAAAAAAATTGATTATCTAAAGGGAACCGGAATGGAGCGTTCCGGTTTCCTACTTGTATACTAAATTAATTCATCAATTTTTCCAGTTACCTCAATTCCACATGATTTTCCATATCCTTGAAATAAGCATTTTCCTCCTCTTTCGGAGAGACTGAGAAATATTTCTGAATCAGTATTCTCCCGTATTATCCTCTCCATTCCCCCGTTTACAGGAGCTTTCAGATCTCCACCAAGATCAGGATTCCGGAACTGAATTTCAACGGTGTATTTTTTATTTTTTAATCTTATAATGATGTGATTATCGTTTGATTGTTCTATTGAATATCGGCTTCTATTGTAGGTTGTGAATGAGTAAAAATTTCCTTTAATCAGTAGAAAACAAAGATGTCCTGTGAAGCTGCTTCCTATCCATGGAATTCGTGCTATCGACATCATAAAACTGATTCCCGGATTATCGAAAAAATTACTATGTATCCATATCCATGATGAAGGCATTGAGCGCCCCCAGTCTTTTTCAATGTAGCCTCTGCCTTTATTTACGTTAATTTGTTCTCCGTTGCGTATCATATTTCCTTCTACGAGGTGATCTGCTGATACGACTCCATGATAGCACTCCATGGCAGGAATGAAGCTGAACGGTCCCATAATTCCGGGTGAGAAAAAGGATGCGGGATATGTCGTAATATTATAAAAACGGAATTCTCCCTTTAAGACAAGCTCTTCTTTATCAATATCTAATGATATGCCTTCCAATGTAAAATGATTCTGGCCAATATTCACTTCAAAATTATCAGAATTTGAGTCAAAGTCTTCCAGTGGAAAGCGGTTATAATATGTTTTATGTGTTTTTCCATCTATGAATTGAATAAAAGCATGAGAATCCTCTCCCAGGGAGATCCCGGGAATAACTGCGAATGTCTCGTCTCCGGTTGAGATCTTGTAATACCAACCTTCAAAGTAATTTTTCTTTTTTGATGAACCCTGAAATAATTCAGGATGAAATATTTTCATATCTTCCTCTCAGTCGGCAAATATTTTGAGTATAGCTCTTGCTTTCCGGGTACTCCCAGACATCTGGGGCTATGATGCATCAAAGTTATCAAAGTGGAGCGAAAAAAAAGGAACATTAGAATACAGGCATTAATAATTCCTAAGTTATGTAAAGAAAAAAAAGACATAAACGACCTGCTCCTCTAAATTCATTTGATTATCAGTTATGTATTCTACGTGTAAAATCTATTGTTTCTGCGATTGAACTGTAAATATAGTCGGCCCCGGCAGCTTGAATCTGAAGTCTGTTTAGATTTGATATTCTGCCCCCGGCCATTACATGAGGTGGGTTAGGTTCATTCTTTATTGCCTTTATAATTGCGCAAAGTGAATCTGTGTTTTCATTCATCGTAGCGGAAACCATAACCATGTTTATTTGATTATTATTTATATAGTCCAGTAATGAAATCGCAGGGACAGATGAACCAAGAAAATAAGTCTCCCATCCGTCAATTTCTAGAAGTCTGGTCAGTATTCTAATACCGATATTATGCATCTCCCCGTATGAAGTGAGAGCTGCAAGTTTCCCACGGTAATTTGATGATCTATTTGAGTTTGTTTTTAATGCAATCAAGGATTCTATAACAGTATTGCTGAGCTGATGCTCCATTGCTTCGTTATAAAGACCCTCCGCCCAAAAGTTTCCAGCCTTAATCAATGATGCTTCAAGCAGGTCAAGAATGACCTGTTCTTCTGTATATCCTGATTCCAGCAGCCCTAATATCATATTTACTGCCTCAGAACCTGATTTCTGGGCGGCCGTCATATATTCTACAGCTTTATCATCGAGATCAGAACCTTCATATAAGAACCCGGATACATTATTTCCCTCAGTATTTTTTAATTCTCTGCCGATTAACAGATCGAGTGAAATATTAAAATAATCGGCAATTCTAATTAGATTTTTTTCATCAGGAAACCGCTTTCCGTTCTCATAGTTTGCAATCGAGGTCTGACCAATACCAATAGCCTCCCCAAGATCGGATTGTGTCAGTTTGTTTTCCTTTCGCAGCTTTTTAAGCATATAGCTGATTCCGATTTTATTTCCCATATTCTTAAAATAACACGAAAAGTGGTATAATGCAAGTTAAGTTTTATAAAAAACGCTTGATTAACACAAAAAGTGGTATTATAATATTAATATTATTTTTAAAACAGTACAGGAGAAATAGATGAAATCAAGACGATTGATAATAATATTTCTAATATTAGCGGCAGTAGTTTTGTCTGCTTTTTATTTTTTAAACAGACGCTCTACCGACCAAACCTCATCATCATCATTATATGTCCCTGAAGAACCCGGTATCGCGGTTGAAGCTTATAGAGCTGATTTCGGCAGTGTTATCCCCTCAATAGAGGCATCCGGTCTGGTCACCGGTAAACAGGAGGCTGTAATTGTATCTGAGACCCGCGGTGTTGTTGAGGAAGTTTCGGCGCAGATAGGCGAATACCTGGAAAAGGGCGCGCCGGTGCTGCGGGTCGACAGCAGTGTCGCAGAGTTGTCGATGTCTCAGGCAGAGCAGCAGCTTAAAAGCAGCCAGATAGACTTTAATTCAGTAAAGCGGGCATACGACGGAGGAAGTGCATCAGAAGCTGAGCTGGCAAGAAGCCGAGGACAGTTTTCCGGTGCTGAAGCAACTTATGAAGATTCCTTAAAGCGATTTGAGAATACAGTGGTAAAAACACCCTTCGCAGGATTTCTTGCTGATCTGGAAAACGAAATAGGTACTGGTAACTACATTAGTGAGGGCGTAAGAATAGGTAAGCTGGTGGATCTTTCAGCAGTTAAAGTTAATATTTTCCTCGGGGGTGAAGAGGTTCAGAGGATTCGTAAGGGGGCAAGTGCCCTGATTAGAACAGCATCGAAGGAACTTGAAGGCCGGGTTGAAGCAATTGCTTTGACTAGTGATAGGAACACCGGAAGTTTTCGAGTTGTTGTTGAGGCTCCGAATCCCTACGGAGAAGCAATCAGGTCCGGGTTTTCTGCAGATGTGGAGATTGAACTGCCTGAAAAAGATTCAGTAATAATTATACCCGAATCTGCAGTTCTTCAAATCGGAGCTGATTCCTGGGTTTATGTAATAGAAGAGAATAAAGCTGTTCTTAAGCGGGTTGGCACAGGAACTGTTTCGGGAAGCCGTATTGAAATTATCTCCGGACTGAATGCCGGTGATTCGGTAATAACGACCGGCTTCAAGAGCCTTAGTGACGGTGCAGCAGTTATTCCGGAGTACACCACAGCAGAGGAGGAATAATATGAATATTGGAAAGTTCTCTGTATCCAACAATGTATTAATCACGATTCTCATGATTTCTCTTCTGGTCTTTGGTGCATTCAGTATGTTGCAGCTTCCCCGTGAACAGTTCTCAGAGGTTCCGTTTTACTGGGCAAACATAATAGTTGCCTATCCGGGAGTGTCAGCTGAGGATGTTGAGTCATCCGTTACCGTTCCCATAGAGAATGAAATGGACGGTATTGATGATTTGAAACGGATTCAATCTGTCAGCAGTGAGGGATTAAGTGTTGTAAGAGTGGAATTCGATGATGGGATTGATGATCAGCGTTTCAAATCTCTTTTCCAGGATGTTCAGACAAGACTTTCGGGAGTGAGCCTGCCAGATGGAACCCTTAAACCCCTTGTCGATGATTTCTCTTCTTCTGATTTTCTACCGGTGATTGAGGCAGTAATATACGGTGAGGCATCCTACAGTGATCTTGTTTCAGTTTCGGCCGATATCAGCAGCCGGATAGAAAATGTCACCGATGTTTCAGGGGTCGAGGCTGTAGGTCAGCGTGAGCGAAAGATTTTTATAGATGCCGATAAGTCAAAAATGGAAGCCTTGGGTGTCTCCCTGAACGAGCTGATCCAGGCTGTCCAGGTTAATACCGGTAATTTTCCCGGCGGGAGCTTCTCCGATTCAGACAGGGAGTATCTTCTGCGAACAATAGGCGAGGTTGCTGAGGCGGATGATATGTCTAATCTCATTGTACGGCGGAATACGGGTGCCGGCTCACTTAGAATCCTGGACCTTGCCGAGGTAGTTGAAGATTACGATAGTGAAGGGGACTATGCCCGTTTTAATTCTGAAAAAGCTGTCATCCTCCGTGTTGCAAAAGTACCGGGTGGTAATTCCGTAACGGTGGCTGAAGGGGTTAAATCCATAATTGATGAGGCCGTTGAAAGCGGATATCCCGGGCTGAGTTTCGCGGTTCAGAATGATTCAACTGTGCAGATAAGCAACAGTATAGGAGTCCTGTTGAATAATGCACTGTTCGGTCTTCTTTTGCTCGTCATTATTCTGTTCGTCTTTATAGGGCTTCGAAATGCTCTAATGACGGCATTGGGAATTCCTCTTACGTTTGCTATTACATTCATCATTCTGGATTTTCTCGGAGAGACTTTTAATACAAATACCCTGTTCGGGCTTGTTCTTGTTCTAGGTCTTGTAGTTGATCATGCAATAGTTATAATTGAAAACAGCTTCCGGTTTCAGCAGACGGGTCTGAACAGAAGAGATGCCGCTGTAAAAGGCGTAAATCAGGTGGTGGTTCCGATAATTGCGGCGACAGCAACAACTATTGCGGCCTTTCTGCATCTGATGATCCTCCCCGGAACAATCGGGAAATTTCTAAGAGTTATCCCGCTGACAGTTTCGATAGCGCTGATAGCCTCAACCTTTGAAGCAGTTTTCTTTATTCCATCACATTACGCCGACTGGCCCGGCGGACATAAACAGCGGCGCAGGGACTGGTTTGAGCGGATTAAAAGCTTCTATGAAAATCTGGTAAAAAAGGTTTACAGTAAAAAGAAAACAGTACTGCTGGTTTTCAGCATCTTTCTCATAGGTTCATTATCACTTGTTCCTTTTCTTGGGCAGGATCTTTTCAGTGCGGAAGATTATTCGCTGTTTTACATCGATATTGAAATGGCACCCGGGACCACTCTTGAAAAAACAACATCCGTTGTATCCCGGATGGAGGAAAAACTTACTCCTTCTATCGGCAATGGTGAAATTGTATCAATAACCTCAAGTATAGGTTTTGCGGGCGGCAGTTCCGGTAATTCCTCAGGCAATAATATTGCACAGATTACCGTCGATTTGACAGAGCGGAGCGAAGGCCGTACCAGATCTATAGCGCGTATCATGGATGACTCCAGAGGGGGCATTCTCGAAATACCCGGACCTGAACTGGTGATCTTAAGGAAAGCCACCAACGGGCCGCCGGTTGAACAGGCGTTTAATGTAAGACTTGAGGGTGATAATTATGAGAATCTCAAGATCGTATCCGGTCTTCTCCAAAACAGACTGAGGTCCTCTGACAATCTAATTAATATTAAAGACAATCTTGAGGTTGGAAAGCCTGAAGCGAGATTAAGGATTAATGGAGCGCGGGCAAGTGAGCTGGGGCTGTCAGCAAGGGACGTGGGAAACTATATTCGTGCATCCTTCGATGGTATTACGGCAACAACAATATTCAGAGACAATGAAGAAATTGATGTTATTGTAGGCTACCGTAACGGTGAAAACGCAAAGTTTGAAGTTCTCCGTCAGATGAAAATTCCGACAGTGGACGGCAGGTTGATACCGCTGAGCGCCATCGGAAGTATTGAGCAGGGCCGGAGTGTTTCATCTATCAAGCGGGTTGACGGTAAACGGGAAATAACTATTTCAGCTGATGCCTATGATGATGCTCTTGTGCCGGAGCTTAATTCTGAGATAGAGGAGTATTTTAATACTGAGCTTAGAGCTCTGTATCCGGGCGTAGAGCTTAAGATTGGGGGCGAGTTCGCAGAGCTTTCAAATCTGATAATTCAGATTCTGAGACTTTTCCTGATTGGAGTCTTTTTAATATATCTGATCCTGGGAACACAGTTTAAATCCTTTACACAGCCTGTTCTGATTATGCTCACTGTGCCTTTTTCATTCGCAGGTGTCATTCTATATCTGGCTGTTTCGGGGACACCTTTTTCAACAACCGTCCTGTATGCTGCTGTAGCCCTCGCCGGTATAGCTGTAAACGACTCGATCGTGCTTGTAAGTTTTATTAATGAGCTCCGGGCGGGCGGAAAAGCAACATTTGATGCTGTAATCGAGGCTGCTACTACAAGGCTTCGACCGATAATTCTTACTTCTGTTACAACTATTGCGGGGCTGCTTCCTACAGCCGTAGGTCTCGGCGGACGATCCGTTGTATGGCAGCCTATGGCAACTACTATAGTATTCGGGCTGATATTCTCGACACTAACAGCACTTCTCTTTATCCCTGCCCTGTACGGGGCCCTTTACGGAGGTAAAAAATGATAAAAAATATACTGAAAATTAATCTTTTAGTTTTATTGATGATGGTTGCGGCATCTTTCAATGCGTATTCCTCAGACACTGGATTCGCGGAGCTTGTTCGAAGCGCTCTCGAAAACAATCCGGATCTCCGGGCCGCCGACCTCGATCTTTCGTCTGAGATCATGAGTTATGAATCTCAGCGTGCTTCGGTTCTTCCCGGGGTAGATTTTACAACAGATACCGGAAATAATCCCCTGTACCGCTACTCCGATGCAAATGAATATTCAACTTCCTCCGCTCCTACCCGCTACAACCGGCACAAAATCGGCGGCGGATTAAGTCTGGGAGCTGCGCTTCCTACCGGCGGGAGCTTGAGCCTGACCGGTGCCGGGAGCCTTGATCTTTCACTGCAGGATTCAGACGGTGCCGAATGGAATTATCTGGTGAGTCCGGCAGTATCGCTTTATTTGCGCCAGCCGCTGTTTGTAGACAGGATAAGTGGGGCACCGGTCCGGTTTGATAATCTCAGGCAGAATGATGAGCTTGCCGCCGCCGGTGTAGAGATTGCTGAATTGAGCAGATCTGCTCTTGAAAATAATCTAATTATTCTAATAGCAAGCACAGCGGCGGTTATAAACAGCCTGAAGAATTCTTCCAATCTGCTGGAGCAGAGGATCCTTCTGGCAGAGAAACGATTAGAGCTTGCCCTTGCAGACGAGGCGGCCGGACGCATCAGCAGTTTGGACAGGCTTTCTGAAGAGCTTCAGATCAACAGACTTAAGGAGACTGAGATTGAACTTGAATATCAAATCAGAATAGCTCTGAACGATATGAAGCAGCTGACTGGAAAAGATGATTTTAATGGCGGTTATGTAAACATTTCCGGAATAGGATTAAACCCTGTAAATGATATTTATCCGGCCGGAAGTTTTAATGTACAGACTACGGCCGTCTCTACACGGATAACCGAACTCTCAGCCTCCTCTATTCCAACCGGCAGCGAGCCTGTTTTTGAGGTTTCCGCCCTATACCGCCGTTCAGATTCGGATTCAGCAAGCTCCTTTGCCGATGCTTTCGATGAAGCTGGAGCTGCCGAGATGGATCTCTCAGTCAGTCTGTCGGTGTCGCTGCCGGTTTTTGACTGGGGTGAAACGAAAAAGCTTCGTGAATCCGAAAAGCATAGTCTGTCTGCTGCGGGTGAAAGGCTGCGATCAGCAGAAGAAGCTGCCCAGCTTGCGACAGCGGCTGCGGAAGAAAATCTCAAGCTGATTGATGAAAAGATAGAGCTGCTGGAAAAAAGCCTTTTGTATGACAAGACGCTTCTTGACAGGGAACTTGTAAGATTTGATGCAGGCCTCAGCAGTGAGGCTGCGGTTGAAACTATCAAAGTCGATCTGCTGGACAGAGAGTATTCAATCAAACAGCTGAAGGAGGAGAGGATTATTGCTCTTCTGGATTTATATAATACCGGCGGAATAGAGCTTCAGGGCTTATTTGAGTGAGTAATATGCATATTTCAGATGAAAACACATCGGTTTATGATTCTGTAGCTGCAACTCTCGAAGAAAGAGCCGCAGCACCCGGTTTTAATATTGAGGATATCCGAAGTGAATTGGATGCTCTTTACAGATACTCAGGTTTGGGCTGGGCAGGCAGGGGGATGATAAAGGAGCAGGAGATTAATTCATCGATCATGGCCTACGAAGTATTTCTGGTTCGTTACAGGGAAAAAGCAGATAATAAGGTTTGAAATGATTGTAGATAGAAACCGTGTTTTTAATCTCAATGAAAAAGAATATACCGGGAAAGGTCCGGTGATCTACTGGATGTCGAGAGAACAGCGCATTGATGACAACTGGGCTCTTTTATAT
>JAQQAL010000032.1 GCA_028532855.1 Candidatus Thalassospirochaeta sargassi
AGTATTACAGTGAAAAAACAGTCTTTGATGGCCGTGAAGTGCAGGCTGCGCTTGAAGGGCGTTATGGCGCGGCTACGAGATTTTCAACTGGCGGACAGCGCTCAATCAATCTCTATTCGGCAATACCCGTATATAGTGATATAAGCGAAAGCGAGGTTGCAGGTGCCGTACTTGTTTCCCGTTCCACATATCAGCTTCTGACCTATCTTTATGAGCTGCGACTCGATATTATTCAAATTTTCCTGATATTTCTCGTGCTCTCAATTGCTCTTTCTTTCGGTCTTGCCATGACAATTACAGTCCCTGTTGTCCGTCTGAAAAATGAGGCAGGAAACATTCTTGATGAATCCGGAAACTTTCGCAATCATTTCACCGGCTTCAAACGTGGTGATGAGATTGGTGAGCTTTCAAGATCGCTTACCAGACTAAGCGGAAATCTTGAAAACAAGATGGAATTTATCGACAAATTTACATCAGATATGCTGCACGAACTTAAAAATCCGCTATCGGTAATAAAAAGCTCAGCCGAGCTTGCTCTTAAATCACCGGATAAAACTCCTGAACTGCTCAGGCGTCTGCTTGATGAAGAGCGGAGGATGGAAAGGATGCTTGGCGAGTTGCGTGAAATAAGCAGCCTGGAAAGCAGATTTGAAGGAGAACAGAAGGAAGAAGTGAATCTTTCAGAGGTCCTCCCTGTAATCCTGTCGCGCTACAGCAGGATCGAATTTGCAGATAAAAGCGACGGAAAATGCATTATCCTTATGAATGTGGACAGGCTTGTTCAGGCTGTCTGTAACCCTGTAGATAACGCTCTGTCATTCAGTTCGAAGGCTCCTGTTCAGGTATCACTTGAACAGGAGCCAAATACGGCTGTTATTAAAATTGCAGATAACGGTCCTGGTATTTCTCCCGGCGACGAAACAAAACTCTTCACACGTTTCTACTCCGACAGGCCCGAAGAAGAAAATGCGGCTCACTCCGGTCTAGGTTTATCCATTGTGAAATCGATTCTCGACTTCTACGGAGGCAGTTGCCGGATCTCAAACAGAACAGAAGGCGGTTGTCTTTTTCGTATTGAATTTCCTATGTAGTCTTTTGTGGTTTTTATCCTGATTTTTTATAAAAATTGTAACTTTTAATACTCTAATTTATTTATATAGTAGATGGGAGGAGATTACCTGAAATTTTTTGGAGGACACATGGAAAAGTTTGCCTTAGCAATTCTATTCGTAATGCTAGTTCTACCCCTCAGCCTTTTTGCAGCTGAAGATTACGGATTCGCATGCGGAGATTGGGAAATCAAGGGTAACAGGATTTACCAGGAGGATGCTGATACCGGTATCGCAAAAGCCTGGCTGGTATATCCTCAGAAGGGCGTTGTGGAATATATTTTCAATGTAATGTATGAGGAGGGGCTGTTTGAAGACGGTCATGCCGGTTTTGGTCTTCATATATTTGTTGATAAACCAGCAAAGGGTTTCAGCTGGGGCGAAGGCAAGTCTTATCTGCTGTGGCTGAATTATGATGAGAATCCAGAATCAGATGATATTCCTGAAGGCTTGAGTGCGCAGCTTTATCGAAGCGATACAAACTGGGATATGGAACTGCTTGATTCAATCAGCCTCAAGGCACTTGAGAAGGTCGTTATGAAGTATCCGAAAAGTACCGAGGTTCCCATAAGGATTACTGTCGATGGAAGAAGCGGCGTTGTGAAAATTTATGATCCTGTAACATCAGGCCTGTTTTATACAATGAATCTTGACAATAAAAAGTCACTTTCCGGAAATTACGTAACTCTGAGAACTAACAGCGGGGCATTCAGCTTCGGATATTAATCAGGACGTCAATAAAATTACAGCGTCTTGTTTAAGCAGGGCGCTTTTTTTTAGCGTCCTATTCGCCCTGTATCAAATCCCATCGGCTTTTTTACATTTGCTTTGTTGTTTACAGTTCGTTAGCGAAGGCGGTGAGCTTTTCCACCCAGACGTCGCTTTTTCGCTCGAAATCCGAAAAATGGACAGTTTTTTCAGCCTTGCCGCCAAGTTCTTCCAGCTTGGCAATTGTCTTGTCCTGTCCTCCTCCGTTGAACGTGAGCAGGTAGGAGAGCTTTTTGCAATCATCTTTATGCGCATCCAGCCATGTTCTAACGGGGCTGGGTATATTTGAGGCCCAGACCGGCATGCAGAGAATTACTCCATTATATTTTTCCGGATTCAACTCCGGTTCGATAATCTCAACCTTGAGCTCTCTCATTGATGCACGCCCGGCCGCAAGCCAGCCGATAGGGCCCCGGTATTTCTTTTTAGAGACAATCTCGGTAATATCGCAGTTCAGGTATTCCGAGAGCTTCTCGGCTGCTTTCCTTGTCGCACCGTTTCTGGAATAGTACACAACTAATTTGTCTGACATATTTGTCTCCTTGAATCAGATAAAATAAGATATTTTCAGTAAAGGTAATTCTTATCTTCTTGAATTTTATTAATATATTTAAAAAGTACACCCAGGTCATAAGCAAGATCAAGTACTGTGAAGCGGTTTCTCATACATTGTGCAGACGCAAAGGCTGCAATGGCTACTTCTCTGCTCATGTTGATTTCGCCTGGCCGATACCGGGTCAGGACCTCCTCAACATGCAGGGGGCATCCTCAATCGCACCGCTGCGGATTACCAGTGCACTGGAGTCTTTGAGCTTTGTCATTATTTCATTTAAATCCATGAAAATATATTATCATAAAATATACTTGATTTTTGTTTTCTATCCGATAAACTGAAACGTATTGGAGACCATTATGTACAGCGGCAGTTTGCTCGATTCATTGCAGTTGGCGATATCCGTCAATTGTTTGACCCTGCTTGTTATAATCACAGGGGTTTATTTCGTTTATTCTTATAAAACCAGAGAGAAAACCTTTCTTGCCGGAGCTTTAATGACATTCAATGTGATGTTGTTTGTTCTTGCAGAAACTATCATCATAATTACCGGATGGACTGGTAATATGGAGCTTGGAAGACATCTTCACAGGGCTGAACAGATAGCTATATTGATGTTTCTGGCAAGTTTGCCTTATTTCCTGATGAATGCCTTTCCAACTGAAGGATTCTTGAAAAAAGCACTTGATATTTTCATGTGGCTGGGGCTTGCCCTGACTGTTGCAATGACTGCTGCGGCTTATATTTTCCCAGATTCTGTGATATCGGTTACAACTGGCTCAAATATTCCCTTATTATCTCCCGGCGATTTTACCCGGGGTATGGAAGGTCCTCTTTTTATAGTGCGTGATATTGGTTTGTCCTTGTTTATAGTCCTGGCTTTAGTCTACTCTATATACTATCTGATTAAAAAGAACCGCAATTTTCAGAGCTTGGCTCTTTTTATCGGGGTATTGATAGCGATACTCGGCGGTCTTGATGATATGCAGTATTTCTATAGCGGACGCAATTATTTTATTGAGAATGTTCGTTTTTCCAGATTTGTTTTTGGCTCAACAGTTATGATGCTTTTCTTTCTTGCTTCTGTATTCAGCAAATATTTTAAGGTTCTTGATCTGCTTGAAAATAAAACCAGAGAACTTAAGGCCTCCGAAAATAAATACAGTCTGGTTATGGATGCAGCTGATGAAATAATGTTCTCACTTTCGAATGAACTCGAGATTGTTTCTGCGAACCAGAAGGCTGAGAAGATTTTTCATATAGGAGATGAGCCTCTTAACTTTATAGACTGTCTTTATCTTAATGAGATAGATGAAGAAAAAGATAATCAGTATTTCAGGGAACAGCTTCTTGAACTGCAGGATGACGGTGACAAACTTTCATTTAATACATATATCAAAGACTGGGTAACCTTTGAACCTGTTGAATATCACTTCAGGTTTGATTGTTTTATTAACGGTGATAAGAAAGAGCTTATTGCAAGAGCCTGGCCTACTGCTTCTTCAAAGTTATCGGAGTATATTGGAACCGAAAGAATTTCTCTTGATGTTGATAATTACATTACCATGGTAGGTGACATTGTAGATAAGCTTACTGCCAATCTCAGACGCCGGCTTGAGAAGGGTGATGTGATGATGATAAAGATGGGGCTTAATGAGATGATTGTAAATGCCATGGAGCATGGAAATCTGAATGTAACCTTTGATGAGAAGACAAAGGCTCAGGCTGAGGGCAGGTTGTTTGATTATATGAGTGAGCGCAGACAGCTCCCTGAAAACCGGGATAAAAAGGTTTCTATTGATTATTTTTTTGATGAAAAAAAGGTTATTTATCGTATAACCGATATGGGCCCCGGGTTCGATTATGAACATATAATGAATAAGGTACAGAACGAAGTAAATCAGCAGGAACTGCAGCATGGCCGCGGAATTATCATGACGCAGGCTGTATTTGATAAGGTAGAATATAATAAAAAAGGGAATCAGGTTCTGCTTATGAAGGAATTCCCTGATAAGGAGCAATAATGAAGGTTATAGGTATAAACGGCAGCCCGTCAAAAGACGGAAACACAGTTGGAATGATGCGCACGGTTTTCAAACCTCTTGAAGCTGCGGGCCATGAATGTGAAGTATTCAACATAGGCGGTAAGGCTGTACATGGTTGTACGAATTGCGGTTGGTGCAAGACCAATCATGAGGGGCGTTGTGCGTTAGATGATGACTGCATAAATGAAGCTATTGCAAAGATGGCGGCAGCAGATGCTGTTATAATTGGCTCCCCTACATATTTTGCCTCCCTCACAACCGAAACAAAGGCGCTCGTAGACAGGGCCGGCCGGGTGTGCCGAGGTCAGGGGCTTCTGAAGCATAAAATAGGTGCTGCTGTTACTCCCGCAAGAAGGGCCGGCACCCTGAACGTTTTTCAGTCAATAAACAACTTTTTTCTTGTTCAGGAAATGATAGTGCCCGGCTCATCCTACTGGAATGTCGGAATGGCTGCAGCCCCCGGAGACTTTGAAAATGATGCTGAGGGGCAGGGTATAATGAAGACGCTGGGTGAGAATATCAGCTGGCTGCTTGAGAAGCTGAACTGAGATAATAACATACACAGTTTTAGAGCCCTGTCTTTTTGCAGGGCTTTTTATATTAATTCCCGTTTGTGTTTATTATTAATCCTGTCGAAAATATGATATGTCCGATTATAAAGTTGTTATTCTCGATCATCGCTATGATCACTATGATTATGAAACCGAAGTACTGGGTGAGCTGGGTATAAAGCCTCTAGTAGCCTTCCCCGAATCCGAAGCGGCCGCCCGTGAGCTGCTGCATGACGCAGACGGGGTTATGTGTAATTTATACCAGATGGACGCCAGCGTTATTAATATGCTTGATAAATGCCGTGTTATTTCACGTTACGGTGTCGGTTATGACAATGTTGATGTGGATGCTGCGGCGGCAAAGGGTATTGCTGTATGCAATGTACCTGATTATTCGATGGAAGATGCATCTGATCATGCGCTTGCCCTGCTTTTCAACTGTACCAGGAAAATAAGCTATAAAGACAGGAAGATTAGAGATGGGCAGTGGAACCTGCACAATGATCAGCCCTGTTTTCGTATGACGGGCCGGACCCTGGGGGTTATCGGCTTCGGGCATATCGGCAGTACTCTCGTTCGAAAAATATCAGGTTTCGGTTTTGCGGAAATTCTTATAGACAGTCCCAATACCGAGCCTGCTCTTATAGGGGTTGCGGGCGGACGGAAAACCGACCTTGATGAGGTGCTGCGCCGCAGCGATTATATTTCTATTCACTGTCCGCTTAAAGAGGATACAGTAAATATGTTTGACGACAGGGCATTTGCGAAGATGAAAGACGGCTCTATACTGATAAATACCGCCCGTGGCCCTATCGTGAATGAAAGAGCCTTGTGCCGGGCGCTGGAAAGCGGTAAGCTTGCTGCTGCTGGAATTGATGTATATGATGAAGAGCCCCTGTCAGCTGACAGCCCGCTGCGCAGGCTTGAAAATGTAACTCTCACTGATCATGCTGCATGGTATAGTGAAGAATCGATTATTGAACTCAAGACGAAGGCGGCACGTAATGTTGTAGAAGTCCTTTCCGGAAAAGAACCGCAATATAAGGTTAATTAGGTAGGTTATGAAAGCACTGATAATCTACTTTTCGGGAACCGGTAACACCGGAATGATCACCGGCGAAATTATTTCGCGGCTTAGAAGTAAAGGCTGGGATGCGGTGTCGGTTTCGATTGAAGAAATGCATAAGTCCTCCCGTGATTTTAATTTCAACCTCAGAACCATGGACTTACTTGGGTTTGGCTTTCCGGTGTATAAGTTCAGCTACCCTTCAATCATGGATCAGCTTTTTCCCTTTCTTGAAAACCTGAAACCGTCCGGAAAACCTTTTTTTGTGTATTCAACCTACTGCCGTTTCACCGGGACAGCTCTGAGCAGGTTTGCCAACACTCTTGAGCATACCGTCACCGCGGATGACAACAGAACGCATACACCCGTCGCGCTGAAAACATTCAAATGTCCATCGAATGGTATTGCATCACTCAAAGCTCCAGACAGTACCGCCTACCGTGAGATTATGTATTTTGAAGCCGGTATTGGGCACAAGCTGGATGATTTTATATTGGAAATATTAAAGGGATGGCAGAGTTATCATGATACTGCCGGTGGTTCTGATGCCGGTGTTTTCACTCGTATCCGCTCGATTGATGAGCGGTATGAACGCCTCGCCGGCAGAATAGAGAGAGCTCGTTATCCGTTTTTAAAAGTTGATGAGGAGCTGTGCATAGGCTGCGGGCTCTGTGCCAAGCGCTGCCCGGATAATAATCTGTTTATGGAGGACAGGCTGGACGACGAAGGTTCTGTAGAAGCGAAACCGGTTGCAGTCCCCCGGGACGCGGAAACCTGTCTGCATTGTCTGCGCTGTCTTCATATCTGCCCCAAACAGGCAATCAGCTTCGGTCCGCTTGTGCATGGGCCTGTTCGCTATACTGCGAAGGTTCGTAAAAGGCTTTTTGCTGAAGCTGCATCTAAACCAGCTGGATCGCCAGAAAATGGATCAAAGTTAAGAAATATTTGCTGGGCTGCTGGTATTCTTTTGGGGAATCTTTTCAGCAGACGCTGAGCGATGATAAACCCCGAATCAGAAAATTCTCAGTCTTCTGATTCACTCAGGGGTTTTTTCATCCTTTACACCCTCAGGATTAGCGTTTTGGTTAACTGTTTGTTAAATTTATCCTGTAATCCTTTGGAGATTGTCCAAAGTTTTTCTTAAAGATGTAGTTAAAATATGATGGTGTGCTGTACCCCACATTTGCTGAGATTGCGGATATCTTCATTTCAGGGTTGTCTTTAAGATATTTCACAGCCCGATCAAGTCTGAGTTTCGTGAGGGTTTCGATATATGATGTTCCATGTGCCTGCTTGTAAAGTCTGCTGAAATAAGCCGGAGTTAATGACAGATAGTTTGAAACGGTTTCAAGGGATAGGAGTGGATCGCTGTAGTTTTCAATAATGAAGGATTTTGCCCTGTCCATCAAATTGACTCCGGCACGCTCTTCGCGTGTCTGTTGCTGGCCAATTATCATTTCGCATGCCCAGCGTATTTTTGTAAGCAGTTCCTGTATTGTTTTGAGGTTTATGTATCGGAAAAGGGCCATCAGATCCGGGAAGAACTCTCTGACTGGAATCCCAAGCTCGTCTCCTGCTGACAGAACGCAGACAAATAGGTTTCGAAGCAGAGTTCTCTTATGTTCGATACCTATTGAATTGTCTGAAATTTCCTTCTCAATCGGTAAAATAAACTCTTCAAGCTTCTGTTTGTCTTTCTGTTTCAGAATTGTATGTAGATTCCTCGTTGTTTCATAGATATTTACAGGAAGTGCGTATTCGGAACTGTCGGGTGATACCCCCTTCGCGTTCAGACCGGAAATCATCGAGAACATTGCATGGGTTTTCGCTTTCTGATACGAAAGCGAAAGCTCCTGGAGCTTTCCTGTTATTTCACCCATTCCCATAGCCAGCAGGCTAATCTCGGATAACTGTTCTATTGCCGATTTTATATCCGGCAGAAGGCGGTTAAGATCGTATGTAAAATTTGTAGAAGAAAGAACAAGAGTGATATCGGTGTAAAAGATTTCGTTCGGCATCAGGAAAAGGCTGTCTATTGTCAGTGACCAGCGTGTAAGACTGGGTTTTATTACTTCAGTCAATTCGGTTTTCAGACTGGCCCACTCGATCGGGTTTTTTATTTCGGTATATAGGATCATCGGAAAATAAAACGCGCTTTTCTGCTCGAATCCGTAAGCTGGAAGAAGTTTATCAAGGTCCTTCTCAGAAATTACACCAAAAAGCAGCTCCCTGAAGAATTCATTAATAAGGATCTGTTTGTTGTCATTGTAAAAATCTTCAAGTTTTTTGATATCGTTTCGATCGGATCGTTCCTGTTGAATTTCAAAAGTCAATTTTTCGATTATGCCTCTAAGTTTCTCTATATCGATGGGTTTCAGGATGTAATCCTTCACTCCAAGTTTGATTGCCTGCTGTGCATATTCGAAATTGTTATAACCGCTAATTATCACAACCTTAATGTCGGGTGCGTGAAATCTTGCGTTTTTTATCAGATCCAGCCCGTTTCCGCCTGCCATTTTTATGTCTGTAAGCAAAATATCAGGCTTCTTCTCCTGTATAAGTCCAGCTGCTTCTACCCCGTTCTTAGCGAGACCTGTAACCTCAGCGTTCAGGGATGCCCAGTCAATTGATTTGAGGATTCCGTTTCGTATCAGTTTCTCATCTTCCGCAATTATTACTGAAAATTCCGCCATTTTATATCCTTGGTATATGAACAGAAACCCGAGTACCTTCCCCCGGCGCTGATTTGAACTTAACCCCGTAATCCGGCCCGAAATATAGTTTTATTCTCTGGTTAACGGAACGCAACCCTATCCCGACATTTTCTTCTTCCATTTCAGAAAGGTACCCATTAAGTTTTTCGACTTCAGCTGTTGAGATGCCCGGGCCGCTGTCCTCGATTCTAAAAAAAATGTCATTTTCAGAACAATCCGCGCTTATTTTAATAGTTCCCGTGTCATCCTGCTGCATTATACCATGATAGATGGAATTTTCTACAAGCGGTTGAAGAATAAGTTTTAGGGTTTTATTCTTCATTATGGTTTCAGGGATGCTGATCACCGATTCAAATTCATCTTCAAATCTAGTTTCCTGGATAACCAGGTAGTTTTTTATATGTTCTATTTCTTCTTCAATTGTTACAAGTGTCCGTCCCCGACTCAGTCCAATCCTAAGGAGGTTCGTCAAAGAGAATACCAGCCTTATAACGGCATCGTTTTGACCGGCTCTCGCAAGCCAGATAATCGATTCCAGGGTGTTGTACAGAAAATGGGGATTGATCTGTGCCTCAAGGGTTTTCATTTCTGATATTCTAAGCTTTTCATGCTCTTCATACAGATCTTTCATGAGGGTGTTAATTTTTGCTACCATGACATTGAAACTGTTCGAAAGCATTCCTATCTCATCTTCGGTTTGAATGTCCATGTTGACGTTGAAGTTACCTGATTGAACAATCTTCATAAGCCCAGCGAGATCACGAAGCGGGCTTATTGTTCTGCTTACAAATGACAAAGCCGCGATAAAATCAATAGCTGCAATAATCAGAATAAGGATGAAGATGGGTTTAAACATCGAGGTAACCGATGCTTCCAAAGTTTCAGGATGAATGAAGCCTTTCAATGTCCACCCAGTATAATCGATTGTGATTGAGGCCGAGAGTGCACTTTGGATTAGGGTGTCTGTATCTCTTGAATGCGTTATCTCCTGGTTTCCCGTTGTCCCAATCAGGCTTAGGTGACCTGAGCCTCCCAGGCCCTGGCTGATTATTTCATGTATGGTCTCTACTTCAATGTCGGTCAAAATAACTCCAAGTATATCTCCGCTGGACTTATCAATTATCTTTAAACCGAGGGTAATAAGCGGTTGGCCTATAGTATTTACAGTAAATGAGCCCTCGTGAGGTGAAAACCATACTGGATTTGAACTGTAAATTATTCTCCGATACCAGGTAAAATTCTGCCAATTCTCATAAATGGGAGAAGAAAAGTTTGATTTAAACTGCATGCCGTTAGCGCCGATGACGTAAAAGCCGAAAATATCGTCTACATAGTTCTGGATGAAAGAAAGCTGATTATCTATTTCCAGTTCCTGCGAATATACTTCTGCAAGGTCTTCTGGATAATCGTTACGCAGCACAGCCTGTATCTTCGGATCATCGGCTATTCGTAGTGAATTCTGCATTGCCAGGCCGAGAAGATTGTCAAGTTCTCCTGCGTTTGCCTTTACTACCTCGCTCAGGACTGATTCAAGATTCTCTTTGATGATGTTTCCAGCAAGATAAAAATAGGTAATTCCCAGAATAAGTACTGATGATATGGTTATTACCATTACAAGGGTGAAAATCTGACCGCCGATCGATTTTATATGAAAACGACCTTTTCCCGAATGTCGCCGGTTAGAAAGCTTCATCAATATGTTCTGTCGCATTGTTGACGTCAAACAGCCTTTCTTTAACAATAATTTTATGCGGAACGGTTTTTCCGAGTTCATTTCGCATAATTGCAGCAAACACCTGTTCTGCAAGATAAGGAGTACATTCAACAGTAGCTCCCAGTTCTCCCGCAATAACTGATTTTAGAGCGTCTTTGCTGCCGTCAATTGATATTACCAGAACATCCTCACCGGGTTGGATGTTTGCTGCCTTAAGAGCCTGTATTGCCCCAATTGCCATCTCGTCATTATGGGCATAGACAACATTGAAATTGCGTCCGTATGACAGGATGATTTCTTCCATAACGCGCTGGCCTTTAATCCGTTCAAAGTCGGCATATGCAGATACGACTATCTCCATATTATTATACTTTTCGATTGTTTCTCTGAATCCTCTTTCCCTGTCCAATACGCATGATGCGCCTTCACGACCACGCAGCTCAATTATTTTTGCAGATCCGCCTGTGTTTTCTATGAGCCACTCTGCCGCGGTTTTAGCTTCTTTCACGAAGTCGCCGCCGACAAAGGTCAAGAAATCTACGCCGGGAATACCGGCAACCTCTCGATCCAGAGTTATTAGTGGAATCCCGGCTTCTCTGCATGCATTTAATGCATTATCCCATCCTTCATATATGAGGGGTGCCAATACGATATAGTCTACTTTTCTTCCGATCAGGCTGATTACATCAGTTATCTGTTTTTCTTGAGAACTTTCGCCATCAAGGACTATCAGTTTTATCCCCAAATCATCGGCTTTGCGTTTCAAATCATTAGTTTCCGCAACCCGCCATGGGTTTATATGGTTCATCTGGGAAAAGCCAACTACGAGGTTATCGGATTCCGATTGGCTGTTGTCTAGGGCCGGATCATAGTTGTTGAGTACATTCCCATTTTTTTGAGTGCAGGCCGATAGCAGGATTATCAGTATAAATAATGGATATATTAGTTTCTTCATAGGCTGTGAAACAATCCTAATGCCGTTAGTGAAATTTCGTCAAGCAGAAAATGTAATTACAAAAGATTGTTATTTTTTCATAAATATTCGAAATTTACAGATTTCATTGAACGCATGTAAAATGTTAACAATATTAACAAGGGAGGTTTCTTTAATGAAGAAACGAAGTGTATTTTTAGTAGCTTTATTGGTTCTCGCCATAGTTGGTGGGACAGTATTCGCAGGTGGCCAGCAGGACGCTGGAGCTGACAGCCCTAAGGTTGTTGGGTTTTCACAGTGCGACAGCCAGCAGGCATGGCGCTGGGCTGAAACAGAATCAGTACAGGGTGAAGCAGCAGTAAGAGGCTATGAGCTTAAATATAATGATGCACAGGCTGTTCAGGCCAACCAGATTGCAGCAGTAAGATCTTTCATCGCACAGGGCGTTGACGGAATTATTCTTGCTCCCCAGGTTATGACTGGTTTTGGTCCTGTCCTGCAGGAAGCAAAAGATGCAGGCATTCCTGTTGTTCTCGTAGACAGACTTGTTGCTGAAGACGAAGATATGTACTACACCTTCATCGGTTCCGACTTTGTATGGGAAGGTGAAAGAATGGCTGAAATCGTTGTTGAAGAGACCGGTGGAAAGGCAAGAATTGCCGAGCTGCAAGGAACTCCGGGTGCAGACCCCACCATCGACAGAAAGAAAGGTTTTGAAAACATCATCAATGATTACCCCGATATGAACATCGTCCTCTCACAGACCGGTGATTTCAACAGAACAAAGGGTAAAGAAGTAATGGAAGCTTTCCTTAAAGCAGAAGGCGAAAACATCGATGTAGTTTACTGTCACAATGATGATATGGCTATCGGTGCTATCCAGGCTATCAAAGAATACGGAAAAGACCCCGGTAAGGACATCCTTGTTTACTCAATTGACGGTATCAAAGACGCTTTCCAGGCAATGGTTGATGGTGACCTGAATGCGGTTGTTGAGTGTACTCCGCTGCTTGGACCCCAGGCTTACGACGCTCTCGAAGCTGCATGGGCAGGCGAAGTTCTTCCGAAATGGGTTATGTCTGAAGACGGTATCTTCCTCCAGAAAGATGCTGCGTCAATTATCGACAGTAGAAAGTACTAAGACAGGAAGGATAATATGAGTGAAAAACTCCTGGAGGCAAAGGGTGTCAGCAAGACATTCCCAGGTGTACGAGCTCTCTCAAATGTGGATTTCGCCCTTGGCAGGGGCGAAATTCATGGTTTAATGGGGGAGAATGGTGCAGGAAAATCTACACTTATTAAGGCTATCACCGGAGTATTCCCCCGAGATGAGGGCGATATTTTTTTAGACGGTGAAGTCATACATCCCCACTCTCCAATGGATGCAGAGGCTCTGGGCATAAGTACCGTGTATCAGGAAGTGAATCTTCTTCCCAATCTCTCGGTGGCCGAAAATCTTATCATAGGCAGGCAGCCGATGAAGAGGGGCTGCATAGACTGGAAAACAATCAATAATGATGCCATAAAAATACTCCAAAAATTTGACATCAATATTGATGTAACCGAACTGCTTGGAAGCTATTCAATAGCAATACAGCAGATGGTTGCAATTGCACGTGCGCTTGAACTCGATTCAAAACTGCTTATTCTTGATGAACCGACTTCAAGTTTGAATCTCGACGAGGTACAGAAGCTTTTTATACAGATGAGGCGCCTTAAAGAAGAAGGGCAGTCAATAATCTTTGTTACTCACTTTCTTGATCAGGTGTTTGAGATTACCGACAAGATTACCGTTCTTCGTAACGGAGAATATGTCGGAGAATATAACACGGCAGATCTCACGAAGCTTGATCTTATATCTAAGTTGATGGGTAAGGCTCTGGATGAGCTTAAAGAGTTTGAACATATCGCAGAAAATAAAGTTGATGAAGACGCAGAAGCTCTTCTGTGTACTGACGGCTCAGGAAAAGCCGGATATCTCAATCCTTTTAATATCTATATCAATAAAGGTGATGTTGTAGGGCTTGCAGGCCTCCTCGGCTCGGGACGTTCAGAAATTGCCAACATGCTTTTCGGTATTGTAAAACCCGATAAGGGAAGCATGTCGATCAGAAACAAAAAAATAAAGATCAGCAGTCCTGCACAGGCTCTGAAAAATCATATCGCACTCTGTCCGGAAGACAGAAAGAACGAGGGGATAATCGCAGGGCTTTCAGTTAAGGAAAATATAGTCCTTGCGCTGCAGGTCAAACAGGGCTGGTTGAAAAATATCAATACGAGAAAGCAGAATGAACTAGCTCGGAAATACATTGATATGCTTGATATAAAAACTCCGTCGGTTGATCAGGCGATTGAAAACCTTTCGGGCGGAAATCAGCAGAAGGTAATAGTTGCACGATGGCTTGCTACAAATCCAGAGCTGCTTATTGTCGACGAACCCACCCGGGGTATCGATGTCGGTGCGAAAACCGAGATTCAGAAGCTGATTGTCCAGCTTGCTCAGGACGGAATGGGAGTCCTGTTTATATCTTCAGAAATTGAAGAGGTTGTTCGCTGTTCCAACCGTGTCTATGTTCTGCAGGAACGCTCCGTGGTCGGAGAGCTGGCAGGAAGTGATATTGATGAACACAAGATTATGCATACTATTGCCGGGAAAGGGGAGTAAGAATGTTAAAAGGAAAACAAATCCCGAAGATCATCTGGCCGCTCCTGGCCCTTGCTGCAATTCTGTTATTTAATCTGCTTTTTACAGATCACTTTTTCAGAATTACAATCAGGGACGGTCATTTATTCGGAAGTTTAATTGATATATTAAGACGATGTGCGCCAACTATGATAATGGCAATTGCAATGACCTATGTTATTGCCACCGGTGGAATTGATATTTCAGTAGGTTCGGTACTGGCTATTTCGGGTTCAATTGCATCGCTGGTAGTATGGGGTGGCAGCACAAACTATCTAGCAGGCGACGACGAGGCGATTTACGCTGCTGTAGGGCTTATCATCCTTATCCCCCTGCTGGCATCGCTGGCTCTCGGGGCATTCAATGGGCTTATGGTATCGGTTGTAGGTCTTCAGCCGTTTATTGCGACGCTGATTTTGATGACCGCTGGTCGCGGTATTGCTCAGCTGCTTACAGGCGGAAAGGTTCTCAACTTTAGTCATGCAGGCTTTGAGTTTGTTGGGCGCGGATACTTTCTGGGTATTCCCTTTCCATTTATACTTGCGATGCTTGTTCTGTTGCTGGGATTAGCTATTACCAAGCTCACGCCTATGGGGCTGTATATCCAGGCTGTCGGTGGAAACAGATCAGCAAGTCAATATTCGGGAATCAATACAAAATTTGTGATTTTATTTGTATACATATTTTCAGGTTTTGCTGCAGGACTTGCAGGACTTGTAATGACTGCCGATATCACAGGTGCTGATGCGGGGTTCATGGGGCTCTATATGGAGCTTGATGCAATTCTTGCGGTTGTTATTGGAGGTACTCCAATGGAGGGCGGTAAATACAACCTTAAGGGTACAGTTGTAGGTGTGCTGATCATTCAGACCCTTACTACAACTATACTGACTCGTGGAGTTCCGCCTGAATATACAACAATAGTAAAAGCGATTGTTGTTCTTGCGGTTCTGATTATCCAGTCAAGGAAGGTTCGTGAGCTTATCGAACACCGGACCATGATAAGAGCTGCAAAGGAGGCTGAGAGCGTATGAAACTCCTGGAAAAATTAGGTATATCAAGACGGTCAATGCCTTTAATTGCGACCTTTGTTGTATTTATTGCACTTTATGTTTACGGCGGTATCAGCTACAGAAATTTCTTCTCAGCGAGGGTTTTCTTCAACCTGCTGACTGATAATGCTGTTCTCGGTATTACCGCTGTGGGTATGACCTTTGTTATTATCTCAGGCGGTATCGACTTATCTGTCGGTGCAGTAATATCGACGACTGCTATGGCAGTTGCAGTAATGACCCAGGCAGGAGTGCCAAACGGATTAGTTATACCGATTGCACTGCTTTACGGAACAGTTTTGGGCTTTTTGATGGGGTTTATCATAGAATACTTTAAAGCCCCGCCGTTTATAGTTACGCTTGCCGGAATGTTCTTTTCACGCGGATTCGGATATGTTCTGAGTCTCAGCTCGGTTCCAATCGTGTACGAGTTTTATGCAAAGGCTTCAGCCTTTGGTCTAAAGATTGGGAACGGCAGGTTCACTATTCCGGGGATAGCCTTGATTGTTGTAATAATTGCAGCTATTTTCCTTTCCCGTTCAACCAAGTTCGGGAGAAATATTTATGCAATCGGCGGAAGTGAGCAGTCTGCTGTATTTATGGGTCTACCTGTTTTCAGGGTCAAGGTTCTCGTTTATACACTGAGCGGATTCTGTGCTTCACTTGCAGGGTTCATATATACCTTTTATACGCTGTCAGGCTACGGCCTTGCAGGAATAGGGCTTGAGATGGATGCAATTGCATCCGCTGTAATCGGCGGTACGCTGATGACCGGCGGATACGGGACTATATTCGGTACCCTTATTGGTACGCTTATCCAGGGTCTGATAAAAACAATAATTTCGTTTAACGGTCAGTTTTCAGTTTACTGGATACGCCTTTTCACCGGCGGTATGCTGCTTCTGTTTATCCTCCTTCAGAAAGCATTTGTTGCAGGTACTGCCGGAATGAAGAAGGCTGAAGGATAAGCCGCTAACATGAATATAAAATGGGATTTCACGGGTCGGAACTATGTTGTTACAGGTTCCACCCGCGGAATCGGGTTTGAAATTGCCATGCAGCTTATGGCTGCAGGGGCAGCCGTCGGAATAACCGGCAGAGACAGCGGCAGGCTTGCAGAAATCGAAGAGGACTGTCGCGACAAAGGCTATAAGTGTTTTACCGCCGGGGCCGATCTTACGAGAGCCTCCGATTTAACGACCCTGGCGGATTCTTTTATAAACAGGATGGGCTGCATCGACGGCCTTGTAAACAACGCCGGTATCAACATTCTTGAACCGGCTGACGGTCTCAGCCTTGAAGCTGTTGAAAAGGTGATTAAGACAAACCTTACTGCACCGATGATTTTGACAAGTCTTTTCACGGCCGGGATGAAAAAGCAGGGTGGAGGCAGCGTTGTCAATGTTGCGAGTCTTTCCAGTAAAACTGCTTTCATGAACCACTCTGCCTATTGCGCCTCGAAGGAGGGGCTGCTAGGGTATACGAAGGTCGCTGCAATGGAGCTGGGCTCTCATAATATAAGGGTTAATTCCGTTGGACCTACAGTTGTACTAACCGAACTTGGAAAACGCGACTGGAACGCTGATCCGGAAAAAAGAAAGCACATGGAGGGCTTCATTCCTCTTAACAGGTTTGTTGAACCTGAAGAGGTTGCCTCGGCCGTGCTTTTTCTTTTATCGGATGAGGCGGCAATGATCAGTGGAGAGTTTATGCTGATTGACGGCGGCTATATGGCCGGAAAGGGTATTTGACGGTCAGAGTTATGAACAGTTCTGTGAATAGTTCAGGCAGACACATCCGTAGCAGCACCATCGGGCTTGCCGCAGCAGCGTTCATATCCTTTTTTATCTTTGGGTTCTCGGACGTTCTGAAAGGAACCGCAATTCCCGAAATAATTTCAACCACCTCAATCGGTTACGGGGGCGGCGGTGCGCTGATAGGTTTTACCTACTTCGGGTTCTTCGCCGGTACGCTGGGTTCGGTTCTCCTGTTGAAAAAATACCCCGCGCCAAAACTGCTGATCTTTGCGGCTGTATCGGCATGCGCCGGCCTCTGGTTGTTCAGCATTGCAGCAGTCCCCGCGATGATGTTTGCATCAGCTTTTTTAATCGGAATCGGGGGCGGTTTGATTGATGTTACAGCGAATCTTACCATAAGGATGACGGCCGACAGCAGCAGAATCGGCCACAGACTAAACCAGCTGGCTTTTTTTCATGGTTTCGGTGCCATTTTATCGCCGTTGTTTGCAGGCATTGTGCTCTCTTTGACCGCGCAGTGGCGACGAATATATTTTTTTGCAGCACTTCTGACGGTATTGTTGGTTATTGTGATATTTGTCTTAATAAGAAAAGCTGATATACGCCAGTTGAAGGAGGAGACTCCTGAAAAATTAACTATACACCCGGGGGTTATTTTGCTTGGCGGAGCTTTGTTTTTTTATATGACTCTTGAAGCGGGAATTTCCGGCTGGATGGTTGAATACGGAAAAAACTCTGTCGGCATTGGAGAACGTGAAGCCTTATTTTATCTGTCTCTATTTTTCATACTGCTGACTGCCGGAAGGCTTCTTAGCAGCTTTTATGTGGACAGATTCGGTCTGTACAGATCAATCCTGCTTAATTTTATCGTTATTTTTGTTTTTGTTGCCGGTGGTGTAACCTTCAAATTCCTTTTTGTACTCATTCCTTGCTCAGGACTGTTTATGGCCCCAATATTCCCCACCACTGTAGCGCTTATTTCAAATGAACTTGATAGTTCTAATATCAGGATTCTGGGGTTCTTTTTTGCTATAGCGGGTTTAGGCGGTATCTTCGGACCCTGGATGATAGGACTGCTCGCAGCAGAATTCTCTTTACAGACGGGGCTTACTCTACTCATGGCTTTTACAGTCTGTGCCGTTATTATTTGTGGATTATACACATTTACCGGCAGAATGCGGAAACATAAGGGGAAAGAGATTCAACCTTAAGACAAAAATAGTCCATTTACGGCAGTTTATTGAGGCATTATAGTATGTATGGAAAAATGAAAGGTATAATATTTAATATACAGCGATTCAGTACTAAAGACGGTCCCGGCATAAGAACCACAGTATTTCTCAAAGGCTGCAATGTGAATTGCGCCTGGTGTCATAATCCGGAATCTATTGATGGTAATCAGATGCTGCGATTTGATTCGAAGCTATGCATCAGCTGCGGACGCTGCGCAGTAGCATGTCCATCCGGAGCAACCGAAATGGTTGACGGCAGAAGGGTTTATTATCTTGATAAATGCACCCTTTGCGGAGACTGTGTTTCAGCCTGCGGTGCCGACGCTCTTGAGATAGTTGGGGAAAATTATACAGCAGAGGAGCTATATAATATAATTATTAAGGATGAAGATTTTTATAAGGAATCCGGCGGCGGGGTCACCTTTTCCGGAGGTGAGCCACTCCTTCAGCAGGAGTTCCTTATTGAAATGCTCAGACTCTGCAAGGCTGTGGGGATTCATACGGCACTTGATACGGCCTTGAATATTGAATGGGACAGGGTCGAAGCCGTACTGCCCTGGGTTGATTTGGTTCTGCTTGATATTAAGGGTATGGACAGCAGGAAACATTTTCAGAACACAGGCGTATCTAACGAATTGATTCATAAAAATGCTGTTAAACTGGCGTATATGGGGGTCCCCATCATAGTCAGAATGCCCGTTGTAAAAGAGCTTAATGATTCAATCGAAGAGCTTGAAGCAGCTGCTGATTTTATGAGGGCCTGGCCAAACCTCAAGGGGGTTGAAATCCTTCCTTATCACAGCCTGGGCGTCGATAAATCTTTAGAATATGAGGCTTTGGAGGCTCAGAAGAAATTTAAAGCCCCCGACAGTGATTTTATAGACAAAGCCCGTGAGCTGTTTACGGCTTCGGGGATAAAAATTCTATAGCAGGAGTTGGTTATGTTACCTGAATATGTAGAGAAATCCATTGATCAATGGTTTAAAAAAAGCGATGAAGCAACCTTTTTTGAAAGAATTGAACTGCAGGAAGAAGCTGTTAAAAAATATTATGATAAACCCTACGCTGTTCGCTACGGTAAGGTTCTAAACTATATTCTTGAACGGATGACTGTTGTTATCAACGAAGGCGAAAAAATAGCCGGAAGTGTAAAGGAGATTATTCCTGATGATGAGCAGCGTGAGTGGGCAGAAAATCTAAGCTGTGAATGGTGGGATGATGTATCAGAGGAGGAAAAACAGCGGAGGATCATGTTTTATTATTCGCCGGGCTGGATTAAACGCAGGAATCCCCTTCTGTTCACATTCGGGCATTTATCCTTTGACTGGGAGGCAATCATCAACAAGGGGCTTGGATGGCATGCGGAGAGGGCCCAGGGGCTGATTGATTCAGGTGAGTTTGCAGACGATCAGGATAAGATTGATTTTCTTACCGGGGCTGTCGAATGTTATAAGGCTCAAACAGTTCTTATAAACCGGTATGCTGATGAGGCCGGGAAGGCCGGTAATGATGCTCTATCAGCCGTCTGCCGCAAGATAGCCTGCGAACCCGCAGAAACTCTGTATGAAGCGTTGCAGCTTATCTGGTTTGTTGTTCTCATTTCACAGAAGGTCGCCGGATGCGGTGTTTTCTGCTTTGACAGAATGGATCAGTACCTGCTACCGTATTTTGAAAAAGATATTGCAGAAGGCCGGCTTACCGAAGAGGAAGCATTCGGGCTGATTGTTGAGTTTTTTAACAAAAATAATGAAATACTTGATCACGGCGACCATATGTCGCAGGAATCTGATGTCGTCAAGAATAACCTTGAGGTCACCTATGATGATCCAAACTATATAATAATTGCAGGTCTATTAAGCAAGGGGGTATCCGGCGTTAACAAACTCTCACACATGATGATCAGGGCGCAGCATGAGCTTGGCCTTCGAAACCCGTTTGTTGTTGTACGATGGCATGAGGGGATAGATCCTGAGTTCTGGAGTGAAGTCTGCGATTCCATGAGGAGTAATTCTACTGTGGTTGTCTATAACGATGAGACCATGATTCCTGCACTTCTTGAGTTTGGAATTGATGAAGAGGATGTCTACGGTTACGGTTTTTACGGTTGTAATGACCCTTTGATTCCAAAGAAAGAGGGAGGGCTGCGTCAGCTGTGGGTGAACCTTGTGTGGCCTTTTGAGCTTGCATTAAACGGAGGCAGTGCGTTTTGTGTCGGTGCAGGGGATTGGGTGCATGACCCTTCGGCTAATTTCGACATGCGTGACAGGCTTATAGGGCTTATGTCCGGCGTCTACAGCGGTGATACCGAAGGTTACAAAGAGCCTGAGTCAATGGAAGATTTTATCGCCGGGTATAAGAAACAGCTTCGCTTTCTGCTTCTGCAGTATATGGAAAAGATGGAAGAGGATTACCTCAAAGAACAGGAGTACAGCAGGGGCCGTATCAGGATTGAGGATCTCTTCCTGCAGGGCACCATCGAAAATGCAACCAACTGGATTGCCGGCGGAACAAAGTACCATAAAATTACAATGCAGGGCAGCGGTTTAGCCACGGCGGTGGATTCACTCGCAGCTATTGATCAGGCTGTGTTCAAAGAGAAAAAATACAGTCTTGATGAAATCCGGCAGGCGCTTCGAACAGACTTTGCTGACCGTGAAGACCTTAGAATATATCTCGACTCGCTGCCGAAGTTCGGCAATGATGTTGAGGAGGTTGATAAGTATGCGACAGTGGTTACTAATGCCTTCTGCGACGTTGTAGCTGAGATGAACGAAAAGAGAACAGGGCTCTATACATATATGCCGACTCTGTCCACCGACAGGGACTTTACCGGTATGGGGGCATGCCTCGCCGCCACAGCCGACGGCCGCCGCGCCGGCGAACAGATATCAGAGAATCAGTCCCCATACATGGGGGCTGATCACAGCGGGGTAACAGCATTGCTGAACTCAGTTTCAAAAGTGCCGTTTCACAGGATAACCGGAGGCCCGCTGAATGTGATGCTGCATCCCTCTACCATCGAAGGTGATGATGGTCTTGCCAAGCTGACGGCGCTGTTCAGTGTTTTTATGAAACGCGGTGGAATGCAGCTGCAGCTGAATGTTGTAGGCCGGGAAGAGCTCCTTGACGCCCAGAAGAAACCTGAACAGCATAAAAACCTCTGTGTACGGGTAACAGGTTATTCGGCATACTTTGTACAAATGGGCAAGATAGCCCAGGAAGAACTGATAAATCGGACAGTGAATTGAGGAGAAATAAATGCAGATAGAAAAATTAACAGCTGAATCTTTTAAGGATTTCGGTCAGGTTCTTACTATGGCCCAGGTTCCGAAGGTTACGGATGACAAGGAATTCGACTGGTATGATACTGCAGGCGGAATTGAGCTTAATGAGAAATGCTGCACCGGCATGCTTGTCTGCAGACCGCGACCGAAGAAAGTTGTTAAGATGGAATGCCATACTAAAACCTCCGAGGTGCTTGTAGCTTTAAACGGTGATACAGTTTTTGCGGCTGCACCTGCGGGTGACAGTCTGGAAAATAATGATAATGTAAAAGCCTTCCTTCTAAGGCAGGGTACTTCTGTTGTAATGAAAACAGCTACATGGCACTGGATTCCTTTTCCGATGGCTGAAGAAGACGCCAGGATTATGGTTCTCTTCCGCGACGGCACCGGTGCTGATGACCTGAACTTCAAAGATCTATGCTGTGCAGTCAGTATTGAAGATGTTTAGAAGACAGCCTTGCTCAGACATATTGTACTTTGAAAGGTCGCAGACCAGATCACCGCGGCCGGGGTCGATGAAGTATTCGAAATACTCAGCATCGCTGAAGTTAAAAATATCCGGTATTATCAGCTTTGGTGCCGGATAAACTGCAGCACTTAGAGCCTGAATAAGGGCTATACCCATGTTTTTATGATGGATTTTTCAGACAGCGCAGCCCGGGATGCCTACCTGCCTCACCCCGAGCACCAGGCTGTTCAGCCTCCGCTAATGGATATTCTCGCTGATGATGAGGACAAGATTCTCGTGATTGATTTCGAGTTTTAATCATTATTCCTTTTACAAATAATAAAGGATCTTCAATCATAACATGCTTAAGAATTTTAATAAAAAATAAAAAAAGAAGCGAAATTGTAATATTCGTTGATAAATAGAAGAATACCGGGAGGGCCAGTTCATTTTAACTGGTTCAAGTGCCAGAAAGCTGAAGCGAACTGGAATAAATTTTCTTGGTGGCAGGGCTCTTCTGAAAAAATGTATCCTTTTACCGCAGCAGAAATAGGGGAAGCGTTCAATCTTTAAAAAATCTTTCATATTCTTACAGTAAGGATACAAATCCTGCTGTCAACAACATCAGCTTTGAGGTTGAAAAGGGTGAGACCTTCGGGCTTTTAGACCCCTCAGGCGCCGGTAAATCTACAACCCAGGGGTTAGAGAAGGATTAAGCTGAACAGGAATATGTCCGGTGATGCGGCGGCAAAGGCCTGCATGCTGGCGGCAATAGTTGTTCCTGCCGGCGGAATATTCCTGTTTATTTTCGGCGGTATCCAGAGACCAGCTTCTTAGACCACGTTGCTGTGCAGTGAGGCGAGGGCTTTTTTGAGGTCTCCGCTTTCAACTGCTTTAAAGATTTTTTCATGTTCTTCAAAACCGCTCTTCAGGTTTTTAAGCCTGTCGTATCGCATCATCATCCTGGCTCTGGCATCCTCCCAGAGGTCGGTTACGTGCTTATCCGGATACAGCTCAATAAAGAACCGGTGAAACCTGATGTCCGCTTCCATAAAAGTATCAATATCATTCTGCTCACTGGCATCCTGGAGTTTCTGAAGAATTTTCCGCCATTCTTCGAGGTTTTCATTTTTCAGCTGGTTAAAAACCCTGCTGAGAATAAAATCCTCAATTTTAGTGCGGATTTCCACTATAAGAGCGATTGATTCTTCAGTGGGCTGGCTGGCTACTCTCATACCTATATTGGGGGTGGAGGTAACAATCCCCTCTGCAACCAGCTGCATCAGAGCATGTCGTATTGTGCCGCGGCTTACTTCAAAGCGGTTTGACAGTTCCTGTTCCTTAAGCAGCGAATTTTCCCCGATAGAGCCGGAGATTATTTCATTCCTGATAAGATCAGCAATCTGTTCGGATATTGTACGGTATATGGTTTTCATAACTTAAGTGCTTCCTCCGTTTTATAATGCCATAATTATCTGTTGACAATCAACTATCCGCCTATAAAAGCCTTTAAGATCTTCAGATTGTCGCCGCCTGTGAGTGGATGGTCTTTTTTTACTACAGTACCGGCAATATGATAAATTGCTCTGAGATCACCAAGGAGAAACAGTTTTTTATCGTTCATTTTATTTTTAATTTCCGACTTGTCCGAAAGAAATACATCGACAGCATCCCCGACTGTTGAGCCTTCGGGGATGTCGATATCAACGGAGTCAATTCCTGTTATTGTTTCAAAAAATGTATCAAAGGAAAGCCTTACCTTCATGTCTTACAGTTTCCCAATCCATTCGAGCGAAAGTTTCTTTAACGTTTCAGTTGTAGGTCTGCCGTAGGTATCCCAGCCCCGGGCTTCATAGTAAAGGTCGAGCATAGGTTCAACCTTGGGCACGTGATCAGCCATTCCTCCGTTCATTCTGCGCTTAGACATTCGCGGCGGTAGTCTGTCGTCTTTTCTGCTTACACCGCATTTAACCTGGTATGCGCGTTTCAGGGTTACAATACGTCTGCCGGCTTCCATGAACTCATCCTTGTCCATGTCCCAGCCGGCAACCTGTTTAATCAGGGTAAGGTAGGCGCCCAGAAACTCGGTATCGAGGGAGTACATTGCAAACTTGCATATCGGCATGGAATCCATCATTGCATTGGCATCCTGGTAGTTGATTGTGAGGTTGACGGTATCTTCACCAAAGTCACGCGGATCATACTTCTGGGGCGGCATGAAGCCGTGACCGCTTGTTTCACCGGTTAGTGCAATTGGATGGGTGTTTGAGTTGCAGTGACATGCCCCGCGTGTACTTGTCGCGTACTGCAATGCGATGGTTGAGCCTGCTCTGGGATCATGAGCCGGAAATTCAAGGCCCTTAACCTCTACTGCAAACTCCTCAGCAATTCCGCCGAGTCTTTTTCCTGCGGCTCTTGCCCCTTCAGCAAGTATGTCGCCTATTCCTTCTCTTGCGGCAATTGCTTCTATAAGCCAACGGATGTCTTCAGCCTCACCCCATCGGATTTTCCTCCCTCCGAGTTCTTCTTCAGTAAGTACACCCTCTTCAAAGGCCTCCATTGCAAATGCTATGGCACCTCCGGTGGATATTGTATCCATTCCGAGCTTGTTACAGAGACTGTTGCCCATCTGGATTACTTCAAGATCATCTACCATGAGGTTTGACCCGAGGCAGCCAATTGTTTCGTATTCCGGTCCTCCCTGTTCCTCGCAGGCATAAGGACCTTCTTTTATCTCAACTACCCGTCCGCAGCCGATTGTACACTGTGCACAGGAGTAGCTCTTCTTTAAAAGTCCGCTTTCAGTCATTGTGACGCCGGAAATTTGGCCGCAGGTGGCAAGCTGCCCTTCCTTCCAGTTTTTGATAGGGAGATCACCTGCTGCCTCAATAAACTCGACTGCCTCACCTGTTCCGTATTTTCTCATTCCGGGAGAATTTTCGGACAGCGTCTTAGCCCATTTAATCATGGATTGCCGGAATTCCTCCGGCATTGCTGTTTCGGGTCTTTGTGTACCAAGAACCGTTATTGCCTTGACATTCTTCGAGCCCATTACCGCACCTAGTCCGGTTCTTGCCGGTGTTCTTGCTTCTCTGCCGTCGTGCATAATGCAGGCGAATTTGACGAGGTTCTCACCGGCTGGGCCGATACATGCTGTTTCCTGTTTTTTCCCGTAGCGTTCGGTCATGATGTCGGCAATCTCAAAGGTATCTTTTCCCCAGAGTTCTGCCGCGTCATTGATTTTTACCTCATTGTCATCTATGAAAATATGAACAGGTTTGTCTGACCTGCCACAGAGGATAAGCCCGTCTACACCAGTGTATTTCAATTTGGGGCCGAATGTTCCACCACTGTTTGCTTCACCAAGGCCGCCGGTCAAAGGAGATTTGGCTGTTACCTGAAACCTGCCGCCATTCGGTGTCCGGGTGCCGGTGAACGGACCCGTCATGAATGCCAGAATGTTGTCCGGTCCAAGAGGGTCGGTGTCTCCATCAGTCTCTTCAATTAAAAATTTTGCTCCCAGACCGCTTCCGCCTATGTATGTTCTCATTATATCTTCTTCAATCTTCTCATAAGAGACTTTCCCTGTAGTAAGGTTTATTCTCAGTACTTTTCCCCAGTATCCGTATGCCATATCCTTCCTCTTGTAAAGTATTAAACTTCTATTATATAATTCAAACATAACAATTCTCAATTGTCAACAATTAACCATATAATATTAGCAATTCCATATGATATGACATTAAATATTTGTAAATTGTCAACAATAAGCAATTGACATATGGGTTTTTTGAAAGTATTATAATCAACAGAGGTGTCTATGAAAGAGAAATCAGTAGTTTCAATAGTAAAAGGCGATATCACTGAATCTCCTGAAAACTATACAAGAAAAGACCTTGAAACCGTTAAGGCAATGGTTTTAAAATCGCTGGATCTGATTGGCGGATTGGACAAGGTTGTCGGAAAAGCAAAAAATGTAATTGTTAAACCGAATCTCGTTGAGGTTCCTTTTGAATCAACAGGAGGATCAGTTGTAACGGATCCCAGGGTGCTTGAGGCTGTGATCGAGATTCTTAAGGAATATGGAGTAGAAAAAGTTGTCGTTGCAGAAGGTAAATCGGTTAACCTGAAACACATCAGCTCCGGCCCCAAGCAGGCGTTTGAAGATGCCGGTCTTGGAGAAATTATCAGGCGTGCAGGCGGAGAAACCCTTGGCTGGGATGAAGAGCCCTTTGTTTCGGTGCCTAATCCGAATGGTGAGGTTCTTGCTGAAGTCAACGTGCCGAAATCAATTCTTGATGCTGATCTGTTCATAAATCTGCCTAAGCTTAAAACCCACGGTCAGACTGAGGTCACCTGCGGAATCAAGGCGCTACAGGGAGTCTATTCGGTAGAAGACAAAGTCCAGTTCCATACAGAAGCGTTTCCCTGGAAGATGGTTGAAATGCTCAGGGTTGCAAAACCCCATCTGACTATTGTCGACGGTCTTATTTGTGGTGAGCATTTCGGACCTATTTATACCGAACCGGTAAAGATGGATCTGGTTGTTTCATCTGAAGATGTTGTTTCAATTGATGCCGTAATCTCCGAGATTATGGGAATAAAGGCCTACGAAGTGCCCATTACACGTCTGGCAGATACTGAAGGAATCGGAAACGGCAAGATGGAAAATATAGAGGTGAGAGGCGAATCTGTTGACTCAGTGATGAAGTATTTTGACAGAGCCTTTCTCTGGAACCCGATTGGATATCATAAAAATATAAGAATTTTTGCCGGTGATGCAGGGCGTTTTACCCTGGCTCAACTTGGCGCGACAGTTAGAAGGCTTGAACTTGAGGGTCTTATTGACGACCTTGAAGAGATCTGCGTCATTGTTGGACACGGGGCTCCGATACCGGTCCGGGATTATAAAAATGTCTATGTAATAGGCGATAGTGCTGCTGATCACCCATGGAGAGACAGGGCGTTAGGTTTTATCCCGGGTTCTCCCCCGCTGCCGTCCGTACAGATAGTTGAAGCGTTTAAAACACACTTAAAGAAATAGGAAGGAAGAGAAAGTTATGAAAATAAAGAGCGTAGAAGCTTATCCCGTATCATTTCCCCTCGAGGTTCCATCTCAGGATGCAACAGGTGTCTGGCATGACTGGAGCACTGTGCTTGTAAAGATTACAGCAGAAGACGGAAGCTTCGGCTGGGGTGAAATAGGCCCTCTTCATGGGGGTGGTATAGCCGTTTTTGTTGCTATCGTAGAACACAAGCTTAAGGATATCCTGATTGGGGAAGACTGTTTTGATAGAGAACGACTCTACCAGAAGATGCTCGGCCGCGGTACAAGCTCATACGCATTCGGTCAGAAGGGGGCTATAGTAACTGCAATTGCAGGTATTGATATTGCCCTCTGGGATCTTGCAGGCAAGCTGCTTGACACTCCTGTTTACAAGATGCTTGGCGGTGCCACCCACGCAAAAATTCCGGCTTATGCAAGCGGGTTTTTCGGCAAAGAGGGTAGACCCCTTACCCCGGCGGAATGTGCTGATGAAGCAAAGAGCTATGCCGACCAGGGGTTCAAGGGCGTTAAGATGAAGGTGGGGTATGGAAGCGAGTCGGATCTTGAAAACCTGGCTGCAGTAAGAAAGGCCCTCGGTCCGGACCTTGGCATCATGGTTGATGCAAATCAGGGGTTCAGTTACCACAGTGTTATGAAGATTGCTGGACGTATGGCAGAATTTGACCTGACTTTCTTTGAGGAACCGCTTCCGATTAATGATCTGGATGGTATGGCAGAGCTTGTTAAGGCAGTTGATTTCCCTATTGCCGCAGGTGAGAATTACTATACACGCTATGAGTTCCGAGAAGTTATTTCAAAACGAGCTGTAAATATTGTACAGCCTGATATTATTCATGCCGGCGGTATCACTGAAACCCGTAAGATAGCCGACATGGCGAGTGCCTGGAACATCCCCCTCGCACCGCATATTCATGCGACTGTCGGTACTGCGGCAAGTATTCACCTGCTTACCTCAACTCCTAACACCCTTGCGGCAGAATATATTACGAGCGGCGGATCATTCAGACTCAGACGCGAACTCTTCGGTGATGAGTACATTGCGGAAGACGGATGGGTTTCAGCATCCGATAAGCCCGGCCTTGGAATTGAAATCAGACCTGAGGCGCTCGAGAAATACTATCCGAAAATCCTGAAGAAATAATTAACTAACTGATAAATTATTAAGCAGTTCAGTCCTCAGGGACCGGACTGCTTTTTTTATAGCTTTTTAATGTCGATAGGGCAAACCATTCTTTTTATAGAAAGCAGGGCTGCAAGCGGCAGGAGTGAAACTGCGGGAAAAACTACCTGCCATGAAGCTGCTGACAGGATGGCCGCAATCAGGAGTGGGAAAATGGCCGAGGTAAGGTTAAGAGCTCCGTAAATACCGGAATAAAGAGCCCGTTTATCATCAGGGCTTATCTGTACAAGAACAGCCTCACCAGACATCTTCTGGGCTCCCGCCATTGCACCCAGCAGCGGCGCGATTACATAGATTACCTGATAACTCAAACCGACGCCTACTGCCGCGGTCAGAAGCAGGGGCATTGTGAACCCCATTACCGACTGTATTCTCATCATACCCTTGAACCCCAGGGGTTTGACTACCCGCGGCCAGATGAGGTTTGCCAATATCATGCCGCCTGTCTGCAGCAGCACGATTGTTCCGATGAAGTTGTTGTCTATCGGATAAGTAGACATGAAGATCTTCATATAGAAGGGAATGAGCACAATTGAGCTTGAGAGCAGATTTGCGGTAATCGCATAATTTCTGAAGGTTCTATCATTTTTAAGTATAGTGAACATTGATGAGAAAATAGATATTCGAACAGGCTTTGATTCAATGTTGTCGACAGGCTGTTCTCTAATCATCCAGAATCCTGCCGATGCAAGTGCGAGCATCGATGCGGCCATTGTAAACAGCAGTCCGTAGCGCGACATTCCGTTTTCGGCGGAGATTATGTATCTTGTAAGCAGTCCTGATAGAAAGACACCGATACTCCAGAAAAATTGTTTGTTAAGGAAGAATCGGCTGCGCAGCGACTGCGGAATAGTTGAACCAATCAGGGATACATAGGTAATGCCCGCAAAGGCCCCGCTGAGGGTGAAAAGAATAAGTCCGACGTATACCATCAAAAGGATGAAGCCGGTAGAGAAGGCTTCTGAGCTGAAAAGCAGGAAGCCGATAAGATAAAAAGCGCTCATCCTTGCGTAGATGCCGGCAAGCAGGAAGGGTTTTTTTTGCTTCCTTGACTGCAGAAAAGGCGAAAACAGAAGCTGTGATATCAGTGGAAGTCCTATCATAATTGTTGTTAGTATTCCAATGTGAATATCAGAGCCTCCGCTCTGTATAATCAGGGCGGGCAATACAGTATTAACCTCTGTGAAGGTGACTGCAAGAGCCAGAAATATCCCATGAATCATAAACCCGCTGTAGCTGAGTCTCTGTGCCCGGGAAGCCCTGGTAAAGGGCGATTCTGCATTTTTCATAAACTGACCCTACTGAATATTCTGGTTGACTGTTTTTATTATAAGATCCTTATCTCTGCTTTTAATGGCATCGATTATTTTCTTGTGTTCGCTGTAGCTGTCTTTAAGAGAGCTCAGTCTGTTATAGCGCATCATCATTCTCAGGATTAGAAAATTCCATGTGTCGTAAAGATGCGAGTCCTCGTAGCGGGAAATGATGTATTCATGCAGTTCAAAGTCGCTCTCTCTAACCTTGATTATATCTCCTGACTCACAGGCAAGTCTGAACCATTCAAGAAGATTATCCAGGCGCAGGCTGTCTTCATCAGTTAGGATTTCTGCCATATGAAGGCCTGCAAAGGTTTCTATATCTCGCCGCATTTTCTTCAGGAGTTTATGAACATCGTCATTGGGTTTTTCGGCCACACGAACACCAATGTTTGGTTTTGCTTCCAGTAAACCCTCTTTTGTCAGCTGTATGAATGCCTGTTTTACCGGCCCTCTGCTTACACCAAAGCGTTCGGCTACTTCGGTTTCTTTTAACTGTAGATTAGGCTGCAGTTTTTCAGAATAGATATCATGTCTGAGTTTCTGTACTATCTGCTCAGTTATTGTAAGTATGCGATCATCGCCCATTGCCTGCTCCCGATGAAGATTACATCATGATATATTTGCATGTCCTTCTGATTATGTCAAATGTTATCAATCTGTGTTATTCTCTGCTGCAGGATGGACATAAATATCAGCACCGTCCGCAAGTCGTGAATCCATTGATAAATATTCATTTTCTGCCATTCTAAACAGTATTGTAGAATCTTTTGTTATGAAATAATCTTCTAATTCGGGATATATTGAACAAAGACTGCTGATTATATCCGAAACATAAGCAGGCTGTTTTGAAAACGATAGAAATAGATTTTGTTTGTAGGATGAGATTCCCATTAAATATACTTTGACGGTTATCACCTGAATATTGTAACATAGCCGATAGTAAAAGCAATGAAAAATTGCTAACAATTTACATGTTAACAAAGAGGATGTATAATTTTTTAAAAGGAGCTGAATATGAAAAAGGTTAATGTTCTGACGAACACCGATATTGAGAAGATATATCAGTTATATAAAGAACGAATCGGGGCTGAGGGCGCTGAGTTTGCACTTGCAGTTGCAGACTCACACGGAGAGCTCGTGTTTTTTATAAAGACGGACAACTGTCCGGTAAGTGCAGCCTCTATTGCCGTCAACAAAGCCTACACCTCAGCCCGGGACCGGCAGAAAACAAGCAGTCTCGATGCTGCGTCAAAACAGCTCGGTTTTGCCGTGAGCAGTCTTGGGGACATCAGATACACCGGTCTTGGAGGCGGGGTTCCGGTCGTAGTCGGCGATGACTGGATAGGTGCAGTTGCGGTTAGCGGAATGTCGCAGGAAGAGGACGAAGCGTTGGCTGAGAAGATGGTGAGGGCTGTTACTGGCTGAGAGGTTTATTTCTGTCTATTCCTGTACTGCCGCGGCGAAGACCCCATCACTTTTTTGAAAACCCTTGAAAAATAATAGGGGTCTTCTATTCCAATTCTACTGCTGATACTGCTTATACTTTCGGTTGTCATGTCCAGAAGCCGGCATGCAACCTGAATTTTCAATACTGTATAATGCTCAATGGGTGAATGCCCTGTTTTATTTTTGAACAGCCGACAGAGGTATTGGGGGGTTACAGATACCATCCGTGAAAGCTCGTTTAAACTGAGACTTCCGTCAATACGCGATTCCATTATACCTATACAGCTGCTGATTATACCTGATCCATCTTTTATACCGGATTTTCTATCGGCAGAAAGGCTGCTGATCAAAAACCAGAACTTTCCGCAGGAAAGCTCATATCCGGTGGGGCTGAGACCCTTTGAGAGTTCTGCGCATATCTCAGAAAATAGCAGTCTGCTTTTATTTCCTGGTTTAAGTTCAAAAGGTTTGCATGCCTCAGAGCTATAAACATGTCTGCATGCATCTGCCGCAGCCTTTCCGCTGAAGTGAACCCAGAAAATATCCCATGCATTACCTTCCGCACTGCCGTAATTGTGCGGATAATATTCTGGAATAATAACGGCCTCCCCGGCTTTTATATCATATCGACCTGAATTGCTTTCGATTATGCCTTTTCCGCGTATGCAAATTATGAGAATACATGAACTACAGCCCTCCGGTCGTTTTACCCAGTGTTCTGCGGCTTGTGGGAAATAGCCTATATCGGTTATGTAAAGGTTTTTTGTGAACTCTTTTGCAGAGACATAGAGTTCTGGGGGGATTACTATGAGTATCTGGTCTTTAAATCCGTCCCGTTTCTTCATGCTTTAGGTTAATATAATCCATGTTATTTTGCAATATGATGTATTTTGTATTCATTAATCATGCCTTAGTATAGAATTAAATATTTACTATAAAAATTTTTACAAGATAATAAATTGTTAATAGGAGTGGGGTATGACATCAAGAGAGAGGGTGGAGATGGCGTTGAGGCATGAAGAACCGGACAGGGTTCCGCTGGATCTTGGAGCCTCCGGGCAGACTGGAATTAACGCTTCAGTTCTCTATTCTTTGCGAAGAGAACTTGGGCTGGAGGAAAAACCAATTGATATTTGCGAACCCTTTCAGCTGCTTGGGCAGATTGATGAAGATCTCCGTAAGGCTCTGGGAATAGATACCGTGGCCCTATGGAATCCGGGGACTATGTTCGGTACCCGGTTCGGCAGCTGGACGGACTGGAAGATGCCGGATGGAACCCCTGTGAATATGCCGGGTAATTTTCAGTATACAGAGGCTGATGAAGGAGGTTTACTTGTGTATCCTCAGGGTGACAGAACTGCAGCTCCGTCGGTAAGACTGCCGGAGGGTGGGACATTTTTCGATAATATTGACAGGGCGCCTGCTTTCGATGAGGGAGATCTTGATCCCCTCAGGGATTTTCAGAATTTGTACGGAACCTACTCTGATGAGGATGCCCGATTTATAGAAAACTCCTGCAATGAGTTATATGAGAAAACCGACTGTGCTATTCACTTTAATTTTAACGGTGGTGGTTTCGGCGATGCAGCTATTATCCCCGGACCATGGGAAAAACAACCTCGTGGGATCCGGAAGCTGGAAGACTGGTATATGGCACATTATATTCATCCGGAATATCTTAAAGATCTGTTTGCCTGGCAGACGGAACTTGCGTTTAAGAATCTGGAAATACTGAAAGAGGCCCTGGGCGATAAAATTACTACCATTAACATCTCCTGCACCGATTTCGGCAGTCAGGCGGGTGAAATGATGTCGGTGGAACATTTTAGAGAATTTTATAAGGATCATTATATAGCCCTCAATAGCTGGGTTCATGAGAATACGGAATGGTATTCCCATTTTCACTGTTGCGGTTCTATTGTCAATTTTCTTCCGGAATTTGTAGAATCAGGTTTTGATGTATTCAATCCTGTCCAGCTTAGCGCTGCAGGAATGGATGGACATGAGCTTAAAGAGAATTATGGTGATAAACTTACATTCTGGGGCGGCGGGGTTGATACGCAGAAAACCCTGCCCTTCGGAACTCCTGATGAGGTTCGAAAAGAGGTTCGTGAGCGTCTTGAGATCCTGTCACCGGGTGGAGGTTTTGTATTTAATACTATTCATAATATTGTTGGTAACACGCCGGTAGAGAATGTAATAGCAATGTTTGAAGAGGTGAAGTCCTTCAACGCTGGAACATCAGAGGGGTAATGAATCTATGTTAATCCGGGAAGGCAGTTATAAACAGCTTGATTCAGTAATAATTGAGAATGAAATCATTCGTGCCGAGATAGTCCCCTCCTCCGGGGCCAGGACCGCTTCACTTATCTATAAACCCGAGAATGCGGAGCTGTTATGGCAGAATGAATCCGCAGAGCATGCTCCCGTGAAATATGCCCAGAACTTTCCCGAGGGGGAGAAGTCCGGGTTTGATGAAATGTTTCCTACAATCAATGAATGTGTATATCCGGATTATCCATGGGAAGGGACGATGCTTCCGGATCATGGTGAAGTATGGGCACTGCCCTGGCAAAAGGAGATACAACCCGATGCTGCGATTTTTACTGTGCACGGAATGCGGCTGCCTTACAGCTTCTCGAAGCGGGTCCGGCTTGAGGATGCTGTGCTGAAAACCGTATACCGCCTTGAAAATCACAGCCCGTATTCTATGCTCTTTCTGTATGCAGCGCATCCGCTGTTTAATGTTGAGCCCGGCGACCGGATTGAGGTCCCAGCCAATCTTGATGAGTTTCGGAACGCAGTCCCCTCAATCGCATTGCCTGAATACGGAAGTCTTCACAGCTGGTCGGACGAGTTTGCGGTTATGCCTGATCAGTCACCCGACGGCTATAAAAAGTACTATTTTACAGGTGAAAATACAGAAGGCTGGTGTGCGCTTCATCGTGCAGCACTGGGGTTAGAAATCAGGATGTCGGTTTCAGCAAAACAGCTGCCTTTTCTCGGTATCTGGATGAATGAGGGGGGCTGGGATAAGCAGTTTAACCTGGCCCTTGAACCAGCTTCTGCCCCGATGGATGATCTTCCGGCAGCTCGAAAATTCGGTGCTGAGTCAGTTATAGCTCCTAATGAAGTTATCGAATGGAATCTAGATATTCAGTTGAATTAAAGCCAGGTTTTATCAGTTGTGTTCATCGTGTTTACCCTGCTGATATCATGGAGCTTCTTTCTTAATTCATTGGGAGAAATACTGTATCGGTTTTTAAAACACCTGGAAAAATAGTATTCATCTTTAAAACCTGAAGCATGTGCAACCTCTCTTATTGCCATTGTCCCCGAGAGCAGGTGAATAGCCTGCTGCAGCCGGATTTCTATAAGGCAGGCCTGAGGGGAACGGCCGGTTTCTTTTTTGAATAATCTTGAGAAGGCTGAGCGGCTCATACTGACATATTCGGCGAGCCCGCTGATGCTGATGTCAGATGTGAAATTGCAGTCGAGGTAGGCAAGCGCCCTTAGAATTTTATCATTATTGTTTTCCGGTCCGTGGTTTTCTCCCGCTACAAAATCTTGTATCGAAGTACCCTCAGAAAGTCTCTTCACGGATATCAATCTGCTGAAAATTTCCAGCAGGCTTGCCGACAAACCGATAGATTCACTGTCTTCGGGGGAGTGTATGAGTTTATCAATCAAATAGGCAATTTCATTCATTCTGTCCTCGTCCAGGCTGAGGACAGCTCCTGCAGGATGAAGGTTGAGCTCCCGGAGAAATGAAGAAGCCAGAAAACCATTGAAGCCTATCCAGCAGAGTTCAAGCAGATTCTTTTTTGATGTGTAATAAGAATGCAGAATGCCCGGAAAAAGAAAGAAGCAGTCATTTTTTTTAAGATTGAAATCGGTTGCTCCTGATTTAAAAGCACCACGACCTTCCTTGACAAAGATGAGGAAATAATCATCAAGAACACGTGAGCGGCAATGATAATTTTCAGCGGCCTTCAGGGTTCCGGTCCATGATGGATATAACCCTGTCTGTCGGGCAAGCGGAGAGGGTGTGAATGTCCGGTAGAAGTAATCAATGAACATAGAACATTGTAGACGAATTTACATTTAAGTGCAACATAAGTCTATTTATTTTAGGTTGTATGTGCTTCATACTGGGGGCCACGGAGGATGATATGACAAATCTTGAAAGGTTGAAGCTTCAGCTGAGCGGTAAAGAAACAGACAGAATTATGACCTATGATTATATGGATAACTCGGAGGTTTTGAAGGCATACGGGGGGTGGCTCCCCGGTAAGCAATATTCATTTGAGGAGCTTCTTGAAATTAATGCAAAAGCGCATAAGGGAATTGGTCTTGATCTTACAAGGGCATATCACGACCCATCGAACCACTGGATGAAGGGAAAGGTTGAAAACTGGGAGCGCTTTCTCGGGGTCTCTCCCGGTGACTTTTCTGTCGAGACAGGTGGAGATACTGCCTGGATCAGCAAGCGTCCCTTCGCCAATGTAAATGAGCTAGAAAAAAAAATGCCGCAGATGCCGGATATAGCCGCCGTCCGTGACTGGTATACTCCAGTGCTGGAGCAGATTACCAGCGTATTCAGTTCGTTTGACAGGGTATATATCGGCGGTACTGAAGGACCGCTAAGCGATGCCTATACATATACAGATATTGAACTGTTCTCTATGGCCATATATGATGCTCCTGAATTAGTAGAACGGCTTTTATCTGTTTTTGGTGAGTTTTCTAGATGTTTTACCAGCGTATATGCTGAGAATGATACACCTCCGCTGCAGTTTATGGGCGAAGACATTGCGGGTACCGGAGGATCTATGTTTTCACCGGTGTTTATCGAAGAAAAATGTCTTCCGTTATGGAATGAGATAGCCGCTCCAATACGGGAGCGTGGCGGCAAATTTATCTATCATACCGACGGGCGCTACGGCAGTCTGCTGGAACTGATCTTTGATAAATTTAATGCCGATGCCCTGAATCCAATTGAACGATGCGGGTGTAATGACATTTTTGAAATTGTAGAGCAATATCCGGACAGGTTTTATTTCGGTAATGTCTGCTGTGAAACTACACTTCCTTTTGGAAACCGTTGGGATGTAGAAGATGAAACCCTCGAACTGATTGAGCGGCTGGGACCGTCACGAAATATTTTCATAGGATCTTCTAGTGAGATGCATGAGAGTATTCCATTACTCAATGTTGAAACCCTGTATGGAACAGTGCAGGAATATGGTGAATACCCAATTGATATAGAGCGCATCAGACGACGCAGAGCCGATATAGCGCCAAAACTGGAAACAAGATCTGAGGAACAGGCATCCAGCTGGCAATAAATTATCAGGGAAAAAAAAGGCTGCCGTTAACCTCAATGAACGGCAGCCCAATAAGCAATATGAA
>JAQQAL010000033.1 GCA_028532855.1 Candidatus Thalassospirochaeta sargassi
CAGCAAATTCAGAATGTTTTCAGCAATTCTCAGCGCTCCGGAGTATCCGACCGTCGGAAAATACTGATGTCCTATTCTGTCTACAATAGGAAATCCCATTCTCAGCAGTGGAATATCCTCATCCCTGGCAATATATTTGCCGTAGGAGTTCCCTATAATCAGGTCAACGGGCTCATTTTTCATCCACTGATGAAGCAGAAAGACATCAGCCCTTGCTCCATTTTTATAATTGGCTGAGGGAATCTCTTCATCAAGAAGCTCACTCATCCTGTTCATAAAGAATTTTCCCGGGGTCCCGCTGACAAGGTGCACGGGTTTCATGTCCAAATCAAGCAGAAACTCGGTAATTGCAAGCAGCTGATCGGGGTCTCCAAAGAGAGCAACCTTTTTTCCACTGAAATACTGCTGCATATCCGCAATCAGATCGACTACACGCCCGCGTTCCTCCGTAAGACTGTCGGGAACCGGGTGTCCGGTAATTTCAGACATGCTCATCAGAAACCTGTCAGTGGCCTTAATTCCTATAGGAAGATCAAGCATAGTGTACGGTGTCTGTGCTTTCTTCTGCAGCTCCCTGGCACCAGCCTCTGATGCAAACTTTCCCATTGCAAACGTATGAAAACTCTTGCCTGTAGATTCAAGCTCTTCAACTGTTGTTCCGCCTTTTGGGAACATTTCCTGTGAACCTGTCATCGGGGTATCAAGCACCCCTGATGTATCGGGAAATATGACGGAAGGAACCCTCATCTCATAGACAAGCCTCTTTATCTCCCTCATATCTGCAGGTTCCACCCACCCCGGGAGAATATTTATCTGTTCGGTTTTTTCATCCGCGTTTACGCAGAACTCCCTGGCTATAGCTGCGCACATTGATGAGAATCCGGTAACATGCGAACCGACATAAGAGGGAGTGCTTACGTATACAATCCTCTTACCTTCGGGAACCTTACCGTCGTCAATGGCCTTCTTTGTTATCTGACCCAGGTCATCACCAATAGTCTCAGACAAACAAGTTGAATGAACGGCAATGACGTCCGGATCATAAACAGTAAATTCCGTATTCATCGCAGCAATAAGGTTGGCCTGTCCGCCGAAAACCGAAGATCCTTCCGTAAATGAACTTGTTCCGGCCACGACCGGTTCCTTATAATGCCTGGTAAGCGTTGATCTGTGGTAGGCACAGCAGCCCTGTGAACCGTGGCTATGCGGCAGACATCCATGAATTCCAAGCGAAGCATACATTGCCCCTATGGGCTGACAGGTTTTCGCCGGATTAACAGTTAATGCTTTGCGTTCCGCAACTTCCGCGGTAGTATGTCGCAGTAACATATATTCCTCCTATTTGTTTACGAAGCTTCCGTGCAGCGTATTGCTTTTTTCCCATGGAGCACCGATAAGCTTCCAGACCTTAGAGTTGACAGCACGGTCAATCTCCCTATACCAGTTAATGGCGCCGGCAAAACCCGCAAACGGCCCGCCGTAATCATAGCTGTGAAGCTGTTTCATCGGTACGCCCATCTTCTGTACACTGTACTTTTCCTTGATACCGGCGCAGAAAATACTCGGGCGGTATTCCTCAATCAGTTTTTCCATCTCAAAATGACTGATATCGTCAATCATGAAGGAACCCTTTTCCATATCCGGCAGCATTCCTTCATAATCCTTGAACTCGTAACCCTTTGCCTGCAAGGCAGCCATCTGTTCTTCAGTCTTTCTCGGATTAAATTTTTCCGGGTCCGCCTCGACCTTCAGCTCTTCAATATTCCTGCTGTCGGCATCTACCTTGATTGTGGGAAGTACCCTTCGGCCTTCATAATCATCCCGATGGCCAAATTCATAACCGGCTGCGATAGTGGTCATGCCAAGCTCTCTGAAAAGCTCCTGGTAATGATGTGCCCTGGAACCGCCCACGAACATCATGGAGGTCTTGCCTTCGGTTCTGGGCCTGATTTCTTCGATCACTGACTCAACTCCGGCCATTTCCTCTTCAATAACCTCTTCAACCCTTTTCATCAACTCAGGATCTTCAAAGTATTCCGCTATCTTCCGAAGCGATTTTGCAGTTGCCTTGGCGCCGATGAAGTTGATCTTTACCCATGGAATTCCGTATTTGGTTTCCATCATCTCAGCAACATAATTTATTGACCTGTAGCACATGATTGCGTTCAAATCGGCGGTATGCGATGCAGCAAAATGATCAATTGATGAATTCCCGCTGTATGTCGCAACAAGGGTAATTCCGCAGCGCTCCAGCAGGTTTTCTATCACAAAGGCATCTCCGCCGATGTTATATTCACCCAGAAGATTAATCTTGTATTTACCCTTTCTTCCTTCTTCAGATGTTCCTACAACATGTTTGAAGATCTGGTTATTAGCAATATGGTGGCCTGCAGACTGACTTACACCCTTATAGCCCTCACATGAAAATCCGAATACATTACAGTCACCGAATTTCTCTTTCATCTCTTTGGCTACAGCATGAATATCATCGCCGATAAGACCTACCGGACAGGTTGAAAAGATTGCAATAGCCTTGGGGTGAAAGGTATCGTAGGCTTCCTGTATTGCCTGTCTTAATAACTTCTCACCACCGAACACTATATTCTGGTCCTGCATGTCTGTTGAAAAACAGTAGGTCATATAATTGTCGCCGTCCGGACTGTCGCCCGCCCGCGTCTGGTTACGTCTGGTCAGCCAGGAATAATATCCGCAGCCTATGGGGCCATGTGTAAGATTGATGATGTCTCTGGTTGGACCTAAAACAACACCCTTACAACCAGCATAGCAGCAGCCCCTCTGGGTAATTATCCCCGGAACTGTTCTGACATTGGCCTGAATAGTCTGGTCAGGACTTTCTTCCCGGACGATGAACTGTTTCCCCCTTTTCTTCATCACTTTCGGGGGATATTTTTCCATCACATTAGCTCTGAATACATCTGAATCTAAATTCTTTTTTTCAGACATTTATTTCTCCTAATCCAGCGTTTTATCGCCGCTCTCATCGGTTCTGACCCTTACACTGTCAAGAACCGGCATGACGAAGATCTTACCGTCGCCCGGATTTCCGGAACTGTTCGCCTTAATTATTGTTTCAACAGCAAGGTCCTTCTTTTCATCACGAACAACAAGGGTGAATAGTCTTTTTGACATCAGCCGCGGACTCTTTCCAAGCTGAGCTATCGCTTCCTGATACCCCTCTTCAGCACCCTTGATAAGCTGATAGTCAACCAGCCCCTTACCCCGGCCGTGAACCTTTCCCGCCGCGGTAAGACCTGTGAAACCAGCATCGCTCAATGCGCGCTTGGTTTCATTCATCTTATTTATACGCACAATGGCCATGATTTCCTTCATTCAACTCTCCTTGAAGCCGGAACTTATGGTGTAGGACTCCTCAACAGGCGATATAAATATTTTACCGTCGCCCATTGCACCGCTTGGAGGAGTTTTGGCATTGTCCAGAATGGTTTTAAGAATTACATCCTTGTCGCCTTCGGGGACTACCATAAGAACCATTTCTTTCGGAAGCTCATCATACTGAACCTCACCAACCTTGATTCCAAGCTGACGCCCTCGCCCTGCAACATCAATTTTCGTAACAGCCGGATAGCCGGCTTCAAGAAGACTGTCTATAACTTCCTGAGTTCGTTCAGGTCGCATTATTGCTCTTACCATTATCATTCCAGCCCCCTAGTTTGCGATACCGAAATCGATCAGCAGGCTCTCAAGCTCCTCAATCTCAAGTGGATTAGGAACAACAAACATCTCATTGGCATCTATCTTTGACGCAAGGCTCCGGTATTCATCAGCCTGCGTATGTGAGGGTTCATAATCAATAACAGTCTTCCGGTGGATTTCAGCCTTCTGAACCATATTGTCCCTCGGGACGAAATGAATCATCTGAGTTCCCAATCGTTTCGCAAGTTCCTCGATCATGGCCCTTTCATTATCAACTTTTCTCGAGTTACAAATCAGTCCGCCGAGTCTTACCCCTCCTGCATCGGCATACTTAACAATACCCTTGCAAATGTTGTTGGCTGCATACATAGCCATCATCTCACCTGAAACAACAATGTATATTTCCTGAGCCTTCCCATCCCGGATAGGCATTGCGAAGCCTCCGCAGACAACATCGCCGAGTACATCATAAAATGCATAGTCGAGCTCTTTATCATCATCATATGCACCAAGCTGCTCCAGCATATTGATACTTGTAATAATGCCTCTTCCGGCACATCCTACTCCCGGTTCAGGACCGCCTGATTCGGTACATGATGTATTTCCGAAGCCCGTCTTCATGATATCATCGAGTTCGACATCTTCTCCTTCTTCCCGGAGAGTATCGAGTACAGTTTTCTGTGCCAGACCTCCAAGCAGAAGACGAGTAGAGTCCGCCTTGGGGTCGCATCCGACAACCATGACCTTCTTTCCTAATTCAGCCAGGCCGGCAACAGTATTCTGTGTTGTAGTGGACTTACCTATTCCGCCTTTACCGTAAATTGCAATTTTCCTCATTGCTCTCTCCTTCAAAATATTATTCACCGCTCAGCGGCCTCAATAACTCTATTGCAGGAGGCGTGCCAAATTTGGCTGCAAGCAGGCAACCAAACTCGGAGAAAAATAGATAAGTCGTTATATTGATTGGAATTATCGAAGTAAAAAACTTTTTGTAATTTATTTTGTTAACTGCTTACCGGTTAAATTTCCATTCAGGATTTTTACTTTACGGTATAAACTTCATTAAAATACCGTCTTTTTTACATTTTAGTATTTTTAGGGCTCCTGAATTTTCTGAAATCCAGATTATATTTTTTTGCCCTGATACCAATCATCCTGTTTGTGAGTCCGAGTTCTTTAGCAGCTTCAGACAGATTTCCGTCGGCACTTTTCAGGGCCTCTACGATCAATTCATATTCCAGGGCATCTATCTGCTGCTGAAGCGCCCCCTTCTCTTCACTGATGGAGGACGCAGGAAGACGCATCTGCAGGGTCGGGGGTAGATGATATCCGTGGATAACCTCATCCTCAGATAGAATTACAGCATGCTCGATACAGTTTTCAAGCTCACGTATATTGCCGGGCCAGTGATAAGAAAAGAGCATATCTATGGCAGGGGTGGAAATCCTGCGAACGTTCTTGTTGTTCAGCTCTCCGAATTTTGCAATAAAATGGTTAACAAGAAGCGGGATATCCGATTTCCGCTCCCGCAAAGGGGGAACAGTTACGGGAATAATATTCAGCCTGTAATACAAATCCTCCCTGAAGGTTCCGTTTCTTATATCCTCTTCAAGGTTCCGGTTCGTGGCGGTAATCACTCGGACATTGCATTTCAATGTTTCAACTCCGCCTACGCGCTCAAACTCCCGCTCCTGAAGGACCCTAAGCAGTTTTGTCTGGACGTTCAGGCTTAATTCTCCTATCTCGTCCAGAAATATTGTCCCTCCGTCGGCCAATTCAAACCGGCCTTTCCGCATATTCACAGCACCGGTAAAAGCCCCCTTCTCATGACCGAAAAGTTCACTCTCAATTATCGACTCCGGCAAAGCCGCACAGTTCAGTTTAACAAAAGGTTTGTTATGTCGACTGCTGGCATAATGAATTTTTCTCGCAACTAGTTCTTTTCCGGTTCCGCTCTCTCCCAGAATCAGGACGGTGGCAGTTGTATCCGCAATTTTTTTGACATAATCGAATACCCTGCGCATCACCTTGGATGTTCCGACTATATGCGCCTTACTGAATTTGTCCTCTAATTCGCGGTTAAGTCGCTCATTTTCTTCAATAAGAAACTGATTTTCTTCGTGATGAGCCTGATAAAGCTGAACAGCCTGTGAAATCATTGCGGCGGTTATTTGAAGAAGCATCTGTACTTCTTCAGCTGAGGTATCCCGTCCAGCCTTTCTGTCCGCATTCAGGGTACCTATAATTTCCTTACCGGCTTTTATGGGAACACTGATAAAAGTAAACTTTTCAGTTCCCAAATCTCTTACTGCTCCCGTCCTGTTCAGGAATTCAGGCTCCTTTGCAACATCAGGAATTATCGCGGGCATACCCGATTCAATTACCTTTCCGGTTATCCCTTCACCTGGATTATAAACCCCGCGTGCTTGTTCCTCCGGAGAAATACCGACACCCTCTTCAATTGAAATCTTACCGGTTTTACGATTGAAGATTGAAATTGTTCCACGTGATATTCCTAGATGAGCCTTAAGCAGCTCCAGAACCTCTCTGAGAGTACTTGAGATTTCATCTTCCTTAAGGATGGAGCTGCTTATTCCGGACAGCAGTTTTAGAAACTCCCTGCTTTTCTGCTCACACTGCCCGCACTGCTCCTGCAATTCCATTTCTGCTGATGTATTCATAATATAACAACTCCAGTTCCCTAGGTTTTAAACCTCTGCCGTTTTTCACAGAACGGGCTCTGACCATCGGCAGCATGCCGACGGCAGTTTCACGATCTACGTCTAAAGATAATTTCGATAAATTGTATTGAATTGATTTTGAACCGCTATGACGGCCTGTAAAAATTTTTGTATCGCCTAATCCATATTTTTCAGGTTGCCCGGGCATAAAGGCCAGGGGATCCCTTATGGTTGCAGCCGCATGGATGCCGGTTTCATGGCTGAATACATTCTCTCCTATAACAGCCTTATCAGGGTCAAGAACCCGTCCGGTAATTCCACTGATATATTTTCCCAGTTCACTGATAACCGCCAAATCAAGCCCTGATTTATTATCACGCAGTTTTTTTGCGAATGCAACTTCCTCGAATCTTGCATTACCGGCTCTCTCGCCGATACCGAGAACCGTTACGCTCAATGCATCAGCTCCTGCATCCAGGGCGGTTAGACCGTTTGCGGTAGCCATGCCGAGATCATTATGCGGATGAAATTCAAGATCCACGTCCAGCGTGCATAATTCTTTCATAAGCTTAATAACATCTGCGGGATACATTATCCCGGCCGTATCGGCTATACGGACCCGGTCGAAACCCAGAAGTCCGGCAAGTTTAGTAAGATACTTCAGATAATCGGTATCGGTCCTGGACGCATCCATAAAACCAATGCTGACGGAATCAAAATCAGTAAAACAGCTGTTACAGCATTCCAGCATCTTCTGCTCAACCCAGCCCCTGGTTTTTCCAAAGACCTTCAAAAGCCTGTCCGACACCGGCAGACTGATATGAATGCCGGGAAGCCCGGTTCTCTTAGCTGCTTCAATATCCTTGTCATCAGCCCTGCACCAGCTGAAAACAGGAAGCCCGAGCCCCGCACACCAGCGCAGAAATTCAATATCCTCTTCACCCATGGCTGGAGAACCCGCTTCAATCTCATCTACACCCGATGCTGCAAGCAGTTCGGCAATATACATACGCTGTTCAGCAGTAAACACAACTCCCGGAGCCTGTTCACCATCTCGTAAAGTAGTATCGATTATCTTTTTCATAATAAAGGTACTGCAATATTCGTACCATAAAAACACGGCTTCATGATTTTTATAACTACTTATCAGTAAAGTAATTATAAAACACAGACAGTTCCCGGTTGATTTTCAAAGAGTGAAATCTACATTAATGTATTATATTGACCGCTCAGCTACATAAATGTAGGGATAAAACGCTGAAACATTGAAAATATCAAACTAATCAAAGCCAAAGCCGTAAAATTTCTGTTTGGCATATTAATTGCAATATGCTTTTCAGCACAACTGCGGGAGTCAAATATGAAACGAACATTACTACTGGTAATACTTGCTGCAGCAGCCACAACAGGCTTTGCAGAGGGAAGCCGGGAAACCAATTATGACGAAATAACAGTTTTTGCTGCAGCAAGCACCAATGACCTGCTTGAAGAAATATCCGGACTCTATTCTTCGAAAACCGGAACAGTTGTGAACCTCAGTCCGGCATCCAGCGGAACATGCGCTAAACAGCTTGAGCAGGGAGCCCATGCCGACATCTTTATATCAGCATCTGAGAAATGGATTGCCTACACGAGAGAACTCGGGCTTCTAAACGAACAAAGCAAACTGATGAGCAACAGCCTTGTACTGATTGCACCGAAGAACAGTTCCGCAATCCCTTTTACGATCAAAAAAGCATCTCCGGTTCCCGTTTTTGAGGGCCGCATATCGATAGCTGATCCGGCCCATGCACCGGCAGGAAGGTATGCTGTGGAAGCAATTCAGGGCTGCGGCTGGTATGACGAACTTGAAAATCGAATACTCCCGGGCTCCGATGTCCGTAAGGCCATGTCGGTTGTAGAATTCGGCGAAACTGAATTCGGCATTGTCTACCGCACCGATGCCGAAAAATCGTCAAAGGTAAAGATTATTTCGGAGTTTCCGAAGGAGACATATTCTCCAATCCGATATTTTTGCGGTCTGACAGCGGAAGCCGGTGAAAAAGGAAGAGAATTTTACAGTTTTCTGCTTAAATCACCTGATGCGGCCCGACTGATCACCAATTACGGCTTTAATAAGAGGACCGAAAAATGATGTCAACTGTTCTATTGTCTGTCAAGATCGGACTGATTGCCGCGGCAATCAACATCCCGATAGCGGTGGCAGCTGAGTATCTCTTAACCCGCTATGCTTTCAGGGGGAGAACCTTGATCGACGGTATTATCAACCTGCCGCTTGTAATGCCGCCGGTAACAACGGGATACCTGCTGCTGATTATACTCGGGAAAAACGGCATTATCGGTTCCGCGCTATACTCTACTTTCGGAATCAGGATTGCGTTTACGGGCGCCGCCGCTGTAATTGCAGCTATGGTGGTGTCATTCCCGCTGATAGCCCGCAGCGTAAAAATATCACTTGAGATGGTGGATAGAAAACTGGAGGATGCCGCCATGACTATGGGCGCGGGCAGGATGTCTGTGTTCCTGCGCGTTACACTGCCGCTGATTCTGCCGGGTCTGCTGAACGGTGCAGTACTCGGGTTCGCCCGAAGCCTGGGGGAGTTTGGAGCTACTATAACATTTGCCGGTAATATCGACGGTATAACCAGAACCATCCCCTTGTCGGTTTATTCATTTCTGCAGATACCCGGCAGGGAAGCAGGCGCTGCAAAACTTGTTGCAGTTTCGGTATTAATATCTTTCGGAGCAATATTCCTGTCATCAACTATTAACTCGAAAGGAAAGAAACATGAGTCTTGATTTCAGGCTTGAACTTCCAATGCGCAGTTTCGACTTCAATATCGAGGGAAAATATGAGAACGGAATAACAGCGGTATTCGGCCCTTCCGGGGCAGGCAAGACAAGCCTTCTGAAGATGCTTGCGGGTCTGGTAAAACCTGGAAACGGTTTCATACAGCTCAACGGCCGCATACTTACTGATTCCGAAAAAGGGATTTTCGTACCGCCGCAGAAGAGGGCAATAGGGTTTGTTTTCCAGGAAAAGCTCCTCTTCCCCCACATGACAGTAAAACAGAATCTGACCTTCGGGATGCGATATGCACGGAAACGCTGCCCGGCGGATAAGATGATCAGCCTTAGCGAAGTAGTTGAGCTGCTGGATCTGCCTGAGGTACTCGATTCAAAACCTGCTGCTATTTCCGGCGGGGAACAGCAACGTACGGCATTAGGCCGGGCATTGCTCTGCGCCCCGGAACTGATCCTGCTTGATGAGCCCTTCAATGCCGTTGACTGCAGGCTCAGGGACAATATTCTAACCTACCTTACAAAACTCAAAGAACGGGTAGATATACCGATGATCGTGGTCAGCCACGACCTGCCGGATTTACAGAAACTGACGGATACTGTCCAGTTGATAAGAGACGGTCAATCTGAGGGTTATGGCAAAATAGAAGATTATCTAATCAGACCCGGACTCTTTCCCCGAATCCGGGCATGAACTGGACTGTACATTTCCAGGGTAATTAAATCAGTTGCTTAAAAGTTTTTCAGCTTCCTCTAGCTGGGCTTCATCTACCATAATCTGATAGCCGTTAACAAAACCGAGACTCGGGTTGAGCCCTGCTATATCATCTGACTGCATCAGCGCCTTAATTCCGTTATGATGAAGAATATCTAGAACCATTTCAGCCTCTGTTCTTACACGGTATTCTTTGAATTCTACAAGTTTCATAGCGGGATTATATCATAGGACCGGCCTGGTCCGGGGGATAAATTTTTTCCGGTTTCTTTCTGCCCTTCGGACGCTGAATCAATTCTATAGTAGTCCCGAACTCGTCGTCGGTATCGAGGTATGCGTAGTGACCGTCGCCGTCCGGACCGAAGCCCGAACCGTCCATAGAAACCCTCAGACCAGCCTCCTCCGCTTCGGCTATTGCGGAAGTCATGTCATCCACAAGCACTCCCAGATGCTGGACTCCGTATCCGTGCTTTTTAATAAAATCTGAATAAACTGTATCACCGTCAAGATGCTGTATCAGCTCAATCCTGGTGGGACCGAAGTACGACAGCGCAATTCGCATTCTGTAAGAAGCCGGTTTGCCGTTTCGTGTCATATTCTTCACTAGCGGTTTTTCATAAGTATAGAAATGCCAGGGGCCTATACCGAACTTTTTGTAGTAATTTTCCACTACCTTATCAAGATCTTCAACCACATAGGCTATCTGGGCTATTCCGCTATCGAGAAAACTGAGTTTTTTCATTCATCTACTCCAAATTTTTCAGCAAGCCTCTCCCCAACTGCGCCGCCGGGATGAATAACCAGAAACTGTTCCCGGCTATAGCCGGTGTATTCCATCAGTGCAATGCAGATTGCATCAAAAATGGCAATAACCGCCATAGTGCTTGTGGTTGCAAGCATATTAAAACTGTCGGCTTCCTTTTCAATCTTCACCTTTAAACAGTAGTCGGAAGCCTTCCCGATAACCGAGTCGGGGTTCTCACTTACACTTATGATAATCACCCCCTTAGATCTTAACGCAGGCAGGAGTGCTGCAATCTCAGCTGTTCCGCCGCCCTTTGAAATGAGTATTGCAATGTCACCCGGCTGTACAGCACCAAGCGCTCCGTGTACAGCATCGGTCGGCGAGAGATAAAATGCCGGCCTTTCAATACATGAAAGGGAATGGGCAACCTTACGGGCGGCCGAGGCGGAGGTTCCTGCACCGGATGTAATTATTCGGCCGCTGCAGCCGGCAATCACTCTGATAACCTCGGTAAAAACTTTCCTGTCTATGTTTTTTCTCAAACGCTCAAGCTCAAGCGCTCCGGTCTGCCATACATGATTTGCTTTTTCCCAGATCTCTTTATCATTCATATAAACATATTAACCAAAACAGGACTTTTATCCATAGAAAATAAATAATTTATTTTAAAACAATAATGATTTATAATGTCCCAATATAGCCTGAAAAGTGAGATCCGGAGAAAGACGATGAGAGAAAAATCAGCTTATTTTAGATATACTGTTGCAATTCCTTTTGCATTTTTTATAGCAGAAATAATTATGTACATATATTTCATAGGATTGTTAGGTGAGATTCTTCGCCAGGTCATCTATCTTACTGCTGCATCAGGCATTATAACAACAGCATTACAATTTGCTGCAACAACCGGAACCCGGAGAGCAGCACTTCTTGATTTAAGTCCGATAAAGGATGATAAACCGGCCCTCGATAATTTTTTTGAGACAATCGGGGCAATGCCGCTTAAATCACTGATTGCCGTTCTTGGCCTAGACATCCTGTCTCAGGCTGCAATTTCAACAGCGCTCGTACTGTTTGTCGGAATACCTCTTCCGCAGATACTGGCCTTTTCAGGTATTATGATAGCCTTTGCCTTTCTTGCAGCCGGAATAACCTACATTTTCCTTGACCGATATGTAATTGACAAGCTCTACAGTGCCGGTCTCAATTATTTCCCGCTTGAAAAGATTTACAGACGACAGAAAGCAAAACTGATAATCATTCCGGTCTTTGTTGCAATAATGTCGATGGTTTTTGCAACCTTCATTGCAATCAATCTGATGTATTCGGCTACTACTACTGATTTATTCGACGACATGTATCTTGTAAAACATATGGTAGCCGCATCCTTTGTTCCTCTCCTGATTTTTTTAGCCGCAATAATTTTCCTGGTCTTTTCATGGGCTTCAAACAGCTCAAGACAGTACAACCAGATGTTTGGTAACCTTGAGAATATGACTACGGGTGAAAAAGATCTCAGTAAAAGAATCATCATTTCTTCAGTGGACGAGATTGCAGCCATCAGCCGTTATATGAATGTGTTCACCGACATGATAGACAGCCATCTAAGTAAAACAGTTGATTTATACAATGAGCTTGATGAAAATCAGAATCTCCTGAACAGAACCATTGAAGAATCATCTGTTCAGATTTCATCTATATCGGGGCTCCTTGAACAGATGAACGAGAACATCAGCTCAGTAGATAATGTTGTAAACGATTCTGTTTCCACTGGAAAAGCCCTTGTCTCAAATATAGAAAAAGCTGTTGAAAAGATTAGTCTTCAATCAGGAAGCATCTCCGAATCTTCCGCGGCAATAGAAGAAATGGTTGCCTCGATTACAGAGGTCTCAAAACGAACCGATAACGTAAAATCAAATACTGAAAAACTTTCCTTGTCCGTTGAAAATAGCGGTACTGTCCTGACTGAAACAATAAACTCAATTACCGATGTTTCTCAGCTCTCTGAAAACCTGATGTCGATTAACAGTATGATTTCAGGAATAGCAGCTCAGACGAACCTGCTTGCAATGAATGCGGCCATTGAGGCTGCCCACGCTGGTGATGCCGGTCGGGGGTTTTCTGTAGTTGCCGATGAAATACGAAAGCTTGCTGAGGACACTTCCGCTCATACAAAGTCAAGTTCAGATAGTATTAAAGCAATTACGGCACAGATAAAACTGTCGCTTGATTCAGCCAGGCACACTGAAGAAGCTTTCGGCAATATGATGAACGAATTCGAAATAATCCACGATGAATCAATTCTGATAGCTGAATCAATGACTGAACACGACAGAACAAATCGAGCCGTGCTGACCCAGCTTGAACAGACCAGAGACCTTGCTGCCGCCCTGAACGAAATTGCGGATGAGCTTGCTGATCAGAGCCGCAGCCTGCTGAAGGATTTTGGAAAACTGGTTCAGGATTCCTAAAGCTCGCTTGACAAATCAAGCCAGATTAACAGCAGGAATGAAAAAATAAAAAACAGTCTTGTGGAGCTGTCGAAAGCAGCTGAATCTACATCAAAACTATATGCAGGAACAAAAGAGCTGATTGAACAGTTTAAATTTTAACATTCAGGATCCCTGAATTAATCCGGCAGATTCATCTGATATTTGCGGCGCTGCAGATCATCTACGGCCTTCCAGAACATGTAACTGTTAAGATGATTCCCATTGTCCTGTATGATAAATAAGGTTCCATCATAGTAAAAATCAAGTATGTTCCTGTTCTGAACATTTATTCCTGTAATATCAGTGACAGGTATTTTCTTCAGCTCTGCGCCGTCGCTGTCTTTGAGAATCATATGTCCTGTAGTCAGGCTCAGGCTGCCTTTCCCTAAAACTTTTGGTTTCTCGGTCTTATATCCGGTTTGAAACTCAACACTCTTAATATGAAAAACCGTTTGCTCGGTTTCGAAAAACTCATCAATTCTGGCCTGCATCTGCTTAATCTGCCACAGGTCCCAGTCCCTTATATTATCAAATTTTGTTTCACCCTCTACAGCCGATATATCCTGAAACTTGTCAACATGCCATTCATTATTGCATGACGTACATTTAAAATTATCACCACGGGAGGTAAATCCGTCAAAACTGCCGCAGGATGGGCAGACAAAAAGAATCTGCTCCATATTCTCAGCAAGCCTACCGGTCTTCCATACCATTCTTATCTTTTTCTGGTACTCTATTTCGTCATGGGCCAAAGCCTCGGTCATAGCATTGTGTATGTCGTCAACCTTCATTGAGCCCACTTCATCTCCTTTGAACAGGAGCTTATATTCGACCCTGAGTTCGCCCTTTCTTGTTGATGTTCCCCAACGTGGATGGCTGAAATAACCACCCTTGAAAACAACAGTCACCACAGGTAGCTTCAGCATCCGCACGAGTTTTGACGTCGATTTTATCAGAGGAAGAGTAGTTCCGTTCCATGTTCGCTGGCCTTCAGGAAAGATGCCGATACTTCGACCGGAATCCTTCATTTCAAATATATTCTTCAGCGCATCCAAATCTGACTGTGATTTCGTCTTGGGTATGGCGCCGAGGAATTTCAGCAGAAAACCGAACAGCTTCCCTCTGAAAACAGCATCTGAGGTAATATAATAAACCGGATCTTTCAGATAAGAACCTGCAAGAAATGGATCCCAGAAGCCCTGGTGGACAGGCAGAAGTACATAGGGCGGTTCTAACTCGACAACCTCCCGCGGCATATCCAGTTTAAGGTTAAACAGTCTTTTAAATATCATTTTTAAAACAGCCTTTAATGTTTTTTCTATAACCGGATTAACACTGCTGATCTTTCGTTTTTCCGCCATTAAGTACTCCATGTTGTATTTCGTGGTTGCATTAATTGCAAATCCCAAGGATAATTATAGCGATTAAGTGAAAATAGCGCAAATATTAATGAGGTTTTTATGAGTTATCAATGGTCATTGTTTATCCATCTTGGAATTATTTCCTGTACACTGCTGCTGGCGACCTGGGTCAGAACCAAGGTAAACTTTTTTCAGCGTTTTCTGATTCCCAATTCCCTCCTTGCGGGCTTTATTCTGCTGCCGTTTTATAATTTTATATTCCCGAGATTTGGACTCTCGTCAGTAAACCTCGGAGAAATGGCCTACCACCTGCTTAGTCTTTCTTTCGTAGCTCTTTCGCTTAAGGCCCTTCCGAGGAAGAAACCCGGCAAAGGAAGAATATTCGGAACTACGCTATCTGTTCTTTTTCAATTCGGTGTACAGGGATTCCTGGGACTCATCTTAACTTTCATCTTTATAAAAACAATCCGTCCCGATCTCTTCCACAGCTTCGGCTATCTGCTGCCGCTTGGATTTGCGCAGGGTCCGGGCCAGGCCTATTCAATTGGTGAGAGCTGGAAGTCTTTCGGAGTAGAAGGCGCCGGAAGCATCGGTCTTACTTTTGCAGCCCTCGGTTTCATCCTCTGTAGTTTCGGAGGTATTTTCATTATCAACCTCGGAATGAAAAAAGGCTGGATTCCGGAAGAGCAGATTGCATTTCTTAAGAATAAGGATACAAGACCCGGGATTCATCCCAAAGGGACTAAACTTAAAGCCGGCTCCTTTTTAACCACCGAAACCGAAGCAATAGATACCCTGACGCTGAATGTGGCACTTGTAAGCATTGGCTATTTTGCGGCTTTTCTTACCCTTAAGGTACTTGATTTCGCCCTATCCTTTCTGGGACCAACGGGGGAACGACTGGCTGATACCTTCTGGGGCCTGAGCTTTATCTTTGCAGCTCTTGCGGGACTGCTGATTAGACAAATACTCAAGGCAACAGATAACCAGCACATTGTTGATAATATGACGATGAACAGACTGACCGGTTTTTTTGTCGATTTGATGGTTGCAGCTGCAATTGCTGCCATTTCTCTTGTTGTTGTAAGAAACTACTGGGGACCGATAATTATCACAGCGGTTTTAGGCGCCACAATTGTAGCCTTCACAACCCTGTGGTATTCGTCGCGAATATTCACCGACCATAGATTTCTCCGCAGCCTGCTTGTTTTCGGGGTATCGACTGGAACCCTTTCTACAGGCCTTGCCCTTTTGAGGGTTGTTGATCCCGATTTTGAAACACCTGTTGCAACTGATTACACCTATGCATCGGCAATAACCTTTGTTTTCGCCCTGCCCTATATTCTGTCCATGAACCTAACCCTGCACACATACACTACAGGCGACTGGAAATGGTTCTGGTTATGTGTATTGATCAATGTTGCTTACCTGATATTCACAGGCATAATGTTCTTCAGGTATGCCGGAAAGCGGGCGTTCAAACATAAAACAAAAATCTGGTATCCGGAAGAGGTTCTGAGCAAATAAGTTATATATCGGTGACACCGGAGTACAGCTGATGTGTTGAAAATATAACAGGGGGACTTATGAATAGAAAAAATATCATTATTGCGGTACTGATAATTGCCGCTATTGTACTTATCGGGTGCACGGCCGGACCGAATGCATTTGAACAGGCTGAGAAGGCTGATGAACCTGCAGGCTTTCTTCTCGGTATCTGGCACGGATTTATTTCGCTGTTTGCATTCATAATCAGTCTTTTCAGCGAGAAGGTAAATATTTACGAGGTTTACAACAACGGAGGCTGGTACAACTTCGGCTTCATAATAGGCGCTTCATTATTCTACGGAGGCGGCACAAAGGGTGCCAGCCGTAAACGACGCGACTACTGAATTTAAGCTGAGAGCTGAAAAAAAGCGCTTCCGAATATTTTACCGGAAGCGCCGTACTTGATGTCAAGGAACTGGTTTAGAAACCGATATCAGACGGAGTCCAGTCTACAAATTCATAATCATATGTGAAATTCTCATAAATCTTAGCCTTCGCTATAAACTCGGGAGAAAACCCTTTCTCCATAAGCGCCTCAACACCATCAAGCTCAGGAAAAAGCGGGGCATCAAATGTTTCGCCCTGTGAATCAGGATAGGTTTCACTCTCCAGATATCCCTGCTCCCCAGCATCAATCATTAGAGGATTGGAGATTACATCCGGTCTGATCATAAGGTGCTCGGAATCAAATGCGCCGACTATTTCTGCGTCGATGCCATCCTCTACTGCGTAATCATCACCGGCTATTGGGGCTTCAATTTCCGCATGCTCGAATATTTTCTTACCCAGAGTCCGCTGCAGATCCTCTTCATCCTTAACAGTAATTGCCGCGAACTCATCGAAAATAACTACCCCACCCTCTGAATCAGCGTCGTATAAACCTGAGCCGCCTGCATGCCACATAAAAACCCTGGTATGTACATATCCGTCCATCTGCGTCACCCGTATGTGTTTTCGGAGCTCATCATTAACCAGGATGTGTTCCCAATCGGTCAGATCATCGTTTACACGCAGCATATGCTCGTCATCATACTGAACCTCTCTGGTAAAATCCCCGGAATCAAGGCTTACCCAGTCGGTACCCGCGCTGCTTGCAAGGTCGGTAATTTCATCATATAAACGTGATGCGTCATAGTTCAAGGCAACCTGAGGTACTACATAAAAACTATCGTATTCATCCGGATAAACTTCTTCCGAACCGCCCTCTCTGGATACTGCTCTTGATACGAATATAAAGGCCGTAGCGGCAATTAGAATAAAAGCACTAAGAAATGCATTTCTGAGATTCATTTAATAATCGTAAATACATTATATAAAAACAAGGAAAAATTAATTATCCTTAAAAGAATCAGAATCCGATAATCCGCAACAGCAGTTCCATGTCAAGCGCTGATTCAAAGTTATCAGCAAGCCGATCAAGCTCTTCTTCCCTGAGCGAAAAAAATGATTTCCCGGGCAGTGCTCTCCAGCCGATGCTCTTCAGCCATGTTCGGCGGTAGTCATCGTTATCGAAGATCCCGTGAAAGTAGGTGCCGCAGACATTGCCGGAAACACAGCCGTCATAGCTGCCGTCAGGTTTCTTAAGCAGCGGCTCCGCCCCATCCTTCAACAGCGAACGCCCCATATGTATCTCATATCCATTAACAGTCTCTCCGGTTCCACACACTACAGCCTTACCGGCAGCAGTTTCTTTCTGCCCGCTGAAAACAGTCTCTACAGGCAGCAAACCCAATCCGGTAAACCTGCCCCTGCGGCCCTCAATTCCTTCCGGGTCATCGATGAAGGTGCCGAGCATCTGGTATCCCCCGCAGACCCCGAATACCGGAACTCCCGCCTTTGACAGGCCCTTAATAATGTCAGCTAAGCCGCAATCCTGCAGCCAGTTCAGGTCAGCAACAGTTGTCTTGCTGCCTGGAATAATAACCGCGTCAGGAGCACCGAGGGTCTTTGCCCGGTCAACAAACCTGACACGTACTCCATCTTCATGCTGCAATGGGTCAAAATCATCATAATTCGAGATATGGGGCAGCCGAATCACTGCAACATCAATGGCATCGGTATTTTCAGCATTGCCATCCCTGAGAGCAGATTCACTGTTTTCGTCAAGAAATACTGAATCTTCCTGGGCAAGCCGGATGTCTCTGAGGTAGGGCACAATGCCCAGGGTCGGCACGCCGCCGGCAAGTTCTGTCAGCATATCTATACCAGGCTCAAGCAGCTTTACATCCCCGCGGAATTTGTTGACTATGAAGCCTTTCACAAGTTTCCGTTCTTCAGGCTTCAGCAGCTCCAGCGTCCCGTAAAGCTGGGCGAAAATTCCACCCCGGTCTATGTCGCCAGCAAGAAGAACGGGTGCGTTAAGGTGGCGTGCTACGCGCATATTTACAATCTCATATTTATTAAGATTTATCTCCGCAGGGCTGCCGGCCCCTTCAATGACTATCAGCTCATGCCGGGAATGAAGCCTCTCAAGCGCGCCTGCAACCGCCGCCCATAGTTCCACGCTTTCTTTATAATATTCACCCGCCGGCAGATTCTTCCATGGCTTGCCCATAAGTACAACCTGGCTGAAAGAATCAGCTTCAGGCTTGAGAAGGATAGGGTTCATGTCGACATGCGGTGATAAACCTGCCGCCTGTGCCTGAACAACCTGCGCGCGGCCTATTTCATGGCCTTCAGGGGTGACGAATGAGTTCAAAGCCATGTTTTGAGCCTTGAAAGGTACTACATTTACTCCCTTGCGTTTAAAGATCCTGCATAGAGCTGCCGTAATCAAACTCTTGCCTACGTTTGACGATGTTCCCTGTATCATCAGTGTTTTTGCCATCTACTCCTCCAGACCTGCAGATTCACTCTATTTATTTTTATTTAATTGATTATGTCAACTCTCTTTGCTCTATGTACCGTTAAGATTTATCATTCGGATAATTTTCCCGAAAAAACACTTGTAAAAATTCCCTGATAATATACTCTTTAGTTGATCTTTGTAAGTATTAATTACATATTATTAATTATAACTAAGTTTATTAAAGGAGCCTAATATGGAAATGGAAAGCATATGGTTTGCCCTCGGTCTGACAATATTTGCAGGTCTGGCTACCGGAGTTGGCAGCATCATGGCCTTTATCTCGAAGAAATTCAATCCAAAGTTTCTTGCCGGGGCGCTAGGTTTCTCCGCCGGCGTAATGATCTATGTATCGCTTGTTGAAATATTCGTAAAAGCGAAGGATGCCCTATCTGGATACTATGGAGATAAAACAGGATACATCTATACAACTGTTGCCTTCTTCATCGGGATAGGCATCATAGCAATTATTGATAAACTGATTCCATCTTACGAGAATCCGCATGAAATTAAAAATATATCTCATAGCAGCAATTCAAGCGGGCAGGACACAAAGTTGATGAGAATGGGCCTGTTCTCGGCACTTGCAATAGGTATACACAACTTCCCGGAAGGACTCGCCACCTTTATGGGCGCCCTGTCCAACCCCACCCTGGGCATCAGTATTGCTGTAGCTATCGCCATACATAATATTCCTGAGGGCATCGCAGTCTCAGTCCCAATCTACTACGCTACAAAAAGCAGGAAGAAAGCATTCTGGCTTTCATTTCTGTCGGGGGTTTCAGAACCTGTGGGTGCGCTTATCGGTTATTTCCTGCTTCGCAACATATTCAACGATGCAACCTTCGGCGTGATATTCGCGGGTGTGGCAGGAATTATGGTATACATCTCACTTGATGAACTGCTGCCGACAGCCGAAGAATACGGCGAACATCATATTGCAATAGGCGGACTGATAGCAGGGATGATTGTAATGGCCGCGAGCCTGCTGCTGTTTGCATAACAATCGATACTTTTCTATCTCAGAATATGTCGTACTTAAATACTCATATATCTTGATTTAGTTTGTTATTTGTAATATTATTAGTGCCTCCTAACCCGTCAGGGAAGGGATTCAAAAGGAGGCACTAATGCCATATAAAAAAGCCCCGAGGGGTAAACTGACAAGAAAATTCGGGATCAATGTGTTCGGAAACCCGAAATTTGATAAAATTTTGAAACGAAAACCGAACGGTCCGGGAAAACCTTCCGGTAAAAAACAATACAAAAAGACATCCAATTATGGAACTCAGCTGCTTGAAAAGCAGAAGATCAGATACACCTATGGACTATCTGAGAAGCAGTTCAGAAACACCTTTTTTAAGGCAAAGAAAAAAGTCGGGGTTACCAGTGAGAATTTCATTTTATTACTCGAATCAAGATTAGATAATCTTATTTACCGCATGGGATGGGCAGTTTCGAGAGAACAATCAAAGCAGATGGTTAATCATGGTTATTTCAGAATCAACAATAAAAAAGCTGATATACCATCAATGACTCTTAAACCGGGAGATCGTATATCTGTTCGCGGCAAAGAAAACATCAGAACACTGATCAGATATGTGCAAAAAAAAACAAATTCTAATAAACCGACATGGTTGAAAGTAGACCCGGATAATCTTGAAGCGGAATTAATCAGCAGTCCTGAGTATTCTAGTATTCAGCCGGCTGCCGATCTTCAGGCAGTCATTGAATATTATTCCAGATAATCAGTTCCTATTTCAGGACTGAAAAAACTTGTTGTTCATTTATTTTCCCGGTAGTAAACTAAGTTTAAAGTATACTACAAGCCAATAGGGAAATAATGGAAAACAAAGATAATGTAAAAAGAGTACTCATTATATCAGTAGTTGTCAGTGCAGCTCTGGTTTTTTTAACCTGGCTGTTAGTTCCAAGACTGGATAATACTATTCATCTTCCTGACAAGGGTGCACACTGGTACTTCTGGCAGCGGGCCGACCCGAATTTTATCTCAAGGCTAAGTGCCTGGTTAGGTTATAGTCTGCATCAGGTTTTCATATGGCTGCTAATTATCAAAGCCCGAAAGAATGATAGAACAGGCTCCGGGGTGGTAAGCAGGTACAATATTGCAGCACTTCTCATCAACCTAGTTTTCATTTTGCTTCACATGCTACAAACACAAATCTGGTATGACGGTCTGGCTCAGGATGTACCCATCTGGACATCACAGGGCTCTGTAATTGTAATGCTTGTTCTTACCCTTGTTATGCTGACACCAAGACGGGGATTCATTATAGGGAAGAAAATCAGTCTGCCGACACGCAGCATCAAATTCCTGAATATCTTCCATGGTTTTTTTATTTCCTGGGCTCTTATCTACACATTCTGGTTCCACCCTATGGACGGCAGCTACGGGCTTCTTTCCGGTTTCTTTTATATGTTTCTGCTCTTTACTCAACTGAGCCTTTTTAATACAAAATTACACTTGAATATGAAATGGCTGGTAGTTCTTGAAACTATGGTTGCGGTCCATGGAACCCTGATAACATTAGAAAAAGCAAATCCGATATGGCCGATGTTTTTATCAGGATTTCTTTTTATGTTTGCCTTCACCTATATCTTCGGTCTTACCAAAAATAAATTAATTCGCATAGGGGTTATTATTCTGTATATCGCCGGGGTAATAGTTATGTACAACGTTAGAGGATTCAATAATCTTTATGAGGTCAGTTTCATCCCCGCGGCGCTTTACGGAGGCGGGATAGTGCTCATCCTGCTGTTAAAATTGGCCGGTAAGAAAAAGGCGGATTAATCTGCACAAAAAAAACCGTCCGGATAAAATAATATCCGGACGGCCAATTTATACATTAATTATGTTTACTTCTCTCGACCAAAAGGCCAGGCGATTACTCCGCCTTCCATAACCTTAACATTGGTGTATCCCATACCCTTCAGAGTACAATAGGCTTCATAGCCACGCAGAGAAATCTTGCAGTAAACAATGATTTCTGCTGTTTTATCTTCAGGCAGTTCCTCCGCCTTCTTCCTTAGTGCTCCGAGAGGAATTAGCTTTTCACCGATTCCTATTCTCATCTGCTCAAACTCATCAGCTCCGCGTACATCAAGAAGGAAGGGCTTATCACCAGCATCAAGCTGTGCCTTTACCTCGAGGGATGAGATACCTTCCATTCTGCCCAGACACTTATTCTGCAAAACATGAGCAGCTGTGATAAAGTTGTCGATAGCAGGTGAGAACGGAGGAGCATACGGCAGGTCAAGGTTAACCAGATCGTAAACACGCATCTTACCGTGAATAGCCATTGCACCTATTGCAATACGCTTTGAAACATCTCCTGTTCCTACAGCCTGCATACCAAGAAGCCTGCAGGTTGTTTTATCGGCAACAAGCTTGATAATAATCGGGCTCGCACCCATAAAACCTGGTTTATCAGGAGCAGCCTGTATTGCAGTCATGATATTTGTATAACCCAGCTTTGCAGCCTGTTTTTCTGAAAGGCCGGTGCTTCCAGCTGTATAATCAAAAACCTTACAGATACCTGTACCTATCATACCCTCATACTCAACACAGTTTCCAAGAACCATATTCTGCGCCGCAACACGGCCCTGAAGGTTTGCAGCATCGCCCATAGGCCAGTGTGCCTTATTGTGTGTAACAAGGTTGGTAACCTCAACACAGTCTCCTCCGGCAAAGATGCTAGGATCTGATGTCTGCATAAAGGTGTTAACCGCAATACCCCCTATTTGACCGGTTGCAAGCCCAGCTTCCGAGGCAAGTTTTGAATTAGGTTTTACTCCTATTGATACAACGGCCAGGTCACATTCAAGGGTTCTGCCATCAGACAGTTTTGCTCCTGTAATCTTACCGTCTTTACCAACAAATTCTGTAACGCCTACACCGGTAATAACCTTACCGCCTTTGGCTTTAAGATGTGTTTCAACGTGTTTTGCCATTTCCCAGTCGAGGAACCCGAGTATCTGATCCTGCATTTCAACAACTGTGATATCAACTCCGCCAAGTTCAAGGGCTTCACATGTTTCGATACCGATAAGCCCCCCGCCGACAATGATAGCCTTTTTAATATCATCATTTTTAAGCCTGTCTTTCAGGTATATTGCATCCTCCATGCTCTGAACGGTTTTAACACCCTCAAGGTCTTTTCCGGGGAGAGGGGGCATAATAGCATTTGCACCGGTAGCAAGAAAGAGTTTATCATAGGGTATTTCTGAATTCTTTCCAGTCTCAAGGTTCTTAAGAACGACAGTCTTTTTTTCCCTGTTTATTGCAGTTGCTTCGGTCGATGTAAGTGCCTTAATATTCTTTACATTCATAAAAAAGCTGGGATCACGCTGTGCGCCGGTGGGTGTCGCTATCAGCATATTGGGATCGTCGAAAACTCCTCCGACAAAATACGGATATCCACATGATGCCATAGAAAGGAATTTACCCTTCTGAATCATTGTAATTTCACCTTCCGGATCCATTCTCCTGATCTTTGACGCTGTTTTAGGCCCTGCAGCCGAGCCCCCGATGATTACATACTTGGTTGCCATCTAATCTCCTCTATATCTTACTCTTTTAATAAAGTATTATCGATATATATTTAATCATTTATATTGAAAATTATAGCGTCCCTTCTATAAATTGTAAAGCATAAAGTTCTTTTTTTATTTATTAAAAAAAACAGAAAAAAAGGGCTGCCCAAATACATTGGACAGCCCCTCGCTGCTTATTTAGTTAAACAATTAAAAGTGAGATATTCTGCTTACATCATATTTTTCGAGGATATTTATGCCGTGCTGGACATCTTCAACCTTGAAAATGATTACAGCATTCTCAGTCCCGCTCTCAAGAGAAGAATAAAGATACTCTATATTAACGTCATTCTCATCGAAAAGCTTCATAACACCGGCCATGCCGCCGGGATGATCCTCTACCTCTACACCTAGAACAAGGTTTTCACGTGCTGTAAACCCCCTGGCTTCAAGGAGCTTCAGCGCATCATCGGGTTTATCAACAATCATTCGCAAAATACCGAAATCGGCGGTATCGGCAATGCTTATCGCACGAAAATTAATCCCCGCATCACTTATAAGTGCACTCACCTCCGCAAGACGCCCTGATTTATTTTCAAGAAATACTGATATCTGTTTTAACGCCATACATGCCTCCTAAAGGTTTCTTTTATCAATAACGCGCTTGGCCTTGCCGATGCTGCGCTCAATAGATTTCGGCTCCACAAGTTTTATTGAAGCATTAATTCCAAGCTTACCCTTCATTTCACCCTTAATTCTGTTTCTTAAACCTTCCATTTTACGGGTTTCATCAGAGAAAAACTCATCCTTCACCTCTACCCAGACCTCTACCTCGTCAAGGTGCTTCTGTCCCCTGTCGACTACTATCTGGTAATGCGGCTGAGTTTCTTCCATCTGCACCAGGATTTCTTCTATCTGCGTCGGGAAGACATTCACACCGCGTATGATAAGCATATCATCGGTTCTACCCATAAGTCTATGCATTTTTACTGATGTCCTACCGCATGAACATGTTCCACGGGTAAGGTAGGTGATATCACGTGTTCTGTAGCGCAGAATAGGAGTGCCCTCTTTAGTGAGTGTTGTAAAAACAAGCTCACCCTTCTCCCCATCAGGAAGCGGTTCGCCTGTTTCAGGATTAATAATTTCTGGGTAAAAAAGGTCTTCATTAACATGTAGACCGTCTTTGCATTCACATTCATTAGCAACACCGGGACCGATAATCTCAGTAAGTCCGTAGATATCAAAGGCATCAAGATGCAGATGAGCTTCCATTTCTTTTCGCATCTGCTCAGTCCAGGGTTCAGCACCGAAACACCCGGCTTTAACCTTCAGGTCCTTCATGGAATAGCCGTGCTCTGCCGCAAACTCAGCAATATAGAGAGAATAGGAAGGAGTGCATGTTATAAAAGTTGATCCGTAATCCTGCATAACCTTCAGCTGTCTTTCTGTATTTCCACCCGAGATAGGTATAACATTAGCGCCGATAGCACGCGCTCCGTAATGAACACCAAGACCGCCTGTAAACAGTCCGTAACCGTAGGCATTCTGAATGACATCATCCTTTCCAGCGCCGGCCATTGTAAGGCATCGGGCCATACACTCTGACCATATATTAATATCTTTCTGGGTGTAGGCATCGACTACAGGTGTACCTGTCGTACCGGAAGACTGGTGAATCTCTACAATCTCAGACTGATCTACCGCCACAAGCCCAAACGGATAGGTCTCTCTCATTTCATCTTTTGTTGTGAAGGGCAGTTTTGCAATATCCTTCATGCTCTGAATATCAGAGGGTTTTACACCGAGTTCGTCAAATTTCTTTGTGTAGAAAGGCACATTCCTGTAAAGCCTTTCGGCGAGCTTCACAAGACTCTCAAGCTGGATCTTTTCAAGCTCCCCCTGAGGCATCGTTTCAATTTTTTCATTCCAGATCATCATCTGCTCCTTCGTCAAATCAGGCCGGACAAAAACCGACCGCCCGGTCGTTAAACGACTAGAGTCGTTTTATAATAAATGCGGATGGAGATATTTGCAAGGGGGAAAATGAAGTAAGGATTCAGATGAGGGTGACGGCCGCAAATTGAATGACCCTTTTTTTTATCATTATGATGATACCCAATATAGAGGATTTATATGCCACAATTAAACCCATAACTGATTTGCCTAACAATATCACCAAAATCTCCGGAGCCTTCCATGTCGATGACGAAGCTGTGTTTTTTAAAAAAAAGGTGTTGATGACATGGTTGTAATGTCAATAAGGCATTACGAAAAACATGATCAGAGAAGAAACATGGTTCCCCCCTGTTGCCCAAGATCAACGAAATCGGGCAGCATAGGGTTACACAAAAAACCAACCCAAGGAAGGAACCATGTATACATACTACCAACTTATCAAAAACAGTAAAGACCCTGTA
>JAQQAL010000034.1 GCA_028532855.1 Candidatus Thalassospirochaeta sargassi
CAACTATTTTCACTTCCTTCTCTATTTTTCTTTACTTCAGTCCCGGCCATATGCTCAAAAACCTTTACGACCGCAGAGGCGTTTTCCTCTCCGAAACCCATATTCTGGCCAACCTTATTTACTTCGTGTACAATATTTGACAAAAACACCGGAACATCAAGAGATTCGGAAAAATTACGGATTAACTCTGTATCCTTTACCATTGTCCTGAGATGAAATGAAACGTCAAAATCCCTGTCTATTACGGAGCCGCCGACACCGCCTACAACAGGCGAGCGAAAGTCTGATTCCATCCAAACCTTCACTATCTCTTCCGGATCAATGCCAGCTTTGGAGGCTAGCACAATTGATTCGCATACTGCGGCGACAACGGTCGAGACGAGGTGGTTTCCGCATAGCTTGGAAGCATAGCCTTTTCCGCTGCTGCCCATATAGTGAACGGTTTCACCGAGAACACTCAGGACAACAGATGCCCGGTCGTAGATTTCGCGTTCACCGCCGGCCATTATCCACAGCCCACCTGAGTTAGCCTCTGCCTTCGACCCGTGAATGGGAGCATCAATAAAGAAAGCACCTTTCTTTGCGAACTCAGCAGCCGCGTCAAGGGCTGTATCCGGAAGCTGAGTACTCATATCAATAAAAATCTGCCCCTTGGAGGCATTTTTATACAGACCATCATCGCCCAGCATGATGGAGTCGAAGGCGTCCTTATTCCAGACGGCACTTATAACAAAGTCGGCGCCTGCCGCTGCCGCTGCAGGGGAAGTGAAATATGCTGCACCGGCCTGGATCAGCTCCGATGCATTCTCCTTCGTTCTGTTGAAACAGTTTACTTCATATCCATTATCAATCAAAGTTTTACCTATTCCGGTCGCGATTATTCCCGCACCCATAACGGCTATTTTTTTGTTCATTTTAAAACTCCTTTATATAGCTTTTTGATTATATCATATTTTAGATTATTTTGTCGGCAGTTTGTTCATCGGTGATGAATGTTGTTAACCAACCGCCTTTAAGCGAGGCTTTAATTATTCTGATTTTTGAATCTCCAAAAGCAATTCCAAATCTATTTTTCACAGACTTCCACGATTTTTCATCAAAAGCGACCATACGGGTAAGCGAATCAACCTCAATCAATTTTCCGTCATCATCAAGACTGAAAGAACCTATATCACCTATTATTCCGCGTGCTCGCATGTCCTTCATATCAATAGCGCTGATATGTCCGCCTGCGTAGAGAGCGGAGCTGCTTCTGCTGTCGAATGAACTCATCCCGACGACGGCGGCATTCAGGCTTTTACAGGCTTCAGCATTCTGGTTATTGCTCATGCTTTTGAAGAGCTGTCTCCGAATCTCCTCACTACTTACGATATACGGAGCATGAAGATATACGGAGCCGCAGTTCCATGATGATGAAAGCTTATGAACAAGCTCGTGCGAATCAAAAGCAGCCTCGGAAGCGCCGAGCGAGCCGGCGAGCTGAACAGCCGCTATACTCAAAGGCGGCTTCAGGGCAAGTGCATCTACTGCCTCTTTCAGGCTGGTTCCGAAGGTAAAACCGACAAAACTGCCAGGTTCAAGCCGGCTGTAGATAATGTCGGCCGAGAAACGACCGAGCTGTTTCTTAATTTCATCATGTCCAAACCCTCGGGGCAGCCTCAGAACAGCTGCGTCAATACCATAGCGGTCCCTGAGGCCGGACTCAAGATCCTCGGCCCGCCTGAAAAAATGATTAATCGAAATAGTGACAATACCCTTATGCTGAGCCTCGGTTATCATCTTTGAAACAAGCGAGCGTGAAATATTCATTTTCGATGCTATTTCAGCCTGCTGCATTCCCTTCAGATAGTACAGTTCAGCCGCTTCAGCAAGCACAGCCCATCTTTCCCATTCCGTATCAGTCTGCAAAATATACTACTCCAGAGTCTTAACCAGCCTGGCTGATTCATCCTTCAACGCTTCATATGTTGCTTCATACTGACGCACGTATTCCTTGTATTTCTCAGTATTTTCCGGATTAGGTTTAATAACCTTGTCTATCCGAACCATAGCATCAGCCCCGCTCTGCAAATCAGGATAAATTCCCGCGCCGACTGCTCCGGCAATAGCCGAACCCAGCGACACAGCCTGCTGTTCCTCTGGTATTGTAAATGGAATCCCGCAGACATCGGCGTGAATCTGCATCCAGAGATCGCTCTGTGTAGCACCGCCGCAGGTTATTATTTCATCAATATGAACACCGCCCTCTTCCATCTTCTTCAGAATTACCGCGGTCCCGTAAACTACACCCTCCATAATTGCTCTGAAAATATGGGCGGGGGTATGCTTCAGGGTCAGTCCGCGAATTACTCCTCGGCTGTTTGCATCAACCCATGGGGTTCTGTTACCCTGCCAGTGTTCAAGTACAACAAGGCCTTCAGAACCGGGCGGAAGTTCAGCTGCCTGTTCGTTAAGAACATCATAGATCGACACACCGCGACGCTCAGCTTCTTCCTTAATTTCGGAATTCAAAAAATTCGAGACAAACCATTTGATAATAGAACCGGTTGAAATCTGTCCAGCTTCTACAACCTCGGCGCCGGGAATTATTGCGCCGGGAAAAGTTCCAAAAATGCCGGGAGCATGAAGTTCAGTATCGGTCAAACCGATATGCAGCTGTGAAGAACCGGTTATTAACGCAAGTTTTCCCGGCTTAAGGGCATTAACACCGATAACACCGATGTATGCATCAGCACCGCCACCGGCGACAGGAATCCCCTCTTTTAGTCCGGTCTCAGCAGCGACCGATGCTGAAAGACCTCCTACGACCTCACCTATTTCAACAATTCTCTCAGGCAGTTTTTCAAAGATATCACCAAGGCCTATTTTCTCATAGAGTGATCTGGGATACCCGCCTTCGTTCTTATTGTAGAACCAACGCACTGATACGGTATTAATATTAGCGGTTATTTTTCCGGTAAGCCTGTAGGCCAGCCAGTCGGTATGTTCAAAAATGGTCCCGGCATTATTGTAAACCCCGGGCTCATTGCGTTTTAACCATAGATTCTTGCAGGGAAACCATTCCGCAGACACCTTGCCGTGGCCAACGTACTTCAACGCCGGATCGCCGCATGCTGCTATCTCATCAGCCTCCTCTACAGCCCTGATGTCCATCCACATGACAGCGTCGCGAAGCGGCTTACCATTTTTATCAAGACAGACAACGGTACAGCTGGTTCCGTCAAGGCCCACACCCTCAATATCTGCCGGATTGATATCGGACTTCGCAATTGCTTCTTTTATACAGGCAATCAGAGAGGCATCCCACTGTTCTATGCTCTGCTCACCCCAGCCCGGATTTCGATGAATATTCTTATTCGCGCTGACTCCGAAGCTTACACACTTTCCTTTTTCATCATAGATACCCGCACGGATACTTTCAGTCCCCGCGTCTATTCCAAGTACGTATCTGCTCATTCTTTTATCATCCTCCTGATATTTTCAATATTGTCCTGTATATTTCCACTAAAAATACCGCTGCCGAAAGTCAGAATATCAGCACCGGCATCAATGATTGACCGCATGGTTTTCGTGTTGACGCCGCCGTCAACCGAGATCTGTGTTTCAAGGTTGTTTCTGGATATATAATCAGCCGTCATTTCTATCTTTTTAAGTATTTTTGGGTTGAAATCCTGACCGCCGATGCCAGGGTCAACTCCAAGAATATTTATAAAATCGGCTTCATCAAGAAAGAATTCCATATCTTCAAAACGAGTAGCCGGAATAAAACTTATCCCGGGGCTCACGCCGTCCCGTCTGATCTTTTTCATCAGCCTGGACGGAAGCTCACAGCTTTCATACTGAATTGTCAGAATATCAACGCTGCTTACTAGAAAAGTTTCAGCTATAGCGGGCATATTATGCACGGCAAGATGGGCTTCGAGGACTGAAGAAGTTTCATAGCGCAGGTCTTTAATCGTCTGATCACTGAAGGCGATATGCGGGGTATAATGACCGTCGCAAACATCAACATGGAACCTGCTTATTCCGCAGTCTTCCGCAAGCTTCAAATCGCGGCTGATGTGCACATGGTTGGCCGCGAGGATTGATCCGCATAATTCTATCATGGGAATATTGTAAAGCCAAATTTCCCGATTGTAAATAATGTTATATTATTTTTCACATAATTTACGAATCATCGGGCTCAGAGCGTCTTCAGTACCCCTGCCAGTTTTTCTATTGCTGATTCAATAACCGTAGCCTCACTCATGGTAAAGTTCAGCCTCATTGTTGAAAAACCTTTCGTTTCTTCTGTGTAGAAGTATTTCCCGGGAACGTAGGCTACATTCTGCTCAACAGCCTGCCAGTATCCATCCACCAGGTTGAGCCCCTCAGGACCTTCGACCCATATAAACATTCCGCCCTCAGGCCTGGAGAAGGTGAAGTCGGCTGGAAAATACTTTTCAAGAGCGTTCAGCATAGCCGCATGCCTGGGCCTGTACAGCTCAATAATCTTGGGCAGCTGCTGATTCAGAAAGCCCCCGGCAACATATTCGGCCGCTATAGCCTGTGAAAAAGTAGCGGTGTGCAGATCAACACCCTGCTTTACAACAACCATCCACTCCGAAATTGTCTCAGGAGCAGCAACCACGCCTATGCGCAACCCGGGGGCAAGGACTTTGGATAATGTCGTGACATACACAACATTGTCCGGCGCCATTGTTTTTATAGCAGGCACCGGTTCTCCGGTATACCTGAGATTACTGTATGGATCATCTTCAACAAGAAGGGCATCATATTTAAGTATAATTTCGGCGATCTCTTTTCTTCGTTCAATGCTGATACTGCGGCCCGTAGGGTTCTGGAATGTGGGTACAGTATATACAAATTTAATGTTATGGTTCTTCAGAGTCTCTTCTAACGATTCGGGAATCAGCCCCTCATCATCCATCTCCATCTCAATAAAACAGGGTTCATAGGGTTTGAATGCCTGTATCGCTCCCAGATAGGTTGGAGCTTCGACGGCAATCTTATCGCCCTTCGACACAAGGACCTTGCAGAGTGAATCCAGAACACCCTGTGATCCGCTCTGAATCAGGACCTGTTCAGGGCTAAGCCTGATGCCTTTCTGCCCCAGATAGTCGGCCATAGCCTCACGCAGAGGAGTAAAACCTTCGCTTAGATCATATTGAAAAGCGGACGAACCGTATTTTGACATAACCTTGTCAATCAAATCCTTTATGGTATCCATTGGGAAACTGTCAGGACTAGGTATTCCACCGGCCAGAGAAACCATCCCCGGCTTCCCTACAACCTTCAGTATTTCCCGGATCGCGCTTGCACCCATCTTGCCGGTACGATCGGCGAGTAGATCAGTATAATTCATAATTACTCCTCAGACCTCCGATTTTAGATGATCAGAGGCTCATGGATCAAGCACCGTTATGTAGTCTACAACTCCTGAAATTTACCTTCACACGACCGGGACCATCGGTAAAGGGAACAGTCATAGGCTCCCCCTTGCTTAAGCCGTCGGGGTTATCAATTTTAATCTCATATCGGGTACCGCGAAAATAACGTACTACCTCGACCTTTTTCATTTCAGGCGGCAGACATGGGTCTATAACCAATCCGTCGAATGACGGCCTTATGCCCAGAATCCATTGGCTTGCGGCAACCCAGTTCCAGGCGGCTGTTCCGGTCAGCCAGGAGTTCTTTGCCTGGCCGCTTCGACCCGCCTCACTCCCCGCTATCATCTGCGAATAAACATAGGGTTCCGTCCGATGAAGGTCGCTTATTTCTTCAATATAGGCCGGAGCTATGCGGCTGTAATAATCAAAGGCCTTTTCGCCCCTGCCCGCAACCGCCTCAGCAATGATAATCCAGGGATTATTGTGGCAGAATATGCCTCCGTTTTCTTTGTATCCCGGCGGGTAGGATGTAATTTCGCCCTTGGATAAATCGTATTCCTGGTAAGCGGGCGCAATGATATCGATACCGTATTCATGGGCCAGATGTTTCCCTACTGAATCAAGGGCTTTTATTGTATACCCTTCCTCAGCGCCGATACCCGCCATCCCGCAGAATCCCTGCGGTTCAATAAAAATCCTGCCGGCATCATTTTCAGAACTTCCGACCTTTCGGCTTTCAGCGTCATAGGCACGCAGGAACCACTCGCCGTCCCAGCCTTCACTAAGGATGATCTTACTCATTTTATCCACTGCTGCTCTGACGTAATCAGCCTCTCCGTTCAGGACTCCGGTTTCAACCAATCTTTCAGCTGCATCACAGAGTGCGGCATATTCACGTCCGGCATAGACGAGCATTCCAGCAATCATTACCGACTCCGCAGTACCGGAATCATTATTCACGACAGTCTGAAAGGACTCGTCGGGGTTGGTCGAATAGCAGTTAAGGTTAAGGCAGTCGTTCCAATCAGCCCTGCCTATCAGCGGCAGGCCGTGCGGGCCTGTATTCTCATTAATAAAATGAAATGCACGGACAAGATGCTCGGCCATTTTGACATCTTTAGTTGAGGGATCAGCGTTACCGGATGCATCAGCAAAGGGAACCTTAGCATCAAGCACCGAGAAATCTCCGGTTTCTTTAACATAGGCGGCAACAGCAATTATCAGCCAGAGCGGATCATCATTGAAATCTCCGCCTATTGCGTCATTCCCCCGCTTTGTCAGCGGTTGATACTGATGAAAGGCCCCGCCTTCAGCAAGCTGAATTGATGCCACATCTATCAGCCTTACCCTGGCCCAGGCCGGCTCCATATGCATTATCCCAAGCAAATCCTGGTTTGTATCCCTGAAACCTATCCCCCTACCGATACCTGATTCATACATCGAAGCTGAGCGCGAGAGATTATAGGTTACCATACACTGGTACTGATTCCAGACATTGAGCATTCTATCAAGTTTATCATCTTCGGTCTTAACGCTGAAATGGGACAGCTTGTCATCCCAGAAATCGCAGAGCTTTGACAGTGCAGCATCAACATCCTTATCCGCTGCAAAGGCTGAAATAATCTCCTGCGCACCGGTACGGTTAAGTTTTCCGTCTATCCATTTCCTGTCGCCGTTCTCTACATAGCCCAGTACAAATATAAAACTTGTGCTCTCACCGGGCTGCAAATCAATATCCACCCTCTGCGAGGCCGCCGGATACCATCCGTCCGCTACTGAATTTCCGCTGTTCCCCTGTTCAACCGCGACAGGCCTGGATAGACTCCGATTGGGACCGATAAAACTATCCCTGTCCGTATCAAAACCATCGGGTACGCGGTTAAGACCGTAAAAGGAATAATGATCACGCCGTTCTCTATATTCGGTCTTGTGGTAGACACAGCCTCCGTCAATCTCAACCTCACCAATGTTCAGATTACGCTGAAAGTTAGTCATATCATCAAGAGCGTTCCAAAGACAGAATTCCATGAATGACCAGAGCTGCAGACTTCTGACACTGCTGCTGTTGTTTGAGATTTTGAGCCTGTGAACCTCACAGTTATACCCCCGGGGGACAAAAAACACCCCCTCGGTTTTGATCCCGTTCAATTCGGAGTTAATCTTCGTATACCCCATTCCATGCCGGCATTCATAGCTGTCGAGCTTGCGCATAACGGGTTTCCAGGCCGGTGACCAGATTTCTCCATCATATTCGCCCCCGTTTTCACGCAGGTAAAAACAACGGCCGTTCATGTCCGCCGGAATATCGTTATAGCGGTAACGGGTTATCCGTCTGAGAAGGGCATCCTTATAGAAGGCGTATCCGCCGCCTGTGTTGGAAAACAAAGAGAAGAAACCATCGGTGCCGAAATAGTTTATCCAGGGCGACGGGGTTTCCGGGTTGGTTATTACATATTCCTTTTCTGCGTCATCAAAATAGCCGTATTTCATAATTATCTCCTAATCAGCCTTTCGTTGCTCCCTGCACAAGACCGTCGATTATCTGCTTTTGCAGTATTGTAAAAAATATCACGACAGGAACCGAGACAAGGATACATGCGGCAAGCATTCCTCCCCATCTGGATTGCTGCGTGGTAATGTACTCCATTAATCCAAGTGACACAGTTTTTGTATGTCTTCCGGTCAAAATTGAGGCAAACAGGATTTCATTCCATGCCATTATAAAAGAATAGATAGCTACAGCCGTCACACCAGGGGTAATTACAGGAAACAATACCCTGAAAATTGCCTGCCTGCGATTACATCCATCTATCTGCGCCTGTTCATCCAGGGAGATTGGTATTGAATCAAGAAAATTCCGCAACATAAGGATAGAAAAAGGAAGAGCAAAACTCGTATAGGTGAAAATCATTCCCCAATAGGTATCTTTCATCGGTATTCCCGTCAGCTTATAGACCTTACTGAAAAGTATAAAGTATGGAATTAGAAAAGCAATACCCGGAAACATCTGTGTAGAGAATAAGCTGAGTTCATAGAGCCTTTTCAATCTGAAATTTATCCTTGATAATGCATATGCAGCAAACAGACTTATTACTACGGAAAAAAACATTGTTCCTCCGCTGATAATCAGGCTGTTTTTCATATAATCAAGCATCCGTACAGTTTTATTCACCTTCATATAATTGTCAAAAGTCGGCTCTCTTGGAATCCAACGAGGAGAAAGCTCCTCCTTCATTATATCAGCAGATTGTATTTCAAGGGTCGATTTGAATGAGCCCGATACCATCCATAGATAAGGAATAAGAACACTTATCACAACCGCCGCAACCCCTATCATGAGAAATACCTTTTTCAGTTTTTTTCTATTTGTATAGGTCATCAATGTAACTCCTCTTTTCTTGACAGGATCGAAAACCCGGTAAACAGCAAAACAACAAGCAGCATTATTACAGCCATGGCTGAGCCAAGACCGTAATGCAGATTTGTAAATGCTTCCCGGAGAATAACCAGTGAGGGAACCGCCACTGATGATGAGGTATCGCCGCCGAGCATAACATAAAACTGATTAAAGGCATGAAAGTTCCATATGCAGGACATAATAAGAGATGTTCTTGTAACCGGCCACAGCATCGGCCAGGTAATACTTCTGAATTTCTTCCACCATGATGCACCGTCTATTTCAGCTGCCTCATACAGCTCAGCAGAAATGCCCTGAAGTCCGGAGAGCAGTATCAGACATGTGAACGGCCAGCCCTTCCAGACGCTCGCCATAACTACTGAGGCCATCGCCCTATCGCCTACAAGCCAGATAAGCGGCTCCTGAATTAAACCTATCTGAAGAAGGAGCTTGTTCACAAGCCCTATTCTTGCCTGGAAAATAAAACGCCATACGTTGTACATTACTGAATCCGGCGTTATATAGGGCAGGAGAACCAGCCCCCGCACAATTGTCCTGCCAGGGAATTTATTGTTAAGCAGCAGGGCCACAGCCAGAGCGATAACATAACCTATTGGAATTGTAAGCAGTCCATATAGCACTACATTCCAGAGACTTCGCATAAATACCCTACCGACATCCATACCGCTGTTGAAGATATCAAAGTAATTACGCAAACCGACAAAGGGCGCTGATAGCCACTGAGTAAGCGTTTTTATATCAAGATCCAGAAAACTGATGAACATACCTGTTAGAATCGGAATAACATGTACAAAGAGCATCGCCAGCAGAGCCGGAAGTATAAATTTAAAAGCTGTTATATTATTTCGTTGGTTCAAGACCATATCTGTCCTCCTTTTTTCAATGCCGCTAAGCCGCCTGATAAAAAAACAAGCGGCGCGTTATAGTCTACTGCATACTCGTTACATGAATATGCTTCTGGCAGATCAGCGTACCCGAGTTTTCCAAGTCCAGCCGGGTAACATCCGTCTTCCGCTGAATTATTCGGCCCGCCTACAAGCAGACCCGGAATTACAGTTTTCGAAGCCTGAACAATTCGATGATGGGGATTACAGACCGGGTTGTTCCCGAATCCGGTGATAAAGCACTTTCCCAGTGCATTATTTCCCAGAATATACTTCAATTGTTTTGAAGCAGTACTGTAATAAAGCTTCCGGCACACCGTATCATCACAAATTTCAGCAGCAAGAATTAGAAGCAAACCGTAGGCTGCGGCAAATTTATTCGACCCCCAAAGGTATTCATTTTCCTGCAGTGCACAGCCGAAGTCATCATCCGCTGAACATCTGCAAATTCGTTCGGCCTCAGCAAGTATCTGCTCCCTGTAATATGCGGTTCCATCCTCCTGATATAGCGCCCATACCGCAGCAGCACTCATGTTTTCCCAACCGAGCGGACCGCTGATGACGGGCATGTGCATAGAATTTATTGAAACGCACAAATCATACCATTGCCTGTCTCCGGTAAGCCGGTACAATTCAGCAAATGCCCAGATACAAATTGTATCCACACCGGCTGGTATATACGGGCCGGTCCTGTCGACGGAAGGCAGCACTTCATAATCCGGCGGCAGGATTTTCTTCAGATAATTTCCGGCCCTTATTGCAGAATCATATATACGCTCCCGGGCTGGAAAAGCATTCGAGTTGAAACGGCAGGCATAAGCCGTTGCCGCAGCAAAATAAGCCGCAGCAGAACTGCTTTTCTCATAAAGAAGCTGGGGTTCAGTGTCCATGTCAGGCATTACCATGTCACAGAAATCATATGTATTAACCTTATGATAAACTCCGCCGTCATCATCCTGCATCTTCAACATCCAGGAAAGCTCAAAAGCTGCTTCCTCAAGCAGAACCGGGTTCTCAGCAGCAAACACAGGGAAAAGATCTGCAAGCAGCAGCAGCTGATAAACAGTGACGGCTGCCGTAGGGATATATTTTCCATAATCACCCGCATCATGCCAGCCTCCGGAAACATCAACCTTACCAAGCTCTAACCTCGATAATTCCGAAGGAATAAAATCACCATTCGGTCTGATTATTGCAGGCTTCATATGACATTCACCGTATATCGAAGTTCCGCAATGCTGGTATTTGTATGAGTGTATAGTTATATCGAAAACATCATATTCCGTGAAAATATCATTCATTATTGTTGCCTGTTATAATATAATTGTGATGAAGGGGAGGAAAGCGGCCCCAGTCTGTTACAATTGGACCCGTTTCAGACCGGGACTGCTTCCCCCTTTCGCCTTGTTTATTCTTTTCCCAAAGCAGAATCTACTTTTGATGCAGCAGCATCAAGATGGGTCTTAACTGTGCTGTCGGTGTAGTCGCCGTTAATGTAATCAATAAGAACACCCTTGAACTCAGTAACAATTGCATTTTCAATATCACCCCAGACACCAAGAGGCGCATAGGCAGTTGAATAACTCAGAACATTCTTAAAAAGCTGCCATCGATCTGTGTCAAAGGCTGCATTGTTATACGCGTCTTTCTTTGAAGGAAGCATCTTTGACAGACTGCTTGTGTATTCAACAATTTGATCCTCTTCAAGAAGGAATTTGATCCATTCTTTTGCAGCAGCCTTATTTCGGCTTTCTTTAAGAACAACAAGGTTTGATCCTCCGGAGAATGATGCCTCCCCCTTCGGACCCTTAGGTGGTTCAACAATACCGTAATTCAGACCGGGATTTTCCTGCTCTATATTTGATATATTCCACGGTCCCATATAACACATAGCAACATTGCCGTTGATAAACGCGGCATCAGCCTGCGGCTGATTGTACTCGGCACAAGCTTTGGCAGCATATCCGTTTCTAACAAGATCAACATACCACTGCATAGCCTTAACACCTTCAGGACTGTTTAACAATGCTTTCTCATTCGAGTCATCGAGCATCTGACCACCGTTTCCCCAGAGAATGATTGCCCAGTTATGAATAAGGTCCCATGCGTTTGTACCGGCAAGCGCAATAGCTGAGCCTTCACCGTATTCAGCAATAATCTTGTCTGCTGCGGCATAAAGCTCTTCATGGGTTTTCGGCGGAGTGGCGCCGGCTTTTTCAAACATATCCTTGTTATAAAACAGAACACGAGTTTCAGCAAACCATGGAACACCGTAACAGGTTCCGTCAAGGGTTGTTGAATCATAATTAGCCTTCATGAATGCATCTTTTCCGCCGAACTCATTGATGTCAATCATTTCAAGTCCGCTTGTAGCAGCAAACTGCGGGTTCCAGGTTGTTCCTACCTGAAAAACATCAACACCTTCTCCTGTGGCAACAGCGGTTGAAATTTTTGTCCAGGCATCGCCCCAACCAACAATTTCATACTCAACAGTAACTCCTGTGAGTTCATAAAACTCAGCAGCCTTCTCCTCAATCCACGGCATGTGGGTCTCGTCGGGTGCGTTCGGCATTACCCAGAACGTAATTGTTCCACCAAGTTCATCAACCGAATCAGCAGCTTCCTGGCTTCCGCCAGCAAAAGCTCCGACTGCAATCAAACCTAGAATCAGTACAATTGCAATTCTTTTCATGTTTTCCTCCTAAAATAATCAGCTCTTTCCGAGCTGTTTTTACCTCATATGATAGACAACTCCGGGTCTTTAACTTCTGGTCCCGGCACCTTGAAAAGCCGGTCTATGATCATTGATGCCGCGCCATATGCAACAGCCTTCTCTTCAAGAGAAGAAAATCTTATTTCACATACGGAATCTCCCGGATAAGCCCAGTTCTTATCAAGCTCAGTTTTTAAAACTTCTGTAAAAACATCCTCATATCCATGAAGGTCCCCCCCCAGAAAACATTCGGATAAAGCGAAGGTGTTTGCTATCAATGCAATATTCCTGCTTAGTTCAATGGAAAAACGGTTAAACAGTTCCGGGTCTTTCTTGACCCTGAATTCATTTTCTTTTCCGAATGAGAACTGACCGCAGCTTTCAACTCCGGCGAAAACACTCCGGAATTCACCTGCAGTAAATGTTTTGCCGTGGTGAACCTTACCATCTATTACTATTCCCATTCCGACAGCCAGACCGCCATAGGCAGCTTTTGCGGAATTATGTTCGCGGAATTCAACCATGGTAAAAAGAAAATCTCTTAAATCCTGTGATTTATTAAAAAGAATCTCCCCCCAGCAGCAGCAATTACCGTCATTGTCGATAAATATCGGAATGTTGGTTCTCTTTTCAAGATCATCGAGAACTGCGTATTCTTCAGTTACCCCAAGCGGTATCGACTTATAGATGATACCTTTATCAGGGTTTATGATACCCGACATACCAAGACCTATTCCCGCGAGCGGAATATTCAATATTGAGAGCTGCGATTCCATATCGGAAAGGATTTCACTGAATACATCAGGAAAGCTGTATGCAGTTATATCCGCATGGAACTGCTTACTAAGGAGTATTTCACCAGCAAGGTTCACGCAGACAACATTACAGCATTCAGGCTGTACCTCAATTCCCATAACTGCTGAATAATTCTCAAGGATTTTTAATTTGATAGGTTTACGTCCCCCGTGCGGACCGGCTTCACCCGTCTCGGTTTCAGTGACAATATTCTTTTCCTGAAGAGATGCTGTGATATTGGTTATTGTTGATTTATCAAGCATGAGTTTCTCAGCTATCTCAATCCTGCTTATACCGTCGTTAAGCCAGATTGTCCTGAGTACCCTTGATGTATTCGACATACTTGCCGATCTATTTCTCATACTATAACCCTATTACTGTTAGTTGGTTTTTTAAACCAACTAAATACTAACATCCTTTATTCCACCTGTCAAGAAATGTAAAAAAAGTATCGTTTGAACATTGACTGCATTGACTAAATCCCCTATAGTGAGTTCTAACATTTTTTATGTTCGTATAAACATACAACCGGGGTTTTGGATGGGCATATCGAATAAAAGAAAGCTCCATATAAGAGAATCGATTAAAAACAGCGGAACTGTCAGTGTTGCAGATCTTGCTCAGGAGCTCTCTGTTTCGGAAATGACAATAAGACGAGATCTTTCAGAAATGGAAAATGAGGGTTTTCTTAAAAGGACTCACGGGGGTGCAGTCCGGGAGGTGAGCCGCAGTTATGAACCGCCCTTTTCGGCCAGACAGGAAATAAACAAAGAAGCAAAAACCCTGATAGCAGAGAAGGCTGTGTCTTACCTTGAGGAAGGAGACACGATTGCGGTAGATTCAGGGACTACAGCACTTGAGTTCGCGCGCCTGTTGAATCGTTTCAGATCTCTTACCATAGTAACGCCCAGCATCCACATAGCATCCATGTTTTTAACAAATCCCGGCATAGAAACAATACTCGCCGGTGGAATAGTAAGAAAAAATGAGGGCTCAATGGTTGGGGAGATTACCCGCAAAACCTTCGAAAACCTATATTTTGACAAATTTTTCCTGTCCACTGCAGCTTTGAGTGCGGAGGCTGGTTATACCGAGTACATTTCTGAAGATGCGGAAATTAAACGCCTGATAATTTCCCATTCAAAGAAAACTATTGCACTTATGGATTCGACAAAACTTGGCCGAACAGCCTTTTCGCGCGTTTGCGGCATAGAAGATACAGAAATACTGATTACGGATTCAAAACCGGACAACGGTTTAATCAGAGATCTAACGGATAATAATGTAATTTTAGACATAAATAGAACACAAGGAGATAAAAATGAGTTGGTTAAATGATGTTTTCAGCGTAAAGAAACCTGTAATAGCAATGTGTCACCTTCAGGCATTGCCCGGTGATCCCGGTTGGGACAGAGAGAAGGGAATGGACTGGGTTATTGATAAGGCCAGATTTGACCTAAAAGCCCTTCAGAACGGCGGGGTAGACGGTGTAATGTTTTCCAATGAATTCAGCCTTCCCTATCTTACAGAAGTTGAACCTGTTACCTACACCGCAATGGCCAGAATAATCGGGGAACTTAAAAGCGAGATAACTGTACCTTACGGGGTAAACGTTCTGTGGGACCCGAAGGCGTCCATTGATCTGGCTGTCGCCGTCGACGGCTTATTTGTACGTGAAATTTTTTCCGGAGTTTATGCAAGCGATTTTGGTCTCTGGAACACTAACTGCGGCGAGGTAATACGTCACCAGCATAAAATTGGGGGACAGGATGTAAAACTGCTGTTCAATATTGTGCCTGAAGCCGCACAGTACCTCGGCACACGGGACGTTGCCGATATTGCACGCTCAACTGTATTCAACCACCTGCCGGACGCAATCTGCGTTTCAGGTCTCACAGCAGGCGCAGAAACCGATGCATCAACACTTAAAAAAGTAAAAGATGCTATTCCCGATACTCCAGTTTTCGCTAATACCGGAGTTCGCCTATCAAACGTTGAAGAACAGCTGTCAATTGCCGACGGAACCGTTACGGCCACAACCTTCAAGCGCGATGGCGAATTCTTTAATGAGGTAGATGAAAAACGGGTAAAAGAATTCATGGACAAGGTCAGAAGTCTTAGATAAAACAGAAAGCGGGGGGCTGTAAATGGACAAAAGATGGAAAAAGCTCGGCGAAATACTCGTAAACTATTCAACAAGGGTACAGCGCGGCGAAAAGGTAATGATAGCCATGATCGAACCGGAAACCTGGCCGCTTGCACATGCCGTCTACGAGGCGGTGGTGAAAGCAGGCGGATACCCCCAGATTCAGTTAAAATCCGAAACCCTCAGACGCTGTTTTCTTGAATATGGAACGGCCGAACAGATATCCTGGGTGCCGGAAATTGAAATGTACGGTATGGAATGGGCCGATGTCTATATCGGTCTGCGCGGAGCACACAACCTCTTTGAGCTGCAGGATATTCCAGCAGATAAGCTCGCATCAAACCAGAATGCAATGGGTGTTGTATCTACCGCCCGCTGGGAGAAAACCCGCTGGTGTCTGATTCGCGTACCGAATGAATCGTTTGCACAGCAGGCAGAAACTTCGTATGAATCACTGCTTGATATGTTTTTTAATTCATGCTTCATCGACTGGAAGACCGAACTCCCAAAATGGGAAAAATGGTGCCGCAGACTTGAGAACAGCAGAAACGTACGGATAACCGGCAAGAATACGGACCTGAGCTTCTCAATCGAGGGACGTAAATGGATGTCTTTTGCGGGTACAAACAACTTCCCCGACGGAGAGATTGCCACAGCGCCAATTACTTCAACAATTAACGGCACAATATGGTTTGAAAACCCGGGAGTTCTCGGCGGACGGCTGATGAATGATCTAAGGCTTACATGGAAAGATGGAGTGCTCACTGAGGCAAGCTCTTCAACCGAACAGGAGTTTTTAACCTCTATTGTTTCCAAAGACGCAGGCTCCTCTCTCATAGGAGAGTTTGCAATCGGTACAAACTTTTCGATAGACCGCTTCTGCAACGACATCCTGCTTGACGAAAAAATAGGCGGAACCATTCACATTGCCCTGGGCAGGGCATACCCGGAATGCGGAGGCTTAAACAAATCGGCCATCCACTGGGATATTGTAAAGGACATAAGACGTGAAGGGGCAGTTTATGTCGATGATAAAGTGATAGTAGAAGGCGGAAAAATCTACCTTTAACAGAGCTTTTAAATGGAGGCGGTATGACTGATTGTTTTCTTGGAATTGATATTGGCACGGGCTCGTCAAAGGGAGTTATAACCGATATCTCAGGCAAAATTCTTGCTGAGGCACAGGTTCCGCATGATATGGAGATGCCCGCACCCGGGCAGTATGAGCAGGATGCTGATGAGATATGGTGGGGAGACTTCGTTAGACTCTGCAGACAGCTATGCGATTTGCTCAGCCGTAATCATGGCCTGAGAACTGAAAATATTAAGGCCGTCGGAATAAGCACAATAGCTCCATGTGTTCTCCCCGTCGACAGCAAAGGCCGTCCGCTGCGCAAGGGTATAATGTATGGTATAGATACAAGGGCAGTCGATGAAATTACAGAAATTGAAGAGCTTGTGGGAAAAGATGAAATTTTCAGACTGACGGGGCTGACTCTATCCTCGCAGGCATGTGTTCCGAAAATGCGCTGGCTCCAGAAACATGAACCGGAGGTATGGGACCGTACAGCAAAAATTCTGACAGCAGCCGGCTACATTGTCTACAAACTGACAGGTCGCTTCACAGTTGATATTTACAACGCCATCGGATACGCACCACTCTTTGATATCCGCAAAAAATGCTGGGACAGCAATCACTCAGCAGACCTTAATATAAACATGAAACTTCTGCCCGAACTGCTGTGGAGCAGCGATGTTGCCGGAACAGTCACTGCTGAAGCCGCGGAGCTCACAGGACTGTCCATCGGCACAGCGATCATCACAGGAACTGCGGATGCAGTATCAGAGGCTGTCGGGGCCGGTGTATGCATGAACGGTGACATGATGATGATGTACGGCAGCAGTAATTTTTTCATCATGCGAACCGAAAACCTGACCCCGCTGAGCTCATTCTGGTCCTCGAACTTTATTGATCCCGGAACGTCTGTCATTACCGGAGGAATGTCTACTGTAGGCAGTATGTTCAAATGGTTCAGTGAAACCTTCCCCGGTCGTTCACTTCCGGAATGGGAAAACCTTGCGGCGGCTGCAGCGCCCGGGGCGGGCGGCATTACAATCCTGCCGTATTTCGCGGGAGAGCGCACGCCCATAAACGCCCCTGACGCAAAGGGAGTAATCTTCGGCCTCAGTCTACAATCCTCCCCCGGCGACATATTCCGTGCCTTGCAGGAATCTGTAGGCTACGGAATAAAACACAATATTGAAGAAATGAGACGGCAGGGAACCGGGGCCCGGCGCATCATCGCTATCGGCGGCGCGTCTGGAAGCAGACAGCTGATGCAGGTAATCAGCGACATCACAGGAGTCAGCCAGTTTATTCCAGATATCGGCCTCGGTGCCTGCTACGGAGATGCTTTTCTTGCTGCTGTAGGTACAGGACATTTCAATAGCTCTGCAGAAGCAGGCAAATGGGTTGGGGTTGCTGATGAGATAGTACCCGATAAAGATCTTTTTGGATTTTATGAAGAGGGGTATAAAAAATACCGGGCACTCTATGAGAGCACCCGGCACCTATTTTAGCTGAAAAAGCCTACCGCCTCACCATGACTAAAGCTCAACCTCATAATAGAAGCCGAACTCCTCTTTCAATTCATAGGCGAAAAAATCTACATCCGGAGTATTTTCATAAAACGCAACGAATGTATTAGCCGTATCAGCCTGCGTAAGCGGAGCATGATGCCAAACCCCGGGGTTCAGAATAACAGCAGACCCCTTCTTTACCGGAAAGGCTTTTACCGAATTGAAATCGGGCCTCTGAGGATCATCAACCTCCGGTAGAGCTACTACAATGAAGATATCTTCCGTCGGCAGCAGGGCCTCCCCGGTAGTCTTATGACATTCGAAAGTCTCCTCGACGAGGCCGTTCCTACCATAGGTCTGAACAATGGAGAATGACGTATTACCTGCGTGAACCATTACACCAAGCTTATTCCAGAACTTCAATTCTTCAACATCGGCATCAGGTGCACGAAGTTCCTCGGAAATAATCGTTCCGTAGGTCCCGAAGTTCTTTTTAGTTAATTCTGTCAATTTTAAAACGCGTTTTTCCACCACAATCTCCTAAGCAGCAACAAAATCTGCAAATGTGCCGATAAGGATTGCTCCCATTGTAGCACCCGGATCCATTATATCTGCAGACTTCTCCTGGTAGTAGGCCGCCCTGCCATGCTGAGCAACCATGCCCACTGTGGCATCACGACCTTCTTCAGCGGCCTTCTTCGCTTTTACGGCAGCCACGGATAGATCTTCGCCCGCGGCAGCTGCTGCCTCCAAGGCTTCAGCTGCAGGGTGGAGAGAATCAATTATCGTTTTTTCACCGGGCTTAGATTTTCCACGGTCCATTATACCGCCGACAAAGGCCTGCCAGAAAGAAGCAGCTTCTGCTGTACCCATTTCAGTACAGCCTTTTAATGCCTTGCCTCCGCGCATAAAACCGGTTGCCATGAGTGTCCCCATTGTTGACGGGGCAGCCTTTGACATAGCCATACCGCCCTTCATCAGCATTGAACCGAGGTCATCCTCAGTCCAGCCTGCTGCAAATTCGTCAACAGCTGCAAAAACAGCAGCCATTGTAAGACCCAGATCACCGTCACCCATCTTACTGTCCAAATCAATAAGATAATCTTTTTTCTCGACGGCAACAGAGTTCATTTTCGACAGAAAAGCCTTTACATCACTTACTGATAGTTTGTTCATTCCGTCCCTCCGATGATTAAAGCTGAACCTGCTCGAAGAATGGGGTATATGCCGGCTTGGCAAGATACTTTTTCAATTCATCATCAAGCTTCAGCAAAGAGATTGATGCCCCGGCCATTTCCATTGATGTTGCGTATTCACCTGCATAGACATGAAAAACGGAAATGCCCTTCTCTTTAAGCATCATATTAACCTTTCGATACATAACATAGAGCTCCTCTTTCGGAGTTGCTCCAAGACCGTTCATAAGTACAGCTACTTCATCTCCACTTTCATACGGTAGGTCTTCAAGTATAGCGTTCAGCATTGTTTCTACAACATCATCAGCGGGCTTAAGCGGTCCCTTTTCGATACCCGGCTCTCCATGTATACCCATGCCGATTTCCATTTCACCCTCTTCTATTGTAAATGACGGCTTACCGACTTCAGGAACAATACAGGGACTGAGGGCTACGCCCATAGTTCTGACATTTGCACAGACCTTTTCTGCAACTGCCTTAACCTCTTCAAGAGTTTTCATGTCATCGGCTGCAGCACCCGCAATCTTGTATACAAAAAAGATACCGGCGACACCGCGGCGTTTGTGTTCTTCACCCTTCTTTGATGAAGCAACGTCTTCGCCCGCCACTACCTGAAGGACCTTGATGTCTTCCATTTCGGCCATTTCCGCCGCCATGTCGAAGTTCATGATATCGCCGCCGTAATTACCATAGATGTAAAGTACTCCGGCACCCTTGTCTATATCCTTTGTAACCTCAAGCATCTGTTCGGCTGACGGCGACTGAAAAACGCCTCCGACTGAACAGCCGTCAAGCATGCCGTCACCGACGTAGCCGAGGAAAAGCGGAAGGTGCCCCGAGCCGCCACCGGTTGCAATACCAACCTTACCGTCTTTACCTGTAGCGGTACATACACAGCGAAGATCATCATTGACATATTTAAGTTTTTCAGGATGTGCGGCCATGATTCCTTCGATCATTTCATCAACAAAATTCTCCGGTTTATTCAAGAATTTTTTCATTTTATACTCCTCACTTTCAGTCTGCAGCCTGTCCGGCAGCCTTTAATTTATTCATTTCCATTACGCGTTTTCGCTCATTATATTTGTGCAGCAGGTAATTGATTACCATAATCGCAAGCAGTGCGAATCCCCAGATGAACTTCTTGAAAAACGGACTGAACGACATAATGTTAAGTCCGCTCTGCGTAATCTGCAGGATTATGATACCCATTACCAGCCCTTTAACTGTACCGAAACCGCCATCCGGATCAGTTCCGCCAAGTACAGCTACTAGAATAGCCTGAAGCAGGTAGGCTGTTCCGTAACCGGGCCGCATTGAGTTTGCTCTTGATATCATTATCAGTGAAGCCAGGCCTGCAAGAACTGCCGTGAGTATGTAGGTGTTGATAAGAACCTTTGTGTTATTAACACCTGAAAACTTAGCAACAGTAGGGTTTGATCCCACCATGTACATATTAAACCCCTGCCTTGTCCGGTTCAGCAACACGCTGACAAGCAAGGCTATTAATACAAATATTATGAACGGAACAGGTATTCCAAGCACTGTACCGCTTCCAAGAGCCATAAACGACTCAGGAAAGCCGCTTACGCTGTGTCCCTGTGTGATAACAATTGCAAGCCCCAGAAACAACCCCTGTGTACCAAGGGTTGCAAGAATCGGAGGAACCCCGATACCTGCTATCAGCAGTCCGTTAACCAGACCGCATACTATAGACACAGCAATTACTGCAAGTACCGCCAGAAGGATTGCAACACCGGCAGGAGTCGAAGACTCAATCGAATCAGCCAGAATCAGTGCTGCGATAACGCCTGTGAAGTTTGAAACTGAAACTACAGACAAATCAATACCGCCGGTAATCATCGCCATCATCATCGCGAGTGCAAGCAGTCCGAATTCCGGGAACTGCGATGCCATTGACTGCAGATTTATACCGGTAAGGAATTTACTCGGCATAGCTATCGACAGAATGATGAAAATCACCATCATAATTATAAAAAGGGTAAAGTTCTTAGAACTTTTCAACTTTATCTTCACTTCGCCTCTCCCTTAAGCTGCCCGCAGGCCTTTTCTCTCGTTTATCTTATTCTGTGCATAGGTAATTGTGACACCGAGAATGATAATGACGCCTATGAAGAACTGCTGCCAGTATGACGACAGCCCGATAAGAACAAGGTTTTTCTCAAGTATCGTAATCAAAGCCACACCGATCAGTGTTCCGGTGATAGTACCGGTACCTCCGCTTATTCTCGTTCCGCCGAGCACTACCGCAGCAATTACACTGAGCTCGCTTCCTACTATATAATTAGGATTTGAGTACCTTATCAGGGACAGATGCATCACACCCATAACCCCGGCCAGAAGGCCCGCGTACATATACGTAAAAAACTGGATTTTTCTTATATTGTATCCGCATCGCTTTGCAGCTTCCCTGTTCCCGCCTATCGCATAGATACCGCGCCCTATCATTGTATATTTCAGCAGGAACCAGGTTAAAACTACAATTATCACAAGGATCAGAAAGAAAACCGAAAGTCCGTACTGTGTTCCGTCAGGACGGGTAAAGGTGAGAATATTCATCTTACCAAAAACCTTAATACTGTCCGGTATATTACCGACATTAATGGCCTTGGTTCCAAACCACTCCAGCAACGCGCCGTGAAAAAGTGAACTTGTACCAAGGGTTGTAATCAGGGTCGGCAGATTGAAAATCGAGATAAATACTGCATTGATTGCGCCGAGAGCCAGGCCGACTCCAATTGAAATCAGGAAAGCCACTGCAATGTTATCGACACCGCTTGCTATCAGAACATTGATAGCAATATACTGACCACAGATTGCAATAGCAGTACAGGAAACATCAATTCCACCTGAAAGCAGAACCACAAAAATACCTATTGCAAGCACTGCTGTACCCGAACTGCTTCGCAGAAGGTCAAACATATTTTCCCAGGTCATGAAGACAGGGTTAATTGTTGTGATTACAATTGAAAATACTATTACTATCAGCAGAAGATAGGTTTCATTCTTTTTGAACAATGATTTCAGATTCATGCTCCTGCCTCCTCCTCATAAGATCTTGTTACAATATCGAACAGCTCATCAGCTGTGGTTGTTGTTGAATCCTCAACCTCTTTAATTATCCTGCCGTTCGACATAAGCAGTACGCGGTTACAGTTGTCAAGAATCTCCTGAATCTCATCGGATATCATGATGATTCCCATACCCTTTTCTGCAAGATCGCGTATTATTTCATGTATGGTATGTTTCGAACCGATATCAATTCCAATTGTGGGTCCGTCAAGGATAAAAACATCAGGCTCAGTTGCAAGCCATTTAGCAAGAACAACACGCTGCTGATTTCCACCTGAAAGGCTGTTAACAGGGTTATCACCGGTCGGAGTCTTAATAGACAGCTTTTCAATCCAGTTATCACCCGCTTTCTTCCGCTTAAACTGACTCAATAATCCGAGTTTCACAAGTAGAGATTTAAGAATCGTGATTACGATATTATCGCCTATGGACTGTTCCTCAAACAGACCCTGCCCATGACGCTCTTCAGGAAGCAGGGCAATTCCATTATTAATAGCATCTTCCGGCTTTTTAATATCAACAGCCTTGCCATGCATTTTTATCGTCCCGCTGTCAGGCTTATTCAAACCGAAAAGAGCCTGAGCAACCTCGGTTCTTCCCGAACCAATCAATCCGGTGATACCAAGAATCTCACCCTTCTGCAGGTTGAAATTTATATCATGAAACTGACGCTCCTTGTTCAGTCCTTCAACCGAAAGAAGAGGAGTTTCTTCCGCTAATTTTTTATTATAAATGTATGGAGCATATTCCAGTTCCCGTCCCGTCATAAGATAAACAAGCTTATCGTTATCCAATTCTGAGGTAGGATAAACACCAATCTGTTTTCCATCTTTTAGAATTGTAATATTCTCAGAGATTTCAAATACCTCGCTAAGCTTGTGACTGACGAAAAGGATAGAAATACCCCTTTCTTTCAACTTCATTATTATAGAAAAAAGATGATCAACTTCCTCTTTCGTTATTGCAGATGTTGCCTCATCCATTATGATTAATTTCGCGTTCTGGGTGAGAGCACGTGAGATGGCGATAATCTGCTTTTTTGCCATAGAAAGGTTTTCAACCCTTTCATTCAAATCAATTTCTTCGCCTATTTCATCCAGAGCTTTTCTGGCAGACTCCTGGATAGTTTTCCAATTAACTGTTTGCTGGTTGCTTTCCAGCATCTGATTTATAGAAATGTTCTCGGCTACGGTGAGATTAGGAAACAATGACAGATCCTGATAGATAATCTGAACACCCGCACGAATTGTTTCAATAGTCTGCATACCGTGTTCATGAAGTTCCCTGCCTTCAATCTTTACACTTCCGCTGTCAGCCCTGTATACACCGCCGATTACTTTAATGAGGGTGGATTTTCCTGAACCATTTTCACCTATGAGGCAATGGATTTCACCCTTCCCTATTGTAAGATCAACATTGTCCAGAGCTTTTACTCCGACAAACGTCTTGCTTACTCCCTTAGCTTCTAGAAATACTTCAGCCATTTTGTCTCCTGTAAAAATGGTAGTGTCATAACCATTATTTGGGTAAAAAAAAGAAGGAAGGCCTAAGCCCTCCCTCCGAAAACTCAAGATTGATTAAAGTTTGTAGTTACCGTCAGCGTCTTTCCAGTCGTCGAGGTTGTCTTTATTAACGTCAACCCATGCCTGTCCATAGATAACCTTGTTGCCATGCTCGTTTTCTTTAATGATGATATCTTCATATCCGGGAGCGCCCATGTCTGTTCCGTCTACAATTTCTTCACCCTTAAGTAGTTTGTATGCAGCCATTGCTGTAACATAGCCGGCATCGGCAGGTCTCCAGAAGTGAATTGACTGAGCAGCGCCTGACTCGAGGTAGTCGCCTGCTACAGAAGGCAGACATGTACCGAAAGCAGCAACCTTTCCAATAAGGCCTTTTTCTTCCACTGCAGCTGCAGCACCGGGAACAGTACTCATTGCTGAACCCATAATAGCCTTGAGTTCGGGGTATGTTTTGAGAAGCTCAAGAGATTTCTCATATGCCATCTGCTGATTTTCCTGATCTTCAACTCTGTCAGTAGCCATCGTGAGGTTGGGATATTTTTCTGCAACCTGTGCAACTTCACCGTCAACCCACTGGTTATGAGTAGGAGATGTGAGGTGGCCGACAAACGGCTGCCATACGCCTTCTTCACCCATCCATTCTGCCATTACATCAGCCATGTGGCGTCCATATGCTTCATTGTCGAATGCTTCAACATCAAAGCTGATCTGCTTCTGGTTGGAAGCTTCGTGTGTGAAAGTAAGGATACCTGCATCATTAGCTTTCTTGAAAGCTGGTACAAGTGATTCAGGGTCATTGGGTACAACCAGAATTGCATCAACACCCTTCGCAATAAGGTCATTTACGAGTGCTACCTGTGCAGCCGGGTCGGCTGTATCAGCACCAATCTGGTAACAGTTCACGTCAGGATACTCTTCATTGAACCTCTCAATTCCAAGTCTCATATCATCAAACCATGCTACACCTTCAAGTTTAACAACCATTACGATTTCAAGCTGGTCATCACCAGCTGCAGAGCTTTCCTGCTGTCCGCCTGCAAAAGCAAAACCGCCGATTACGATTAATGCCAGAAGCATTGCTACGATCTTTTTCACGATCGACCTCCTAAAATGTTTTCTTTCCCCAAATTCCTGGGTATAAGCGTTATAACACATCTTAACTTCACACGTTGCTGTTGTCAATGTTTTTTTCTAAATCATTTAGTAACCATTAAGTCCAATTTAAGGAATTTTTTACTAAAATTACCCCAAACATATGTAGCAGTCAGCGACTTTTCATTGATTTTCATGAACTTTTGTTCAAATCCATCTAATTTAATAGATTTTATCGATAGAAAATAAAAACAATTTTTAGTTGTGTTATATAAATTATTAAGTTAAAATTAAGTTCGATTATTAATTCAGGAAATGCAATGAAGACAACAATAAAAGATATTGCAGACAAAGCGGGTGTTTCAACAGCAGCCGTCTCACTTTCAATTAACAATAAGCCGGGAGTAAGCAATGATACCAGAGAAAGAGTTATCGAAGTTGCACACGAACTCGGCTATGAACCTCTTTCCAAATTTGTTTCGCCTGACGCGGATATAATAATCCGGTTCCTGAAAATATCCAGACATGGACATACCATCAACAAAAACCACAATTATTTTATTGATGCCTATGTAGAGGGGATAAGCGCGACCGCATCAGTAAGCGGAGCTACTGTTGAGGTAGAAGCCTATTCAGCCGATGAACCACTTGAGAACATCATAAACAAGATCACCGACTCTCCACAGCTTACCGGATGCCTGATTCTGGGAACCGAACTCAGTGAAAAAGATATAAAGGCTTTTGTCGCAACCGGAAAGAACATTGTTTTCGTAGATACCTATCTTGATTATATCTCAGCTGATTTTGTCGATATGAATAATACTGACGCAGTCTACAAACTGGTTAATCACCTCATCGGCCGCGGTCATAAAGAAATAGGAATGATAAAAAGCAGTGTAAACACCCGTAATTTTCAACTTAGAGAAAAAGCCTTCTACCAGGTTATGGAAAGCCTCGGGCTCGAAATAAATAAAGATTTTATAATAGATGTTGATTCCACATTTGATGAGGCATACAGCGGGTTTAAAGAATTCCTATCCGGAAATCCCCAGCTCCCGACAGCTTTTTTTGCTATTAACGACATTATAGCAATGGGCTGTATGCGGGCACTTCAGGATAAAGGTTATACTGTTCCGGATGAAGTATCCATTGCCGCCTTCGACAATCTTCCGATGTCCGAGATGGTCTCCCCGCCGCTTACAACCATAGATGTTTCAAAACGAGAGATAGGCCGGACAGCCCTAGACATGCTCCTTCATAAAGCATCAAGAGAGATAAGCCCGCCGCCTAGAAAAACAATGATCGGCGGCAGACTGATTAAGCGAGAGAGTGTTAAAAAAATCCGTTAATCATTTAATTATCAGAACTGCATCTCTATCAGTATTGGCAACGACAATTACAAGAAAAACAAGACCACGTATCAACTGCTGAACATTAGGGTTTATTTGCAGCATAACAAGACCGTTGTTCAATATTGCAAAAAGCAATACACCCACAAGAACGCTGCTGAATCTGTTCTTTGCACCGCCGGAAACCGGCATCCCGCCAAGAACAAGGGATATCATAATGTTTGTTTCTAATAATGTTCCTGATGATGCTGTTATTGAACCGACCCTGATTGTATTTATAGTAGCGGCGAATCCGGTTAGAATTCCAGCGAGCATAAAAACTAAAAACTTGATCTTTGCGACTTTTACGCCGGAAAATCTGGCGGCTGTTTCTCCGGCGCCAATAGCTTTCAACTTCCTGCCGAACGATGTCATGCTAAAAAAGAACGCACCTAATACAAGAACAAGAACAGCTGCTGAAATCAGATAATACCACTTATTAAATGAATACATGAATATCGGGGCAGACATCGGCTTTGCAGTTGTCAAAAAAGCACACACACCTCTAAAAATAAACATCGTACAAATAGTGACAATAAATGATCCGATTTTAAACTTCACATGCAAAATACCGTTTATAGCCCCAATAAAAAGACCGACAAACATACCGGAAATAACAGCAAGGAGGAAGTTATACTGTGCAAAATAGGCAACAGCTATTGAAGCAACTCCGATTATCGAACCTTGTGAAAAATCCAGACCTCCCATTGTCATTATAAAAAATACACCGGTTGCACAAATAAACAATACACAAGATTGTTCGATAATCAGTCTGATATTTCTAAAAGTTAACGATCTGAAATCTGTTAGAATTCCAAACAGCAGCACAACGACCACAATGCCTATATACGGCAGCAGCCTCTGGAAAACCTGCATTTTTTGAGAGGAATTATTTCCCTCGGATATTTTTAAAGACTTTTCCATTTCTTCCCTCTATTATATCATCGCGTGAATTAAATCATGTTCAGCCAATTCTTCATTTCTCAGAAATTCCCGACTGATTTTACCGTTTTTCAATATTAGGATGCGATCACACATTCCTATAAGTTCCAGTATTTCCTCTGAGATCATAATAATTGTCTTTCCTCTTTTTCGAAGTTCATCCATCAAAGAATAAATATCTGCCTTAACCTTAATATCTATCCCTCGTGTAGGACTATCAAGGATCAGAATGTCTGAATCTTTTCCAAGCCATCTGGCAAGCACAACTTTCTGCTTATTACCACCCGACAACCCTGAAACAAACTGGTTAACATTTTGCATTTTAACGCTCATCTGTTCAGAAAATTTCTTTGCGAACTCATTTTCTTTTCTTTTTGAAACAACAATTCTGTTTCTCAGATGTTCCAGCGACAAAAGACAAATATTATCTTTAATACTTGAATTTAATATTACGGATTCGTTATCCCGATCCTTCGACGTATAGGCAATATTATTTTTAATAGCTTCAGGAATGGAATTTATTTTATTACCGTTTGCAATAAATACTTCCCCAGAAGCGTCATAGGCAGCGCCAAAAAGAGCTTTAGCAAGGTCATGCATTCCGCAATCGCTCAAGCCGCCGATGCCCAGAATCTCACCCTTGCACACCTCAAGATCAATATTAAAGATTTTATCTTTTACAGATAAATCTCTGGTTTTGAGTACCACTTCCTCGTTTATCGATTCTCCGTAGTCGGTTCGATAATATTTCTTATCGATCTCTCTTCCTACCATCAACAGCTTTAAATCATCTTCGCTGCTTTCAGAAGAAATTACCGTGTCGACATAAACTCCATCCCGAAAAACCGAAATTCTATCGGTCATTTCCAAAACCTCTTCCAGATCATGAGAGATAAAAACAACTGTATTACCTTCTTCTTTTATCTTTTTAATCTGTTTATAGAGAATATCACGCCCATCCTGCGATAATGCTGTAGTTGTTTCATCAACAACTACTATTTTAGGATCAAAATGCGTAGCTTTAACTATTTCAACCAGTTTTCGTGTCTCATAATCATAATTGTCAATCATAGTGGCGGCATTAATAAAATCAAACCCATAACGGTTCAATATCTTATTTACAGTATCATTTAGCTTTTTCTGACTCAGGATACCGTATTTTGTAAACTCATCTTCTTTTCCAAGAAAGATATTCTGAGCTACCGTCAATCCGTTTAAAGTTCCCAGTTCCTGAACTATTATTGAAACTCCTTTTTCGTTTGCTTCCACCTGCGTGTGTGCCTCATATTCATTCTCATCAAGATAGAATGTTCCGCTGTCTTTTCTATAGACTCCGCACAGCATTGACGCAAATGTTGATTTTCCGGATCCGTTTTCCCCTATCAATCCATGGATTTCTCCTTTTGATAGAGAAAAACTGATATCTTTACAGGCCTTTGTAACCCCAAAGGACTTACATATATTAGCAGCTCTTAGCACTTCGTTGTTATCCGTCATGACATTTTCCTTGCTTGTACTCATTTAACCACCGTGCCTTTTTTCACTCTGGTTGTTAAGAGGACAATACCTAACAACGTACATCCTGTTACAACGTTCTGAATAGTTGTGGGAACCCCCAGCGAAATCAGGCCGTTCAGTATCATTGCGATGATAAATTCTCCTATTAACATTGAGATTACCGGATTTATATTCTTTTTAAATGCAAGACCGAAAAAACATCCCATAATCGGGGTAAAGTTTCTTGCCATACTGGCCATGTTAGTGCTTGAAGTAATTGCGTTACCGTAGCTTATAGTCAGAATACTCATAACTCCTGCAAAAAAACCGCAAAGAACAAAGGCAATAATCTTATATCTATTAATATTAATTCCCATGTTTTTTGCGACTGCCTCATTACTGCCTATCGCATTAGTATATGTACCTATTTTTGTATGCTTTAAAAATAAATGCGTTAAAAAGAAGGCTATAAATGCAAGAATAATATTCCATGGCGCTACTCCAAAAGCATTAACATTTTCTCCAAGCGTTAGTACATTTCCTGATGCAATTAAGGCTCCTATACATTCATATATTATCATCAACCCGATGGTTACAATAATTGATGGAATTCTCAATCTCACATACAGAAATCCGTTTATCAGGCCGATCACCGTGCCGACAAAGACTGCACCTATAATAAGCCCCCAATATCCAAAATGCCGACTCAACAAAACTCCAATTATTGCAGACAGAACAATGTTTGAACCGATACTGAAATCAAAAAGTCCCATAACAATGATAAAATAAAAACCGCAAGCAGCTACAGTAGGAAGTAGTGCCTGCTGGAAATAGGAAAAAATATTACTAAGACTACCAAAATTATGAGGCCGCAGCACCTTAAAAAATAAATAAATTAGAATAGTAACTCCAAGCAACAACCATATTCCCCTTATCGATAATGAGGAAGTTCTCTTTTTCACCGAACTATCTACCATAATATATTACAAATCCTTATTAATAAGAGACAGTACGGTCAAACCGCACTGTCTCGCTGTTAGATAATTATAAACCCTAACGTCTTGATTTGACATCAGCAATGCTCAAAGCTGCTGCCGTATCCTGCAGTGCTTTAAAACTGCCGTTCGCCATTGCAGTAAGTTCCTCTGTATTATAGGGAAGCGACTGTATGAAATATTTATCAAATGCGGAATAATCATCAGCTGATGCAACAAACATCATCGGAAAGATGACTTCCAGATATTCAGAATCAGTTCTGTTATAACTGCCGGTAATTGCATTATACACCATCATGAAAGAGAAAAGAGGATCCGCAAAGTGACCGCCGGACATCGCCGAGATTTCATTGTTAGAAAGCTGCGCATGCAGATTAGTTGTAAAATCTGTTGATGCAACATGAATTTTTCCGGTTAAACCTTTAGCTTTTACTGCTGCGAGAGCACCTTCAAGCGACTGTCCGCCGCCGCCGACAACAATCAATCCGTCCATAGTAGGATTTGCATCAATCATACCTTCAACAGCCTGTCGGGCTTCCTCTGAAGTATATTTATCATCTACTACATCCATGAGAATTGCTCTATCTCCAGGATTAGCTTTGTTCCAATCACTTACAGCCTGTTTATATCCGACCATTCGGGCATTCGCTGTTGCATCACCAACACGATAGCTTGTCATACCGATATTTCTGCAATTCTTCTCTTCAACAAGAATTCTGCCGAGCTCATATCCGTTTGCAGTCTCATTTTCATGAGTACATCCAAGATAGTATGAACTATTAAGTGCAATCTTCTCAACTTCAGGGTCACCAATTATTCTAAAGAACTGTGAAATATATACACTGTTATTCTGAGCAATAGGAATTGCACGAGCCATTTCTGCATCTGCAGAGTTACAAATAATAATACCGTCGACTCCTGATGCACAGAGGTTCTCAACGGATGCTACAACCTCTTCCGACTTGTGCGACTGCTCAATATATACAACCTTCACGTCCAATGCGTCACCGGCAGCATCGAGCATTTTCTTCACTTGGCTTCCCAATGAATCATTAATACCCCAAATTGATACACCGATAGTGATATCCTCTGTTTTTACTGCGGCGCCTTCCGTCTGTCCGCCCGCAAAAACCATTGCGGTACTGAATCCTGCAATAATCAGAACCATTACTAAAACCAACAACTTCTTTTTCATTTTCCTGCTCCTTTAAAATTTTGTTTTATTCAAAATCAGTTAAATATTCAGCGTTCGCTTCGATCATTTCAGCGACCATATCGTTAATCTGATCGAGTGTTAAGATAGCGCCTGTGAGCGGATCCATCTTAACGGCATCATATATAAGCTGAGTTTTCTTCTCATTAGCAGCCATTGCCATACCAACATGCATATTGATATTTGTCTTGTTTAGTGCTGCAAGGGCATAAGGAAGTTCTCCCACATAACATGGGTGAATACCTTCCGAATCTGTATAACAAGGAACTTCAACAACACTGTTTTCAGGAAGATTCGAAATGAGGCCGGTATTCTTTACATTCAGGTTAGCTCTAAACGGCTTACCTGTAATATTTGCATGAATAATCTCCGGTGCATATTCAAATGTCTTTGCACAGGGTATTTCCGCATCTTTTGCCAGCATGTCTTTCAACTCTTCAAAATAACTATCCGCAGCACATTCATGAGCAAACCACCATCGGTTATCTACCTGCAGATCTTTTATTGCCTTCTCATTTTTCCTGAAATAAGGGACATACTCCGACATGTGAAAAGGGGATTCCGAAGGATACCTGCCAAAATTATGCATGATTTTAAAACGAACCAAATCAACAAGCCGGACTCCCAAACTCGCATAGTCCTTTTCATAATCAGCTAGCTTAATGATCTCTTCTTCTGTTTGAGAAATCTCAAAGAGCTTCGGATAAGCATCTTTACCGTCCACCTTATATTCAAGAAACCAATCCATATGATTAATTCCTGAAGCCCAGTATGATATTCTTGATTCATCCACCTGAAGATAGTTGGAAAGCTGCTGCGCCGTACTCTGCACATTATGGCAGAATCCGAAAAGCTTAATGCTCGTCTGATTACTAAGGGCGAGACAAAGCGGAGCCATAGGGTTGGTATAATTAAACAGAAAAGCATCCGGACAAAGGTCTTCCATATCTTTACAAATCCGAAGCAATTCAGGATATGCACGAAGGAATCTGAACATTCCGCCGGGGCCGATAATATCACCGATGCACTGGCTTAAACCGTATTTATCCGGAATCTCAAGATCTTTTCGATAAGCCTCAACTCCGCCTACTCCGATTGTGTTAATAACATATTTTGCATCTTTCAAAACATCTCTGCGGTTATCCGTTATAGTTACCTTTACTTCTTTGCCAAACTGTTTGCAAAGTTTCAAAACAACTTTTTCCATAACAGCAAGCTTTTCCGTATTGATATCGACAAGAGAAAATTCATCCATCTGCATATCATCGAAAGAAAGCAAATCACCGATCAGCTTCCTGGTAAACATGGAGCTGCCCGCTCCAATAATCACAACTTTGTTCATTATTGTCCTCCGACACATTTTATTTCCAATCGAGAAACTCCCCGATCTGATTCCTGACTCATCCACTTGTAACCCTCTTGTACGTACAAGTTGGAATAAAAAAATTACAGATTCCTGCTGGAATCCCTTACAATCAATTCCGGTTCATAAACAAGCTGAGGTCTTTTCATTCTTCCCTCCAGCATATCAATCATAAACCTGGCGCTCTGCCCCCCCATTTCCTCTTTCGGATGCTTAATTGTAGTTATCCTCATATCATTGGGCATTGATTCAATGGAATCGTCAAATCCAACTACAGACACATCCTCAGGAAACCTGAGACCACTGTCTTTAATAGCCTGAATAACCATTAATGCACTTTGATCGTTATAACACGAGAAAGCAGTCGGTCTGTTTTCAGAGCGCAGCAGATTCTGTGCGAACATATACGGAAAAAGATACAATCCGGCGGTGTCATATTCTCCGATGAGCGCAGAATCTATATCAGCCCCATACGCTTTCATCGCTTCAAGATACCCTTCCTTTCTGTCTAATCCCTGTCTGTCATCGGTTTTGTAAACGCAGGCTATTCGTCTATGTCCAAGCTGCAAAAGATGCTCAACAGCCATATGTGCGCCCTTTTTATCATCCATAACAACAAATGAACTGTCAAAATCGCTATAGCTTGAGTTTAAAAATACGAATCTTATCCCTTTTCTTCTCATATCATTCAGATACTGCAGGTTTACGTTCCCCTGAGCGCTTCTTGACGGTTCAATGATCACTCCGACAACATTATGTTCCATCACATTACTCAGGAACTCTGCTTCTTTCTCTTTACTGTTGTTAGTATTTGCAAGAAGCATCATATAGCCTTCGCTGGAAAGAACATTCTCAATTCCCGATAAAATTCCGGGAAAAACAAAACCGGACATATATGTAGTTATGACAGCAATAATCTGTTTATGCCGCATATCTTTCCGATAATTGCTAAAGGTTCCTTTACCCTGCTGTTTATATATCAATCCTTCATTAGCAAGATCATTAAATGCCTGACGAATGGTCTGACGACTGACTTCAAATTTCTTCATCAACTCGTGTTCAGACGGAAGCTTCATTCCGAAGCCGATTGTACCGTCTAAAAGCATTTGTTTAATATGATGTCTCACCATCTCATATTTTGTTCCAAAAAACTTGTCAGTATCCAAACATTACCTCGCCAATAACTTGTACGTACATGTACTATACAAGCTATCCATTCAGCCGTCAAGAAAAAGTTTAAAAAAAAGCTGTAACGAGTCAAACCCGCTACAGCTCAGAAAATACACATTCAACTTCTATCTGTAATACGCCTCGTTCCAGCGCAGTTCGTTCCTGAAGTTGGTCAGCTTTGTGTCCTTATCAATCACAACAACCTCTACCCCGTAAATGTCGGCATAGGTTCGAAGCTGGTCTGATGTGACCGACTGACTGAATACGGAGTGATGGGCGCCGCCGGCATAGATCCAGGCGTTGGCGCTTGTTTCGAGGTTCGGCATCGGCTTCCAGAGGGCACGGGCTACGGGCAGCTTGCCGAAGGTTCCCGCGGCTGCAGGCGGCTCAACTACCTCAAGCTCGTTGACCACCAGCCGGAACCGGCTGCCGAGATCTATCATGGTGGCGTTTAGTGCGCGGCCTGCGGGAACGTCGAAGACCAGCCTTACAGGGTCTTCCTTACCGCCGATGCCAAGAGGGTGGACCTCTGCACGGACGTCTCCGCCGGCAATGCTGGGACAAACCTCAAGCATGTGCGCACCGAGCACGAGTGAGTTCTCGCCGTCGAAGTGATAGGTGTAATCCTCCATAAATGAAGTTCCGGCAGGGGCGGCACCATTTCTGTCTGAAGCCTGTCCTTTAGCCTCACCCATCACCTTCATTGTGCGCAGCAGGGCTGCCGTCTTCCAGTCGCCCTCGGCGCCGAAGCCGTAGCCCTTGGCCATGAGGTTCTGAACGGCTGTGCCGGGCAGCTGTTTCATTCCGTAAAGGTTCTCAAATGTGGTTGTAAACGCCTTAAAACCGCCCGCCACAAGGAAGTTCTCTAAACCAGCCTCAATTTTCAGAGCTTCCGTCAGGGATGCATATGCTGCTCCGCTCGATTTCAATTCATCGCTCATTACATAGCGCTCATTGTACTCATCAACCTTGGCGCTTATATCATCTTCCGTAACATTATCTATACTGGCGGTAAGATCTCCGATGCCGTAGCCGTGTACTTCATACTCAAAATCGATCTGAGAACTTACCTTGTTGCCTTCGGTAACTGCTACATCACGCATATTATCACCGAAACGGGCAACCTTCATATTACGGCTCTCATCCACCGCTTCGGCGACGGAAATCCAGTCGGCGACCTGCTGCTGAACATTCTCATCCTGCCAGTACCCCGTCACGACCTTTCTGCTCACGCCGAGCCGGGTATTTATGTAGCCGAACTCACGCCCACCGTGGGCCGACTGATTGAGGTTCATGAAATCCATATCTATCCTGTCCCATGGAATTTCACGGTTGTACTGCGTATGAAGGTGGAGCATCGGCTTTGTAAGATTCTTTAGGCCTTTTATCCACATCTTTGCAGGTGAGAAGGTATGCATCCAGGTAATAATGCCGATACAGCCCTGATCAGCCCCGGCTTCGATTATAGTTCTGTAGATCTGATCTGAGGTGGTTACCACCGGTTTCAGAACAACATCCCGACGAATTTTCGGGCTGCCGTTAAGCCCCGCGACTATCTTTTCAGCATGTTCCGCAACCTGCTTAAGGGTCTCTTCCCCGTATAAATGCTGGCTACCGACAACAAACCAAAGGGTTTTCTTCTCAGTTTTCATAATGTCTCCTTGATTCTTATTCCATTAATTCTGCCCGTAATAGGCGTTTTTTCCGTGTTTTCTGTAATAGTGTTTCGCCCTGAGGCTTTCTTTAAGTTCAGGGGTGTCGGGCCTCACCGTGTGAGTCACAAAAGCCATTCTGGCCATTTCTTCCAGGACCACGGCGTTGTACAGCGCTTTTTCAGGTGTAGCACCCCAGGTGAACGGACCATGGCAGGCAACGAGAACCATCTCTACCTCCGAAGGATAAAGGTCCCTAAATGTTTCAACTATCTGCACTCCGGTTTCGGTCTCGTAATCACCTTCAATCTGCTCATCACGCATGACGGCCGTACAGGGCACCGGTTTGGTTAAATGGTCGGCATGGGTAGTTCCGTAGATCGGAATATCAGTGCAGGTCTGGGCCCATCCTGTTGCATATGGGGAATGCGTATGCACAACACCTCCGATCGTTTCAAAGCTGTTGTACAGAACAAGATGCGTATTAGTATCGGAAGAAGGCCGGCGGTCTCCTTCAATGATACTTCCGTCAAGCCCGACCACAACAATATCATCTACAGTCAGGTTGTCATATGCGACGCCACTTGGCTTGATCGCAAAACATGAATTCCCGCGATCAACAGCACTGACATTTCCCCAGGTGAAGATTGCCAGTTTATGCTCCTGAATACCCATATTGCATTCAAGAACCCTTTTCTTAAGTTCAGAAAATTTACTCATATACAAACTCCTGATTGTTTTCTTTATTGCCTGCCGTAAAGGTATGCAGATTCTCCTTTGTAATTATATTCAGCGGAACTGTAATATCTCTCCCGACGGTTCTGTTTAAAACAAGGGTGTCATACAGCAGCATGATCCCCCGGTAAGCCTGCTCTTCAGGCTGCTGAGTCAGAATAAAGTTAATTGTTTCATTTTCTATGTAATACTCGCGCCCTTCAATCAAATCATAACCTATGATCGGAATATCCCTGAACCGCTGTCCGGCGGGATCAAGATAGGACGCAAGAAAGTAAACGGATGAATTCAAGGCAAAGATTCCCCGGGGCAGCCTTTTTTTCCGGCTGAAAAAGGTTTCCAGACTCTGATGAAAATCTTTTTCGGTGTCGGTTTGAACCTGCAGATATTCGAACTCAAGCTCCGGCTTGTTATTTGATAGGAAATGAACAAAACCGTCGGCCCTGCTTTGCAGGTGGGAATTTGCCGCTTCCGGTTCCAGTATCAGGATCGGACCGCTTTTCTCTTCAGTGCTATCCGCAGTCAGCATTTTCATCAGCCGTCCGGACAGAATACCGCTTTGAAAAGAATCCTGACCGATAAATGCCAGCCGCTTTTCTAAACCGGGAACATCGGTATCTATAAACATAAACGGAATATCCATTTTACGCAGCTGCTCAATACCCTCCGGGGGCATTACAGGGGCTATCATCAACCCGTCTGCACCCGAGCCGGCAGCTGCAGCAATGGCCGACAGACATGATTCAGTCGAGAACTGATCATAGGAGAATGTCACAACAGGTTCACAGAACGATGCAAGCTCCCTTGAAGCTCTTTCTATACCTGCCGAGACGAGTCTCCAGTACCCGGCATCCTGCTCTATATCGGGAATAACCGCGGCAAAGCTTCGGCGGCCTGTTTTTTTCAATCCCCGGGCGTGTATATTCGGGGTATAATCCATCTCGTCAACCAGCCTGCGTACTTTTTCCGCCGTCGCAGCGGAAAACCGGCCCCTGTTATGCAGAATCCTGTCTACCGTTCCTATTGAGACTCCTGCCGCATCTGCTATATCTTTCAGTGTTGCCATTTAAAAACCTTTTGCGTTATCGTTAACGCAATTCTATTATGATTGTTTTTATCTGTCAAATAGAATTTGACAGATTACCGATGATAATATTACAATGCGTTCTCAATAACGCAAATATCCTGATTGGAGAACAGAGATGGAAATAATAGATTACATCAACAGCGGAGAAACTTTTCTCGGTATAGAGCTTGGCTCAACCCGAATAAAGGCAGTTCTTACAAAACCCGACGGCACCCCCATAGCCGGCGGAGGACACAGCTGGGAAAATTCACAGGTTGACGGGATATGGACCTATCCCCTTGAAGAGGTCATTGAAGGAATACAAGCCTGCTATACCGATTTAAAAAACACAATCAGGAAAGAATACGGTCTTAACCTCAAACGATTTCGTGCGGGGGGAATTAGTGCCATGATGCACGGATATATAGCCTTCGATGCCGATGGCAAACTTCTCGTTCCGTTTCGAACCTGGAGAAACAACATAACCGCTGAGGCTTCCGCCGCACTCTCAGAGCTCTTCAACTATCCTATTCCGCAGCGATGGAGCATAGCCCATCTATACCAGGCCATTCTTAACGGGGAAGCCCATACAACTGAAATATCCTCAATAACAACACTCGCCGGATGGATGCACCGGAAGCTGACCGGCACGAATGTCCTAGGCATCGGTGATGCTTCCGGAATGTTCCCAATCGATACAAATACCGCAAACTATAACAGCAGCATGCTCAAAGCCTTCGATGAAAAAGTTTCAGAAAAGGGATTCGGCTGGAAACTTGCAGAGCTATTCCCGGAAGTCCTGCCCGCAGGTGTGAGCGGAGGCATCCTAACCGCAGAAGGGGCGCTCCTCCTTGATCCCTCCGGCGATCTTGAATCAGGGATCACCTTCTGCCCACCGGAAGGTGACGCCGGAACCGGGATGGTTGCAACCAACAGTGTGCGACAGCGTACAGGTAATGTATCGGCCGGAACATCTGTCTTTGCAATGATTGTGCTTGAAAGAGAGCTCTCTAAAACCCACGAAGAAATCGACCTTATAACTACACCTGACGGCAGCCTTGTTGGAATGGCTCATTCAAACAACTGCAGCACCGAGTACAGCGCATGGATTGAACTTTTCGGTGAAGCGGCAAAGGCTCTCGGGGCCGATATCGATCCTGCAAATCTTTATGACAGCATGATGAAACTCGCACTGACCGGCGATTCCGACTGCGGCGGCCTGCTTGCATACGGATATCATTCAGGCGAGCACATGACAGGTTTCACGGAGGGCCGTCCGCTGCTGGTTCGCAGACCCGGGGACAGCTTTACCCCTGCAAATATAATCCGGGCCCAGTTATTCACATCTCTCTGCGCCCTTCGCACCGGGCTGGATATTCTGACCGGACAGGAAAACGTCACTGTTGATGAAATAAAAGGCCACGGGGGATTTTTCAAAACGCCGGGCGTCGGCGAACGAATTATGGCTGCCGCTTTAAATACCCCGATATCAGTCCTCTCTACAGCGGGTGAAGGCGGAGCATGGGGAATAGCCCTGCTCGCCGGTTTTATTGAAAGGGAAAACAAATCCCTTTCACTGCCTGATTATCTCGACGGTATTTTTGCTGCCGGCGCAGGCAGGACTGCTACTCCGGACAGGAGTGATGTTGAAGGATTTCAGAAGTTTTTTGAAAGATACCACGAGGGACTGGCTATTGAGAGAGCCGCAGTTGAGAACCTGAAATAATTAGAAGCGGCCGCTTATTAAACGCCGGGTCTTATCTGATGTTAAGCTTTGAAAGAACTGCGGACACAGAACCATCTTCGGCCCTGTATGTACTGACAATGCTGCAGGATGCGCAGTCAACCTGAAATGATAAATGCCTGTCCGACGGAAGTTTAAGCAAGAGACAGATTATGGATCTGATGACGCCTCCGTGGGCGGTTATGTATATCCTGGAATTATCAGGCTTCTGCTCAGAGGCGCAGTCAGCACCCGCAGCATCCGACAACGCACGCTCAAGTCCCTGCATCACTCTTTTGTCAAAGGCGGAAAGACTTTCGCCGCCCGGGGGTGATATATCAACCGGGTTTTCAAGCCAGCTGTCGAAGGCTGCCTCGTCAGTCTTTTTTATCTGGGCCCAGTTCAACCCATCCCATTCGCCGAAATCGACCTCGGCAAACTCATCAACAGTCTCTCTTTTCAAGCCGGTGGTCAGGTATTCTCCGAACACGATTTCGGCTGTCTCGGCTGCCCGGCACATTGGACTGACAAGCAATCGTGAATTACCCGTCGGCAGCAATCCGTCGCAGAGCATGCGCTCTCGCAGGGATTCAGCCCGGGCCCTCCCGGTATCAGAGAGCGGAGGATCTGTTCGCCTGCCGTTGAATCCGCCCTGCCCGACAGCCTCACCATGCCGGATCAGTACCAGCTCAGCCACCCTGAAGCATCCCGGCAACAGTCTGAATCCAGGGGGCTGGAACCGGACTGAGAATATTTAACAGAATCAGTAGAAACAGCTCTGAAAGCTCACAGATTGCACCGTAGGAATCGCCGTTCAAGCCACCCAGCCTGCGGCTTACCCACCAGCCGGACATCAGGGCAAAAACACAGCCGACTGCAGGAACAATAAGACCGTACGGTCCCCATAGCACAGCGGCAGATAGGCCGGCAATCAACCCGGCTGAAACTGTATCGCCGGTGCCGACACCGTTTTTAAAAGCAGCGCCGAAACCTTCTTTTTTTGCCGGAGCAAAAACCCTTATGCTTAAAACCTGGGCAAGACGAGCCCCGGATGGAATAAACAGAATTACTGCAAAAGCAGGCCAGAAACCTGCAGACGAGGCAAGCTCATAAATAAAGACAGTCTTGAGCAGCAGCAGGATTACAACCGAGAGGGCACCGTAGGTTCCTATTGCCGAATCTTTCATTATCCTCAGCCTTGATTCCACATCCCATCCGCCGCCGATACCGTCTGCAAGATCCGCAAGCCCGTCAATATGCAGCCCGGCGGTAAGCAGAACCCAGCATACAACTGTTGCAGCTGCTGCAACAGGCGCAGACCATAACAGCCCCGCGGCCCGGAATACGATGGCGCAGAGAAAACCGATAACAAGACCCACGATGGGGAAGAAGGCCGCCGATTTTCCCGCTTCGGAAAGATCGGCATGCTCGGCACCCGGGATGGGAATAATGGTCAGGAATCTGAATGCATTCAGCAATTTTTTCATCTGCGCCCTCCGTTATATAACAGCATCAGTTTTCATCATTCGCCTCGGAAACCCCAGCCTCTGCAAAGGTCGCCATCTCATCAAGGGTTCTACAGGCGGCTTCAACGATATTGAAACAGAGAACGGCACCGGTACCTTCACCAAGCCTCATATCCAGCTCCAGATAGGGCTCGAGTCCGAGTTTCGCAAGGGCGAAAGAATGCCCGGGCACCTGCGAACGGTGTCCTGCAATCATATAATTCACGGAATCGGGAGCTATAAGTGATGCAATCAAAGCCGCTGCGGATGATATAATTCCGTCTATTACAACAGGAATTCTTCTAGATGCGGCTGCAACGATTGCGCCTGCCATTGCTCCTATCTCAAATCCGCCGAGAGATGCAAGTACATCTATGCCGTCTGTAACATCAGGGCTGTTTACTGCAAGCGCCTTTTTAACAATTTCTTTTTTATGCTGCAGTTTCTCAGGCGCAAGCCCCGCTCCGGTACCTGTAACCTCATCTGGAGAATTGCCGGTAACCGCACAGATTATTGCCGCGGATGAGGTAGTGTTGCCTATACCCATTTCACCGACTGCAAGGAGATTCATTCCCTTGTCGGCGTCCAGAAGAGCAAGCTCCATTCCCGTTTCAAGCGCTTTTACTGCAGTCGCCCTGTCCATTGCAGGACCTACAGCAATATTTGCAGTTCCGGGGCCCAGCTTACGGAGAATTACATCATCCGCTTCGGGATAGGGACAGGCAACACCCATATCTACAAGGCTGATATCAGCTCCGGCCTGAGCAGCAAGTACATTAATAGCGGCCCCCTTTACACGGAAATTCATAAGCATCTGCATGGTAACTTCCTGTGGATAACTGCCGACACCCTCCAGGGCGACACCGTGATCAGAGGCAAAAACTATTACCTTTTTTTTATCAAGCGACGGCCGCGCTTCAGCACGCATTCCTGCTATTTTTATTACAAGTTCTTCAAGCCGTCCAAGACTGCCGATGGGTTTGGTAAGCTGATCCTCACGTTCAGCAGCAACCTTTATCGCAGCATTATCGATGGCCGGTATGTTTTTTACAATTATCTCAAGAAGTTCCATCTAATGTCCTCACATTATTTAAGTTTTTGCGGGATTCCCGCGTTAATAAAAAATACTTCATCCGCCGAAGCGGCAATTTGCTGGTTCAGCTGCCCCATGATCCTCTGAAAAAACCTGCCGGCTTCTGAAACGGAGACAAGGGTCATTCCAACCTCTTCAGACACAAGCACAAGGCTTATCCCTGCTTTCCCGGCACGCTCCAAAAAGTCCTCAATTCTCGCTCCTGAATTTTCACCGGATTCCGATTCCATGAGCATCCGCCCGGCAAGGGTCCCTACCGAATCAAACAGGATAACATCACCTTCAGACAGACTATCAATGAATTCAGCCGGATTAAGACCGCATTCAACTGTTTCAAGCCAGTCGGGGCGACGCTCCCTGTGAATCTTAACCTTTGCCCGCATCTCATCATCCTCGGGAGGGGCTGCCGGGGTAAAATAATAGAAGCGCCCGTCTCTCTCCGAATACAGCTGCTGAATCAGCCTCTCTGCGTACTCACTCTTTCCACTGCTGATTCCGCCAAAAACTAAAACGGTTAAACCGGATTTTTCAGCAATCATTATTCCTCCTGCCAACAAGAACTCTCTCTATCACTTCCAGAAAATGTCGGTTTTCATCGGGCAGCCGCACCCCTATCCGGCAGAACCCGGGCGCACCCATCGAGCTGCAGTCCCTGATCCGGACACCCGCATCAAGCATCGCCTCAGAAAAGCTTTTCCCATCGGGCATCCTTGGACTTTTAAAAAAAACAAAGTTACCGGAATCAACACCGGAAGAGGCGGGAATATCCAGCTTCAGCCCGAGCATCGCCTCAACAAGATCTTTTTTCATAAGCGAAACCTTTCGCCAACTCTCTTTGAAGTATTCTATCTCAGTAAAAAGCACTATCCCAGCCTCCTGAGCGGGACGGCTGACGCTCCAGCCTGGTTTCAGCAGACTCAGCTTTCTGATAACATCTGATTCAGCATTGATACAGCCGAGACGCAGCCCCGGAATTCCGAAGTCCTTGGTAAGAGATCTCACAAAAACAACATTACTCAAATGCGGGAGGGTTTCAGACAGGGGCAAAGCTTCGGAGAAGGCGGCATAAGCCTCATCAATAATCAGGGTACCGCCGTAAAACCGGAGGGTATCTGCAATTGAAAGCGTCAGCTCCGTATCAAAAACCGTTCCTGTCGGGTTATTCGGGCTGCACAGCCATATGAGATCCGGTCTATTTTCCGATATATTTCCCAATAATTCTTTTTTATCAGGTATAAAAGACTGTTCAGGCTTAAGTGAGCAGCGGCAAATCCGGGCGCCGGCAAGTTTTGAGACCCATTCATAATCACTGTAACAGGGTGATACCACCATGGCTGTCGTATTCGTACCGAGAAAAGCCGAGGCAAGCAGGCTGAAGGCCTCGGTTGCTCCGCTTGTCATCAGCAGTCTTTCGGGTGCTATAGAAAAGTATTCAGAAACAGCTTCGGACAAGCTGCTGTTATCATTATCCGGATACCGGCCTATTTCATCCCAGGCTGAAATATATGCTTTTCGAACAGCTTCAGGGATTGGAAAGGGATTGATTGATATGCTGAAGTCAACAACATTTTCGGGAAGGGGTGTTCCGCCATGCACCGGGGCCTGAAGCGAATCAAGTCGTCTGAACAAACCGCCAGTCAAAACAGAACCCCAGCCGCAAGGATAATCAGTACAGCCAGAATCACAAGGGCGGAAGCTGCTGCTCCCTTTATAACCCTGATGATCCGCTCAATATCTACCCTGTCAGGCAGAGACTCACCACCGCTAATCGAATAGTGACTGGCTTTCACCAGGCGTAAACCCAGCGCTCCGGCCGCTGCAGACATAGTCCAGCCCGCATTAGGACTTTCGGTAACCCTGTGTTCGCGTAACATTGTTTTAAACGCATTTTTGCCTGAACAGTCCGGCTGCATAGCTGCCGACAAAGATATCAGCAGCGCAGCTATCCTGGCAGGGATAAAATTCAGCAGATCATCAAATCTGGCTGCAAACTTTCCAAGCCATTCGTATTTCTCATTCCTGTACCCCATCATTGAATCACAAGTATTGGCAAAGCGATATGCAAGGGCAGCTCCGACCCCCCCGACGAAAAGAAAGAACCAGGGGGCAATAATCGAGTCCGTAAGATTTTCTGCTACTGATTCAATCACAGCTGCCGCGATTTCATTCTCATTGAGGTCTGAAGTATCACGGCTGACAAGGTGTGTTGCCGTTCTGCGGCGCGCATCTTTAAGGTTTTCAGCTTTCAGGGCGTCATTCACCGTCCCGGCGGCTTTCAGAAGTCCAGTGAGACTGAATGAGCTTTTAATTAAAAATACGGTGATAAGTCCGGTTAGAATCCAGGTCACGGAAAAAGGAGCAGCTGCGGCAAACCATGCGGCAATCAGCCCTGATGCAGCTCCGACCAGCGCCAGCCCGCAGATTACTATTACAGTTCCACCCAGAAACCTTAAAGCCCTGTGACTGTACGCATCTACAATATCTATACCGCGCCGGATGCCTGTCCCCATCCAGACAACGGGGTGCATAATGCCGGGATATTCACCTGCAAAAATATCAAATAAAAAAGCCGCGGCAAACAGCGGCCAGATGTAAAGCGTATCAACCAATATGGGCATACGGCATTATGCCTCCGAACATGATAATTTGATTGTAAAATTCTATTTTCTTCTGGCTTTATCGGAGATTCTAATCGAACCGTCCAAGCCTGACAGACAGTACAGCAAGACCGGAGGAAATATCCTCCCTCTGGACAACCACAGAATCAGGAACATGCAGCTTTATCGGCGAAAAATTCCAGATGCCGCTTATCCCGGCTTCTACCAGTCTATCGGCAACCTCCTGAGCACCGCTGCTCGGAACAGTGATGATTCCCAGTTTCACCTGCATCCTCTTTGCCAGATCAGGAAGCTTTTCAAGTGAAAGAATCTCTTTTTCATGTATAGTTTTACCGATCACATTTGGAGAAATATCAAATGCCGCAACAATATCAAGCCCGTGACGCTGAAAACCGCCGTAGCCCAACAGGGCCGAACCGAGTGCACCAGCGCCAACAAGAAACGCTTCAGTAAGATTATTCCAGCCTAGAAAATCATATATTGTCGATATCAATTCATCTACTTTAAAACCCTTTTTGGGTTTTCCGATTATACCCGTATGCGCGAGATCTTTTCGCACCTGTATGGGCTTAAGAAACAGAACCTCTGAAAAATCAGTCGTTGATATCCATTCCTTCCCTTCCCGGGCAAATTCTTCAAGAACAGTCAGATACAGAGGCAGCCGTCTGACGGACGGAAGCGGTGCGCTGTTTTTTAACATTTCATTATCACTCAATATGTTACCCCTTAATCCTTAATCACTGGTAAGTTATTTTACCATATAGTGATTCTTTTATCAATCTGGATAGATTTTTATCAGATTTCATAACTTTTTTGTCTTCATTAGATTTTAACACCTAAAGTAATTGATAAAGTTAAAAAATCGCACTATAGTTTTTAAATATAGAAAACTAAAAAATTTCAGGAGAAAAAAATGAAAAAACTTGTTGTAATCATGCTTCTCGTAATGGTTGTATTTGGTGTAACTTCATGTTCCACTACATACGACAAAAAAATGCTTATGACCGGCGTCAGTAAAATGACAACTGAACCCCAGGCCATGTGGGCAAGACCTACCGAAGTAACATATGAAATCATGGGCGATGTTGAAGGAACTGCGGAATACAAACTTCTTTTCGGCATACTCCCTCTCGGCGATGCACCGAAAACTGAGTTCAGTATCTTCGGAAACAACGCGGCAAACAGCCCAGGTATCAAGCTTGCTGCATATGATGCATGTAAGACTATCGGTGCCGATGGCATCTATCTTACCTCAGTTTACACTGAATCAAAGAGCGGTCTCTTTGTTAACTCTGAACTCGTTACTATCAAGGGGAAGGCCCTCAAGCTTGTTGATCTTGGCACAGTAGACCAGGAAAGAGCTGATACAGTAAGATACCTTGAAGCTGCAGGCGGTCTTAACCAGGACAATACTGCTCCGAACCTTACAAGCGGTTCAGCTTTCAGCGCACTTAGTTCACTTTTTACTGTTAAATAAACTATATAAAATAGAAAAAGCTGTCTGTTCAGAAGAATGGACAGCTTTTTTTTTGTCTTGCGCTAATAACCAGATTATGAACGTCGAATGTCTTTAATCCTGCTGTAAGCAGCAAGAAATGCCGGCAGAAACAGCAGGGTTGAAATCATGGCGGCCGCAAGACTTATAGAGACAAGCAGGCCGAAGTAGACTATGGGTTTAAAACTTGCGAAACCCAGAATAGAGAACCCTGCAACAATAGAAACCGTTGTAAGAATAATGGGGCGGCCGGTTATCTGATAGGATTCAACAATAGCCGGACGTCTGTCCCGGCCGTTTAAGGCAAGCCGGCTACGGTATTGAAGCAGAAAATGAATAGCATCGTCAACGCCTACCCCTATTGCAACATTCGAGACAAGAACAGTGGTAACATCAAGCGGGATGGAAAACAGAACCATCATTATATAATTCAATGCAATAGCAAACACAAGCGGAATAAGTGAACAGAAACCCATAAGTACCGAACGAAAGAAAATCATTGAAACTATCACAATCAATACCATAGCTATACTTGTAGAAAGCAGCTGATCTCGATGTATCTGTCTTCCAGCTTCATAAAACAGGACGGTATTGCCCCAGATATGTGAAGCTCCGGCTTCCGGAAAAGCAGCATCAACCTTCATCTGCAGATCCTCAATCAATTCCAGAATATCCCTGTCTGCTATGGTTTTCCCTGTCTCGCTGTCATATACCTTTAAAAACAGGGTAACCTGTGAATAATCTCCGCTGACAAAGTCTGCATCTGCAGCATAGGTAATATCCCGGTCTCCCATTAGATTGAAATACCTTGAAAGCAGCATTATCAGCCCACGATTTTGAGGCAGACCTTCTTCATTGAACATCACTCCGTTAATCTGCTCTAAAATAGTATAAAACGACATTACCCCGAGAACATCAGGGATTTCCCGGATACTGTCCTGGAGCGCATCTACCTCAGCCATTACATCAGGCCTGAGAAAATACCTGTTCTCTCCTTCAGGAGCAATCAGGGTTATATTCAAAGACTGTCCGCCACCGGAACTCTCGGTAATCTTTGCTGAATCACTGACTATCTTGTCATCTGCCGGGAAATAATCTACATAATCAACCTTACGACTTATCTCCGGGTAAAGAAGTACAGCACATAGTATAGACACTATGAAAATTATTATAAATACAGGATAAAACCGCAAAACAAGCTTACTTATGCCTCCGATCAGCCTGTTAAGCGGACCATAGGCAATTCGCTCCCTTTGAGCATCGCGGGGCGGGGAAAGTTTAGATAAAAGTGAGGGAAGGAAAAAAAGCGACAAAATTATGCAGGCGAGGATTCCAAAACTGACGGAAAGACCAAATTCCCTTATCGGTGCAATTGTCGTAAACAGCAGACTGCAGAATCCGATTATTGTTGTTACCCCTGCAAGAACTACGGTTTTTAAAACATGAGACACTGCAATACATATCTCAAAAGCGGTATCAGCACCCTGTCCCGACTGTCCGAATTCACGGAAATATTCGCTGAGGATATGAACCGTATATGAGCTGCCTATCGCAAGCACGATAGTCGGAAGCACAACACTTACAACCGTCAGTTTGTACCCGAGAGTCGCGGCAAAGCCAAGAGCCCATACGGCGCCGAAGGCAACTGTTATGATTGGAAGCAGTACAGCCCGAAAGGACCGAAAACTCAGGAATAAAACAATTAGAATTACGATAACGGCCAGCACAACCAGCAGCATAAGGTCTTTCTGAATGTAACCGGTCGTCTTAGCAGCAAAGGGCAGATCCCCGGAATGATAGACCTTGAAAACGTCGTTAAGGGGAGATATCAGCTCTTCGAATTCTGCGGTAAATGCAGCAGGGTTAACATCCGAGGCAGTAACGAATAACGCACTCATAACCCGACCTTCTGCGGAGGAGATAAAGCCCTGCGCCAGGGGCTCAGTTTTCAGGCGGTTTATGAACAAGGCTGCATCGGTCTCTGTCTCAGGTGCTCCGGCAGTCATGGGCTCAACGGAAAACCTGCCTCCGTTATTTCTGAAGGTAATAAAGTTGAAAGGGGTGATACTGCCAGTTACATCCTCCCGTGCCTCAATATTCTGCAGGACTTCATAAAAGAGCCTCAACTGCTCAAGGTTGATATCATCCTCAGATTCGACCGTAAGATATAAATGCATTTCAAGACTGTCGGTTATACCTGTTTCATTAAACAGTTGTTCAACTCTATCATTCTGCTGTGGGAAAATACTGTAGAAGTCAGGATCAATAACAGTATCGAGGGCTTTATATCCAAAAAAGGCAGTGATCAGTATTGTCACAACAATAAACAGATTTGACCGCTTCATAATTGCCTGTAATAATTTAAACATCATTCCAGGAGAATATCATAATTGAATATATCCACCCAATACTGATAGGACAAAATAAAGTGTATTTCTGCACTCATTGCACAACCGCGCACGGTGCAGAGGGTTAAGACACCTGAGATTTTTACAAGTAATGAATAGAACAATTTAGAGTTAGATTTTACCAGTCTGGTATGTTAACCTTGGTTATGACATGCAGATGTGAACTTAGAAAAAAAATCAAAGCGGCTGCTGTTCCATGGATACCTGAACGCACCGTCTATCTTGATTACAACGCAACAACACCGGTAGACCCGAGGGTACTCGGAGCCTTTGAGAGAGCGTGCAGACAAAGCTGGGGCAACCCCTCAAGCCTGCATTCAGCCGGCTCGGCAGCATGGAACGAACTTGAGCAGCTGTATAAGGCCGCGGGTTCATTTTTCAATACAGAACCGGAGGGTTTTCATTTCTGCTCAAGCGGTACTGAAGCCCTGACCGCCGCCATCTTCGGTCTGGCATCCCGCAAAAAGGAGCTATGCTTTATTACCAGCCCGATTGAGCATCAGGCGGTCAGACACCCGCTATTCCATCTGGGACGACGCAGTCCGGCCGCTCCGGCAGGATACCGCGGATGCGTCCGGACCGTCGGTGTTAACGGCAGCGGAGTGATTGAACCGGATAAACTTGACGGAATGCTTCGCGACTCAGGACCGGCTGCAGTGGTCATATCGCCCGTAAACCATGAAACAGGGACGGTTCAGCCGGTGCGCGAAATAAGCAGGGTAGTACGCGGCCGCGGAGCACTGCTTATACTCGACGGGGTTCAGGCCGCTGCAAGGCTCCAGCCTGCTGAATGGGCACCCTATGCCGATATATTCTGCATAAGCGGCCATAAACTCTGTGCACCGAAGGGCACGGCCTTGATCTGGAAAAAACCGGATATCCGCCTGACCCCCCTCAGATTCGGAGGAAGTCAGGAGGGCGGACTCTTCCCCGGAACCGAAAATGTACCCGGAGCCGCAGCACTGACAGAAGCCCTTCGGCTGCTGAAGAAAGAACAGGCAGACGAGCTGAGAATGCTGCGTGCCCTGATCCGCGACGGTATTGCAATTCTTGAGAAGGCGGACATAGGTTTCAGGATGGAGAGTCCCCCTGAAGCTGCGCCGGGAGTGCTGTGCATAAGCCTTGATTATGCCGGCAGTATGGAAAAGCTGATTTTTGAACTCAATAGCAGGAAAATATGTATCAGCCGCTTCTCCGCCTGCTCAGAGAAACTTGACGGCCCTTCGCCAGTGCTGAAAGCAATGGGCAGGCCCCCGGGGTATAGCGGAAAATCTATCCGGATATCCGCCGGCCGATGGAGTCGCAGGGACGACTTTTATAAACTTGCAGCAGCACTGAAAGAATGTCTCTGATACAAATTACACGGTCTATTAAGACTATAACTGAACCTATTGCTGTATTTTTGAAATATCTATAGAGTAAAAATGTGAATGTAATGACAGACCGGCAGAAACAGCTGCTGAATGATAAACCGTCGGTACTCTTTTTTAAGCTTTCCGTTCCGGGAGTAATCGGCATGCTCGTCTTCGGGTTCTATCAGTTCATCGACGGTGTATTCGTCGGTCAGTTCGTAGGTCCGGCGGGAATGGGAGCAGTAGGCCTTATCTACCCCTTTTCGCTCCTTAACAACGGCATATCGGGGCTGATAGGAATCGGGGCATCTTCTGTTGTTTCACGCGCCATCGGGCGGGGTGACAATGAGATCCTTGAACGGATCTTCCCGGTTGTCTTCATGCTCAATTTGATCATCTGCGCAGTTGTTACCGTATTCTCGATTATTTACGCCCCTCAGGTTGTATCCTTCATGGGTGGTGAAGGAGAAATGCTGACGCTCGGCGTCCAGTACATGCGGATAGTTATTGCAGGCACTTTTTTTATTAATTTTGCAGCATCAACAAACCTCCTAATCCGCTCCGAAGGAATGATCAGAGAAGCCATGATAATATTAGGCGTCGGCGCGGTACTTAACCTTATACTCGACCCGCTGTTCATGCTCGTTTTCGACATGGGAATAAGAGGCGCCGCTGCTGCGACAGTCCTGGCTCAGATGGTCAGCATGCTGACAAGCGTACTGTTTCTGAGATCAGAAAAAAGTATAATCAGCGTCAGCTTCAACCTGAAACACATCTCGGCCGACATTGTAAAACGTATACTGAGAATAGGATTTTCGGGATTCGCATTACCGCTGATGGCAATAGTCGAGATTGTTACCGCCTACAAAATGCTCGATCTGTTTGCCGGCATCAGCGATGTGATTGCGCTGGGTACAATATTCAAGATTTTCAGCCTGCTTCTTCCCCCGGCATGGGGAATTGCGCAGGGGATGCAGCCCTTTGTTGGAGTAAACTACGGCGCAGGCAGGATAAAGCGAATGTTCAGCGGTTACAGGTTGTTTACATTTTACGCTAGTATTTTCACATTGATTTTCTGGTCTGTACTTATGTTCGCTCCGCGATTCGTAACAGGCTTATTTGTAACCGACCCGATTATTCTTGAACAAATCTACCACGCACCGAGAATTTTCTTCTGCATGTACCCGCTGTACGGATTCATGTTCAACACCCTGGTTCTGCTGCAGGCAACCGGTTCCGCCAGGCAGGCGGCAGTCTTTGTGAGCTGCAGGATGGTTCTGTTTTTTATCCCCGTAATGCTGATAGTATGCCCGTTCTACGGGGCAATCGGGGTCTGGATTGCAAACCCGATTGCGGATATTCTGACCTCTGCATCCGCAGCTATGGCACTCGTCCGGTTCAACAGCAGGCTTAAACCCGATCCGGAATATGTATAATCTCTCGCGGTTTGCTTCCGTTAGCAGGCCCTACTATTCCCCGGTCTTCCATTTCTTCAACCAATCTTGCTGCCCTGTTATAGCCTATTTTCAGCCTTCGCTGAAGATAAGAGGCTGAGGCTTTACCGGCATCCACAACAATCGAAATAGCCGAATCCATCAGAGGATCCCCGCCTGAGGTGCTTTCGAGCTCAAACTCACCATTCTCATCCTCAGAGATAAAGATCTCATCATCGATGTAATCCGGTTCTCCGAGGGTCTTAATATGATCAGTAACCCGTTCAACCTCATCATCCGACAGAAAAGCACCCTGTATCCTGACAGGGTTCGGGTCCCATGCGGAAGTAAACAGCATATCCCCCTTACCGAGCAGTTTATCGGCACCCATGCTGTCGAGGATGATCCTCGAGTCGGTCTTACTGGCAACCATGAAGGCTATTCGGGAGGGAATATTAGCCTTAATAAGGCCGGTGATAACATCAACCGACGGCCTCTGTGTTGCCAGAACCAGGTGTATACCAATGGCACGGCTCATTGCCGCAAGCCTGGAAATTACATTTTCAAGCTCCTTGCCGGTTGTAGCCATAAGATCGGCAAATTCATCAACAATTATCACAATATACGGAAGGGTGTCGGTTGCTATCCGTGCATCACGGACCTTTCTGTTATAGGCTTTTATATCACGAACACCGAGCGAATTGAGCAGAGTGTACCTGCGTTCCATTTCGCACATCGCATACTGCAGAGCCTGAAAAGCCCGCTTCGGTTCAGTTATCACCGGCGTAAGCAGATGCGGAATATCATTATAAAGCTTCAACTCAACGATCTTGGGATCAATCAGTATCATTTTAACTTCTTCCGGTGATCTCGAATAAAGCACAGAGCAGATAAGTGAATTAACACAGACAGATTTTCCGGATCCTGTAGCCCCGGCAATCAGCATATGCGGCGTCTGGACCAGATCAATAACCCTTGCTCCGCCGGTAATATCTTTTCCTAGCACAACCGGGATTGACATCCGCGACTTCTTAAGATCCTCAGCCTCAAGGATTTCTTTAAAAGATACAATAGCCCGGTTCTTATTCGGGACTTCAATTCCTACAGCATGCTTTCCTGGTATCGGAGCTACGATCCTAACCCTTGATGCAGCAAGCCTGAGTGCGATATTATCAGCAAGATTCACGATCTTTGAAAGTTTAACACCCGGAGCAGGCAGAATCTCGAACATTGTAACAACAGGGCCGCGGCTTATCCCGGTAACCTCTGCCGCAATGCGGAACTCCTCAAGAGTTTCCCGAAGAATCTCTGCTGCAGCTCTTGTTTCATCATCAACAACCCAGTATTTATCATCTCCATAATGATGAAGCAGTTCATCTACCGGAACTGCATACTTTTTTGGTTTTCGCTTTTTTCTGGGTGCCGGCAATTCGGGTTCCTCGGGGGCCCGGGGCGCGGCAACAACTTCAGGCTCTACCGCCGGGACCAGAACTGAGTCTATGTCTATAATCTCATCAGCTTCAATAGCTTTCTCTTCATCCTCAACATCATCGGGTTCATCCATTTCTTCAAGATCTTCGAGCTCTTCAAGTTCCTCAAAAGCCTCAAGAACTGATTCCTGATTAGGTGAATCGGTAATTTCCGGGATTTCAAGGGCGGTCTGTCCTGCTTCAAAATCCAGCCGGAGATCTTCGGCTTCAGTTTCGGCTTCAGTTTCGGCTTCAGTTTCGTCAGCAGATAAATCGTCATCCAAAACTATTCTTTCAGGAAGCACATCATCAAATCCAAGCTGTTCTGCTTCAGCCCATACCTCAACTGCAGCCCTGCTAATCTCATCTTCATCGCCGCGAACAGGCGCATCAGGATAGTTCTCATCCTCTCTATGGGCCGGAATGACAACAGGTGCGGATTCGGCCTGATTTAAATCATCCTCAATAACTCCGGCCTGCGGATCAAGATCCAGAGGCTCTACAACCTTTTCCGGATCATGGTGCTGTATATCTTCGAAGATGAGCTCTTCAATTTCAACACCATAGGTTTCGACTCCATCGTCAGATTCGGTTTCAGCATCCGGGGCTTCAGACACTTCAGATAATTCCGGCTCCTCATCGACAGCGGCTTCAGCCTCCTCTGATTCTATAACTTCCAGCATCTCCGGTTCATCATTGCTCCAATCAAGCGGGACAGGCTCAAATAGATGTTCGGACTCAAAATCCTCCTCACCGGCAGGCTGCTGTACAGCGTTGCCCCGCGATTCAGATTCCGAATCAGCACCCTCACCGGGATCTAGCAGTATGCGTATAAAAATAAGCAATTCGGGAATCAGTAGAAGCCCAAGAACCATTGAGCCGCCCCGAACACCAATGCTGTTAATAATAAAATCAGCAGCAGGGGAGCCCGGAACATAGTCCAGCACCCGCAGAAGCAGAGACAGGGTAAAAAAAGGCAGAAGTGAAAAAAGTTTGGCTGCAAAAACCCTGACATTGTAATATTCAGTTAATATCAGAAAGCTGCTGATAAGAAACAACAGCGGCAGATAAAATGAAGCCTCAAGAAAGGCGAGATAGAGAAACTGCCCGGGTGCAGTGAAAAAACTGTTTCCAATTATCGGTCGCATTGAGTTAAGTAAAACTATAAGCAGATACATTCCCGCTGCAGCAAGTACTGCGGCGGATATAAGCCTTGTGGCTTTTTTATTCAATTCACGCTCCTTTCATGTCCGTTCTCAGGGGTTGGATAGGTTCTCAATTTGATTATCGGTAGAATTCTTAGGTTTATAAGTAGAAACTGCCGCCTTGTGACGACAGTTCCGCTTGTAGTTTACAGCACGAAAAATGAGAAGATTCCGAACGGAATCAGATAAAAACTGAACAGGTACAGACGGCTGCGTTTAATAAGTCTTAACAGGAAGAGTATTGAGGCTAGTCCTACAACAAAGGCGGCTACCATTCCGGCAATCATTACATCAGGACTCACTGAACC
>JAQQAL010000035.1 GCA_028532855.1 Candidatus Thalassospirochaeta sargassi
TACAGGGTCTTTACTGTTTTTGATAAGTTGGTAGTATGTATACATGGTTCCTTCCTTGGGTTGGTTTTTTGTGTAACCCTATGCTGCCCGATTTCGTTGATCTTGGGCAACAGGGGGGAACCATGTTTCTTCTCTGATCACGTCATTTTTTTTATTTCCTTGACTAGCAAGGGTTTCGTGAGTAACCTCTAATAAAGAAGAACGTATCAATGTGCTTCGATAGTTGACAGGAGGAAATATGTCAGAAAGAAATGCCGGACCTGGCAGGCCTAATATCAGAATCAGGCCGAGACTGATTGCAATAATACTGATTGTAGTTATTGCACTAGCCGCCGTTTTATCCAGCTTTTACATGGTTGATCAGACAGAGCAGTCAGTAATTTTATTATTTGGAAAGTATAATCGAATTACCGGGCCAGGACTTCACACTAAACTTCCCTTTGGAATTGAAAAGAACTACAATGTTCCCACACAGGTAATCCAGACTATGCCGTTCGGTTTCAGAACTCAGCAGGCTGGATTATCTACGATATATGATACTTCAGACTATCCTGAAGAATCTGTAATGCTTACCGGAGACCTGAACATTGTTGATGTTGAGTGGGTAATTCAGTACAGGATAGTTGATCCTTTCAAATGGCTGTTTAAAGTAGAAAATCAGGCTAAAACTATCCGTGATATCTCTCAATCTGTCATTAACATGCTTGTCGGAGACAGGGCGATTCTCAACGTAATGGGGTCAGAACGAACTACCATTTCCCTGCAGTCCCAGGAGCTGATGAATCAAATCTTTGATAATTATGATCTCGGAATTACAGTTACAACAGTTCAGCTAAAGAATATTGTACCGCCGATTGGTGAGGTTCAGGATGCCTATGAAGACGTCAACATGGCTATACAGGACATGGAAAAACTGATAAACGAGGGTAAGGAGTCATATAATAACGAGATACCTCTCGCTCAGGGAACTGCCGCACAGATGATACAGGTTGCTGAGGGTTATGCAACTGAACGTGTCAATGAAGCAAAGGGTAATGTAGCCCGATTCAACTCCGTTCTCGAAGAATATCAGAAAAATAAAGAGGTTACACGTTCAAGACTTTACATCGAAATGATTGAGGATGTATTCAGCCAGCAGGAAGGTACGGACGTAATTGATAAGAATCTTGACAACTTCCTTCCGTTGAAATCACTTCAGGGGGGTGTACAGTGAACAAGTTAATCAGAAATATTGTAATTATTGCTGTAATTGTAATAATCGTATTCGCAGCAGGACCCTTCTATGTTCTTAATGAAGGTGAGCAGGCGGTTGTGACCCGTTTCGGTGCAATCATCAATTCCAGCTCTGACGCAGGTCTTAAATTCAAGATGCCCTTCGTAGACAATGTTGTAAAATACCCGAAAAAACTTCTTTCATGGGACGGCGACGCACAGCGCATACCTACCGCTGAAAATCAGTTTATCTGGGTTGATGCAACAGCCAGATGGCAGATTGCCGATCCTATGAAATTCTATGAATCTGTAACAACCGTTGAACAGGCATACTCCAGAATGGATGATGTTATCGATTCTTCAGTCAGAACAGTTATAGCTGAAAACCTTCTTCGTGAAGCAGTTCGAAACTCAAACTACATCAACGAGGTTGAACCCGAAGAAGCCATCAACATGGAAGATGAAGAAAGCCTGAATGCCCTCCGAAACCTGACAGTGACTGAAACTCAGCAGGAGCTGATTGAAAAAGGTCGTGAAGCGTTGTCCGAGGCAATGTACTCAAGCGCAAAATTGATTGTTCCTCAATATGGAATTGAACTGAAGGATATTATAATCAGGCAGATTCGCTACTCTGACGATCTTACTCAGTCCGTTTATAACCGAATGATCAAGGAACGATCTCAGGTAGCCCAGGCATACCGCTCATACGGTGAAGGTCAGAAGGCTGAATGGCTTGGTAAACTTGATAACGATAAGCGTTCAATTCTTTCAGAGGCCTATGAGAAATCAGAGAGTATAAAGGGTACTGCAGACGCCGAGGCAACCAGAATCTACTCTGAATCTTATCAGGCTGACCCGGAGTTCTTTGAATTCTGGAGATCGATTGAATCTTATAGAAAGATTTTACCGAATTTTAATAAGACGCTCACAACAGATATGGAGTACTTTGATTATCTATATGAGCAGGAAGGCTGATTAAATCTTCAGGCTGAGAACATCAGCTGAATGCTGCAATGAGCGGCAATCTCCGGAGTAACCCTCCGGATTTATATATGAGAACCCCATCGGTTTCCCAAAAAGATACCGGCGGGGTTTTTTAATGTTTGGTTAATTTATTGTTCTATCCGGATTCTTTTTCCGTTATGAACCTTTCTGCGCAGGGCCTGGGTAAGAAAATCCGCAGCTCCCTTCTCTATCTGGAAACGCGTGCTTGTAGGCTGGATATCTATCCGTCCGAAATCAACGGTCTTGCCGCGGGTATTCTGGTTTATCATCTTCATCAGTTCCGGCGGTGAAATTCCATCTCGTCTACCGAGATTTATCTTAAGCCAGCTGTAATCAGCCGAATCGGCCCTGTCTCGCCTCCGACCGCGCTGTCGTCCTTCCGAACCTCTATGCCCCTTGTAACCTCCCCGATCATTTCGGCGATCTCTTGAATAGTCCCTGTTTGAACGGAAATCAAGATCATTACCCTGCTTAACGGGTTTAAAATCCTCAAGGTTTTTATAGAAGTCAAGGAAGCGGTTAAACTCAAGGGAGACAAACTTTTTTACAAGCTCTTCACCGGTAAAGCCCGCAAGTTTTTCTTCAATAACCCCCATATAGGGGCCTATCATATCTTCATCGACATTTACAGTTTTAACCTTTTCAATAAGAGAGATCAGCTGAGCCTCACAGATCTCCTGTTTACCGGGAATCTGTGCCTCTGTTATCTTACGCCCTAGGTTTTTCTCGATGCGCCTGATCCTTCCGCGTTCCTTCATATTTATGATCGAAAGAGAGATTCCAGTACTTCCCGCACGCCCTGTTCGGCCGCTTCGGTGGTTGTATATCTCAATTTCATCAGGAAGATCATAGTTGATAACGTGTGTCAGGTTCTTCACATCCAGTCCACGGGCGGCAACATCGGTCGCAACCAGCAGCTGAAGGCCCCTCTCCCGGAATTTGCCCATTATGTATTCACGCTGTTCCTGCGATAGATCACCGTGGAGAGCATCAGCACTATAACCCTCTTTAATCATCTTCTCCGCAATGCTCCGGGCAGAAGCCCTGGTCTTGCAGAAAACAATTCCGTAAATACCGGGATAAAAGTCGACAAGTCGTTTTAATGCCTGAAATTTGTCCTTTGCATGAACCGTATAATAACTGTGGGTAACAGTTTCAGCTCCGGCATTTTTCTTGCCTGCTGAGACCTCTTCCGCATCATGCATGTATCGTTTTGCAATTTCTTCAACCTCACGAGGCATAGTTGCCGAGAAAAGAAGACTTGTCCGGTTGAATGGAAGAGCTCCGACTATTGCATCAAGCTCATCCTTGAACCCCATATTCAGCATTATGTCGGCTTCATCAAGAATCAGATATTTCAGGCTGTCAAAATCGACCTTCCCCTTTTCGATCAGATCTGCGAGTCTTCCAGGAGTGGCTATTATAAATTGAGCGCCGGCTTTGAGTTCTTTTATCTGAGGACCATAAGCCGCGCCTCCGTAAACAGCTGCGGCACGGAAACCCTTTATATACCTGGTGTAGCTCTCAACATCACGCGCTATCTGAAGACATAGCTCACGGGTGGGACAGAGCACCAGAGCCTGCGCCCCCCTGCTTCCGGTATCAATCTTCTCAAGTACGGGAAGACTGAATGCCGCTGTTTTTCCTGTACCGGTCTGGGCCAAGCCAACTACATCGCCGGTGTTTTCTATTATTTTGGGAATAACTTTTTCCTGAATAGGTGTAGGATACTCGAAGCCCAGCTCTTCAATAGCCTTAAGCACGCGAGGATCCAGATTAAGTTCTGTAAATTTCAAATATATATCCTTATAATCAGTAGATGTGCATCTTTTGGAGGTGGCCCTATCCTACAGCAAAGGGGAGGTAAAGTCAATTACACAACTTTAAACCTGTGGTAGCCAAGTTCTAACAATTTTTCTGTTACGGTTTTTATTTTCCCGCGTAGTATTATATAATTAACTATCCGGAGGATAATATGAAAAGAATTTTAACAGCAATTGTGATAATTGCAGCAGTCTTTATCTCAACACAAAATGTTATAGCCGAAGGCCGGGCGGAATATGAAAACAGAGGCATTACCGTACGCGGAATTGGTGAGATTTCTGCAGCACCTGATGTCGTAAGACTGACATTGGGCGTACAGAGTATGAATGCGGATTTAAATGTCGCAATTAACGATAATAACAGTCGTATCGACAGAATAATTAACGTTATACAGGACTACGGCATCCCCGAGTCGGCATACCGGACATCCAACTTTTCGGTTTATTACCAGCAGCCGTACAACAACGGCATGACACCCGATAACGGAACCTACAACGTTAACAACAGCATTTTTGTAGAACTTTCCAACATAGAACTTATAGGCGGATTCATAGAAGACGCACTGAATGCCGGAGCCAATCAGTTCTACGGCCTTGAATACGCGATAAGCAATCCGGAACCGCTGATGAAAGAAGCCCGCAGACTGGCAATTGAAAACGCCCTTGAGCTTGCCGGTGAAACAGCCGGCTACGCCGGTTTGAGTATAGGAAATATCATCAGCATGGAGGAGCAGGCTTATGGCAGCGGACCGATGTATGCAGCAGAAATGTCCGCGGCCCGGGGTGCAAACAGTATTGTTGCCCCGAATCAGAAGACAATCCAGGTCCAGGTGACAATACGGCTTGAACTGGAATAAAGCCGTGATAAAATTAGAAAAAATGAATGCGGCGGATTTCGCCGCGTTCAATGAAATCAGCATACGAGTTCTTGCCGGGGCTCTTGAGAAAGAATTCCCCCCTGCAGCAGCAGCTGAAAAGGCTGAAGCTGAACAGAAAGAGCTCCTACCTGATGGATGCGATACTGAAGGACAGTATCTGTTTTCAGTGATAGATTCTAACCCCGATGCAACAGAACAAACAGCGGGCGGCCTCTGGTTTTCGCCTCTAAATCGCGACGGAGTCAACTTTGCCTTTCTGTTTTTCATCTTTATAGAACCTGAACTGCGGGGAAAGGGGATCGGCAGTACAGCAATGGAACTGATTGAAGCCGAGGTTGAAAAACTGGGCCTGCAGGCAATCAGGCTTCATGTGCTTAAGAGTAACTTACCTGCAGTCAGGGTTTATGAAAAAACAGGATACAATATCTTTATGAATTACAATGGCTACAGCAAAGATAACCCCGGTATGATAATGGAAAAAATTCTGAATAAATAACCCGGCCGACAGGAGTTTTAGTCAGCCGTTAAGCCGCAGATCAGCGACGTGCCGAAGCGCGGATATTTTTTTTTCAACCGATGTCCAGTTACCGGGTCTGCCTATCGCACGTTCAGCCTCAAACAGCTCATATAAATCAGCATACTCCCCTTCAAATATTTCACTGTATTTCCGAAAAGCAAACTTGCGAACTGTATTCAACAATGCTGTCCATAGTTTACGGTAAACCACAGCATCATTCTCATTGACACCCTTAAGTAATCCCATCAGAACCCGTGTTTCCTCCTGCTTGTCACGACATCTGCAGTATTCAAGCCGGCTGTAAAGCTCAGAGAGCTCCTCCAAACTCAGGTTTGACAGCTGGCCGGACGGTGGAATTTCAGTAAAACGATAATAGAGATCAGTTGCTGCAGATAAACCGGAGGAATTAAGCTCAACCTGCCCTTCTCTACATCTGAAAATTTTACATATCCGCTCTGGAGCAAAGCTTTCATTCATAAGTGAAACAGTGGAGCGAAGCTTCAACAGCTTTTCGAGGGCCTCTCTATCCCCGCTTCGGGGTTTTGCGCCCTTACTTAGGACCAGCTGGAATTCCACATTCCGATTAGCCCGGCCGATGCTCTGTCGACCTCCGCGATAAATAATATAATCCTGACCGAATATTTCGGTACGGCCGAAACCTTCCAGTATATCTACGAGCTGCTCGAAGGGGATTATTCCTTCGGTGTTGTAACTGAGCACAATAAAGCGCGCATCGATATTTTCAATAAGCCGGCGCAGCTCATCAGGGGCTGTTTTTGAATAACAGAAACCCGATCTAGTTTTAACCCAGTCCGGTCTGATGCCCGCCTTCTGCTCGAATCTGCCGTCGCCCCCGCGGTCCATAGGGACCTCCGGTCTGTCCCAGCGCGCTATGGTGTTCAGCATAAAATAATTGCTGCCGTACTGGTGCTGATTATATGGCGGGTCAAGATAACAGATATCAAAGCCTTGATTACCGTTGTGCTCAGCAGCGAAAACTGCGGCATCAAGGCTTCTTACTTCAAACCTCGCGCCCGGTGCTCCTTCAATTATATGCGGCCGCTGAAGCCGCATATCAGCCATTATCCTGGTCAGGGCATCCCCGCTGTGCCCGCCGAACCCCTTATGATAGGCTTTAAATACCCCGTTTGTATTAGCGTGGGTCGCAGCCTGATACAACAGCGGAGCGGTGAGCAAACATTTACGCAGGTAATCATCGGGGGGAAGCTCCCATCCGGGATACATCTGCTCGATACGATTTCTGACGGCATCTATAAACAATGCATTTTCCCTGGTGTAGAATAGGCGTTCATGCTTATAATCTGCGGATGCAGTATCGGCTGGTGCATAATAGCGACTGATGTAGCAATCCTGTTCCTCCGGCAGCGGCAGGCTGTTAAGCTCATCTAATACAGAATCAAGCCCGCCCTGCACACTGAAGAGTTCATCAATGCCTTCCGGTGAAATTGTAATATGCGCAGTATTGATTATCTTAGAATACAGTTCCCAGTCATTTGACGCAACCGAAAAGCCCATCGCCTTCGCGAGCCTTGAGACCGAACCGCTGCCGGCAAAACAATCGCCGAAAAGCAGGGGAGCATCAGGCCGCGGTACGGATTCAAATATCCTTCTGCTCAGCTCATTAAAAACCTCGTCCAGAAACCCGAGCAGGCGCCGTTTATTACCGATATAAGCAATGAGTTGATTTTTCAGATAGGGATTATCAATATCGGTCTTTTTCAGCGTCGAAGGGTTATGGCTCAAATCTTAATCCGGAATGTATACAGCCATATTCTTTTCGGTTTCAAAAACCTCAACCCTTGAAATAGGCGCATCAGGAAGCTCACGCTTAAGCGATTTATATATATGAAATGAGATGAGTTCAGCACTGGGCTCAAACTCTTCAAAATATTCATTTTCATTCAGAAGACTGTGATCTATCCTGTCGAGGGTTTCTTTAAGCTTCTTCTTGAGTACACCGAAATCCAGCAGCATTCCGCCTTCATCCAGCTCCGGGCCCTCGGCATACACCCTTACCCGGTAATTATGTCCGTGAAGGTTCTCACATTTCCCGTGATAATGTACCAGATAGTGCGCTGCCGCAAAATTGCCTTCAACCCTGACTTGAAACATAATTCCCCCCTTAGTTATAATACAAGTAATATGCAGAATAATCCGAAGAAAAGACTATCAGCTTTAACCGGCAATATCAATATAAAGAAGACCTTTACTAAGACCGCCTCAGAGGATCCGGACATTACCGGCATTGCCTATGACTCACGCGCTGTGGAACCCGGCTTTCTTTTTATAGCCCTTCCGGGCATTCATGTCGATGGGCATAATTATATCGAGAAGGCTGTTGAACAGGGCGCCGCTGCAGTCCTGTATTCCGATCCGGAATTTGACAGGAAAATTGAAAACTCTGCCGGAGCTCAAAAGACAGCATTCATCCGCACCGTAAATACCCGCACCGCGATGGCCCCTGTTGCCGCAGCCTTCTATGATCGGCCGGCCGATAAAATGACTACTATCGGCGTCACCGGTACCGACGGTAAAACCTCAACGGTTTACTGCATCGATCAGCTGTTGGAGCTTTTAGACAGGGATTGCGGATTCGTATCAACCGCTGCATGCAAGACTGCATCAGCGATTGAGAAAAACCCGTATCGTCAATCTACGCCGGAAGCTGTCGAGATAAACATGATGCTCAGTAGGATGCTTGATTCCGGAAAATCTTACGCGGTTATCGAATCTACCTCACACGGACTTTCCCCTCTGAACAACCGCCTTGGAGAAATAAGCTTCGACGCCGCAGTTTTCACAAACATCAGCCACGAACATCTGGAGTTTCACGGAACATTCGAGCGCTACCGCGATGACAAGGCCAACCTTTTTCGAAAACTCAGAAGCAATGGCGACAGCACTGAACACTCCGGATTCGGGGTTGTGAACCTTGATGATGAGAACGCACAGCATTTCATTAATGCTGCGGCGTATACAGCATTTGAATCAAACAATACGGCTCAGGCCCCCCGGGTTTATACCTGCAGCCTGAAAAATCCATCAGCCGATTTCTACGCCCACGATATAGAAGCACGCACCGACGGATCTTCATTCAGCATTACAATTAACACATCCACCAATCACCCCGGAACAACTACCCCCTGCACCGTGAAAATATCCATCGGCCTGCCCGGGCTGTTCAATATAGAGAACACCCTTGAAGCTTTTGCGGTTGTCCATATGCTCACAGGAACCCCGGCACAGAGGATTGCGGAGCTGATGCCGGAACTTGCGGCCGTCAAGGGGCGGATGAAGGTCCTCGACAGCGGGCAGCCGTTTACCGCAGTTGTCGACTACGCCCACACCCCGGGCTCATTCGAGAGACTGTTCCCCGATATGCGGGAACAGACTCGCGGCAGACTCATCGCAGTCTTCGGAAGCGCAGGCGAGCGCGACGTAGAGAAGCGCCCCGTCCAGGGAGAAATCGCAGCCCGCTACGCGGACATCATTGTGCTCACTGATGAGGACCCCCGCGGCGATGATGCAGTGAGCATCCTCGAACATATAGCCGCAGGCGCCGAACGTGCCGGCAGAGAAACGGGCGGTCGGCAGCTTGGCCCGCTGAAGCGCAACGAAAACCTCTTTCTGATTCCCGACCGCAAGTCTGCAATCCGCCGAGCCTTTGAGCTTGCAGAACCGGACGACACCGTCATCATGCTGGGAAAGGGACACGAAAGCACAATCATCTATGCCGACGGACCAATCCCCTGGGATGAACAGACAGCAGCTGAAGAAGCTCTTGCGGAAATGGGTTTTAAAAAATAGTTTACAATAATTTTCCAGACAAAATACAGCATATGACTGCAATCTCAAAGGCAGTGTGCGCTGAGCATCATGTCGCAATAGAAAACACCCCTACTTCCTGTTAAACGCTTCCTGCACGTAAGTCTGCCAGTACTCCTTGATAAAGACCATTATAGGTATGGCGAACAGAATACCTATTATCCCGAACAGGCTGCCGAAGAGCAGAATGCCTACGAGAATTATGAACCAGTTGAGCTCGGTCCGGTCTCCCTGCACCTTCGGCTGGAGAACCCATGATTCGATCTGATTTGCAAGAATAAGAACAAATCCTACACGTATCAGCCCCATAAGACCGTAATGCGTAAGGCCCAGGAATAATGCAGGAATTGATGTGATGATAACTCCGAAGTATGGAATGAAGTTGGTTATAAACGACAGAAAACCAAAAAATACAGCGTACGGGATTCCGGCAATCGTGAAACCAATCCCGATAATAAGGCCAACAGCGCCAGCAATAATAACCTGACCTCCGATAAACGATTTGATAGTGCTGTAGTAAGTTTCGACAAATTTGATTGATTTTTTCCTTGTCGATTTTGGAAAAAATCGCCACAGGTTCTTTTTTAAAACAGGAATCATAGCTGTAAGATAGGCTGATGCAATGATGAAAATCACAACCGATGTTAACATACCGGGAAGACTCGTGACGATGTCATTGAGCAGGCTCATGCCGAAAGATGAAAATGCAGACAAAACTCTTGTTCCAATCTCCTGAATAATCTCCAGAGCCTGGGTATTACCCGCCAAATCGCTGAATATATCCGGAAGTCCTTCAAGAATGGATTCCCAGGAAACCGGGCCTGCACTCAGTGTTGAGAAAAGATTTGAAGCTTCATCGATAAGTATAGGAAAAATCATAATAATAGTAACCGACAGTGCGGTAAAAACAAGAACCGCTGAAATCGCAACAGCTGCACCTCTACCAATAAATTTCAGCTTCATAAGCAGTCGGGCTGGAACCATTATTATCATAGACAGATACAATCCGAGAATAACTGCTCCGATTATTGTCGATGAGACCATATACATGATTATCAGAATTGCAAAATACATCAGAAAGATCCAGGTTGCAGGATCAATCTTCTCTTCAGGTAATGGATGTCTTCTCAATTGCACTATCCTCCGTTCCCGATTATAATACTATCGATTTACTCAAAAAAGAAGGCATCGGTATGAAAAAAAACATTTGTGTACTTTACGGCGGGAAATCAGGGGAACATGAGGTATCAATCCGATCCGCATCTTCCGTTGTAGCGCAGCTGAACAAGGAAAAATACGATATAACACTTATCGGCATAGACAAGAAAGGCCGATGGTATCTTCAGCCAGACGCTGAAGAAGATCTGACTTCAAACGGAGTCCTTTCATTGAAGTCCGATTCTAACAGGCAAATTGCTGTTATTCCGGCGGAAGGCTTTTTTGCCGGACATACAAAACTTGATATCGATTTCATTTTCCCGGTCTTACACGGAACAAACGGCGAGGACGGAACCGTGCAGGGGCTGCTTGAACTGATGGAAATACCCTATGCAGGAGCAGATGTTTTAGGCAGCTCAATGGGCATGGATAAGGAAATAATCAAGAAAGTATGGATTTCAGAAGGACTTGAGACCGTTCCGTTTATATCTCTTAATACTGAAGAAATGGACTCAGCCGATTGGACAATGGATCATTTTATCGGCAATGTTGAAAAGAAGTTCGGCTATCCTGTTTTTGTAAAACCCGTTCGAGCAGGCTCTTCCGTAGGAATAAGCCGGGCAGATAACCGCGAAGAGTTTGAGTCCGCACTTCCTAAAGCATTCAGGTTCGACAACCGGGTTATGATTGAGCCCGGCATTGATGCCCGCGAGATAGAGTGTTCGGTAATTGGTAACTTAATCCCCGAAGCATATATTCCCGGTGAAATTGCACCGACACATGAGTTTTATGACTATGAAGCGAAATACATAGATGAAAACGGAGCCCGTCTTCTTATTCCGGCTGAACTGGATGAATCAACAATAGAAAAGGTTCGCAGAACAGCAGTAAAAGCCTATAAATCAGCTGGAATTGTAGGAATGTCCCGCGTAGACTTTTTCATTGACCGTAAAACCGGAAAACTCCTCCTTAATGAAGTAAACACAATACCCGGATTTACGAATATAAGCATGTTCTCTAAGATGTGCGAAGCAGCCGGTCTTCCCTACCCTGTAATGCTAGACAAGCTGATAGAGCTAGGTGAGGTGCGCTTTAAAAACCGGTCAACCCTAGACTACAGCCTCTAACATCTTAGAATGGTTGTGGTAAGGATTACCAATGATTACGGGACATAATGCCCGAAAGAGCTTTGCGGTTTGTAACAGTCTTTGGCGGTAACTCTTCAGCCGGATAGCCGAAGGCTATCATCATCACTATTCTCATTGAATAAGGAACGGTCAGAATCTCCTTAACCTCAAGTTCATCGTATGTTGTTACGACACAGCTCCCGATATTGTCAGCCGAAGCCTGCATCACCATAAAAGACGCGGCAAAACTGAGATCAACCGGGTAGGACAGCTGGCCGTTAGGCATGCGGTAGTCTACATTAGTGGTCCCTATCGCTACGATAAATGAGGCGGAACCGATATGCTCCTGTCCATAGGCAGCATCTTCAAGCCTTTTTTTTATCCCTTCATCGGAAATAAGAACAAATCTCCAGGGCTGACGATTCTTTGCAGACGGAGCTCTGCGTCCTGCTTCAAGAACAGCCTCTACCCTGTCTTCAGAGACAGGTCGGGCGTCAAACAGTCTGGTAGTTCTGTAATTTTCAATTGCAGGCAGAAGTCCGTTTTTTAAATCTTGACCAACCATATTGTTTCCCTTATTGTTGTTCTTAATGAAAAGATTTTCGTCCTTTCTTCTAATATTTTTACTTACTGCTGTCTTATCCTATACTGAATCTATAATATACGATGTTGAACAATTTTCCAAGCTTTTTCCCGCAGTTGAAGGTTCGGCTGAAGAAAAACAGACATTAGCTATTATTTCAGAAAGACTCACGGAGCTTAATCTGGATTTCAGTGAAACAGGCTTTTCTGAAACTGAAGGCTATCATTCATATTCATCTTATATCGAGGTAGATATTCCGGGCCCTGCCATCGATACACTTATTACTATTATACCTGTCAGCAGCAGCTACGGAATATCCACAGCCCTTCATCTTTTAGAATATTTCAATTCGAATGCACCGCCGCTGAACCTCAAATTTATATTTCTAGGCGCTGAACACTCCGGGGGGCAGAATCTGGGATCCAGAAACTTCCTGGAACACTTCTTCCCTGAAGCTCCTAATGTATTTATCTATCTGAATTTAACCGGTATACCGACGTCAGTAACAATTCATTCAGGCACAGACGGATACAGCAGCCCGAATTTCCTTTTTAAAACAATAAGAGAATCTCTCTATTCAGCCGGAATAGAAAATTTTCATTCAGAAACCGAATCCATCCTGTTCAGACTGGCATCAACAGGTTATAGCAGCATGATTGACGGATACCTGAAAGACGGATATCCGGCAATTGAATTAAGCACTCTTGGTGTTGCCGGTCCTGATTACAACGGCATGATTAATTATGAACATTGGGAACAGTTCTACAATGCTGTAATTGACAGTTTCAGCATGGGAATCCCTGACGAATGGGACAGCCACTACATCTTCGGATTGGATGAACGGAGCGTTCTCATAATCTACATAATTCTGTTAAGCGCACTTATGATTTATCCGGTTTTTAAGCGCCGTAATTTCGGATGGTACATGAAGACTCTCAAAAATAACTTCTGGAGTCTTCCGCTTCTATTCGGATTCATTTTTGTTTTCATGGCTCTTACCAGCTCTCTGATTTCTTTTATATTTGCACAGAAGGGATTTCCTGAATTGTGGAAATATCTGCCGCTTTCGGTATTTTCATTCAAGATAGTATCCTCACTTCTGATTTACAGTCTTTCATTTAAACTCATTTCCAAACTGCCTTTTTCAGAGAAAGGCAGTTTCTATTCAATATCGGCACTCTTCTTTCTGTTAATCAGTCTCTTCATCCTGACTGTTATAAACCTGTCCCTGTCGCTTTTCACACTCTGGTCGCTTTTGTTTATCTTTCTGCTGACAGTTTTTAAAAGACCGATTATTAAACTGCTAATGCTGCTTCTTTCAATGCTATGGCTCTTCCTGGGGCTTTATGAGATATTCACTCTGCCCTCATATCGTGTAATAGAACTGCTGACCCTCTCTCCGCTCCAGGGAAATCTTCTGATCTCAGTTGTAATAATGCCGTTTATTCTCGCCGCTATAAGAATAGCCATGATGACTCATCTTTCCCGGAAAATTACAAGACTGCTTCCTGCTTTTCTATCTTCGATATCTGCAGCTCTGCTGGTACTAATATTATTCTATTCACCCTTCAGCGAATCGAACCCTCAACCCGTAAATATAATTGAAACAATTGACAGCAGCAGCGGGAAAAGCAACATAAATATCGAAAGTCCTGATGAGCTTTCCCCTGAAACTTCAAAGCTCATTGTCCTTGAAACAGACCAGACTGACAGAGCCTTCGGGAAAATTGATTATAAACTTGAAACAGAATCTTTTCTAAACAGAAAAATCACAAGAACAATTGTAGATTTCCCCGAACAGCCCGAAAAGCTGAGCTTAACCCTGTACTCTGACGAAACCCTGACCCTTTATGAGAGTAATTATCCAGCCCAATGGCTGCCGGCCCAAAAGAGACTTGAGGTTTTCATCGGAAACAATCCGCCCCTCCCCCTTGAAATATCACTCACCCTGAATAAGAACGCAAGTGCCGTTTACACAATTGAGGCCGAATTTCCTGTTGAAAGCAGCAGAGAAATAATCAACGGAAATCATTACATTGTCAGCCGCAGAACAAAAATTCTTAAGAACTATTCAGATGAAGAATAAACCCGAATTCAGTACGCGAATTCTCCACGTGGATCTGGATGCATTCTATGCCGCGGTAGAACAGCATAAAAATCCTGATTTACAGGGAAAACCGGTAGTTATAGGGGCATCACCGGGAAAGCGCGGAGTTGTTTCCGCCTGCTCATACGAGGCTCGTAAATACGGCGTTCATTCTGCAATGCCGATATCAATTGCTAGACGGTTGTGCCCTGAAGCCGTTTTCCTGCCGGTCAGGATGAGATTATACCAGGCTGTCTCAGCCGAGATAATGGAAATATTCACCGCCTTCACCCCGGACATCTGTCAAATATCGATAGACGAAGCCTTTCTTGACATGACCGGCACCGACCGGCTCTTCGGCTCTATAGAAGAAACCGGCATGCTGATTAAAAAAACTGTAAAAGAGAAGACGGGGCTTACTATTTCAATTGGTGCGGCTGAATCAAGGTTTCTGGCAAAACTCGCATCGGATTTCGGGAAGCCGGACGGTCTGCATGTTGTAGAAAAGGGCAGCGAGCTGGATTTTCTGGATCAACTGGAACTGAAAGATATATGGGGGCTCGGTAAAAAAACTCTGGAACGACTTAATGATCTGAATATAACAACCGTTAAAGGTCTTCGGGATTTCAGTGAAAACTCTCTAAAAACTATCTTTGGACAGTCAGCCGGAGGTTTTCTTTTCAGAGCATGCCGGGGTATTGATATCGGAATGTACAACACCCCTGCAAAAAGTAATTCAATTAGCAATGAAACTACTTTTCAGCAGGATATAAATGATCGTGATGTCCTGGAAAGGGTGCTTCTGGAACTCTCCCACCACGTGATGTTCAGAACATTAAAAGAAAACAAAAAAAGTAAAAGTATCGCCGTAAAGCTGCGTTTCTCCGATTTCTCATCGACAACCGCCCAGAAAACCCTGAGCCATTATATCCATTCAGCCGAAGAAATCTATTCCATAAGTATTGAATTACTAAACAGCCGCTGGAACGGATCCTCATCTATCCGGCTGATAGGCACCGGATTACTCGCACTTGAAGACGGAGATAAACCGGAACAGCCGGAACTTTTTGAAAATGAATTCGAGAGAAAAATAAAGGTCGAAAAAGCAGTTTTCAGACTTAAAACTCAGGGTGAAAAGATCACAAAAGCAAGCCTCCTTAACAACAAAATCAAACCCAAAAAAGAGTAATTTTCATATAATATTTGACTTTATATATTGATTTGGCTTATCGTTATATTGTGAAAATTAATATTTTATATGATGATAGTTTCGATATAGATATCGTAAGTAAATCTTTGAAAGAATCGGGAATCGAATACAGTTTATTTGATACATTTGCAGAACTTAAAAATAATTTACCTATCCAATCTTCAAATCCGGTGTTGCTGCCTGCCACAAAGCTTAAAGAGGCAAAACAACTATCCGATGAATCATACATTGTAATTATTGAAGATATTTTAAACCCGGAAAATGTTCTTGCAGCATTAAGATCCGGAGCAGTTGATTATTATAGTCTCGACGGGAAGACGGGTAGAATACAGACGATGCTCAGTGATCTGGAAGCCGTCTGCTGCAGGGATAACATACTTGAAAAAGTATCGGGACATGGGAATAAAAGAAGTGAACTCCGGTTTAGGGCAATAGCCGAACATACATACCATTCCGAATTCTGGATTGCTCCAGGTGGACAGCTGATTTACCAGTCGCCTTCAATTGAAAGAATGACGGGATTCGCAACTGAAAAATTCAAGGACGATACACCTGCATTTTTCTACAGTATTATACACCCTCACGATTTTGATAAATTTAAAATGGAGATTGAACAACTTGCAGAAGACAGAAGTAATCCTCCGCTATTTCAAAAATTCAGAATCATTACCAAAACCGGAGAAATCAGATGGTGGGAATCCACTACTGAACACATATTCGATACAGACGGGACCTACATCGGACAGCGGGGAACCAGCAGAGATATTACCAGGCAGGTCCATGCCGAACAGGAGACAGAAAAGATCCTGAGAGAAAAAGAACTTCTTATTAAGGAAGTTCACCACAGGGTAAAAAATAATCTTGCAGTAATCTCCGGAATAATTAATCTGCAGGAAATCTACATACACGACAATAGAGATATATACATCCTGCATATTCTTAAAAAGAGAATCGAATCAATGATCTCAGTGCATGAACTACTTTACAGCGGAAAATCATCCGAAACCTTCAGCCTTGAAGATCTCGCCCGGAAAATTTCTATGAATCTGGTTCAAAATAAAATATACGGGGAAAGAAAAATCGATGTAAGATTCAATATCAACCCCGTACCCCTTGATTCAAATTTTGCATCACCTATCGGTCTTATTCTGAACGAATTGGTTATGAACTGTCTGAAATACGCTTTTAATGACAGAGAGGAAGGCCGGATATTCATCGGCTCAACAATCTTTGAAAAAATAAGAACCCTTTATGTTGAAGATGACGGACCCGGATTTCACGAGGACGTCCTGAACGGAGAACGCCATAACCTGGGACTTGAACTAGTTAAAAGTCTTGCACAGCAGATAGGCGGAGAACTCTACCTGCATAACAGCAGCGGCTCACAGGCGGTTATTGTATTCCCGAGTACTTTCGGAGACAGGGCCTAGTAGTGTTCGTAGAGGGGCTCAGGCACCATGTAATACCTATTGGACATATTCCATAGGGTCCAGCCCGAAGAATCAGCGTCACGGCAGCCCTTTAGCTGTTTAAGAAGATATTCCTGGTATTCCTCCTCTTCCATATAATATTCAGCCGGAAGCAGGAAGGCCTGAACATAGGGCCTGATGATACTCCGTCCAGCGACAATCTCAGCCGCACGAAGCGTACCCTCGTAATAAATATCTTCTGCACGATCAAGATAGGGAACATCCTTCATAAAGTTGCGGGGAAAGTGAGACGGATAATACATCGGACAGATTACATCAACATATTCAGCAAGCATTTCAATATTCTGTCCTATCCAGTTCCCCATACGATAGTATGAATTAAATCCGTACAGGTCGGTACTGATAGGTATATGGACCCTCTCTCGAACCAATCTGAAAAAAGATTCAAGAGCATTTATTCTTGACATTCCGGGATGTGCGCCGCTGAAGGATATCCTCGAGGTATCACCGTCGGAAGGAAACCTTATGTAATCAAACTGAATCTCATCAACACCGAGATCCTGCAGTTCTTCAGCTATATCCGCATTATATTCCCACACAGCCGGATTAAAGGGGTCAACCCAGTATTCGCGCTGCTCCCACTCAATCTCGCCGGTATCATCATTCGTGCTTTTTATCAGATGACGCCAGGGTTCGCCGGAATACTTGTCTTTCAAGGTATAAACGTAATTATTATAATTAAAAAGCTGCTGATCCTTGAAAACAACAACCCTTCCAATAACATAAAAACCCCTTTTATGAGCCTCAGCTACCAGGGTTTTTATATGAATACGATCTTTGACAGCCCCTATGCTGTTGGGAAGATCAAGTTTTGAATCATAGGTCAGATAACCGAAATCATCTTTTATATCAATTACAATAGATTCGAGTCCATTGCGCTCCATAAAATCAAGATGATTCTGCAACCTTTCGCCTGAGGCATGCCATGGCCCTATATACATTCCCTGATGATCAGCGGCAGCCTCGAGCCGTCTTGCCCGGGCAGCTCCGGCTGCTGTTCTAGCGGAAAGAACAACCTCATGCTCATTCATACGTGACCAGCTGCCGTCAGAAGGCAGATAACTCGCTGTTCCATCAAGAAAGGCAACCTGCAGTTTGCTGCGTGTAAACTGCATAGTCTGTATACTGTGTTCCTGTGATAATCCATCTATCTCTTTCCAGCTTCTTCTATCCGGAGTACTCTCATATAAGCCGTTTCCAAATGAATAAGCTAAGTAAATTACGCCTTCTCTGACAGGGGAATATACAGCAGCGGCAATCTCTTCATTAAATCCGGCGCCCCTGTAAATAATTGACTTTTCAGCTACCTCTGTCCAGGTGTCGCCGGCATCGGTTGTTTCAAAAATACCGCTGAAAGATGTCGAAATAAGGTAGGTATCATCATCAAAGGGTGATGGAGCTGCCCCCGTCAATATATTGGATCGGCTTATCGGTGACTTTATCGGGATATTCTTCCAGTTTCTTCCGGAATCTAACGAAACAAAAAGTTTTGAAGCAGTGGTACATACAAGCTTTGATTCATCCAGCGGATCAAAACCAATTGAGGTAAGGGTTTCAGTTTCTTCATCGGTAAATGGATATACGATTTTTGCGGGAAGTCCGTTATTGCGCTTAATCCACATTCGACCGCCATCTGTAGATACAAGAAAACCGTCATTAACGGCAGCGGCATATTTAATCCCTTTCGAGGTTTCGATTGTCCTGCTGATATTCAGGAATCGCACATTTATCTGTTCCGCATCGGCCGCGGAAACTGTCGTCAGAAACAGGCTAAGCAGCGTTACTGCAAGCACTGTACGCATCAGGTTCAGTCTAGTCATTTCAATCTCATTCTTTCAGAAAAATCGGCGTATTGCAACAGTATTGCGGTTTTTAACTGAATTGTCTAAAATCAGCTTGCTATGAGTAAAGAATATACAGAAGAACTATTATTAGATTTCGGAGCCGACGGTAACACTCTTATCCCGGTTGTAACACAGGACATAAACACTAAAGAGGTTTTGATACTTGCTTTCGCAAATAAGCAGGCTTTTGACGAAACACGCAAGAGCGGTTTTGCAACCTACTGGAGCCGCAGCCGGGCAGAACTCTGGAAAAAGGGAATGACCAGCGGAGACATGCTGAAGGTTGAAGAAATCAGAATCAACTGCGAACAGAACTCACTTGTTTATCTGGTTATACCCCAGGGGAAAGGCGCCTGTCACGCAAAATGCGACAACGGGACACCGCATACATCATGCTACTACCGTAAAATCAATGAGGATGGAAAACTGGAGTTTATTGAAAAATGAGCAGCAAACAATTAGTTATAGGTATGCCTGCAGGCTCGCTCGCCAACCCCAATCGCGGCGGAAACCTCATCAACCTTCTTGACGCAGCCGGGTTTAAAACAAGGGGCTATGAAAACGGAGGTCCGACAACCTTCTCAACTGCAAATTTCCTATTCGGCTGGGATGGACGCCCGCAGGAATTCGGCTCACAGATGATGCTGGGCGAACTTGATATTGCCATTGCAGGCGACGACTGGATTCATGAAAGGGTTGCAGAACTTAAGATTGAATACAGCGAAAAACTTGAACTTGAAAAGGTTCTTTCATTGAAGCGCGGCGGCGTGAGAATTGTAGGGATAACCAACGATAGCAATCCGTCAGACACAGTAGAAGACTGCCTTAGCAAGCTTACCTCTGAAAAAAAACTAATCAACGTTGTCTCCGAAATGCCCTACCTCGCAGTTGAATGGCTGCAGGAAAAGCTGAAAGCCATCGGTAAATATGAAGAGTTCTGCAGCTGGTCGGTGCAGAAATATAAAACCCCGCCAAAAAACGACACAGGTATTGTTGTTTACGAAACATGGGGAAAAACTGAGGCAAAAATCAAGAACGGCGGTGCCGACATAGGAATTGAAATTACCCAGTCCGGAAGCGCCCTGAGAAATTACGGCCTAAAAATAATTGATGAAATAATGACCAGCGAAACAGGAATCTGGATTAATCCCGCAATTAAGGATGATCCTGAAAAACTTGATCTGCTTAAAATGTTTCTTCTCAACCTCCACGGCACTATAAACGCTGAAAACAGGGTGATGCTGCTCTTTAACGTACCGGCTGAAAAAAAGAGCAGTATTGAAAAATACCTATCTGAATATAATCTATACGCGGAAGAACCAACTATAAATCCCGGTAAAAGCTTTGCCCAGTATTCAATTCAAGTTGAAACAAATAACCCCCGGATTCCGCTTGCAAAGGTACGCTACGAGCTCACAAAACACGGAGCCTGCAGCATTGATACAGTTCCGCTGCTGTCTTCCATCCCTGATCTTGAGATAATTCAGCTATAGAAGGGAGCAGGATGTACGATTTTCTCATAACCGGTGCAGGACCTGCAGGCCTGGCTGCAGCAATCACCGCCGCAGAGCTTGGCCGCAGCGTCATTGTCATCGAAAAAGGTAAGGTTGCAGGACCTGAACCCAGAGGGGAGAGCATGCCTCAGCATGAACTTTTTGACAAGCTGATACATCCGGGCTTTCTGCAGGAAATAAGCGGCTTTACATCTACGAGCCGCCGCTTCCACAGTTCAGCCGATAAAAAAAACACCCTGATAAAAATCAAAGAACCCTATTATTTTTTCAATTGGAGGGACCTGATTGATCCGCTGTACGAAAAAGCCGCCGCGGCAGGCGTTGAGTTTATATTCGGGGCGGAGGTAACGGCAGTTAAAACAGCAGCTTCTGCCGGTGATGACGACGGAACAGCAACCGGGGTTTATTACACCAAAAACGGAAAAACCAAGGAACTCGAGGCTCGTGCCATACTTGGATGCGGGGGCCGCTCCTGCCCTATCGCGGCCCATTACGGAATTGATACGAAGGCTGCAGCATGCCCTACCGTTAAATACCGCGGCAGAATGAATACCCCGCTGCCAACCTGGTTTACGGACCTGCCCGGAGAGCCTGATTTACAATTTTTTGCTGTTCTACCAAACAGTTTTGAAAGCGTAGCCGGTTTTCCACCGGCATTCGCGTACATATTTCCCCTCGGAGACAGCTGTATTGAAGCGGGGCTCATGCTCAGACTCAGCCAGTTTGAAAAAATCAACAATATCAGCATGCCCACTGACAGACAGGTAATGTCAGCCTGGGATGAGGCAAAAACCTCACTGAGCGGATTTGCTGATTTTTTCATCGACACAAGCACCGAATATGAAAAACTCACCTCAATACAGAACCGGCGTTTCATAGAAAACAATATAATGCCGGGCGGAGGAGCTGTGCTTATCGGTGATGCTGTGGGGATGGTTGACGCAAACGGTTCAGCCGGGCTTTATTACGCGATGTCACAGGCTGTCGGATGGTCCGAAATGCTTTCTGAAGCGATGAATACAAACTCTGAAATATGGAGCCGTGAAAACTGTGAAGACTACCTCAGTAGACAATCCAAATGGAAATTCTACCGTTATATAAAAAGATCTTTCAAACTCATTTCATTTTTTGAAAGAATTATGTTCAGGACCTTCGGGACTGATAAAAAACTCAATTTCATCTGGCCGCTTATCTCAGCCATTTTAAAATCAGCTTCATAAGAGCCCTACTTTTTATCCCCGGGGGGAAACATAGTGATGTGTTTAATGCAGAATTATTACCCCCTCAGATTCAAGCTCTGAAATTATATCTAAATCCTGTAACGGATTCCCGTGCAGATCAGCAAATTTAAGTGCTGTCATATGTCTAAGAACAGAAATATCTTCTATGTCGTTATCCGACAAATCTATAATCTCCAGAGAATGAAGCCCCGAAAGTATATCGATATCCCGAATAGCATTGCCTGATGCATACAGCTCCTCAAGCCCCGCAAGCTCCTGCAGGTCCCAGATATTTGAAACATCATTTCCGCTGATGTTAAGGATCCTGATATTTCGGCAGTATTCAATCCCGTCCAGATTATCAAGCTCCCGGAATGCAAGATCCAGTCCCCCGTCAAGCTGACCGAGATCAGCGGGTTCAATATGAAAATCATGATTTCCAAAAATAACATCCCTGACTGCATTGAGAAATCCGCCGTCGACCGACAGATCTTCAAACACATCCTCATCCTCAAAATGCCCTTCATATTCATCAGCAACCGGAGCCGCCCATGTTTCGGTATGCTGATATTCAAATCGATTTGCCCTGAGCAATCGAGCTTCATTTTTCATTTCAAGAAGCTTTTTCAGACCGATCAGCCTGTCATAATCAGAATCAGACTTCGCTTTTTGAAAATCTTCCATCAAAGAAGAAAGCATATCAGGATGGATTTTCCGAATCAGGTTATAGAAGAGCTTCTTTAACTCCCCATCTGAAGATAGTCCCATTGCCTCAGAACATGCTCTGATGGTCAGCTTATCACCGCTTCTATATGCATTTATAACAACTGCCGACGCAGCCTCAAGATGCTGCTTGTTCAGATTCTTTTCAATAAAATTGATTAGATCTCTCAAATCCAGCCCAGCCTTCTGGACACAGCATCAGCGGTCTCTTTTACAAGCTGTCCGATATCATCTGATATCACATCAGTCTTTTTCACACTCCAGGCAGTTGATATAGCAGCAGCAATTCTTTTGCGGTAATCATAAACCGGCGCCCCCACGCAGCGAACCCCGGTTTGATGTTCTTCAAAATCCTCCGCCCAGCCCCTGCGTCGGAAGCTCTTTACTCTTCGAATCAGCTCATTTTGATCTACAACCGTCTTAGGGGTCAGCTTTTCAAGATTAATACGGCCAAACAAGGATTTCAACATTTCATCACTGTCATCAAAAAGAAGAGAACGTCCAAGTGATGTGCAGTAGATTGGCACACGGTTTCCTATAATGGAGTACCGTCTTAAACTGTTAAACTGCTCCACCTTATCAATGTAGACTACTTCACTACCCTCGCGGATAGCAAGAAAAACAGTCTGCCCCGTCTCATTGGAAAGATGTCTCAGAAAGGGCTCTGCTTCAGTCTTAAGCTCTATGCTGTTTAAAAGCTGACTTGAAAGATGGATAAATCCGATGCCCAGCTTATATTTCTTTTCACCCTGCTCAACATATCCTCTGTCCTGCATGGCATTCAGAATACGATGCACCGTCGATTTGTGAAGCCCGAGCTCTTCTGACAGATCGGTCAGCCGCTTACCTGAGCGGTTGAATGACAGGCTCTCCAGAATATCAAAGGCTCTGTCGATTGATTGAACCGTTCCCGTTTTAACACCTTCTGTTCCGCTGTTCTTATTATCTTTTTCGCTGTTTTGTTTCGCCATATGAAACTCTATTTTAAATTATGAATCTTTTTATTACAACTGTCTTGACAACTGAAAATGCCGATTTTATACTCATTTCAGTTTCAGATCATAAACATATAATTAACGGAGGACTTATGTCTAACTTTAATATTAAACCATCGTCGCAATGCAAATGGGACGCGGCTGCCCTTGGTGAGATTATGCTGCGGCTTGATCCGGGCGATGGCAGAATACGCAATACCCGGGAGTTCAGGGTATGGGAAGGCGGCGGGGAATATAATGTAATCAGGGGTCTGCATAAATGCTTCAAACTAGATACTGCTGTCGTTACAGGGATTCCCGGTAATGATCTTGGCCTTCTGCTTGAGGATCTGATATCTCAGGGCGGGGTTAACTACAGCTATTCCAAATGGTTTGATTTCGACGGAATCGGCCGGAACTACCGCCAGGGACTCAACTTCGTTGAAAAAGGTTTCGGAGTCCGCGGCGCACTAGGCGTATCAGACAGGGCTCATACAGCCGCTGCGGGGCTTAAACCCGGCGATATTGACTGGAAGAGCCTATTTGTCGAAGACGGCGTTCGTTGGTTCCACACTGGCGGAATCTATGCAGCTCTTTCTGAAACAGCAGCTGAACTTACAATTGAAGCAATGAAGGCGGCAAAAGCAGCAGGCACAACAATCAGCTACGATCTGAATTATAGGCCCTCACTATGGAAAACAAACGGCGGTCAGGCAAAAGCGCAGGAAATAAACCGCGAGATTGCTAAATACGTCGACGTCATGATTGGAAATGAAGAGGATTTCTCGGCTGCACTCGGGTTCAAACTGGAGAGCGCCGACAAGGGATTCAAAGGCCTCGATATCGAAAACTACAAATCAATGATTAGAACGGTTGCGGCCGAATACCCCAACTTCAAGGCTATAGCCACAACCCTGCGCGACGTTGTAACCGCGACAGTGAACGACTGGAGCGCCATCCTCTATACAGGAGGCGAGTTCTACCGTTCTATTGAACGCCCTGCGCTTGAAATATACGACCGCGTTGGGGGCGGGGACAGTTTCGCCTCGGGACTTATTTACGGCTTTCTCGCAGGAAAATCACCCGAAGAGGCTGTCAACTACGGGGCCGCACACGGTGCTCTTGCTATGACCACCCCCGGTGACACCTCAATGGCATCACTTAAAGAGGTTGAAAAACTCGCGACAGGCGGTAACGCAAGAGTCGAACGATAATTCAAATCTATTTTTTATTGAACCTGCCGGTGAACCCTCCCGGCAGGTTTTTTTGTATTTTTGTACCGCCATCTATGTTATAATATCATCAAGATCATGAGAGGAGTACATCATGAATGATTACAGTTTTAGAGCATCTGACGGAACAGGAATATATGCGGCAATCTGGAAAACTGATAAACCGAAAGGCATTGTTCAGCTCATTCACGGTATGGCCGAACACATAAATCGATATGATGAATTTGCTAAGTACCTGAACAGTCATGGATGGGTTGTAGCCGGCGAGGATCACCGCGGACACGGAAAAACAGCCGGAAGCATAGACAAATTGGGCTGGTTCGCTGAAAGAAACGGTTGGGACCTTGTTGTTGAAGATAATTTCCTGCTGAGTCAAAAATTGAAAAATGAATATCCAGATCTTCCCTATTATATTTTTTCACACAGTATGGGTTCGTTTATCACACGAAAACTTATCTCCGAATATCCGATTAATCCTGAAAAAGTAATACTCTCGGGGAATGGTGATTTCAAAGACTCTGATGTAATCATGGTAAAACTCATCGGAAATATCGCTAAATTTTTTAAGTCAGGTAAAGCAAAGGCAAACCTTCTCGACAAGCTCACCTTCAGCTCAATGAACAATAAATTTAATCCGGGACGTACCGGTTTAGAATGGCTTAGCCGCGACGAAGCCAAGGTTGATGAATATATTGCTGATCCCTACTGCGGTTTTGTTGTCAGTGTCCAGTTCTACCTTGATTTCGCTGACGGCATGTCATATTTACATACGACCGACTGTTTTGAAAAGCCCCCGAAAGGCCTTCCGATGCTGTTTTATTCCGGTGAACTTGACCCGGTAGGCGGAGAAACGAAACTTGTTACCCGGGTATATGAGACCTACCGTAAGCACGGATTTAAGAACGCCGAGCTTGTTATCAATAAAGGCGGGCACCATGAAAACCTCAATGAAATAAACAGAGATGAGGTTTATAAAACCATGGCGGATTGGCTGAAAAAATAAAAAAAGGCCGGACCTCTGCCGACCTTTTGAACCGTCTGCTGTAATAGCCTGCATCAGATATGCATAACTTTCAGCAGACTCTCCTGTATCAGTTTAACGCACCTATATTCTGCTCAATAGCCGTTGTAAAACCCATTCTGAAATTCTCTCGATCCTCAGCGGTTATCTCCGGTCTGTCGTTCTCAAGATGTGCAATATAACTTTCCGGACCGCCTTCCCTGAAGCCGGTAGCAAGCAGAGGACTCAAATCGCTGTCTAAAAGCCATATGGAAGGATAGCCCTGAACACCCAGGAGCTGTGCAATAATCTGATTATGCATAACCTGCTCATCCGGTAAACTTATTCCATTTGGAAAGTCAAGAAACAGCAGTACAAGATTATCTTCTGCGTAGGACCTGAACTCAGGAGTAGTAAAAACCTGACTACTCAGCTTCCTGCACCATACACACCAGTCCGATCCAGTAAAATTTACAAGTATCTGCTTATCGCCGGCTTGTGCAAGGCTGTATGCCTCTCTTATATCTGTAACCCAGCCCTCAGGCGGATAATCTACCTCGAGGGCTGAATCCGTTTGTTCAGCTGATTCTGTAACCATTTTTTCTGACTCAGGCCCGGAAGACTTTACATCCAGAGTCTCCGGCTGTTCAGAATCGGCTGTACCGCGGGCACATGCTGTTGCAAGCCCCGTTAAAATCAGAATAACTATCATCAGTAAAACAATTTTTCGCATTTTCTTCTTCATTAGTAAAATATAATGCGGCATTTCAATTTTGACAATATATATTTTATTTTATATACTTGTATCATGTATAACCTGCTTGCAAAACAATATTCAAAACTTTTTCCGCCTGATAAAAACAGATGTGGTTTCATTCTCGAGGAGTCCGGACTTAAATCCGGTTCCGAAGACCGCAGTCCGGCCGTTCTCGACGCCGGATGCGCAAACGGTGATCTGGCCTTTGAACTGGCCGATGCAGGATGCATGGTCACAGGAATCGACTTAAATGCTGATATGATAAAAATTGCTGAAAAACGGGCCGCTTCCCGGGGGCTTGATAAACCGGTTTTTCTATGCCGCAGCATGACTGAACTTGGCGGTCTCGGCTCTTATAACATAATAACCTGTTTCGGAAATACTCTTCCCCATCTGCCCTCCGAAAAAATGGTCGGTGAATTTCTCCGGGAGTCAGCAGCAATCCTTGAAAAATCAGGCAGCTTAATATTCCAGATAATCAACTTCGATAAAATTGAAAACAAGGAAATGTTTGAGTTCCAGGATATTAACACAGATAAGCAATTGTTCAAACGAAGTTACAAGCGGCTTCAGGATGGAAGATTTGATTTCAAAGTCAGTCTCACGGATCTACAAACAGGCGAACAGGTATCCGACAGCACCCCCCTGCTGGCGCTGTCAAAAAAGGCCCTTACCGACATGCTGGAAATCGCCGGGTTCACTACTATCAATGTGTATAAGGATTATAGCGGTGAACCGGCAGACGGGACAGAGTTTGCAGCAATCTATTCTGCAAAAATATAGTCGCCTGCATAAAATTATTATTAAAAACAGAATAATCCGCGGTTATAATTCTAATCCCGGTTCTGCTTCCATGGTAGCAAGTTTAAACATCCCGGCATAGTCGGATACAGTGGAAGACTTATCAGCCCAGTTAACTATCCAGGATTCTTTATATTTTGGAGGAAAGGGTGTAAGCGGAAACATGTGGTTTTTGATACAATCGCGTTCGATACTGTTTAGCTGAAACCTCATTTCAGCCTCCCTGAGAGCCCTGTATGGGTGCCTGAATCCGTGAAACGGCGGAAGATCACGGCTATGCCAGTCATAGAGGTAAAAGTCATGCAGCAGTGCTCCCCGCAACACCGCAAGGGTATCAGCATGCCAGCGACAGGAAAATACATATGCCCGCTCAGCAACCAAGAGGGTATGCCGACGACAGTCTATATTTCCATGATGTCTGAAAAATCTCATAGATTGAAAATCAGGATGTTCTAAAATCTTTTTGATTTCAGGCATCCGTTTGTAAGTTTCCGGAATTCTAAAATCCGTCATCAGCTGAAAAGCGCCCTCAGCCTGTTGAAACGTTCCCTGCTCGCAATCCCGCTTGAAAACATAAAATCTACTCCGAAAACAGAAATTAGAACAAGGTCTGTTCTCAGGAGCATATTATCCGGGATAAGAACAATCAGGGATTGCATTTCCGGAAGAATGAATAATTCAACAATCACTGATATGACAACCCAGCCGATTGAATAGACAGGACAGACAAGACCCCTGATATTAAAACGATGTTCGCTGTAATCCCAATATCTTTTATGAAAAACCTTTTCCAGAAACACACCGGCAAGAAACTCAAACGCAGTACATAGCACCAGATAAAACAGCATCCGGAGCATTAACGGATAACTTGACAAATTGGAGGAAACTAGATAGTTAACCGATCCTGCTGAACCGTAAAGAGGCAGCCATGGACCCTTGTGAAAGCCCGGATTAACCGGATGTCGCAAATAGATTGAGCGAAACGCGACCTCAATCAGCCATCCCAGCACAGCAAAAACAAAGAAAATAAGTACTAAGTCGTCAAGCATCAGTTACCTCCTTACCTTCTGCCGGGACAGCCAGCTTCAGGAAAAAATCAATATCATTTTCAACCTGCTTTACGGAAAAGGAACTTATATGATCAGTTATCCCCTTCTCTATTCCCTTCAGCATAAAAAGGATTGTATTCATAAATCGTTTTATTTCGTCTTTTCCAAAGGTTTTATTAAGAAGCCTGCTTATTTCTGAAACAAAAAAACAATCCATCCTTTCAGAGAAGTCTGTGACAGCGCTGTTATCAACTGCAATTTCGTCCTCCGAGATATATCTCATAGTAGAAAATAACCTAATACGCTCAACAAGCAGGATCTTGATCTTTCCTGATACCGAAGTAGATTCAGCAGTCATATCCTTCATTTCTTTTCGGTACTCCATTAGCTTGTTATCAAGAACAGCCTTCAGCACCCCTTCCTTACTGCTGAAATTATTAAAAATAGTCGCCCTCGACATATCAGCTGCTTTCGCGATATCAGACATCGCTGTTTTTGCGAATCCAAATCGATTAAAAAGTCGTTCTGCGGACTTAATTGTATGTAAATATGCAGCTTCTTTCATATCTTTAGACTAAAATAATATAATAGTCTAATTTAGTCAAATTTTAACGGTGTTTTTTTAATAAAACGGATGTTTTTAAGCCAGGATGTGAGAAAAAGATATTTTTTTCAGGATGAGGACAAAAATTACTTTCGGTCGAAAAACGGGCTCTTTGAGGTGGCTGAAACAGGAATTCCATAGATAATCTTAACATCCGCATCAAACATTCCCATTTCTTTCGCGGCAACACCTATAGTGTACATCACACGGTTGTCGACCCGGTTATCAGCAGCAATACTTACAGCCGCGCCTATGGCAATGCCCAGATCCGTTACATTGAATACGCAGGGCGTATCAGGACTGCCTGCTTTTTCAGCACAATTACTGAAGCCGCAGTAACCGCATGGTGCGACACCAAGGGGCTGTATTTTCGTACCAATGAGAACTACAACCGGAGATTGCAGTATATTTCCCGCATCACGCGCAAAAAAATCAGGCGCACGCCCTTCACTTACCATTTTATTTAGATAATCGGACATCTTCGTTATTTCACTGCCTGTTATCGCTGCAATTTCAAGGGTATCAACCCCCTTTCCCTTTGGAGCTGTTCTCGCAGCTGTCATCATTTTTTTCGCAATATCAAGAAGCGTTTCATCACGTATATCTTTTTCATTAATCATTAGACTACTCCGTAAATAATATTAGTTTTCACCGGGATCGTAACCGAACCGGCGTGATATCTGCATAGCGTAAACTTTAATACGCTCTCCAAACTGATTCTGTTTCTCTTCTCCCATTCTAAAGGCAGGCCCCGAACACCAGACTGCGGCTATAGGATAATTTCTGTAATCGAATACCGGAGCACCTACACAATGTATCTCCGAGATTTCTTCTCCATTATCAATTGCGAAACCGCGCTCCTTGACCTTTTCGAGTTCAGTGTTCATTTCACTTTGACTAGGGATTGTTCCGTTGGTAAAACGGGTAAAAGTAAGATGACTTAGCAGATCAGCCCTCTCCATTTCAGGTAGATAGGCGGCAATAGCCTTGCCGGGAGCCGAGGTATGGATATTTACCCTGTGACCAATCTCGGTAGTAAACTTTATATACTGAAATGACGGTAACTGTTCAATAATTACTATTTCGTTACCCAGTAAGGTTCCAAGCATTACAGTTTCGTTCAGTTCATCTCTAATAGAATGCATGATATCAATTGAGTTTTCAGTTATACCGTTATTTCTCATTCCGGCATATCCGAGATAAAGAAGCCTGGGGGTAGCCTTATATTTCCGCTGAGTCTCTTCTACATAACCGTAATATTCAAGGGTGTTAAGTATTCTGAATACTGAGTTTTTAGGGTAGTCAAAATCGTCGGAAATTTCTGTGATACTTGCTTCATTTTTCACTTTGGCAAGATATTCAATAATTTTCAGAGCCCGTGCTATATTAGGTATAAGATATTTGTTTTTTTCCCGGTCCAGTTCAAAATCATCCATAATGTAGATTATTATCACGTTAGATTTTTAAATAGTCAATACAGGGTGTACTTTTTTCTACATATAGATTTATAAAGAACGTTTTTCAATATGCTACAGCACAAAAGTCAGAGGCTCTGCTTTTTCAGGATTTGGTCATCCTGCCCCAGACGCTTTGATATTTTTGAGGCTGCAGCAATTACGGCGTCCCCAATAGTTTCTATCCCTTTGCTTTTCACCCTGTAATCAGGGCCTGTCATCCAGACGGAAGCAACGGGATAGTTTCTATAATCGAGAATAGGCGCCGCTACACAGATAATGCCTGTTATCTCTTCACCATTATCAACCGAGTATCCTGATGTTCTGATTTCCTCTATCTCATCCAGCATATCACTCTGACTCGGGATAGTTTTATCATTAAACCGCTCAAAACTCAGATGATCAATCACCGCCTGTTTTTCTGTTTCAGGCATATAAGCAAGAATCGCCTTGCCGGGAGCCGAGGCATGAACAGGAACCCTGTGTCCTATTTCAATTGTAAACTTGATGTACTCGAACGATGGCAACTGCTCAATAATTACAACCTCGTTTGAAACCATCGTTCCTATCATTATTGTTTCATTTATTTCATCCCGAAGGATATGCATTACATCAACAGAGTTCTGCACCAGGCCTTTCTTGCTTAATCCGGCATAGCCGAGGTAGAGCAGCCGCGGAGTAGTAAAATATCTGCGGTTTTCTTCCTCAACATAGCCGTAAGCCTCAAGACTTTTTATTATACGGAATGTACTGTTCACAGGAATATCGAAGCGGGCCGCAATCTCCGAGATTGAAGCCCCCTTCTCCAGCTTTGCAAGCAGCTCAAGGATCTTAAGCGCCCGTGCTATGTTTGGAATTATATATCGTTCAGCTTTAGCGCTCATATGTCTCCCTGTTTTTTAAAAATCAGGCTTTTGTTCCGGCTGCGATCAGAGCGTTTCTCCGTCTTGCCCTCAGCTGGCTGTGCAGAACAATTGCACCAATCAGGATTATTCCCTTGAAAACAATCTGCCAGAACTTAAGAATATCCATTGCATTCAGACCGTTGCCAAGTACAGTGATTATCAAGGCACCAATAACGGTTCCAAGGATTGTTCCGTTTCCACCGGATAAGGGTGTACCGCCAAGTAGTACTGCAACAAGTACAGTAAACTCAAAACCCGTTCCAGTTCTGGGATCCCCGTGTTCAAGCCTTGAAGCTGTAAGAATACCGGCGAAAGCGGCCAGACAACCTGTTATTATATACAGGCGTGTAACGATTCTTTTCGGATTCAGACCGGAAAAGAACGCAGCGTTTTTATTACAGCCAATAGCAATTGCATGTTTACCCAGCAGGGTTTTCTTGTGCAGAATTGAGAAAATTACGATTGCAAGAAATACAAAGATAAACAGATAGGGTACTCCCAGAATACTGTCGTTACCGATAACCTCAAAACCATCAGGAAAGCCAGTTCTTATAGATTTACCATCGAAGGTTGCTAAAGCAAGTCCGCGGCCGATGTACATGACACCGAGGGTCGCGATAAAGGGTTCAAAGTCAAAACGGGTAACAAGGACAGCATTCAGCACTCCTATAAGTCCACCGATTATTAATACTATTATTCCTGCAGCCCACAACGGAAGCGGCCCAATACCCAGACCAGGGATTCCGAATACAACAAGAAATGAATAAACCATACAGCTCAGAGCCAGGTTTGAACCAACTGACAAGTCCAGAGACTCGGTCATCATAAGGAATGTACATCCACAGCCTACAATCATTATCATGGTAGACTGACGAATAATATTCATATAATTACTGAGTTTAAAGAACCTCGGAGTTGAAAACGCAAAAAACAGATTAAGCGCAACAAACACCAGGAACAGTATAAACGTCGGATGTGTCAAAAATTTCAATTTATTTGTTTTATTAGCCATCATCAACCTCCGGCCACAACAGACATGATGTGGTCGACATCAACATCTTTCTGATTCTTCATTATCTCACCTACATTACCATCATGCATAAGAACAATACGGTCGCAGAGATTTGTTATTTCCGGAAGCTCGGATGAGAAAACAATAATACTCTTACCCTCATTAGCCAGGTCCCGTATTATTTCGTGGATCTCTTCCTTTGCTCCGACATCAACACCTCGCGTAGGCTCGTCCAGCATAATAATATCTGCATCACGATTAAGACATTTTGCAATAACAACCTTCTGCTGATTACCGCCAGAGAGAAATGCTACAGCCTGTTCACGGTCTTTAGCTGCGACCGACATCATATTCATGAACTTGTCGGCAAGCCTGTTTTCTTTGATGCGGCTTATAAGCCCGGAGTTCATCACACTGTCCATTCTCATCAGGGGAATGTTAGCTCTGATAGAAAGCTGACCGAATATACCGTCCACGCGCCGTTCTTCAGGAACCATTGCAAGTCCCGCATCAAGTGCCCCGATGACATTCTTATATTCAGCCTTTTTCCCGTTTACAGAGATTTCACCTTCATAATCGTCAATGCCGTAAAGGACCCTTCCGACCTCAGTTTTACCAGCGCCTACAAGACCATAGAACCCAAGGATTTCACCTTTATAGAGCTCAAAATTAATATTTTTCAGTCTACGGTTATTTACATTCTTAACCTCAAGAAGCTTAGTGGAATAATCACTCGTGCTGGGAACATACTCCTGGACAATAACCTTGCCTATCATCATACGGACCAGTTCGGTACAGGCCTCTGCAACTGTTGCATCGTCAAACGTATCGGGACATCCCGCGGCATCATCATAGCCGGCAATTTCAGGCACCGATTTTGTACCTATCATTTCACCGTCACGAAATACCGTAACGTAATCGCCGATCTCAAATATTTCACTCAGCTTATGAGAGATAAACACTATTGTTATCCCCTGCTCTTTAAGCTTTTTTACAGTAAGAAACAGCCTTCTAACCTCATCTTCCGACAGTGAAGCAGTAGGTTCATCCATAACAAGGACGGAACAGTCTGTTGAGAGAGCCTTTGCAATCTCAATAACCTGTTTCTGCGCAACGGAAAGCTGATCAACCGGCATATCAAGCTCGATTGAATCATCCAGGCTTCTGATAATATCCATGGTCTTATTCAGACCTTCCGATTTCCTGATAAATCCCCACTTTGTATTTTCTTTTCCAAGAGTAAGATTCTCTTCGGTTGTTAAATCATCTACAACATTAAGCTCCTGATAAAGAACGCTTATTCCGTTATCCATCGCCTCACGAATACTTTTCGGATCAAAATCTTTTCCGTTATATTTCAATGAACCGCCTGTTCGCCTGTGAGCTCCGGTCAAAATCTTGATAAATGTTGATTTACCAGCACCGTTTTCACCAACAACACAGTGGACAGATCCACGTTTAATATCAAAATCAACACCCTTCAGCGCTTTAACACCGGGGAATTCTTTTGTAAGTCCCCTGACTTCTACTATAACATCATTATTCATGTTCCTACCTCACCGTCAACTTTTCACACTCTTGCTGTTTTTCTGAGCAATTACGGCAATGATAAGCAGCAATCCACGGGCTACTTCCTGATAGAAGTGTTCAATTCCGAGCAGGTTCAGACCATTCTCAAGCAGTCCGATTATTGCCGCACCTAAAAGAACGCCGATTATAGAACCGCGTCCACCCGACATCTTTGTACCGCCTAGTACACAGACGATGAGAACATAGGTTTCCATCATTCTTCCGACATTAGGCGCGGCAAGCCCTACACGCGATGACTGCAGAATCCCTGAGAATCCCGCGAGAAGGGCCGATAAAGCATAGAGAATAATAATTACTTTGGTTACATTTATACCTGAAAGTTCAGCAGCAGAACGGTTATCGCCAATTGCGAAACTGAAACGACCGAGTTTGGTTTTCTTTTCTATAAAAAGAAAGATTGCAGCTACTATCACCACCAGGACGATAATAATCGGAATCTTTCCGAACAGCATATAGCGGCCGAGTCTGGTGTAAGCACCAGGAAGACCAAGCATGATATTGGTTCCCCCGTCCCAGCGTGCGATGAGGAAGGCAAGTCCTTCGGCCATATACATTGTTCCTAATGTTGCAACAACGGGGACTATGCGGAGTTTTCCTACGGTAAAACCGTTAAAAACGCCCCATGTCATTGCAGCAAGACAGGTAATCAGAATTGATAACGGAATTGGAATTCCGTGTTTACACATATAGGCATGAAGTATGCCGGAGAAAGCCAGTACGGCTCCAACAGATAAATCAAGATTACCGGTAATCATAATCAGGTTCGCTGCTGATGCAATTAATATGTATATACCGATTTTTAAAAGAATATTACTGAAGTTCTGCGCCTTCAGGAAGTTGGGAGAAACTATTGTCAAAAATATCATCATTATGACAATAATACCTACTAAAATCGGCAACTGCGATTGAAATCTCGGCAGCCTCAATTTCCCGGTCATCGGTGTACCTCCAAAAATTAGTGATTGTTGATGTTTGCTTTTTGACTGAAAAGCAATAAGAAAAGAAAAGGCAGCTCTGTCAGATGAACATCACTGCCTTCTCAATAAAATTGATTATTTCATTGCTGCTTTGACGTCAGCTTCAAGATCGCCTTCGTAGAAGAAGTTTGTTTCAAGATGTCTCTGCCCTTCCGCAATAGTAGTATTCCAGAAGTCAAAGGTAGGACTGAGTACTCTGGTTTCAGTGTATTCATCCATCGGAATCTCGCCGTTGATCATAGCCATTACTGTATCAACCTCTGCACGGGCGATGTCTTTAACAGCACCGTGAGTAAGCTTGAATGAACAGTTGGGGTCAAAAATCTTTACAAGAGCAGCTGATGATGCATCAAGACCTGCGATAATTTCAGTTAAAGGAACGCCATTGTCCATAACACCGCGGCCAAGCTGTTCACATGCTGCGAGAGCACCAAGAGCCATTTCGTCATTTGCACCGAAAATGAGATTTACATCAGGATCGCTCTGAAGTACATCAAGGATTATTTCCATAGATTTAACAGTAGAACCCTGGCCATTGAGCATAGTAACAAGTTCAGCACCTGGATCTACAGACTGAACACCTTCCATGAAAGCACCTGTTCTCATGTCCCAGACCTGTTCAATTCCGCCGAAGTTAAGCATTGCAACCTTGATAGGAGTATTGGGGTGAGCGGCCTTCCACTGACGTGCAGCTTCTGCACCCATGTAGATAGAAGAAGGAGTTTCCTGCGGCTGAATGTGCGGAGCAGTCATGTTTTCAGGTCTGATAAGAGTAGTTACCATAGGGATTCCGGCAGCATGAGCCATATCTACAGCCTTTGCTGAAAGACCTGCGTCACCGCAGTGCAGAGCTATACCGTCAACCCCCTGTGAAATCAGGTTCTCTACTGCAGCAAGTGTTGCTTCTGCTGAGCTTTCACCGTCGATTATAACAGCCTTGGTGTTATACATTTTGGCAGCATACTCAGTAATCTCTCTACAGACAGATTGATGATAGGCATGCTCAAAAGTGTATGGAATCTTACCGATTACATGATCATACTCTGTTGCATCTTCCTGCTCTCCAGCAGCGAACACTGATCCTAAACCTATGATCAGTACCAGAACCGTTAATAACAGTTTTTTCATTTTTTCCTCCTCAGGAATATCTTTATTCTAAACCGGAACCACCCTCCGGTTGTCTCCAATTAAGCCTGCATTTCGGAAATCATTGTGTAGACTTCCTTCTCATCAAGCCCGTCATAAGCCCTGCAGTAGATATCATATAGTTTGTTATAAACCTCATGTATCTGCATATCCGGCTCATACCGTTTATCTAGAGCAACCATACTGTCAGCACCCTCTTCAATCGATGAGAAAATGCCTGCGCCAACTCCGCCCAGAATTGCGGCGCCTAATACGGTTGCGTCTCCAACTTTTAATGTATCTACGGGGATACCGTAGATGTCAGCCTGTATCTGATTCCAGATATCCGATTTTGTGGGACCTCCCAGGATTCTTCCCTGTTTCACAGCTACTCCTGATTCGGACATTGCATTCAGCATATCGCGCATATCCATCGTAATACCCTCCATGAATGCCCTGGCCATATCATAGCGCGTGTGCGCAAAGGTCAAACCTATTATTGCGCCCCGTGCCGATGGGTTATACCTCGGTGTTCCAGCGCTTGCGAAGTACGGCATCATAAGAAGCCCGTTAGCGCCTGCCGGAACCTTCTCCACCTTTTCATTCATCAATACGAAAAAGTCCTTTCCGGCTTTCTCAGCCTCAAGAACCTCGGCAGCACCAAGTTCATCACGAAACCAGCGATACACACCTGCAGCTGCAGCCTGATAACCTTCCATCAGCCAGCATCCGTTTATTGGATGTGCAGTAGCAATGTTCGCGCAGTTCGGATCTCTGAAAGGAGTATCAAGATAAGCTGTAACCGCACCTGCTGTTCCCATTGATATAGAAAGCATACCCTTCCTGACAATACCCGCGCCAACGGAACCGGCCGACTGGTCGCCGGCTCCAACACTTATCGGAGTTCCTTCAACAAGACCGCTGCGCCCTGCAGCATCTTCCGTTACCTTGCCGACAAGAGTTCCTGACTTTTCAGGAATCGGGAGTATTTCTGAAGGAATATCAAACATTCTAAGTAGCTCGTCATCCCATATATGATCTACATTGTTATAAACTCCAAAGTATCCGGCATCATTGTGATCAACATAATAATCGTCGACACCGAGAGCACGCAGAAAGTAATCATGCATCTGAACAATTCGCGCGGTCTTGCCCCAGGTTTCAGGTTCATTTTTACGTACCCACATCATTTTGGACAGCAGCCATGTTGTGCTGTTCGGATATCCGGTTTTTTTATAATATTCAGCCGGATCAATTGCCGCAGCAATCTCATCAACCTCTTCGGGAGTCCTGTTGTCCTGCCATGAAATCATAGGCCTGAGTAAATTCTCATTCTCATCTAGAAAAATAGCGCAGCATCTCTGCGCAGATAGCGATACTGATCTAATTTCCGAAGCTGCAATACCTGATTTTCCAATTGCATCGTTCATTGCCTGCATAGCTGATTCAACAAGTAAATCAGGATCCTGCTCAACCCACCCGGGTTTCGGGTAGGTGCACGGATATTCGTAATAGGCAGTACCCAGTACGTTTCCGTTAATATCGAAAACCATGCCTTTTGAGCCGGTTGTGCCGATATCAATTCCTGCTAAATAAGTCCCCATTATCTATCCTTAAAATAAAGCTTAATTTAGTTTTGTAAAAACCATCAAAGTCACTGTAAAGCAACCTATTTATTTTCATATATTATTAAATAATCATATTTATTTTATATATATCAATCTTGATAAAATCGATTATGTACTCTCCAAAGCAATCTGTCAAGAAAAAGTTTTGATATTTTATCAGAACTCTAATTTCTTGCCTCTATGTAAATTTTTACCAATATATAACGGAAATATCTTTGCAAAATGCTTTAAAAAATGAAATAATATTGTCATATGAAAATATTATTTTTCATTTACAAGTTTAAATGACAAATTTATTAACCCGTGTTATTATACATTATAACGTCATTACCTTTAGGAGTAAAGTATGAATTTATCATGTAGTATGTGGAGTTTAGACAGAACAATACAAGAGAATGATTTAAAACAGATAGATTTCTTAAAATGGGCCAGAGGGCATCATTTGAAGTATGTAGAGCTGGTAAGTTACTATCTGGATAAAGAAGGCAATGCCGGGGAAATAAGAAAAACCATGTCGGAAATGGATATGCATGTATCATGCTATACTGTTTTACAGGATTTTTCAGTTCCGGATTCGGCTACAAACGCAGCCTTCCGTAAAGATTTGAAAAACGCAGCAATACTTGAAGCCCCCTTTGTCAGAGTACTCTCCGGAGGAACAACGCCGGGAGATACGGGAGAAAGGGAGACAATCATCAAGGAATTGAAACAGGCCTGCGAAGCCGCCGACAAACTCGGAATAACCCTGCTGCTTGAAAACGTCGGTCCCCACGCATGTGCATCTGGAGATTCTCTTTCTATCATTAAAGATGTCAACGCTTCCAATTTTAGAATAAACTTTGACACCGCTAACCCTCTCCTGGTTGAAGAAGATCCGCTTGAAGCACTGGAGAACCTTATTGACTTCACTGCCTATGTCCATTTCAAAGATTTCATCACAGAAGATTCTGCCGGTTACAAAACACTACTCAGCAATGATCCTTCCAGGGAGCAAAAATCACTGGCGGGGAAATCAATGACCGGAACAGCTGCAGGAGAAGGTGTTATCCCGTTCGAAGAGATGTTCAGATGCTTAAAAAATGCGGGATATAATGGTTTTGTATCATTAGAATATGAGGGGACAGGGGATGCAATGGCTGATACGCTTACATCCCTCAATTATCTTGAAAATCTTGTAACAGACTAAGGCTGTTTATCAAGGTTCTGCATCTTGTCGCCCAGGCGGGCAAGAAAAGTTGAAACCTCTTTATAATACACCAGCAGCTTCGAGTAAAAGTTTGCCCGGAGCTCATCAGGCTCGGCAACAGCTTCTACCTCGTGCAGCTTATCCACTGCTGAATAATCCTTCCATATTCCGCAGCCCACCAGCGCCAGTGCGGCAGCTCCCAACGCAGCCGCCTGCTGGTCAATTACTGATTTAACTACCTCGACGCCATATATATCGGCTATAATCTGTCTCCAAAGTTCACTCTTGCTGCCGCCGCCTACAAGGGTCATTCTACTTTCAGTCTCAGTGAGGTCCCTCAACACATCAAGCGCAACCCTGAGCCCAAGCGCAATACCCTCCATAACAGCCCGGACAAGATGAGCACGTCCGTGCATCAGTGACAGCCCTGTAAACGCTCCTCTGATGTTGGGACTTTCATCCAGAGAGCTGCCACCCGCCAGGCTGGGGTTGAATAAAAGGTTTTCACTTCCCGGGGGCACCTCCGCCGCTTCCCGGTTCATGGCATCATAATCCGGAGACGTATCTCCGCTCAGAATATTCAGGAGCCATTTATGGCTGCTGCCGGCGGAAAAAATGGCAGTTGCTGAAGCAAACTGCTCCGGAACGACATGGGCAAACACGTAGGGACGCTTTTCGGGATCCAGCACAGGCTGTTGCGAGGATACCGCTATCCAGCTTGAGGAACCCAATGAATTATACATCCGGCCTGACTTGTAACATCCGGCACCCAGGGCCATGCAGGAGTTATCTACCCCTCCGGCTACGACCTTCACATCTTCAGGAAGACTCAGTGCCTTTGCAGCGGCCCCGGTTAAGCCTCCGAGAACCGTCGCTGAATCAGTAATTTCAGGGAAGAGTCCACCGTCCAGCCCCGAAGCCTGCAGCAGACGGGGTGAATAATCCCAGTTTTTAAGATCATATATACCGGTACCCGAGGCATAAGAGTAATCTGTAGCCATTTTCCCTGTGAGTAGATAATTTATGTAATCCTTGGTTCCTAAAATACTGGCGGTTTTAGCGAATACATCAGGAAGATTATTTTTCATCCATAAAATCTTAAACACCGTGTACAATGCAGCGGGAAATCCGTTTCCCGTGATCATATACCAATCATCTTCAGAAACAGATTCAAAAAAAGGCCCGGTCTCTGCCGTCCCCGGTCTTGAATCCGACCATATTGGCACCTCTTTCATCAAAAGATTTCCGGAACCGTCTACAGGAACCATGCCCAGGCTGTGCCCGGAAATACCGATCCCCTTGACGTGCCCCCGAACAGAATCAGCCTGGGAATCCAGGAGTTCGAGAATACTTGCTTTTACAGCAGCCCACCACTCTTCTGGTTTCTGTTCATGCCAGCCGTCACGGGGATAGTAGGTAGGATACTCTTTAAAAATACCGTTAAGGCACTTCCCTTCCGAATCATAGATAGAAGATTTGCAACCACCCGTACCTAGATCACAGGCTATTACGTAGGAATTGTTCACAGGAACCTCCAGAATCAGTTTAATATTGCTAAGGCTGTGCGGGCACCCACTCCAAACCTTACCGCGCCACTTGCATGCATTGCAAGCAGGGTTTCCTTATCCCGGACTCCGCCTGCAGCCTTAACCTTGCAGCTATCACCAACTGTATCGGACATCAACTTTATATTCTCAACAGTTGCACCCGAAGGAGCCCATCCCGTTCCCGTCTTAACAAACGAGGCACCGCATTCTACAGCTATTTCACAGGCTTTTACAATTTCTTCACGAGTCAGATAATGACATTCAAGAATCACTTTCACAGGCATTCCGTCGGCAGCCTTGATAACCTGCTTTATATCGTTGGCAAACAAATCATACTCACCAGCCTTCAGCCAGCCGATATTTATCACCATATCCAGTTCATTAACTCCCATTTCGATAAGTTCAAGTGCTTCATGAACCTTCCCTGCTGTAGTGGCAGCCCCATCCGGAAAACCGACAGTTCCTCCTATCAGAATATCCTTCCGCTCCTTCAACAGATCTACAAGGTACGGTATATGCGCTGGAAGCGCAAACACGCAGATACAATCATGCTTCATAGCTGTCGCAGCAGCATCTCTAATCTCATCAAGGGTATTAAAGGCCTGAACACAGCTCAGATCCATCATTTGTGCTATTTCTCTGTTTGTTAAACTCATTTTGCATCCTTCTTATTCGGGGTTACAGTATATATGATAATCACAGCTAACATCATAACATCATGATGTTTATAATGTCAAGAAAAGGAAGAAACTTCGATTTATCAGCGCCGATTTACGAGAGCCTCCCTTTGGTCGAGATTCCAAATTCATACGATTTTGCATCGATAGTCAGGGTCACCGCCTCGAATGCAGTTCCCATAGTATATGTAATTCTGCGATCAACCAAAAGAGGAGCGCCCTGTAACAGGCCAAGAGTTTCGGCTTCATCTTTCTCAGCCGCCTTGGCAGTAATTCTATCAAATGCGGATTCAATGGTTATTCCCCATTTTTTTTCCAGATACTGATACAGTGATGTGATGCTTTGATAATCATCTGCCATGCCCGGAACAAAACGTGGAATCAGGTAATTCTCTGCTATAGCTACAGGTCTACCATCCGATTGGATAACCCGTCTAAGATAGTAAAGCTCACTCCCAGGTTTTATTTCAAGAATATCGGCTCTCTCAGCATCGGCCTCTACCCTGCTGAAAAAAGCCTCCCCTATAGTTACAACACATCCCCGCCTTTTAAGAGTCTCAGAAAAGGAGCTGACGTAATTCAAAAGCTGAGACATAGCCTTTCTATCATTTACCCTGGTGCCCAATCCCTGCTTGATTGTCACATAGCCGTCATGAGCAAGCAGCTCCATAGCCTTCCGGACAGTTGTCCTGCTTATTTGGAATTCCTCCTGTAGTTCGGGTTCCGGAGGTAATAGGGAATCAACCGGATAAATGTTACTCTCGATACGCTTTACCACAAGTCGATAGACTTTCATGTACATTGGTGTTTTTTTCATTTACAGCTCTTCCCCAAAGAATACATCATTATGTTTAGCTTTACAAGCAAATATAAAAATGCAGCAGAATTGTTACGATAAACTTTTATCTATTGACAAGACGGCATATAATATCGTAATTTATTATCGATATCCATTTATCGCTAAAGGACGTACAGCATGATAACTGTTGAAATATGTATGGGAAGCTCCTGCTATTCCAGGGGAAACTCACAGTCGCTTGAGATTGTTGAAAACTACATAAAAGAAAAAAAACTGGAAGATCAGATAAAGCTGCAAGGAAAACTATGCCTGGAAAACTGTTCGGAAGGTCCTAATATCATCGTAAACGGCAATATTCACCGGAGGTGTAACCCGGAATGCGTAATTGACCTTATCAGCCACTATATGGAGAAGAAATAAGAATGAAATTTCCAATCTATACCGAAAAAACTATCTGCCGTGACTGCTATAAATGCGTGCGCCAATGTCCGGTTAAGGCTATCAAGGTTAACGATGGAAGCGCTGTTATCGTGCATGACCTGTGCATTTTCTGCGGCAGATGCATTGAGGTATGCCCGGTCAACGCTAAAAAGGTTCGTTCAGACACAGCAAGGGCAAAACAGCTGTTGAAGCTAAATGAAACGGTTATTGCTTCAATAGCCCCCTCCTTTCCGGCTGAGTTCGACTGTACCGCTGCCGAACTGATTACGGCCATTAAAAAACTCGGATTCAGTGGTGTATCAGAAACATCTATAGGGGCTGAGATTGTCGGAAAAGATGCAGCATCAAAAATGGACACAATCAAGGGCATGCTTATTTCATCAGCCTGTCCTACTGTTAAGGAGCTGATAAGAAAGTACCGCCCTTCGCTGGTTCCACGGATGGCCGATACAGCGTCTCCTCTTGAAGCCCATGCCAGCCTTCTTAAAAACACTTACGGTAAAAATGCACGGGTAGTATTCATCGGACCATGTATTTCTAAAAAGCTTGAAGCTGACGATGAAACCTCGGATATTGATTTGGCATTAACTTTTATTGAACTGACTGAATGGTTGGAAGCTGAAGGAATTGAGCTTGGAGGAGATTGCGACCCTGATGCGCATTTTATACCGGAGCAGACGGTAAAGGCAGCGGAGTTTGCTGTTGAAGGCGGAATGCTGAATACAATACGAGCAAGCGCATCTGCTATAGAACCTGATCTTATAAGTTGTTCCGGTATTAGCAATATAATAGGTACATTTGATGATATAGAGAACTTAAAGGAACGAAACATCTTTTTAGAGTATCTTGCCTGCGACGGCGGATGTATATCTGGTCGAGGAATGTCACAGACATGCGGTTATCTCGAAAAAAGACTTAGGGTCCTCGATTATCAGCAATTGAGCCTTAAAGAAAGTCTACGACCAGCGGAGGCGGCTGCTGAATTAGAGAAGATTATTCCCCCGGCCCCCGTCAGACCGGAGAGTTTTACAGACGATGAAATTGAAGAGGTACTACTTTCTCTGGATAAGAGAAGCAAAGAAGATGAAATGAACTGCGGCGGCTGCGGATATAACACATGCCGCGACTTTGCCGCCGCCATTCTATCGGGGAAGGCAGAACAGAATATGTGCGTAACCAATATGCGAAAACTTGCTGAAAAAAAGAGCAATGCACTTATGAAAGCCATGCCCCTGGGGGTTGTAATCACAGACGTCAATGAAAAGATCCTGGAATGCAATGAAAAATTTATTAATCTGTTTACGGATATCGACAGCTCGCTTGCACCCGAAGCCGGCCTGAGACTCGAAGGCGCTCCACTGGAAAGGCTTCTGCCCGGCTGCGGCATTTTTGATAAGCTTAAAAACTCGCCGCTTCACACAACAGAAGATAAGATGCGGATAGACGGAAAAGTGTTCAGAACATTCGCATTCCGCATTGGCAAAGAAGAAATGTTCGGTGCAGTCTTTCAGGATATAACCTCACCCGCAGTCAGACGGGAAACCATAATCCGCAAAACAGAGGAAGTAATTGAAAAAAGTCTCAACAGTGTTCAGCAGATTGCATCACTCCTTGGAGAAAATGCTGCTGAAACCCAGCTCATACTTAATTCTCTGATAGAATCCTACACCGACAATGAGGACCATAAAGAATGAATGGGTTCATTGAGGTAGATTACGCCCAGAACTGGAAACACAGTGAGAGAATAGCCGGCGACGTATTCCTGCTCTCCAGGGATAAAACCGAAGGCAGAATAGTCTGTACCCTGTCGGACGGCCTGGGCAGCGGTGTAAAGGCAAATGTTCTGGCGAATCTGACTGCCACCATGGGTCAAAAGTTTACAACATCAAGGATGGATATAGTTGATTCAGCCAGGGTAATTATGAAAACACTTCCAACCTGCCGTGAGCGTAAGATAAGTTATTCAACATTTACTATGGTAGATATCAATTCTTCAGGCGTTGCAAAAATTGTGGAATACGATAATCCGCCCTACATGCTGATAAGAAACGGAAAGGTTTTGAAAATAGAGAAAACTGTTATTCCGCTTGAAAACCGATTCCCAGGCAGAACTGAACAGCTGTATTATTCGGAGGTAAACCTGCAGAACGAAGACCGGCTGATCTTCTTCAGCGACGGGGTATCTCAATCCGGCATGGGAACCGCGAAGCTGCCGTTAGGTTGGCGAACACCGTTTATTGAAGAATTTGTTACTGCAGAAATTAACAAGGACAGAAATATATCGGCAAGGGATCTATCGCGTAAAATTACCAGCCGGGCCCTGCTGAATGATATTCAGAAGGCCAAGGACGACATAACCTGCGCTGTGGTATACCCGCGAAAACCGCGAAAACTGCTGCTGGTGTCGGGGCCTCCGATTGATCCTGAAAATGATCAGCACCTCCTTGAAAAATATGAGGCTTTCACGGGAAAAAAAATCATCTGCGGCGGAACAACTGCAGGCATTATAGCGGAAGGATTGAATACTGAAATTGAAACCGATCTACGGGAACGAACGGCCGACATTCCGCCACTGTCCCGTATGGAAGGAGCTGATCTTGTTACAGAAGGGATACTCACTCTTTCCAAAACTGCTGAAATGCTTGAGACAAAAGACAGCTGGGTCGCAATGCAAACTAATGCAGTCAGACGCCTGATCTGTATGCTGATGAATACTGATGAGGTGCACTTCCTGGTGGGAACAAAGATAAATGAAGCTCACCAGGATCCAAGCATACCCGTCGAGCTGGGCCTTAGAAGAACGATTATTCACAGGATTAAGACAATACTCGAATCGAAATATCTTAAACAGACTTTTTTAGAATACATATAGGAGAAGATGATGGAAAAGATCAGTATCGAAATCTGTACCGGCACAACATGTTATGTCATGGGTGCGTCAGACCTGCTCACCCTCGAGGAACACCTGAGGCCGCCCCTCTCATCTTCAGTGAAGATATCCGGCTCAACATGTCTGGGTATATGCCGAGACAAACGATTCAAACCGCCGTTTGTCAGGGTAGCTGGCAAACTGATTGCCCAGGCAAGTGTGAGAAAGGTTTTAAAAGCAGTTGAAGCTGAATACAGCGGGGGTAGCTATGCTTACGATGAATAACCAAAGCAACTATATAAGGAAAGAGTTGAGCAGTCTTCTGCTGAAAGATTTCAACGAAGACAAACTCGCCAGAACAATAGATAGGATTCCTATTGATCTGAACCCGAGAGATAAATCGAGCTACCGATGCTGTACATTCAAGGATAGGGCAATGACCCGCTACCGAATTATGGCCCTACTCGGTTTCAGCATTGAGCAGGATGATGATGAATATAAACCTCTTAAAGAATATCTAGGCGAGGCGCTTGTACGTGAAAAGATTGAACATCCGCCCCTGACTGTTATCTCGGTAGCCTGCAGCTCCTGTCCACGGGTAACCTACAGGGTGACGGACAGCTGCCGCGGATGTCTGGCCCGCCCCTGTGAAACGAACTGCCCCTTTGGTGCTATCAGCATCAAGAACGGCCGGGCGGAAATTGACAAGGACAAATGCCGAAACTGCGGAAAATGCCGCGAACTATGTCCTTTCAATGCAATTATCTACACTCCCGTCCCCTGCGAAGACGCCTGCCCTGTGAATGCAGTTAAACGCGATGATAGCGGAAACATGTTCATTGATTACGACAACTGTATATCATGCGGCCGCTGTGTTCGGTCCTGCCCCTTCGGAGCAGTTATGGAACGAAGCCAGCTTATTGATGTATCTGCCCGCATAAAGGAGAAAAAACCTATTACAGCCATGCTCGCTCCATCAATTATAGGACAGTTTCCGGGAAGTACTGCGCAGCTGGTGGCGGCATTAAAACAGCTGGGCTTCACCGCCGTGGTGGATGTAGCAGCCGGAGCCGATGAAACCTCTGCCCTGGAGGCTGTTGAGTTTGCTGAGCGGATTGAGCAAGGTGAAGCCATGATGGCTACATCCTGCTGCCCGGCCTGGGTAGACGCCGCAGAAAAGCATATTAGCGGCATGAAAATTTTTCTTTCTGATACCGGGACGCCGCTGTTTTATACATCGCAGGCGGCGGAGACGCTGTTTCCCGGCAGCCTGAAAGTATTCATAGGCCCCTGCACTGCAAAACGCAGCGAGGCCATCCGCGACAACTCCGCTGACTATGTACTGAGTTTTGAAGAACTCGGCGCAATGCTCATTGCCGCCGGTATTGATGTGAACGATTGCGAGGAGACAGATTTTAACGGCGGGGACGGTTCGTTCAGGGCAAGAGCCTTTGCCGCCTCGGGGGGGGTAGCTGATGCGGTTATTGCAAGGTTTGATGAAGAGACAAGGAGCATTTGCAACCCGCTTAAGGTGGACGGTCTGACGAAGAAAAACATAAATCTGCTCAAGGCTGCCGCAGCAGGAAAACTTAAATACAACCTGATTGAAGTTATGTCCTGCGAGGGCGGCTGCATATGCGGGCCTGGGGTTATAGGCAACCCGAAGGTTGTTAAAAAGAAACTGGAAAACAGCATGTCGGCCTAGGCATAATCCGTACTGGATCTGCCGCAGTTGCTGTGCTATGGTTTAATCATGAATAGATTAAGCCTGTATATATCCGTTTTATTTATATTAGCCCTGCCGGTTTTAAGTTCCGGTGAGGGGGTTTCAGAGGTTTCGGAGGCTGCCGTTGCGGCATCCGAAATACCTGTATCAAGGGTCACCCTTTATTCTGCCGGACTTGCCCAGATGGTTCACGAAACAGAGGTGAACGGGAATGAAGAGATTCTGTTTCAGGCCGAACCGGGTGATATCAACGATATTCTGAAAAGTCTTGTTGTTGAAGATCTTGACGGGGGAAGTGTTGATATAGTCAAGTTCGACAGCGCCGACCCGCTGAATATAGTCCTCGGGGATCTGCGGGTTAACCCGTCGGGATCCCCTGCCCTATATGATCTTCTACTGAGAGCCCAGGGTGAATGGGTAGCAGCCTCCGGCAATGACAAAGATCTTGAGGGGCGTATATTAAGTGTTGAAAAAAGACAGACTGATGATGAACTGCTGCTGATACTCAACCTGATGAATAGTTCCGGCATCAACAGTATTGATATTACAGAGCTGAAAAATCTACAATTCATCGACCCGTTGCTGCAGAATGAGCTGATTTCCGCCCTCGGAACAATTTCCGAATCCAGGATAAAATCGGTTCGGACTCTTAGGATATCATTCAAAGGCAAAGGCTTCAGGCGCGTTCGTCTGAGCTATATAAAAGCAGTACCGCTATGGAAGACGAGCTACAGAATTGTACTTGACGAAAACGGGACCCCCACACTGGAAGGATGGGCTATTGTACAGAACACCGGCAACACCGATTGGGAAAATGTGCAGCTTGATTTTGTTGCCGGTATGCCTAATGCCTTCACAATGGAACTTTCCACCCCGAAATATATCAGCCGGGAGGATGTCGACACAGTTTTAAACAAACCGATAGGTCCTACAAGCTATGAAAAAGCCTACGCGCCGGCACCATCTATGTCGCGCAGCTCCTACGATATGCCATCCTCTGCAATGGCTGAAGAAGCATACAGTCCGGCCCCGACCGCAAGCCTGTCAACAGCAGTAAGCTCGGGCAATTTCTACCGATATGAAGTCAGCCATCCTGTAACAATAGACGCAAGATCGTCTGCAATGATTCCGATTATCTCGTATGAAAATGCTGGCAAATCTCTTGGCGTTTACGATCCTTCCTACAACCTTGTATTCAAAGGGATTCAACTGACAAACATATCCGAAGCTCAATGGGAAGCGGGACCGGTAACGGTACTTGAGGGACGATACTACGGCGGTGACACACTACTTCCCGCTATGATTCCGGACAGCGAACGCCTTCTTACATACGCGGTTCACGGATCACTTGAAGTAGAAAAAGAAATCATATCCGAGCCTGAAGTTTTGTCTTCAATTAAGATTTCCGACGGCCTGCTCTACCGGAGCGACAAGAAAAAGCGGAAAACTGAATATAAAATATCAGGTACTGAAGACGAACTTTTAATAATCCATCCGCGTGAATCCGGCTGGAAACTGCTTCAAAGCCCCGAAATATCGGAAGAAACAACTGGTGAATACAGGTTCAGGCTGACTGAATGGGATAAACCTGCAGTTGTAAGTGAAGAATACATCGAGTTGAATCAATACAGCCTGATTAACCTTGGTTTAAATGATTTCGACTATTATATGGAATGGAATCATATCTCCCCGGATATTAAGAGGGCCTTTGACAGCATATCTAAGATGAAGCGTGAAATCGAAACACTGCGAGAGCAAATCAACAACCTGAACAGCAGTGTCAACAGAATCAGCAGGGATCAGAGCAGAATAAGAGAGAACATGAAGGTTCTCGATAAGGAATCTGATCTATATAAAAAATATTCTTTACAGCTTGAAGACCAGGAAAAAGATCTGACGGAGCTGTATTCAAACCAGACTGCAACCCAGAGAAAATACCAGGAAGCAGACCGGAAACTGAAAGACTATATAGCAGGGCTCGATTTAGAATAACATGGGTTTTCAGAAATAAAAGTAACATCTCCCGCATGCCGCGGTGTTATATTCAATAGAAACCTCTTACGGAGTTAGTTAATATGAAGAACATAAGAGCAATTACAATCTGCGCCGCAACAGCGGCAATTGTGTTTGCAGGCTGCACAAGTGTAAACAATTTGAAGCATTATGACATCTATGGTACACGCATTGCCATGGACATGCCGATTCCACCAAAACCGACCGTGTCAGTCGACTACAGCAATGCCAGCTTCGACAATGATCCCCTTACTGCTATAGTATCACTCGGAACAAACCTCGTTAAATCCTCGGAAGCCAATAAGGCTGAAAAGAAACTTTATTCAGCGCTTGAGGGATTATACATCCCCGAATACGCAGCTGAACTGACCTTTGATCGCATAGTAAAGATGCTTGATGCCGAGATGATTCAGGATCTGCGAACTGCCGATATAATCCTTGAAATTGAGATTGAGGAATACGGACTAACCGCCTACTCCTGGGGCGGAAATGTATCAATGATCTTCGAAATGGAAGCCGGCCTCTACCATCCCGGCAATAATGAACTAATCTGGCGAAGGAAGATCAACGTCGAAGAGGAGCTATCACCTTCACTATTTGGATTTGATTCCATTGTTGGAAATGTGGTATCAATAGCCGTACTCAGCGAACTCTCCGAAGAGGAGCTTGCCGAAGGCTTTCAGAATCTGACCTATGATGTGATGGAGGAAACCGTACACGAACTTCGGGATGATCTTAGAGACACTAGACGCTGACCCCTCCGGTGCCAGACACGGCCCAGGCCTTTTATACCGGCACGAAGAAGAGTTCAGTTTTATCGAGGTCAATTTCATCTTGAGCAGTACCCACGAAGACGGTTAGCTCCGTGCAGTCATGACACTCTTTGCCGCTTCAGCAGATTTTTAATCTGGCGGATCCTGTTCGGATGAATAAAAAGTATCAGCACCCCGCCTATAATATTACCAAGGGTAACAGGCAGGATATTCCCCCACATCGACAGATGTTCAGGAAAAGAGGCGCCTTGAATAAAAAGCCCTATAGGAATTAGAAACATATTCGCGACACAGTGCTCAAAACCTATAGCTACAAATGCCATAACAGGTGCTAGACAGCAAAGCATCTTTGAGACAATGTCCTTTGCCATTGCCGACATAATAACAGCCAGAATAACCAGCATATTACAGAAGATCCCGCGAATGACAGACGCTTCAAAGGACAGCGCCATTTTTTTTACGGCAATTGCAGAGGCAAGCTGGCCAATTCCGCCTATTTCCTCAACACCACCGAAGAGTGATGTAGGACTTCCGAAGAGCCCGGAGCGGTAAACGAGCCAGGTGTATACAATAGCGCCGATGAAATTACCGACATAAACAAACACCCAGCTCCTTATAAGTTTCCTGTAACTGTAATGCCTGGTAACGGCACCCACAGTCATAATTACATTACCGGTAAAAAGTTCGGCACCCGCTATCACTACAAGAATCAATCCTACAGCAAAAACTGCTCCGCCGACAATCTTACCGGCTCCCTCATTAAGTGCAACAAGAAATAAATGCCCGCCTATACTGATATATATACCGGCAAGTATACCGAGCAGAATCAACTGCCACGGTTTAGTGTTGGCCTTCTTTTCTCCAAGTTTTGAGATTGTTTTTCCAAGCTCTTCGAAAGACAGCTTGGGATCATAATTTTTCATATCTGACATAAGACCAGATTATCATGAGATTAAAACTATGTCATGTTTTTAAATTCAATTCCCAACTAAACAGGTTTACAATCGTATATATAAGTATGGAAGACTTCGAAGAAATCTGGGAAAAATACTACCCGAAGCTGACAGTCTACCTGCGCAGCTCCTTCGGTTTCTACGATACCGAAGACCTTGTTCAGGAGATAATGATGAAAGTGTATACCAATCTTCACAGGTATCGTTCAAAGTGGTCATTCAGCACCTGGATATACACAATAGCACACAACTGTGCCTTGGACGCCCTTAAAAAAAATACCTCAAAACTCAGGGTCATTGAAAAAGTAAAACAGGAGGCAGTCGCTTCCTCACCGGCCTCGGCAAGCGCCGAGTCTGTAACCCTGAAAAATGAACTGCAGGCCGGGATAGCTATGTTTATTGAATCGCTGCCTGCAACTGAGCGCCAGGTGGCCTTTCTGAAATATCATGAGCAGATGAAATATAGAGAGATAAGCCGGGTTATAAAAATACCAGAGGGAACTGTTAAATATCACATTCACAATATTAAGCGGAAATTTTCGAAACATTATGGAGAAAACTATGAAAATAGAAGATGAACTAGGAAAATTTTATGATGACGAAATTAACAAGGTATCGGTTCCCCACACCCCGAGATTCTACGGCAGCCAGCAATATTCACAGACCGCCTGCAATGGTCAATTATTTCGTTTTGCCTTCGCCGCACTCATAGCCATAGCCTTCATACCACTTATCTATGGCGCATCAAACCCCTCAACCCTTGCCGTAAAAACAGCTGACCTGTGCCGGACCTATGAAATAAACACCATTATATCAGAAGGGCTGCTTGATCTGCATGAAATAGTATCAAAATCAATTTTCTCAGGAGGAAAAAAATGAAAAAAACATACATTCTCAGTGTTATTCTTTTTACAATTGTCTGTATCTTCGGAATGATTATGTCCGGATGCATCACCTGCTTCTTCGATATCGGCAGCCTGGCAATGGTACTGCTGAGCACATTTATAATGATGCTTGCAAACTACAGCACTGCTGAAATCAAAAATGCATTCACTCTTGGTTTTAGCAGGGATTTGCCCGAGCCCCCGGCGCTTAAGGCAGGGATTATTTTCTTCAAAGCATTTCAAAAATATCTAATTCTCTCGGGCGCCATGGGATTTTTCCTCGGGCTGATTGCAATGCTCGCACTCCTCGATGCACCTGAAATAATCGGCCGGGGGATGGCTCTTGCACTTCTATCAGTGCTCTACGCCGTTTTTTTCAGTGCGGTAATCGCGGTTCCTTTTCGTACAGGACTTGAAAAAAAACTAGCCGAAGCAGAAAATAAATAATTGCCTAATGGAGCGCCCTCCCACTCCCGCCAAACCCCGGACTGCTGCCGGCAAAGGGAGGATTTTCCGCTCCCCGATTCCTTCATTTATGTGATAAAATAAAATATGAATCCATTAATCGGAACCTGTTCCTGGAACTATCCTTCATGGAAAAATCTCGTATATACAAAAACCGGAAAGCGGGCGGTTGATTATCTTCCGGAATACAGCAGCCGCTACAGAACTGTGGAAATCGACAGTTGGTTCTACAGAATACCTGATCCGATTACAGTCAATGAATATCTTAAAGCGGTGGATTCTGATTTTCGTTTCACCTGTAAAATACCGAACAAAATCAGCCTCACCCACCAGCGACCTGTAAACGGCTCCAAAGAGCTGATAGAAAACCCGTTTTTTCTTTCGAATGAGGTTTTTGAGGACTTCCTCAACCTGATTGAACCAATGCTCCCCAGGATAGATGCGCTCATGCTTGAGTTCGAATACCTGAATAGAAGCAAAATGCCCTCAATGGATGTTTTTTTGCGAAAACTTGAAGAGTTCTGCCACGTCGTTCCGGCTGGAATACCTCTGGCAGTTGAAATCCGTAATAAAAACTATCTGCATGAAGAGTACTTTAACATGCTGCATGAATGTGGAATCATACATGTGTTTTCAGAGAAAATCTTCATGCCTCCGATTACACAGGTTTATGCTCAATTCGGACATCTGCTTAACAGCAGTTCGGTGATCAGACTACTCGGTGGAGACCGTCGGGAAATTGAAAAAACTACTGACAAAAAGTGGAACCGTATAGTCGAACCGAAGGATGAGCTTGTTTCAATTATTAAGATGACTAAAGATCTTATCAGCCGTGGAAAGCGTGTAACAATAAACGTAAACAATCACTATGAAGGCTCCGCTCCGCTGACTATAGCGAAAATAGAGGAATTACTCCGCTAAGCCTCCCCCATTGCAAATATTTTTATAATCATATATTATATGGCCTCTTGGGCAGTTTGTGCCCCATAATTTCCGAATAGCCGGGATTTTCCGGCCTCTTCTTTTCCATGTGTCCGGCGGGTAGAGATTTGTAATGACCCGGACCTGGAATAAAATGAATAAACAGAACTCTCAGATTGATACATCGCATTTGAAAGGTGTATTTGCAAAATTACGCCCCGAAATCAGGCAGGCAGTTGCCGCAAAGGGATATACCGAGCCTTCCCCCATACAGGAAGAGGCAATTCCTGCGTTACTGCAGGGCTGCGACCTGCTTGGCAGCGCACAGACCGGAACCGGCAAGACAGCCGCCTTCTCGCTCCCGCTGCTGCAGAAACTTTCACATGAAAACCGAAGACCCCATAGGGGAACCCCTAAAGCACTCATCCTCGCTCCCACGCGCGAACTTGCCGCTCAGATTGGTGATAACATAAAATCATACAGCCGTTTTCTGCGGATAAGCCATACCGTAATTTTCGGCGGGGTGAACCAGAATAACCAGATTAGAGCACTAAACCGCGGTGTCGACATTCTTATAGCCACCCCGGGCCGACTGCTCGACCTCATGAACCAGGGGTTCATCAACCTTGCCGAAATAGAGGTTTTTATCCTTGACGAGGTTGACCGCATGCTCGACATGGGTTTCATTCACGACATACGAAAAGTGATCGCAAAAATCCCCGATGAACGGCAGACACTATTCTTTTCAGCCACCCTGCCGCCCAAAATTATGACGCTTGCGGAGTCTCTTGTTAAAAACCCCGTTGTCATTGAGATTGCACCAGAACAGCCTGCTGTGGAACGAATTGATCAGCGCGTACTGTTTGTAGACAGCGATAAGAAAGATGCCCTTCTGAAAACTATCCTCGACGAAACAGAGCTTGAGAAGGTTATTATATTCACTCAGATGAAGCATGTGGCAAACCGCGTCGTTGACAGGTTGTCGGCGGCAGGCATTCAAAGCGCCGCAATCCACGGTAATAAAAGCCAATCGGCAAGGGTCAAAGCCCTGAACGGTTTCAAACAGGGACGGCTCAGGGTTCTTGTTGCAACAGATGTAGCTGCACGTGGAATTGATGTCGACAATGTAAGTCATGTTATTAACTACGATATGCCGATGGAGGCAGAAACCTACGTGCACCGAATAGGCAGAACAGCCAGAGCCGGCGCCGATGGAACTTCCATCTCATTCTGTACTGCAGAAGACAGAGCCTACCTTAAGGCTGTCGATAAACTACTTGATACACCTGTTCCGGTTGACATCAATCATGCCTTCCACAGCGACAGAGCCCAGAACTCCAACATGCCGGCACCCAGGAACTTCGGACGCGGACAGAGCAGGGGCGGCCGCGGCGGAGGAAGGCCCCAGAGCCGGGGACGTCAGGGGGGAAGACCGGGGTCTAACAGACCCGGCGGAAATCGCAGTGGAGGTAATCACAACAGCGGAAACCGTCACAACAGCAGCCGGCAGGGCAGCGGAAACAGCTACCACCGCAGACCTGATTAAAAACAGCAGGCAGCTCCTGCGCTCACTCTTTTTTGAATTGAAGTTTCCTCTATATTTAATATAATTACAGTAGGAGAGATACTTCCATGAATGTCGTCAATGCTGTTCTTCTGAAAGTCGGTCTGCAGGATAATATTCCAATCATTTATTACTACCATGAGGGAAAACATTCTTCGGCAGTTCTGGTAAACCCGGAAGTTCTTTCGGGAAGCCTGATTTCCGGAATCGAACTAAAAATGAAAATATACCCCGGAGAACAAAGTGCCAGCGGCGCCCCGGAGGTTGAACTGCTTCCCGAGAAAACTGATTATCTGCCTGCACGCTTTGTCTCGATGCTGGAAGAATCCCCACCCGAGCATTCGACCTTCTTCGGTCTATGCTCAAAGACTGAAAACGGCAGGGGGCGTTATTATATGCTTCGGGATCTGGATGACGACGGGTTGCTGTTGTGCACCGGAATATACAGTCTTAAAAAGGATCAAGCCGTATGCAGCATCTTCGACGGAGAATGGCATCTGCGTTACAACATAGTTGAAAATTTTTTCTACAGCTTTGAAAGACCCGAAAGCCAGATAATCAGGTGGAAGCATCCCTCGATCAGATTAAAAAAAATTGATGACAGTCTCAGCTATAAACAACTGACCAAACGGCACCGCAATTATGCCGCCGGGTGGCACAGATATAACTATTTCTGGTCTGACGACTGGTCAAAAACTTTTTATTGCAAACAGGCAAGGTTGGGTTTTATTGCAATCACGAACTTTGAAGACGGCAGGGTTAAACTTCTTCCACAGCTACAGCGCGAATATGCAGTCCTTGATTGGCAGGATTTAAATATTGACCGTAAAACAGCTAAAATCATAAACAGCAATAGAATAGCTGATGAGAATATTCGGCTCAATATCAGCGCTGATCCTGCTGAAGTTTTAACTCATCTAAGAACAGCCTGGGAAGAATGCTGGATAACAAAAGAATATGCTGATCTGATTGAATCAATAGCAGCCGACTGTAGAGAAAAAAGGGATCGTAAGATGCAGATATTGGGTGTAAGCCTCACCGCAGATAAGGACTCAAAGATTATCGCCGGTGAGCTGGGTTATACGATAGGAAAAACCTACACTAGCCTTTCAGGCTTCTTTCATCGGGAAGACAAAAGATTCAATAATTTCGGCAAGCTTCAGATGGTTCTGCTAGCGGGGGTGCTTGAAAACAGTGGTATTGCATTCTGGAACCTCGGGCAGCCGTATATGGAGTACAAACTTAAACTTGGAGCAAAGGTTGTTCCAAGGGGGCTATTCCTGAAACGCTGGGACAAAGCCGTTAAGGGCCGCACTCCGAAACTGCAGCATCATCAGCAATATTAATTAAGCCTTATAATCAAATCGTCATCAGTTAAGAACAGGAATATCATAGGAATTTCAATCAACATTGAACTACCGTATAATTCAGCGCTGAATTCCTCTAATGGAGCTTCTTCACCCTCAGCTGTAATCAGTGATGCCTGGGTAATATCCCTGAAATCGCCGGAGAGATCAATCAATAAGCGGTATTTCGCGCTTGAAAGAAAGGCGGCGGCGAATTCATCGTCAGCCTCTCCTCCCTCATCGCCCATACCTGGAATCATTATTTCCCATCCGATATCCGTTTTCTGAGGCAGAAACTCGAGTCTCTCACCCGCGGCATTATTCATCTTGCTCACACTTCCCTTCAGGTAGATCTCAGCTCCAACCTCAAATTCATTTTCAATTGGACGAACATCAGCCTCAAGGCCCTGAAACTCTTTAAACATATCATCGCCTATGTCTGTAAACTCACTGTAGTCAGGCGCTTCTCCCGACATACCAGCACCAAGCTCAAAAATAGCCTTCTGCATGGTGTATCGAACTGTTAATTCCACCTGCCCCTTCTTCATTGAAACCGCATGAAAAATATCAAGGCAGCCGGTAAAAAGCATTAATACAACAGCTAGGGTTATTAATACAAAAATCTTCTTCATTCTTCACTCTCCTGCATCGGCGGATAATCTTTTCAGTACAGCTTCGGTCACCGCACCGTTTTTGACTGAATGTATCATGCCATTCTTATCAATAATTATAGTAGTTGGAATAGTCTTTATATCATATGCAGCGGCGATTCTGCCGTCTTTATCGTATAAAACTGGAAAATTGAGCTTGTTTTCAGCAACAAATGCCGAAAGCCCCGATGGGTCGGTCTCAGTTGTATACATGTTAATCGAGAGAAAGACCGGCCCTTCAGGGTCAAGCCCCTCATGAAAACTTATAAGCTCAGGCAGTTCAGCACGGCATGGAGGACACCAGCTTGCCCAGAAATTAAGCACAACAGTACGCCCTGCGTTATCAGAGAGCCTGTAAACCTTACCGTCCTGCGCATCAAGGGTAAAATCATAGGCCGGGGCTCCGACAGCAGCTGCAGGCCCCTCAACCGGATTGCTGACAGTTCCAATAATCCAGGAGGTCCCGGCTCCAAAAATTAGAAATGCTGCTGCAAGCAGTACGGCGTTTAATAAAAATCCTATGACCAAATCCTTCAGCTGCCTGCGTCTTTTAAACAGAGAAAAACCAAGAAAAACAGCAGCAGCTGATACCCCCGTAATTATCCCCGCTCTGCCGCCGGGCAGGAATAAAAGTGCCGAGGGGTTTTCGGCGACGGTACTGAATTGAAAAAGCAGCGGCGACATCTTCCAGACTATGATTATTATAAAAATTATGTTAACAAGAATGCCGTCTATAACCTTCAGCTGTTCAGGCAGTTTACGATAGATTCTTTTCGTCAGGATCCTATAGACCATCCAGGCCAGAATGACGGGTAAAAAAAGCCATGGAATATTAAACGATCCCAGGCTGATTGTCTGCAATAAGCTTCTCATTAAATTATTATAATAAAAAGATGATTAAACTGAAATATTTCTTTGACAATATTCCTCTATTATAACAGAATTAGACTATGAAAGAACACGGGAAACAGTTTGACAGCAGGAGCTTTTTAATTCTGGTTAATGAAATCTACGGTCCTCTGGGAGCGTTCATCAATTTCGCAGTTTCCAATAAAGACAAACATGATATCATCAGCAACGATTTTCTAGGCAGGGCAAAGTTCGTCGCAACACGACTTGAAGAACTCCTGGACCATTACAACGCAAAAAATAATCTGAAATGGAGACCTTTCAGAGATAATATTGCCACGATCAAGCGATTTACCGATATCTCTTACATAACCCTTCATTTGAAATCAACTTCACCCCAATACAGACTTTTAAGCGGGATTGACACCTTCCTGGCTGACACAGACAGGGTACTGAATCAGTTTTCTTCTTCTCTATATGAAATATTCGACAAACTGACTGAGAGCGCAGTGTCGCTCGGCATTGAACAGCAGGAGGCAAAGGACAGCACACTATGCCCCAACTGCGACATCCCGAACGGGCGGCTTGATGCAGATCTTACAAAAACCAGGATCGATAATCCCGAACAGGTAATTGTTAATCTTGCGACCTCTTATCTGAACCTTGCAAGTGAATCTGTTCTGTTAAAAAAGATAACCAGCATTCAAAGTAATGATCATAAGGTGCTTGTTCCCGAGGTTATTAATGAAAACTCAATCAGAACGCTTGAAAGTAAATTCCACAATCTGCAAAGTCTTTACGATACCTACATATCAAATACTGACATCGAGGATACAGATAAGGACCTGAAGCTGATACGCGGACATGCATCCATTGTTTATCACCTTCTTGAAGCTTCAACCAGCATCATTCATTATTATGAACGACACATGATGCATATTCCCGAGCAGGCCAGAGCAAATACCTGCATTCCGATTAAAACAGGCGAGATTCTCAATATCCTGGTAGATTATTACCTCAACTATGCCCAGCAGTTTCTGACAGCAGGAAAAACCCTCTGTAAGAAAGTGATCAAACGCTATGCTGAAGAGGGAACCATAAATGTAAGCGTTCCCATCTATCGGGGATTTCATGTCAGACCGTCCACCCTTGTAGCCAAAATAATCCAACACTACGGCAGTGAGGTTTATATCATCCTGGGAAATTCAAAATTTGATGCATCAAGCCCGATGAATCTGTTCAGGGTAAATGAAGAAATCAATGCTGTTAAGCGGCGTAACCTGGCCAGAAATATCAGTAATCTTAAAGCAGTTGCGGAAAACAGCAGTATAGAGGATTTTGAAAAGGGGCTTAAAGAGATTTTTCATGAGCTTCTTGAGGAGAACAAGATTATAAACTATGCATCTGATTTTACCCTGCCCGAGATTAAGTCAATTTCTGAAGAAAGCCTCGGTGAGTATGCAAACAGGGCTATTGCCAGCCTTCTAGCCCAGGGCAAGATAGACCTTAGAACCGACCTGACGGTTACCTTCGTCGGCGATAAAAGGGTTCTGGCGGATTTAGAAGTTCTGGCATCCTGCGGATATGGTGAAGACAGCTACGGCAACAACATTGTTCTGCCTGAAGAACTGTCCTATCTTAGAAGATAATTAGATTTTTTTCCTGTTTTCAGAATTCTCATTTGATGATACATTAGTCTCGTTTCTAAGGAGATTTCATGGTTTTTTTTATTGCAGGAATAATTATTGCGGCTTTATTCATCCTGGGCTTTAAATTCTACAGGATCTCACTTCACCCGCACAGACATGATCACGAAGAAAGCTTCAATTACGAATTGGAACATGAATCCATTAAACAAAAATACTATGACGTTCTTGAAAAGGAAGAGTTCACCGCAGATTCAGATTTCGGATACAAAATCAACGGGCTTTGGTTTCCAAACCGAGACACCAACGGCTACGAATCAAAGAGATCCGTAATCATCGTTCACGGATACAGTGTTAACATGTTCACCTCACTGAGGTTCCTTAAACTATTCCTTGATAAGGGCTTTAATGTTCTCATTTACGACCAGCGCTTCCATGGTAAAAGCGGAGGGAAGAACTGTTCTATGGGATATTATGAAAAATATGATCTGCGGACCCTGGTTACCCGTGTCCTTGATAGAACAGGGTTTAATTCAACAGTCGGCATCCACGGTTCTTCAATGGGGGCCGCAACCGCTGTAATGCATGCAGCCATTGACGATAGAATTTCCTTCACCGTCGCCGACTGCCCCTATGACGATCTGAACCGGGAATTCGCTCACCGGCTCAAGAAGGATTATAAGCTGCCGGTTTTTCCGCTGATGTATATTTCAAGTCTGATAACGAGGTTGAGTATGGGATTCTTCTTCAATACAGTATCTCCGCTTAAAGATGTTGATTATATAAAAACTCCTATCCTATTTATCCACGGTGAGCAGGACGATTATGTCCCGCCTTCGTGCAGTATCCGTATGTATGAGAAGGTCCGAGGAAAAAAGGGGCTTTATCTGGCAAAGAACGCAGGTCATGGTGAGTCAATCTTTGTGAACCGGGATGCCTACGAAAAGGTAGTTTACAGGTTCATTGACAATCTTGAACCGGTAAAACAACAGGATTGATATGCGCAGCTAATTTTATTAGACAACACTCGATTATTTTGTCGTTTCAGTGTATAATCAGGTATGGAAGATAAAATATTCGGACCGGTTCCCTCGCGTCGCCTCGGCCGAAGCATCGGAATAAACAACATTCCCCCCAAAATATGCTCTTACTCCTGCAGCTACTGTCAGATAGGCTTTTCAAAAAGAATGTCGACGGCACCTGAAAACTTTTATAATCCTGAAGAACTGGCAGCCGCAGCAGCAGCCAGGCTTGAACAGCTTCCTGCATCAGGTGATGCAATCGATTACCTCACCATTGTACCAGACGGAGAGCCCACCCTCGACGCTAATATTGGAAAACTGCTTAAATTCCTTAAAATTACAGGCATTAAAACAGCGGTTATTACAAACGCAACAATGTTGTACCGCCCGGAGGTCAGGGAGGCACTGAGTGCCGCAGACTGGGTATCAGTAAAGGTGGATACAGTTGATGAAGGCATCTGGCGACAGATTGACAGACCGCACAGATCACTTGATTTCCAACAGCATCTTGAAGGAAGCCTGAAATTTGCAGATGAATACAGCGGAAAACTTGTGACTGAGACGATGCTGGTTAAAAACATAAATGATTCAGAAAAAAATCTTGAGGCAAATGCGGACTTTATAAAACAATTGAACCCTGAAGAATGCTATCTAAGTATTCCTACCAGGCCCCCTGCTGATTCGTCAGTTAAAGCATCCACGGAGGCCGCAGTAAACAGGGCATACCAGATATACCAATCAAAAACACTGCCGGCGGAGTATCTAATCGGCTATGAAGGCAATGAATTTGCCGCAACCGGAAACTCAGAGGAAGATATACTAAGCATCACCTCGGTGCATCCAATGCGCGAGGATGCTGTTCGCGAACTGTTGGAGAATAATAACACCGCTTTCGATCTGGTTAATGAGATGATGGAAGCAGGCAGGCTTATCCGCAGTGAATACCGGGGAGAGCATTATTACTTGAGAAGCTTTCGCTGATTTAGCCATGGGTAATTCTATCAGCGCTTCTTTATTGCCGGTTCAGTGCCTGCTCAGTACTTTTTATGAGGGATTGAAATACTGCTTCATCTGGAAACTTATCTGCGGCCTGCAGGGCCAGCGCATTAGCCTCACTGATCCGCCCTGCATTGAACGCCCTTACAGCGGCATTGTAGAGTTCAGCCTTCCAGTTGGATAGATATACCCCCTGGGCCTTCATCAGTTGAGGCAGGCGGCCCATCTCAGCTATAGCAGCTGAAACTGCATTATAGGCCGCTTCCCAGCCCTCTGTGCCTGCAATCCCGTTTATTCCACCCAGGCGCCAGTCAAGCTCCACCTCCAGAATCCTTTCCTCAGCTACTGCCCCGCCCAACCTGACATCACGCAGCACAGCCTTGAAATCTTCTTCCGATCCGCCAGCCTTAACCGCATCAAGAGCATCCAATAATTCAGTGTCTGACACCATCAGCTCCATCGCCAGGACAGCCTGCTGCGTAAGCCGGGGTTTGAATTCATCAAGCCGCATCCGGGCTTCTTCAGTCCGGCCGCTTCTAATCAGTTTCACGAGCATATTATTAACAACACCATTTATAAACTCGTCCCATTTTTCATGAGGGCCATAGGCGGAAATCCCCATCTCAGCCCAGGCCAGGGCATCTTCTTCCAGCCCGGCCCTTGAAAGCATAGTCCCATAATTAAGCATTCGAATAATCAGGTCTTCAAACTCTGTTCCCGGGCCGCCGCCAAGCAGCACCCACCGGTCAACCGCTGGCCCCACTGCTGCAGCGTAATCACCCACATCTTCAGCATCAGCTATCCTGTTCTGAAGGATAAGAGCAAACAGATTTACCAGCTTAATGGTAGAGCGATCTCTGTAGTTTGCCGGTGGAACGTAGGAAAAACCAGTCGTCTTCCCAAAGCGATCCTGAAACTCCACCTTCTTCCCGGGATCAAAACCGTAGGCGTTGGTAGTCTCTACGTCTATATCTCTATCGTCTATACTTACCAGGCAGAAAGCATGATCAACAGTATTTACCCCGGAGACATCAAGGCCGACAGCGGTACCCAGAATTGCATATAATACAGACGAAGACACACAGTTGAAGCTGCCGGAAGACAGCAGAGTCTTCAAACTCGATTGCTTAACATGATAGGTACGCAGAAGATTATTATGCATGAAATTAAGCACAGCTTCCCCCTTCTGCAGATCATTCATTGAGGAAGTAACAGAATAGAGTTCTTTTATAACAGGAACAAAATCATCCGCGGCTTTTTCAGCATCCCCGTCGCCGCCGGCCCAGTAAGCCAGGTCAAACAGAGACCGCCAATAGGAAGGATTGAGGTTTTCAGCAAAGTATTCAGCCTTTGGATCGGCTTCAAGCCGCGGCTGCGCAGCAGGGTTCTGCGCAAAAACAATTTCGTTAAATCCTGCTATAAACAACAGAAATATTAAAAACATCGCCTGAATAAGGATAAGCCTTGTGTTCATATTAATATAATATCCAAAAAGCTGCATTTCGGCGAGATAATTTCCGAAAAGACAGCAGGCTGTGATAAATATCACATTCATCAAGCCTACAATTATATATGTTTAGCCATCAAACACAACGGAGATTAAATGACCGTAATTCTTATGATCTTAACAGCCGCCGGTTTTCTTATTTTTTCAGTGATAAAGAGCAGGAAAAAGACAAAAGAAGGCGCTAAAATGGCCGGCAAAATGCTGCTTAACACTTTCATAGAGGTAGCCGGAATAATGGCGATTGTAGGCTTGGTACTTGCAGCCCTCCCCCCCGAACTGATCCAGAAGCTGCTTGGCAATGCAAATACAGCACTAAGCACCATATCAGGCGCAATCATCGGAACAGTTACTATAATGCCAGCGATAATTGCCTTTCCGCTTGCCAAGTCACTCTATATAAGCGGTGCACACCTGACAGCAGTTGCCCCCTTCCTGACAACTCTCACGATGGCAGGACTTGCCACAATGCCGGTAGAGGTTGAACACTTCGGAAAACGATTCACCATCGTTAGAAACGGCCTCAGTTTTGTGGCAGCATTGGCTATTGCGTTCATGATGGGAGTTTTCCTATGAGCTGCACGTTTAAAAAATTCAAATTCATTATTGCGGCAATAATCCTCTATACAATAGTTTTTTTCCTGCGTAACGATATATTTACCGCCGCATTAAGTTTCACCGGGGATTTTATAATTGAAATGCTGCAGGTGCTTCCCCCGGTGCTGATCATCACGGCGATGATGAGCGTCTGGGTTCCGGCTGAAACTATCAAAAAGGGACTGGGTTCTGCATCCGGTTTTAAAGGAAAGATAATTTCACTGCTTATAGGCTCTGTTTCAGCAGGCCCCATATACGCGGCTTTTCCGGCGACTCTTATGCTGTATAAAAAGGGAGCAAGTATTTCAAACCTTGTGATTATTCTCAGTTCGTGGGCTGTAATCAAGGTTCCCATGCTCTTAGTAGAGACAAAGTTCCTGGGCTTCAAGTTTACGATAATCCGACTGCTGTTCACAATCCCTGCAATTCTGCTGATGAGTATGGCAACTGAAAAACTTGTTTCACGTAAAATGATTATTAACCGTGATGATAAAGAGAATGAGAAGATCACTCTCCCTGAGATGAACTGCGGTGCATGCGGCTGCAAAAACTGCGCTGAATTCAGAAGAGCTGTTATTGATATGGAGAGAAAAATAGAAGAGTGCGCCTTCCTTAATATATCAGCAGAAACAGACCCCGCATGAATAAAAAGGGGGCGGGTCGTAAAATCGCCGAACCCGTGTTACAATCTGCCGTGGGAAATAATATTTTTAGAAACGGCAGAATAATCGAACTCACAGAGGGCGAAGTACTGCACAATGAACACGAGAGCTGCAAGGCACTCGGAAGAGTAGAAAGCGGCAGACTAAGACTGACCCGCCAATTATCCTCCGGCCGTGAAATAATACTCAAAGAATTCAGTCCCGGAGAAATTTTCGCCGAGCTGATAGTTTTTACCGGAGCGCAATATCCCGGATGGCTGATAGCAACGGAGAAGACAACTGTATTAGAGGTTGAACGCAAAAGGGTAATAGAACATCTTAAAGACCATGATTCACTGCTCGAGTTTATCACAGGGATTTCCGCCAAACTGAATAATCTTACCAGCAAAATAGAAATAATGTCGTTTAAAACAGTGCAGCAGAAAATTGCCTATTGTATTCTGATGAACGGAAGCCTCCCACTTCCTTCAGTGACCCGAACGGCAGACTACCTTGGCTGCAGCAGGGAGGCTCTCTCAAGAGCCATTTCCGAACTTGAGCATTCAGGCGCAATCACCAGAGCATCCGGCAGCCTCACCACGAAAAATGAAAGGCTGCTGGAAGAATTGATCTGATTCAGGCTGTTAAATAATAAAAAATAAAAAAGCCCGCCGGATGAAAGGTCTCCCCTACATGACCAGGCGGGCTGAATATAGTATTTTTTCCTGAATCGAAAATTATCTTTCGGTTATTGAGGCCTCTTCTTCGTCGCTTACCAGTGAGGAAGAATCACTTTTCATCATAAGCGGATAAAGAATGACTGCGAGAATGAACCCGACAAGAATCCCGTTTTCAGTAAGACGGGCAAAAATAGTAACATCTGGAAAAATCTTCCCGAGAACAACAACAAAACCGCAGATGGCCCAGGTTAATACTGCCTTCCAGTTGAAACCGTTTTTATACCAATATCTCCCCTGGTCGCCCTGGAACAGGCCGGTGAGGTCCAGCTTCTTTTTTCTGAAAATGTAGTAGTCGGCTACATAAATACCGGCCAGCGGCCCAAGAAATAAACCATAGGTTCCGAGCCATCCGAAAATGTAAGCGCCGGCTGAAGAGAGAAGCCTCCAGGGCATGATGGCAACACCCAGAACACCTGTTATCAGCGCGCCTATACGGTATGAAAGCCTTTTCGGGCTGATGTTGGAAATTCCGTTTGCGGGTGCAACAACATTGGCAGCGATATTGGTTGTCATGGTAGCAACAACAACACCAACGGCACCGAGTATTGCGGCGACGGGACTGCCGAGCCTTGCAATAACACCTGTCGGATCCCAGATGAACTCACCGAAAATAATCTTTGTGGCGCCTGTTACTAGAACTCCCGCAAACGCGAAAAGCGTCATTGTTGTCGGCAGCCCAAGAAGCTGCCCCATAAACTGCTGCCTCTGCGTTTTCGCATATCGACTGAAGTCGGGAATATTTAACGCAAGGGTTGCCCAGAATGCGATATTACCGCCCAGGCCGGGGAGAAAGATTCTCCAGAACTGCCCCTTTACATAGGTTGCCGGCAGGTTGAAGATATCTCCTACAGTGCCACCCATGTTCTTTACAGTAACTATAGCCCAGATAACAAGACAGGCGGTAAGAACACCGAGTAACGGAGCACCCCATGATTCGAGGGACTTGATGGCATCAGGGCCCTTCCATGCGATAAATACGCTGAAACCCCAAAAGATAAAAAACGAAACCCAGACACTTCCAGCCCATGCTGCCCAGCTTGCACTGATTGAACCTACAACCGTATCAAGCGCAGCGCCGCCAATCCAGCACTGAATACCGAACCATCCGGCAGCAACTATCGCCCTGGCTATTGATGCAAGATGTGCCCCCTTGGGACCGAAGGAAAGCCTTGCAAAAACCGGAAACGGTATACCATACTTTGTACCTGCATGTGAGTTAAGCTGCATCGGAATAAGAACAATAAGGTTTCCGATCATGATGTTAAGAAGAGCCTGCCACCAGCTGAGGCCTGCAGCCATGAGGCCTGAGGCCATCATGTAGGTAGGAATACATACCGCCATTCCCACCCAGAGTGTAGCAATGTGATATGTACCCCAGGTACGCTCTTTGAGCTTTGTTGGAGCCAAATCCTCATTATAATATTTACTGTTTTTTACAATTTTTTCACCGGAATCGGATAGCTCATAAAGACCGCCGACTTCCTTTTGATGTTTACTCATGAATCCTCCATTCGAGCTACATAATTTAGCAATTAGAGGACATTCTAAGGCATGTTTGCGTTATCAGTCAACAAATTTTTTGTTATATCATACAACATTACTCATGAATAATGAGTTTTATGTTTGCGTCAACATTTTTAATATTGTATAATTTCAGTTTATTGACAAGTTGCCGGGTTTGGATTTTATAAAATAAGATGAATCAGACATGACTAATAGAGCATTTTGTACACTCTATACCAAAATCAATTCAGCAGACTCAGGGTCTTCCAGATTAATCCGCACTATTGTAAGGTTTCCGCCTTCATTAGCACCATTGATGCATACAGTGCGTCCAATTTTCTGCATCCAGGCCTCACTCATCCTGGAGGATTCGTGAATGTGTCCGTGTAGGGTAAGCAGCGGCTGTTTTTCTTCAATGAATTTCTGGACTGCTATGCTTCCAAGGTGTTTATCTACCGGAACATGCTCAATAATATCATATTTTATATCACCAAGATCAAGATTTGTATCATAAGGAGGAGTGTGAAAAAGAAAAACAGCGTTTTCCATTGAATCATTTTCAGTCAAAGACCAGAGATCTTCCTTTATAGTTTTCCATTTTTTCTCATGCTCCCTTACAGGAAAAGATCGCACCCCTTCCTCAGGGCTTACACAACCAATATCGGTGTAGCGTGAAACATCATAGCGCTCCCAATCTTTAAGCATAAAGGGCGTAGGCGGGACATAGTTGTAACCGAATAGCAGAAAATCTGAGATCATAATCTTGCGATTGTGAAGATAAGTCCAGAGATCATCAGATCCTCCATCTATCAGAGCTGATTCGAAATATCGGGGATCATCATTTCCCATAATCATAAATATTTTGGGGTATTTAGGACCAAGAGAATTCTTTAAATCTAAAAAATTCTTCTTTAAAAATCCATTAATAAAATCAGTATCACCGGGTAAATTAGAATTGCCCGGACGCATAAATGGAGGAAACAAATCCCCCCCGATGAGTAAGATATCAGGAGGATTTTTTTTTAGTTGCTCAAAGAGTGATATATATTGTTTCTTCCGTCCATGCAGATCAGTGACAAAGTATATTTCAAGCATCATCTTTTCCGATGATCAATTTTCTTGCTGCATCTGTTACGGCATCAATTTTTACAGCCATACTTGTTTTTTGTTCAATATCAAAATCCGTAATATAGTGTATATCCAGTAGTTTCTCTGTTTTGTATCCGGTGCGCAGATAGTTCATCCTCCCCAGGCATCTGCTCCAGCCGTCCAACCACTTTGAGAGAAGCTTCTTTTTCTCCGGCTCACCAGTAATATGGATCAGCAGATCAATATCACTCATTGGTCCGGCTGTAGCATTCTTTGTAGATCCAATTATATAAATTGCATTAACACCGAACTCATCCGGGTTAATGCCAGCTGCAATTGTTTCTGCCATGGAATACCTCCATGTCCAGAAATCTTCTTTTTTTACATCCGGGTGTGAATATACATCATATGTACTTTCATGTGTTGTAGGCTCCGCGAATAAAGCTATAGCCTCATTTATCTCCTCGTTAAGAAGGACTCTCAATATTTTACCATCATTTTCTTTTTTTAAATCTGTAACAAATACAACATCAGCCAGATCAGAGAATTCAGGCAGGATATCGCTCAACATATTTTTTGAACGGGTTAATACTGCGTCTTTGAAGATGACATTGGAATCATCCGGATACAGCGGTAAATATTTAATTGAAGCTTCCACAAGATCCTGGAAAAAATGAGTCCCGAATGATACCTCAGGAACGTAATCTCCTTTTTTCCGTGCAATCTCAATTAACATAGCAGTGTTATTTATATCAGAATAATTTACTTTCACACCCATTTTTATATCACCCCGGCTGCCCCATCGGCCAGGCCCCATCAGGATAAAACACCTTCGGGGCAGTACCGAATTAAGTTTTCCAACAGCTCTTCCAACCCGTTCAAGCTTTTTCAAGGAAGATATCGAATTGTACGATTCAGGATCTATATAAACAGTATATTCAATGTTATCCACTAAGCCGTTTGTAACAAACTTCTTGGCTGTAAAGAGAATATCATTCTCATCCAAATCCATAGGTATAGGCTGAGGGAGACTGGCAGAAGAACCGGCTTGAGGTCTGCACTGAAGCAGGTAAAGCTGATTTTTACTGTAAGCAAACTCTATGTCAACTATCGTATCAAGACGGTTGTTGAGCTCATCTAAGACATTTTTTAGATTTTTAATAAGATCTGTACTCTCTATAAATGGTTCAAGAGTGAAAAAAAGAGCATCCTTTTCACCATCAATCTGATATCGGTTTTTACTTTTAAAAAGGTCATCTTCATATACAGAAAATAATTTTTCAATGTCAGGATAAGAACCTGAATTATTTTTAATTAATTCATTCAAGTTCACAGTTTCAAATGAATTTTCCTTAAGATTAATGACGTCTATTTTTCCCGGTGAATATTTTATGGCTTCCGACGGTATTGGATTCACTTTTAATCCGGGGTTAGCAGGACATATTAAAACCGGATAATCATCACTTAGTCTATCGACAGCACGAGTACCAAGCCCCGGCACAATCCGCAGCAAACCATCTTCCTTTTTAATCTTTGGAGACCAGCGATATTCATTATATCCAAATCCAACACCGGCAAATGACGGGAAAAAGTAATCCCCAACTTTTTCACCGACAACCTCCTGAATAATAATTGCCATCTCTTCATGAAACTCGAGGAGCTTGTGTTCCTTGCGATATTCAATAGGATCCGGTGAAAAAGTCGAAGCATATATTTCTGCAATTGCATCAAGGACATCTGTGAGACGTTCCTCTTTTGTTCCCTGATTAGCCAGAAAAAGACTTTTATATTTTCCGGAGAATGCAGAACCGAATCTATCTTCCAAAAGGCTGGAGCTTCTCACGATAATAGGCTTTTCTCCAAAGTCCTCAATTGCCATTGAAAGATTGTTAACCAAATCAAGAGGAAAATCTGAATTCTTAAAAATCTGGACAAGGTTAGTATATTCGGCACGGATCTCTTCAAGGCTCTTGTATTTTTGCTCCATCACTTCCTCAAGATTATTGAAATAAATAAACTTAAGCATGTAATCTGAAGATACATACCAGGTATGTGGAATACTTACCTTTATACCAGCCTTTTTTAGAAACTGCCATGCAATAAAAAGCCCGGCACTTTTGCCTCCCAACTTTCCATGGCTGTTGTTCGGATAAATAGAATGCTGCATGATTGAATAAAAATCACTGATGTCAATATGTTCTCGCGCTGATCTAATAAACTCTATTTGCTCGGTAAAAATACGCTGTATGAATAATGCATTGATATTTGTCCTTGAATAACTTGAAATTTCAACATTAGCAAGATTTAAATGATGAAACCTGGAGATCGCGGCAGCAATTTCAGATAGTGGTGAATTTGTATTTTCCAGAACGTTTACCAGGAATCCTGTTTTATCTTCTTTTATCCAGTTATTTAAATAAGATGTTATTTCTTCAGCAGATAGATTATCAGATGCAATTTTAAAAATGTGCTGATCAAATTTATCATAAAGCTCAAAATTAATTTTCAAACTTGGTATATTTATATCCCTTTCTGTCGGGATATTGTCACAAGTTTTGTTAATGCCGAGACAACCCAATACATTTTGAGCATCCTCAACTCCTAGTAGACAAAGACGATTCAGCATTCTCCTTGAAAGCTTATTAAAAAGCTTGCTATCCATCTTCTCTACGAGTTCAAGAATAATCATCCAGTCCGGTTTTTTATTAGAATCAAGATCAGATTTTGCTATCTCCCATTGCGATATAGTAGACTGCAAATCCTGCTGGTAAAGGAAATTCTCTATCCGTTCTGCTATTGTATTCAGCAATTGCTGTTCTTCAGGAAGAAAAGGGTTTGTAATGTGAACACTCTCATCGTTATAGTGCACCTCAACCTCACCAACTGGTTTACCACGCAGATTTAATTTAGCACTCTGAACCCAGCTGGATGCTGAGAAATTTTCTGAAACAAATGTATCTTTAGCATAATTAATTCTCACCGAACAAAGAGATGGAAATTGCCAGCCTGAAGCTATTACGTTGACCAGTTTTTCAAATACATCATTTATATTCTGCTGTTCCCTGTTAACTATTTTCTTAACAAGGTAAAGGCATTCAAGCTCTTTAGCACGTTCATGTAATTGGTGTACCAGTGTACTATCTTCAAATTCCAGCTCACTCATAATAGATTACTCCTTCACTCTTTTTACCATCAACTATTATTTTAATTTCATTATTAAGCCGAACATGGGTGAAATATTTTTCTCTAAAAATAATACATTGTTTTTCGAGATATTCAAAATCAATAAATGACTCTTTTGTCATTCCTCTATTGTCTATAGACAGGTATGCCGTTTCTGTATTTAAAATATTATGAAAAAAATGGGAACCTTGACTGAGATCCGGATTCATATCAGGCAGTGTTGATTCAATAATTACACGCGCCCCGGATATCTGTGACCATTTTACCGGTATTCCCAGTGCAGGGTCAGAACTTCCCCAGCGACCGAATCCACATAAGACGTATGATCTCCCTTCGCTAATCAGTGTTCGATTAATTCTTTCGATTTCCAAGGGCATTTCAGCTGTATTTCTTGCTGAGAAAACTGATGGGAGTATATATACAAAATCGATTATGTTCTCTAAAAACAAGTTCCCCAATGCATTATTTGAAGAAACTATTATTTTTTTATGGTCAATACTTGAAATTGATGGGGTACCTGCTGAATTCAGTTTTTTCATTGGTCTGATTTGGAGCAGGGCAAGATCTAACTCTTCTGATTCTAAATTTATATTGACGGCAAACTCTATTTCAATTTCTTCATTGATTTTTGAACTGAAATCTTTAAGAAGATGCGACATACAATTATTAAAACCAAATAGTCCTCCCTTCAGGATAGGAGAGAAATCGATTAATTTGAATCCATTTTTCTGAAAACCCATCTCAAGTCTGTCCGATTCCGGGGAATATGTCGAACATAGAAATCTAATTATTTCATCTTCTTCAAGAAGTTTTATTGTTTTCTTAGTTAGAAATTCATCTTCATCAAGGGGGCTTTCTTTTTCTGGAGGTTTTAGATCAATTGTCCAGAGATGGGTTTGACCGGAGTCAAGCATAGCCTTCATGGAAGCTGGCGGTGGAGTTCCGGGGTTTTCAGGGCAGAACAACCACTTTCGACCGCCGTCTACAATTGTTTTACCTAAGCCTGCCGCAAGTTCAATTATTCCGCTCTCCTGGGCGCTGCCACCAAAAGGATAATAATTAAATGAACGACCTACCCCCGAGAACGCGGGGAGAAAAAATTGCCCATGTTTCTGCCCATGCACCCGTTGGATTATTACAGACATCATTTCAGTGCTTAAATCAAATCCTGCGGCCTGGAAACTATCCCGGGATGAACTAAACCAGGTTGAGGAATACACAAACTTAACGGCGTTTATTAATTGCATAAATCTTATATTTGGATCAGGACTGTTATTTGGTATCATTTTTGTAGCAAATAATCCTGCTAAGGGTTTATTAAGAGAATCCTCTGTAAAACTGGAAGACCTGACTGCTAAAGGTTCAGATATCCGGTTGGATATTTTACGTAATTCACCAACAAGCAATGGCGGAAAGGATGATTGTTGAAACAACCTTGAAATCTCCTCATCAGTTTTGTCTTTGACCTGTTCCAATGAAAGGTTATTTTCAGAGATGAATTGTCCGAACACATCTGAAAGGATAATAGTCATTTCGGGGATTATTAAATTTATACTGCTGGATCTGTCTTCCGGATAAAGCTCATCGATCAGTGATTGTATCCTGATAAGTCCTGCCCCCTTACCGCCAGGAGAACCGATACCTATATAAGATATGTTGTTTTTCATTATTAAACCTTCAGCTTTTAGGTTATAATTTAACCCCGAGTATCAAATTGGTACCCGGGGTTGTAAATCAGGTCCAGCCGCGCAGTTTACACGCTTCTGCTACCCTGTTAACTGAAATTATGTATGCGGCATCTCTCATGAAGAGATTATTCTTTCTTGCAAGTCCTGACACCGCCATAAATGCCGAAGTCATTTTAATATCAAGTTTACTGATAACTTCATCCTTTTCCCAGTAATAGTTCATATTATTCTGAACCTGCTCAAAGTAGCTGCATGTAACTCCGCCGGCATTGGCTAAAAAGTCGGGAATCACAAAAATACCACGCTCTTTCAGTACCTGATCAGCCTCAGGGGTTGTGGGACCATTTGCTGCTTCAGCAATAATCTTGACGCTTCTGCTGATCTTAGAAACATTTTCCGCTGTTATTTGATTCTCTAGAGCAGCAGGAATCAGGATATCAACACTCTGCTCAATCCAGGCTTCTCCAGGCAGCACCTCATAACCCAGGTCCTGAGCTTTTTCCTTGTCAATCCCGCCAAAGTGATCGGTTATGGATCTGAGTTCGTCTAGATTAATACCGTCCTTTTTACTAAACGCAAAGGATTTTGCTTCATTTTGATCCCAGCAGGATACACATGTAACGGTTCCGCCGAGCTGAATAAATAATTGAATTGCATACTGTGCAACATTGCCAAATCCCTGGATACTTGCAGTGGTTTCCGATGGCGAAATATTCAGCTCTTTCAGAGCCTCTCTAAGCGTAAATACCACACCAAATCCTGTAGCCTCAGTCCTGCCAAGGGAGCCGCCGAGACCTACAGGCTTTCCGGTGATAACGCCAGGATATTTGCCGCCTGTTATTGTTTCATACTCATCCATCATCCATAGCATATGCTGTGCACTAGTCATAACATCAGGGGCCGGCACATCTCTAACTGGTCCAAGTGCGCCGGCAATCTGTCTCATATAACCGCGGCAAATTCTTTCCTGTTCACCTGTACTCAAATGATGCGGGTCGCAAACAACCCCGCCCTTGCTGCCCCCAAGCGGAATATCGACGACACTGCATTTCCATGTCATCCACATTGATAATGCACGGACTGTGTCTATAGTTTCTAACGGGTGGAATCTTATTCCGCCCTTACCCGGACCCAAGGCATCATTATGCTGGCATCTGAAACCGTTGAAGACTTCAACAGTGCCATCATCCATCTTAACAGGAATATTAACATGATATTCCCTCATCGGCACCCTCAACAGGGATCTTGTCCCTTGATCCAGCGAAAGATGCTCTGCAATGCTGTCAAACTGCTGCTGAGCCATTTTGAATGCGTTGTACGACTTATTCATATATCAATATCTCCTCTGATATTAAAGATTTCAAACGAAATAATTATTACGCCCTTATAATTGATGAACAGCACGGTTATACCAGGGTATACACCATTCAGAATCTTTGGTTAGTAATGACATTGACAAATTTTCAAGTTTCAAACGACTGCGATCAATTTTGCCTTTACTGAAAATTTCAAGAACCTCCATAATAAAACAGGCGTGTGAAACAACTATCAACCGCTGATCTCGATGTCGGTCCGCGATAGTATTAATAATTTTTTCAGCACGAGATCTGAAAGCTAAAAGTTGTTCAGCACCCGGAATTTTTCCACGTTCAGGATAAATAGTTTTTCTCTCCTGCATATCCATTCCTTCAGCAATTCCGAAGTTAAATTCAATTAGTAATTCTTCAGTTCTAATCTCCGGAATATCTGCAGATGAAGATATAATTTCCGAAGTTTCCTTTGCTCTACTGAGCGGGCTGGTATAGATAAGATTCCATTTTGAATTCTTAAAATATTCTGCAACCAAACCAGCCTGTGTTCTACCTGTTTCATTAAGGGGAATATCCGAAACACCCTGAACCTTAAATTGCTTATTCCAGTTGGTTTGTCCGTGTCTCACTATGCATAATTCAGTCATATTCCACCACTGTTTGATTTTATTTTCATTTCGAGTCCTCTTTAGAGTTGAGTTGTTCAGATAATAAAAAAGTCATAAACAATTCTTCTATGGTAGTCAGGGGGCCTGATTCGGCAGCACCTCTATGAGCAGACCATGAAGCTCTTTTACGATAAAAAGAGTACATTTGCCGAGGGTCCGCATCCAGTTCCAACGGCCTGGGGTCATTAGAATCGAGAATGTTTTTTATGTCTTTATAGTCTATAGCGAAAACGTTTTTTTCAGTCATGTAGGCTCTAATCTTTTTAATATATTCAAACGGCAAGCCGAAAATAAATTCTTCAAGAGTCTGCAGCATTTCTCTATCCATGCTATAAGCCTCAAGAAATTTATGCCATCTAATCGACAGGATAGATGATAATTGCATTAGTTCTACAGTACCTAGCATCGTACCGAATGCCGGTATGATAGAGCGTCTACTGGACCATAGACTGTAAATATTGACAGCAAATGAAGTGTTTTGAGATAAGTCTCTATATTCCCAGAATTTGATTAAATTTCCAGCAGCTGTACTTCTCACGGCCTGCTCAGTAACCGGTCTCTCAATAATCTTTTGGTAAACCTCTTCTATAAGAAGCATATACATCAACTTTTCCCATTTTATTAAGACATTCTTTCTGAATTTATATAATTCTGGATATTTATTGCAAAGTTTTGACAGATACCCATAGAGATTAAATTTAGTAATTGTGTAAGTCCGGCCTATTGAAACTTTGGACGGAAGAAGCACAGAAAAAGTACAACCATTCTGGATAAGACTCTTTGCGAGAGAATTAATACTTTTTTCATCATCAAGTTTATAGCTGTCCAGGATTGAATCACATGAATTATAAATATTTTTGAGCTGTTCATTATTTTGTCTTAGTCTTTCAACCTTTTGATGGTGCTGACTATCTAAATATTTCAGCATAAATGACACTTCATCTAACAGAGTCGGAATCTCGGGTTCGCAGAATATGTTGGAAACAGCTTCCGTTTTATCACACATTAGTGAACTGCTTCGCATGATGTACTTCTTTTATTTCAATCCTGTAAATACCACCTGGGGCGCTGTATTCTGATAAACTGTTTTTTCTTTTTCCAATCAGTGCTATACCTAAAGGGGTAATAACGGATAAATTTCCAGGATCTAACGATAGATCAGCAGGATACACAAGTTTTATCTCATGAAGTTTATCATCGCCTGTATATTGGTATTTTACCAATGAGTTTATTTTTACAATGTTTGAAGAGAGTGTTCCGTCTGGAACTATTTCGGCATCGTCCAGTTCTGATAAGAATTGAGAGAATTGCTGTTGGCGGGTTTTTGTCCTTGAAGCATAATTTTCAACTATTCTCTTTAACCTGATATAATCATCCAGTTCAAAATATAGCTTTTCCTCAAAGTTCATATCATCCTCTCCATATAAACATTGTTGGTTATAATTCAATATTAGAAGGGAATTGATGAGACGCCAATAATGGAAAAACATGCATTTATTCTACATGTTTTTTACATGTCGGAAACAGGATTACGCAGAAATGAGGTAAGGTTGATATTTGAATTATTTAATTTTAGTTTTTTTCTAACAGTGTTACGATGGCGCTCTACAGTGAGTTCGGAAATACCCAGGAGAGAAGATATTTCTTTTGTAAGCATACCATTCTTTATCAGGTTGCATACTTCAAGTTCACGCGGAGTAAGAAGGTGCTGAATATGTGTCAGGCTGTTACTGTCTTTTCCGAATTTATTTTCTAATGAAAATCGGATATTTAAAATTAAATCTCTATCATGTGAAGAAAGTTTTTCATTCTGCAGCAATTTACTTATTTCCGGATATATTATGGAATTCAGAAATGTCTTCTCCTCATCCTGATAGTTCTTCTTTTCTATTCCATATTGTGCCATGATTTCATGTAAAGCTATGTTCTTTTTCTCTAGATCATCAGTCTGTTTCTGGAGCCGTATCGTGGATTCTCTAAGTATATTCTCAAGTTCATTTTTTTGAAGTACATTCGCGAGAAGGGCTGTTGTTGATTCAACAAGATATCTCTCCCTGTCGAGAAAAACAAGCTCAGCCACGTAACCCCGGGCTGGCTGAAAATAGTATGAAAAAATTGTAACTCGTTTATTAATGCTGAAAATTGAAGAGCAAGAAAAGCTGTCAACCGGTTTTGTGTTTTTGACAGAATTGTTTTCTATTGGATCATTGAAATCCGAAATGAATATTCCGACATCGGCATTATCAGGATATTGCATGGCCTCTTTAAGTATTACTGCTGTTTTATCACATATGATCGCTGAAGTGAGATTGGGCTTTGTAAATAATATGGAAAGTTTATACAGAGCATCCAGCTCTTTCTCCCGTTCATGCAGTTGACTTTCAAGATCTGTTTGCTTCATATCTTTTCCATTTTCGATGAATTATAACACAAATTTTGTATTGCTTCACAGTTTTATACTGTAAATCGTTTCAGCTCATTCTGAACAGATGCGGTAGAATCCTTTGATTCCTGAGATATTTCTCTCAGGTTGATCATAGCTTTGTTTATTTCATTGATCCCTATAGACACCTCTTTTATACCGCCGAAAACGGAATTTGACAGTTCTTTAAGACTTCCCATCGATCGGCTGATATCCTGAGACCCTTCATTGATTTCTTCGGAAGCAGACTGAATCTGGCTTGTGATATCCGAGAGTGATGTTATAGCTCCGGTTATCTCGGAGGTACCGTTAGACAGTTCATGCATGCTTGCATTTATTTCCTGGAAAGTAGAAGTGAAACCTGAAAGAGTATTTTCCACGGTCTCAAAAGATTCTTTATTATCCTCAGAAGCTGAACGTGCGTTCTGCACAATACCTGTTATCTTGTTAAGAGTATCATTAATTAAATAAGCATTCTTTCCGGTCTCCTCAGCAAGTTTTCTGATTTCAGATGCTACAACAGCAAAACCTTTACCCGCATCACCTGCATGCGCAGCCTCGATTGCCGCGTTCATAGCAAGAAGATTGGTCTGCGATGAAATATTATTTATAACCTCCGTTATATTCTGCATATTTGATGAGAGTTTAAAAACCTCTTGTATTGAATTATCCGTCTGCTTCATGTTCTCAGCTGTAAGCCTTATCTGAGTTGTTAGTTCAGAGGTCTGCTCATTACGTTCAGAACTTATTTTCGCAACATTGTTGATTGATGCAGCCATCTCCTCTACCGAGGCGGATGATTGAGTCACAGCGCTTGACTGATTTTCAATCTGTTTTGTAAGGGCGCTTAAATTTGCTGCAATCTGTTCAACCGCCGTTACAGATTCAGAAACAACCTCATTCTGATGCTCCACCTGCCGGGACATTTGATTCATGTTTGCATCCATTTCCTGAACAGATGATGACACTTCTTCAGTTGCCTCTGCCAGACTGTTGTTGAGAATTGAATCCTGATTGCTTAATTCATTTATATTACGGATCAGGGAGCCAAGACTGCTGAAACTGCTGTTAAAATCCTGAATCAGCTTTCCAAATTCATTTTTTTGATTATATTCAATTGTCCGGTTAAGAATACCCTCTGACATATTTTCAGAATAAGTATTTATCTTTACAAAACCGTCCAAAATTGTTTTTATCAGGAATGAGGCTGTAAGTATGCTGAGCAATACGGCAATAAAAGATGAAGCCAATGAAATAATTCTCGTGTTGTTCTGCATTTCGATCAGCCCGTCAAGACTGCCTGCAAGTTCCATCAAATGTTCTTCTACAAGTATTGTCAGCTGTTCGCTCATAGCAGCGGCATAAGGATCAAACTCACCCATCATGATATTCCCAGCCTCAGGCCCGAAGTCTATATAAGCCTGCGCCATATCCTTCCCTACCCTGTAAAAGTCGTTGAGGGTCACCTTCAGCATGCTGAGTTCCTTTTGAAGTTCCGGTTCCTTCTCATATGTTTCAATGAGGCTGTTAAGAATTTCTTCCGCCTGATTATAATAATTTTCCGCTTCGTCGTAACCATCGTTATATCCTGGAAGACCTCTTGTTGCGGATATGTCGGTGAGCCATTGCTGAATTTGAATTACATCTTTTTCCAGTTCCAGAAAATGCAGGGTGTGCGGCAAGATTTCTTCACCGATTTTAATGATTTTAGATTCACTGGTATAACTGCGGTATATGGTGAATGCCGAGAAACCGATTATAACAATCAAGATAACAGCAAACCCCATGATTAATATATTTTTTAAAGTTAAATTCATTTTGCTCTCCATTTTTTATGTATATTTAATTGGTAAAGTATAATTATTAAGAAATCAGATGCAAGTTTTAAATGACTTAAATCTTGTTAAAGTCTGAAACCTGCGGCAATTCCTGTAACCAGATCAATCATCTCCAGCTCAGCGAGGTTACTGCTGTATCCGGGACTCAGCGTGAAACGCGGACCTGCCGAAAACTCAAGACTTAAGCTGTCGCTCACAAACCAAAGCAGCTGCGCATGTACTTCAGCAGCAAAAAGAAAGTAAGGCAACGGTCGACTCATAATAATTCCCGGCATCAGGGCTGCTCCGCCTGAGATCTGCAGGTTTTCTCCATTTAATATTATCAGCCCGGCCTCTAGAGGAAACAACAGGTTGAAACCGGTGTAACCCATCCCCAACTCCATACCTGCCCCAAGCAGCAGCCTGTCCTTCTCCCGGCTAAATATAAGATTGACAGAACCACCGTTAGCCCCAGGGTCCCAACCGCCACCGAAATAGAGTCCGTTGTTAATGTTTATTCCCGTTTCTGCACGGTATTCAGTTTTCTCAGCCCCATCTTCTGCAGCCGCATTCTGCTGCAGCGCGGGCAGAAAAGTAAAGGCAGTAATTGCTGTAAAAAGTATCAGTATCTTCTTCATAGCCTATCTCCATCCGTTCTCGTTGAAAAACTCAATCATGTATTCAATTACCTCTGCATGAAATGCCTCTCTTGTAATGGTGGGCTCATAATCGCCGTCCTGTGGTCCGTATGTACCGAAGTATGAATGAGAGCCCCCATCTATCTGATGGACAACAGTATAATTTGATGTTTCAGCCGGATAATCAGTTTCTGTTTCATCAAGCCAGGTCTCGGGTGGCAGCAGGCTGAGTGTACTATCCACATCTTCAATCTTTTCTATAGATGAATACAGAGACAGAACCCGACCGTCCCAGTCTGCAAGGCTGTTGCCTGATGCCGGACGCGAATCCATTAATATCAACCCCTCAAAAACATCCGGGTTGTCATAAACCACGGCGGCAGCCATTGCACCCCCAAGTGAGTGCCCCGCTATAATCCAGGTTGTTATTTCGGGATAGTCTTCAATAACCGATAATCCCGCATCTATATCAAATACGGCAAGGTTCCCGGGCATTTTTGTGATAAGCGCCGCAATCCCTGCCTCTCCAACAAAGTCCGAAAGGATCTCGTTGTAAACATGATTGTCAACAAGACCTCCGGGGTAAAAAAGCAGACCGGTATCAGTAACCGTTGGCTGGTTTGGCCTTATTTCTATTTTATTGCGTGTTTCGGTGATCGTAACATCGGGGCTAATGTCATCTGCAGTATACAGGGCTCTGTAGCTGCAGCCGGTAATCAGCAGAACTATGGAGAACAACATAATTGAATATTTACAAAATTTCATGTAGTAATTGTAATCGCAGGCGAATAAAAGATCAATTGTAAGACTTTAAAGCTTCGTTCCTAACATCCCCCGTAGTGTTATTACCAACTGAAACTCCTCATCGGGAAATAATTGTTACATAAAAAAAGACCGATTGTGTTTCCGTCACAACCGGCCTCTTTTTATTTGTCATTGAATATCCTATCTGTAGAAATCAGTTGCGCTCCAGTAACCGTCCATAGCTTCTGTTGCTTTAAAGCTTGTCTGAACAATCATGTCGCCTGCTGCAGTCTCCATTGTTCCCTCAATTGCACTTGCTGTTGCATAAAGTGCGTTTCCGTCAAAATCATATTCGATTGTTTCGGTGTACTCTACTCCGTCATAATCAACGTTTGATTCAAGCTGGCGGAGAATACCGTCGGCATCAATTAAAGCCTTACCTTCTATTGTGATTATTGATGAGGACTCAGGGTCATCGTAGTCTTCAATAAGGTCCCTGCTGTCTCTTACAGTTTCTTCAAAGTCGTAGCCGTACTGTGCTGCATCCCGGTAGAGGGTGTATTCAAATACTGAGCAGTCGGTACCGTTTACCTCTGCTTCGCCTGTGTAGGAAACAACCACGTCTTCGTCATCAACATCGTCGTCAAATGGGGTCCAGAGCAGTCCGTCGTTCAACACGCTTCGTTTAACAAATGCATCAAAATCACCGGTAATATCGACCTGCAGCTTCAAACCATCTACAAACTCGCCATTTTCACCTTCATCAGCAAGAAAGACCAAGTCTTCTGCTTCGCTGTAGAAGAAATTGACCTCTTCAGAGAGCACGACATCTCCTGCAGGACTGAGCTCTTCCCAGGTAAGGGTCTTGCTTACAGGAAGAACAGACGCATTGTCAGAAACTATGTCTGCAGCCTTATCCCATAAATCGTTACTTGAAGCGAATGCCGGAAGTCCACATACTACCGCTGCGAGGCAGCCGGCCATAACCATAATATTCATTTTCTTGTTTCTCATCTTGAAACTCCTTAATAATGTATCCGGACTTTGTCCGTTTGATGTACTGACAATTTAATTCCCTTCTGTGGAGTAAGAATGAATTGGAAATGTAAGTTCAGAGGAGTTATGTAAGAGTCGGGTGTGATTATATGTGAATCAGGTGTTGAACAGCCTGTTACTATCGAAACAGGCGAACTGCCGCTTTAAGCAATGCAATATACTGATATCAATCAATTATCGCCTTTCAGCTTTTCGATTAATCTCATTACAAGCGTTACGACAATATGCCCTACAAGGAAACCTGCAGCGGTTCCAATGAGAACCAGCCACTCCTGCCCCTGTTTAGCAGTAAGTGCTGCAATTAGAAACCCGATTATTGCAAAGCTGAGCCGTGCAAAAATCAGTATCATCTTCTGTCTTGTATTTGTTTTTTCCATCATTAAAACTCCTGAATTCTACCCTGTAACCGGTAAGTTTTTTTTTAGTCTTCTATAAAAAAGATTCTATCATATTCTCATAACTCTAACCATTGCCCATCCGTCTACCTGAATCATACAGCCGGTTAATAAATGCTTTTAAGTTTCATTCTTATCCGTTGGTATTCTTTATTATGATTACAAAATTCGAATAAAGAATGAAATAGGTTAATTGCCTTCGGTAAAATCGGCGGAACAATAGGGGTGGTAATATGTGTTCTGTTCTCAGTAAACTGCTAGGCGTATTCGGCGGCGAGCGGAATGTTGATTCATATCTATATACAGCCATGATTGTAGGGTTTATAGCAGCCGAGGGAATATTTCTTACCGGTCTATTTGTAAAAGAGCGAATAGAACCAGCAATAAATCATTGATGTTTTTAATACTCAGCCTTTTTATGCTGAACCTTATAAACAGCATAAGGCAGGTTTCACAAATGTATTTGACTGTCTATACATGGGGAGCGCAGATTACGTAACAAGTATAGGGATATCGCTTGTTGTGGGCATGCTTGCTGTTATTTCAGCAGCCCCGAAACTGATGGAAACGTTTGAGAAAAAGCATATACTCTTTTATGCCTGTCTAACAGGAGCCATTGTAAGCCTTATACCCTACTTCGCCATAGAGAGCGTTATAACAGGTTTGATTTCTCTGGGGCTCAGTTTCTTCACAATAGGTATAATGCTGAATACAAGCACATCGATGTTTATAGATCCAATAGATTATTCCGAATGGAAGCTGAGCTTCATGTCTACAAACCTGCCCAGATATCCGCTGGGAACCATAACAGCACCACACCAGGTTACCGGCATCGGTTTTTACTACACAAGCCGTCCTAATACGATTGTAAATATAACAGCCACCTTTGATCTCAAGTTTAAAGCAATGCCAGCTCACAAATCCCAGTTTGATTGAAAGAAGCCGGCCTTATTCAAGCTCTATTTCAAAGAAAGAGCAAAAAGCCAGCCGCGGAGCTGAGTGGTGGAATGGGTGATATACAAATCAATTTTTTTTATTAAGGATCTATTTTTCAGAAACTATATTTTACAGGATTTACAGCTCCTCTTTTTCTATAGGAGTCAGGAATCCTTTTTCGTATATAGAGATCTCTTATAGCATCCTCAGCCACTTCACCTGTAAATCCAATTCTACCCGGGCTGTTTATCTGGATCTCCGGAAAATTATCTTTTGTTGCGTCTAACCATACTGCAGGTTTAAAAACTTCAACAATCATTCCCTGAATGACAGATAAAACTAATTCTACACTCTTAACCTTAGTTTTGCTGATTTTCCAGGCAAACCTGGTTGCATCATATATTCCTCTTTCAGAGAAACTCCTGTTCACTGTTATCATTAAACATTTGTGACAAAAAACAGCTTCTTCAGCAGCATATCTATCTATAATCTCCAATGCATTCATGGGTCCGAAATCATTACTGCCTGTGCCTCCCGCTATATTGGAAATACCTGGATATGCATCAATGAGTGCAGCCTCTACTTCAAAAGCCATTTTCTCATCCATACCATGGCGGTGGATAACATGTATTACATCCAGACCAGCTGACAAAATCTCACGAATAATCTGCAGTTTATCACTCAGCTCGTCTGACTCTTCATCACCAAGAGCTCCTCTCATGTGCTGAAAAACCCGGTTTCCACGACCTTTCCCGACATAGAATGTCTCCCCATTCCTCGGATCGATCAATCGATAGACATAGTATTTCAGTTTATCAATTACTTCAGGGGGAAATCCCGGTATTTCATTTTGTTTCATAATTTACTCCAAAAAACCGTATTAAATCGTTTTTGTAATCCACTTTCAGGCACTCAGCTTTTGAATGTAATCCTTCGGCGCCATTCCCATTTTCTTTTTAAACAGGCTGTAGAAGGCTGAATTGGATTTAAAACCACACTCGAAAGCAACGGCTGTTATAGTAAAATGAGGATATCGTTTCTCATTCAGACAGGCAATGAATTCCCTGAGACGAAATCCGTTTATGTAGCCGTAAAAATTCTCCCCGGACTCCCGGTTAATAACCTCAGAAATGCGGTGCCTTGTTTCTCCTATCTCGTCAGCCAGCGTATTAAGGGTAAGATCCGAATCAAGAAAAAGACGTTTTTCAGCGATAGTAGAATTCAGCTTAGCGTATAAACTGCGGGATTCTTCAGGGCTTATTCCCGAGGTCCTGTACTTATCATCTTCTAAAGGTTTTTCAGGCTCCGGAGCAGCCTCCTGAACCCGTAAATCTTCAGGAACAGGCTGGTTCTGCGCGAAAAGTGAAAACAGAAAGATGAATAAAAGAGCAGGAACTATCCGCACAAAGGTTGCCGTCAACGAATGAAAAACCGCCGCCGTCAATGGAGGAATCAGCATAACAATAAAGTTCAGCAGAAAAAGGAAAAAATAGAAAATAACAAGATAGTACAGCCAGGATAGGGTATTAACAAGCGTTCTGCGGGAGTAATAATCAGCAATACTCTTTTCATGCACGCGTATAAGCCTGAACACTGCAGCACAGTAGCCCCCCCGTGAGAGTATAGACAGCAGATTCCTGTAGAATTCCGGGCCAGTCAATAATCCGCCGTTAACAGTATCGAGCACAGGCGCGTCCGCCGGAATCAACCACTCCGGGTTAAGTCCGGTAATCACTGCAATTGCTAAAAACGGAAGCAAGTGCAGAAGATCCGCAGGAGACATTTTGTCTTCAGAAAGAAGCGTTCTTGTATATAGCCACAGAAAGGGTCCTATAAGAAAATAACTGTTGCGGCTCAACACAAAAAGAAACATCGTAAAGCCCTCGGGAAGCATTCCCGGTTTGATGAAATTATCAAAAAGCGTTAAACTGAAAACGAGGATCACAAGGCTGCCCGACCATACAGGAATGGAGATTCTCCTTCGGTTAATAATCAGCAGGCAAATTCCTGAAACCATCCAGGCAAAACCCATAGCCAGAACAAGATCTATTAAACTGAACATAAAAAAAGTATAACATTTTTATCCGTTTCGTTCGAGCAGGACGTTTAAGGATAGACTATTATGTAATATAGGGTCAGAAAAAAGCCAGAAAGGCAATTTTACAGGAGTAAAAATTATGAAACAAATTAAATCAGCAATAATTATTGTTGCTTTGGCCGGCACACTGTTCACAACCGCCTGTCAGACAAATCAAAGCGGTGAAGAAGCCTCAAGCCCCGAGGTGAAATTCGTTGTAACCGACGCGGGACAGACTAAATTCTATGACAGCGACGGGAACGTTATTGACGCACCTGAACCGGGCGAAGCCTACTATGGACAGGATGCACAGTATGAAGGCACCCAGATGTCGTTTACCGATAACGGAGATGGGACTGTCACCGATAATAACACCGGACTGGTATGGCAGCAGACACCGCCGTCAGACAAAATGACCTATGATGAAGCCGTTGAATATGTAGAAAATCTTGAACTCGGCGGATACGACGACTGGAGACTTCCAACCATAAAGGAATCATTCTCAATCGCCAGCCTTGATGGTGAACTGGTCATGGATATCACTGAGGCTGTGCCCTACATTGACACCGACTACTTCGACTTTTTCTATGATGAAAACCGCCCCTACACCGGCTCTTACTGGACCAGCAGCGTTACTAAGATTCCTGCTGAGAACGAATACGAAGAGATGGAAAAGAACTACGGGTTCAACTGGGCCGACGGACATCTTAAATCCTACGGCGACGGTTATTACCTTGACGGTTCATCATCCGGTTCTTCTATCCCCGCCGGTGTTCGCGCAGTTCGCGGAGAAGAGGGTGTTTACGGTGTTAATGATTTTGTCGACAACGGCAATGGTACTATAACCGACAATGCAACAGGCCTGATGTGGTCACAGCAGGACAGCGGTGCTGTAAACGACGACGGAACAATCCGTAAAGAGACCGATGAGAACTTCGGATGGGGCCGGACATGGGTTGATACCCTGGCATGGGTTGAAAAAATGAATGAGACCGAATACCTTGGCTACAGCGACTGGCGCCTCCCGGATGCAAAGGAACTGCAGAGCATAGTTCAGTACGGCATTACCGAGCTTCCGGCCACCGATACTGACTACTTCAACCTGAGCCATGAGGACTGCTACATGTGGACCAGTACCACCTGCGGCGACTTCCCCGATACGGCGCTGTACTTCGCCTTCGGCAAAGCCTACGGAATCAACCTTGCAAGCGGCGGTGCGGCAGGCATGGGCGGTGATGAGAAAATGGGACCTCCACCCGAAGGAACCGACGGACCGTCTGATATGGCTCCTGAAATGGAAGAATCTTCGGTTGATATAGAGGCCACTGTTGACGACTTTGTTGACACACATGGCCCAGGCGCAATGCGTAACGATTATAAAGACACTACCGGTGCGGCTACTCAGGCACCCGAACTTTCCCGTCAGCTTTGGGAAAAGCTTTACGGTGAAGAGTATCCATATGACTTTGACCCTGCAGATACCACTACAATCTTTGACTTGAGTGCATCAGAAAATGCGGCGGATTACATTGTGATTTACAACTACGCACTGCTTGTCCGCGACGCGGACTGATAACAGAAAGAGGTTTATTTTTTCAGGGGGCTGTCATCTCATTGACAGCCCTTTTTTTATTTAGGATAAGAAATGCAATAAGAGCAACTACCTTAGAGATAATTGCTCTGTAAAAGATTTATCTAACCGGATGAACCGCAAAGCGGTTAAATCGGATTCTATTTTTAGAAATCAAATTCCCATCTATATTCTTATTTGATTAAATAACCTATACACCATTCCCGTAATGTAGTCTGTTACCATCGGGACTCTGAATAGTGAAACTTTTCCGCTTTCCGATAACAGTAAGGTGACCTTTTAAGCAAAAACTGATTCTGGAGAGAAATTAATATTGTCTTATTGAGGAAGACTTTAAAAGTGCATAGATATTGTCACCGGATTGTAGTTTCAGCTCTTCAGCAGAGTCTGAACTCACCCTCACCCTGAAATCAAAACCGCAATTCAAGCCGACTATCACATTCTGCCCTTCAGCCTCAAGAGACACGACAGTAGAATCCAGCACATTTCTGGCACTCGAATTTATTTTTTCTCTCAGCAATATTACATCATTTGCAGAAAAGACAATTCGCTTAAAATCTCCATCACGCCCGGGACAGTGAATCCTGGTACCGGCAGCATCAAAGATGTTAAAGCCCTCATCACGGTCAACAACACTGCCGCTGATTACATTTTCTGGTGTAGCAACAATCCTGCCGTGGTGCATACGATTAATACTGTCTGCAACCCGATATGCAAAATCAACATGATGGGTGCTGAACACTACAGCGGTTCCAGCCTTAATAACCTCATCAATCAGGCCTTCCATATGAGTAACATTATCAGGATCAATACTGGCAGTAGGTTCATCGAGAAGGAGGATAGCCGGGTTTAATACCATTGCACGTGCAATTGCCGTTCGCTGCCTTTCACCTCCGGAGAGATGCATACAATGGCGGTTCCGCAGTTCGGAAAGTCCCCAGCGTTCAAGTTCGGCGTCTACACGCTGTTCAATTTCCTTTTTTGAAATCCTACGTACTTTAAGTCCATAGGCGACATTGTTAAAAACCGATGCAGAGAGGAGGTATGGGTGCTGATGTACAAGAACCCCGTCCTCATTTCCCTCAACACGTCCGGACTCAGGGACAAGAAATCCGGCAAGTATCTTTAACAGCGTTGTCTTTCCACAACCATTTGGACCAAGAAGGGCATGGCAACCGCTGCGCGGTAATTCAAGCAGCTCAAGATTCAACGCGGGACGTCCTGAATCAGCTGAACTATATCTGAAAACAATATTCTCAACTTTCATGTTTAACTGTCCAATGGGTAATAAAGTTCACAATAAATGCAATTACCATAAGCACTATACCCAGCGCAAGCGCAAGCTCAAACTGCCCCTTACTTGTTTCAAGGCTTATGGTTGTGGTGATTGTTCTTGTCCACCACCTGATATTTCCACCAAGCATCATTGACACCCCCACCTCACCTATCACGCGGCCGAAACCGGCAAGCAGGGCTGTTACAAGCGAGAAACGGGCTTCCCATAAAATAGTAAAGAAGATGCGGGTTCGTCCGGCGCCCAAAGTTACAAGGGTCTCTCGAAGATTGCCGTCAAGCCGGCCGATGCTTGTGTTCACCATAGATGCAATTATTGGAAAAGCCAGAACAGTCTGACCTATGATAATTGCCGGCGGATTAAAAAGTAGTCCAAGATAGCCGAGAGAACCCTGCCTCGAAATAAGCGAATAGACAAAAAGACCAATTACGACAGTGGGCATGGCCATAAGTGTATTGAGGACGGCTATGATAGACCGCCGCCCCCTGAAATTACTTAAACCAAGCAGAACCCCAATCGGCAGGCTTATTATAGCCGAAAGGAGGGTTGAGCTCAGTGCAAAACGAAGCGATGTCCCAGCAATAAAGTAGGTCTCCTTATCCAGACTGATAAGGAGTTTAATTGCCTGAACGAAAGCTCCATCCATATTATTTGATTACGTCCGGATAGAATAGCTGTTCACCGTTCTTCTGGAATCCGGCGATAATCGCCTGACCTTCAGCACCTGTTACGTATTCGATGAGTGACATTGCTCCTTCGTAGTTAACATGTGAGTGAAGTTCCGGGTTAACTGCAATTACCCCGTATGGGTTAAAAAGAATCGGGTCACCTTCAACAACAACAGAAAGTTCAATGTCGTCTTTCATAGCAAGATATGTTCCCCTGTCAGTCAAGGTATAACCCTGCATATCGTTTGTCATTGTGATTACAGCGCCCATGCCCTGACCTGCTTCTTTGTACCATTTGCCGCTATTGTCAGCACCTGATGCGGCCCAGATAGCCTTTTCCTTTGTGTGGGTTCCTGAATCATCCCCCCGTGAAACAAAGTCGGCTTCTGCAGCAGCAATTGCAGCAAAGGCTGAAGCTGAATCATTTCCACCGGCAATACCGGCAGGATCTGAATCCGGACCGAGAATGACAAAGTCATTGTGCATTAGATCACGTCTGTTCACCCCATAACCATCGGCCACAAATGCATCTTCACGGCTTCTTGCGTGAACCATAATAAGGTCAACATCTCCAGCCTCGCCATGGGCAATAGCCTTACCGGTTCCAACAGCAATTACATCAACCTTGTAACCAGTTGCTTCTTCAAAAGCAGGGATAAGTACTGCAAGCAGACCGCTGTTCTCGGTACTTGTCGTAGTAGCAAGTTTTACCCTCGGATTTTCCGGGGTTGCGGGAGCTTCTGCTGCCGGTTCCTGAGCACCGCCGGCAAAGGCAAATACGCTTGCAGAAAGCATTAGAAGCACAAGTAGAGTTTTTAAAGTGTTTTTCATTTTTCCTCCAAAATGATAATTGAAGGCCAGAAAGTTTGAGTATAGAGTACTTTCCGCCTTTCCAAACACGGGAGGCATATCCGTTTCCGGATACACCCTGACAAAGAGGTCATGCACCTTCATTCTGCTGAAAGAAGTGTTTAGCCCCCTTTGTTCGGCGTCAACCAAAGATATTTTGTTAATAAAATTTTGTCAACATGAGGTTAAAAATTTATTTTTAGATTGGAAATTTATTATGAAAATAAATATTCGCTTTGACAGAACTAAAATAGAGATTGAGGAGAACTCAACACTTTACGATCTTATCAACCTGAAAAAATGGCTGTTTGTACCAAAATCAATTAAGATTGACGAGGTCCTGATTGATGAAAAAGAAGCAAAGTGCAGGATTCTTTAAAACGGTCAGAGAGCTCTGCATCAGCAGTAATAACAGGCTGACCAGCAGCCTTGGCAGGACAGACTATTAGTAAATCCATTAGAGGAATTGGCGTACCGTTTATCCGAAACAGCGAAACCGCCGGGTCTCCAGGGCCCCCCTTCAGAAAGGCTTTGCGGGCACGAATCGATATAAAAGGATAAAGCTGATTTACTACATCTTAATTCACATATCCTTGCAGATAACAGAAAGCAATTATTCTATTTCAGTTTTGTCAGGCTTAGGTTTATTCATTGTTTTCTTTGGTATAAAAAGATGGATGACGATATGCCATCGGCAAGCTGTTTTTATCAGATATTAAAAACCCGCTGTCGGCACAACCTTTTCCGGCAATAGCATTTGCATATTTATCAAATTGTGCTATTCGTTCTTTGAGCAACTCCCTGTACCCTGTTTCATCAATAAGATCATCTATCAAATTAAGTAAGCGCTCTTCATCAGGACAGCCGGCAAAAACTTCCGCAATTCGGGCACGCAATCTATTCAGATTAGAAACATTAATGGAAGAACAGATTCTATCAAGTGTTCGATAGGCTTCAAACTCTTCTACAGAGCCTGTGAGTAATTCGGTAAAAAGAAGGCAGACCTTCGTTGATATCTCTCGATGATTTACAGTTGATGCTTTTTTAAAATACTTTGCTGCAGTTTCAAAATCTCTAGTTTTCAGTGCTTGTACTCCTGCCAGTCTATTCAGATGGAAGTTATTTGAGTTGGATTCAATTGCTTCTGCAACAGCCTCTTTATCACCTGATTCATAAGGGGACCTGCCTTTCAGGGATCTAAGAATATAAACTGAGATGCTTAAAACAATTGCGTCCAGCAGGAAACTGATAGGCTTGAGATCCATTCCAAGAAAATAATCGTATAAACCGTGAAATACTGCAGCTGTGCAGACAGCACCAATTACCATACCGAAGCTGTATTTATTCTTTCCAGCCCTTTTACTGTAAAGATATAACCCCGCTGCATAACCCCAGATAACCGCAAACGACATATGCCCTGTAGTTGCCATAACTGAACGTAGCAGCAGAATACCAAGCCCCCAGTCTGAATACAGGATATTCTCAAGTATAGCAAACCCAAGAGCAACTGCAGCCGCCTGCAATAGACCGTCCTTAGGTTCCTTCGTCATATCGGTCAGGCTTGCAGCCAGATAGAATACAAGGAATTTCCCGAACTCTTCGCATAAACCGACATAGAAAACATAGTAGGTCAGCGGTGATAAAAATGCTACATGTGATAATAAGAGTTCTTCTAATTCAGCAAGAAACAGAGCGGCAAAAACGCTTCCGATACCGCATAAAAATAAAGAGAAAATAACACTCGGCTTACCGGTTAACCTGGTCGATGTCTCAAACCGCTTAATAAACCACAACCAGAAAAAACTGACGGTAACTGAAATTACTAAAACCATAGATTATTACCTCCATATATCATAATGCAGAAGGTGTGCCATGTCAGGGAATTATTGGGTAATTGAAAAATGAGATTGCCCCCTACACCGCAAACCGTTTCCAGACCGCACGCACCCCCTGAAAATAAACCATACACCCGACACAGCAGCCGGAAATATGCAGATAATTAAGCAGCGGAGCTTCATGTGCAGGAGATAGAGCCCTAACAGATTTAATTTCAATGAGTACCTTGTTATTAACAGCCAGGTCAGCGCAGAACTCCCCAACCGCACCCCCTCTATAGAATACATTAAACAGAGCATTGTAATAAACATTAAGCCTTGCGGACTTCAGCTCAGAAAATAAGGCATTGTGATAGCAGCTCTCAAGAAAATCACCGTTAAGCTCATTGTGAACCTGGATAAACGAACCTACAATTTGATTTGATAACTCTTCACACAAAAGCAGATAACCGGACAGTTTTTAAAAAGAACAGAATTTAAATAGACAGTATATGAATGTCGAGATTGAGTTGATGACAATTCATGCTTCAAAAGATAAAGAAGCCGATTACGTTGTTCTAATTGGTTTGTTATCCGATGAGCTACCCGCTGAAAAGCCAGTTGATGATATTCTGGAACTCTTATTACCGCTAAAAGAGAGTTATCCAGATGCAGAGGAACGAAGGCTTTTTTATGTGGCCTTAACTCGTGCCAAGAATCGAGTATATTTGGTATATAGTCCACTTGATCCCTCAAACTTCATGAAAGAGCTTGAATCTGAAGAATACAACACTTGTCAGCATGAGATAATAAATGGGGATTTTTCTCAAAATCCATATTTTCCTGCATGTCCCGAATGTGGCAGAGGTGTATTATCAATAAAGAATGGCTCTCATGGGCCATTTGTAGGTTGCTCAAAATTTCCAGTGTGTAAACATACTGAGAATATTTGCTCGTTCTGCCGTTCTGGTATATTAGAAAAGAAAGGAGAAAACCTAGCCTGTACTAATTGCCAAGTAGCTATTCCTGTCTGTCCTAAGTGCGGAGGCGACCTTTTAATTCGTGAGGGCAAGTATGGACAATTCCTCGGTTGTTCCAATTACCGAAGTGATGATGTAATTTCCTGTAACTATACCAGGAAGATTTGAGTATGTTCACGAAAATAGATTGCAGTATCTTCTATCCTTTCGAAGGGCTATCTGTTAATTTTCATCTGACTGAAATAAAAGTAACTCACCTTCAGCAAGGCTTGTTTCATTACCAAACTTTTCTATAATGAAATCTCTAACATCTTTTATCTGGTTACGATGAATCTCAATATCATTGACCGTGGTCCATTTTGTGTATGGATACTTTTTCCCAATTTTCTTTAATACAATGGAGTCTATAGGACATTGATTAGGCTTTCCGATTTCTTCAAGGCACCACATATGCTTCAGATAAACTGATATGCTTTTCTGTGAATGTGAGATTTTGAAACCTTCTGGATTATAAAAAAGATCCCCAAACTTACTATTCATCTTTTCTTGCAATTCTAATATTTTTTTTTCATAATCTTCATCTGTAAGATTTTCAACAGTTTTCTGTATCTCCTTAAGGCACTCTCCCCAATAAGCTCTAATCTCTTTTCGAGAACTTTCAGCCAATCCCGACTTGTATAGTTTGTTATGCTGAACAGCAGCACTAATTGATTTACTTAATGCATCAGTATTACTTCTATCAATATTGTATCTATCAAGGAACTTCTTTTTTGCTTCAATAACTACACTCATAAAATCTCCAATTCATATGTTGTTCATCTCAATTTTTATTTTTCAGTTTGATAAAGTCAAATAGATTTTTTACATTATTAAGAACATAGCACAATGAAACAGATAAAGGGTAAAGAAAAATGAAAATGATTCGATCCCGTAACCCTTGAAAGCTATACCAGTTAGCTTTAATACCATTAAGCCATAAGAGAAAGTTTAAAGTGATGCCCATCCCTTCAACCCTGGCAAAAACTTCAGGATTCTCTGTATCAACGTCCAGGTCATATATCACCCTCTGAGCATGTTCATGGTGCATTTTATCTGATAGTTCTGTAATCAAGTTCCTCATGTTCATCTCATCCTCCATAGCTCGAAATTTCATAGATATTAAGGCTCTCAAGAGACTCTTTGGTTTCCTGCTTGTTTAATAAATCATCAGGAAGAAGAGTCATGAGCTCCTCCACTTCCTTCTCCCATTCATTTGTTTTCTGCATCCAGACTTCCAAAGGCCACCGCCAGTTCACTTGATAACCAAGCCTGTTAGCAAGCACGACTCCTTTCCCGTAGGGGGCTTTTAAAATGGGATCGAAGTTGTATGGTGTGTCTTGATTCAATAAACGGTCTGCCAGGTGATCAGGATTCTTACTGACTCTGATTGCACTGCAAATGGCAGCAATGATTAGGGATGGACTTTCACAGGAGAGATTCAACAGCAGCTTGGCAGCTTTGTTCTTCTCAAACCCTTTGAGGATATAACCAGCCATATCTTCAACGGTGTAAAGTCTTCTTTTCTTGATGACCATTTTGCTGGGATACTTAACCTCGGTAGGGAAGTTGAGCATAAACTCGAGTCTGGGATCATAGATGTCGAAGAGGTCTTCCAAGGGCGGTCTATCTTCTTCTGGCAAATCCTCTAAGACTTTATGAAGCATATAATAAGGAACCTGCTTTCTTTTCTCTAAATACGAGCGTTTATAGATAATATTATTTGGGGTAACCTGAAGATATATCGATCGATAATCTGTTACGTGCAATTTGCGCTCAGAATTCGGCTGTATAGATGTCATCACCTCTGCATAGTAAAATCTTTTCTCTGGTTCATACTCTGTAACTATTGAACGTCTGTAAAAGTCTACATTTGAGCAGTGATAGAGCTTTATAGCTGTTTCTTGATCTGCCAGATAAATCCCTCTGAAGTAGCTGAAAAGATGGTCCTCGATGATCCGTGATTTCTTCTGTATTGGTTTATCAGCATCATGTATCAATTCTACAGGTTCTGGTTCGGATTCTACTTCAAAATCTTCTGGGAAGCCGACTGTTAGAAATGATTTCTTGTCTCTATCTAATCCATTGATGATAACGAGATTATATCTGAACTTTCCGAGTTTGAAATGGATGGCAATTTCTTTTATATGTGCTGTATTGGCCAATGCTGAACTGACTTTCTCAAGCACCCGAAATAGTCTGAATCGCTCTACTTCTTTATCCTGATTATTAACAAGGGAGTAATACAGGATGTCTGTAAAGAATACTGGCTGATCAATCCAGGTCTCATATAGGAGGTCCTTCGATATTTCTACAAGGTTACTGTATTCCATAATGCCTCCATTTATGTAAAGTACTGCTCGGTGCTGAATAGAATTGATATTCTTGCTTAATCTGCTGTTCAAACGGGGCGATGAGATTACATAACTCTTCCCATTCATTCTCTTGGGACTTTCGGATTTTTTGTTCATGGCGATCTGAGAAAGAAACACCTGTAGTTGGATTACTATCTCTGGAAAGGTGAATGATGTATGGTGATTTCAAGTCCCAAGTGAATAGAATCCCAGTTGGCTCATCGGCTTCTAAATTAAGGAATAGGATCTGCTCAGTTAGATGGTCCTTGAAATGAGATAGCTCAATTTCTGGTAAGTAGTTATTTAATTCATCAAAAAAAGGCAGAGGGTCGCCATTCTGAAGTGCTGCTATTATATCATCAAAGAACGATTTGAAAATAAAGTATCCAACACTGTATAAGGGATACTCTGAATTGATTCTATCTTGTAACAATTGTATGTCAGTCCATGAATTTGGATAGAATTGCTTCTCATAAAAGACAGGTACCCCCTCACGAAGGTAGCCGCCAAATTTGAACTGGTCAAATAGTGCAGGATAAAAATAATGGATAAGCTCATGAAACAAAGTAGACTCAATTTCATCTAACTCTCGGTCTATCAAAATTACATCATTTACAGAATCATATAATCCCGAGTATTCAATATCCTTTGATATTATTTGAATTGGCCCTCTATGTTTTATGGGTAGCCCAAGTTCCTGCTCGACAATCTCGATATTTGTTAATGCAGTATGTAGTTTCTGACTAATATCGAGATGTTGATCAGTCCAATGATTGATTAGATACGTTCTTTCATTGGTTGAAATTGTGTATTTTATCTTTTGCAAATCAGTCTCTTTTCTCAGTTTATGCAACATTTATCCTCCTGGTTCATTTAGGTTTCAAATGTTATATAAGAAAAAGATCCGAAAAGTAAAACGAAAAGTGAAAAATTTTTTATTTCATTTTAATATAAGGAGTTAGTATCTGTAAATAGTATTAGACTTGCAAGAAATTTCTTTGAAGCGGTTTTATTAAACCGTATCATCTATTCCTGATGTGCGAAAAAACCTTCATATGTAGTATCTTGTTCTTTAAAAGTATCAATCCATCTGCCGATATCGACTTCTTGCAATTCATAAAAAGCATCCTCATCGATGAATTTATCATTTTCAGTAAATGTAAAAATCTCAGGGACAAGTATCGTCTGAAGGTTCTTCACTTGTTCTACTGTCAGCCCGTGTTCAATAAGGATGGTTTTTACAAAATCAGTTAATACAAGGTCGTCTCCGAGGGTATAAGCAAAATCCTCAAGACCTTCACTCATTCATTCTTTCCATCGTCAGAATAATTCTAATTTTTTGGATTTCAGCCATCCTTTTAACATTAACATGGAATTCCCCCAGTTCTGTAGACATTCTTAACTTGCCATAAGAGCCTTTTCAAAATCAACAGGTGACCGCCGATTTAAGTGCTCATGCCTTCTTTTTCTGTTATAAAATACTTCGATATAATCAAAAATATCATTCCGAGCATCATCTCGTGTTAGGTATTTCCTTCTGCGAGTTCGTTCTTTTTTCAGGCTGTTGAAAAAAGATTCGACAGCAGCGTTATCGTAACAGTTCCCTCGACGACTCATACTCTGAATGAAATTATTGTTTTTACAAAACCGATTCCAATCACTGCTCGAATATTGAGTCCCCTGATCTGAATGAATAATAACTTTGTTTTTTGGTCGACGTCTCCAGAATGCTGAAAGCAGAGCCTGAACAACAATATCTCGGTGAAGAGTATTCTGCATCGACCATCCAACAATTCTTCGAGAACACAAATCCATTACTACTGCCAGATATAACCAGCCTTCACTGGTAGGTATATAGGTAATATCTGTCACCCATGCAACATCTATTTCATCATAGTTAAAATTCTGTTGCAGATGATTTTCATGCGCAACTGATGGTTTGCCATACTTGTAGCGCCGCCTTTTTAATCCAATTTCTGCCTGAATTTTATTCTCACGCATTATTCGTGCTACACGATTTAATCCACAAACCTCACCAGATTCACGTAGATCTTCAAATATTCTGGGGCTGCCGTAGACTTTATCGCTCTCATCCCAAAAATGTTTTATCTGCTTGAGAATACGCTCGTCTTCGATCTCTCGATCTGATTTTGGTTTATTCAACCATGCATAGAAGCCGCTACGATGAACTTTTAGAACTCGGCACATCGAAACAACCCTGAACTCAGTCCTGTTTGCTTTAATAAAGGCATATCTTACTCGGACTGATTTGCGAAGAATGCCGCGGCTTTTTTTAGGATGTCACGCTCCTCAGTGACCCGCCGTAACTCTGATTGGAGCCTTTGAATTTCTTTTTCTTGAGCAGACATTTGTTGTTCAGCTTTTTGCGATTTTGGATTTCTTGGATCGGCATGCAGCCACTTATATAGGCTGTGTGTTGATACTCCGATTCGCTCTGCAACATCCTTGACTGAATAGCCGCGTTCAACAATTTGAGTAACAGCTTCCTTCTTAAATTCATCCGTATACCTGGATTTTCCCATCTACATCTTCTCCTCATTTTGAGTTTATCAGATGTCTACGATTTCGGGGGAATTCCAGTTGTCGCCCATGGTCAGGGCTTTGGTAAGTTCTGATACAACTGTGTTATAGATGTTTTTGTTCAGACAATCCCGGAAAGCCTGTGGATTATCGGGCTCAAGAATAGAAAAAATCTGGTTCTGTACTGTTTTTATTTCAGCTGTAGTCTCGGTCTGCTTCTTTTGAACCCGTTCGCGGAGACGACATACCATGAGATATTGTTCTTCAAAGGTGTCATAGAGTCCTTTTAGGTATTCGAGGTGTTCATTCACAGTGAGGCCGAAGAGCCTGGGTTCTTTCTGTTCTATCCCCTTGATGATATCTGTTAATAATTTCATTTTTAAATCTCCTTGCTGGAACAGCTATATTATGCATGGTACTTGAGGTCCTGTGTTATGAAAATAATGAGTGCTGCTCTTCTGTCTGGCATTCATGCATTTAATGGCTCCCGTTATTTGGCGAAGATAGTTTTCGCCATTAAGTTTGAAGGAGCAAACTTTTATGTTAGGTGGGAGTAGTTAGAAACAAAGAGCTTACTTATAGAGAATTTATTTCTACTTCGAGCTCACCAATACTATTCAGAATATCTGTAAAATCAGGCTTATCTCCAAACAGCATTGATTGCATGCTTTCATAATCTTTTTTCAATTCTTCTAAATGATGTTCAGAGGGCGACAGTCGAAAAGTCCCGGGAAAGGCGTCATCATATCGTGCCCATGGACATCGATAAAAACGCTTCTTAAATTCAACAACATCTTCTAACAGTTTCAAATCGTTAAGAGCATCGATTTTGACCTGGGTATCAGCCATTCGATGTAGATCATAATAATGACGCGAATATCTTGGAGGAAGAGATTTGCTCGTATCACGATGAGCTTCCTGATGCAGTATTGTAGCCTTCTCCCAAAATGTTCTCTTAGCCATCACTGTACGAATTGAAGTTTCTGCCTGTTCAAATACATCTGGATAAAAATCTGCTGAGTATGGTTTTATCACCTTTTCTTCAGACGGAACCCAAGCGGCCAGAGGCCCTATTTCCAAAAGAATTGTCTGCAGGATAGAATCATTCGAGAAACTACGTGGATAGGTGAATCTGACGTTTTGATGTTTATCGGCAGATACTTCTACCTCACACCCAAGTATATCTGAAAAGTCAGCCTTCAACACAGGAGCAAATGAGTCGATAAGAAATTGAACAGCTTTTTGATTAGCTTCCTCATTAAACTTATCCTGCTTTGTATTACTACGAGCATCCCAAGGTTCACCGGCCTGATATCCAAGAAGAGTCCAATCTATTATCAGATCTATATCCTCTGAAAACCTTTCAATTAGGTTATATGCCTTTGACAAGCTTGTCCCGCCTTTAAAAGATAACTGGCCTTTCCAATCACTCTTGTGAAAAAGATAATCCAGAGTCCAGCAAACCCAGAAATCCTTTTCAATAATCGCTTCGTTTATCCCCATCTTTTGAGATGTCGCACGGAAGAGATCCATTCTGTCTTTATCAGATAGCCCTGCAATTTTATTCATTATTATAATTCTCCAGCCTACAGGCTTTCTTTATTATCTCATAAACCCAATCTGTAACGTACATCGCTTCTTTAAGGATTTTCTTTCGCTCTTTCTCATTAAGGTGATTTGAAATAGTAATTATTACTTTGTCATCAACATTCTTCTCACCCAGAGCTTTCAAAGCCTGAACAATAAGTGCAGATTTAGATGAAAGGACTGTTGTCTCCTTATTTGTTCGGTGTTTGAACCTCATAGTGTTCCCAAGCCACTTATAGCTTCTGTAGGGCCCATCGCTTAGATACTCCCAGGTTGATGGTACCTGTGTCGACAAACCTAACAGATTGAGAGCTGTATTACCATCCGGCCATATTGTCCAGCCATGGGAACGTGCGATAGCCTGTGCAATTTTATCAGGATCCGGAGGTGACAGTTCATTTAGCAATTTACTTATTGATGGATAGTCATAAACGCCACGCATAAGTCTCCGGATTAAGCCTCTTTTTGTAAATCTGGCTAAAATATTCTTAATAGTCGACGGGTTAGCAATATCAGAAAAATCTGACAAAACAAAAACCCAACCCCTGCCATGACCATAAATGCGGCTAATTACTTTATCAGCAATGATTTCCGACATATCTAACACCACCTTTTTGAGACTAAAAGTATATACTTTTAGTCTCAATTTAGCAAGAAATTATCATTTTTAGCGAGTTTTCACTAAATCTCCCTCGTAATCTCCAGCACGTCCTTATACTCATCAGCATGGAAGTAGTTCTCGGTCATGCGATCGGTTGAATGCCCGGTGATTGTCTGAACCTTTGGGATTGGTATGTACCTGCTTCTACCGGTCTTTGTACACTTAAGCCCGTGGCCCTTCTCCCAGGACACCGAGACTTCGATATAATCATCAAAGACAGCCTTTCGCTGCAGGGCTCTTATTTCGCCCATACGCATGCCTGTGGTAGCCGCTATGAGGTTGAATGTGTAATAGCAGGTATCGGCCCCACTTCTGGTCAAAGAAATCTTTAACCTCCTCAACGGTGAGGATTCCGCGTTCTTTCTGCTTTCCCGGTATCATTTCTATAATCGGCATTTGCAGGATGTATTTCTTTTTGTAGGCGTGCTGTAAGATTGTTCGAAGGGTAATCAGGATTTTGTTTATAGTAGCCGGAGCCTTGCCTGCAGCAGATAATCCTACTACCAGCTCTTCTATTACCTCGGAATCTATCTTCTTTAGTTTCAGCTCACCGATAACAGGATTTAAATGGTTTATGATTGTTGAGTTCTGGTTTTCCGCATGCCTGCGGCCGATTGTTTTGCCGCGCAGTATCTGCTTCTGAATAAACGGACCTTCCCAATCAAAGAAGCCGTCGGCGAAGTCTTTAAAGACTATGTTTTCTTTTGTTATGACTTGTCCGGATTTAAGGTATTCGATTGCCCAGGCTTCTGCTCTTGTTTTCTTGGTTTGTCCTGAACTTTTAGCAGTGCTCCAGTGGTCGTTGTCGAGCCTGAAGCGTACATAATAAATAAAGCGCCCCGAATCGAGGCGCCTTTTCCATAATGAATAAGGTTTTTTTGCATTAACTGCCTCCATTGTGTATTGGAAGTACAGTTTTTATGCTACAAAACATGCTACACATTTAGTTTTTTATATATATGACAAAACGGCATCATGTTTAATTCCTTATCCTGTTAAGAATTATAATAGTCGGGCTGGGCAGATGGACGAAACTTCTGCATCTTCGATGCTTCAGTTTCTTCAGAAGTTTGTCTGCGTCAAACTTCTTACATACAGCCTCAACTATCTCTATTAGACAATCATGAATACATCGGACCTGCATCATGTTCAAATCTGCAGATTAATAAAAAAGGGTTAACCGTCACTAAACAGTTAACCCTTGTAGTTGTAGTCGGGCTGGGCAGATTTGAACTGCCGACCCCATGTCCCCCAGACATGTACGCTAAACCCCTGCGCTACAGCCCGTATTTGTTGAATGAAAAGATATCATCTATAGAAATGAGTGTCAACAAGGATGGATAATGTTTTTACAGCTATAGAATTGCGTGACAGTTCAGCCAATAAAGGCTAATTCAGTTTATAGGTTACAGGCAGTTTAAGTACAACATCGGAGCCGGTGTTATGGCTGTAGGGTTCGGACATTACATTCTCAAGCAGATCAGCCGCAGCATTATTCAGCATCCGGTATCTGCATCCTTCGGCAACCCTGATTGAGGTCATATTGCCCTCTGAATCAAGCCGCAACTCCACAATCACTGTGCCCTGATACCCCTTCTTTTTAGCCGTCAGAGGATAGGTTGAGTCCTTCATGGCATTTATCCTCTGCAGAAGCCCGGCAAAAGGATTCACTTCAGCGGCCGGTTCAGACGGGCTTATCTGTTCGGACTGCTCATCATCAGAAAGCGGAGCCTGTGATATTTCAGCGGCTGGTTCTGCTGGAGCAGGTTTGGTCTCTGTTCCGGGACTCATTTCTGTTATTTCAGGCCTGGGCTGTTTCAGCGGTTCTGCGGGAGGTTCGGGCAGGGGTTTCGCAACCGGCGGCTGTTTCGGTTCCGGCGGCGGAGGGAGTTGATTCGCAGGCTGATGTGCCTGTTCAGGTTCAGGTTCAGGTGCAGGTTTCTCAATCATTTTAAATGAGACTTGAATAATATCATCACTTTCTGCTGCAGACTCATTATCATGCAGGCCTACGAATAAAAATAACGCAGCATGAATCAGAATTGAAACAGCAATCAGCGGCAGCAGTAGCCTTGAACCCTTCATCCGTTATTCCTGCGCGGCTTCCTGCTCAACAAGGAATGATATTCCCTCAGCCCCGCATCTTCTGCAGATATCCATTAAGTCTACAACAAAGCCGAAGTCCACCGATTCATCCGACTCAATGAATATCTCTTTATCAACCCGGCGGCTGTAAATATCAGACAGCTGCGCAGTAAGCTCATCTCGACTCACGGCCCCGGTATTCAAAAAAAGACCGCCCGAGGCATCAATTGATACAATGATCTCCTGTGATGTAGAGTTCTCGGTTATCACTGTCTCAGGCAGATCAACCGAAACCACAGGACTTGCAGCACTTGCAGTGAGAAGAAAGAATATCAGAAGGATGAAGATCATATCCAGCATCGGAGTTATATCAAAACCCGTTCTACTGCTCCATGATTCATCAAATTCCTTAAACTCAATCATCAGCGGACCTCCGCCTCCGGGGCATGCATGAGGGTATTCAGTTCTTCGCCGTAAATCTTCATATTAAAAGCAAGTTTCTTCACCCTTGTCCGGTTTATATGCGCGAATATCAGGGCAGGAATTGCTGTAAAAAGCCCTGCTACAGTTGTTATCATAGCAACCCAGATTCCATCGGCAAGCAGAGAGGCATCTATCTGCATTGCCGTGTTAATACCTATTTCGCGAAAGGCCTGAACAAGGCCCAGGACCGTACCGGAAAGGCCTATCATGGGCGATATACTTCCTATCAGTTCCTGGATGTGGATGTATCTCGATGCTGAAAACAGGAGTTTATCTCCTGCAAGAGAAATCTCTTTTTCAGCAATATCCGGGGTCTTATCGGCATTTTTGAAGATTTCAAAGAGAAATTTCATTATGGTCCGCGATGAAGAGGCCGTTTCTGCTTCCGCCTTCAAATATTCACCTATCTGCACCTGCTGTTTTATTCTTAAAAGCGCTGCATCACTTACCCTGTTTCTGATGAAGTACACCTCACGTTCAATAATTACGGCCAGCGATACAATCGAAATAACCAGCAACGGCCACATCAGAGGACCGCCTTTTAAAAACAGTTCAATCATTATATTGTCCTTTAACGCTCAAATATGCAGAGTGCTCCCGGGCCGTCGCTTACTGAAAATACAGAGCCCTCGGTATAGTTGAAATCAGGGGAAGACCCCGATATGTCTATTGTATTTACCGAATCATTAGAATAGAAGCTGACGAACAGCTTATTCGAATATGAATCATAGCAGAGCCCGGCATAATAGTCGCTGTCTACATCATCTGCTGTAATAATCATATCATCATAACCGTGGAGGACCGAATAATCACCGGCTGTGCTGCCATACTGATACGACTGCAGCCCCCCTACCCCGGCCAGGTAGACTATCTTATTATCGTAATCAATCGACTCTCTGCAGCCTACGGGCGAACCGCCTATATGAAGGTGGGTAAGATAGGAAGGCTCATCAGGGTCACTGATATCAAGCACCAGAATTACCCCGTCGTCCGGGTTTGTACCGGGTTTCTCATCATCCTGGTCAAAGCCGTCAGGAATGTATTCATCAGCGCTGTAATAGCTTGTACTGCCGCCGTTTGTTCCTGTGCATACTATATTCAGCAGGTTGTCCAGAATGAAGGCCGACTGCGGGTTGAGACCGTTACCCGGCAGGTATTCACTGTAGTTTTCATCAGCACCGGCTGTGTAGTAGATATCTTCAAGATTAATCTCCGCTGTCAGTTCAAAGGCAAGCGACGAGTCGGATGCGCCTGAAACCATCGCGTCAGCATTAAAGCTGAAGATACTCAGGGTTGCCTCCCTGAAATAGCCTCCGGCGCTGACAGATTCAGTCAAAAGAATTGAAGAATCATAGCGGACATTGGTCACATAGAGCCTAGATTCAGACCCGTTTGACAGCACCGCACCGCCCGAACTGCTGCGTGAGAAGTTGTCGCCTACAGCGTTTGTACCGGTAGGGGTGGTCTGATACTCAGAATCTGCATCATCAGGTAGTACAACCTCTGTCCAGCTGTCGACGAATGAATAACCGGTTTCAGGATTTGAAAGATCTACCGGCTGTACGTCATCGGTTTCAAAGCCTGCACAGAACACCCATGAGGTTCCGGGCACAGATATGAACGACATGGGATTATATCCGTTCTTGAAATAATGTTCAGCTTCATAATCAAGGCTGTTTTTGTTATACGACTCAATACTGTTCTGCCCCGAAAGTATCACATGAATACCCTCATCATAGATCAATATATCTGCCGGTATGGCACGGCTTGAGCTTCCGTATCCGACAAGCTGTATGTCGTTATAGACAGACTCTGTCTCAGGATCGATTGCACTTATGCTTTCAGCACTTCCGTTTAATACCAATACAGCGCGCTCGGGAGAATCCGACATATAAGCCTGATAGTCAGTTTCGACATCCGGTTCGCATGATAACACCAGAAAAATAACAACAGATATCACTGCCGCTGCCGCAGAATATTTTTTCATCAGAGACTGAGCCTCCCCTTTATACATAATTCAATTCCTGGCACAGGGTAACCCAGCCGGTCAATGTAGGATTGATTTAACAGGTTGTCGCCTGAAAGCGTAAGCCTGAAATGCTCATTAAAATCATAGTTGAAGGTAGCGGATATAAGAAAAACCTGATCCAGATACTTGGTGTTCGCATTATTCGTATACCTGTAACCGATGTAGTCCATCGCTGTCTCTAAACTCAGCTGCTGAGGCAGGCTGAAAAGCAGGGCAATATTACCCGAATGCTCCGGCCGGTATGCAAGCTGATTGCTGAAATTAACCGAATCAGAGTCTGCATCAACACATTTGAGCCAGTTATAGACCAGGGATACCTCCATATCCACTTCATCAATGACTTCTTCACCCCGAATTTTCAGAGATGATTCCGCCCCGCCGCTGTAAACATAGCCGACATTCGACGGACGCCAAACCCCGCCAGCGGTTGGCATCCACTGGATCAAATCATCGATAATGCTGAAAAATCCCACCGCTTCGATATCTGCGGACCATTTGCCGCGGCCCCCGGCTGTGTAAAACACACCGCCGTCCCAATTGATACTCGTTTCTGGTTCAAGGTCCGGGTTACCCGAAGCAATTGCCCCCGACGGCCAGAAAAGGTCCTGGAATGAGGGGTTTCTGAACCCTGTGCCGATGTTGAGCTTCATGTAGAGCGGGCCCTCATCATACTCATCTCTGAAGGGGGAAAACCCGCCGGAGACCGACCAGGTCAGGGCAGTATTTGATGTCGTATCAGAGGCCTCGTAGCTGGTGTAATTGAAGTCAAATCCGGCTGCGGGGGTGATATCAAAGCGGCCTAAAAGCATGCTCATACTGGCCCTGAGATCAGCAGCGTGCTGGAAGGCATTGCCATCGAGGGCAGAACCGGAACTGTCGGTCAGCGAAGTTGAATAGAGATAATCGAACTGATATCCGCCGTCAATACTGAGGTCGGCATAAAGCCCCCGGAACTCCACCCCCCTTGTCCAGCCGGCCCCGGCTGCTATCGAATGGTTCTTATTAGTTTCATCGGTCTCGTCAGCCGAGTCATCTTCGTAATTAGTGTAGCGGGCATATTTATAAGAGTAATCCAGGGCTGCGCTGAACTCGCCTGAGTCGGCTGTCGGCAGAATCAAGTCGGCCCCTCCCCCTCCGCGGAGGCTTGCAAGCCGGGCATAAGGGGTTAAAAACTCCATCAGCCCGGCTGAGCCCTTCTCGGACGCGTAAAGGCTGCCGGACACGGAAAACTCAGCGGCCTCATCATCCTCAGGCTCCCCATAGTCAAGCTTCCCCGAAGTATTCGAAACCCAGCCGTCATTATTTGTACGCACGACCTCACCCTCAGAGGTCTCATATTCATAACCGCCCCCGGTGTAGAGTCCACCGGCGCTAAGCTCCCCGGACAAACCTCCGTCCCCGCTTAGGGGTCCGCTGACAGTCGTCTGCAGGCTGTGGGTGTTATATGAGGCAAAGCCGTATTCTACCTCTGAACTTGTATTAACAACTGGGTCTCCGGTTGTGATGATGTTGATAACACCGCTGATTGCGCCTTCACCGTAGAGGGCTGCTGCAGAACCACGGATAACCTCGATGCGCTCTACGTTGGAAACAGTTATGGAACTCAGGTCCGAAGCGCCGGTCCACAGCGAATCGACAGCCTTGCCGTCTATTAGAATAAGCACATGCTCTGATTCGCCGCCGCGGATGCTTACCGACTGCTGTTCGAGTATTCCGCCCTGCCTTGAGACCACAACCCCCGGCACGCGTTCCACAACATCAGCCACCGTTCTTGCTCCGGAGGTTTCAATATCCTCCTTATCAATTACGGTAACCTGTCCAGGCTTGAGATCGGGATTCTCTTCAACATAGGTATCCTCAATGACAATTTCCGCGTCGACAGTGAAATCAAATACTTCGTCCGCCGAAAGCAGAGAAGAAGGGAGAGCAGGAATAATAAAAATCAGAAGTAAAATTTTATTCCGCGGGCTCAACATTTATCCCCATTGCCGACATTATTCGTGCGCCGGTCATCCAGGCAGGTGCATAATCCTGTCCGTCAAGGATTGACGGATCATCCACCAGCTTCAGATAGCGCATTTTGCCGTCTGCAGGCCATGAAACGCCGGAGTCTGTTGCAAGTACAAAATTGCTCAGGTCAAATCGATCTCCGCCGAGGTAGTCATCATCCGGCTCAAAATACATTGAAATATAAACTGTATTGCCCGACTCATCAGTAACCGTTTCATAAACTCCAGTCTCATCAAGCTCTTCAGCTTCAATCTCTTCACGGAAATTAGCCCAGCAATGTTCATTCCCGAACACATCAGTTACGTCATAATAACTGTAGCCGCTGTTTGCGGTGCCGGGACTGGTGTTTTCAATGTAATCCTCGAGACTGCTGATATACCAGGTTTCGTTGTCCTCAGACACATAAACATGGGCAAGCTCATTCCATGAACCGTCGGGATCGCTGCCGAAGCAGTTGTGGTTAGAAAAAATGATGAAATCGTCGCCCTCACCGTCAACAATAACCCAGTCCGGGTCAAACTTCCATACTGCCCAACCACCGCTGCCTAAAACCGTCATATCTGCGTAAGAACTGCTGTGTATGACTGTTGTACCCTCGGGGGGTCCGCAGGCTCCGTTTTTTGTGGAATCAAGAGGATACCCATTCTCATCATAATACTCGGTATTATAATCCTGCCGGGCGGAGCCTACCTGTCCGGGCTCAAACTCGATGTTCTCGGTGAGGTACACATTATCAGGATATTTATCATCAGCAGCAAGAACATCCTCCCAGTCGCCTTCGACATAACCGGAGGAATCATCGGGACTGTAGGGACTCTCCGGAAATGAGTCGCCGCAGCCCGATATCATTATTGAAAAAATGATAAAAAGAGCTCCTGTAAATAGAAGCCCCTTATTTGTTTTCATACCGGATGCTTATTCTGACAATGTGACGGAAGAGTACCATGCACCAGCACCGGATGCCTCTTGCGCCTCTTCAAGAGTTGCAAGTTTATAAGCACATTCTGAATATAACATTGTTGTTACTCCATCAACTGTTGTAAGTGAATTCCACCTGACCAGTGAATAAGTATCGACATAAGATGAGTCTGCATGGCTTGTTACCTTGTAAATCAGATATCCGAAATCACCCTCTGTTGGATTTTCAGATTCCAGATTGTAGCTATCGTCATTCCATTCGACAATTTCTCCGGCATAATCCCAATCCCAGGATTCAGGATTATCAAACGTAATTGTACTGTTTGTTATCGTGATAAAAGTATTATCAACACCCAGTGCTGAATTGTCCCCTTCCCAGGTTCCCCAGACTTCAATGTCCCAGCTGAAAAAACCTGTATCACAGGAACTGAAGACAGTGAGCATTACAAGCGCAGCTATAACAGCCGTAACTATCCGATTAAATTTTTTGTTTTTCATTGAATTCTCCTCTTTTTCAAGGAGTGAGGTATTTTTGCTGTTTCAAAGGAAATGCAGAAATATACCGACTCAGTCCTCGAAGTCAATGTATTGGTTTTTGGTGCATTGAAATGTGTCTGACTTTCGGTATATCCGGATACCGTTTACAGTGGCGGGACCGTGGAGGATTTTCACCTCGCTTACATTTCATGCTTTATTATACTCACATAATATTACGGCAAATTCAATAAAATATATGCCTCTTATTGTAAGTTTTTGTCCTTTTTCCAGTTTTCGAGAGCCGCCCGTACCGATCGATTCATCTCAATGCTGTAATCTGCGGCATATTTTCGTTTATATAAATTACAGCCTATGTTTCCTTCCTCATATACATGAGGCCGCCCCTGATACTGCCATTCTTCTGTCTTATCCATCAGGTGAACAAGATCAGCATCGTCAAAGCTTTTATAAGTATTTTCAAAATGAACGAATTTCTCGTCAAGGCGTGGAATCTGGCGCCTGGGTTTTTCTGAGTGAAGGATATGACCGAAACACAGAAGGGTTATTGGAAAAACATACCTGGGCAGATTAAACATATCCCTGTGTTCTTCAAAATTTTCCATGATATCGCCGATGTAACAGGAACCGATGCCGATGGATTCGGCGGCTGTAACCATAGACTGGGCTGCGATAAGTGCATCGTTTACAGCAAGCAACAAATCACCCTCTTCAGGGCTTCGAAACTTCATTCCGTTCTTTTCAGCCCACTTATCCGCCTCGAAGGCAAGATAGTAATCGAACATTCGCTGGTAATCCGCAAGAAAAAGCACAACCAGAGGAGCCTTCGCTATGAAGGGTTGGTTATCACAGGTAACTGCAAGCCTGTCCTTCAGTTTCTGATCACTGACCTCTATCATTGAGTAAAGCATCAGATTGCCAGCGGTAGGGGCACGCATTGCACAGTTGAACAGCCGGTGTTTATCATCACTTGATATAGGCTGATCCGCATACTTACGGACCGAATGTCTATTGAGCATAATTTCCAAGGTTCTGTTTATCATAACAGTGGTATTATAACATGATTTAAAGATTCAGAGGAGAAAAGACCCCTAGTCGCCGTGCTCCGATGTCATAATCTGGTCAACTGCGGCTTTATCAATTTCAATGGCATCCTGTTCCGCAGCATCTTTCTTCAGCATACCAAGCTCTTTATAGGCCTTCTTTCTCCGGCGCTGCTCCCCCCGCCTGAAGTTTAGATAATCATGGCGGGTAACAATTCCTGCAAGCTTCTCTCCGTCAACGACAGGAAGATGACCTATGTTGTGTTCAAACATAAGCTCGTCTATTCCCCTTACGGTTGTATCAGGAGCTGCGGTTATTAGCTTGCGGGTCATATACCCCTTCACCGGCGAATGCATCTGTCCTGAGCGTCTTCCCTTCATAATGTCGCGGAGGGTAAGGAAGCCGACAATTTTTCCGGTGTCATCAAGCACCGGGGCACCCGTATGCGAGATTTCCTCAAGCCTGATTGAGGCCTCAAGCAGGGTATCAGAATGGTTCAGAGTCATTACATCTTCGGTCATGATATCTTCAGCAGTGTATGCAGGCAGAAGATAATCTTTAAGAAAGCTCAGAATCTGACTGTAAACCGGCCGGCCGTTTTCGGTTTTCACCACAGCCGATGCAGCCTGGCTGTGACCGCCGCCCCCAAACTCACTCATTATCTCATTCAGCTTAATTGCAGGCTTATTGTTCCGTCCTACTATAAGCAGTTTTTTACGCTTTTTAATATAGAAGAAGGCAATATAAACCTCTGCGTTTTCAACCTCAAAAACCTTTTCAACTACAGCATTAACACCCGCCGATTCGTCATCCAGTCCGATATAACTCGTCATTACAAAGTGCCCCTGAATGGTATGATATTCAAGCGAATTGAGCACCTGATGAAACAGGCTTACTTGAAGTTTTTTGCGGAGCGGCTGCAGGAAATGAGAGACAAGCTTAAGTGATGCTCCGCAGTCTATCAGATAGGATGCCACCTCAAAATCCTCACAGGTGACATTCAGATGGGTAAAATTTCCGGTATCGGCAAAAATTCCCGCCAGGGCAATTGTTGCATCCTCCGGCCCCACCTTGATCTCTCTTTTAATTATTTCCATCCCAAGCTGAGTAGTATTGGCTCCGTACGGTTTTTCGTGAATGACAGCGTTCGGAATATCCTTTTCATCAGCGGGATGGTGATCGAATACCTCCACCTCAAAATCATCATTCTCTATATGATTAATATACTCGGCAACCCTACCGGAGGTTCTTGTATCAACAACTATCATTTTACTTACATGCTGTCCCTCAAGATCCTTCGCATTAAGAAAGGCCAGATGGTTCTGATACATATTGTGAAGATTCCTGGCTACAGGATGAATCAACCTGCTTTTTACCGGTTGATAATCAGGAAAGATATACTTCGCCAGAACTATGGACCCAATGCAGTCCAGATCCATATTACTGTGACCTACTATAATTTTCATTTATTTTCCTTATTGCCTGTAATCATGAAGATCATTTTTCAGTTTCTTGCTTTTCATTTCAGACTTTAATTCATACATCCTTTCATCGGCTGTATTTATCAGGATATCGTATGTTTCTCCGTCCTCGGGGCAGTGGGCAATTCCGTAACTGAACCAGCATGAAACCTTTCTTCCACCGAAGGCCAGCGGATTATCGACCAGATAATCCTGAATTTCTTTAAGTCTCTCTATAAACTGGGCAGACTGAGAGGAATAAAAGCAGATAGCAAACTCATCACCGCCAAGCCTAGCGAGAACATCGCTTCCCCTCATATGCTGCTTCATTATTGTAACAAACCTCAAAAGATATTCATCGCCGGCAGAATGACCCCAGATATCGTTCACTACCTTCAAATCATTCAGATCCATCATCACAATACAGCATGATTCATAATGGTGCTTGGTACTCAAGAACTTTATCACCTGTTCCTGAAATGCTCCCCGGCTTACAACATCGGTAAGCTCGTCATGACTGGCTTTATGCTGTATCTGATTATAAAGTAGCTGATTCTCCAGGGCTATCTGAATCTGACTTCTGAGATATTCGATTATATTAAAATCCGCATCAGTAAAGGCGTTAGTCTCCGTACTATCCATAGTCAGTATTCCATAAAATTCACCATCCACGATAATCGGCGTCTGTATGGAAGCCCGAAGCTTTTTACCGTCCAGAACAACTTCATCTTCATCAGGCTTAAAAAGCGTTTCTACATCATCAAATATAATCGTTCTATCAAGCAAATGACCGAGTTTACGCCAGGAGAATGATTCCTTTACCGGGAGTTTGTATTGTTTCATTGTTTCCCAGCTATAACCGCGGGATGCTACAGGGACAAAGTTATCCTTCGTTTCATCAAGGCGTAGAATTGTACAAAATGATCCATGGGTTATTATATTCCCTGCCGCCTCAAGAACAAGATCATAAAAATTCCTGATATCTTTAATCTTTAAAAGCGACTGACTTAGATTAAGCAGAGAATCTTTAAGTTTCTCCATTTTCTGTACCTGACTGTCGTGCAGCTGCAGTCTCTCACAGTTTATTAACTTATGCCCCCATCTAGGCTTTGGTTCATCTGAAAGAAAGACAAGATCAAGAGTACATCTAATCTTTTTGTGGCCCGCCTTTATATTGACCTGCAGTGTTTTATTCTCATTTCTGACAGTCTGTGATTTTTGTAAAGTTTCAAGAATGAGAGTTTTATTCCGTTCTACCCTGGTATATGATTCCGGAGTATAAATTGAGGATAATTTCAAGCAGCTTTCATCCGGATCACTTCCGGTAAGCTCGAAAAATATGCTGTTGGCGGTAACAATGCAGTCCTGTTCTTCTACTGCCACAGATATTGATGATTCATTTAGAAGAAGAAGCATCTCATCTTTACTAAGATCCCTGTCAGAAATACTTTTCAAAACCATATATAAAAATATATATTAAAAATCGCTAACTTGCAAAAGTAAAAAAAAATAATAGCAGTATTTCACTAATGATTTATGCAAGCCCCGGAAGAAGCACCTTCAGGCCGTTTGTAAAAATTATAAATGCTAGACTCAGCAGAATTATTCCGCCTATTCGGGTGATAACCGCACTGCCGCGACCTCCGAGCCTCGAAGAAAGGGGGACTGAGAACATGTAGGTTGCAAGTATTACAAGACCGTGCACACAGATAATACCGGTTATTGCAAGTTTATCGATAAATGTGACCGCTGTACTTGCCTGGGTGATAACAAGTGAAATACTTCCCGCTCCTACAGTAAGAGGGAAGATCAAGGGCGTAACAACAATTGTCTCCCAGCCCTCATCTGTGTATTCGCCTTCATCCTCAATTCCGTCTTCAGGCTTCACCTTTTTCCGGGGTGATTCGCCCTTCATTATCATTGGCAGAGAGGATAGAATAAGAACCAGGCCTCCGGCGGCGCCTAGGGCCTCAATTGATATACCGAGATACCCCAACAGAGCATCACCGGCCCACGCGAGTATAATTAATACAACGGATGAAAATATCGCTACCCTTGACGCAATCTTTCGCTGTGTTTTCCTGGTAAAACTCTCCGTGAATACAGCGTAGGGGCCTATACAGGCGAAGGGACTGAATACGGCAAAGAGAGCTATCAAAAACAGGATTAATTCATTTAATGAATAACTGAGCGTCATGGCTCCTTTTTAACATAGAATGCAGGCTTTGACTACAGGAATTTATCTATGAATATAACAAAAAAACCCGGCCAGAAGACCGGGTTTCAGAATTAGGCGCCGAGCGGATTCGAACCGCTGCATGAAGGTTTTGCAGACCTCTCCCTTACCACTTGGGTACGGCGCCGTCATTACCCGCATAGCGGGTTAAAATGTAGAGTGAGAATATCAAAAATAGACCTTTATGTCCAGTAAAAAGCCCTCATATCCTCGAAAAATGACTTCCGGCTCTCTGCCCAGCTGTAGTACATATGACCGCCGGAATAGTGCTTTACTGTCAGGTTCTGCTTCTGTTCCGGGGTCAGTTTCATCAGCGCCGTAAGCCTGTCGGTTGAGAATGAGGGTGTAACAAGATCAAATATCCCATGCGAAATGTATACCTTCATGTCAGGGTTCAGACTCATACCGTACCTGAGATCATCAACCGCACCGACCTTCATATCAAGCGCGTGCTGTTTTGTGTCCAGTTTCCAGCTTTCGTTGACCGTTTCGCTGAGAAGGTCGTAGTCTTTCTCCGTTCTGAGACCAATCCCCGCGCGCAATTGGGTGTTTATGCCGGCTGCAAATACCCGCTCAAGCTGGTGCAGTGTCGGATCGGGCGAACCGAAACCATCCCTGTCGGGATACGGATCAGCGGTAGTTGAGCTTGCGTCATAGAGCCCCAGAACCCTCTGTTCCGCCCTCAGCATATTCTTTACAAAGTATTCAATCCCAATACGTCCGCCGGCAGCCCTTACCTTCTCTCGCGGCAGACCTATAAAATCAGCTGCTGCGTTCAGTACGCGCACGCGACGGGATTCAGATATTAAATCGCCCCCGGCCAACACCGGCAGAAGTTCATTTACCGCAAAGTCGGCTGCGCGTGCGCGAATCTCAGCGATGCTTTCGCCTTTTTTCAGTTTGCGAGATTTGCCGTGAAATGCCGCAGCCCCTGCCATTGTAGGGAAGGTATCGACCCAGGGAAGGACATCGTAGTCGGAACTGTTAAGCAGATCAAATTCGAGGGCCGGCGAAATAAGCACAGCACCGGAGAGTCCGACGCCGTAATCCTGCTGCAGCATTTTAACCAGCTTGCCTACCCTGAAACCGCCGTAGCTTTCACCTGCGAGATAAACAGGGCTTTCCCATCGGTTATATTTAGACAGATATTTTCTAATAAACTCAGAAAGCGATTCAAGGTCGCGATTAAGCTTCCAGTATTCATTATCCGGTTTTTCTTTATCGGCTCCGGCAGAACCGGCGGCATCAGCCCCTGTCGATGACTTTGCGGCGTCACCCGTTTTTCCGCTGCCTCCGGAATCTTCCTGCATTGTCCGGCTGAAACCGGTACCAATCGGATCAATAAACACAAGATCAGAAAACTCAAGCCAGGTTTCTTCATTATCAGCAAGCCTGTAGGGCGGCGCTTGAGGCATGCCCTCCGGGGTCAGCTCAACCCTTTTGGGACCAAGCGCACCAATGTGCAGATAAACTGAGGACGCGCCCGGTCCCCCGTTAAAAACAAAGGTGACAGGCCGGCCCGTTCCATTCTCATCTTCTTTCTCGTCAACAGCGGTATATCCTACATAGAACATCTCGGCCTTCGGCTTTTCATCCTTGTAAAGGATCATCCAGTCAGCTTCCGCTCTGTAATCAAGCCTGCTGCCTGTATTCATCTTCTGAATGCTTACCGCACCCTTTTTCTTATAGTCTTTGCCGTCAGATTTATCCATTTATCTTTCCCGTTTCTCTAAGATAATACATCAATGCCATAAGCATTGTGCCGTTACGGTATTCTCCGCTTCCCATTCGTTTTACTACATCATCAACCGGAATCAGCTCATAGTCAACATATTCATGCTCATCCAGACTCTGCGATCCGGTTGCAGTAAGGTCCTCCGCAAGATAGGCTGTAAACTCATTCGTCAGAAATGCCGGGTTCGGGTTAACCGAACCAAGCCAGGTGAGCCTGCCTGCGCGGTATCCGGTTTCCTCTTCAAGCTCGCGCAGGGCAGCAAGCTCGGGTTCTTCCCCCGGCTCAACGGTACCGGCAGGAAACTCGGTAGTTATCTTCATAAGGCCGTGCCTGTACTGGCGCACCATCACAAAATATTCTTTTCCGTCCTTTTCAATCTTCGGCACTACAGTGACCCAGTCGGGGGCATCTACCATATAGGCAGTGGTTTCCTTATTTTCAATAGATAGGCGCTGAGAACTGTAAAGCGAGAAGATCCTGCAGTCGTGAAGCTTCTCACGGGAGATTTCAGTCCACCCCAGATGAGCCTCATCAGTATGCTTTTTCATAAACTCCCTGAATTTTGCTTCAGCAGCCCTGCCCCTGTCGGTATCCGGCAGTGTCGATAGTATGGCTTCAGCATATCCGAGCTCTTCTAGCAGCATCAAAGCCTCACGGTTGTTTATGTCCCAGACCCAACTGAGCTGAAATAATTTGAAATCAGAGACTGTTCTCATTTCCTCAAAATTAAATGCCCTGTCTGACATGAAATGCTCATATACAGTGTCGCTGATTACCGGTGATTCTTCCAGGTTATGAACCATGGTCGGATCTTTGTCGGGGCTTTCATCCAGATAATACTCTCCGATGACCTTGAATATATCGATTTTGTCGGCATCGCGGGTAAGTTCAGTAAAAAACCGCTGCTCCGCCGTCAATTTTTCAGGAACAAGACGGGCGTTATGATATCGAACAGCAGTTTCAATTATATTGCGTGCCTGAGGTGTTAAATCTTTAAGTACATTTTCCTGTTTTATTACATATGCGCCAAGCTCACCGTGGTTCTCCGAACGGAAGTCGGAAAATGTCCTATGCCTCTTCAGCTGCTCGAACCGTCCGCAGTCATGAAGAATTGCGCAGCCTAGTGCAATCCTCCGCCTGCGCCCCCTAAGCCCAAGAGCATCGGCCAGCTCTTCCATCCTGTCGAGTACCCTGTATGAATGATCTATCTTAAGCCTGATATTGGCATTGAAACCTTCGTCGTCGGTTAGAAAGCCTTCTGCATATTCTTTGAACCACTCCCTAATTTGCGGGATATCTGTACTCTTCATTATCAAGTCCTTTTATAATATAAAACTCACCCTCATCATCAACAGGATGAGACTGTGACGGCAGGGTGATTTTCCCGCCGCCTCCGGGAAGATCGACTGCAAACCGGGGCATTGCCATCCCGGATATTTCATATTTCAGCTTTGAGGTCAGCTCCAGAGCCCTGCGCAGAGGCACCCGCAGATGCGAGGTTCCCCGCGCGAGATCTCCCTGAAAAAGATAATAAGGCTTTACACCGAAACGAAGCAATTTCTGAAAAAGCTCTTTGAGCGATGATAAATCGTCGTTTACACCCTTGAGCAGAACACTCTGGTTTAGAACAGGTATTCCTGCGGCCAGAAGACGCCTTACGGCTGCACGTGAATATTCCGTAAGCTCAGCAGCATGGTTGAAATGCGTAACAAACCATATGCCCTCATAGCTGCCCAGACCATCAGCCAATGCCCTGCTGATTCGATCAGGATTAACAACAGGCATTCTTGAACATACCCTGACAACCAGCTCGGGGCGTACACTCTTTATTCTGGCGATAATTTTGAACAGCCTTTCATTCGAAAGCGTCAGGGGATCACCACCGGTTAAAAGCACCTCGTTAATCTCCCGATGCTCGGCGAGGTAGCCTGCCATGGGTGTCAATTCAGCATCAGACAGCGGACCATTAATCCCGCCGGAGAAAGATCTCCTGAAACAATGCCTGCAATACATGGCGCATCTGTCGGTAACGAGGATAAGCGCCCGGTCTTCATAGCGGTGCACGAACCGCGGAAAGGGAGAGAACTTTTCCTCACCGAGCGGATCTTTCAATTCGCACTCCGCCGTATCGAACTCCCTGATGTCGGGAATAATCTGTTTTAAAATCGCCCTGCATCCTGCATCATCAGCCTGCAATGCTGTTTGAAGATAGTATTCGGTTGTCAAAAACGGCAGATAATCAGTACTGCCCTTTTTAACTCTCATGAACCATTCGTTCGTATGTTTATCAATGCTGACACCCGAAGCGTTCAACAGATTGGAAAGTTGAGTGATATTTTCAATTCCTGCCATTTCGCCGGAATATTAACATATAAAGCGTTTGACATAAAGCCTGGCAAATTCGACAATATAGTACGTATGGACAGATTCAGAAAAATCACCTTATTTATCGCTCTCACTGCAGCCGCCTTTCTACTTAACCGGTTCAGAATCGGAATAATATTCGGCATAGATTTTATCGCCGGGTCAATACCGGTACTGCTATCCAGTGTAATATTAGGTCCTATAGCGGGCGCCGTGACAGCACTGGCCTCAGGTCTCTCAACCTACTCGCTCTGGAACCATTTCTATGCGGTTCCGGCTTTCATGCTTGAAGCTGTATTTGTAGGAATTTTTTTCAGAAAAACAAAGCTGAATCTTGTTCTAATAGAAATTTTTTACTGGTTTACTGTGGGTATAGCTACCGTATTTATCACTTATGTAATTTTCGGCGATTTATCTTTAAGCAGCATCCAGACAATTGCCTTAAAACAAATTGTCAATGGAATCGTTAATTCAGTTATTGTAACAATCCTCTTTATAGCTTCAACCAGGTTGCTTCCGATTAAAGACTTCGACTATAGCAGATTTAATAATATCGAAAGCATATTAACTTCCTTCATCACGGCAACAACAATTCTGGCTTTATTTGTAATTTTATCGTTTACCAGCAAGATAAACGAAAAAAGATTCACCGAAGAAATTATAGAAAGACTTGAAAATTCTGTTCAGGAATCAGACTCCAACATTTCAGTCTGGTCCCGCGGATATTATAGTCTTGCTAGAATGCTCAGTACCTGCGCCAATCCTGAAATAGCTTATCTGGCTGCCGTTGAGGAGTATCAGGGACTTGAACATATTCTCCGCACTGATAATTTTGGAAACATTCTGGAGATGTACCCGGAAGATCCCAGTTTGACAGACTCTATCCCTATTCATGAAAACATCGAAAACATTGAAAACAGCATATTCTCATGTGCGAGATTCGGCACGTGTAATCACGAGCATCCAAGAATTGTCTTATACGTTCCATGCACCGGAAAAGATACAGAAGTCGGCTATCTTGTCATGCTGATTAATTTCAAGGAATTCATAGATCAACTTGTCCCGCATTTTTCCGCCTCAAGGCAAAGCTTTGAATTGATAGAAAAAAATAAAATCCTTGCATCCTATCAATATTCAGAAACGAAGGAACTCAGGCTTATGTATAAAGAGTCCGCTGATACTGTTTTTGAAAGATCTATTAGGGTTTGGTTAACCGGCGCGGATATTGCCAATATCGAGCGGTCAAAACAGGCAGTTTTTATTTATTCCAGCATCATGAACAGCACCGGTTGGGAAATTTATGTTGCAGAAACTGCAGAAGCCATGTTCAATCAAATCTATGAAATCAATACCGATTATCTTGTTATTATCTGTATTTTTATAATAGCAACAGGAATTTTGTCATTCTTCCTTGTCAGCAGAATTGTAACCCCTCTGAAAACCATCTCGACTCTGATAAACAAGCTGCGCACAGACCCAGGATATTTGCCCGACAATGACTGGCCTGATACAAAAATTGTCGAAATAAGCTCAGTCAGCGATTATCTGCAACGACTGCTTGAAGCAGGAAGACGGCGGACTGAGGATTTAATGAAAAGCAATCAAAGACTTACCACAACCCTCATGTCAATCGGCGATGCCGTCATTGTAAACGATGAGGAGAACAGGATATTGCTTTTTAATAAAAATGCAGCCGAACTCACTGAATGGAACGGGGAAGACGCTATCGGCTTGCCGGTAGATGAGGTGCTTCTGCTGAGAGCTCCGGATGAAGAGCTGGTCAGCAAAGGCAGACTCGGACGCTCGGAATACATCCTTACCTCAAAATCAGGAAAAAAATACAGAATCACAGGAATGGCTTCTCCCATAGTCGATAGCAGACGCTACCTGGGTTCCATAATTGTTTTCCATGATGAGACTAATCGGATAAGACGCGATACCCAGCTTAAAAACGCCCAGAAAATGGAATCTATAGGGCTGCTGGCAGGGGGAATAGCTCATGACTTTAATAACCTTCTTACCGGAATAATGGGATATGCGGATATTATTGATGCTAATCTTAAAGAAGATAATCAGCTTAAAGAATTTTCAACAGCGATTCTTGATACTGGAGAAAAAGCAGCTGATCTTGTCCAGCAGCTATTGTCCTTTGCCCGCAAAGGCAGCTTTATACGCACAAATGTTGAAATTAATCAGTTAATCGAAAAAACCACACACCTGATTTCCGCAGGAGGCTCAAAGGATATTCAGATAAAAAAAGAGCTCTCCAATGAAAAAATCGTTGTAAGAAGTGATGAGACGATGCTCCACAGCATGCTGCTGAATCTGGGTGTCAATGCCCGCGATGCTATGCCGGAAGGGGGCACAATCACATTTTCTACCTCAATAGAGGAGCTTGATGCAGGCTACTGTCTTAATTCCGCATTCAGCCTTACTCCCGGTTTATTTGCATGTATAACTGTTTCAGATAGCGGCACTGGAATTTCAAAAGATAAGATAGAACAGGTTTTCGACCCCTTCTTTACAACAAAAGAAATGGGCAAGGGGGTTGGTCTCGGTCTTGCAACTGTTTACGGTACAGTGATAGAGATGGAGGGGGCTATCAGCGTAGAAAGCACTGAGGGCAGGGGTACAACCTTCAAGATTCTTCTGCCGATTTTAAAAACTTGACAAAAAGAACTCCTGCTCGTACTGTTAATCATCACATTAAAAGAGGAAAAAATGAGTAATAAAAAAGAGGGAATGAAGGCATATTACGGTATAACCTTTTTAATCGGTCTGGGCTTCTTCACAATGGGGTTAATGGACCCGCTGTATGATACCTATGTACCGATGTTTCTCAGCAACTTTCTGTCCTCCGACAGCCTCGTCGGCGGAATCATGGGCCTGGACAATTTCTTCGCAATCCTGCTGATACCGGTTGTATCCGCAATTTCCGACCGCACAAAAACACCTATCGGCCGTCGAATGCCTTACATCATTACGATGCTGCCGGCTACGGCTATACTATTTTCAATGCTGCCCGGTGCAGCTCTGAAATCACTGGCGTTTCTGATTATATGTATATTCTTTCTGAACCTGTTTAAACAGTCGGTACGTGGCCCTGTTGTAGCCCTGATGCCTGATATTATCCCCGGCGAATATCGTTCAGAGGCAAACGGTGTAATCAACACAATGGGAGGGATTGCCGCTATAGTAGGAACCGTCGGACTGGCGAAACTATATGACGTAAAGGTTAGAATACCGCTTTTCGGCGACAGTATTGTCCCCTTCGCTGCTGCTGATACCGGCAGTGAAACAACCTATATAGGAAAACTACCGTTTGTTATTTCAGCAGTGCTTGTTATTATCGCTGTTATTCTACTGTTCTTTTTTGTAAAAGAAAAAAAGAACCCCGAAGGATCGGAAGAGAAATCTCCGCCTGTTTTCCAGTCTCTTAAGCTGATTTTTACATCAAGCGACAAGAGTGCATTTTTCATCCTGCTGTCACTGCTGTGCTGGTTTATTGCCTATCAGGGAGTTCTGCCCTGGGTCGGAATCTACTCAAAAGAGTTTCTTCAGCTTTCACCCGGAAATGCCGCATTGTCGGCAGGCATGGTAGGAATAGCCTATGCAATCTTCGCTATTCCGTCGGGTATAGTAGCTCACAAAATAGGAAGAAAAAAGGTAATTCGATTTTCACTTATCCTTGTCGGAATAGTTCTTGTCCTATGCTTCCTGCACTATCCCGTCACATCAGCAATGGGGATAAGCGGCAGCGCCCGCTACCTGAGCTTTTGGGCATTGCTTTTTCTGTTCGGAATTTTCTGGGTCAGCATTGTCACAAATTCTTTCCCGATGCTTTGGCAGATGGCAACCTACTCAGACATGGGTATTTATACCGGACTGTACTACTTCTTTTCACAGGCTGCAGGAATAATCGCACCCATACTGACCGGCGCTTTACGAGACCTTTTCGGCGACCGGGCAATATTCATCAACGGCGCATTTTTCATGCTTGTTGCGTTTATACTGATGAGTTTCGTAACCAAGGGTGAGCCTGAGAAAAAAACAGTTTAACCTTAAAAACGAGATAGAAAAGCCGGCCTGATCAGTATCAGCGCCGGCTTTTATTCAGGTAAAAAGATATATTATTCTACAGCCGCTCTGCCTTCATCTATACCTGTATTATTCAAAACCCAATTGCTGATTTTTGCAATTGCCCAGGGACCGTAGATTCCGGCAGTTAGGACAGTAAGCAGACCCTGTCCCCAGATAAGCCCCCAGCCTTTTCCAGTTTTTCCGTCAAAACCGAAACCGCCGCGCACCAGTCCTTCATCATCAATAAAGACACTGCCGTTCACTAAATAGCTGTATATTTTTACAACGGCTGCCGGATAATAGATGAAACAGGTTATCAGACAGAGAAGAAGCTGAGGGATAAGAAATCCTGCAAAACTCTTCATACTATTTCTGAATTCAAGCCGGTACGAACCTAAACGTATATTCAGAAGCCATACGAAATAATAGTACATGAAGGGAATGATGATAAGAAACAGGAATACCATGAACAGAAAAGTCGGGACCGCTATTGCTCCGGCATTGCTGTACGCATAAGAATCAATTCTGGCCTGCATTAGAATCACAAAAAGCACCGTAAGAATGATAAGGGGAAGATACAGGGTAAGAAGAATGTACTTCAGAAGCTTTCCGGGGCTGCTTAAAAACTCGCCGCTGTCTTCTTTATAGCTGAGCCTGCTCAGACAGTAATCGGCAAGGTTTCTTATCATCCAGGGGCTGTAGATTCCTAAAGTGATAATTGTCAAGAGATACCACTTCAGCATTTTTGGTGCGAACTCACCGACGCTTCCGCTGAATGCAAATCCTTCATCCCGGAAGGACACGGAGGGGACAATGTAAATGAGTACAGCAATCCATAACAGCATATAAAGATAAGACTGCACAATCGATGCAAGCGATGATAATAACGGCAGACTATCGTTCGTAGCGGTTGAAAATATAATAATCACGATCAGGGGAATTAAAAACAAGAGGTAGCGTTTGAAGAACCCTCTTCCCTCAATAACAGATTTCAAATTAATTTTCATGGTATCTCCTTTTAAAAAATTTACTTACTGATCATATTACCACAGCATTCCGCGGCTGACAGTATAAACAAAAAAAATCGGCCCGCCAAAGCGGAACCGATCAAAACCCATTGTTATAAACTTTTTTAAATAATCAGGGCCTATCTAGTTACATATACCTCTGAGATGTAACTGCCCTCAAAACCCTTCACTGCCTTGATCCAGCTTAAAAATTTATCAGCTTCATTCTGATCGGCGTAAGGACCGAGTCTGACCCTGTAATAATCTGTACCGTTGACATTAGTCGTTGATATGGTGCTTGAAGCTCCGTTTTCAGTAAGCCTGGCCTTAACATCCGAAGCCTTCGATAATGTAGAAAAAGAACCGGCCTGAATCCAGTATTCAGTTATTTTCTCTGCCTTTTTAGCATCGGGAACAGCCGGTTTTTCGACTGCAGCTGTTTTTACCGGAGCTGCCGGTTGTATATCCACTACCGGAACTTCTTTAACCGGTTCGCTTTCAGGTATTTCGAGAGTGATGGTCCCGCCCTCAGCCTGGGGTGTTTCAGCTGTTTCAGTTTCAGTTTCAGTTTCAGTTTCATTTTCCGGGAGCCCGTACACCAACTCGTCAGCTACAACTACAAATTCTTCGGTATTCTCTTCCGGCTCTTCAAGTCCGGGAAAAGTGTCGTCCTGTCTTACCCATTCTACTGCATCAAATCCAGCGCTACCTGTATTAACCGCTCCGCCAGTCTCACCTGCAGTATTTATACTCTGCTCGGTCGGCAGAAACCAGAAAAATCCGACAGCTACAACTACTATTACACAAACACCTATTCCGATAATAATCCACAGTGTTTTTCTATCTTCCATCTCTTCCCTTCTGCACAATATTGGAGATAACGGCGTCAAGACCACGCCTAAGCGAATCTAAATCTGATCCGTTAACCACTCTATAAATATCGACAGAATTCAGGGATGGTTTAGGTTTGAGTTGTCTTTGGGAGTAAATTCTTTTCAGAACCGATTTCAGTCCGGTATTATCCCGGTTCATTCCACGCCGGATTCTTCTGCACAGCGGGGCTTCAATCCAGATTATGCAGTCGCATAATTCATCAAGTTTCATTTTATGCAGAATTGCGGCATTTACAATTACGTGTCGGGCACCGGCGGCCGTATATTCTTTGATAAGCCTGGCGGTCTCATCCTTCATCCACGGGTGCGATATTGCCTCAAGTTTTTTAAGTGCTGCAGGGTCTGAAAAAACGATCTCACCCAGAGCTCTCCGGTTGACGGACCGCCCCTTCTCATCTGATTTAATAACCTCTGCACCGAAATTCTGCTCAATTCGCTCAATGTTTGCGGAAAGAGCCTGATGCCCAAGCTTATCAACATCAATTGAAGGTATGCCCTCCTCTATCAGAATGGCTTCGGCAGCATTTTTTCCGGCGCAGTATTTTCCAGTCAGCCCTATTACCATCAGTGCAGCTCACCCCAGTTATTCCCTGTCTCAATAGAAACACGTAGAGGAACATCGAGTTTGATTACCGATTCCATTGTTTCGCGAACAAAGCTTTTCATTTCATCAATTTCATGATCAGGCACCTCGAAGATCAGCTCATCATGTACCTGCAGCAGCAGTTTGGATTTAAAGCCGCGCTCCTGAAGACCGCTGTTTATTTTAAGCATTGCGAGCTTCACAATGTCGGCAGCCGAGCCCTGAATAGGAGTATTGAGCGCTATACGCTCAGCGCCGGCGCGTTCAGTAGCGTTCCTGCTGTTAATCCCGTGAATATAGCGTTCGTGCCCCATGATGGTTCTAACTGTACCGGTTTCCCTCGCCTCGTCACCGATTTTCTCTATAAATTCCTGAATGCGGCTGTAGCGGTTGAAATAGGCCCCTATAAATTCATCTGCCTGTTTCCGGGGTATCTTCAGCTCACGGGAAAGCCTGAAGGCCGACATACCGTACATAACGCCGAAATTGATGGTCTTCGCAACGCGGCGCTGCTCGGCTGTGACCATCTCGGGAAAAACGCCGAAGATCATTGCAGCAGTCTGTTTATGTACGTCCTCACCCTCGGTAAAGGCCTTCTGCAGACCCTCGTCGCCGGAAAGATGAGCAAGCACAACAAGCTCAATCTGAGAATAATCCGCGCTTAAAAACTTGCAGCCGTCGGCCGGAATGAAAGCCTCACGAATCTTCCTGCCGTTTTCGGATTTGATTGGTATATTCTGAAGGTTCGGGTCCTTAGACGAAAGCCGGCCGGTTGCCGTTCCGGTCTGAATGAGCTGTGTATGGATTCGGCCTGTCTCAGGGTTAATCAGCACTGGAAGGGTATCTATATAGGTAGATTTAAGCTTTGCAAGACCGCGGTGCTCAAGGATCTTCTCAGGAACAGGATCCTGTTCCGCGAGGATTTCCAGAACCTGAACATTTGTAGAATAGCCTGTTTTCGTTTTTTTTACGGGTTTTAAGCCCCGCTTTTCAAAAAGAATCTCCTGAAGCTGCTTGGTTGAATTGATATTAAATTCTTCCCCGCAGAGCTCATATATTTCTTCTTTTATTTTCTTAAGCTGCTCACCCACCTCAATACCGAAATCCTGCAGAAATTCGGGATTAAGGTTTATCCCCCTCATCTCCATGTCGGCAAGTATCTTCACAAGAGGCAGTTCAAGAGTCTCAAACAGTTCGGTTTTGCCCCGTTCTTCAATCTCGGGAGCAAACGATTTGTACAGCCTGAATGTTATATCAGCATCCTCAGCCGCGTACAGGACAGCGGAGTCAAGAGGCACACGGTCGAAGGTTTCATCCTTTCCTACAATATCCGCGTAGTGTACTGTGCTGTAACCCAGGGCGCGCTCAGCAAGCAGGTCCATATTATAAGAACCAAGGCTTGAATCCAGGATCCATGCCGCGGTCATTGTGTCGAAGGCGATGTTCTTAATCTCTATGCCCCATCTCTTCATCACCTTGTAGTCGTATTTAATATTCTGACCGATGAGTTTAAGCGATTCATCCTCCAGGATTTCCCGAAGCGCTTCGCGAAGCTCATCCTCATCAAACCAGGTTTTTACCTCAGGGTTCGCTTCCTGGGCGGGGTCCGATCCAACCTCAGCAGCAGCTACAGCCGCCTTGAAGGGGATGTAGCATCCTTTGCCGGCTTCAACCGAAAGGGAAAAACCCACAGGCACTGCCTTCATTGAATCAAGGTCGGTTGTTTCGGTATCAAAAGCAAACCAGCCGGCTTTTTTCACCCTCGCTACCCATTGCCGGAGTGCTTCAATTGTCGTAACCGCCTCGTACTCGCCCGGACCTCCGGCAACACCGTTCCTGGCTCCGAGACCGGAAATCCCCGCATAGACTATTTCAGCCCGGGGCGTAGTATTTACAGTCTTGCGGGGTACTTTTGCTGAACCGCCGCCATCATCAGCAGAGGAACTGCTCTTACCGTCTATTCTGTCGGCTATGCTGTTTACTTCATATTTTCTTAGCACCCGGGCCCCAGCGTCCCGGTCCAGCTCAGTGCATGGCAGATCTTCAGGGCCGGCTGTAAGTCCGAAATCATAGGCAAGGGTCACAAGTTCCCTGCTGAGAAAGGCGTTTTCCCTGTCTGCTTCAAGCTTCTTCTTTACACCGGCTGAATGTGAATCAAGCCTATCATACACACCTTCAAGGGTATCAAACTCCGACAGCAGCTTCACAGCAGTCTTAGGGCCAATGCCCTTCACACCCGGCACATTGTCCGCCGAGTCGCCTGTAAGCGCCAGGTAGTCAATTATCTGATCAGGCCTTACCCCCCAGACATCTGCCACATCGGGTTCATCGAGAATCTGGTAATCTCCCTTGTCGGGCTTCATTATCTTCACTCCGCTGCCGACCAGCTGAAGCAGATCCTTGTCACCGGTGATAATGTAGCACTCACGCCCTTCTTCGACACATTTCTTTGCGAAATATGCAATAATATCGTCGGCCTCGTAGCCGTCCATTCTGACGGACTTGATATTCATGGCCTTGAGAACTTCCTTAATAACAGGAACCTGGGCGTGAAGATCATCGGGGGCTTTCTCCCGGTTGGCCTTATACTCCGGATAGCGTTCATGCCTGAAGGTCGGTGTGGTGGAATCCAGCACAACACCGAAAAACTCGGGTTTATGATTCTCAAAAAGAGCTGCGATCGAACGGAAAAATCCGAAGACGGCAGAGGTGTTGAAGCCCTCTGAATTAAGAAGGGGCCGGTTTATAAAGGCAAAATAGGAACGGTATATCAGACTGTATCCGTCAAGCAGATATAGCGCTTTTTTTTCTTCTTTCATATTTCAATATCCATAATTGTCGGGTTATTACCTGAATAATATACTCTGCGCGTCGATTGTGGAAGTTTTATCCTGTTTATTTTATGCTCAATTTCCTTCATGCTGGCTTTCAGCTGTTTTATATTGGCTGAAATCTGAGTTTGAGCCTTCTTCTTCATGCTGTCTATGTTTTTCAGACGGTTTACGCTGTCATTATCAACTTCAAGCTTTTCCATGTAGGTGTAAACTGATTTAGTAAGTGAAATTATAGATTCAACGGTTTCTTTTTCCAAACCGGCATGCAGGAGCAGTTTTTTTTCATCAGTTTTGCTGATATCTTCAGCTTCAAGCAGCAATATCCTGTTCAGAGAATTGTATTTATCTTCAAGTTGAGTCAGATAAAGTTTAACTGTGTCGGCGGCTTTTCCCATAAGGGAATTTACCAGATTATAAAGCTAAAGTAAAACGATTATGAGGATAAATGATGTGAGATGATAATTTTGAACAGTCTGCTCGTCAACCCGCGATGTTAACTCCGCCGGGGACACCGTTAGGGGTATTTCCGACTTTAGCGAAGACCTGAGCCCACGCATCTTTAAGATCTTTAACCATATCAAGAATAGGAATTATCAGTTCCGCGTTTTTCTGAACATTAGCCTGCATCAGCTGCTGATTGAAAAAGACATAGAGGCTGTAGAGATTCTTTGCGATCTCCCCGCCCTTGTCGAAATCAAGTGAAACCATCAATTCGGTAATGATATCCTGAGCCTTAATTATTGCATTATTGACAGTATCAAGCCTGGTTTGCTCTTTTCCCAGTTCAGTCGCGGCAATCTGCATCTGCCGGACGGCCTCTTCATAAAGCATGATAATAAGTTTGCCCTGGCTAGCCGTCTTGATGTTGGTCTCACGATAAGCGTTTAATGGATTTAGATTGCTCAAGATACCATCTCCCATGATAAAGTCTAAGCGCCGGCTAAGGCGCCTTTCTATTTATCGACCCAAAACAAAACTGCTTTAGGTTTTTTTCAAAAAATTTATATATCACCGGGTAACATTCGGAACTATCCTCCGTTACCCGATTAACGTCTGGCCCTGTCCAATAGAACAGAAACAGGTACTATTGAATACCCCATTTCCATTAGATTATTCAAGAGCAGATCAAGGTTGCTGTACAGCGCGCCTACTCCTTCTTTGCCCTCCCCGAGTCTGATCGGGATGACTGAACCGGGCTTTTTCTCGGTCATAATCTTCTCAACCATCTGGGGAACGCTTAAACCGCTTCTGCCGTAATCCTGCATTGCCCAGGCCCATTCAAGTGGGTCTATATCGCGGTTTACATAGGTATAGTTCATATCAATTGACGCATCAATTATATCCGTGTTTACGACGTAATAAGGCGCATGCCATAAAAGAGCAAGCTCTTTACCTGTTAAAGCATAGTAATCATCTTCGTTGCGCGCAAGTCCCCGCTTGATAAATTCTTTATCAAGTCTATACCGGGAGTCTGTCATATTAAAATATGCGTAGAATAACGAACCTATCTCATGTGATGACATTGCAAGCTCCTGAACCGCTTCAGGGTTATGCCGCATAAAGTTGCCGTTCACGAAAAAGGTTGCGTCAATGTTGTAATCATTGAGGATCCGCAGCACCTCTGTCAATCCCTCAGCCG
>JAQQAL010000036.1 GCA_028532855.1 Candidatus Thalassospirochaeta sargassi
CCGGGATCTCAACGGTAGAATTCTTATGGGGACTGGGTCTGCCGCTTGTCCTGGAATCGACATTTCTACAGCTGTTTTTATCAAAATTAGGTGCATCCAACCTGATAATAGGTTTTGTGCCGACTTTCTTTTTCATTGGACAGGCTCTTCTGGGTGTTTTTGCTGCGTTTTACACCCGAAATCTCGATAAGCACAGAACCGCAGTGATAGTTTTTCATCTGATACCATCGCTTACTATCCTTTTCTTCAGTGCCTATCTCTATATAACCGGAGTATTTTTGCCCTCAACCATATATGTATTTTTTACTGTCTATATTATTTTTAACGGCGGCATAGGACTTACACTGCCGGTCTGGCAAAACTATGTTGTAAAACTCTTTAATGATAAACAAGTCATGCCGGCCTTTGCTGTAATGATGATACTTCAATCTGCAGGACGACTTTTAAGCAGCTTTTTCATTGCCGGCTTTTTTTCAACCAGGGATATAACAGCAGAAACCTCAGCTACAATGTTTCTTCTCTGCGGTGTTCTCTTTTTTGCCGGCTCCTTCGGTTTTCTAATGACCAGAGAACCTGAAAATACTGATAACCAGACACAGTCAAAGACGGGATTCTTCAATTTTATCAAAAACATATATAAGGAACTTCTATCCAACAGGAATCTTAGAACCTTTCTTTTCAGTGAGGTAGAAACCTATGCAGTAATAACGGCTATATCATTCTATGCCAACTATGCTGTAGGGGTTCGGGGCGTAAGCGAGGCTGCCGCGGCTGGGATTTTCGTAGGTTTAAACTACACAGGGCAGATTGTTTCAAATGTTATTTTCGGCACCCTTGATTTTTTCTCTTACCGGAATAAATGCATTATATCCAGACTATGCAGTACAGCTGGAATTGTCACGATAATATTTGCAGGTAATACTGCAGGATTTCTGGCCGCAAGTGTTCTGCTCGGCGCCTCAAGGGCTGTCAGAAGTCTGGTTTATGCCCCGGTTATCCGGCTTCTCTCAGGCAAAAGTGATATAACAAGTCATTTTGCTGCAGCTGCTATAATGCTGCTTCCAATCAGTACCGGGATTCCTCTGATATGCGGTAAACTGCTGGACAGCCTGCCACTTGAAGCTGCGGTGTCCTACAGGATTATATTCGCTCTGCTTGCGGCAATTTCACTTTTCAGCATCACTTTCATCAGACGTGTCAGCTTCAGTTCCACCGCCGGCCGCGCTGCCTCCGCCGAAGGATGAAAACCCCTTGCCCTGTCTTTTCGGCTGTGATTTCCATGCGGAGTTTTTCAAATTAATCATATCCATAATTGGTGACCTGTTTATAACACGGATTTTTTTGTCGTTTTTTGTTAACGCCGCTGCGCATGATTTACAGATAATACATAGGTCTGATTTATCCTTAGACTCGAAGTATCTGAAGGAGTAATCCCCCCAGGCATATTCTATTTCGGCTCCGCATTTTGCGCATTCGGCATTTTCTTCAGGCCGCCAGCTGTTTGAAACCATTATTGTTTTCTTCATCTTTTACCCGCTTTTTTTGCATTTTCCTCATGCCTCATTTTTTTTATTCTATAGTTCAATTTCATTGTTTCGATCCAGATCCATTCGCCCTCTTCAATTCTCTCAAGCATGGCACTGAAATTTTCTGACACGGCGCTGTAATCGCTCAGGCTGGGAACAAGCTCCTTGTGAGCATCATCTACAAGCCGCAGCGCATCAAGCCAATGGGGGGATACCTGTTCAACAGAACCATAAGCCCCGGAATTATCCGCATCTGTAAGCAGCAATTTCGCAGCTTCGGCAACAACCGGGAGCGAAGCCGTCTTCATAGCGAGCCGCTTCTGCTGCTCAGGCTGCAGAAGCCAGCGTAGAAAAAGCCAGGAAGCAAGTTCCCGTTCAGAACTGCTGTTAAGCACAGCGGCAGAATATGTACAATTTATCACTGTACTCTTTCCAGGTCTTCGCGTCGGTAGAAGGTTCACCTCCCAATTCAGCTCCGGATTCGTCATGGCCGCAAGTTTTTCATAATGCGGCAGACCATCGGTCCAGATGAAAACAGCAGGAAGCCTGCCGAAAGTAAACATTGTCTGGTTTATATAATTTACAGTGTTAACTGAGAGTAGCCCATCGTCTTCAAGCCGCCTCAGGTATCTAAGTGTTCTGTTTACAACCGGATTATTCAGACTGTAATTGAAACCGATTGGACGGAGAATTGAGCCCCCGCGTGCGTTTATAAACGACACAATGGAATCAGTATCTAACTGAAGTCCAAGCGCAGGACTGCCGTTTTCACCGATTTTTCTCAGGATGCGGTTGAAGCTGAACCAGTTGGCAGGAAACCGGCCTATGCCCGCCTCCTGCATCAGCCGGGAGTTTGTGAGCACGACTCCGGAATTCATCAAAAGGGGAACGGAGGTTATCTTTCGGGCAAAGTCAAAATAATCAGTCTGCTTTGCAGCCGCCCTGTAAAATATCCTGCGGCCGGAGTCCAACCCCCATCTTGGGTGAGTTATAAGCGGCGACAGTTCCACACTCATACCCCTCCGAAGCAGCTTTGCGGCATCGGCAGGGCTGCAGAAAACCAGATCGAGACCCGTACTGTTCTGATTGATGTTGTCATCAGTCAGTTTAACGGAAAATCCGTATTCGTTTTCGGCATTAAACTCGGCAGCAAGTTCGCTGAAGGCAGGCAGGCTGCCGGAGGTAAAATTGTGGGCGGCTTTGAGTTCTATATTTTTGACTGAATGGCCGTTATATTCCTCAAAACTAGGAACAATAACGCCGAATCCGCCGTTGCATGATGAGAGAAGTGCAGCAGCGGCTGTCAGCAGGAGAACTATACGGTTATATCGCATTCCCCGGCACCGGTAATAGATGTCAGTTTATCATAGGTCAGCGGCACCCCCGACGAATCGGTCCCTGCAGCCGGATAGACAATATCATATTCAGCGAGACTTGCATCGATAAAATAATCTATCTCTGAATCCCGGAAAGGACAGACCTCCCCGGGTTTAAACCCGAGTACTTCAAACAATTCCTCTGCTGTGGCCATTCTTGTCTTTGCTCCAGTCAGAGCTTTCGCCTTTTTATTGTCAATCCGCTTATCACCTGCTACAACAACAAGATAGAACTTCCCATTCTTACCCTTGAGCAGGATAGATTTTGCTATCTGGCCAACCTCAACCTCAAGCTTTTCAGCAGCGGTTACTGCCGTTGGAGTACTTCCCTCTTCAAACTCAATGGCCTTCAGGCCGTGTTTATCAAGATATTGTTGAACGTCTGTAGGAATCATGGATGAATTATAGATTAATAAACGAATTCAGCATAGTATATTTCTCTCAGTTTATCTGATCAGCAAATGATACAGGAGCAGCATATGCCTCAGAAAGGTGACATTTTCGATCTCGGAACTAACGAATACATTGAGTTCATTGAGAAATTTGACGATGAAAAAGATTACGTTATACTTTACACCCGCGAACCGGCACCGTCGCTTGCCGAGCTCAAGCTTCACAAACTGGTTCCCTCAGGAACTCTTGACGGTGAATACCGAAAGGTAGGACCAAACGAAAAAGACCGCCTCTCGTCAGTATACAGGAGAGCCGGACAAAAGCGTTCTGATGAGCTGGATGCCCGTCTGAACGACTGATAATCAGCAAAGTCCGATTTCACAAAAGATCAAAACCGGTATCCATCCTTTTTAACCCCTGATAAAATCGGCAGCTGCTGCCTTATATCGGCAGCATACTGAGGGTCTATCTCATGAATAAGGATTGACTGTTCAGTACCCAGTCTGTCCAGAATCCTGCCCCAGGGATCAGTTAATATTGAATTAGCGTATGATATGTAGCCTGCACGCTTATCCCGTGCCGGGGCACAGCCGGCCATGTAGAGCTGATTGTCTACTGCACGCATCCTGAATGACAGCTCCCAGTGTGCGGGACCTGTCGTCATATTAAATGCGGCAGGAACAACTATGGTATGAGCTCCCTCGAAGGCCATCGTCCTGAATAATTCGGCGAACCTGATATCAAAACATATTGCAACGCCAACCTTCCCCCAGGGGGTTTCGATAACTGTTGCCTTATCCCCTGGAGAGAGTGCATCTGATTCCTTAAAGCTTATGCCACCCTCAATATCAATATCAAAAAGATGTATTTTTCTGTGTTTTCCTATTTTTTTTCCATCGGAAGCAAAGCTGTATGAGGTATTATATATCCGTCCCGACTCATCCTTCTCAGGTATTGTTCCTGCGATGAGACAGAGTCCGGTTTCCCCGGCAAGCCTCGACAACCTTTCCTCCGAAGCCCCGTTCTCAAACTCGGCAAACTCGGGAAATCGCTTGTTATCATATGGGCATATAAACATCTCAGGCAGTACAGCCAGATCTGCACCCAGGTCGGCAGCATCCCTGATCAGCTTTTCTGCATTATTAAGGTTTTGCTCCTTTGATTCAGTAACCTCAGTCTGTATCAATGCAATATTAAATTTATTCATACCTCCCCCGTTGCTGTTTATTTATAACATATTAATGTGTAGTCATTGGCCAGATAACCCTCAATCTTCACAATCTTTGAAGATAAAGGCTCCGCCAGCTCTACAGCTTTTTCCGGTTCATAATAAAAATAGTTGTCATCTCTGTCCGGAGATGCTGGGTCAAGGAGGTTAAAGATGAATGCTTCATCAGCAAGATCTGCAAGAACCGGTACTGCTTTTTTCAGAAAGTCTTCATTGTTGCCTGCATTAAGATTGAAAATTCCCGATGTGTAGGTGATATCAAAGCTTGCACATCCCAGATTATCATCAGCACAGAAATCCGAACTGAATATATCGGCACAGAAAAACTGTGCATCAGGATATTCTACAACAGCCCTGTCGACCATCTTCTTCAGTATATCAACTCCAGTATAATCTGAATCTTTGAACTCGTCGTTGATTAAGTTGTACAAGTCTCCGCATCCGCAGCCGACATCAAGAACTGATTTTCCATGAAGACTGATGTTATCAGTCATGGCCCGAAATCTCTTATTTTGAGCATCAGCGCTCTCCCAGTCAAGAACCTTTGAATTTTCATCATATTTTTCAAGGCGGGGTTCGTAGTGTTTTTTCAGTACATCTATTCTACTCATACCTTAAATATAACCTATTTCAATGTGTTTGGCGACAAAGAAGAAAATTCCGGCAATGTTTCAGTTCTTTTTTATCGACTTTATTTCCTACTCTGTATATATTCATAGAAACGGGGGTAATTGTGCTGAAACTATATAACACCATGTCCCGCAGCGTCGAAGAATTTAAACCGCGTAACGGTAAAAAGGTAGACATTTTCACTTGCGGACCTTCAATATATCAGAAAGCTCATCTCGGAAACTACCGGACTTTTCTCTATGAGGATCTTCTAGTACGAACCCTGAAGTATCTCGGTTACGAGACAGAGAGAGCGATGAATCTTACGGACATCGAGGATAAGGCGATATCCGAGGCTAAAAAACGAAATACAAATGTAAAGAAGTTAACAGATGATGTTCTGGCTATTTTTCACGAGGGACTCAACGGATTCAACTTCCTGATGCCGGATCACCTCATTCCCGCTACCGAGAGCATAGAGCAGTCGGTTAAAATAATCCAGACACTCGTAAAGAAGGGCTTTGCATATGAATATAAGGGCGACTACTTCTTTGAGCCGATGAAACTCGATGATTTCGGCAAACTTTTCAGGCTTGACAAGAGCCGCTGGCCCAGGGAAAAACGCCGATTTAAGAAAGATACATATAACGGTAATCGATGGAATCTGGGCGATTTCATCCTGTGGCATAACCACAAAAATGATCCAGATCACCCCTGCTGGGATACTGCAATCGGGCGTGGACGTCCCTCATGGAATATTCAGGACCCCGCGGTGGTAACCATGAGCATCGGCAGCTGCGTTGATATCAACTGCGGTGGAATCGATAACATTTACCGGCATCATGATTACAACATTGCCGTGATGGAAGCCTATACTGGAGTAAATTACGCGAATTACTACATGCATGGCGAACATCTTATTGTCGACGGTAAAACCATGTCGAAAAGCCGGGGGAATATTATATATCCGGAAGACCTTGTAGAAGGCGGCGCAGACTGGCGTGATATACGGTTTTTCCTTACCTACACCCATTACAGAAAAAAACTCAACTATACCTCAGAGAATTACAAGTCTGCCGTGTCTCGAATTCAGACATTCAGGATTCTTACCGGCAGACTTTTAAACACCCCTGCAGTCTCTGAATCTGATCCTGCCGCCGATGAACTGATTAATAATATAGTTCCATCTTTTAACCGGGAGATTGAGAGCGACCTGGCGCTTGGCCGCGGTTTTGATGCAGTTTTCGACATTCTTCAAAAACTAGATTCAATAAACCGTGGGCCTAATCTCAGCCGGGTACAAAAAGAAAATTTAAATAAAAATCTAGATAAAATTGACAATGTATTAAATGTCATTTACCCTATATAATAGGTTTTAAAGGAGAAGATAATGGACATCAAGTACAAACACGCAATTTCTTACATCTGGTCGAGAGACATCGAGAAGACCCTTAATTTCTATGTAAATAAACTCGGCTTCAGGAAGGCCTTCGAATCAGACGGATGGATAGAACTGGCCATACCCGGAGTTACAAACTCTTACATTGCTATAAATGAGTGGAAGAAGGATGGGACTTACCCTGTCAACGAATTTCTAACTCTGGGTGTAGAAGACCTTGATGCCTTCAGGGCTCACCTTGTTGCAGAAGAGGTAACACTATGCGGTGATACAGTTGATTTTTCTGAACAGGGCATGCGAATGATGAAATTCTACGATCAGGATAAAAACGTAATTACCGTTTCTGAAGTAAATTAAGTCAAATAAAATCCCTCTGAGGACTCAGAGGGATTATTCTAATCAGATTTTATTTCTAATTGAACGATGACTCTATATATGGGTATTCATCACTAATCGCCGCGACGCTGATGAACCTTCTCACCGTCTGCAACATCACGGGTTATCCAGAGATTACCGCCTATTACAGCCTTCTCGCCTATTGTAACCCGGCCCAGGATAGTAGCCCCGGCATATATAATTGCGTCATCCCTGACTATAGGGTGACGGGGAACATCCTTAATTGGATTTCCGTTCTCATCCTTTGGGAAATTCTTGGCGCCTAAAGTAACCCCCTGATACAGGGTAACATGCTTTCCTATAATCGAAGTCTCACCTATTACAACCCCGGTGCCGTGATCTATGAAAAAATATTCATCAATCTGCGCACCGGGATGAATGTCGATACCGGCTTCGGAATGCGCCATTTCACTTATCATCCTTGGAATAATGGGCACACCAATCTTATACAGCTCATGCGCTATACGATGGTTTGTAAGCGCCCGTATACTCGGGTAGCAGAAAATTGCCTCCCCTATGCTTCTGGCAGCAGGGTCGCCGTCGTAGGCAGCCTGAGCGTCGGTTGCAAGCATGTGCCTTATATACGGCAGCTTCTGAAGCAATTCACTTGCAGCCTCATCCGCTTTTGATTCACAGACATGACAAACCGAGCCTGAGTTGCATGCAAAACAATAGCCGCGCCGCAGCTGCTCACTCAGCCTTGTGTAGCATTTATCCAGGGTCGAGCCTATATAGTAGTGCATTGTCTCTTCACGCAATTCAGAATGAATGTAATACCCCGGGAAGATGACGGATCTAAGCAATTCTACTGTTTTTGCAAGTTCTTCCGTAGAAGGCATATGGATATCATGCTCGTTAGTTCGGTGATAAACCCTGCTGTAGGACTCAGGGGTGCAAAGCTGCTCAGTCAGTTTTCTTAAGTCAGGTCCATGTGAATTGTGAGTATGATATTCAGACACTTTTTCCTCTTTTTATCAGTCGAACAATCCGGCGGAAAGATATCTTTCGCCTGTGTCGGGTATTACAAAAACTACTGTCTTGCCCCTGTTTTCAGGCCTTGCGGCAATTATCGATGCAGCTTTTGCCGCAGCCCCGGCAGAAATTCCTGTAAACAAGCCTTCCTCTTTCATCAGCCGCCGTGCGTATTCCCGGGCATCCTCATCTTCAATACGCAAAACCTCATCAATTACAGAAACATCCAGGTTGTCGGGAATAAATCCTGCGCCTATCCCCTGAATCTTGTGCGCACCGGGTTCAGGACCCTTTCCCTCAAGATGCTGGCTTATAACCGGAGAACCTGAGGGCTCGGCAGCAATAACCTTCAGCTGAGGATTCAGCTTCTTCAGCGCCCGGCCGGTTCCGCTGAGGGTACCGCCTGTTCCGACGCCGGCGACAAAATAATCTATCCGGCCGCCGGTAGATTCCCATATTTCAGGGCCGGTGGTCATTTCATGTATCCCCGGGTTAGCGGGATTAGTAAACTGGCCGGGGATATAACTTGATGGAACCTCAGCAGCTAATTCTTTGGCCTTCTCTATGGCCGGTGTCATTCCACCCTTTCCTGAAGTCAGAACAAGCTCGGCCCCGAAGCCTGCAAGAATCTTTCGTCTCTCGGCACTTACGGTTTCCGGCATGGTGAGGATAATCCTGTAACCCTTCACAGCGCAGACCATGGCAAGACCAATTCCGGTATTTCCGCTTGTAGGTTCTATTATTACCGTATCCGGCTTAATCAGGCCTTTTTTTTCACCGTCTTCAATCAAAGCCAGAGCGATTCTATCTTTAACCGAGCCGCCCGGATTGAAATATTCCAGCTTCGCCCATACCTCTGCATTATCTCCGGCAATCCGGTTGATACGAACAAGCGGAGTTCCGCCGATTAAACCTGTAACTTTCGAAGCTTTCATATTACCTCCTATAGGATATGGACTCTTATTGATTCATCTACCTTATTCCGGAGCGTATCAGCAATGGCCTCATAAGTGCCCGTTCTGCTTGCTGCACATCCTGCACAGGCTCCCTTATAGCTGATAAAAACATCGGTAAATCCGTCAACATCCTTCATATCTACAACCTCAACACTTCCGCCATCGGCATTGAGAATCGGCAGAATAGATTCAGTGATTGTTTTATCGACCTCTTTATGCTTCTGAATGAGAGTCATATCGGCAAAAGTCTTATTCCCGCCGGTAGCATTAAGCCTCTCACGTTCCATTTCAACCCGGGTGTCACGCAGAATATCTTCAAGATAGAATTTTCTCTCCTCGTGTCCGCCGGGCTTAATGCATGACTTACAGAATGCACCAGCCTTTGTGTATTGAGTGATCTCTTCAACGGTTTTGAGATCGTTTAGTTTAATAACCTCTTTAATTGTGCTGAGCGAAACCCTGGCACATTCACAGACTATTTCCTCATCTTCAAAAACAGACATGTCGACCTCTTTGTAGAGGGAAGCAGCCTTCTTGATAACATCGTATGCCATTACAGAACAATGCATCTTCTGAGGCGGTACCGCGGGAGTGTCCGGGGTATCACGCAGAGCCTTCTCAACATCAATATTGGTAATTTTCACAGCCTCATCAACGGTTTTACCGATACAGAGTTCAGCAGTCACATCGCTAGACGCAATTGCAGTGCCGCAGCCGAAACTTTTATATTTTGAATCGAGGATAATATCCGTCCTCGGATCAACCATCCAGTAAAGTCTGACGGCATCACCGCATGAATCAGCACCAAAATCGGCTACAATGAGCTTGGCACCCTTTGCCGCTGCCTCTTCTTCGGTAATTTCGCCCATATACTTCGGATTATTCATCCTCTCGCTGACCTTATCGGAATAGTTTTCCCAGAGAGCGCCGCCTATTAAATCGTTCTTAGCCATAATTTCCGTCCTATATATATTCTTTACTGTTGGTCGAAGAGATATCACGCAATCTTTTTACCGACTTTCTGATTACATCAATTGTATAATCTATCTCATCTTCAGTAGTATAGCGTGACAGACTGAATCTCATACCTGTATGAGCAAGATCAGCTCCAATATCCATTGCTACAAATGTAGGGTTCGATTCAAGGGATTCAGACGAGCAGGCGCTTCCCGTTGACGCGGCAATACCGTTCTGATTCAAATCCCAGAGAAAAGCCTCACCCTCTATTCCGCGGAAGCTCGCAAGAATTGTATTCGGCGTTCGTATATTACGATCCCCAATAACCTCAACATCTTCGATATCAAGGATAGCGTCTTCGAGCTTATCACGTAATTTTCTTACTTCAGTATTTTCAAAATCAAGGTTTTTACCTGCCAGCTCAAGAGCAAGCCCCATACCAACCATATACGGAGTATTGACTGTTCCCGCTCTGATTCCAGCCATCTGCTCACCGCCGTGCATCAAAGGGGTTATTGTACTGCCGCGTCTTATATACAGTCCGCCTACCCCCTTCGGACCGTGAAATTTATGAGCACTGAAGGTAATATAGTCTGCCATTACTTCCTGCATATCCACAGGAATCTTTCCGATAGCCTGTACCGCATCAAGATGCAGCTTAACCCCGTTCTCTCGACAGATTTCGCCGTATTCTTTAACGGGGTTTATTAAGCCGGTTTCATTATTAGCCCAGATTATTGATACAAGGGAGGTTTTATCCGGATCTATGGCCTTTCGCAGCTCATCCGGGTCAACAATTCCATCCGCATTAACCGGAAGCCATTTAACATCGACTCCCAGCTTTTCAAGAAACTCATATGTTTCCGAAACCGCCGGATGCTCAATGGAGCTTGTTATCATCTGCACCTTTTTATGATTAAGAACACTATCAAAGTAAAACGATTTTATTACCGTATTATTTCCTTCCGAAGCGCAGCTGTTGATGATTATATCGTCTTCATCATCGGCATTTATTCCTGCATACAATCTATCAAGAGCCAGCCCCATGTAGGGACGTACTTCTGTACCGAAACTGTGCAGGGAATTCGGATTCCCATACATCTTCGTAAAGAAGGGCTCCATTGCTTCTTTTACAAGTGGATCGACCAGGGTCGTTGCATTATTATCAAGGTAAACTCTTTCCATATCCTAGAAATATAGTGATAAATTTACTGAAAGGCAAGGCTAATAAGGTGCTATCTGAACGTCAAAATCGGCTGATTGAAATTTGTATAAAAAATCAAATCATGTATATTTTAACCTGCTCTGTAAAATCTTCTTTAAAGATACGGTTGCCGTTCACGTCTATCACGAAGACCTTGAATTTCTGAAGCCCTTTCTCATAATCAATCTCACCGACCGGGGTGTATATGAACGCTATCCCGTTTTTAAAAGGGACCCAAATCTGATTTTCAGTGAGCTCGTATAGCACTTCTTTATCCCATGATACAATCTTTCCGAGGCTGTTTTTTACTGCAAGATACGGCAGTCCGGCTTCATAAACCTCAAGATAATCAAACTCCGGTTCTATCAGGATGTTTCCTTCTGTGTCGATTAGTCCCCACTGTCGGTTTTTTCTAACCCTTGCCATGCCATTCTGCAATATGCGTATTACTTCATAATCAAATGGAACAGCCACCTCATTGGAGTTAGTTATCAATCCGCAGGCTCCATTCTTTTTTACTGCTGCAAGCCCATTTTGAAAATCAGCAGCATATTCATATTGCGGAGAAATAATCCACTCAAGTTTCTGATTCATGAATCCCCATGCAGATTCATCCCTCTCGGCAAATATATAATTTTCAGGCGCTTTATATGCCCTGGCAAGACGGAACGCTTCGTCGTAGTCTTTCTGCAGGGGTATAACCCATTCTCCCTTCACATCAAACGCGCCGAATCCCCTGCCATAATCTCCGACAGCCGACGGGGTTGCCATAACACAAAGCTGTGCATGGTAGGCAAATCCAAAATAAGGGTCTATGGGTCCGCCCCTCTCCCCTATCTGCTCAACTGAATCAATAACAATTTCACCGGAGGGGTCTATCCCGCAGAATCTTCCACTGGATTTTTTGGATGCCTTAGCAATTTCCGGTTCATAAAAATTGAATATTCTATAATAATCATTGGGAATTGACGGATCTATAATCTTAGATCCGGCGTTATCAATAAGTCCCCATGTCCGCTCACTCCATTTCCTGAATAATAAACGGATCTATAACGTCATCAAAAACCTTTTCGCTTAATTTGAATGAACTTCCCTGTTTAAATAATATCTGATGTCGGCCGGGTTCCGCCTGCAGCGAGCGCAGGAAAATTCTCGGTGCAGATGAATCAGATTCTGAAGCTGGAGTTGTTTTTTCAACTGCAGTCCCCGGCATAAAGAGATCATCCCCTGCACAAGCGTATATCAGAAAAACAAGCAGCAGGATTGCTGATACTTTTTTCATTCTACCCCTCTGAGTCTTCCGAAGTACCCCGAAACCAGGGGATCCGCTTAACTTTCGGCAGAGCGAGTCCAGTCTTCATTGCTACGAGCCTCACAACTGTAGTTACGACAATCGCCGCAATAATCGCAGGACCTTCTTCGGCACCTGTCGAAACAACCGCTATGAGCGCAATCGAGCCCAGGAAGGAAGCCGTGGCGTAAAAATCGCGACTGATTACCGAAGGGATTTCACGTACTAGCACGTCGCGTATCATGCCGCCGCCGGTAGCCGTAATAGCGCCTGTAAGCAGTATTCCTACGTACCCCAGGCCGTATTCCATCCCCTTCGCAGCCCCGATTGCAGTAAACACACCCAAGCCAAGGGCGTCGAAAACCTTTACAAGTTTCCATACCCGGGCTATGCGTGAAGCCAGAACAGCGGCGGCCAGACCTGAGATTATACATACAATAAAATAAGTTTCGTCACGGAAGGCGGCGGGGGGCGCATCACCAAGCAGGAGATCGCGCAGGATTCCTCCGCCGACACCGGTTATGAGTGCTAATGTAATAACGCCGAGAATGTCTAGTTCGTGTTTTATAGCCTTGAATGTACCGGCCACGGCAAAGACTGCCGAACCGAAGATATCAAGGAAAAAAATCGAATCAAACAATTCTCAGAGTCCAGTCATATTAAATTGACAGGTCGTGATGACCGTGCCAGAGTTTGTCCCTAAGCGCTTTAATATCCTCACTTTTCAGATACTCGTCGAACGGCATCATTCTATCAATTATCCCATCGGGGGCAAATTCAATAATTCTGTTCGCGGAGGTGTGAACAAACTGGTGGTCGTGAGAATTAAACAGCAGAACTCCGGTATATTTTATAAGACCGTTATTGAGGGCTGTAATTGATTCCAGATCCAGGTGGTTGGTAGGTTCATCAAAGATCAACGCATTCGCGCCGCTGAGCATTACCTTCGACAGCATACACCTCACCTTCTCTCCCCCGGAGAGAACCTTCACCTTCTTGAGCGATTCTTCGCCGCTGAAAAGCATTCGTCCCAGAAAGCCGCGAACAAAGGATTCTTCCTCTTCCTCAGTGTACTGCTGAAGCCATTCTACAATGTTCATATCATTATCGAAAAATTCAGAATTATCTTTCGGGAAATAATCTGTGCTTATGGTAACACCCCATTCGAATTCACCTGAATCCGCTTCGGTTTTACCTGCGAGAATATCATATAGAGCAGTCTTCGAGGCATGCATCGGACCTACAAAGGCAATTTTGTCGCCCTTGTTTACCGTAAGTGAAAAATCCTTAAGAACCTGTTCACCGTCTATAGTCTTATTCAGGTTTTCGATTGTAAGAATATTGTTTCCGGGTTCACGTGTCGGCTTGAAATCAACATAGGGAAACTTTCTTGAGGATGGCTTGATATCGTCAATTGTGAGCTTATCAATCAATTTCTTACGGCTGGTAGCCTGCTTTGCCTTTGATGCGTTAGAGCTGAATCGTTGAATAAACTCCTTAAGTTCAGCAACCTTGTCTTCGCGTCTTTTCTTCTCATCCTTCATCTGTTTTAATGCAAGCTGACTCGCAAAATACCAGAAGTCGTAATTTCCGACATAGAGTTTAATCTTTCCGAAGTCTACATCAGCGATATGAGTACAAACCTTATTCAGAAAGTGTCTATCATGCGACACAACTATAACCGTATTCTCAAACTTGAAAAGAAACTCTTCGAGCCATGCAATTGATTCAAGGTCAAGGTTATTCGTGGGCTCATCAAGCAGGAGGATGTCGGGATTTCCGAACAGAGCCTGAGCGAGTAGTATTCGAACCTTAAGCGCCGGTTCAATCTCACTCATAAGACTGTAATGAAGATCTTCCTTTACTCCTAGCTGGCTTAAAAGTGTTGCTGCTTCACTTTCAGCTTCCCAGCCGTTCATTTCAGCAAATTCGCCCTCGAGCTCAGCAGCTCTTATCCCATCTTCCTCACTGAAATCTTCTTTTTCATAGATTGTGTCTTTCTCAATCATCACGTCATAGAGCTTTTTATGCCCCATTATAACCGTATGCATTACAGAGAAGTCATCGAATTTAAACTGATCCTGCTGAAGCACAGCCATTCTTTCACCCGGGGTAATGATAACATCACCCTTATCTGCTTCAAGCTCTCCTGATAGAACCTTCAGGAAGGTCGATTTTCCAGCGCCGTTTGCGCCTATTACACCATAACAGTTCCCGGGCAGGAACTTTATATTTACGTCTTTAAAGAGAACCCTCTCACCAAATGAAAGGGTAATATCACTAACTGTTAACATGTTTTGAACATAACTGAAAGAAAGAGAAATTACAAGTCTAAGGCGAGCTTAAGCCTGCATACAGTACCGCTCCCCGGATGTCTAACATTCTCGATGGTGAAGTCTCCGTTCATCTGTGCTGCAAACATTTTAACAAGCTTTATTCCGAAGCTGCTGCCTTTATCAGTATTAAACCCCTCCGGCAGACCGCATCCGTCATCCTGCAGTAATAGCTCACAAACAGTGTCCGTTTTAGAGACTTTCATAGTCACGTGTCCGGACTCCATTCCCACGAAGGCATACTTGTAGATATTGGTAACCAGTTCATTGATTATCAGCCCCAACTCAAACAATTTATTAGAATCAAATCTGATATCATCAATTTCAGTATAAAACTCAATCTCAGCATTATTCCGGTAGGCATTCTTAACACTTTCGATAATATCCGAGACAAAACTATTCAAAGGCAGATTAGAGTACCTGTCAGCCCGCAGGAGCTTATCGTAGAGGATTCTAACGCTGGCCACCTGGAGACTCACACTCTTCAAGGCCTCTTTTGCCGCATTATCCGGCATCTCCGGCTGCTGGAGTTCGAGCAGGGCTTCCACGGAGGCCATATTGTTTTTCATCCTGTGATGAACCTCAGTGAGCAGAAATTCCTTTTCCTCAAGCAGGATCTTTATCTCGGCCTCAGCCTGCTGTGTCTTAATAAGCATACGTGCCTGCAGCATATTCTGGTAGAGGATTTTTGATATTATATCAGTCATTGTGTTTACAAGGATTGTTATATCCTCAAGCTGCTTAACATCCATCAGTGGTAATTCAAGAAAAGCAGCTACGGCCTCTTGCGGATCGGCTCCAATTTCCTCTGCATAGCGCGCTATGCTTTCGGTGGACATTGATTTATCCCGGACCTGACCTATACACCAGTTGGCAACATGTTTTCCGCCTACGCTTATCTTGGAAATAGCCTCCCATAAGCCTGCGCTGCTGCATTTCGTCCATACTACTTCATCTGTCAGAGTGGAATTCATTAAATTATCCGAGGCGAGGCAGCGTTCATAGCCTTCATTCGTACCCCTAATCACTTTTTCACAGAATCTTTTTGCGCCTATAATCTTTGTAATAGGCGTACCATCGGTTTCAGTAACAAGAGAAGCAATTCCGGTGGCGCGTCCGAAATCATCCTGCAGTTTCTGCAATTCGGCAAGATCAAAGATATCGGTGAAACTGATTTCATCCATCACAATATCCGGTGACATCAAGGCCGATAGTTTTAATTTCAGCTGCACCTCGCTCGTTTTCCGTCCGGATATATCAGTTATGATATGTATGGCATTTTTCAGACGTCCATTTTCATCAAAGAGAGGATCTACTATGACCTCATAGAATTTTCCATTTACCGGCAATTCCATCCGCTCACGCAGACCACTCTTCTTCATCTTTCTACACGGGCAATCTTCGGGAGTACGACGATCATAATGCACAAGCTCCATACATTTTTGACCTATGATCTCTTCATCAGGTTTTCCAAGAAATTTCCTCATAGCGGTGTTGCACTTTTGGACGTGGTAATCAAGATCAAGCAGCATAATAGCATCATTAATGGAATTAAAAGTTGCGTCGAATAGCTTTGACGTCTGCATGTTTTCCTGATTAGCCTCATAAAGCCTGAAAGCCATCTTTATTGAAGCGAGCATTACCGACTCACCGCTGTTTTTTGTAATATAACCGTACGAGGTTATTTTTTCCGTTTTTTCAATTACATCCGCAGCGGTATGTGATGATAGAAACACAAGAGGGACATCATTCTCCGCCAGAATCATTCCGGCAGCTTCAAAGCCGTCCATTCCCTCTCCAAGGTTAATGTCCATCAGAATCAGGTCTATCGCGACGTCATCTGAAAATATTTCAACAGCTTCTTCCCCGTTGGAAGCGCTGACAACCCGGTACCCGCTTCGCTCAAGCAGCATGGATTCTTCGAGAGATATTATTGAATCGTCCTCTACCAAAAGGATTGTCTTCTTAGCCTGCATTGATTAATTATAAACTCATATAAAGCAATAAACAATAATCTTTATTTTTCTATTGATTTGATTCAGCTGAATAATCAAAAACCGGAGGAATTCCCTCCGGCTCTATATTACTTTAATTTGATGATTATGCTGCTTTTTCGGCCTTCTCAATTCTTCCGGTCTTTCCCTGCATGGATTTTCCCATCTGATCAACTCCGACTGCAATCAGAAGTACTATTCCCTGAACTACCATCTGCCAGTATGAATCGATATTGAGCAGAATCATTCCGTTTGTAAGAATACCTATAATTAGAACACCTGCAACAACTCCGCTGAGTTTCCCCTCGCCGCCGGCTATACTTATACCACCGAGAACTACTGCAGTTATTACATTCATCTCAAAGCCATCGCCAGTAGTAGGCTGAGCGGAAAACAGCCTGGAAAGCATAACAATTCCTGCGATACCGGAACAGAGGGCTGAAAAAATATAGGTGAGATATTTCATTCCCCTGATATTAACCCCTGAAAGCCTTGCTGCTTCTTCATTTCCGCCCAGACCGTAGATATATCGTCCATATCGGGACCGGTTCAGAAACAGATGCCCGGTTATAAATATCACAACCATAATAATGACAGGCACGGGGATTATCCCTACATACCCCTGTCCAATAACCTTGAAGGCCTTTGTGAATCCGTAGATAGGCAGACCTCCGCAGAGGATATAGATTATACCCCTTATTGTACCCATAAGACCCAGGGTAGCAATCAGCGGCGGAATACGAACCGAGGTAATCAGAAATGCACTTACGGCTCCGCATAGACATGCTGCAAGAAGAGCCAGTATCACCGATATGATCGGATGAAAACCTGCTTCCACCATCAGCTTCGCACAAACAGTCCCGGCTATACCCAGTACGGAACCGACGGTGAGGTCAATTCCTGATGTCAGAATAACACAAGTCATTCCTACGGCTGAAATTCCAAGCATCGACACCTGTCGAACTACATTCATCAGATTAGCCCTTGAAAGAAAGGCATCTGAAGCAATCGCAAAAAATATAAAGACAACGATGCAGACATAGAAAATTCCATGTTTGCGGATTGATTTAAGCAGATTAAATCTTTTAGGCATTTACTTCTCCTGTGTTTATTCTTTTCCAGAGGCCAGATCCAGAATCTTCTCCTGACTCACGTCCGAGGCGGACAATTCGCCTTCAATCACGCCCTCGTGCATAACTATTATTCTTTCCGACATTCCAATCAGTTCAGGCATCTCCGAAGAAATAAGAATAATCCCCTTACCGTCTTCCGCAAGTTCCTTTATCAGATTGTATATTTCCTGCTTTGCCCCGACATCAATTCCACGCGTAGGCTCATCAAAAATCAGAATATCGCAATCACCTGCCAGCCATTTCGCGAGTACAACCTTCTGCTGATTACCCCCGCTGAGATTGGAAACCCTCTGTTCGGTAGAAGAACACTTGATATTGAGTTTCTTCTGAAACTCATCTACAAGGCCCCTTTCTTTTCTGCGGTTTACAAATATCCAGTCGGAGATCTGTTTAATAAATGTGTAACCGATATTTTCTCTGATTGAGAGGTTTAACAGAACCCCTTGATCTTTACGGTCTTCCGGGATTAGCCCAATTCCGTTTCCTATAGCTCCGGAAGGATTTCTGTTAACAACTTTTTTCCCGTGAATGATGATTTCACCCTGCGTAACATTATCAAGGCCAAAAAGAGCCCTCGCGACCTCGGTACGACCGGCTCCTACAAGCCCGCCAAAACCGAGTATTTCGCCCTTCCTGAGCTTGAAATTTATATCGTCAAGAAGATTTTCAGTACTGAGTTTTTTTACTTCGAGCACAATTTCATCAGAAGCTGGCGTCGGTTTAGGAAAATCCATACCTAGTTCACGTCCAACCATCAGGCTTATCAGACCAGCCCTGTCGGTATCAGCTATATTGACAGTATCAATGTACCTTCCATCTCTCAACACGGTTATCCGGTCCGCGATCTCCTGAAGCTCTTCAAGCCTGTGTGAAATATATATTATTGATACACCCTCAGAACGCAGTTTCTTTATCAGCTTGAAGAGGTTCTCGGTTTCTTTATTTGTAAGTGCGGCTGTGGGTTCATCAAGAATCAGGATGCTTGAGTTCTGACTGACAGCTTTTCCTATCTCAACAAGCTGCTTATATGCGACACTGAGATCAGACACCTGGATCGAGGGATTAATAGCAACGCCCATTGCACCGAAAATCTCGGAAGCGGATTCATTCATTTTATCCATATCGACAAATACTGATTTCATGAATTCTCTTCCTAAATAGATATTTTCCGCAACGGTTAAATACGGCACAAGATTGAATTCCTGATAAATTGCAGATATTCCGCATTCCATTGCATGATGGGGCGTCAAATTTGTAAGTGCTTCACCTTCCAGCAGGATCTCGCCGCTGTCTAGTTGATGAGCTCCGGTCAGAATTTTTATCAGAGTGGACTTTCCAGCCCCATTCTCACCAATCAGGGCATGAACCTCGCCTTTTCTCAGATTGAAGGTCACATCATCAAGCGCCTGTACCCCGGGGAAACCCTTACTTACATTTCGCGCCTCAAGAATTAGGTTTTCATCCAAAATTAACTCCTTACTGTGTAAAGGAGCCCCGGTAAAACTGAGCTCCTTCAAAGTTGCTTGATAAGAAATGGGTTCTTTAGTGCGAAGCTAAATATTCGTCAAGGTTTTTCCAGGTTACTCTTTCAAAAGATATGCTGTGATCTTCAACCTCTATACCGTTTATAAGATCAACCATCATTTCAATATCATTAGCCGCTTCGGCATAGGGCATCATATCAACGCTTGCACGGAAAATGCTTCTTTCCTTCATTGCGTCGAGACCCGGAGGGGTTGCATCAATTCCGCCGATAAAAAATCTTTCGCTGTCACGACCGGCAGCCAGTACTGCTTCATATGCACCCAGGGCAACTGCGTCTGAATGACATACAATTACCTCAAGATCTTTGTTAGCCTGAAGAAGAATCTCGGTACACTTCATACCGTCAGCAGTATTATTTGCTGACTGATTGTCTGAAACTATATTTGCTTTCGGGGCAAGTTCAAGAAGACCGTCGCGAAAACCGTCTATCCTGTACTTATTCTGAGGCATGTCAGGATATCCGAGAAGCGCACAGTCGGCAACTCCGCCGAGTTCTTCAGAAACCCATTCGCCTGCATTAAGACCGGCTTGAAAACCAAACTCATATTCATCAAGTATACACTGTGCCGAAGAACCTTCGACAAGGGTAATTACTGACATTACAGGGATTCCCGCATCAACAGCCTGAGCGACTACATCAGTCATTGCGGCTGTATCAACACAGATCATGATTATACCGTCTACACCCTGTGCTATGTAATTCTCTATTGAAGAAACCTGCTTTGCGACATCACACTGAGCATCATCAACAATCAGCTTGATTCCCATCTCTTCACATTTCGCCTTTGCGCCTTCTAGGCGTGCAATAAAAAACGGGTTTACCAGATCAATCTGAGAGTAAACAATCTTAAGCTGATCTCCGTCTTCCTGCTGCCCGCCTGCAAAAACGCTGACTGTGCTGCACACCAGCGCTGCAGCAACTAATAAAACAACTGCTGTATTTTTCATAAAATCCTCCATTCTTGACACCGATTTTTTATATCAGGTATCAAATTGTATTTTATTCGATATATTAACATTAATTATTATTTTGTCAAATTTTTAATTTAATATTTAGTTGTATATATTTATTTTACTCATAATTTAATTATTATTTTTTTTATAATGTATTTTTATTTTTATGATATCCTGTAAAAATGATAAGAAGATGCGACTGGTGCGGTGAAGATCCGCTTTATACCAGATATCATGATGAGGACTGGGGTGTACCGGTGCACGATGACCGTCTGCTTTTCGAGATGCTCATACTTGAGGGAGCTCAAGCCGGGTTAAGCTGGATCACCATCCTTCGAAAACGGGAAAATTACAGGCTTGCTTTCGACAACTTTGATTTTTTAAAAGTAGCGGAATATGATGAAGAGAAGATTGTGGAGCTTCTTCAGAACCCCGGAATAATTCGAAACAAACTCAAGGTTCGCTCGGCTGTTACCAATGCAAAAGAATTCATCCGGGTCCGGGAAGAGTTCGGCAGTTTTGATTCTTATATATGGAGTTTTACCGGTGGAAAGACTATCACCAACCGGCTTCAATCAATGTCTGAAATGCCTGCGACAAGCCCTGAGTCGGACGCCATGGCAGGAGATTTAAAAAAAAGAGGTTTTAAATTCTGCGGTTCGACAATCTGCTATGCCTATATGCAGTCTACAGGAATGGTGAATGACCATCTGATTGACTGTTTCAGGTATGATCAGGTATAAGGCTGAAATTTTAAATCCAACTATTTTTTTTATACCATTCAACGGTTTCCGCTACAGCTTTCTCAGTATTCATCCGGGGTTCATAACCAAGGATAGACTTCGCTTTTTCTGAAGAAACTGTCCAGAAAGGTGTGGTCATTTCTTTCAGCTTATCTTTCGTCAGCAGTACATTTTTCCCTGTCACTCCCGCGTACATCCGGCTGAATAACGATGCTGCTGTTACTGTGAATTTCGGTATAATTACATTTAACGCCTTTTTCTCCAGGGCATTCGCTACAAAGCCCCCGAATTCTTCCCAGCTGTAGCAGGAATCATCAGTGAAAAAGAAAGTCTCACCAATAGCTTTTTCATTTTCTACACATAATCCAATGCCATGAACAAGATTTTTAACATAAACAAAGCTGACGCTGCTTTTACGCCCTATAGAAGGTTTCAGCCCCCTGCTTACTATTCGAATAAGCTCAAGAAAATCTTTATCCCGCTCTCCGTAAACTGAGGGCGGTCTGACAATTGTTACGGGAAGATTGGAATGCTTTTCTTTTATATGGGATTCAATCAGGGCTTTGCTTCTACCATAGGGAGAGATCGGTTTGAGAGGGGCATCCTCAGTCAGCAGGACCCCATCAGGGCTGGGACCTACGGCAGCCTGACTGCTTATTATGATAATCTGTTTTACAGCAGTCTCCCTGAGCCCGGCTGCCTCCAGAAGATTCTTGGTTGACTGGAAATTAAGATTAATAAAATCGGCCTCACTCTTTGCCCTGGTCTTACCTGCAAGATGAATTATTACATCATTTCGTTCAACAAAATTCTGTAATGATTCCGGTCTGAGCAGGTCGCCCTCAGAAAGCGTCAGTCTGTCTGATTCCTCAAGCCACCCCGGGGTGTTCTTTGACCTTACCAGGCAGTCCACCTGTCTGCCCCGGCTGACAAGATATTCGGCCATGTGACTTCCAATGAACCCTGTTCCACCTGTAATACCAATTGACACTTAAATCTCCTTGATAAGCGGAGTATCGCAAAAAAGATGAAAAACGTACAGTATGAGAGAGATTTTAACTGAAATTTCCAATTTTATCGGTTGTTGACCGATAGCAAAACCCTATCGCCTATTGCTATTTTCATCTATTGTAGTATATTATTTTATTTCATCATGGTATATAATCCGTTATTCATTTACAGGAGTTCAAATGAGCGTTGAAATAGTAGAAGTGCTGAACAGGCGGGATTTAAAAAAATTCGTAAAGTTCCCCCATACGCTTTATAATGACAATCAATACTGGGCTCCCCCGTTGATTAAAGATGAGTTGACCATACTCAGCCGGGATAAAAATCCGGCATTTGAATTCTGTACAACCAAATACTGGCTTGCTTACAGAAACGGTAAAATTGTAGGCCGCATTGCCGGTATTATCAACAATAGACTGAATGAAAAATGGAAAACAAGTAAAGCCCGATTCGGGTGGATTGATTTCATTGATGATGAAGAGGTTTCAAAAAACCTCATCGATACCGTTGAAAAATGGACTGTAGAAAACGGGTTGAAAGAACTTGAAGGGCCTATGCAGTTTACGGATCTAGATGAAGAAGGTATGCTCATTGAGGGATTTGAAGAACAGAGCACAATGGCAACTACCTACAACTACGCTTATTATCCTGAACATTTAGGTAAGCTCGGCTATAAAAAGCAGACCGACTGGGTAGAGTTCGAATTGGTCGCTCCGAAAGAAATACCCGAAAGAGTAGTTAAACTTAATTCACTCATTCTAAAACGCTCCAAACTCAGAGTGCTGGACGCAAAGAAATCTAAAGATTATATACCTTACATACCCCAGTTCTGGGAAATCATCGATGAGGCCTTTTCTGAGCTCTTCGGTACAACGGATCTAACTGAGAAACAGAAAAAGTTTTATACCGATCAGTATTTCAGTATGCTGATACCGGATTTTACAACATTTATACTGGATGAAAACGACAAACTGATAGGGGCAGGAATAACCTTTCCATCCTTCACTGAAGCCTTAAGAAAAGCGAAGGGAAACTTCATCCCCTTCGGGGCTTTTCATATGCTCAGGGCTCTGAAAAACCCGAAAGTTCTTGATTTTTATCTAATCGGGGTTCGAAAAGAATATCAGGGGCGCGGTGTAGTGTCTCTGATGATGAATGAAATTACACAGAACGCTCTGCGCGCCGGGGTACAACTCTGCGAAACAAATGTAGAACTTGAAGATAATACGGCAGTACAGGGCATGTGGGAATACTATGAACACAGACAGCATAAAAGAAGAAGATGTTTCATTAAGACATTATAGAAAATTTATACGTTAATGTTTATAATTACATCATAAGTGATATTTACACCTAAGGGAGAATGATAATGAGTAATACTCATAAAATATTTGAAAAGTGCTACAACTTCACCGAAGCTGAAGAGGCAAGGGCCGCTGGGCACTACCCGTTTTTTCAGCCTATTGGAAAGACAGCCGGTACCAAAGTCCTCATTAAAGATAGAGAATTACTTATGGCAGGTTCCAACAACTATCTCGGACTTGCAACTGATCCCAGAATGATAGAGGCAAGCCAGAAGGCAATCAGGGAATACGGTACAAGCTGTTCCGGTTCAAGATTTATGAACGGAACACTCTCACTTCATGAAGAACTTGAGCATCAGCTTGCTGATTTTGTCGGTATGGAAGAAGCTCTATGTTTTACTACAGGACATCAGACTAACCTCGGAGCAATATCCGCACTACTCAGCCGCGGAGATCATGTTATTACTGACAAGTTCAACCATGCATCCATAATGGACGGGATCTTCCTCTCTCTCGGAATGCATAAATCTGTACATGTCCACAGGTTTCCTCACAATAATTTCGATGCTCTTGAAAAAATTCTTAAGCGCATTCCCAAGAACGCTCCTAAACTGATCGTGACCGACGGTGTTTTCAGCATGGAGGGCGACATTGTCAACCTTCCTGAAATGAAAGCTCTCAGTGAAAAATATGATGCCGCCATCTATCTTGATGAAGCCCATGCTGTTGGTGTCCTGGGTAAAAACGGCAGGGGCACTCTGGAGCATTACGGTGAATCAGACCTTGCTGATTTGATTATGTGTACTTTTTCCAAAGCCTTCGGTTCAATCGGCGGATTTGTTGCCGGCAAGGCTAAGGTTATTGACTATATTAAGCATGTCGCACGTCCGCTGATGTTCAGTGCAAGTATGACCCCTGCAAATGTCATCGGAGCTATAACTGCACTTGATATCATAAAAAAAGAACCGGAACGTGTTCAGCGTCTTCAGGAAATAGGACGCAAAATGGCCAAAGGTTTTAAAGATCTGGGGTTCGACACAGGAAAAACTACAACGCCTATAGTTCCGCTTGTCATCGGTGATAACGAGAAGACTTTTATATTCTGGAAGATGTTATTCGAAAAAGGAGTCTATGTTAATCCGGTTATAACTCCGGCTGTTCCACCGAACCGAGCAATGATCAGAACCAGCTTCATGGCGACTCACAGTGACGAAGAACTGGATCAGATCCTGAATATTGTCGGTGAAACCGGTAAAGAAATAGGTCTGATAAGCTGACCTATTTCATCGGCTCATCCCGCTTGAAAATTACATCAAAATCTATCGAAAGGTCCTTCAGTTTAGCGGTGATTTTGTCTTCAAGACGTAAATCATCGCATGAACTGCCTACATTCATCTCCAGTTTGCCTCTGTAACTGAACATGGAGGTATTTCTTCCCGGTACAGGAGAATTACAGGGAATGATATCAAAGCTTTCAATCTCATTATCCAGACCTTCAGGAAGCTGAATATCTCCAAGATTTGTCAGAACACCTGAATATTGACTGCGCGCGAACAGGTTGTAAAATGTTTTCAGAATTCCCTGTTTCAAAACCCTCGGCATATATTTGAAAACAGGATTGTACTCAGCCCTCAGGTTTCTTGAAATCTGTTTTTCAAGAGAGCCTGAATGTCTTTCATGTCTTATTTCAGAAGAGATAATCTCAATTATTTCTTCAAAAGTATAGGGTTTTTCTTTGATCTTGAATGATGGAGAGTATAAATAAGAAAAGTTTCTTAAGCATTTAGTCGGATAGTCCCTTCGAAGATTAACAGGAATCTGCAATCTTATCGGACGCCTTCTATTCGTAAGCCCCGCTTTTTCATCTTCCATAAAAAGTTCCTGAATCGCGAAAGTATATATTGCCGACATGTAAACATTCAAAGTGACATGATGTTCCCTGGCCCTCTTTCTTACTTCCTCGAGATCCATTATATAGCGGGTGGAATAATATTTGGTAACAGGAATCATTTTACCTGTTGGAATATAGGCAGCCGTCGTTACCGGCATTGGCGGACCTTTTCTTTCAAATTTAGATCGAAAAGCACACTCCCATTCTTCCTCGGAGATTTCTTCGTCAAGATCTTTTATAAATACTGACTTTCCTATTTTCTTTCCGTCAATCTTAAAATATTCCGCCAAAAGTGTAAGAAGAAATGACATCGTACCGAAACCATCTGATAATATATGCGAAAGTTCCACCGCCAATTGATAATCCGCATAGGGTAATTCGTGCTTTAGAAATTTGCATTGGTACCGGCAAACCCTATTCTTCTTTCTTAAATAAAGCCAAAGCAAAAAGACATTTTAAAACTATTACTAT
>JAQQAL010000037.1 GCA_028532855.1 Candidatus Thalassospirochaeta sargassi
TTGGAAAGGTCGATTAAAGCATCTTTAAAGACATCTTCTTTAGAGACTTCCTCTATCAACATGGGATAATCATTATGAAGGGAAGTAAACTGCTTAATTGTTAATTGCAAATCAGTTTTGTAGTACCATTCAGTGAAACCCTCACCATATTCATCAAAATGAAGATTGACAGTTCCTATTTTCTTAATGCTGATATAGTGAGGGATATTACTATCATGTCCCTTCCAATTTCTATCGAATGCCATCAGCACAGTGAAGTATTCTCTATTCAGTTTGTAGATTGTTCCAATTTCAAATTCTTTCATCATCTCTCCTAAAAAAATGGTCGACCTCTCGGCCGACCTTAAATTGTCATCTTTCGCAATAGAGTGATTTCATTTTTTCTTCAGTATTAAAGCACTCAACGTCTTCTTTATACTGAATCAAATAATCATCATGCTCTTTGATAATGGAGTAATAAACAAAATCTTCGATTTCTGCTTCAAAGATGTTTTTGCGAACACTTTCTCGCAAATCAGCCAACTCTTCCATGAGCATATCTGTGGTCAGCTCTCCATTCTCCTCTGCATGCATTGTTGAGAGAAAAAGATGGATATCACCAACTAAGTTGGTTACTATCTCCTTCACAGATTCTTTTTCCATGTTCATAATGATGCCATCTTCGATTCCTTTCAGAATCACGGCTTCCCGCTCTTTGAAAATGTCTTTTAATTTCTTCATTTTCATCTCCTTAAATATTTTTTATGCCCGCCTCAACGAGGCAGGCTAATTTGATTACGCTGCGAAGTGAAGTTCCTTATTGGAGAACTCTTTAATCTTCCGTCCACCAAACTTTTCACCGTCAATCCTCTGAAGATAGAGGCCATTAAGTGACAGACCGTGAACGATACATTCAACCTCGTCCTTCTTATCAACGCTTCCACGACCATAGAGGATTGTTATCCTATCGCCCATTTTGATTCCTTCGGTCTTCTTTGCTTCGAGTGCTTCGAGCATTGCCGAAAGGCTGTTCTGTGTTTCTGCAACCAATGTTGCGAGTTCGTCTTTGCTGATTTCTGTGTAATTGTTTGTCATAATATGTCTCCTAAAAATGTATTGAATAGTTTGTGATGTCTGCCCCTAAAAAGAGGCAGACCGGATATTTAAGCGGCTACGATGTTCAGTTCTTTGTTGGTGAACTCTTTGACCACTCGGCCACCGAACTTATCGCCATCGACTCTCTGAAGATACAGACCGTTGAGAGACAGACCGTGAACGATACACTCCACTCTGTCTTTGTTCTCTTCTTTGCCACGACCGTAAAGAATCACAATGCGGTCACCCATGTTGATACCTTCAGTCTTCTTTGCCTCGAGTGCTTCGAGCATGTCAGTAAGATTAGCCTTTGTCTCAGCTACCATTGAAATAAGTTCTTCTCTGTTCAGTTCTTTGTAATTTGTCATGTGTTGTCTCCTTAATGTGTTTATGGTTTGCGATGTTTTATATAAGTGATATAAAACCGGATTATGTTTTTGCTTCATTGATTAAGTACGAAGTAGAAAACCGATGTTGTAAAAGTTTTTTAATTTTTTGTGCTTTGCTCTCGCTCTTTTCTCTTCATAGATTAGGGACGAACTAAAAAGTAGAAGTTGTAAAACTTTTTTAATTTTCTTATACTTTCTATATGAAACAATTTATGAGAGCCACAACAACAAATAACATCTTCAAACTAAAAAGCGTAAACGTCACCAATCATGATGAGATATGGCAGGAGCTATACGATTTCTATGAAGGTAAGACTGTTAGCCTCAAAGTGACAGGCGAGTTCTTTTTAAAATTAGGGATTGTAATACTTCAGAAGCTATATCCCTCCAAACCCGAAGAGATGTTAGAACAGGACTCTCTACTCTCTGAAATCATCGTTAAATTGTACGATTACTATACTGATAAGCCTAATATGGTAAAACGCATATTCCACTTCTTTATGAGCGTCAATCAGCTTACAGATATCCCCGCAAACACAGCGAATAGAAAGATATTCTATGCTCACTTCTTAAAGAAAGGCATTAACCTCTCAATTGATGATATCAATAAGCGGACTAACATAGCCAATAAAGAAATCTCCATGGGTGAATATACCGATGAAGCAGTTGATGGCTTATTTGATGATGTTCGCAGTGAACAGAAGATAAAGCAGGATAGCATCCAAAAAGAGAAGCCTAAAATCGACATCACTCAACAATATGATAACACCTCACCACAGGAAGAACAGGTGCTCTTAGATGAAGAAGTTGATGAGGCTATAAGTCGAGCACCCGACCGAAAATTGAGTGGTCAGCGAATCCAATCTACTATCAGTGAAATCATGGACCGTCGTAAGTGGAGAGAGAAGCAGTTAGTAGGCTTTTACGGTCAACTCGCTGATGTCAGTAAGAAAAGAACCGGACAACACCTAATTGATAATCCGCACCTCTTCATATCGGGTATGTTATTCCCCACTTCAGATGGATTGCTGTTCTGTTCAAATTGTGCCAATGCAGGACAAATGGACTACCTCTTCCAAAAGTGGCTTAAAGATGAGTTTGTAGAACAACTCTCTGCTGAGGATGCCGAATCAAATATTAAAGCGGCAGAAGGTGTTAGGAAGAGACCTAATTAAGCGTTCTAACAGTATTATTGTACTTCTTCTACATTTCTAATTTCACGCTGTACATCAAAGGTATTGCACTCGATAAACTCACCCTTAAAAAGTTTACTCTTAGCTTCATCCTCTGACTCAGCTTCAACAATAAATTCTTCAATAATGCCATTGATACATCGAACTTTAAACTTTTTACTCATGATATTCCTTTCCTAAATCTCATTATATATCATCCTCTTTAGTTTCATCGTAATTTCTGTGGATTATTACAATATTGTTGGGATTTACAATAGTATCGACCGTATCTGTATCTGAAGGTTTGGTCATTCTTTTAAAATGAAACATTGCTCTTTGAAAATTATATTTTGGTTCTATTTCTAATATTGCTTTTCTGAAATCAGTAAATGTGTACTTTGTCCCTTTAACCAAATCGTCTTCAAAATCATAGGGAAAACCTTCCGCTGAATGCCAACTTAACACACATTTAATAAACATGAACCGTTTAATACACTGCTTCTTTAAAGCAATTTTCTCTTCTACAGTCATAGTTCCTCCAAAAAACTAATATTATTCGGGTCGAGTCTTCAAATATAGATTATTAAGCTGAGTCTCCATCATTGCTGTATTCAATTCATTCTGCCCAATTACAGTATACTCATCAGTCTCAGTATTATAGTTGAGAGTAACAAAATACTTTCCATTCCTATGTATCTGTAAATCAAAGTCCTTTTGAATGTTCCACCGACTATTTGCTTTTAAAAATGTCTGAATCTTCATTCCGGTCTTATACGCTACTGTCAGAGTCGTTTTAGAGCATTTTACACTTTCAAACATTGACAGATAAGAATTACGCTTTACAGAAGAATCACCTTTGAGAAATCTATCAATACTATCCTCTGAATAATCATCAATTAAGTCGTCTATCTCACTTTGCCCACTCACCAACATTAACTTCAGAGTTTGCTTTTCATCATTTAAATCATTATTCTCATTCTCTAAATCTTTCAATTTCTGAGCTGTTCGTTGTAGTGATATGCCTTCTTCAATAACTTTGTAGAGATTATCAATTTTACGATTGTTGGATTTGATAATCTCATCAATTCTCGCAATGTCTTCTAAGACAGTGTTGTTATTCTGCTTAAACTCAAATTGGATGCTCTGAAGATATTTCTCAACATCATCCTGCCACAGATAGGCTAAATAGTAGAGTTGGTGAAAAAGTGGTTCGATTATCGGTCGCTTTAAAGACTTTCCTCTTTGTTTACAACTTTTTGGACAATGAATAGCAGTATAGTAAAAATGTATTTTATCAGTGTTCCGATAATCCTTAACAACCTGATGAGTATAAGAGGTCCCGCATTCTTCACATTTGATTACTGAGCTTAATTCATAGAAGGAATATCGATATTCAAACTGTTGAGCGTGATTCCTCTTCAACTTTCTAAAGTTATTGTAAACGCTCCACCATAATTCTTCAGATACAATCGGTTCATAGTACTTACTTTTAACCAATTCTTCTTTACGAACATCTACTTTATCCTGTCCTTTCGCTCCACCTGCACCTTTTATTTTATAATAGCCCATGTAGATAGGTTTGAGAGTATAGCGTCTAACAGATGCCGGATGGAAAGTATGACCTTCACGAGTACGATAGCCTTTAGCATTCAGTTCATTCGTAACCTGTAGATTGGATTTTCCCTTATTATATTCTTCGTAGATGTATCTGATTATCTCAGCTTCTTTCTCTACTATAGTAACTTCAGGTTTTCTCTTCGTACCGCCGACTTTCCAACCCATCAAACGAGAGGTGAATATCCATTCTCCCTTCTCTTTGACGGTTTCCATACCTATCTGCGACTTTAGATTCTGATTCTCCCGTTGATACGTTGAAACAGCACTCTCAATCGTCAGAGTTAGTTTGTCATTTGGATTGTTTATATCAATAATCTTACCGTTGACCTGGAGCTTTGCGCCTTTGGAGTTAATCTGATTTACGATGTTTAGATTCTCTTCAGTGTTACGACCTAAACGGCTATTGTCGTAAACTCCGATAATATCATCGGCTTCCAATACTTTGATTATGCCTTTTAGTATAGGCCGTTCAGCGTTCTTACCACTCTTCTTTTCCTTATACTCGGCATAATCTAATCCAATTTTTTCAGCCTGAATCTTTAAATATTTGCTTTGATTCTCTAAACTGTGTTCAGACTGTTCCTCAGTTGATACTCGGCAGTATCCATAGTATTTGGCCATTCTGCGCTCCTATATAGAATTATACATTTAACATAAGAGCAGTCAATGCTATGGGGGTCGACAAGCCTGACGTCCGAACCGTTATACATCGGGACCTCTCACCCTCAGTCGAGGCGTACCTGCAGGAGTCGGGCCGTGCCGGACGGGACAGGGAACCGGCTGAGGCGGTTCTGCTGCTCTCACCGTCGGACAGATCAAGGGTCAGGCGGCCTGCATGTCCGGATGCTGAGGATCTCACTCACGCAGCAGCGCGATACGCCGGCCTGCTTAACTTCGCAACAGACGGGGAAACCTGCAGGAGATTTTTGCTTATGAAGCTGCTCGGGGCTGAACCCGATACCTGTTTCGGATGCGATGTCTGCAGGGCTTCCGTGGAAACAAAGGCGCCGGGCGAGGATGAAACAGTCCGGCTGATACGTGCGAATAAACGAATATTTACCGAGGCGGGTACTGTGAGACAGCTGTGGTTAAAACACGGGATTCCGGAAAGAGACGCAGAGGACATGATACAAGAACTTTTGATTTCAGGCAGTGTGAAAAAAATTCGACAGGGTCCGTGGAAGGGTAAACTGACAGTTTGACTGGCGCCTGATAACAATATGGAACCTATAGCCTTAAATCTGTATAAACGGTATTATTGCCTCATGCTGGTAACTGTACTTGGTTCAGGGACATCTTTCGGTGTGCCTTCAATTAACTGCGACTGTCCTGTTTGCACATCAGACGATCCTCATGACAAGCGCACCCGAACATCGGTCTGGATACAAACCGAAAATACATCAGTTATAATAGATACTTCAACAGACTTTAGAGCGCAGGCACTTCGGGAAAAGATTCCTTCATTGGACGCACTTTTTTTCACTCATTGTCACGCCGACCACATCCATGGTATTGACGATATTCGCCCCTTCACCTTCCATAAAACTATCCCGGTTTACGGCAACGAAGTCACCATAAAAGAGTTTCGCAACAGGTTCAGTTACATTTTTATGGATACTCAGAAAGGAGGCGGTAAACCGCGTATAAGCCTTAATCCGATTTCTGATAAAGACACTGCAGAGAGAAGGACGATTAATATCGGGGATGTGGAGCTGCTTCCTGTTCCTATAAAACACGGGAAGCTTGATGTTCTTGGATACCGTATTAACAACTTCGCATATCTAACCGACTGCAACTTAATTCCGGAATCAAGCTATGAGAAACTGGATGGTGTAGAGTATCTGGTTATTGATGCGTTACGTTATCAGCCGCATCCGACTCATTTTACAATACCTGAGGCGATTGAGGCCTCAAGACGCATCGGCGCCGGGAAGACCTGGCTTACTCACCTCTGCCACGATGTTGGGCATGAAGATTTAAAGCAGGAACTGCCTGACGGCATTGCTCCTGCTTTTGACGGGTTAAAAATTGAAATTTAAGTCGATGTGTTTTGGATTAGACGGCTTTCTGGACTTTACCGGATCTGAGACAGCGGGTACAGATTTTGATGGTTTTCTTCTTTCCATCGATCATTGCCTGCATCTTGATGAGATTCGGTTTCCAAACCCTTCTAGTTTTGTTATGGGCGTGGCTGACATTGTTGCCTGCTACTGTTCCCTTTCCACATATATCACATTTACGAGCCATTATATTCCTACCTTACGCTTGTATACTGGGTTTGTAACATAACAGAATTTCGAATTTATGTAAAGGCATTCAACTATGAAGATTATAGAGATTTTTAACATCCTAGACGAGCTCGCAGACTCCGAAATTATCTTTCTAAGGTATGAAAATAATTTCCAACTGCTGATAGGCGTCATACTCTCAGCCCAGACCACCGACAGACAGGTTAACCAGGTTCTGCCGGGATTATTTCGTAAATACCCAACGCCAAAGGATTTAGGGGCTGCAGACATCAAGGCAGTAAGTGAAATAATACGCCCTCTGGGGTTTTTCAATGTAAAAGCATCAAATATCATTAAAACCGCGGCTGCCGTGGCAACTGAACATGGAGGAGAGGTACCGCAAGACATGAACAGCCTTCTGAAGCTTGCCGGTGTAGGCAGGAAGAGCGCAAATGTCATACGTGGAGCCTGCTTCAATCTTCCGGCAATTATCGTTGATACACACTTTGCTAGAACGGTAAACCGCCTGGGTCTTACCGCTAAACAAAGCCCTGATAGAATTGAAACAGATTTAGCCGGGCAGGTTCCGGCTGATATCCAGTACCGTTTTTCAATGTTACTTAATAAACTAGGCCGTGATTTCTGTCATGCAAGGAAACCTGATTGCGATAACTGCCCGGTGAGATTACATTGCAGTATGTTTATGGGGAGATAGTACTGGTTTTATAGACCTTTTTCGATATTCTTTCGCCAATCGTCTGTTTTCAGGACACCTTTACTTTCAAGCTTCTGTTTAATATAAGCGGAGCAATTGCTGAACCTGGTCGCAGTTTCAGAATCAATTACATGTTCAATATTACATGCCTGGGCAACAGCCTTTTCATGCGACAGAAGCAGAACATTCTCAAGAAACTCAACAAGTACGGAATGCTTGTTGAAAATTTCCTCAGCAGTCTTCTTACCCTCTTCAGTCAAGCAGATGAATGAGTTCTTCTCATAATCTACAAGCCCCTTATCACGAAGACTCTTAACGGCTCCGGTTACAGAGGGCATCTGAACATCTAAATGTGCGGCAATATCTCTGACACGAGCTACCCTGTTTTTTGTTTCAAGAATGAGAATAGCTTCAAGATAATCTTCCAGGCTATGGGAAAGAGATTTACAATTATCCATATTAGTAATATTATAATGTATTATCTCGAGAGAATAAAGTGGAATGAGCGGAATATCAGATAAAACAACTGAACGACTTCGAGCGTTAAAAGAAGACTACCTGAAATCACTGCCTAATAGATACAACCAGCTGAAAAAAGCTGCTGTTAAATTAATTGAAGGCGACAGCGGAAAAGATATCATCACTGATTTCCGTATGCAGGTACATAAAATAGCAGGTTCGGCAGCGACATTCAGCCTGGATATACTGACGGAAGAAGCTAAAATACTGGAAGAAAAGATAGATGAGATTATCCAGAACGGCAAAGCACCCGATGAAGCATCCTCAAAATTCATCATAAGCTCACTGAAAAAAATTCGTTCTATATGCTCTGATCCTGCGAAATTCATCTCTGTTCCCGAAGATGTTGTAATTTCTGATCTGTCAGCGATTGAAGAGAAAAAGGTTGTATTCGTTCTTGGTGAAAATGATCTGATTTCCAAAGATCTTTCAGAACAGCTTGGATATTTCGGGTATACAGTTCAGGTTATAAACTGTTTTTCATCCCTTAAAGAGCATATAAAGCAGGCTCGAAACGAATTGCTGATCATGAACTCAAACATGATAGAAAACAAGCCTATGACTGCCGCTGCGGTCAAGAAAATAAAGGAAGATGCGGACAGACAGCTGAGCATCATCTTCTTCTCAGACAAAGACAACTTCAATATCAGGCATGAATGTGTTAAGTCAGGAGGAGACGATTTTTTTACAATTCCGCTCGATGTCAGCCGACTTATAGACCGGGTCGATAATCTAACAAACGATGAGAATACAAACCCCTACCACGTTCTTATTGTAGATGATGATCCAGAACAGGTTTCATATTACGCCCTCGTACTCCAGCAGGCCGGAATGATTACCTCAGTAGCCTCCGATCCGAAAAAAGTACTAGACATTCTATCGGAATCAAAACCTGATCTGATATTGATGGATATGTACATGCCGGACTGCGACGGACCTGATCTTGCCGCTATTATAAGACAGCAGGAAGCCTTTCTAAGCATCCCTATAGTCTTTCTGTCATTTGAATCAAATAAGGAAATTCAGTTTGAGGCGATAAGCCACGGCGGCGATGATTTTCTTACTAAACCGATAAAACCCGACTTTTTGATATCATCTGTAACCTCAAAAGCTGAACGAAACCGGACTCTCAGATATTTCATGGAACGCGATTCTCTGACAGGACTTCTCAACCACGTTAAACTCAAAGAAGCCCTTTTTAATGAGGTACTTCGAGCTGAGCGAACCGAAGCAGAGCTCTGTTTTGCCATGATTGATATAGATCACTTCAAGCAGGTGAATGATGTTCACGGTCATATGACAGGAGACCGCGTGCTTAAATCATTATCACGCCTTCTACAGGACAGGCTTAGACGAACCGACATAATCGGACGCTACGGCGGTGAAGAATTCGCTGTAATTCTACTTAACACCGATTTGGAAAATGCTGAAATAATTATGAATAAAATTCGCGAAAGCTTCGCACAGATTAGACATGTATCCAGTGAGGGGGATTTCTACGTCACTTTCAGCTGCGGTATTGCGTGCTATCCACACATAAAGAGTGCGTCAGATATCAACTCCGCTGCCGACCAGGCTCTATACAAAGCCAAGGAAATCGGTAGGAACAGAATAATCAACGCTTCTGAGCTTTCCGAAACCTGACGGAACAAACAGTTTCGTACACCACCCGCTTCCACCAGTCAGGGTCTGCAAAGGGCTCATCCTCAAACCTGTAAATCTCAAGGCTGCAGCTCTTCCAGGTTTTAACCGATTGAGGCAGCTCCCGCACAAGTTTTGCAGCTGCAGTTGAAGCTCCACTTGACCGGCCTTCGCTCCGGCACTCAGCAAGGTGCAGGCTGCAGAAGGAGCGCTTATATCCACCCAGCCCCTTCAGAACGCCCTCTATATCTTCACAGAAGCTCTCAAGCCCGTCAGAAGCAAGACAAAGCTGTCCTCGCAGCATACGGACACTCTCAAGCTGCAGGCCTTCTTCAGGCAGCCTGGGTAGATTTTTAGAGATTAATCCGGTTTTTACCTCCGAACTGAGAGCAACAGGAACCATGGGCGCAAGAGCCCCGGCCGATAAAAGACCGGTTTCAAGATATAGCTGATGTTTTAGAGCAGATAAAGCTGTACCGGCATTATTAGGCGGCTTAATTACAGTTAAAAACAACTTTCCCCCATAACAATATGCTTACTAATGCTTTGAATCATAATACAATTATGTTAGAATATACAACATGAAACACAAAGTTCAGAGAATATCAAAGGATTTGGCCGAACGGCTCTCAAAATGGGAACAGGTTGATGCAATAACGATTCTTGAATCCGCAGAAGAGGATTATCTCAGCCCTTACTTTTTTATCAGCCTTGATGTCTACTACAAAGGCGACATTCCTGAAAAGGATACTCGTCAGGCGCTATTCTCTGATGCGGGAGCATTCGAGTCGTCATCATACGGAAAAAAGGACAGGTTTTTCATCGAGGATGTGCCCATCCATCTTGAGTTTAAGAACCTTGATCGAATCAATACAATAATCGAACTGAAAACAGACAACTTCGGTGCATTTCGTGCTACAGGTACTTATATGTTCTACCGCCTTCTGACAGGAAAGGTTCTTATCCAGAAAAACCTCTGGCTTGATCATATACGAAAGAAGCTTACCCAACTTCCTGATGAATTCTGGCAGATGCTGGCAACCGCCTCTCTTGCTACTCTTGAGCACTACTTGATAGACCTTCAGTCCGCAGCCATGGAAAATGACGATTACTTTTTTATGGTATCGCAATCCGGCTTCCTTAAGACTTACTGCAGCCTGCTGTTCACGATTAATCACGAATTTGAACCGTCCAGACGAAACATCATTGAAAAACTCGATAAGCTTCCGACCCTGCCGGAGCACTTCCTGGGGCGAATGCAAAGCCTGATTAATGTTGACGGCGAAATGACAAACGAGCGAAAAGCCGACGTTGCAGAGCTGATGGCTAAAAGTATAATCCCCTTCGTCAAGGTTGATTATTAATCTGTTAAAATACTTATATACAAGGAATAAACAACTATTAGCATAAGGCTCAACACATGATAAAATCCACATGTTTTATAGCCTCATCACTTGACTCACAGTAGTAAAATTCTTATACTTTGCGAACGTTAATCAAGGCGGAATGTAGCCTAGTGGCTAAGGCGCCTGCTTTGGGAGCAGGATATCGGAGGTTCGAGTCCTCTCATTCCGACTAGCAGGCAGCAGTCCTGATTTCAGACTACAGCCTATATCATGCGTCCATAGCTCAGCTGGATAGAGCAACGGCCTTCTAAGCCGTAGGTCAGAGGTTCGAATCCTCTTGGACGTAAATAAACCGTAGTGACCATAGGTTACTGCGGTTTTTTTATGTATTGATAAAGGATTCGAACCGGAAGCGTCGCCGAGCGAAAGCGAGACACGATGCTGACGGATGGATTACGCTGAAATGATACTTCATATAAAACATCGTATAATTTTTCTTTCTTATTGGTTATAGAGCTATTATATTTATATATAGAAAACGTAAGGAGTATTATATGTCACTGACTCCATCTACCATGCTTCCCCTGGGTACAACAGCACCGGATTTCAATCTTAAGGATCCGGACGGCATTTCGGTTAATCTTGATAGCTTTAAAAATTCCAAGGCACTGCTTGTGGTATTTATCTGTAATCACTGCCCCTATGTTCTGCATATCATAGATGAGTTCTCAAAGATAGCTGCTGAGTACCAGAAACGCGGATTGGGGGTTGTAGGAATAAATTCAAACGATGTCGAAACATATCCTCAGGATTCACCTGAGAAGATGTCTGACTTTATCAACAAACACAATCTGAGCTTTCCCTATCTCTATGATGAGAGCCAGTCAGTAGGTAGAGAATATCGCGCCGCCTGCACCCCGGACTTCTTTCTGTTTGACGAAGATCGGAAACTTGTCTACAGGGGTCAACTGGATGAATCAAGGCCTGCGAATGATATTCCCGTAAGCGGGGGAGATCTGAAAGCGGCCATGGATGCGGTACTTGCCGGCAGACCAGTCCCCGGAGATCAAAAGCCGAGTATGGGCTGCAATATTAAGTGGAAGGCAGGCAATGAGCCGGATTACTTTTAAACAGGCTTCTAATTGTAAGGGCCGGTTTATGGCTATTTCAAGAACCCGTCAGGCATAGACCAGCTTTGCAGTTAATTTCGGTATTCCTCATGAGCAGGAGCCTTGAGTTTCAATAACCAAACTCCGGTTATTATCATCTACAAAGACTGCATGACGGACACTTTGACGGCGAACATTCAGGTTGGTCGCTCTCGACAATTGAACCGTCTCCCATAAGCATATTCCACCATAAAAGTATTTCATCCAGCATAATGGCCTGTTCTTCATCAGGTGATTCTGTTTTAAGATGATTTATGGTTTCTTCGAATTCGAATAATTTGAAGTTGTAACCGCATTCTTTTATCCCATCCTGAACATCTGCGGAAGAATCAAATCTATAAAGCGACTTCCTAAGCTCATTATTCACAGTTATTTCTTTGATAAATCGTTCTGCATCTATTAATGGCATGTACTTCTCCTTAATTAACTGGATTGCAAGATTTGTACCAAGATGAAAAAGACATGCAAATAATTACAGTACAAACAAATAACTTGTTTCGATAAAACAGATTAATTTACATTCATGTATAAAAACATTTCACTAATACACAAATGTAAGATTTCATAAGTAATTGGTCCCTGAAAAGTATACAGTACTACTATCGGCGCATAATCAGTATTGACCGCCTCGCCCCAATTAATTATGATTAAATAACTCATTATCAGGGGAGAAGATATGGCGTTATATGATAAAGCTCTTGTTAAAACAGACAACCTGCCTATAAAACACACGGGCGACATACACTCAGGCAAGGTACGATCAGTTTACTGGCTGACGGATGAGGATAATAAAAGCCTCTGCAGCCGCTACGGTCTGGAGAACGAAGAGCTGGCTGTAATGGTCATAAGCGACAGGATCTCCGCCTATGAATGCATCTGGCAAAGCGAGGGCGGCCTGAAGGGTATCCCCGGAAAAGGTGCGGCACTGAATGCTATTGCTCATTACTGGTTCAGACGCTTTGAAGAAGAAGATCTTGCGGGAAATCATATAGTAGACGTACCCCACCCCCTTGTCTGGCTTGTCCGAAAAGCCCGCCCGGTGATGGTTGAAGCCATTGCGCGTCAGTATATAACCGGCAGCATGTGGCGAGGCTATGAAAAGGGCGAACGGGATATTTGCGGAATAAAACTGCCTGAGGGGCTCAAGAAAAACCAGAAGCTTAATGAGCTTCTAATTACCCCTTCTACAAAGGGCATTATCACAGGTGTTGAAGGTATTCCTGAAATTGACGATGTGAATATTACCCGTGATCAGATTCTGGCGAATCTCGATGTATTCAACTTTCGCAGTGAAGAAGACGTTTCGACATATGAAAAACTGCTGACTGAAGGATTCAATCTGATTTCAAGCGAGTTAGATAAAATCGGCAAGGTTTTTGTCGACACGAAGTTCGAGTTCGGTTTTATCGGCGAAGGCGCTGATACAAAGATGATTTACATTGATGAGATAGGAACTCCGGATTCTTCACGCTACTGGGATAAAAATCTCTATGAAAAAGGTGAAATCAGAGAAGACTCAAAAGAGTTTTTCCGCGAAATGCTTCAAGCAAGCGTACCCGACAAAGACGTTCTGCTGAACAAGAGCAGAATGGATGAACGTGCAGCCCTTGCCGACACATTCAGACTCAAAGATGAACAGATGATGGAAGTAAGCCGCCTATACGTAGGGCTGGCAGAAGAGATAACCGGTGAAAAACTGCCGTTATCCGACTCGCCGAAGACAGAAATTGTTGAAGCATTGGCAGAATTAGGTCTGATAAAATAAGGCAGAAACTTTCAGCTATATAGAATTCCTCACTCAACTTACACTGCTTTTCTCTTTCTCCCTCATATATCCGACGAGACCTGTAAAAACAATAGCAAGGCTGAGAATATTAATCATGCGAAACTCATCACCTAATATTACAACACCCAGAATCATCGAAAATACGGGTACAAAGTTAATAAAAAAATTCGTTCGCGCAACGCCTATCTTCATTATTGAATCCTGCTGCAGAGTGTACCCCAGAAAGGTTGCAAAAATACCCATAAACAGGTAAACCGCCCAAACACTGATACCGTAAGAGGTAATTGGAGCTCCTTTAATAAGGATGAAAGGAAGAAGAATCAGCAGGGACGACAGCATCGATATAAATGAAGAAATTGCTGCTGGAACACCTCTGATAAACCTTCTAAAAAGCAGTGAATACACTACCCAGGAAAGCATTGCCACAACCATATAGAGTGTACCGGATGATTGACCAATCATTAGCAGATTACCAAAATCCCAACTGATTATTATCGTAAGCACGCCGAAGCTTGATGAAAGCAAGAATATAACCCCCTTCCAGTTCAAAGGCTCCCGAAACAGGAGATAACCGAAAAATGCAGAAAGTACCGGGGCAAGGACATTGATGGAACTTGACTCAAGAACACTGATAAGAGCAATGGATTTAAAAAACAGCAGATGATAGGTAATCATCCCAAAAGAACCTATCGCGGCTATCTTCAGAATATTCCTGAGACCGATCCTGAATGAAAGCTTTTTTACCCTGATGTAAATAAGCAGGCAGACAGCCGCTATAGAAAAACGATAAAAGCTCATTTCAAGACCGCTCACATCGGCACTGCCGATCTTTCCGGCGACAAAGGCTCCACCCCAACACAGGGCGGCAATAAGCATATAAAAGTAGGATCTGTTCATTGACAGAACTATATCAGAAGTTCAATCCATTCACCAGCAGGCTCTTTATGCTCTATCTTAAAATTACAGGCGTTTAAATCAGCAGTCAGTCGAGCTTCAGTGCCGCTATTATTCCAGCACATTGTCAGTATCTCATTATCAGCCTCTACACTCAATTCAGCTGTGTCACTGAAGGCTGTGGAGGTGTTGCGGAACCTGAGAAGTTTAAGCTGATTCCGGACAACCGGAAGCTCGAGGCGCTTGTCAATATCAGCTTCTGTAAGGTTTGTGCGGTTGATATCCTTATGACCGATTGAGTCGGCGGCTTCATAATCATTGGTCCCTGCAAACAAATCCAGATACCAGACCAGGGGTGTACCTGGCATAAACATTTGAACGGCTCGCGCAAGCAGCAGTTTGTTCTCGTCCTCACCAAAAGCGCTGAAGAATGTTGAGTTAATCTGATAGTAGGCTATTTTCTTACCATCCGGACCGTAGAGGTCTTTAATCCGACCTCCGCGATTCTGGATTACAGTCATCAGGTCCTCAATCTGATTTTCATCAAGCAACCCCTTTACATCAAGAACCGGTATACCATCGTGGCAGCCGAGCATATTTATGGTACGGTAATTATTTTCAATTATTTCATCTATCCATTCAAGCAGCTTGGCAGTCTGTCTGGTCTCTATTGTATAAAACACCAGTCCCGGAAAGAAAAAGTCATAGATGGGGAACCCGCGTTTAGAGATTTCTCTATGGATAAGGTCTTCATACTTTGAATGAATCTCGGGCAGCAGGGTTAACCCATGTTTGTCAGCCAGATCTTTAAGCCGCATAAGATAATCCCAGGTTCCGGGCTCATTGAAAAAGTTCGACAGCCCGGCTTCCTTATGAAGATATGCAAAGGCGTCCAGTCTCACGATTTTTGCACCGTAGGCCTCCATCTTTCTGAAGGTTTCATCATAGAACTCCCAGACCTTTGCGGAATTACCGTTCAAGTCCATCTGACCCAGGAATTCAACGCCGTCGGAAGTCTCAGTAACCCTCTGGTAGAAGGTATTCCAATAAAAGCGTGCGGTTCCGTCAGGAAATGGAATCTTAAGTATCGGCAGCCCCGGTTTGCGCATAAACAGCTTAGATAGATACTGCTCTTCGGGAATTATATAACCTTCAGAGCTCAGCTTACCCTTACCCTTCCAGAATTCATTCCAGTCTATGAAAAAGTCTTTAAACTCTGATTCATCTCCATTTTTAAGCAGATCCTGAAACTGGGGAGACTGTACCGAGAGATGATTGAGAACAAAATCGAGCAGTAGCTCAAGGTTAAGATTCTGCAGTGCCACCAGAGCATCAGCATCAGCCAGATCCTCATTTATATCGTACGATATGACCGAAAAGCCCCTGTCCAGGTCGGATTGGAAAAGCGATGGCAGTATGTAAAGCTGAGAAAAGGCATCGCGGAACTCTTCCCGCTGCAGCATTTTCACCAGGCAGCTGAGCTTGCCCCCGCAGCTGTCGGGATAGGCATTTAACATTACACTCATACAATCAGCTCCCCGTCTTTTCCAATAGTTATTGATGCTGTCTGGGCCTGTTCATTAAGCTTCTGCTGTTCTATCTCAAGAACTATCGAGGTAAAAGGGCTGTCTACACCCTTATCTCTTGCCCGTGAAATCCGGTGTTCCAGTGTCTGCTCCGGGGTGCTGTAGAGAAAAACAGGGAAATCAACGCCTTCAAGCGCACTATTGTTTCCATGTGTCCATTCTATTATCAGGATTTTTGTTGAACTGAAATCTACCGATTCAAAATACAATTCCTCAGGAGCACGCCCCATCCGTTTTAGAGATATCTGTTTTTCACCATGCTTAAATTTTTTAATTATCCTGTTTACTAAACCAAAATCTATTTCTTCAGGGGTACAGAGGAAAGCAGACAGAGCAGTTTTTCCAGCTTCCTGATAATCCCGCATAAACTCGTATTTCTCCGCTAATTCAGGATCTGCATCCGCACCCGACAACCATGCATCATGGACGATGTCCATCCAGTCTGAGCAGAAGCCGTCAGACTCAGCGATAGCCGAAAGACCGCCGTAGCGAAATCTGTTTTCCCGCTCTCTATCGTTCTCGGCGGGAATTCGGTAAGGATAGTTATCGCCGGATAGAACATAGGCACCATAGCCATTGGATCTGAACCTGGTGGCCAGAAGTGAGCCTATCTCGGATTTCCCCACACCGGAACCGCCGTAAACGGAGATTACAATTTTCGTTTTGCCTGAGGCTTTAACTTTTTTCAGTAAAATAGGGAAAACTGTATCAGAACGTTTTATATGCGAGTCACCGATCTGTATTTTATCGCCCGGCATATCTCCGGTAATTAATTTGCTATAATCAAACACAGGGTTACCTCCAGACACAGACATCATTTAATATGTCAGACTAATTACAGGGTACTACATTTTAACTCATAATGAAATTACTTTCACCAAGTACTTTCATAATTGAAGGTTCTTATTCCCTATTCAAAATTTTCGGCCCGGTTCCCCCTGGTTTATTTCAAATCCTTAATAAAGTGGTTTTTAAAACTTCAATTTCCTCTGCAGACATTTCACTCATAATTTCATCACCGATTTTTTCCAAAACGTAGACAGTAAATTCTGCTCGTCCTTTACCTTCCGGGGCAACACTATAACCGGATGCTGCGGATAAAGCAATCCATTTACATCCCTCCAGTTTTCTACTACAGATCGGAAG
>JAQQAL010000038.1 GCA_028532855.1 Candidatus Thalassospirochaeta sargassi
GATCTACATCTTCATAAAATTCTTCTTTCGTTGTAAACTCACTCATAGAGCATATCCCTTTTGTATTGGTTTTGTCACCAATTATTTTACAAAAGGATTTGCTCTTTTTTTACCCCCATCCACAACTTTTGATTATATCTCTACTTGCAGATAGAATATACCGTCCAATAATGTGGTGCAAAATTACTAAGTGGTTTAGATGTCAACAATCTTGGCTGTAAACTATTTAAGATTTCGCATTCTTCGACATTCATATTCTTACAACTGCGAAATAATTTTTCACCAACTATTGTATTTGTAATAACTTGACTGACACCAGAACTATCATTAAAATCTGGTGCGGCGTTCTTAATAGACCAAAAATCAGCAATTGTAATATCAGAAGGCCTGTTCATACTGGTATATTGACATGTGGAACAACATTGGCGAATCGAAACTCTTGCCATAAAAAGTTTATGAAAGAAATCTTCATTTGGCAATTTCTTTTCAATTAAACCATTCTCATACTGATGTACTATTGTTTGCCAACCTTTCTTCCACCCCCGTGTTTTATCTCTGAACTTGAAATCTACTAATTTTGAATTATGCCCATTCTCAAGGTATTTAACATACTTACTAAAGAATCCTGGACTTGGAACCCCTGCACAAACAAAATCTAAAGTTACCAAGTATTTATTATTTGAACCAATAAATGAATTTAGACCAGCAACTTGACATGGAGTACCAGAAAACAATACAAGACGCTTGTTTTCTAAACATCTTTTTATTTTAGTAAATGTGTCTGATAAATCACTCTGTACATATTTTGATCCACGAAATGCAGTTAAATCATCTATTGAAAAAGCGAAATCATGAACAACTTTCATAGACTCATTAAAACGAACCCCGACAACTATACCATTTCGTTCAAAAACTTCTTCAGCAAGCGCAGTAAATGCCCCTCCCGAGGAACTTGCATATTGAATTGCTTTATTTTTATGTTTTACTGCAAAAACTTTTTGAACAAAGCTTGATTTCTCCTCATGTTCTATATTAACTGGACATATGTTCACACAAATACCACAATCTATACAAATTGACAGATCTTTTTTTGGATATAGAAATCCTTTTGCGTCATACTGCATTGATATACATTTATGAGGACAGATCTGTTCACATGCTGTACAACCTGTGCATTTTGAAATATCTTTTAATACATCGGCGGTCAAATTGATTCTCTCCAATTATATAGATAAATCTTTGCTAAAAATTTAATAGCAACAAATTCCCCTATAGTTATTTAAACACCATTCTTTTTTCATTACTTTCACCATAGCTGTTAATTATAAATAAACTTAAAAAGTAAACAAATAACACTTGTTCATCATATAGCGGATTACCAGTTAAACAATACAATAAGAAGAAAACTTGAATTATGTTAGCAAAGACCAGATCGATCTTTTCATCTGCGCTAACATTCTCATTTTTAATGTTTTTTCTTAGGATATTCTTCCCTTTCTTGAAAGAATATAATAATAAAAAGAGAAAAAAAGAAAAACCAACTATTCCAGTTTCCGTTAATAACTGGATATATACATTATGAACATCATGTCCCGTCATTCTAAAAAATCCGCCCCAACCAATACCTAATATTGGAGAGTTGGAAAATTGTTCCAAAGCTAAAGCATAAAAATATAGTCTTCCAAGAGTGATATCTCCACCATCAGAAGTTTCTTGAAATCTATTTATCACATTTAAAATAGATGGAATAAAAAGAGAAACCAAATAAATTCCAATCATGAATAAACCGGAATAAAACAAAAACTGTATTAAAAATTTTAAAGTCAATTTCCTTTTATTAAATAAAAATAAAACAATTATAATAGACAAAACCATTAAAATTGACTGCGCTCTTTTACCTGTCATAAAAAGTGCAATAAAAAAAACAATAGATGATAATAAACTAAGCCTATCCTTTTTCATATAATACATACTAACTGCAACGCATAACGAAACAGCTAAATAAATACCATTAGTGCTATAATGCCCAGTCATTCCTGATAAAGCTCCTCTACGTTGTTGGGCAATCAACTCAGGAATTTGGCTCTCCATAAATAATGGAACTATTTTGTCAAGATAAAAAGATGGTATAAACGAGAAAACAACAGTAGTTAGAGCATAAAACCAACCTATGAATAAAATGAAAGAATAAGCTGCTTTTGAAAAATAGTTATTAAATCTAGTAATAATTAATAGGACAATGCATACACTTAATTGAATAAAAAAATTATCGCTAAGATTAAATACATCAGGATTATTTAAAATAACAAAAAACAAGCCAATTAACCAAAAAAATTCAATTTTTGTAAATTTCAGTGAAAATCGCCTATTTAAAACATCATTATTATAAATAAACATAAAAGAAATAGATATAACCAGACTTAAATAAGCAAACAATGAATGTAAATAAATATACCTTCTTAAGTCTACGGTAAACGAGAACATTAGAAAAAGGATTACACTTAAGCTACATAATTTTATTTTTAATTGTTTCGGATTATTGAATTCAGTCTTCATTATTTACGAAGTTTATCAATCCTCTCTGGATCATTTAAAATATTTTTCCAATAATTTTGAACTAATATAAATATAACAGATATAATAAATGCTACCATCGTAACAACAATACAAATAATGCTTCTTCGTGGTTTATTCTTTTTATCTGCAATTTGTCCTAACTCAAGTACCTGAAAGATAGGTCCCTCGCCTTCAACCTTGAGTTTGGTCATCTCAAGTTCCTGAACTAACAGTTTATAAATCTCAACCTGAACTAATAACTCCCTTTCAAGATGACTATACTCTAGAGCAATATCAGGAATATCTTCCATAGAGGGACCTAAATCTGAATACCCTCCCGGTTCGTGCCCCACTTCCATCTGCTTAATAAGGTTTTCAAGATTATCACGCTCACTCTTCATCCGGTTAACTACAGGGTCATCTATACGAGCAAACTGGGTATAGGTTTTAATCTCAAGTTCTTTAAGAATAAGCTGACTTTTAAGCTCTGCAAGCCCACCGATCTGAACTTCAGCAAGTTGTTCAATGCTAAAAACACCATACTGCTGCTGAAAGGCTTTTATTTCACCTTCAAGCTGAGCAATTCCTGCATTAACCCTCATAAGCTTCTCTTCAAGAAGCTGCTTCTGATTAAGATTTTTGTTAATCCCTATTGAAGAAAACCTGTCATCTAAAAGCTCTACAACTCTGTTAACAAAATTCATTGAAAATTCAGGCTCCCAATCTATATAACTGATACTCAGAACCCCTGTATCTTCATCCAATTCCACACTTAATCTGTCTCTGATTTCTTCACGACTGGATGCTATTGGATATTTGTTAATATCATATCGTTTAACAATATCAAACTCTTCAACAACAACATCAACAATTGGATTACTTTTTGCAAGCTCAACTGCAAGTAACCCATACGATGAACCACCACCAACATTAATACCAGCTAAACTTGCGATGCTGGTCATACTTGAAGGGATCAAACTACTGGATGAATCATCACTTATAAGCAGCTTCGCAGATGATGAATAAAGGTTGGGCAAATAGCTAATATTAGGAGGCAATAACAATGAACCGATAGAAAAAAGCACCGAACCAACTGCACCTATCAGGGTAATAATAATTATTTTCCATTTGTTATGTAAAAGAACACTTAATAACTCAAGCAGGTCAATCTCACCTTCTTCATAGATTACCGGCTGTACGCCGTTTGAATCACTCATTATTACAACTTCCTCTTATTCTCAATTAAAATTGCACTTTCATGCATTTAATACATACCGTCTGAACTCAAGCAGAAATGAATGTTAAAATTAAAAAACTGAAGGAGAGATAAGATATACAACCTCTATCTTCATTTCTTATCACTACGGCTGACGCCTACGTGGCTGCTTTGAAGTCAAATGTTAGCCAAAGCGCAGTCCGCGGTTAACTATCTTATTTAACTTAACTCTTACATATCTTACTCAATATAGGCTTTAATACAACCCCAACAGTATGCCACAGGATCTTTAAATCGTAACCCATGGTCCAGTTTTTACGGTACTCCAGATCAAGGTCTACCCATTCTCTAAAGCCAAGATCATTCCGTCCACGGATTTGTGGCAGGCAGCTGATGCCCGGAATACATTCAAGCCGTAGATGATCCTGCCCCGCGTATTCTTCAACCTCTTCGGGCAGATGCGGGCGTGGGCCTATAAGACTCATGTCGCCCCGCAGCACATTCCACAGCTGAGGCAGCTCATCAAGACTGGTCTGTCTCAAGAACCGGCCTATTTTTGTAATACGGGGGTCATTCTCCATCTTAAAGAGGCGGCCGTCGGGCCTCTCATTATGCTTTAACAGCTCAGCCTTAAGAGCCTCCGCATTTTTTACCATTGTTCTAAACTTATAAAAACGTATCGGCTTACCATGAATGCCTATCCTGGTACTCTTGTAGATAACCGGAAAGCCGTCAGCTGCGGCAATTGCAGCACCTATAACAAGGAAGATAGGGGAAAGAAAAATCAACCCCAGCCCCGTTGACAGAACGTCTAAAATTCTCTTAAGAGACACCATTATTATAGAATCACGGTTTGGCGAGAAACGTTCAACTACAGGGATTTGTTCGAGGGTACGGTTCCAGGGGAAGCTGTGGGGAAGCTGTCTTATATCCGAAATAAGATAGTAGCCGATGCTGTTTTCATGACAGTGGGCTGCAAGCCTGTTAAGCTCTTCCTCATCTACAAAGGGGGTCATGCACAGCAGCATTTCGTTTACGTTGTTACGGCCTATAAGCTCATAGATACCGGTTGTAACCGGCTTGAAGTTTTCTTCAACATCGGCGCGAAACATCCACTGCCCCTCCTGCTTCATTATCTGGCCGACACAGTGCTTTGTACCGTAGAGGTCCTGAAACAGGTTTTCAAGAGGGATTCTCTCATCGTAGATACCAACTATAAGGGTATTTTTGCGGAAGAATCCAAGTCTTGCAAGGTATATAATCCAGACATACTGAATGCCTATCATGACAAGAAAGCAGATGCTTGCCAGCCCGTATTTGAGCGGGGCTGATACAAGTTTAAACCCCAGGAGACCTTCGACTATCAGATCTACAAGGGTAAATGCAACGAGCATACCCCAAATAGTTGTTACCGAGATACTGAATGCACCCTTAAGGTATATGTGGTAGGGTTTGGAGAACAATCTTCTCCATAAAATTAAATAATTAACAATGGAAAATAAAACAAGGCTTACAATATCTATCCTGTACTTGAGCTGACCTGCATCCCTACCAAGGATGACGTCATATAGTTTTAGTATTATCAACATGAGAACCAAGTGTGATAAGACTGTAATTAACACCTTAAAATTATGTTTTTTCATAAACTAACCATCCTGTTAAATCAATAGAGTTTAACCAACTGGCTTTGTGTTTTCATTTTTTCTCGTTCAATATTTAATCTTTAAAGCACCCAAAACAAAACGCCCGAACTCAAACTGCCGGTTACGAAATTTAAACAAATGAGCAGTGTACTCATCGCTAAAAGCCTTAACAGACTTCAACTCTAAAAAACCCTTCGACAACCTCATCATGATATTCTTATCGTAAAATGCACCCCATAACCAGCCGTAATCCAACCGATTTAAGTTAATCTGCCTGGAAGCAGATATATATACCGAAGTTTGGAAATCCAACTTCAAAAAGATAAAAACATGGATGTTTTTTATCTTTCCTCCGCGTTCTTCTCCGCGCGCAGTGTGTTGCTAATTACTCTGCTCAACTTCTTCGCTTTAACACAGGATCAAGCACAACCTTAGCCGTCTGCCACAGTATCTTAAAATCATACATAAAAGTCCAGTTCTTCCGGTACTCAAGATCCAGATCAACCCATTCCCTGAAACCCAGGTCATCTCGCCCCTTAATCTGCGGCAGGCAGCTTACACCCGGCATACATTCCAGACGCAGGTGATCATAATTGTCGTATTCATCAACCTCTTCAGGCAGGTGGGGCCGGGGCCCAATAAGACTCATGTCGCCCTTCAATACATTCCACAACTGGGGAAGCTCATCGAGACTCGTTTTTCGTAAAAACCGCCCAATCTTTGTAACCCTCGGATCATCCTTCATCTTAAATAAGGGGCCGTCAGGCCTCTCATTATATTTCAATAGCTCAGCCTTAAGTGCCTCAGCATTTTTTACCATTGTACGAAACTTATAAAACTTCATGGGCCTACCGTGAATACCAATACGTGTGCTGCGGTAAAGAACAGGAAAACCGTCTGTTTTAACTATTAAAACTGATATTATCAAAAATACAGGAGACAGTAAAATCAAACCCACAGCAGACGCTGCTATATCAAACAAACGCTTCAACGACACCATTATAAGCGAATCCCTGTTAGGACAGTACCGCTCTATTATTGGAATAGAATCAAGAGTCCGGTTCCATGGAAACCTGTTCGGCAACATTCTTATATCCGAAATTAAGTAATAGCCTATGCAGTGTTCGTGGCAGAAAGCAGCAATCTCATCAAGATATTCAGAGCTATTTGGAGAAACACACAAAATAAGCTCATTAATCTTATTTTTTTTTAGGTAATCATAAACATCAAGCTCAAGAAGATTAAAATCATCATCATCAAGCCCGCGAACAAACCAGGAGCCGTCACGATTAACAACCTGCCCTAAGCATTCTTTTGTGCCGTGAAGGTCCTGAAACAAGTTGGAAAGGGGTATTCTATCGTCATAAATTCCAAAGATGATGGAATTTTTATAGAAAATACCGAGTTTTGCAAGGTAGAGGACCCATAAATACTGAACTGCTATAAAGACAAGCAAACTACCGCCGGAAATCGTAAATTTAAAAATAGATCTATTCACATCCATACCAAGCCTGCTATTTACAGCCGGTATAGTAAGTATCAGCATCTCAGACATAAAGAAAATCAGCAATAACAGACAAACAGAGATCACCGAAATGCTGAACGCCCCTCTGAGATAGATATGAAATGGTTTTGAGTATAGCTTCTTCCAAAGCACCAGGAAAATAATACTTGAAAACATCAGCAAACTTATAAAATCGTAAAGCATATGAATGTTTGATGTACTATGATTGTCAAACCTTTTAAAAATTAGCACTACAATAATAAAAACTAAAGAATGCAGAAGTGTTATGGCTGTTATTTTTAAATTGTTCCTTTTCAAAACAGGCTGCCTTTAAATAATTTTTTACTCCATTCAGCAAAAACAAAAAAGCACAATAGATCATCCTATCCGCAATTTGTTGTTAAGAATGCAGGTAAGTTCTAGAAAAATATTATCCTCCCCCGTCAAAAACGCCGCCGAAACAGGCTGAATTATCAATGTGAGGAGTATAAGTTCGAGCCTCAATATGTTAAATATAGCGTATCTCTACTATAATTATCAACCAATATAGACTTAAAATTTTTACACATTTTTTTCAAAAAGTTCACATAATTTTCACTATTTTTATAGAGTCAGCCTATTTAAGACACTATACATAAAGGTCTCAAATAGTAGATATTAAGTGTAATAAACTGTACCTTAGAGTGACAGCCTCAGCGACTATTAATACCCTTGTACAGAGCGAACATATATTGTAATACTTCTTTGATGAAAAAGATTATTCGCCTGCTTGCCTTGATGCTGATACCGGCGGCTTCAGTGATTGCGGCCCCGTCTGTGTCCGCACCGGAAATAAACGCCGCCTCGGCAATTCTGATAGACTCCGAAACAGGAACTGTCCTTTTTGAAAAAAACGCGGATGCCCTGATCCCGCCGGCCTCCATGACGAAACTCATGACCATTCACACTGCCCTCGAGTTCATAAACGATGGAAGGGCCGCCGCGGATGATTTAGTACCTATCTCGGCGAATGCCGATTTCAGAAACCTTCCCCCTCGCTCATCGCTGATGTTTCTGGAAGAAGGCCAGCGCGTAACACTGATGGAGCTACTTCAGGGGCTGGCCCTTCCTTCGGGCAATGATGCAGGAATTGCTGTTGCAGAATACCTGGCCGGCAGCGTTGAAGCATTTGTGGGGCTGATGAACGAGCAGGCGGCTAAGCTTGGAATGCTTCAAACACATTTTGACGATTCATCGGGCCTCTCTGAGAAGAATGTCACTACCGCCCGTGAGTATGCGGAATTCTGCCGTTATTATATTGAGAAAAACAGCAGCCGCATTGCGGATCTTCACATGCTGCAAAGTTTTACATATCCCAAAACTGAAAACCTCGGACCTTCCGGGAAGAGTGTTCACGGGCCCATTACCCAGCCAAATCACAATATGCTTATAGGACGAATGGCATCGGTAGACGGCCTTAAAACAGGCTACATAGACGAATCCGGTTTCAACTTTGCCGCAACTGCCGTAGTAGATGACAGAAGGTTAATTTTAGTAAGCATGGGCGGCCCCGGTAGTAATTCAAGCGACGGCGCAATCAAACGTGCAATAGATGCTGCTGTGCTCCTCAGCTACGGTTTTTATGCCTGGAGTTTTTATCAGCCGGAAGTACCCCTTGAGGAATCGGTCCGGGTATACGGCGGCACGATAGATAATATAGGTCTTGTTTACAGCCCTGCGGATGAAATTCTTATAAGAAATACGAATCTTGATAAACTTGAGTTTGTCCGAGTCCTTCGCCCTATCGAACTGCCGGTTGAAAAGGGAAGCCTATTAGGCCGGTGGAAGCTTATGCTTAACGAAGAAGAATTGCAGAGCGGAATAATAACAGCCGCGGAGTCGATAGAAAAAGGAAATATATTTAAAAGAATATGTGATGCGCTGAGAAAGCCTGTACGTTAAGCTATAAGGGCATTTTTAATTAGAAATGATTTCAGAAATTCCTTGTTTACAGGTTTCTCAAGATATCCATCATAATCCAACGAAGATAAACGCTCCTGAAAGACCCGTTCCGGATATGCCGAGATAAAATAAACCTTTGTTTCCGGAAACTCAGACTTGATTGCCTCACAGGCATCTATACCATCTTCCTTGGCTTCCATGTTTATATCGAGGAATGCAACATCAGGATTATGTTTCCGTACAGCATCAACAGCTTCCGCACCAGACTGAGCTTCAGATCTGATATCAACACCAAAAGTCGAAAGTGTCATAGAGAGAAATAATCTTAAAATACTTTCATCTTCAGCAATAATCGCCTTTGTTTTCATTTTTAGCTTTTTACTCCGACTAACCTTAATTGTACATCAGTTACTCATACAAATCCATGCTATATTTTTGTGTATAATATTTTTTACAATCTTTCTAAGTATTTAATACCGCCTTCCTTAGAAGGCGGTCATTTAATTATCGGTAAAGTGAGAGAATACTGTATACCCTCTCGGCACCGATTGAATAGAGAAAGCTTACAAGCCTCGGGCCTTTATCTTTCCCAATCAGAGCCTGATAAACTGCCGGAAAAAAGTCGGCGGATTCCAGACCGAAGGCTTCAGCCGCAGCGTAAACGTTGGTCGAAAACTCCTTCTCTTCCATTATGTCCATCTTTTCCTTAACCGCATCAGCCAGCATTGCCAGAGCTCCGGCCTGGGCTTCACTTACATCTGCCCTGGGCGATTCGACAGTTTTAATTTCAAACTGAAAATCTTCAGGCGCAAATTCTTTAACCCAGTTCCATGCACATTCAGCACGGCGGCGCAGCTTCGGCTTCTGGGAGTCTTTCACATCACCGAGGTTTTCAATAACCTTATCAATATCACCCGACTGAATCTGAAGCAGGTTGCATAAATGACGAATCTGGATCTGGTAAGGCATCTCAGCCTCCGGCTCGCCAACCTGTGACAGCTCATAGATTCTTGCCTGCTTTTCCCACTTCTTTAATGCCTTTTCTGAGTCAGGCTTGTTGTAGAAGGTACGCTCACACTTATCGTAATCCTCATAGATCTTCAGAACATCGAGGTCAAAAGAGATTGCAAACTCTGTATTAGGCCTAGTCCCTGCAAACATGTAGCGGATAACCTCGGGCTGATACACCTCAAGTACATCCGGCAGGCTCACGACCTCTCCTGTGGATGATGAAATCTTACCGCCGCGTCCCTTAATCCGGATAAAGTCATACTGAAATGTAACAGGCGGGGTTCCACCGTAAATTTCCTCAACTATTGTTTCGGCAGTGTCGAATGATCCACCCTCGGAATGATGATCCTTGCCGGCTGGTTCGAAGTCGACACCTTCTTCCTTCCAGCGCATCGGCCAGTCAATCCGCCACGGCAGTTTTACCGCACCGGTTTCACGCAGATCGAGGGTCTCCTTGTTTCCGCAGGATTCACAGCTGTAGCTGATACTCCAGTCGCCGTCGAAGCTTTCAACCTTTGTAGTATCTTTGTGACAGGCGGTACAAAAAACGCTTACCGGCATCCAGTCGTCAGCCAGTGGTGCAGTACGGTGCTCGTTCAGCAGAGCCATTACCTTTTCACGCTTATCAAGGGCTGTTTTCATACCCTGGGCATAGCGCTTCTTTCCGTATTCACCAGCCTGATAGATGTACTCAGGCTCAACCCCGACAATCGGAAGCAGCTTCTCAAGCCGTTTCTCATTCGCACGAGCATAGTTTTCTTCACCGTCTAAAACATCAGGCACAAGGGTTATCGGCTGACGCAGAAAGGTCTCAAGACGCTCCTGTTCAGGCATGTTTTTCGGTACTTTACGAAAAACATCGTATTCATCCCATGAGTAGATGAACTTCGCATTATAACCCTTCTGGCGCAATGCCCTTACAACAAGCTCAACTGAAATGATCTCGCGGAAATTCCCAATGTGAACCGTACCCGAAGGTGTAATTCCGGAGGCGCAGACGTAGACGTCCTTTTCACCCTTCTCTCTTATTATCTTGTCAGCCGTGATGTCGGCCCAATGTGTTGATTTAACTGCCATAGTAGAGCGATTATATAGATAGAAAACGATTAATTCAAGCAAGAAGTTAGATACCCTGGAACTAATCAGTCAGCATGCGGCGGCTCTTTTATTACTATAGCCTGAATGCTTTAATTACCTGCATCCGGCTGAAAACCATATCTCTTCTCTTTTCTGTGTCTGGTATTTATCCAATTGAATAAAACAAGATCTATAATTATAATATTTAGATGATATATCTAAATAACGCGGCCACAAGCTGGCCAAAGCCAGAGCCCACAGTATTAAAACTTCAATCATTCTGGGGAGAATCCCCGAGATTATGGGACGAGCAGTATGAAGCCAGTAAAAAAACAATCTGTGATTTTTTCGCGATAAACGATCCTTCCCGCTTCATCGTCACCAGCGGAGCAACCGCCAGTATAGACATGGTCTTTTCAGGGATGGATTGGAATGAAGGAGATATAGTCATAACAGGCAGCTATGAGCACCATGCAATAGCAGGATGGGAATACCGTCTCAGGGAAAACTTTGGTGTCAAATTCAAAAAAATCAAATCTACTGCAACCGACATTTTTGATCTTTCAACATTTGAAAACTACATCCGGAAAAACCGCAGCCGCGTGAAACTTGTTGCATTTACACAGGCTAGCAATGTTACCGGAGATGTTTTACCAGCCCAGGATATTCTAGATCTATGCAGGAAATACCAAATCCCGTCTCTTCTCGACGGCGCCCAGACTGCAGGCATTCTGGATATCTCTATCGAAAAGCTGAAACCTGATTTTTTCACCTTTGCCGGACATAAGGGTACAATGGGGCCGCATGGAATAGGAGGTCTTTATATTTCTGATAATTCTGGAATTAAATTTCCAGATGTCAACTTCGGAACAGAGCGATGTCACAACATGGCAGGACACTGTGATGTCGGTTCAACAAACCTCGAAGGGATGGTCGCTCTTGCATCTTCCATGAAATATCTAGGCAACATAGGATTCGATGAAATCGCGAAGAAAAGAAACATGCTGAACACCCGACTCTACAAAGGCCTGGATAGTCTTGAGAATGTGGAGATTATCAGTAAATCCAGACTGAACCGCACTTATGCGATAGCCTTCAAGGTTAAAAATGCCCCGGTAACGGCTATAATCGAGAAATTGACGGAGCGAGAATGCATTATAGGCAGCGGTTTTTTCTGCTGCTCCCAAGCTCATATAGAGCTTGGAACTCAGGATGAAGGTGTTCTACGAATAAGTCCAGGTCTCTTCACTTCATCAGATGAAATAGACCGGTTCTTCGATATTTTAAAGGAGATAATTTCCGAACCCTTAAATTAATTCAGTAATATATAACCAAACATTAAGTCTCCATTGCAGCGCTCAATCTAAACCGACTATAATTCCCCTATGTCAAAGACAAACGCAGTAAGACTCCTGGAATCCCGCAAGATCCTTTTTGAGCTGAAAGAGTATGAGGTAGATGAATCAGATCTCAGCGCCGCATCGGTTGCTGCAAAAACGGGCCTTGATGCTGATCAAATCTTTAAAACCCTGGTGCTCAGAGGTCAGAGCGGTGAGTTATTCGTCTGCGTAATCCCCGGCCCCTGCGAACTGGATCTGAAAAAGGCTGCTAAAGCCGGCGGCTTTAAAAAGGTCGAGTTGATCCATGTAAAAGAGATTCTACCGCTGACCGGTTACATCAGGGGCGGCTGTTCACCGATTGGAATGAAAAAGCACTACCCCACCTTTGTTGATGAAACCTGCCTTCTCTTTGAGACAATCTATGTCAGCGCCGGTGTGCGCGGCCTGCAGCTTCAAATAGCTCCTGGAACCCTGCTTGAGGCTGCCGAAGCAGAAACAGCAGATTTGATATAAGATAGTTTCCACAAGAATAATACCTCGAATAAAGACCGGGTAGAGATAAGCGGATATTAAAAAATCTTAATATCTTAAATTGCCGCATAACTCAACCACATTTGCTTCGCGGCTTTACAATAAATCCAGAACCGCACGAAGACACTCTTTGACTGTTAACTGAAACTCTGCAGGAAGTATACCGATCCGCTTCTTCAGTCTCTGATTGTCAATAGCTCTAAGCTGATCAATCATCACATCACTGTCTTTTGTGAGCCCGGCAGCACCTTCAGGAAGATGCACCCTCAAAATTTGAGCCCGTGCCAGAACGTTAGAGGTAATTGGGCAAATCAAAGTAGACGGGTGCTCAAACTTATTCAGTAGATTAGTCTGAACAATCAAAACCGGCCTGGTTTTTCCGGCTTCAGTACCCATTCGGGGATTCAAATCAGCAACCCAGATTTCGAATTGCTTAACCGTCATCTTCGATAGCCTCAAACTCATTCAAAACAGCCATCGAATCATCTCTTACAACCGTCGAGTCGTTCTGAAACTGCTGTTCAAGAATCTTCCTCTTCGCCAGCTTATTATAGTAATCGACCGCCTCGTTAATGTAACGGTTTCTGGCTTTTTTCACCTGAGCAAGTATTTCCTCGGTTTCAGTAAAGATATCATCATCCATCTTCAGCGAAAGAGTTTTCATACATCACCTCTACATCAATAGTATATATAATAAGTATATACGTCAAGGAAATTCACTGCCGGTTACACCACCAGCCGCTGCCACTCAAGTGAACTGCCCTGGAAATTAACCAGCAGCCCGAGCCTGCAGTCGGAGATGTGCAGGTAGTTAAGCACCTGAGCAGCATGAACAGACGCCAACGCCTTTACCGATTTAAGCTCAATGATTACATTGTTTTCAACAACCAGGTCGGCGAAATACTCACCTACCTGCTGCCCTTTATACAACACGTCATATTGCCTGTTGTAAGCAACCTGCAGCCCCTGCGCCGTAAGCTCAAAATAAAGTGCATTGTGATAACATTGCTCAAGCAGCCCCGGTCCCAGATGCGAATGAACCTCCATGCAGCAGCCTACAATTTGATAACCCAGTTCTTTATGTATCATACCGATACCTCCTGAAATTTTACTTCCAAAAGGACTACCTTCACTTTTCAGCCTGTCAAGGTTCCGCGCAGCGGATTTACCCGACCTTTACAGGCAGAAAATGAAGAGTACAATAAAGAAATGAAGGAGAAATAACTTATGAAATATCAAAAGTTTTTCATTAACTTCTCTTTAATCTCTAAACCATCGCAGGTGGTTCAATTGCCGCAGACTTTACCCTATACTAAATTCGTAGCTTTTAACTCTTGAAGACAGTCGGCCACGAATGAATATCAAGTAGAGGTAACCGGATATTTAAGAAATTAGAGATGTTCTACATAGAAATTCCAAAAAATTTTCTCTCTTTCTTCTCTTCTTCCTCTTGAATCTCTTAAATTGCCGCATAACTTTACCCCGGTTGCTTCGTGGCGATTAACTCTTAACTAAGCACCCCCAACCTGCCGATAAATTAGACATGAAATTACCTCTCCGCTTGTTTTTCTTGCTGATACTCTCTACCCTGCTATTCATTGCGTCACCCGTCATTGCATTTGAAACAGGCACGGCATCCTGGTACGGAGGAAAGTTCCAGGGCAGAAAAACAGCCAACGGCGAGACATTCGACACCAACAAGCTTACCGCCGCGCATAAAACCCTTCCGTTCAACACCCTCGTAAAGGTAACCAACAATAATAATGACCAATGGGTGATAGTCAGAATTAACGACCGAGGGCCCTTTGTAGAAGGAAGAGTAATTGATCTTTCCAGGGCTGCCGCTGAAGCTATAGACATGACCATAAGCGGGGTTGCTCCCGTAGCCCTCGAGATAGTATCGCTGCCTGATGGTGCAACCGAGGCGAATCTTGTCAAATCAGAATCAGTCCACCCAGAAGGAATACCTGAAAATTATAAAATCCAGATCGCATCCTTTTCCAGTGCTGCTAATGCCTACAACTGCCTGCAGAAACTTGCTTCAGCGGGAATGGATGCCGAAATTGAAAAATCTGATGCCGGAATGCTGCGTGTAATCATACCTTCAGTAGAAAAAGAAGATATTGATAATATTAAATTAAAACTGAAGGCTATCGGCTTCAATAGTCCATTAATCAGACATAATTGACTTAAATCCAACTCGGTTGGCGGCTGATATAATGACAATTATGACATTGTATGGTAGATTATTTAGGTACCCAACTTAAACAAGAACGACTGTCAAAATAAATATCAGCTTATTCATATATAAGGACGACTAAATGCAAAATCTAGGAATTAACATTGGATCTTCAAGCCTTAAACTTGTAATGCTTGATGACGGAAAGGTTTCCTGGAGCAGTGTTCTTCCTCATGAGGGAGACTTTGTTTCAACATTAAAGAAATCTTTGGAAGGCAGAGAAATCGCTTCCGACGCAAAAGCTATTGTAACGGGAACTGAAGGCCGTTATCTTTTCAATATCAACAGTACAATTGAGACTGTTTGTATTGAGAGCGCACTTAATCAGATGGGAGACAATGTAGATGCTGTAGTCAGCATGGGCGGTGAGGATCTCACAGTTTATACAATTGACGAAAACAACAAGATCATCAACAACTTCACAGGAAGTAAATGTGCATCAGGAACCGGAGAATTCTTCAAGCAGCAACTTGGCCGAATGGACATGGTTCTTGAAGACGTAAAGGGTGTTAACCCCGACGCGAATGTTCTCTCGCTTTCAGCACGCTGTTCAGTTTTCATGAAATCTGACTGTACTCACAGACTGAACAAGCGCGAAGCAACCAAAGACGATATAGTTCTTTCTCTATCTGACGTTATGGCTACAAAGGTCATAGATTTTCTCAACAGAGCAAGAATTAAGAAAGGCAAGGTTCTTCTTGCCGGAGGACTGACCCTCAACCAGTTTATTCTCCGCTTTATAAAGGAAAAAGCCCCTGAAATTGAGTTTATAGTGCCTGAGGAGGCCTCCTACTTTGAAGCATACGGTGCTGCCTTTCTTGCAGAAGAAAACGGAAGCCCAATGCCAGCAATTGAAAAACTGCTTAAAGACAATAAGATAAACTTTCCCCGCTATGAAAAGCTTTCAAACGTTATGGATAAGGTTACCTACTTCCAGTCAGATATGGGTAAGGTGGCCGCAGGCAAAGAATACGTACTGGGCGTAGATGGCGGTTCAACAACCACAAAGGCCTGCCTGATTGATATTGAAACCAATCAGATTGTTGCCGAACACTACGGAAGAACCCACGGAGATCCGGTAAAGGCTCTTAAAGGCTGTATTGTTGAAATCAAGAAGAAAATAAAAGAAGACATAGGCGATGAAAAGATCAAGATAAGCCTTGCTTCAACCACAGGTTCTTCCCGTGAAATCTTAGGCGTGTTCCTTGAAACCTCCGGAGTTTACAATGAGATTATTGCCCATGCATACGGAACAACCTACTTCAGCGATGACGTTGATACAATCTTTGAAATAGGCGGACAGGACGCAAAATACGTACTGCTTAACCATAAGGTTCCCATCGATTACGCAATGAACGAAGCATGTTCGGCTGGAACCGGTTCATTCCTCGAAGAATCAGCTTCAGGCGACCTGAACATCAAGAGCGCTGCAGAAATTGGAGACATTGCTATTCAGGCTGAAAGCCCGCTTAAATTCGGCGAGCACTGTTCTGCATTTATCAACTCAGACATCAGAAAGGCCATTCAGCAGGGCGCAGGGCGGGAAGACATTACTGCTGGTATTGTTACCTCTATTGTTTCAAATTACCTCAACCGTGTTGTAGGAAACAGAACAATAGGAAACAAGATCTTCCTTCAGGGCGGAGTTGCAAAGAATAAGGCTATCCCGCTGGCATTTGCCATGATGGTGGGAAAGGAAATACTTGTTCCGCCGTCACCCGAGCTGATGGGTTGTTTCGGCGTAGGCCTTTTAGCCAAACAGAAATTTGAAGACGGCCTCCTTGAAAAAGGAGTGTTTGATCTTGATGCAATTCTTGACACAGAGATTGTTTACGAAAAGCAGTTCAGATGTAAGGCATGTGAGAACGACTGCCCGATTCAGGTGCTTCAGGTTAACGGACACAAATACATGTTCGGCGGCCGATGTTCAAAATATACAAACAGCAGAAAAAAGATTGAATCATCGACTGATACGGTCGATTTTGTACAGAAGCGTTCGGATCTCCTGTTCAAAGAATGCGCGGCAGACCCCGAAACCTTCGTCGCTAAGCGCGACTATACCGTGGGTATTCCCAGGGCATTCAGCGTTCACACACTCTACCCCCTGTACTCATGGTTTTTCCATACACTCGGCATTAAAACAGTCATGTCCGATAAAATTGCGCATGAGGGTGTTGCCCGCTGTGAGAGTACATACTGCTTCCCTTCCGAGATTGCTCACGGCGCTGTACAGGACGTTATAGACAAGGGCTGCGACTACATTTTCCTGCCGCATTTTCGTGATATGCCCTCTTACGAAGCAGATGTACACGCAAATTTCTGCCCCATAACGCAGGGACTTCCCTACTACATTAAGAAAGCCTTTCCTGAGGTAGCCGAAGATAAGATTCTTGAGCTTGTAGTTTCTTTCAAGTTCGGTGAAGAAAAAGCCCTTGAGCTATTCCAGAAATTCGGCAAGCAGCTTGATATAAGCGAGGCTGAAATCAAAAATGCTTTCAAGGTTGGGGTTCAGAAGCAGGAAGAATTCCTGCACAAGCTTAAGGAACTCGGACTTGAAGCACTTGAATATGCAAGGAATAGCGACAAACCGGTAATAACTCTGCTTGGCCGCCCCTATAATGCATTTACCCGCGAAGCAAATATGGGAATTCCCAAGAAGTTCACTTCAAAGAACTTTTCAGTTATTCCATATGATATTCTCCCGTTTGAAAACGAAGAAATCTACGACAATATGTACTGGTACTACGGCCAGCAGGACATGAAAGCCGCCCGCATGATCAAGGAAGAGGATAACATCTATGCTACATGGATCTCCAACTTCTCCTGTGCGCCTGACTCCTTCATGCTGCACTATCTTAAGTGGATTATGGGGACAAAGCCCTTCCTTATCCTTGAGCTCGACTCACATTCAGCCGATGCAGGTGTAGATACACGTGTTGAAGCCTTCCTCGATATCATAGAAGGTTACCGAAACAAGATAGAAGAAGTTGAAGAAGAACGATACGATAACGGTCTGCGCTTCAGAAATGACGGAAACCTTTATATTGAAAATATCAATAACGGCGAAAAAATGCCCATATTAAACAACGATAAAATTGAAATGATCGTATCGAACATGGGCGAGATTGCCTCCGAGCTTGTAGCTACAGCTCTTACAGCACAGGGATTTAACGCACGGTCAATGCCTGTAGCTGATGCCAAAACACTTGAGTACGCACGCAACTACTGTTCAGGAAAGGAATGTGTTCCATCTCAGCTTGTTTTAGGCGGAGCTCTCAAATTTATGGCTTCATCCGAATTCAGAAAAGATAAAATCTATGCACTGTTCGTACCGATTACAACAGGCCCCTGCCGAACCGGTCAGTACTTTGTTTTTTATGAAAACCTGTTTAAGGACCTCAAGATTGACAACGTAGTTGTTTTCACTCTGAGCGCAGACAACTCATACAACGAACTCGGTCCCGGGTTCAGCCAGTATGTATGGAAGGCTGTAACCTCATCGGATTATCTGAAGGATATGCAGACAACGCTAAGAGCCTGTGCCGAAAACCCGAAAACGGCCATGATTGAATACAAAAAGTCATGGAAAAAGGTTGTAAAATCAATCGGTGAAAACCTGAAGTCCCTCTACCCTGCGTTAGAGCAAATGGGTAAGGAGATGGCAGAGATACCGTTGAAGCGAAATCCGCTTGAATGCCCCAAGGTTCTGGTTGTAGGTGAAATCTTTGTTCGACGTGACGACTTCGCTGTAGACGAGCTGATTGAAAACTTTGCCAGCAAAGGAATAATCGCCAAGGTATCAAGTATCGCTGAATGGATACATTACACTGATTTTGTCCGCGATTACGATGTCAAGAAGAGAATCAAGCTGAAACCGGCAGTACTCCGCCCATTCTGCAAGGAAACAAGAGAATGGCTCTTTTATCAGATTGAAAAGAAGTGGAAATCAACAATGGAGCACAAAGCCCTTCACGCTCTTAATGTGAACAACCTTGTACCGTCTGCACCGCATGACATGAACAAGATTATGAAGACCGTTGAAGAGAACTTTGTAAACCTCGAACTCAACTCAGAGATTGCAGTTTCTTCAGGCTCCGCTGCTACCGCCATGGAAGAGGGCTACTCGGGTGTTGTAAACATCTCACCCTTCGCCTGTCTGATTGGCCGTGTTATTCAGGGTATCTATACCCCCTGGGCACGCGAGCGAAACTTTCCCACGATGTCAGTTGAGGTTGACGGAAACCAGCTTCCGCCGAACATTCTCAACCAGCTGAACATCTTCATGCTGAACGTTCTTCGCTTCAAGCATGACATGAACATCAGCGACCTGGTTGAAGATTCAGACTCCGTCTACTCCTCAGGTCTTGCAGGCATGATGAATAACGATGAAAAGGAAAAAGAACTCATCAACTCGAAGTAAAGCTGTGTATATAAAGCAATAAACCTCAACCGCCGGGGGTGCAGCCAAGCTGTATGCCTTCGGCGGTTTTTTTATACCCGAAAGGGTATTTCATCTCTACCCATTCTGCTCAATGAGCTTATAAATAATGAGAAGAGTTTTGAATATTATGTTATCCTGAGTGTAATATAGAACGAGGGCCGAAGTCCTCCCGGAGGTAATATGGCACAAATACTATTGGATAACATCCAGTTTGTCTGGCTGGGAATAGCTGTTATCCTTTTTATCATCGAGGCTGCAACTGTTAATCTTGCTACCATTTGGTTTGCATTAGGTGCGCTGATCAGCATGGTGCTGGCATTTCTGGACCTGCCCATTCCATGGCAGCTCCTGATCTTCCTTATCGTATCATCTATTCTTCTAATTTTCACAAGACCGGTTCTTGTCAAAAAGCTGAAGGTAGGATCTATTAAAACAAACGCCGAGAGCCTGGTCGGGGACAGCGGTGTGGTAACAGAAGAGATTACCAAGGATACCAGGGGCCAGGTTAAGGTTAGAGGACAAATTTGGTCTGCGTTATCCACAGACGGCGGTTTGATTGAAAAAAAGACAAGAGTACTTATTGAAAAGATTGAAGGGGTGACCCTTTATGTTAAACCAGAAGAATCTAAGGAGTAAAAAATGGAGTTATGGCTTAGTATCGCAGTTCTTGTAGTAGTTCTTTTCCTGATAATCAGGAACATCAGAATCGTACCCCAGGCCACAGCCTGTGTTGTAGAAAGACTGGGCGCATACCAGAAAACATGGAGCGTCGGAATACATATTAAAATACCCATCATTGATAAGGTGGCAAAGAAGGTTTCGCTTAAAGAAAGTGTTGTAGACTTTCCGCCGCAGCCGGTAATTACCCGTGACAACATCACAATGCAGATTGATACAGTTGTATTCTTTCTGATAACAGACCCGAAGCTCTTTGCCTACGGTGTAGATCATCCAATTGCCGCGATTGAAAACCTTACCGCTACTACCCTGCGTAACATTATCGGCGAACTTGAGCTGGATGAAACATTAACCTCTCGAGATCTAATCAATACCAAAATGAGGACAATACTTGATGAGGCAACCGACCCCTGGGGCATCAAAGTAAACCGCGTTGAGGTTAAGAACATCATGCCGCCGCCGGACATTCAGGAGGCAATGGAGAAACAAATGCGTGCTGAACGTGAACGACGCGAGGCAATCCTGCGCGCTGAGGGTGAAAAAAGATCTGCAATCCTCGTTGCCGAGGGGCAGAAAGAATCCGCCATTCTACAGGCGGAAGCTAAGAAGGAAGCCCAGATTCGCGAGGCTGAGGGTGAAGCCGAGGCCATCCTGAAGGTTCAGACCGCCACGGCCGAGGGGCTTGAAAAGATTAAATCTGTTCAGGCTGATGAGGCTCTGGTCAAGATAAAGAGCCTTGAGACTCTTGAGGTTATGGCGAACGGACAGGCAACAAAATTGATAATTCCAGCCGATTTACAGAATATGGCCGGGCTTGTGACATCATTCAAAGAAATGATAGATAAATAAAACACCGGCAAACTTCAAGAGTAGGATCATGAGAGGCGTATGAATGATTCATACATCCCGAAATCATCCAGATATCTGACAGCGGATCAATGGACTTAAAGCTCTTATGGTCCGCTGTTGAAACTGAGCCCGGAAATGCTTATTGCGCAATAGAGCAGAAGGCTTGTGAGCACAATATTAGCCGCTATCCTGACTTTCGGAAGATGAAGGTAGCGTTTTATTCTTGTCCCGCCGAAAGTCCATAGTGATACTGATAAAAATGTCACGAAGGTCAAATACAGAACTGAAATCAACTGTAACAGGGGCTGATTATAGATCCCCGACAGGAAGCCTGTATATATTGTGATCCCGAAGACTGCAGCCTTAGGATTTATCACCTGAATAAGAAATCCATGTTTAAATTTTAAGTGAGAAACTGAATCTGACGACATATTCCAGCCGGCTTTTGCCGTTCCCCAGGCAAGATAAAGGATATATCCTGTCCCCAAAATGCGCAGTAAAGGTTCTACCGTCGGAAATCCGTTGATAATAGCCCCGGATAGAAAAGCACTTAGCGCCATGACACAGAAATATCCGGAGGAAATACCCGCTAAAAATCGGAGAGTTTTTGTATATCCGTAATTCATTCCCATGCCCGCGCTTGAAATATTCCCGGGGCCGGGGGTAAAGGTAGTTACAAGAATAAACAGATTAAATGGAATAATGTCAACTGGTATTGATTAATAGGGAATTCTCATTTCTTAATCTCCTGTCAGATTAGATTTATTGTTTATCACATTTTAAGATCATAGAATAGTATTAGTAGAATTATTCTTTATCAGCCATAGGCTAAGTTTCACTTATACTGAAAAGCGTGTAAGATTTATAAATCAATTAATATATAATTTCATACCGGGGCATAAATTATAGGACCCCACTTCTTGACAAAAAACCGATATTATGGCTTTATATACAGACTGTAAATCGGGCCTATAGCTCAGTTGGTTAGAGCATCTGACTCATAATCAGAGGGTCCTAGGTTCAAGTCCTAGTGGGCCCATGAAAAAGACTGGATAACACCTTAGTGTTGTTCAGTCTTTTTTTTGTGGCTGGCACCGGTAGGACTTGAACTGAAAGTGCCGCCGACCGTATAGGGAGGATTAGCCGACACGATGTCGGCGACAGGCGCTTGAGGCGGCCTGTAAGGAGACAACACGACGTTGTCGACTGAAAGGCAAGTCCTAGTGGGCCCAT
>JAQQAL010000039.1 GCA_028532855.1 Candidatus Thalassospirochaeta sargassi
GATCTACATCTTCATAAAATTCTTCTTTCGTTGTAAACTCACTCATAGAGCATATCCCTTTTGTATTGGTTTTGTCACCAATTATTTTACAAAAGGATTTGCTCTTTTTTTACCCCCATCCACAACTTTTGATTATATCTCGACGACAGTTCAAGACTTGTGAAATCGTTCGACTGATAAAGTTTTTCATGCACTAGCGCCATTGTATTAATTCTTGAAATAGCTGTGCGGTAATCTGCGGCATTTTCCTTACAGCAGGCAGAGTTGCTTTGCAGCTCCAGTAATGAAGAAATAATCTGCATATTATTTTTTACCCTGTGATTCAATTCCTTGAGCAGGATTTCCTTCTCTGCAATCGACCCTTTGAGCTCATTTTCAAAACTTTCCCGCTGATTCATCTCTTCCCGCAGATTTGCCGCCATGCTGTTGAAATTATCGGCTAACTTCCTGAACTCAACTGAACCGGATCTATAGTCTATCACAGCGTCATATTTCTTACTGCAGATTTCATCTACCCCCATGGCAAGTTTTGTCAAAGGTGTTGTAAAACTTCTGGAAACAGCAAGAGCTGCTGCAACAACCGCAAGAATAAAAATCAGAATAATTGGAACAATCCCGACAAAAACCTTGTAAAGAGGCCTGCGGACGAGATCAATCGGACTGAGAATAACATTATAGCATTCTCCAATTTCAGAATGTTCAGCATAAACCAGGTATTCACTACTATCCCCGTTCTTCGGCAGAAATATGCTGCGAACACCACCTTTAGCTGCAAATTCTTTCACCAGAGCGGCAAATTGTTTCTGCCCGCTTAACAATTCCTCAAAATAATCACTTGAGCTGAAAATACGATCATCGTCGGTAATAATCACAACAATATCCTGCTCGAGATTAATCAATGTTTCTGCGGCCCTTTCATACATTCTTGTACGAAAATAGAAGAAATCAAATAAATTATCACGCATAAGATTTTCAGATTCAGAATTGATACTTCCAGTCAATGTAATACCTGTAAATTCCATAACTGACTTTTTATAGTCAACCAATTCTGAACACGTAAGGCCTATAATTATAAACATGAAAGCAATGAGAGGAATGATAATCATCGGTAAAAATACAGCAATAAGCTTGCCACGATACGTCATATATTCTTACTCCTGTCAATGGATATTATCGATATATTTATCGAAATCAACATTGAATGTTTCATAAAATATTCTCTGAAAATATCCATCCTCAAGACTCTGGTCATAGAGTTTTGCTATAATTGATTCCAGAAGGTCGTCATCTTTCTTGAAAACCCAACCAACAATTACTCTGTTTACGGGAAGAGGAAAAAGCGTCAATTCAGTAAAATCAGTGACCGCTTTAACAGCCAGGTGATATCCTTCAATGGTAAAATCCGCCCGGCCGTCCATCAGATATGCTGCAGGCGGCTCGGAGGATTTAATATAAACCCTGGGGATTTCAATAGTATATTCTTCTTCAAGCTCGTCTATAAGCGTTTCTAAATAAACCCCCTTCATAACAGCTACCGACCTTCCGTTAAGCTGGCTGTAGTCTTTTATATCTTCTAATCCTTTGCCGTAAAGAGCGACACCCGCAGGATACATCGAGAGCATATTTACAATCCTTTCCCGCCATTTTGTAACTGTAATTGGGAGAATATAAACATCATTGGTTTTAATCAGGTCGGGAACATATATAATATTTTCATCATTTATTACCGCAGGATTGAAACTGCCGTTGTTAGAAAAAAATCTGGAAAAATCATCCTGAACATTTATGATAAGCGGCACACCCATCTTCTCCGCGCAATATTCTGCAAGCAGGTAGTCCAGACCTGCTATTTCACCGTCTTCTTTCTCAAAATAATTATCTTTACTGACCATTGCGACGGCTTTTAGACCTCCGGCATCCCTTAGCTGCTGGATTCTTGCTTTTTCTTCAGCTGAAAACTTAGCAGCCACATCATTTCCAATGGCAGATTCTGCCTGTTTGATTATTTGCGACTCAAAGTGAGCCTTCCTGCAGGAGCTGAACGAAATCAGGAGCATCATAAAAAGGGCAATCAGACTGATTTTTCTTACTTTCACTAACATAATTGAATTATAGAATGTCTAACTTCAATTTCAATGCAGTTTTTTTATTTTTTTTTTTACCCTAAAGTTTAAGTTCAGGTAGATCGATATTAGAAATAAGGGTAAGACCCGGAGGTTTTCAACTGAATCTTCTGGATTTTCCCTCTTAGTTATATTATCGGGAATAATTTAGCCCGATTTAGCACTTTCGGTAACTTTTTACTGAATATGCTTAAAAAGCGAATAACTTCGCGTATGCGGAGTCGGGCACGGATGCCCAATATATTTTCATGGAGGAAAATATGATAATTAATCACAACCTTAGTGCGATGTTCTCTAACAGAACTCTTGGAGAAACAAATCTCGCAACCTCAAAGAACATGGAGAAACTGTCTTCAGGTCTTCGAATCAACCGGGCCGGTGACGATGCTTCCGGTCTTGCTGTATCTGAAAAGATGCGCTCACAGATAAGAGGTCTTAAGCAGGCTTCAGACAATGCTGAGAACGGTATTTCGTTTATTCAGGCAACAGAAGGCTACCTTGGTAATACCCAGGCTATTCTTCAGCGAATGAGAGAACTCTCAGTACAGTCTGCAAACGGAATCTACAGTGAAGAAGACAGAATGCAGATTCAGGTTGAAATTTCTCAGCTTGTTGATGAGGTAGACAGAATTGCATCACACGCACAGTTCAATGGTATGAACATGCTCACAGGACGATTTGCATCTGAAACCGGTGAAAATACCGTAACAGCATCAATGTGGTTCCACATCGGCGCAAATATCGACCAGAGAGAACGTGTTTACATCGGAACAATGACCTCTACTGCGCTTGGCGTTAAAGAAATCGGAAGCGGCGACATTCTTGACCTTCAGACACCCGAAGGGTCAAACATGGCTATCGGCGTTATCGACAGCGCACTCAAGACTGTAAACAAGCAGAGAGCTGATCTGGGTGCATACCAGAACAGACTTGAACATGCAGTTAACGGGCTTGATGTTGGAGCTGAAAACCTTCAGGCTGCGGAATCAAGGATCAGGGATGCCGACATGGCTGAAGAAATGGTTGAATACACAAAGAACCAGATTCTTGTACAGGCCGGTACAGCAATGTTAGCTCAGGCTAACATGAAAACACAATCTGTATTGCAATTGCTTGGATAAGGGATTATACTCTAAGTAGAGTAATAACAAAGTTCTTTGCAGTCGGGTTCGCTTAGCTGCAAAGAACAGTTCTTTGAAAAATACCCTCTTATGCATAGTAGAGTGAGGAGATCTTTCGATTTTAAAACTGAAATCGGGAGTTCTCCTTGTTGTGCAGGATAAGTAAAGCTTCGGCTTTAAACGGAGGAAGCGCGAGAGTCTTCCGGTTTTCTGTACTGCTATGCAAAAAATGAAGGCAAGGGATGCCTTCTTAACCTATCAAGGAGGGTTATATGATAATTAATCACAACTTGAGTGCCGACTATGCAAACAGACAGTTAGGCATCAAAACAAATGATCTGACTAACAATCTTGAGAAACTAAGCTCAGGAATGAGGGTCAACAGAGGCGGCGACGACGCATCAGGACTTGCGGTTTCTGAAAAGCTTAGAAGCCAGATCAGAGGACTCAACCAGGCCGAAAGAAATGTTGAAAACGGCGTTTCTTTTATTCAGACTACTGAGGGATTTCTGCAGAATACTCAGGATATTCTTCACAGACTGAGAGAATTGTCTGTCCAGTCTGCAAACGGTATCTACACTGAAGAAGACAGAATGCAGATTCAGGTAGAAGTATCACAGCTTGTAGATGAGATTAATAGAATTGCTTCGCATGCCCAGTTTAACGGCATGAATATGTTAACAGGTGCTTTTGCTACAGATTCAGCAACCGGACAGATAATGCAGTTCCAGGTAGGTGCTAACATGGATCAGAATGAAAGAATCTATGTTGGAACAATGACTGCCGCGGCTCTTGGTATTGAAAACATCCAGGGTGGAGAAGGAACTATTTCTATCGAAACTCCTGAAGACGCAAACATGGCAATCGGATTAGTCGACAGCGCACTCAAACAGGTTTCCAAGCAGAGAGCCGACCTTGGTGCATACCAGAACAGGTTCGAAACAGCTTCGAAGGGTGTTGCAATTGCAGCTGAAAACCTTCAGGCAGCGGAATCTACAATTCGTGACGTTGATATGGCTTCTGAGATGTCAAAATATGTCAAGAATCAGATACTTCTTCAATCAAGTACTGCTGTTCTTGCACAGGCAAACACTCAGCCGCAGGCTATTCTTCAGCTTCTTTAATTTAGAATCCGTTACTTAGTGAAGAGATTTCTGGACGTTATCTTTTTACAAATGGATAGTTCTGCTTTGCAGAACGGCTATGAATTCGGGAGGGGCTCGCGCCCCCTTCCCCTTTCATTTTTATTTAACATGTTTCGCAACGTGATTAGCGGAATAACTACCGGTGTTGATAGGTTCACCATGAAATGTCGTAAGGCAATTCAAACTGTCAATAGACGGCAAAGCAGTCTTTTGACGGTCAACCAAGGAGTGGTGTTATGGAAATTGATTTACAAGCCATAAATTCTAATACTGTGCCCATGGTGCATAGAGCCGACACTTCTTCAAGAACAAATGAGACAACCAAAGTTAAGGCTAGAACTGAAGAGAATGTCAAAAAACAGCAGGCTGCAAAAGATACTGCTATAAAGCAGCTTGAAACTGAGCTTCAGAATGTTGAAGAGCAGCGTCAAAAAATTGACGCAGAAAAATATCTCACTGAAATAATCAATATTACCGAGGTCTTTAATCGTAAACTCAAATTCAGTATAGATAAGGATTTAGATCAGGTTATCGTAAAGGTCGTTGATGCCGAAACCGATAAAGTAATTAAGGAGATCCCTCCTGAAGCTCTTAAGCGTTTGTACGCAAAAATGAAAGAAGCAATGGGGTTGTTAATCGATACAACAGTCTGACATCCCCCGGAGGGAAAGGTTAGCGCCAGATGTCTGATATAACAATCCCGGGTGTAAACAGCGGCCTAAACACCGACAGTATAGTCTCAAAGCTCATGGAGCTTGAGCGCATTCCCCTCGAACGAAAAGAAGACGAACGCGACTCCTACAAAAACGAGAAAACCATCTGGCAGGATCTGTCCAGAGACCTCACAAAACTTGAAGACTCTGCGAAAGCCCTCTACGGCGCGGATAATCCATTCAACGAAAGGATTGCTGAATCATCAAATGAAAGGGTTCTTACAGCAGTCGCCGAACGCGGAGCACTTGAACAGGAAAAAGAAATAACCGTTCTTCAGAAGGCATCCGCCGACAGATTTCTATCTGATTCAATAGACAAAGACTTTGAAGCCCCGTCTGGAACCTATACATTCGGCATCGGCGACGAAGAAATAAGCTTCAATTTCCGCGGCGGCTCCATAAGCCGTCTTGCCGACAGAATCAACAGCCGAGGCCGTGACATGCTCCGGGCTCAGGTAATAAAGGACACACCAGATACAACAGTTATGCTGATTGAATCAACGAAGGAAGGACTTGAAAACAAGCTAGAATTCAAAGACGGCGCAGCCCTTGAATTCGCCGTGTCTGCAGGCATTCTGCGACAGGTCGATTCCTCGTTACGAATAATTCCCGCCGAACCTGCTGAAGGCGCGAGGGGGACTTCTGAAGACTCATCAGGACGCACCTTGCTTGCACCAGGGGCGGAAGGATTGTTCAGAATTACCCCGCCAGTCAAAGACAACGGCAAACTTCTGGTAGAGTTCGATGTTCAAATCAACAACCTTGAAGAGGGGGAATGGACACCTCCCGAAGCTCCGGAAGGCCCAGCCAGCCCGTCTGACTCTTCAATTGATTTCAAGGGAATCAACATATATAACTCGGGAAGCAGCATCAGTCTCCCGGAATGGGATGCTCCCCTGCCCCCTGAAAAAATTGTTGACCTGGAGGTTTTTTCTTCACGTAGCGGTTCTTCCGAGACATTTTTCCCTGCTCTGCGGGACACTGAACAAAAACAGAAAATTACAGTCAGTCTTGCCGATCTAGGCGGAACAACCGATTCAATAGCCTTTAAAAACAACAACACCTTCAAAAATATCTCAATATCTGAAATAAAAATTTATGATCCGAATGCGCGGGGCGACTGGGAACCGGCTAAACCGATTGATCAGGCATCCAATTCAAGACTTATGGTCGACGGTATTGAAATCATCAGGAACAGCAATACCATTGACGACCTGGTGCCGGGTGTTACCCTTACGCTGAGGGGCGAAGACGAAGAACCCATTGACCTGACTATAAGCCCTGATAACGAGCTTGTTAAAGATTCCATAATTAGTTTTTTCGGCAACTATAACCGTATTCAGGCAGATTTGGCCATATTGACCTCGAATGACGCAACTGTCATTTCCGAGATTGACTATTTCACCGAGGATGAGGTTCAGAAAGCCAATGAAAGGCTCGGATACTTCCAGGGCGATTCAACCCTGATTCAGATGAAGTCCCGCCTGCAGCTGATAATGATGGAAGCCTACTCTTCGCCTACCGACGATACCCTGAGGCTTCTTTCACAGATAGGAATATCAACCAATTCAAGCGGTTTCGGAGCCGGTTTAAACAACTCAAAGCTCAGAGGGTATATTGAAATAAATGAGGATACCCTCGACAGCATCCTTGAAACAAATATTCGAGGTGTTAAGGATTTATTCGGCCTCGATACCGACGGAGACCTTGTTATCGATAACGGCGCGGCTTACAAGGCCCAGGAGTACATGAGCCCGTATACAGGATCAAACGGCATTCTGGCATACAGGATGACAAGTCTTGATTCCCGAATCAGCAGCACCGAAAGCGATATTACATCCTATGAACTTAAGTTAGAGGACACCGAGGCTGATTTAAAGAATAAATACGCCATTATGGAAGGTAACATAAACGCGATGCAGCAGAGTTCCAATTCCCTGAATAACCTGAATAATAACAACAACTAAGCAACGGAGATATGAATGAACATTTACATAAATGAGCAGCAGATTGATTTTAAACTTGAGAATGAAACAGTTCTTCGTGAAGTTATAGCAGGTCTCGACAGCTGGGCTGGTGAAAGCGGCTACCATATGCAGGAAATATTCTTTGATGATAAGGATTATTTCGAAGGCTCTAACGATGAAACGCCGGTTGAATCAATAAAAGAGCTTCGCGTGACCGCAAAAAACAGTTTTCAGATTCATCAGGATAATCTGCAGCTTCTTTACCAGTATGTAAGCCTTTTTGTCAAATCTCTTGAGGGCGGTAATAAAAAGCTTCTTGATGAACTAAAAGAGAACGCAGAACCTGTAACCGGTCTGCTTGCAGACTTTCTGGGCGAAAAGATCGATTCAGAAGATGCTGTAAGCGCAGGCCTACTTACGAACATCAACCTTTTTGACCCCGAAACATACCAAACCGATGATGAACATTTCATAACCCTCGTCAGGCAGCTTACCGGACTGAAAATTATCCTTAATGAGAGAATATCTGAATTATCAGACCCCATTGGTGAACTTGGAAAAACTGTAAAAGCCCTGAAATTATCTCAGGAAGAAATAAACAATATTTCAGTCCTGCTCCAGACAGGTAAAGACCGTGAAGCGTTGAACAGTATAATAAGATTTTCAGAACTCAGCCAGAAAACACTGAGACTGTACCAGGTTCTAAAGAATACCGGCTATGTCAACCTTGAAGAGCTAGTGGTAGACGGAAAAAAGTTTTCTGAATATTATCTCGATCTTAACGGAATCCTCAGCGAACTGCTTGAGGCATTTACTGCTAACGACAGTGTTCTAATAGGCGATTTACTTGAATATGAAATTGCCCCGAGGCTTGAAAGCCTGACAACCGTTCTAGAAGAGATACTTAAGGAGAATCAGCAATGATAAACCTGCCATTAATGCAAAAAGTGCTTCCTTCCATACAGGGCGGAAGCGGATCAGAGAGTACTGCAACCCTAATCGTTATAATTGGAGTGATTTTACTAATAGTACTTGCAGGTCGTTTCGCCGGCGGTGGCAATGGTTCACGCAAAAGTTCAGGCCGCTCAGGCTCTTCATCCTCAAAACCAAAAAAATTCAACCGGAGGTCATTTATACGCAAAGCATCTTCATTTGGACTAACAAAGGTTCAGTGCAACACACTAGCGAACCTGGTGGTTAAATATAAAATGAAGAATCCTTATCTTGTGTTTTCGCATAGCAACCAGCTAGATTCACTACTCAGAAAATCAATAACTGAAATTGAATCTCAGGTATCCTCTGATCAGGTCAAAGAAGCACAGAAGATTACAATTTTCCGGATAAAACAGACAATTGAAAGAAACTCAAACCGCAGTAAATCATTCAGCTCCACTGGGTCCATCCCCAACGGGCAGACAATAGCAATCAGCCCGGCTTCGGGTGGCCGTTTCCAATCTAAGATAAATACAAACCTCAAAAACTATATTAGCGCCACTATCCCTGAGAACCAGTCCGGTTCACAGGTAAGATGGAAAAAATGGACTCCTGTAAAAGTCTTTTTCTGGAAAAGAAACGGACAGGGCTTCACTTTCGACTCAAAGGTAACCGGTTACAGCGTTATAAGGGGTGTTCCCAGTGTGCTTCTGCAGCACTCTACAAAGGTTAAACAGGCACAGCAACGGAAATTCCGTAGACGTGAATTAAGCAGACCGGCTTATTTCTTTCCGGTTAAGGTTGTTCCAGTCGGAGTCGGCAAAAAAGCAAAAAAAAGAGCAATTGTTGAAAGCGACAGGGGTGCTTTAGGAACATTGGTTGATATATCTGCCGGCGGCTGTGCAATTAAATCAACTAAGCCGGTACCCAAAGCCGGGCTTATTAAACTTCAGTTTGAAACCGGAGAGGGCCATTCAATCTGGTGCTTCGGGAAGGTAATCAATATTCGCAAGGCAGCCCCGATGGGTGGCACGATGCATATTGTTTTTACGAAAGTTACGCATAAAAACCTTAATTCTATCAATTCATTTGTATATGATTATTAAAATCAGTATAATTACATTGAGGCGGAGGCTGCATGAAAATATTTGAGCTGAAAAACACTATCAAGAAAGACTCCCTTATACATTATATTAATAAATATGAATGTACTGTCGAATATGAGGCTGATGAAAGTACTCATACCGCAACTATACTGGTTATTCTTGAAAAAACAGCTCTGGGAACAACTACCATTCAGTTTGATAATCTGGATGATAAGCTTAAAAATAATATCGAAAGCCTTCGAAATTTTATCGATGAGCAGAACAAAAAGGGACTCTTTGTCTGAAACAATTGTCCCTACAGCTGAGGACATGCATAAACTCGGACATCGTCTTGCCGAAAAAGCAGCCCCTGGGATGATTGCAGCCTTATCCGGGAGTCTTGGTGCAGGGAAAACGACCCTTGTTAAAGGCGTTGCTGAAGGTTTAAATATTTCAAAGACGATTACCAGTCCCAGTTTTACGATAATCAAAGAATATTACGATGGCAGGATGCCTCTTTATCATATGGACCTCTATCGGATAGACAACTTTGAAGAATTATACATGATAGGCTTTGAAGAATTGATATACGGCGAAGGTTTATCTATAATTGAATGGAGCGAGAAAGCGGAGGAGCTTATCCCCTGCTCCGCTATAGAAATTTTAATTGATATACTGCCCGACGGCAGCAGAAATGTAAAAGTTGACGGTTTAGAATTATGAACATACTTGCATTTGACACAGCAGGAAATTTTCTCAGTACAGGGCTATCTACCGGAAAGGCATTTTTTGAAGAAAATCGCTTTGCCGGTCTAAAACATTCAGAATACCTTCTGCCGTCTGTGAACAGACTCATGGACAATGCCGAAATTGATTTCAGTGATCTTGACCTCATTGTCTGCTCCAGAGGACCCGGTTCGTTTACAGGTCTCAGAATCGGAATGTCTACGGCCAAGGGGCTTTCAACCGGAAGCGATACACCGGTAGTTTCAGTGAACAACCTGGATGCCCTGGCATATAATTTCAGCTTTTTCAATGGCGCAGTAATCCCCGTAATAGATGCAAGAAAACAACGGTTTTACACGGCTGTTTATCAGAAAGGCGAACGCATTTCCGAATATCTTGACATCAGCGCCGAGGAGGTGTCCGATATTGCATCCGGATACAAACAGGTCCTTTTCACAGGCAGCGGGAGTGAAATTCTGCGGGAACGTCTTGGGACCCCAGCCTCAACATTCAACTGGTTTAAAACCGATTACGGTTTATCGCCGGTACTGGTCAACCTCGGCCGTATCATATATGAAACTGATGGTCCTGACCCAGATGATCAGGGTCCATTTTACATTCGCCTGAGTGACGCGGAGCTGTTGAAAAAATGATTGAACCCTGCATTAACTACATGACCGAACTGTATCAAGACTCAAACATTCCTGTGGTTCAGTTCTCAGCTGATATGGAAGTAATCTGGTCGAATCAAAGCTTCAGTCAATATTTTCCGGGGCGTGAATTGAAGGGCAGTAACATGTCCGCTCTAACCCGTACACAGCTTAAAATGCATCTTGCGACCGCTAAGGGGCACTCCGGCCGATTCCAGATTAAGCTTCACTCTAACACACATGTCTCATCTTCAGTTGTACTGCTGGTGTTTCCTGCCGATAACAAGAAAAACCGGCCCGAAAACTTTGTCGGCTTTATTGACGACTTAACCCAGGACCAGAACATGATGCTCAGAAAAACTTATCTGGGCCTTCTTGAGGCATCAAAGCTCAAGGATGATGATACAGGTAACCATATTAAACGTGTCGGAGCATATGCCCGAAAGCTTAGCGAAGAATGTTATCAAAGGAAACTCTTTTCACAGATAAATCTTGATTTTATTGAAAATATACACTTTCTTGCCCCGATGCATGACGTAGGTAAAATAGGTACTCCCGATGAAATCCTGAATAAACGCGGGCCCCTTGATGAAAGTCAATGGTCAATAATGAAAGAACATACAATCAACGGAGCACTGATACTCTCAAACTACCCGGATAAAATGGCATCTGAGATTGCAAGAGCTCATCATGAAAAATGGGACGGCAGCGGCTACCTTTTTGGCTTGACCGGCGATGATATTCCCCTTGCTGCAAGAATAACTGCGATTGCCGATGTCTATGATGCACTTAGAATGAAGCGCAGCTACAAGGATGCCTTCCCGCACAGTAAGGCTGTTGAGATAATAAAAAAGGACAGAGCAACGCATTTTGATCCTGTGCTGGTAGATGTATTCGAGAGTATTGCCGACAGCTTTGACAGTATATACGAGGCTTTATCTGATGAATCCAGGATTATTGAACCGTTAGAAATCGAGGAACTCGAGCTGGTTGATGAAGACTTTGAAGAAATTACCGAACTTGAAGAATTATAAAATTTACTCTTTTATAAGATTATCTATTTCAGGCAGCTCGACAGATCCCATTGCGGCTTCCTTGTTCTCCTGCTGAATAGCAAGATAGACCTCTTTTCGATAGACCTTTATTTCTCTTGGAGCACTGATACCCAGCTTTACCTGGTCTCCCTTAATCTCAATTACAGAGACTTCTACACTGTCGCCTATTGTTATGCTTTCATTTAGTTTTCTTGTAAGAATCAGCATGCTTCTTCCTTGCTCTTGCCTGATAGCTCTTCAAGAATATAATGCTTTGTCTTCCAGCGCGGATCAAGGCTGACGCTCTGCCGCCCCTGTTTGTTATCTCTATTAATTATTATCGGTCCCTGAAGATTAGCTGACATCTTTTGCTGATTCTGTGGTACTGTTACGATTGCGAATAACAGAATATTATCATCCGGTGTACTTTTAAGACCTATCTCTTCCAAATCGCCTACTAGAACATTCAGCTCATAATCTTTTCTGAACACAAGCGGATTAATAAGTACGAAGGCAGTTTCTTTTACATCCATCGACTGCAGCCAGTAAAAAGGCTGCTGAGCAGCATCAAGAAGGACGAAATCCTTCAGCTGCTCAAAGCCGAAAATCCCATAAGGAAAATGTATTCTCTGCCTTTCATCGACATCAATTCTGCCGTAGGCTTTTGTATTAACTGTTAGCATCAATTACCTCATATAATCCAATAATGTAGGCTGCAAAACCTTAGCGGCAGTCTGCAGCGTAGCCTGCTGCGTCATTTCCATCATCTTTAATTCCGTTATAGCTTCAGCAAAATCAAGATCAACAGCGTTTGAGTTCATCTGCTGAATATTAGGTATTTCATAAGCAATCCGCTCATATGTAGTCTGCAGCCGCTGATCTTCGGCACCAAGCCTGGAGAGTTCGGATAGCATATTTGTATGCGCCATATCTATACCCTTCAGGGCCATACCGCCGATATCAATCGTATTTCCCGAGTATAGATCATCACGAAGCTTAATAACCATATCAAACAGAGAACCGCCCGCAACTCTTGCGTCCCTGTCAATATTTGCCGGGGGGCTTCCAGCTTGTGAAGAGACAAGACCGATATCCTTCAATACGGAACCTTCACCTGCGTCTTCCATCCATATCTGGTGGGGCGTAGTAGTTTTAAGAATGATTGAATTGGTAACCGGATCCATCTGAGCCTTTACAGCAACGTCGGCTCTGTTGATTTTAGAAATAATTGCGTGGATATTATCGCCGGCATTCAAGGCTATCTGCTCTCCGTCAATCAGGATTGAGCTGTCTTCAAGAACACTGTAGTTTGAAGAATCAACAGCCGAAAAAATCTGCTGCTGCTCGGCCCAAAAAACCCTGTTGCCGGGGAAATCAACGTTTATATAACTGTTCTCTGAAACCTCAGCCACCTGTTTGTTAACAGTACCGATATATTCAACTGATGTTATTCTGGTCCCTGAAACTCCCGGTATCATACCCTTATCTGCCCTGAAGGCAAGGCCGTCATTCTTATCACCGGCAAAGATAGTATCACCGCTGCCGTTTTCAGCATTGGAGATTGCGACAAGCTCATTCAGAAGCTGATCGACTTCCTCAGCCATGTATGCCTTATCTTCCTTTGAATATGTATCGTTAGCTCCCTGAATGGCGAGCTCTCTTATTCGAAGTACAATGTCGTTTGCACTTGTTATATATCCCTCTGCAATACGATGGTTGCTCTGAACGTTTTCGATATTATCTGAAAACCTTGAAAGCCTTGTTATCTTTGACTGGAACCTTGTTGAATGAGCTGCTGCAAGCGGATCATCCCTGAGTTCTTTTACCCTTGTCTGCTCGCCTATCTTTGCATTGAGGTCTCCCATCTTCCATTCCTGAAGACGCATTCTGTACTGATAGTCGTCATTGGGCATGTACGTACTTATTCGTTTCATCTAAATCAGACCCCCATCCTGTTTATTATGGTGTCGAGCATTTCGTCGAAGGTGTTCACGACTCGGGCCGCGGCTGTATAACCATGTTGAAACTTGATCATATTCGCAAGTTCCTCGTCCATATTCACCCCGGATATTGATTCCTGAAGGCCTGTAAGTTCCTTCATTATAATGTCTTCCGTTTCAAGAGCCCGCTCAGCGGTCTCTCCGCGAAGTCCGATATCGGCAATAGTCTTCGCAAAATATTCATCAAATCCCGGAACATTGCCAACCATAACCGAATTATTTCTAAGTGCGGCAATACTGATTGCAGCACTTCCGTCTCCCGGTTTTGCGGGCCTTCCGTTCTCACCGAATCCTGCAGCTACAGCCGCCGGATCATTTTTGATAGTGTCACTTATTTCAACATAGCCTGAAGGATGTGAAAGCGGCGCAACAGCGAAAAGGGTTTCCGGTCCCTGCAGCTGATTTACAGCATCAGCCGTCTCCCAGTCATATGCCCCTTCAGCACCCGATGCAGCGAGAATGCCGGAATACCCTACCAGAAACTGACCCGAATCTTCGACATGCCTGATAACAAAGTCGGGGTTGCCCAATTCGGCGGCAGGTGCAGCCTTAAGCGTCAGCTGGCCAAGCCTGTTCAAACCGGCAGTCACTTCCGAGCCCGAATAGTTTATTCTATCAACAACATCCTGCACGGTGTCGGTAGGATAGTAGCTGATTTCATTAATCCCATCAGCCGCGGACAGGCTGATTGTTCCGCTTAGACCAATCTGTTCCTGAGCCTCAAGGCTGTTGCTTCCGTTTATCCTGAAAATCCAGCTTGAATCATATTCACCGTCGCCGCTTCTGTCGTAATTACCGGCGACATTATTTATGAAGGGGTATTCCTTGAAGAAATCCACCCCGGTTTTACCGTTCAGACCATAACCCGCGCTGTGGTTCTCGTTCACGAGGTCTACAAAGTTTACCGTCATCATATCAAAGTTCTGGATCTCACTTCTTACATCACCATCGCGGAGTTGGATCAATGACGCCAGCTTACCGCCGCCGAACCAGGCGTCCTCACCGGATTCAGCCCAGACAACATTCAAATATCCTTCATTCTGCGGGTCGGGTACAGCCTCTAAACCGTGAATAAGACGCCCCTGCATAAGGTGCAGTCCGCCTGTATGTATTGTAAATTCATCAGGATCGCGTCCGTCGGTTGTGATATTGATTATTGAAGAAAGGTCACGAACAAGCCTGTCTCTCTGGTCATAAAGGTCGTTCGGGTTATCACCGACGGCTTCTATCTTTACAATCTGCTCGTTCAGGCCGCCTATTTCATCGAGAATTGCATTTACACGGTCTACGGTAACCTGGACATCCTCGTCTATCATAGAACGAATATCACTCAACGACTGATACCGGGTTTCTATACCGTCCGCCAGGGCCTGCCCACGCTCAATAACCGCCTGTCTTGCGGGTAATTCATCAGGATGCAGGGAAAGTTCCTGCCATGATTCCCAGAATTTATCCATCAGGTTCCGAACGGATGCTTCGGTTGGTTCATTATAAACCTGTTCAACCATAAGAATGTATTTATCTCTTGCTTCCCACCAGCCCTGGTCATCACCCTGGGCAACAATTCTGTTTTCAAGGATCTCATCACGGATACGCTCAACCCTGTTTACCTGCACACCCTGACCAATCTGGCCGGGAGTATTCTCCCGGTTCAGGCCCGGCATATAAATCGGATCAGTTGCGCTCATTTCTACGCGCTGACGTGAATATCCGTCTACTGATGCGTTGCTCACATTATGTCCAATGGTAGACAGCCCCTGCGTGTGCGCGATGAGGCTTCGTTTTCCCAATTCTATTCCGGAAAAGGTTGACTGCATATCCTGCTCCTTCTAAAGATGACGATTAAGGATCATCGGATCTGCCTGAACCGGTTTTTCACATCCCCGGTTAGAATAAATCCGACCCTTTCTGTGAGGAAATACTTCTTCAAGTACCGCCCTGCTTGTCTCGCCGACAGTTCTTACATACTGATCGATTCCCGCAGTAATCCCCTGCATTTTCAGAAGAGCTATCTTCATTCTACGATAACCGCCGAGACAATCCTCCCTGTTTTTATCGTTCATATGCATTGCAACAGCATAAAAGCCGTCGTCTTCTTTTTTATTCAGTTCCCTCTTTAGAGTGTTGAAGGTTTTATCACGTTCTGCTTCCACCTTCTCCATCTTCAAAGACAGCGGACTAAGACTGTTGATAATTATCTCCATATCATCCCATTTGTTTTCACGCAGGGCTTTCTGGAGTTTTTCTTCTTTATCACTGATGGAATTCAGAAGATTTGTCTCTTCAGTCATCAGATTTGCAAGCTTTTCACTTAATGTATCTATACTCATAAGATTACACCTCATTTTTATGTTCGGAATCTTAAAAAAGGAGTTTAGGGGAATTTATTTTTTTTAATGAATTTAGCTCGACCCGGTTTTAATCAGCTGATTTCGGCCGTATACCCGCCTTCATAGTGTGGAACAAGGCTCATCACATTATCTATAGCATGCATTCTATACATCGGGTCATGGCTGACATATAAAAGTGTCGAATGATCACGTTCAATCACTCTCTCCGTCATTTTGATTACGAAGCCTGAGTTTACATCATCAAGCCCCTGACAGGGCTCATCAAGAATAAGCAATCGGGGCTTTTTTACTATCGCACGTATAATCAGAACCGACCGCTTCATCCCTTCTGACAGGCTGTCAAAAGGTTTATCTAGCAGTTGCATAATACCGAACTCGGCACACCAGTCTCGGGCCTTATCAATCTGAACAGGGTCAGGCTTATCATATAATCCTATTGAATCAAAAAATCCGGATATTACCACAGATAGCACGTTCTGACTTATCCTATGCTGTCTCTGCAGGCTCCCGGAAACCAGGCCTATATTCTGCTTGATTTCCCATACTGTTTCGCCGCTTCCGCGTTTTCGGCCGAATAAATATATTTCCTGCCCATATGCCTTTGGACTGTCGCCGTTTATAAGACTTAAAAGGCTTGATTTACCTGAACCGTTAGGGCCTGTTATCTGCCAGTGCTCACCGCTTTTCACAGTCCAGTTAATATCATTGAGTATTTTTTCATCATAATAGGACATTCCAACACCGGTCAATCGAATCAGCTCTGTTTCAGACTGACTGCTGTTTTTATCAGCACCTTCGGCATTTTCAAATACCGGCATTTCAGGAGTATCATACATAGATTCCTTCCTGATTGTACCTAAATCAGGATGTTCGCTTATACTTCCATCCTGAAGCAGAAAAAGTCTGTGAGCACTGTTCAGATCATCCAACCGGCCTGAGACCAAAACAAGTGAACCTACTTCACCACGTATTTCATCCAGACGTTCTTCAAGCAGACCGCGCGTTTCTATATCAAGCCCTGTATACGGATCATCCAGTACAAGGATATCGGGTTTTGCTAAAATGGATCTTACTATCATCATTTTGCGGAATTCTCCTGTCGATAAAAACCTTATTCCCCGCTCAAGAATGTGTTCTATTCCGAAACTCTTCGACCAGCGTTTGATTTCACCATCCGACGAATCAGTTCCCAGGATATCCCGTACACTTCTTCCCGGGTCTACCCGGCCTTCCATAAACTCCGAATCATCATTATGCCTGTCTTCTTCAAGCATCTTCTTACGCTCGGTTGATGAAACAACTTCAGTCTGCAATCCATCCGCCTCATCTCTGCTGCCGGAACTTATTTTAAGCCCGCCGGCAATAAGAGCGGACAGCAGACTTTTTCCGGAGCCGTTAAGTCCGTAGATACCAATATAATCACCACGAAAGATTTCCAGGGTTATACCCTTTAGTTTTTCTTTTCGTTTGATGATAAGATCTGCATCCGAAATTCTCAGTAGGTTTTTCCGTTTATTCATAGCTGTATCCGCTGCCTAAGTTTTCCGTTGCAAATAACGCAAACATTAGTGGTAACATTTGCAATATATGCAAGGTTGACAGTAACTGATTTCAGTTATATCCTTTCTTTAATCAAATTACAAGGATAATTATATGAACTATTTTAATTCAATACCGTTGCGTGAACAGCTCAAACAGCTTGGAACCTGCGACTTTCTTGATAAGTCTGAATTTTCCGGAGTTGAAAAACTCAAGGGTAAAAAAATCGTTATTGTAGGCTGCGGCGCTCAGGGCCTTAACCAGGGCCTAAATCTTCGCGATTCTGGTCTTGATGTAAGCTATGCTCTTCGTCAGGCGGCAATTGACCAGAAGCGTCAGTCATACCTGAATGCAGCAGAGAACGGTTTTACCGTAGGTACACATGAAGAGATGATACCTCAGGCCGACCTTGTTGCTAACCTTACACCGGATAAGCAGCATTCAAATGTTGTAAGTAAAATTATGCCGCTGATGAAAAAGGGTGCGATCCTCTCCTACTCACACGGATTCAACATCGTTGAGGAAGGTATGCAGATTCGTGATGATATTACTGTTGTAATGATTGCTCCGAAGTCCCCCGGTTCAGAGGTTCGAGAAGAGTATAAGCGCGGCTTCGGTGTTCCGACCCTGATTGCGGTTCACCCTGAAAACGACCCCAACGGAGACGGAATGGAGATTGCAAAGGCATACTGCTGCGGAACAGGCGGCGACAGAGCCGGTGTGCTCGGGTCATCATTCGTTGCCGAGGTAAAATCGGATCTTATGGGTGAACAGACTATCCTCTGCGGAATGCTGCAGGCGGGAAGCCTCCTCTGTTTTGATAAGATGATTGCAGAGGGAATTGACGAAGGCTATGCCTCAAAGCTTATCCAGTACGGCTGGGAAACAATCACCGAGGCTATGAAACACGGTGGTCTTACTAACATGATGGACAGGCTTAGCAACCCTGCCAAGATTAAGGCTAACGAGCTTTCAAAGCAGATGAAAGAAATAATGAAGCCGCTTTATCAGAAACACATGGATGATATTATTTCCGGCGAGTTCTCATCAACGATGATGGCTGACTGGGCAAATGATGATAAAAACCTACTTAAATGGAGAGAGGAAACAGGGGCCTCAGCCTTTGAAAAAACTCCCGCAGGAACCATGGAAATAAGCGAACAGGAATACTTCGACAATGCTGTTCTGATGGTTGCCATGATTAAGGCAGGTGTTGAGCTTGCATTCGAGACAATGACCGCATCAGGTATCAAGGCGGAATCAGCTTACTATGAATCGCTTCATGAGACGCCGCTTATCGCGAACCTCATCAGCCGAAAGAAGCTTTATGAGATGAATAAGGTTATCTCAGATACAGCTGAATACGGCTGCTACCTTTTCGCGAATGTCTGCGTACCTCTGCTCGGCGATTTCATGAAAGAGATCAAGTCCGACGTTATCGGTAAGCCTTATATGGAAGCAGAGAATGGAGTGGACAATGTTGAGCTAATCAAGGTTAATGATGAGATCAGAAACCACCCGGTTGAACAGATTGGACGGACACTCCGTGGGTACATGACAGCTATGAAGACGATCATTTAAACGTCAATCCCCGGACTTTGCAAATACAGGTTCGGGGATTTTTTTTTGCCCACATCAATAAAGATTAAAATGCAAGACTTATCTGTTTCTTGTAATTTCAACCCTGTTTCTGCCGTTATTCTTTGCTGTATACAGGGCATTATCTGCATTTTTCAGCACTTCTACAGGATCAGGACGCGAAATCCCCGGTGAGGCGATGCCGGAGCTGAAAGAAAGCTTTACCTTTTTTATTCCTTTTACAGATTTTTTCCGGCCTGATTTCTTCCGTCCTTTTTGGCTTCGCCTAATGGAGAATCCATGCGATGCCACATCAAGTCTTGCTTCGTTCATCAGGGCAGCCGCATCCTTGGCGTTTTTTCTCCTAAAGATTATGCAAAACTCTTCTCCCCCGTAACGAAAAGCAGACGCGCCGAAATGATCTTTAAGTATTTTCGCAACCAGCCTCAAAACATTATCGCCCTCTTCATGACCGTAGGTATCGTTGAAATTTTTGAAATGATCTATATCAACCATAGCAATAGAGTATCCCTTACTAAGTCTTGCAAGCCTCTCATCAAGCGCCCTTCTGTTGTACAGTCCTGTAAGCTCATCTATATATGCATTCTCCCAGTAAACTCTGTAGAGAGAATGAAGCATAATGATTCCTGAGAAAAGATAACAGGAAAGCAAAAGTGATTCTTCCAGCATCAGGATACCCGGGAGCATGAATATAATAAAAGAGGCGGTAATGGAAAGCGAAAGAACACCAGCCCGGCGATCTCTGCGAAAAATAGTCGAAGCAAGGGGCAGAAATGAGGCAAAAATTCCTGGAATTGGTAAGGTTAAATCCTGGTACAGGTTGTTCAGCATAAGTAGGTTATCGAAATATTCCGGATTAAAGAAATATAAGAAAGGCAGAAGGAAAACAATTATTTTTAAACCAGATAGAGATTTTCCGCGAATTTTGACCGGCAGAAGAAAGATAATACTTAATGTAAATGCTGATATAGCCGGCATTGCTCGAAAAAATGAAACCAAGATTTCTTCTGATATTGCAGCAGTTAGGAGATAGCTCATCAACGGCCCTGACAGGGACATGATAAGGAATGACAGCGATATAAGAACAGTTGACGTCTCATTTATTCTGAATGCGAGAAAGGCAGATAGTAGAAACAGCAACGGTACACCGTAGAGCAGCTTTGTATAGATCTGAACAACCTGGATTTCCTGTACAAACAGATCTTCAAAAAAAGATAGAATTACGATGAGCAGAATTAAAGACAGGTATACGGATGCATGTTTCAGTTTCATATAACCTAAGTATAGACATACAGATGCCGAGATTCAACTTGAAGGTTTAAAATACTGCCGGAATACAATATGCAAATTACTTAGCCTTTATTGCAGCAGCAGTTTCCAATAAGCAAATTCTGAAAATATATTTATCTAAAAAATAATTTCAGCAGCATCACGATAGCGGTGAAGTGATGTAAAACTGTCCCTTGTTCCCCATGCAACAATGACAGGCAGACTGTTACTTCCGGAGCCTGCAAAATCAGACTTCGAAACTGTGAAACTCATACTTGTAATCCCGTTTACTTCACTCAACTCATAGACTACCGGCCTCTGTACCTCAGTTTTCTTATGACTATGCCCCTTTCCAAGATGTTCTTCAAAATAAACTGTTTCGTTTTTAACAAAACCGAAAAACATTGTTGAACCGTCCATCCGGCTGGACCCGAGTCCTACTGCGATCCACCCCTTGGTTTCAGCGCTGATAGAAATAGTAAGATCGTCACCATCCAGAATCCATTCAAAATCAGCCTTATCAAGGTCTATTGTGTTTTCAGCAATAGCTGCTGTAGCTGAGACTATAATCACCAAGATAAAAATTATTTTTTTCACATAAAACTCCTCTACAAAAGATAGTTATCAATGGTATTCTGGTCAAGTTTATTTCAGAAATGTAAGATTTAGCCACAGATATTGGCTGATTACTAATCTCCACTTATTTTGATTGCACACACAAAAAATAAAGGTTAATATTATAATAAGCGGGTTCAGTCCGCAAATCGGCCTTCCGTAGATCCGGGGGTTTCTGGAGGTGAGAACTAAATAAACCAACTCAATCGTGATACAGCACGAAATGCTGTACGCTTATCGTCAGAAAGACGATGGGAGTTGTTTTGACAGTTTCACCAGATACAAACCTACATTGTCAATTTCACTCCTCAAAAAAAACAATAACAGGAAGAACTAAAATGAAACGAGTAATGATAATGGGAACCGGAGCCCAGGGCAGCGCAGTGGCCAAACTCCTTGATAAAGAACCAAATGTATCAGAAATAATATGTGCAGATTATGATTTGAAAGCAGCCGAAGATCTCGGCAAAAGTCTTAAAAAAGCACGAGCAGTACAGGTTAACGCGAAAAATGTGGATGATATCGTTAATGCAGGCGTTGGCGCAGACATCATCGTAAACGGTCTTCCCATCAGCTTTAACTTAACTGTAATGGAAGCCGCGCTTAAACTTAAGGCATGCTATCAGGATCTATGTATGACTGAACTGAAAGGAATGGATTGCGTAGAATCGACCCGGTATATGTTCACTGAAATGAACAGGAAATTTGAAGATGCTGGAGTTCTCGCAATTACCAACACCGGTTCAGCCCCGGGGCTTGCAAATGTCGTAGTGCGTGAAACCACCGAAAAGTTCGATTCAGTCGACACGATTGAGATGAATGTTTATGAGGGACTGTGGTCGAAGAAATTTGTACCATTCTGGTGGTCGCCGGATGTAGCTTTTAACGACATGTCTGAGTATCCGACAAGGTATGAAAATGGCAAACATATAGAGACAAAGCAGTTCGATAACC
>JAQQAL010000040.1 GCA_028532855.1 Candidatus Thalassospirochaeta sargassi
GATAACTATCAGATAATCTTCCAGCGTGGTTTTGCCTCGAAGATTATGGAAAGTTCTTCAGGATCTTTTTCAATCCCGAATGATATTCTGGCCGTACCCATCTATGCCGGTATTGCCGCAACCAGCCTTGCTCAATCTGGAAAAATCAGTCCTGATAAAAAGATGCACCTCCAGCTGGCTCTGGCCGAGTTGATTGTAAACGGTATAGAGCACGGCAACTGTGAGGTTACATACGAAGAGAAAACAGAGTTTATGATGAACGGCGGCAGTGTGGTTGAGCTTGTTGCCGAAAAATGTAGAAACAGAAAGATAGCGAAAAAAATGGTTCACTTCGATTGGGAAACCAGAAATGATCTGACTAAATACGCGATAAGAGACGAGGGTGATGGCTTTGATGTTGAAGCTCTGAACAATGTCTTAAAAAGTCAGGATGAGTTTGCTCTTCACGGGCGCGGAATAAAGATGGCCAGAAATCTTTCAAGAGATCTCTATTACAATAAGAAAGGTAACCAGGTTACCATGATTATTGAGCATGAAGAACAGGATGAACAGCCCTTCCCAATCAGGTTCAGAAAAGAGGAAATTCTGGAAGTGGAGCGCAATGATATAATTTTCCGTGAAGGTGAGGCCAGTGATTATCTGTATTATATCGCAGCCGGTAAGTTTTACGTTTATCACAGACGTAAAAGAGTCGGAGAACTCAATCAGAACGATATTTTTATGGGAGAAATGTCCTTTCTTCTGAGCAATCAAAGAAATGGAACAATCAAGGCTGCCGACAAAGGTAAGCTGATTAAAATATCCAGAAAGGCTTTCGTTACTCTTGTCAGGGATTACCCCTATTACGGGATTTTCCTCTCAAGGCTTCTTGCCAGACGACTTGCCCGTTCGAATGAACAAAATGCAATGTTGACTGATCGTGTGAAGCGTCTGGAAGCAAACGGATGAATCCCCTGCGGCATAATGAGGATTTGAAATATTTATAACGAATGATTAACAACTGGGATTTTTACTTAAAGATTTTTGAAAACTCATCTGAAGGGCTGTTCCTGATAAATGAGTCCGGACGTATAAAATTTGTAAATGAAAGATGTACTGAATTAACCGGCTGGGATATTAACAAAATACTCGAGAATCAGGAATCTTTTCTTGGTTTTTTCAGGTTTGATAATGGTTCAGCCCTTGAACATACCGTTGAGATTCCGGTGGATAGCGGCGGGAGTCTGAAGCTTAAATATTCCTTTGTCAGGCAGGGTGGAGATGAGAAAAGTATCCTCGTGAATATTGAACCTTACGAGACCGGGGAAATTACACCCTGGTCAGGTGATATTTCAAAGCATCTTTTTAATAATCTGCCGGATCCGGTTGTATCATTTGATCTTAAAGGTGATGTACTCGGTTTCAATCCTGCTGTAACGAAGCTCACCGGATGGAACCCCGATAAGCTTAAAAATGCCTCACTCTTATATGCTGACGATAAGGCCTTTCTGTATAGGGTACGTGAGCTTATTATATCCAGGAAACAACTCAGGCAAGAGGTGGAGATTGTATGTAGCAATGGAAAAAAGCTGCGTTTTTCTGAAACACTCTGGCCTCATTTTGATACAAAATTTGAATTATCAGGGTTTACGGCCTATTATCAGGATCTTAGCCGTGAAGAGCTTCTAAAGGCTCAGCTGCGGGCAAGTCAGACCAATTACAATAGACTTTTTGAGAATTTTGCATCATCAATTGTGATTGTGGATGAATTAGGAAATGTTGTTAATATGAACTCAGCTGCGGAAGAGCTCTACGGTTGGTCCAGAGATGAGCTTCTCGGCGTTTCCTATGACGAATACTTTTCTGCAGGCAAGGGGCGTCCGGATATTCAGGAACTGATTAGACTGGCTGTTCAAAACGGCGGTAAATATATTGAAATCGGTGTTCCGCGAAATAATAAAAGCAGAGAAAAACTTTATACCTATGTAACCTATTATATTATTGACCTGAGCGGTGAGGGAATGTTTGCCCTCTTTGTTCTGGAGAAAGATCTTACTACACGAGTAAGGCTTGAAAAACAACTGGAAGATTCGGTCTATCAGGTCAAGGAGACACAGGCCGCTGCTATAATGGGGTTTGCGAAACTGACGGAATTCCGTGATCACTGCACCGGAGAACATCTGGACAGGATCAAACTGTATACCAGAGCCCTGGCGGCGGCTCTTAAGAATCGTCCCGAGTATATTAATTACATCAACGATGCATATATTGATGACCTCGCAATGTCATCGATTCTTCATGATATTGGGAAGGTCGGGATTGAAGATTCCATTCTGCTGAAATCAGGCAAGCTTTCGAAGGAAGAGTTCGATGTTATGAAGAAGCATTCTACGATGGGTGGAGACGCCCTTGCAATAATCGATAATAATCTAGGTTATAAATCGTTTCTTACAATCGGGAAAGAGGTCGCATCCTATCACCATGAGAGATGGGACGGTAGTGGTTACCCGGAAGGTCTCCGCGGTAAGGATATTCCCCTATCAGCAAGAATTGTAGCCCTTGCAGATGTGTACGATGCCCTGATCAGTGAGAGGCCCTATAAAAAGCCATTTTCACATGAAGAAGCAACTAAGCTTATTGTAGCAGAGAAGGGTACTCATTTTGATCCTGATGTAGTTGATGCTTTCTTGTACTGCAGTGAAGAATTTAAAAAGATCTCTGAAACCATGATTGAAGCAGACGGATGTTGACATTAAGCAAATGCCTAACTATTGTGTAGTTTATGATTCTTAGTGAAATTTTAACCAAAGAGGTTATTACTGTTGATCTCAAAGGTGATACCAAAGAAGAGATTATTGATTCTCTAATAGATCTGCTTGACTCGGCCGGCAGGATTTCCGACAGGGAAAAGGTAAGGGAATGTATTTTGGAAAGGGAATCCAAGATGTCGACAGGTATGGAAGCCGGAGTAGCAATACCTCATGGTAAAACCGATGCGGTGAATGAGCTTGTAGGATGTGTCGGAATAAAAAAGGATGGTGTGGATTTTAAATCATTTGACGGAGAACCGAGCCGAATCTTCATAATGACGGTTTCACCGCTTCACCGGACGGGACCCCATGTTCAGTTTCTTGCTGAAATCAGCAGGCTTCTGCGTGAGCCGGAAGAACGGCAGAAATTACTTGACGCCGGCTGTGCGGAAGAGATTCAAAGTATAATCTGCGGGTAGCTTAAGAATCCCGGCTGATTATTGAATCTGATCCGCAGAGCCGAAGCTCTCAGTTGTTTTTCGCTTCTATTCTTTCCAAAGCCCATAGGGTGTATTTTCGCACACGTTTATCAGGATCCTCTTTCAATTCATTGAGAATCTGACTGCCTTCTGGCGTATTCAGTTTTTCAAGAGCTCTTAGAACCTCTACCCTTACTTCTGAATCGGGATCTCTTGCAGCAAGAACCATTCCCTTGAATGCTTCTTTTGTCTGCATCAGGGCAAGAAGGGCTGCAGCCTGTTTTCTTGTCTCCGGGCTGCGGTGTCGGAGTTTTAGAACTGTAGTCTCGATATATCCGGTGCTCAACAGAACCTCCGAGAGTGTTTCCCTGAGAGATGATATATCTTCTTTGAGCAGCGCTGTAACCGCAGGCTCGCTGTCTTCTCCCATTAGTTTGAAAACTTCGGATATATATTCGCGTAGCTGTGGCGCGGCATCCTTGAAGAGTTCAACAAGAAGTCTGATTTCCTGCTTTGTTATTTTTGAAGCCAGGGCTTCCGAGGCCGGCTGTCTGAGTTCCTGATCATTTAATCCGTCAACCAGTATCTTTGTTGATTCGGGTCGATCCGATCTGCCGAGGCCGTAGACTGCCGCAGTCTTTACTGGATATACCTCATTTGGATCCTTAAGTAGTTTGCCAAGCTCGTTAAGTGCTGTCTCAGTCCCATAGCGGGAAATGACGGCCGCTGTTTCCCGTCTGACTCGTTCGACAGGATCCCGGAGCCCGTCGGTCATCTGGCTGATAAGTTTTATTTCTCCGTACCCGGCAAGGGCCCAGATGCTCGCAATCCTGACTTCCGGATCAGGGTCTTTTGAAGCTTCTTTTACATCTTTTATGAAAGTTTTCAGGCCAGTGGACGGTAATGAGCTTAATATCGATGCTTTAACTGCCGAATCACGCGACTGAAGAAGACCTGCAACCCGCTCGGTGAAAGCCTTCTCATCATAGCTTTTAAGAATTACAGCGAATTCCTTCTGTTCCTCGGCTGTCAGCAGCCTGAGGTTTTCGAGGATCATCTGGAGACAGCAGGGCATTTTGAGCTCGCCCAGAATTTTAAACGCTTCTTTTTTCACATTGGCGTTCACGGTATCAGGTGTGCCTCGAAGCAGCCCAACCAGTTCTTCTATGTACATTGAGGGTGGAAAGCGTTCAATAGTCAGTCTCAGCAGATTGGGGGAGACTGAGCTGCCGGTTTTAAGAAACTCCAGCAGAGTGGGGACGAAGATGGCCTCACCCCTGAGCGGCAGGTTGGGGAGGATGATGGAGTAAATATCTTCTTCGCTGTGCCTGCTTTTAAGCTCCCTGTTAAGCATTTCCAATGCTGTATCGCTTCCTCTCTTTGATATGCATTTCAGGGCTTCAGTATATATCTCTGTATAGTGCTCCCTTGCCTGCTCGGCAAAGCTATCCGTGAAAATTCTTTCGGCAAGTTTGTCTATATATTTACTGTTTCCATTATCTTTGAGCAGTCCGGCAGCAAGATGTATTGATGCGGGGTTATCGGTTTTTTCAAGCTCTCTCAGAAAGTCGGTGCAGTTTACCTCACAGGCCATTTTCAGCAGTTTTTCTGTTCGATCATAAGCCGCTTTATCGCCGGGATCAGCAGACAAAAAAAGTTTTGTAAGGAAATCCTGCTTCTGAAGATAGAGAGCGGCCTGTAGTCTGATTTCGATATCTTCAGAAAGCAGGAATTCGGTAGCTGTGTTAATATCTTCATCGGAATTGTCATGAAGAAGTCCGAGCAGATGAAGAATCTGCGGTTTGGAAAGGTTTTTTATATTTATCCTGTAAAGTTCAGGAAAGTTTTTGTCTATTCTCAAACGTGCAGCTTTTCTGACACTGTAGACCGGATCATTAAGCAGTAATTCCTGTAGAGCTTTGCTGAGCCTTGATTCATCTTCAGACTTGATTTCGGTAGCAGCTGTCTTTCTTATCTGTGCTGCCGAATCAGTGAAGGCTTCCCAGGCAGCACGTACAGCACGATCTTCGCTGTTGTGTATGAGCAGTTTATATGCAAAGAATCTGACCTGCCATTCAGAATCTCCGGTCATCTCAATGATGTCCTGGAAGCGGGCACTTAGCAGTTTAGCGGCATATTCGCCGTCGAAGTCGTTGCCGTCTCCTGCTCCTGCAATCTTTTTTAAAAGGTTTAGATCGCTGCTCTGTTCAGCAGCTCTGATGAATATTTTTTCAAAAGCAGGCCGGCTTTTACCCCCGAGAATACAGAAGAACAAACCCTTTTCAGGGAAATAATTAATGAATTTCTTAAGGTATCTGGTTCGGCGGTATACGAGAAACTGCTTTTCCCATAATTTATCCAAACCAGTTTCGGTAATTATATCAGTACCGTTTTTTACAGCTGATTTCTCAATAATCCTGGTTTTCTTCAAAAGCTTTTTCCCGTTCCATACGCGAATAAACTCCTTCATGGCCTGCGGATTGTTTGCAGCGGCATTACACTTTTTTGACAAGCTGTAATTTAGATAAATTTTAATAATGATAAAAATCAGCAGGGCCGCAGCTGCTGTTATTATTGTTATAATACTCCACAGGGGCATACTGAATCCCGGTATAATTTCCATAATTTTCCTCCATTTTTAAACGGCAACGTTAAATATCTCGATAGGTTGCTTTTTGCCCTTCACTGTCACAGGTTTTCTTTTTTCCAGATTAAAGCTGTCGTCCAGCATGTTTCTTGTGTCCCCTGTAATAATAATCTCATTCGGTCCGGCAACGCCTTCCAGCCTTGCTGCCAGGTTGACAGTATCGCCTATCATTGAATAATCCATTCTTCTGCTGCTTCCGAGGTTTCCTGCCACCAGTGGCCCCGAGTGCATTCCTATTCCAATTTTCAGTGATTCAGCCTGTCCCCGGAAGAATTTGCGGGTTTTCGATGCGACAAGCCTCTGTATCTCCACTGCGCATTTTACTGCTTTCTTTGCGTCCTCTTTTTCGTTGGAAAGCGGAACCCCCCAGGCTGCCATAATACAGTCGCCGATGAATTTGTCTATATAGCCGCCGTGGTTGATGACAATTTCCACCGCCTCGGTAAAATATTCATTCAGGATATCAATGATTACTTCCGGCTCCTTTGTTTCTGAAAAAGCAGTGTAGCCCCTGATATCCGCAAAAAAGACTGTGGCTGTTTTCTTTGAACCGCCCGGGCTTACCAGTCCTGGGCTTTCCATAAGATGATTTATAATATCGTTAGAGAGGTATCTTGAAAACATATCCTTGATCATTCTGCGTTCTTCGATGGCGACCTTCATGCGGTCTTTCATTTCTTTCTCCGCGCTCTGATCCTTGAAAAGCAGGGTCAGCCCTTCATGTGCCCCCCGCTTTCCTTTCAGCTGGGTTATATTAAGTGAATAATCGATATTCCCGTCCGGAATTTTGAGTATGCCTTCAAGACCCAGTATGGTGTCATCGTTTTTGTCAGCTTCATTTATTACTCTCAGAACCTTTGGAGTCAGTTTCTTCTTAAAAAATCCGTCCAGATTTTGTCCCAGGTTTTCTTCTGTCAGCTTCAGTTTTCGTTCTGCGGCTTCATTGAAATACCTGATTTTGCCGTCAGCCGATGTTGTTATCAGTAAATCAGACATAGAAGTAAAGATGCTTTGCTGGTATCTTTCCATTGCTTCAATCTTTCTCAGATGATCCTGCAGCTGGGAATAAAGGACCGAGTTATGCAGCAGGCCGCCGGCGAATTTTGATATTGATTCAAGAAAACGGAATCTTCCCCCGCGATAAAAATCAGCTTTGTCCGAATTGAGTACAAGGTAGCCCAGTCGTTGTGTAGGTACATTTAATGGAAGGATGATGCCGCTGTTCATTTTCTGATCAAGCAGAACACCTGAAAACGGTGAGGCCTTTCTGTTAAGCAGAACTATCGTTTCGCCGCAGTCTTCCGCAAAGTTTATCAGCTCAGAACGTCTGGACAGTTCTGCCGGAAGGCTGTACCACCCCCGCTTATAAACTAGTTTGGGGTTTCCGTTGCCTTCAGGGTATAAATACAGACCGGCCAGCTCTGACTTGCTGATATCGAGGGCCTGTTCCACCAGGATTGATATCAGTATGGAGAATTTATTCTCCTGAGACAGGGCTGCACAGAGTCTGACAGTTTCTTCAAGAATATCATTCTCGTTTTTCATAATTAATTGAATATATCATAAATCAGTAGTTTTATGATAGAATATGTACTGCCCATGGTTAGTAAATTTTATTTTAAACTAGGTCTTTTCCTCGGTATAGTTGCGTCTATAATCGGTGTTGTAGGTTTCACTATGAGGTTCTATATAGGTAATGACCGTACAATACTGACGATATTGAACTATTCTCTCTGTCTGGCCGGAGGACTGCTGGTTATTTATGTGACGTTATGCTCACGGAAAAAGGCCAGTTTGAGATACTATTCAAAACAGTATCAGACAATGACTCTTTATCTGACCGGAACCCTCGTACTTGTTAACAGTGGAGATATTGCAGGAGTGATACTATTTCTTCTAGGGGTTGTCCTTGCCTACAGGTATTCTTTTCTTGCTCAAAAAATGCTTATAATTACCGCAGCGGCTAACTGTATAATGCTCATAATCTACGCAGTGCTTCATGATTTGGATTTTAAAGATGTAATTCATGAGCTGCTGTTTATATCTTTTACATATTCGGTTTTCTTTTTTATATACTCAGATTTCAAATCTTTTCTTAACAGGCGCTTCAATAGAATGAGTGTTGAACTGGATCTTGCCAGGCAGATAACCCCCTTCGGTGAAGAGCTCAGAAAGAGGATGAAGTCTTCTGACGTGACGGAAGTGGATTTTACCAGAAAAGAATATGAGGTAATGGTTGCGATGTGTTTTTATGAGAAGGTTTCGAACGAAGAACTCTCTGAGTTTATGAATATATCAATTGCGACGGTAAAAAGCCATCTGAATAACATCTTTAAAAAAACCGGCATCCACAGCAGAAGCCGGCTTATCGCAGTTTTTAAAAATTTCTTTGTTGAAAGCCGAACCGAGGTTCGTCAGGGAACACTTCCGTATTAATTGAGCTATTTCTCTTCCCGCTGGTAGGGTGTTCCCAGGGCCGCAGGCGTTCCGGTGCCGCGCCGTCTGTTTTCCCATAATGTAATTATTATCAGCACAACTATTGTTACAAGGTAAGGCATCATGTTCAGTACCGGTGCAGGAATCTCGGCGCCGGAGGCCTGAAGTCTGAACTGTACCGCATTGATTCCGCCGAACAGAATAGCACCCCATATTGCGCGTGAAGGGTTCCAGAGTGAAAAAATAACCAGTGCAATTACTATCCATCCACGGCCGCCGGTTATATTTTCCGTCCAGCCCGGAGTGTAGGCAAGCGAGAGATGAGCTCCGCCTATACCCGCCATAATCCCTCCAAAAATGGTGTAGATATAGCGGGTGCGGGTTACATCGATACCCATTGCGTCAGCCGTCTGGGGGCTCTCGCCTACGGCTCTCAGGTTAAGTCCGTACTTGGTGCGGAACATGAAATACCAGGCAACCGGAATCAGAAGCAGAACGATGTATGTCAGAAGATCCTGGTTGAACACTGCGCCGATTACCGGGAGTTTTGACAGTCCAGGAATAGTCAGTGTTTCAAATTTCGCTGCCGTCAGTCCTATCATATAACCGCTGTTGGATTCAGGGCCCAGAGTCTGTCCAAGAAAGCTTGCCATTCCGGTCCCGAAGAGGGTTATGCTGAGACCGCTTACTACCTGCTGTGCGCGCATTGTGATTGAAAGAAATGCATGTAGAAGCGACAGAACGGCTCCGGTAGCCATGGCTGTGACTACTGCGGCAAACAGGTTCCCGGTGTAGTAGGAAACCGTGAATGAAAGCACGGCGCTCATCAGCATTATTCCTTCAATACCGAGATTCAGCACGCCTGATTTTTCGGTATAAATTTCACCTATTGTAGCGAACACAAGTGATGTTCCGGCTCTCAGGGTGATTGCTAAAATTGATGTAAGAAGCAGAATCATGCGAGACCTCCCTCAGTTGGTGCAGCTGTCGCGGCAGAATCCCTGCTGAGCCTCAATCGGTATTCTGAAAAAATAGAGCCTGCAAGCATGGGGAACAAAATCATCCCTTGCATAACCTGCCCCATGGCCGACGGCACTCCCATCATTATCTGAACGCTGTCGCCGCCGACAAGCAGTCCGGCCATGATGATAGATACGGGGATACAGACGGCAGGATTCAGCCGGCTCATCCAGGCTATAATTATTGCCGTATAGCCGTAACCGAGTGATAAACCCTGTTGCAGCCTGCGTGCAATTCCAGTAACCTCGCAGGCTCCGGCAATCCCCGATATTGCACCCGAAATAAGGAGGGCGATTATAATATTCCGGCCTATATTCACCCCGAGCACGCGGGCGGCTTTCTTATTGTTGCCAATCATCTGCAGTTCAAAGCCCCATTTTGTTTTGTAAAAAGCGAACCACAGCACCGCCGCGATAATTAATGCAAAAATAAGTCCTGCATGGGTTCTGCCCGTAAGGCGCGGCAGCCATGCTGCTTCGGGAAACATTGCCGACCCCGGAAACCCGAACCCGTCAGGATCACGCCAGGGACCGGTATAAATACCGTCGTAGGCTATAATTGCTACGTAGTTGAGCATCAGTGTAGTCAGTGTTTCGTCTACACCGAGTTTGACCTTCAGCAGGGCGGGAACTCCGGCCCAGACCGAACCTGCCACAGCCCCGACAATGATTGCCGCCGGCAGCAGTATCGCAGGGGGCAGCCAGGCCGATGCAAATAATGCCACCCAGCTTGCTCCAATGCCCCCCAGGACAAGCTGTCCTTCAGCTCCGATGTTCCAGAATTTCAGTTTGAAGGCTGTGGCAACACCCAGACTTGTCAGTATCAGTGGAATTGCTTTGACTAGCGTTTCGCTGAAATCACGCCACGTACCGAATGCTCCACGAAACATCGCGGCATATACCTCGGCCGGGTTTATCTTTACGGCAGCAAGCATGACGGCTGTAAGTATCAGTGATACCAGAAATGAAATAACGGGCGTCAGTACTGAAGCCTTAGCGGAATATGTTTTACGTTTTTCAAAGTGTATCCTCATTTTATCCCTGCCATCATCAGTCCGATCTTTTCGTGTTCGGTGTTTGAGTCTACTAAACCTATTATCTTTCCTTCAAACATTACTGCAATCCGGTCTGATATTGAAACCAGTTCATCGAGATCCTCAGATACCAGAAGAACAGCCCTGCCGGCATCCCTCTGTTTGACAATCTCTGTTCTTACAGCCTCGGTCGCTCCGACATCAAGGCCGCGTGAGGGGTAGGCTGCGACGAGAAGATCGCCGCATGCGTCAATTTCGCGGGCGAGAATAGTTTTTTGTATATTGCCGCCCGAGAGGAATTTTACATGTGTATTTGTACTTGGTGTGGAAATCTTGAAAACAGAGATCATCCGTTTCGCAAGATCAAGAATTCTGGCTCTTCTAAGGATTCCGCCCCTTATTATGGGTTTTTCACGGTAGCCCTTCATTGCCAGATTATTTGCAACGCTCATGTCGCCGACTATCCCCATGGCAACCCTGTCGGATGGAATATGACTTACGCCGGATTTAATCATCTCGATAGGGCTTTTATTGGTTCGATCACGCTCATTGAGCAAAATACTTCCGGAATCAATTGTTCTAAGCCCGGTAATTATTTCGGTTAGCTCGACCTGTCCGTTGCCTGCAACTCCGGCAATTCCGAGAATCTCACCGCTTCGAATTTCAAAATTCAGATTATCAAGCAGTTTTATGCCGTCGGAACCTTTCAGTTCGACATTTTTCAATTGAAGTATTGTGTCCCCAGGTTTAAACTCATCCTTTTCTATATTAAAGAGAACCTCACGCCCAACCATCAATCTTGCCAGCTCTGTAGGTGTTGTGTCGGCTGTTCTTTTAACAGCTGCGAGCTTTCCTTTTTTAAGAACCCTGACCCAATCAGAGAAACGGATTACCTCATCCATCTTGTGGGTGATAAAGATTGCTGATTTTCCCTCTGAAGTCATCTGCCGGATAGTCTTGTACAGATCCTGAGATTCCTGCGGAGTAAGAACAGCCGTCGGTTCATCGAGGATGAGTATTTCCGCTCCCCTGTAAATCAGCTTCAGTATCTCGACCCTTTGCCGTTCTCCAACGCTTAACTCACTGATGTAGCAGTCCGGGGCTACATTTAATCCGTAATGATCGGAGATTTCTCTGATTCGTGTTGAGACCTCTTTCATTTTGGGTGCAAACCTTTGTTCCTGTTCGCCCAGAATTACGTTTTCAGCTACGGTCATGGTGTCGACAAGTTTAAAATTCTGGTGCACCATTCCTATGCCCAGTTCCATTGAGTCCTTTGGTGAATGTATGTGAACCTTTTTCCCGTTCACGTAAATGTCGCCTGCGTCAGGCCGGTAAAGACCGACGAGTACATTCATCAGAGAGCTCTTGCCTGCTCCGTTTTCACCCAGAAGTGCCAGGACTTCTCCCTTGAAGAGCTCCAGATTCACATTGTCATTTGCCGTAACGCCCGGAAAAGACTTTGTGATCCCGCGCATTTCCAGAATCATCGGCGGGCTGTTTTTATCTATATGGCTGTCGTCAGCTTTCATTGAAAACCCCTTGAAGCATTGCCTTGCGGCATAAAAAATGAAAGCCCGGCAGCAGGGGCCGATGCCCCTATACCCCGCCGGGCCTGATAAGTATGTTTTTCACCCGGACCGAAATTTACTCTGGAGCCCAGGGTATGTGTTTCAGTAAGAGTGTTCTATACAAATAGCTCTACTGGTTTACCGAACCTTCAACACCCTTTACAAACCAGCTCATGTTAGCCAGATCCCCGTCTGAGGGAACAGCTCCGTCGGCGATAACGGCCGCACCGGACTGATCATATACAGGTCCGTTGAAAACGTCCCACTCACCTGATTCAATCTTTGACTGCTCGGCCATGACAAGATCTTTAATTTCTGCTGGAACAAGGGGGCTGAAATCTGAGAGTTTTACATCTCCGTCCGCAAGTCCACCCCAGTATGACTGGGTTTTCCATGTTCCGTCCATTGCCGCCTGAATTCTTGTTGTATAGTAGTGTGAGAATTCCCACATTGCGCTTACGAGAACCGAATCGCCTACAAATTTAGCCATGTCTGAATGGTATCCGATTGACCATACATCGCGTTCTGCTGCGGCTTTCTGCGGTTCTGTTGTATCCTGATGCTGAGCGATTACATCTGCTCCTGCATCGAGAAGAGCAACTGCAGCTTCGCGTTCAACTACAGGATCGTACCAGGTATTTGTCCAAACAACCTTTACGACTGCATCGGGGTTTGTTTTCTGAACGCCAAGGGTGAATGCGTTTATACCGCGTACAACCTCTGGAATCGGGAATGCTCCGACATATCCGATTACACCGGTCTTGGTTGCTGCACCGGCAACAATACCACTGAGGTATCTTGACTGGTAAATTCGGCCGAAATAGTTCGCCATATTGTCTGCAGTCTTGTAGCCAGAGCAATGCTCGAAATAGACATCAGGATATTCAGCTGCAACTTCCAGGGTAGGATCCATGTAGCCGAATGAAGCTGTAAAGATTATTTTATAACCCTGCTGCGCCAGCTGTCTGATAACCCTTGTTGCGTCTGGTCCCTCAGGAACATTTTCAACGAAGGCTGTTTCAATCTTGTCGCCAAGGGCTTCAACAGCAGCAAGTCTTCCTCGATCGTGCTCATAAGTCCATCCCAGGTCGCCGGGAATACCAATGTATACAAATGCCGCCTTAAACGGTTCATCTGCCGCTTCGCTCTCAACAGCAGCTTTTTCTTCTACCTTTGCTTCTTCTTCCTTGCTGCATCCTGTGAATGCAAGCAGGACAACTGCCAGCAGTATAATAAGAACTGCTGCTACCCTGTTCGTTTTCATTTAATTCTCCTTGATGTTATTAAGGCATTATTTTACTTTGTTGGGGTTGATAAATCAAGGTAGGTGAAAACTTATGCTCCTAAGATCTTGATAATCGTCAAAAATTCTTCACCCATCGGCGTGTAATTGCAAAAGCGGCAGGCCCGCACAGCAGGAGTGATATTGCAAGGGCTGCGAATATTCCAGTGATTCCGTAAAATCTGGAGCCGGCAATTGAGAGTGGGACATAGAGTACAAACATCTGAATAAGGCTGATACCTCCGGCGTGAATCGGTTTGTTCGTAACGGAGAGTATTGTGATTGCAAGATCCATAAGGTTTCTGCAACAGTAAGCGGCGGGAACAATTGACAGATACAGCACGACTGTTTCTATCACTCTCGGGTCATCATTGAAAAAGCCTGCAATAAATCTGCCGGTAATAAGCAGAATTACATAGATTGTTAATCCGTAAACTGCTGAAAATATTGCGCTTACTTTCATACCGTCCAAAACCCGATTTTTCTTCCCTGCACCCAGATTTTGTCCGGTGAATACGGGGACTACGGAAGTAAGTGCCATCAGCGGGATCAAGGCGAACATTTCAAGCCTGTTCGCGACACCATAGCCAGCCACTGCTTCGCGACCGTATGAAGCAATCATCCGCGTAATAAACGCAGTACCGAGAGGAATTATCAGTTTGGTGAACGTGTTCGGCAGGCCGACAAAGAGCAGCTCTTTCCAGACTTTGGTGATAGATTCTGAATTGTAAAACGATATCATTTTTTCACGTTTTATCAGTACATACATCGATACACAGAAGGTTGTGAAGCGAGCAGTTACAGTTGCAAGCGCAGCACCGGCAACACCAAGGGCGGGAAACGGTCCCGGACCAAAAATCAGAAGGGGATCAAGAATGATGTTTATTCCTGCGGCAATGAGCATAACAGTTGAGGGTAGTCGGGTGTCGCCAAGGCCCCTTATAGCGGCATTTGCCGTCATGGGGACTACAACAAAGGCTGCGCCTATATACCAGATCCTCATGTAGCTTTTTATAGCAGGCATTGTCTGATCGTCGGCACCGAGCACACGGAAGACAGGTTCAATTGTCAGTTCGCCGATAACCACCACCGCTGATACTATAATTACAGACAGCATCAGACCCCAGGTGATTATGTTTCTAAGCCTCGCCGCGTCCTTCATGCCGGCAGCCTTTGATACCGCCGCCGTCATACCGATTCCAAGGCCGTGAGCCGTGCTGCTGACAATCATAACAACGGGGAAGGTGAATGACAGTGCCGCAAGTTCCGTAGTCCCGAGTTTTCCTACAAACCAGGTGTCTACCAGGTTGAATACGCTCATTCCGAGTATCCCGAACATCATCGGGGCCGCCAGTCTGAGTAATACCTGCGGTTCTTTTGCTGTTGTTATCATTTCAATTCTGTTACTCATCTTTGCTCCGTACTCGTGTAGTCTCATCGGTTATGTTTCCAAGCATCACATGCATCAGTTTCAGGGCTGTTTCGCCTTCGCTGTCTGTCATCCCTCTCTGTAGTATTTCTATTGTCTGTTTAAGAATTTCCCTTACCTCCGGCAGAATTGTTCTTCCTTGCTCAGTCAAATATAGATTATTAAAACGTTTGTCCGTCTTGCTTTGCCGCTGTTCTATATAGCCTTTTTCCGTCAGCTTATGAACAGCCTTGGCTGTTGTTGCCTTGTCGATTGATAGTCTTCTGCTAAGTTCTTTTTGAGTTATCCCTTCATGATGTGAAATATGATTAAAGAAAAGATACTGTCCGCTACCGAAGCCGAGCGATGCGAATTCCCTGTTCAGATAGATTTGCAGGTGTCTGTAGATTGCGGATATATAATGTCCCGGTGATGTGTAAATGTGCATAATAATTCCCTGGCAAATAGTGTGCTATTGCAACTAAGTCTGAGGCGAATATAGCAGGTTGTTGCAACTAAGTCAAGATCGACCGGACAAACGAAATATGTAATCTTGAAAAGCCTGTTCGGTATTAATCCTCAATTTTGAATCTTGATACCTCACTCATCAGCTTATTAATACTGTCCATATTTTTTCTACTGATATCGTTTACGTGATGCACCGCGTTATTGATCTCCCCGGTGCCTATAGCCATTTCTTTCATACTGTTGGTTATCTCGGAGGTAACCCCCGATAGGCGCTTCATTTCATTTATCGCATCTCCGCTCCCGGAGAGCATCTGCTGTGAGCCGTCTTTGACCTTGACTGTGATTTCATTTATTTCTTTAATCGCTTCAAGGACCTGAATACCGCCTTCGCTTTGTTCATCCATCGCATTGTTAATAACAGCTTCCTGATCTTTGACCTTTTTACTCATTTCAAATACGCTTGTAAACCGGTCTTTTGCGTTTTCGGTAGATAAAAGAACCTTATCAATAGAACCTTTCAGCTTGCCGAGGACCTGAGTTATAGCCTTTCCCTGTGATCCGGAGTTTTCAGCCAGCTTACGAATTTCATCAGCAACTACTGCAAAGCCTTTACCGGCGTCACCAGCATGGGCTGCCTCAATTGCGGCATTCATTGCCAGCAGGTTTGTCTGGCTGGAAATATTTTGAATGATGTTTCCGGCTTCTATAAGTCCTTCCGATTCATTTGAGATTTCCGTAATAAGATCAGTAACCTCTTTTATTCTGAGATTTCCCTGTTCGGAAGCTTTCAACAGCTCTTCGACCGATTCAGAGTTCTTCTGAAGTATTCCTGATACGGATTTAACGTTCGCAACCATTTCTTCAATTGTGGAGGACGATTCTATAACGCTTGATGCCTGATCTTCAATAAGTGCGTTAAGCTGCCCTATGTGTTCTACAACATTTTCAATCGTTGATTGTGCATCGCCGACACTCTGTGACTGATGTTCAGTCTGTCCCTTTATGCCCGTAATGTTGGCTGTAATCTGGTTGATTGCAGATGCAGTCTCGGTCATGTTTGCGCTCAGATCCTCACCGACATCATTTAGATTGATAGATTCAGTTCTAATCTGTTGGAGCATTTTTGCCAGTTTTTTGATAGTCAGGTTGAAATTATGAGCAATCAATCCAGTCTCATCCATGGATTTGATATCGAGCCGCTGCGTCAGATCACCTTCGCCTTCTGCGATGTTTCCAAGAGCTGCGGCGGTCTTTTTAAGTGGATTGATCATCTTGCTTATAATTAATAATACAATAAGAATGATCACCAATGCACCACCTGTATAAAATGCTATCATGATGTTTACAATCCGCTTCGCATCTGTCAGTATCTCATCTGTAGGCACTACCGTACCGAATATCCACGGCGTACTGATTTCTCCAATAAAAACCGGAACAAAGGTTTTTGTAGTATATGCACCAAGCGATTTTGAATAGTAACTGCCTGTGAACACTTCGCCGCTGTTTACTTTCTCAATCAGCTTTTTACCTTCCTCGCCTGAGCCCTCTCCCCAGACGTCGAGCAACCTGCTTTTATCAGGATGGGCTACAACTACTCCGGATGAAGAAACCAGTCTGGCAAAGCCTGACTCGTAAAAATTTACATCAGCTAAAATCTCATCTAGGAAATCCAGGGATATATCAATGCCTATAACGCCTATAACATTTTCGTTTTTGTCTTTTACTGGTACAGCGACGCTTGTGAGTAGGATTGTTTCACCGGCAATCTCATGAGTGTAAGGATCAGTAATGGTTTCTAAGCCGCTATTGCGTGAAAGCAGGTAGTAGTCTCCGTCGCCGGGAACATCATATGATCTGAGTGCTTCAGATGCCAGCTTTCCTGATTCGGTACGATACCAATATGGGATGAAGCGGCCGGTCTCGTCTTCAATGATCGAGGTATTCACGTGCTCCGAATCATTGCCATCAAGTTTATTCGGCTCCCAACATGTCCATACCCCCAGAAACGACTCATTTTCTTCAAGAAGCTTTTTGAGATAATCAGAAAAAACGTCTCTTCTGGCATCCGCGGCGATGCTCTCATATGAGCTGAAAACAGTAGCTAAAGTTCTGGCTGATTCAATAGAATGATCAAGTTCTTCTGCAACAATGGGTGCATATTCTTTGGCTATAGCCTCCATATAAAGCACCGAATCATTGCTTTGTTTTTCAAAAATAATGGTAGCGAGAAAATAACCGGTTACTGCAAACACCAAAAATACTGTGGCAGCTACTGCAGCTACAAGCTTATTTCTTATACTGCGCTTTTTATTATTTTTTTTCATATTTTATTCCTGATCTTTTAATTATTGGATATTATAGTTGATAAATCTAGTTTTCTGCAATCATTTACATTTCGCACATAGCCCCTTGTAGTAAAGATGTCGCTCATCAACAGTAAAGCCGTAAGGCAGATCGGACTGCAAGTTTCTTAGATCTGCATGAAAGTCATGAATGGCGCCGCATTTGGTGCATTTGAAGTGTCCGTGATCAGAGGTGTCAGCATCAAAGCGAGTTTCTTTTTCCTCTATAGTTATTGCCTGAATAAGATGTTTTTCAAGGAGAAGTTCCATTGTATTGTATACAGAGGTTTTGGACAGGGTTGGGATTTCAGAAAGCAGAGATTTGAAAACAGTATCTGCTGTAGGATGATTTTTATTTTCAACAAGGTAATTGTATACCTTCATCCTTACGACAGTCGGTTTTACATTATTTGATTTTAATAATTCTGCAGTTTCCATCTTGTGCTCCTGAAAGGAGGAACCACGCAGCACTGCTGCATGGTTCCAAAAGAAATTAAGAGGAGGTTAAAAATATCTTTTAAGGAGGCCCTGAAAAGCTGATCCGTGTCTTGCTTCATCTTTGCACATTTCATGAACAGTATCATGAATAGCATCATAACCGAGTTCTTTGGCTTTCTTTGCGAGATCAAGTTTTCCCTGTGTTGCGCCATGTTCAGCAGCAACTCTGAGTTCGAGGTTTTTCTTTGTATCCGCATGTACAACCTCACCGAGGAGTTCTGCGAACTTGGAAGCATGTTCTGCTTCCTCAAAGGCTATTCTCTTATATGCCTCGGCAACCTCAGGGAATCCTTCTCTGTCTGCCTGACGACTCATAGCGAGGTACATTCCTACTTCAGTACATTCGCCCATAAAGTTTTCTTTCAGTCCGTTTACGACCCATTCATCCAGACCCTGCGCAATACCGATTCTGTGTTCGTCGGCAAAGGTAAGGCCTTCGTTTTCAACCAATTCGTTGAATTTCGCTTTTGATGCGCCGCACTGTGGACATTTTTCCGGAGCGTCATCCCCTTCATAAACATAACCGCAGACTGAACAAACCCATTTCTTCATAATTGTTTTTCTCCAAAGGTGTAATTGATATAAAAATGTAATAATTACAAATAAACTATATGGAGCAAGAGCTTTTGTCAATGACAAACAATAATTTTTTATTTTCCGTGACTATCGATATCTATTGCATCCCAGGGATAGCAGATCCACTTGTCTTCTATTTCTTCACCGGCCCAGTAGCGGGTGATTTCCGGTGGGATTGAGCCCCGTTTTTCCTTGTTTTTGTTGTGGAGGACTGCAACCGCAATTTCGGAGGGGTCATCACTCAAGAGTTCACGCAGGCAGTATTCAAGAGTTACCCTTGAGTCGTCAACCTCGTCTACAAGAAGAACTTTTCTGCCTTTGAGTTTTTTTTCCACTTCATCAATCCATTGAATCTTTTCAGGCGCTTTTTTTGGCTGGTTGTTTTCGTCGTAGAGTTTCAGCCCTACCGTTAAGATGGGTTTATCAAGGTAGGTCTTGATAATTCTCGCAGGAATAAAACCTCCGGTTCCGATGGCTACAATTACGTCCGGATCCCAGCCCTCAGCAATAATCTGCTCCGCAACACGCTGAATAGTATTGTGAATATCGTTATATGTAAAAAAAATCTTCTCTTCGGATGACATAAAAAACTCCATTGTGCCGATAAATATAGGAGGTAGGATAATAGACTGATATTATCTTTTCAAGTGGAAACTCTTTTACTTCAAGGATATAATTTAAATTGAGTATGTTTAATGATAAGAACGTGTTATTTATAATTTCAATTGTTTTTGTGCTGCTGTTTCTTTCAGCCTTCGGTTATTATTTTATAACCAGCTCCGTCTCGCTTGAATCCTTTCCTGAAAGCTTGTCTGTCAGCCCTGAATTCGGGACAACAGTCAGGCTTGACAGTAGATGGAGGGTCTATAGCGATCCGGACTTTACCAATGAGGTTGAACTTAAACCTACAGTATTTGGTGAAGGCGAATATTATTTCAGAATGGTTCTTGATACGACTGATATGCAGGGACAGAATGGGTTTCTGATAAATCCTATACGCACGGCTTATAGCCTGCAGGTTAATGGAACGGTGATCGATGGATCCGGTATTCCTTCCCCTGTCGATGAAAAACCCGGTATGAATCGGGCCCATTCTGTACTTTATAATCAGACGAGTGATAATCTGGAAATAATTCTTCATGTTTCAAATTTCAGTAGTAAATTCGGCGGCAGTCTGCTGAACTGGCTTTCTTACGGTCGACTGAATGATATAGTAGAGCAGGATCATTTTGGTAAATTACTTGATGTGCTGGTAGTTTTAGTTCTTGCCGGTTTTGCGGTTCTGAACCTGTTTAACTATTTCTACATGCGTAAGTACCATTACAGTATGCACTTCTTTCTTTATATGTTTGTCTTTACTCTTTATGCTCTCTTCAGCGGGAGGTTCCTGGCCGGATGGATTCTGCCCGTCATGAACGGTTCATTCATTATCAGGATGGAGGAGTTTCTTCTTGTTTTAGTACTGCCTCTACTTCTGAATTATCTCAGTTCCCTGTTTCCGAATGAAATTCACCGTCCTTTAATGAGGGTTGCACAGATTCTTGCGCTTGCAGTTTCCGTTCTGATATTTGTGTTACCACTGTATCTGGTGCAGACTATTGTTTCGCTGTTTTCGTGTCTTGAGGTGATCGCAGCGTTTTATATTATCTGGAGGCTGATAGCGGCAATGAAAAAGAACCGCCGGGGGGCCGGGCTTACACTGCTGTCGTTCAGTGTTTTTTCTCTCTGTATGATAAATGATTTCCTTTTTACAATAGGCTTGATATCTTCTCTTCGAATGATTCTTGTTGGTGTTATTTTTTTTGCAGTTCAGCAGACTTACAGGCTTGTGACGGACAGCCTTGCCGATTATCGTCAATTTGAAGACACACATTCGAGGCTGGAAGCATTTATGAATCAGAAGGAAAGCTTCTTTGCCAGGAATTCTATTGAACTTGCAAAACCCCTCAGAAATATTGTGGAACTGGGTGAGAGCCTTCTTAAGGGTTCTATGGGACCGCTGAATTCTGAACAGATTGCCAGCTCATCGCTGATAGTCTCAAACGGGATCAGGCTTTCAAATATGGTTAATGATATTCTTGATTTCACCAGGATAAAGGAACATTCCATTATTTTGAAGTACGGGCCTGTTGAGTTTATAAAGCTTGTACGAAAGGTGCTGAACAGCTGTGAATCGATGGTTGCGATAAAGGATGTGGAGCTTGTATCGGAAGTCTCTCTTGATTTAAAGGTGATTTCTGCAGATGAGCAGAGATTTGAGCAGATCCTTTACAATATAATCAGTAACTCAGTACGGCATACCGAGAAAGGCAGAATTATTGTCAGCGGTTCTGAAAAGCCGGAGGGGCTTGAGGTTTCAATAACAGTTGAGGGATGTGATCTTGATAAAGATGATATAAACGCACTTTTTACCGCTTATGAACTGAGTGAGGTGGAGGATATCGATGATAAAGATGTTTACGACCTGAGTCTTGCGATAGCGAAGAAGTTGATAGAGCTTCATGAAAGCGAGATATGTATTGAGAGTACAGACGAATCAATTGTTTATAAGTTTATTTTTGATTTCTGGGAGGGGCAGCGTCCGGTTACCGAAGAGGAAGAACTTGAGATGGATGCTCTCATGAATCTTCAGCCGGTGCTTGATGAGATTACATCTGATCGAAATCTTGAAATTCTAATTGCAGGAAAGGATGTTGAAGAGCTGCAGATTCTGAAAAGTCAGCTGGCGTCCATGAACTATTCGGTTGTGCCCATGATGAGCGGTGAAGAGCTTCTTTTGAGAATAAGGGATAATGTCCCCCACCTTGTCATTATTGATGTAAAACTTCCGGACATGAGCGGATATGAGGTCTGTTCACAGATTCGTAATACCTTCACAAAAGATGAGCTTCCCGTAATTCTTGTAATTAATAAAGAAGATGTTTCAGAAATGATGGAAGGGCTCACCTCCGGTGCCAATGATTTCCTGACCCGGCCCTATCTTCAGGAAGAATTTCTGACACGTGTGAATACTATTCTTCAGTTATCCAGAATCAGCAATGTATACAGCCGCTTTGTGCCGACTGAATTTCTGAGTTCACTCGGACAGGAGAATATAGTCGATGTTGAGCTGGGCGATCAGGTTTCAAAAGAGATGACCATACTTTTTGTCGACATCAGGGCTTTTACCAATCTGTCCGAGAATATGACACCTGAGGAAAACTTTAAATTTATAAACTCGTATCTCAGCCGGTTCAGCCCGATGATAACGAACAACGGCGGGTTTGTAGATAAATACATCGGAGATGCCATCATGGCTCTATTTCCGCAGAATCCTGAAGACGCACTTGCCGCGGCTAAAGAGATGATTGAGCATGTTAACGTTTACAACGGGCACCGGGCAAACTGCGGTTATAAACCGATTAACATCGGCATAGGTATACACACAGGAAATATGATTCTCGGTATTATAGGTGATGAAAAGCGAATGCAGGGAACAGTTATTTCCGATGCCGTTAACCTTGCTTCCCGTATACAGGATGTTACAAAACTGTATAAGGCTAATGTAGTTATCAGTCAGGCAACATGGGTTAAACTGGAGAATACTTCTGATTACAATTTTAGATTCCTGGGGCGTGTTAAGGTTAAGGGTAAGGACAACGCTGTTGCTTTATTTGAGATTTTTGATGCCGATACTGAAGAGCGCCGCGAACTGAAGAATAAAACAAAAGATGATTTCGAAGCGGCCCTGCTGCGGTTTTCCCGTCGTGATTTCGGAGATGCTCAGGAGCTGCTTGAACGTGTCGCATCGGTTGATCCGGAGGATCTTACCGCTAAAGTTTTTCTCGAGAGAATCGAAGATCTGCGCAGGGCGGAAAAGAAGGCTTTTCTTACATCATTGTAAATGACAAAAAACGATAATAAACGCTAAGATATGCTTGCGAAATAACAGTAACCAGTTGTATAATATTCCATCAAACCTCAGGAGTCTTACATGGCATCAAAGCTTATCGGAATCGATATAGGAACCCAGGGAACGAAGGCGGCAATCTTCAGTGAAGACGGCAGGACACTGGCTGAATCGTTCAGGAAATCCAATCTATTTCAGCCTGAACCGGGAGTAGTAGAAGAAGATCCTGAAGAGCAGCTTGATGCTGTATGCAATACAATTAAAGAACTAATTGATAAAACCTCCACAAATCCTGTTGATATTGCATGTATAGCTATTGACGGTCAGATGGCCGGAGTCATCGGTGTAGGCGATGACGGTATGAACGTGACCCCCTATGACTCCTGGCTTGATACCCGGTGTGCGTCCTATATTAAACAACTCAAGGCTGAAGCTGCAGAAGATATTCTGAATAAAACAGGATGTGCCCCGAGTTTCAACCATGGTCCCAAAAAGATCTGGTGGAAACATGAGCAGCCGGACATCTATGCGAAGATAAAATCTTTTGTTCAGCCGGGCGGATATGCTGTTATGAGGCTCTGTGGTCTCAGGGGGGATCAGGCATTCATTGATGTAACCTATCTGCATTTTTCAGGTTTTGCAGATAACAGAAATTCAAAATGGGACGAAGAGCTATGTAAGCGTTTCGATGTGGATATTGAGAAACTCCCCAGGATCGTACGCCCCGATCAGATAATGGGGCAGATAATTCCTGAAATGGCTGAACGCACCGGACTTAAAGCAGGTACCCCGGTTGCCGCCGGATGCGGTGACACTGCCGCCAGTTTCCTGTCTTGCGGCGCCGCCTCGGAAGGCGTCTGCGTTGATGTAGCGGGTACGGCAAGTGTATATGCCTCAACAACTGCGAGTTTCGGTGTTGATGAAAAGCTGATTCTGGGCTGCGGCCAGTCTGCCGTGTCGGGTCTCTGGCATCCCTATGCCTACATCAACGGCGGCGGAATGAACCTCGAATGGTTCAGGCGTGAAATCGGGGTAATTCTCGGTGCGGAGGGACTCGAATTCTCCAGGCTGAATGAACTTGCCGCCGCGATAGAACCGAGGCTGGATGATCCTGTCTTCGTACCTCATCTTGCCGGCCGGAACTCTCCCGCCCAGCCTGATCTGCGCGGTTCCTGGGCTGGTCTTAACTGGAATCATAATGCAGGACATCTGTTTCGCGGCGTATGCGAAGGGGTCGCGCTGGAATACAGGATATATCAGCAGACCCTTAGTGAAATGTACGACGGCTTCAAACCTGTCGAGATTAGAATAACCGGCGGCGGAGGGAAGAGTGCCGTATGGAATAAGATAAAGGCGGATGTCCTCCAGATTCCGGTGATCCCGGTTGACCGCCAGGAGGGCGCACCCCTCGGCTCCGCCCTTATTGCCGGAAAAGCGGCAGGTCTGTTCAGTGATCTCAAATCAGCCGCAGACAGCTGGATAAAAAAAGATGCGGCAACTATGCCGTCTTCTGATATGGCTGAACACTACAGCGGCCGCTCTGTGCGCTATGTATCGCTAATGGATGCGCTCAACAGCTGGGCCGAGTCACTATAAGGCTGGAGCCGGAGTTTCTACTTTTCTATAGCCATTATCTTATCAACACGAATCTGATGACGTCCGCCTTCAAATTCAGTGTCGAAGAATGAATCAAGCATGTCTTCAATTTTATCCTTGTATTCAATGCGGCCGCCGAAGGCTATGAAGTTAGGGTTATTGTGTGCACGGGTAGCGTGTGAGGCAAAGCTGTCCTGAGGCAGCGCACATCTAATCCCGTCAACCTTGTTGGCTGAGATGGATATGCCTATACCTGTTCCGCAGCAGAGAATTCCGTAGTCATATCCACCGGCAATATATTTCTCGCAGGCTATTTTTGCAATATCAGGATAATCGACAGAATCTTCGGTATCAACACCTATGTTTTCGCACTCAAATCCCTTTGTTTCGAGGTGTTTGATTATCTGTTTTTTAAGATTAACAGCGCCATGATCGTTTCCAATAATGATTTTCATCCCTACTCCTTTTTATGGAACTATAACTTACTGGGGATACTTTAATTAAATTCAGGATTATTGTCTATTCTGAGGCTTTTACCATTTCTCGTAATGCACGCGTTCTTTTCTGAAATTACTGTTTGGCGATTTGCTTTCAGCCGGTTTTCCAAGAGCAATAAGCGAATGGGGGAAAATTTTATCCGGTAGATTGAATAATTTCTTCAGCCCTTCAATTCTAGGCTGGCGTGGATACACACCTATCCAGCAAGCACCTATTTCCTCATCTGCAGCCGCAAGCAGAATGTTCTGAACAGCCGCCGCACAGTCAATTATGAAGTAATCATCGGTATCGTTCATGTCTCCGAGCACCAGAAGTGCTGTGTCAGCGCCCTTCAGCATCGAACCGTTTGGACATATTTCAACAATTTTTTTTATTGTGTCTTTATTTTTTAAAACCATAAAATGCCAGGGCTGTGTATTACGGGCTGATGGTGCATTCATTCCTGCCTGGATAAGAGTGTTTATCTCCTTCTCCGAGAGAGATTGTTCTGTGAATTTTCTGATTGAACGTCTTTTGGCTATTATTTCTGTTGCTTTCATGGCAATATTATAACATAAAGTTTCAGGATGAGTCATGGAAAACTTGCCTATACCTTATTAAAATAGTAAGGTAAAAACAGGAGGAAATAATGTTTGAAGATGGATTTGAGACTATATCTATTCACGGCGGATTCACTGGAGACCCGAGTGAGGCTTCAAGAGCCGTTCCTGTGCATCGGACGTCGGCATACTTGTTCAAAGATACCGAGCATGCAGCTAATCTGTTTGCTCTCCAGGCGCCTGGGAATATCTACACTCGGCTTGGGAACCCCACTCAGGCAGTCCTTGAAGAAAGAACGGCCGCTCTGGAAGGCGGAGCAGCAGCAGTTGCTCTAGCCTCAGGAACCAATGCAGTTTTTTATGCGATAATAAATATCTGTGCCCAGGGGGATGAAGTTGCAGCATCAAAGAACCTCTACGGCGGAACTTATACAATGTTCAACGATATCCTGCCTTCCTACGGGATTAAAACCAGGTTTTTTGATCTTAACGACGAAGAGAGTCTGAATGCCGCTGTAACGGAAAGAACAAAACTCGTATTTGTAGAGACCATTGGAAACCCGACCCTGGATGTTGCAGACCTGAACATACTTGCAGACAGAGCCCATGATGCCGGCATACCTCTCATTGTTGATAACACCTTTGCTACCCCGTATCTCTGCAGACCGATTGAGCATGGTGCGGATATTGTTGTTCATTCGCTTACAAAGTGGATAGGGGGGCATGGTACAGGGATAGGCGGTATAGTTGTAGATTCCGGTAAATTCGATTGGAGCAGCGGTAAATTTCCACTGATGACCGAGCCGGACTCAAGTTATCACGGTTTGCGCTATGCATATGATTTGGGTGAAATGAATGCGGTAGGCTATGCCGTTCGATTGCGGCTTGTTCCTTTACGGAATCTTGGGGGCTGTATCTCCCCGGATAATTCCTGGATGTTTTTACAGGGGTTTGAAACCCTGGCTCTGAGAATGCAAAGACATAGTGAAAACGCATTGAAAGCAGCTGAAATCCTTATGAAACATGACCGGGTTGCCTGGGTTCGTTATCCGGGTCTGGAAACTGATCCTTCAAACGAACTGGCGCGTAAATATCTTAGAAATCCGCAAAACGGGGGTGGCGCAGGAGGAATGGTTGTTTTCGGGATAAACGGCGGCAGGGACGCAGGAAGCCGGTTTATCAATTCGCTGAAGCTCTTCAGCCATCTTGCGAATGTAGGCGATGCAAAGTCCCTTGCAATCCATCCGGCCTCAACTACCCACTCTCAGCTTGATGCAAAGGCTCTGGAGGATGCGGGTATTGGTGAGGATATGATTAGGTTATCGATTGGAATTGAATCGATCGATGATATTATTGGCGATCTTAAACAAGCTCTGGCCGAAAGTTAAGAGAGAATTTATGCCTATTAGAATACCCGAAAATCTGCCGGCAGCCGCCATACTCCAACGCGAGAGTATTTTTGTCATGAGCGAACACAGGGCGCATTCTCAGGATATCCGGCCGTTGAATATTGCAATCCTTAATTTAATGCCTACAAAGGTCGAAACAGAAACACAGCTTTTACGGCTGCTGAGTAATTCACCTTTACAGATTGAGGTAGATTTACTGAAAACGGAAACCTATGCCTCAAAAAACACAGCAGAGGAGCATCTTCTTGAGTTTTACCGCCCGGTCTCACAGGTGATTGGAAACTGTTATGACGGGTTGATAGTAACAGGTGCTCCGGTGGAGCTTATGGATTATGAAGAAGTAGATTATTGGGAAGAATTGAAAACCGTATTCGACTGGGCCGATGAGCATATTTACTCAATTCTGAGTATTTGCTGGGGAGCTCAGGCTGCGCTCTACCATTATTATGGTATTCCGAAGTTTAAGCTGGATTCCAAGTTGTCCGGAGTATATGAGCATCGGGTGCTTGAGAAAAGCAATAAAATCACAAGGGGTTTTGACGACAGGTTTTTTGTCCCGCATTCAAGACATACAAGTATTCACCGCGAAGAGATTTTAAGGAGGCCTTCTCTGCGTATCCTGGCTGAATCCAATGAGGCCGGGGTGTATCTCACGGCCAGTGAGGATTTAAGAAGAGTTTTTGTGACAGGTCACAGTGAGTATGATTCAGGCACCCTGCGCTATGAATATGAGAGGGATCAGGCCCGCGGTTTGAATCCGGATATCCCTGCAAACTATTTTCAGGGTGATGATCCGGCTAATGAACCGATGGTAAAATGGCGAAGCCATGCAAATTTACTGTTTTCCAACTGGCTGAATTATGCTGTTTATCAGGAAACTCCATTTGACATTGATAGAATCGGCTGTAGGGGCTAAGTTGCAATAAAAATACAATTGCATTATTTATCAGCTGAATAAACAGACCGATAATTATACTATGAAGCAATTCATTTTTTTTGTCTCGATATTGCTCCTCCTTCCAGTCTTTCAAGTCAGTTCTGACGGGCTTGTAATTGGTCCGGAAGATCTGAGAATTGAACAGAGTCTTGAGGGAGGATATAACCTGTGGATCCGGAATAAACCGGGCCTGGAATCGGTTCTGCTGACTGAATCAACCGAAGACCCCGAACGAAAAGCTGCAACATATGCACTTCGTGCTCCTGAGTATAATCCTCATAACGGGGATGAGAAGCGAATGCTTGACGGAGAATTTCTTGATCCGGAAAAAAAGCTGTTCTCATTAATAGATTCCACCCCTGAATCTTATGAGGCGTTCGGGAGCGCCTTCAGAATATTCATTCCCTACATTGTCATCTACGGTTATGAATGGACTCGCAGCGGCGAGATGCTTGTTGTCGACGGTACCTATCTCAGCGTGCGGGCCTTCGGTGCAAAGTATGCTGATTACGGAAGCGGTTTCAGGGATAATCCTTTCATCCTGAGGGTGGCGCAGAAACCGTTGGAAGGACCTCCCGAAGGCAATTACATGGACGATACAGTCAAAACCTATACCGAGATTGCAGAAGAAGGCGGAGGACGCGTTATCTACTGCAGGGGTGAAGACGATTTACTGAATGCTTTGGATGAAGTTCTTGATGAGGTGGACAGCGGAAGCCTTGATCTTGTTCTGGCCCTTGATACAACCGCCAGTATGGAGAATGATATCCCATGGCTGAAACGTGAGCTTGTACCGCTGTTGAAAGAGCAGACTGAGGGCTACGGTCACTTCAGGTTCGGAATGGTTCTGTATCGTGATTATCATGAAGACTACCTTACACGTGTCAGGCCGTTTCAGAAAACTCTCGATGGAATTCAAGGTGTGATAAACCGTACAACTGTATTCGGCGGCCGGGACATCCCTGAGGCCGTCTATGAAGCCCTGTATGAAGGGGTGCATGCCTTTCCATGGATGGCCACTGACCGAAAGCTGCTGCTTATAGGAGATGCACCGCCCCACGAAAGACCGAGGGGCAGGGTTACAGAAGATATGGTTTATGAAGACGCCGAAGCAATCGGTGTCGAGATAACAACGATTATTCTCCCTCAGTAGGGGGCTTGGGAGATCCGGCTGGTTTTTCCTCTCCGGCAGGATTTTCTTCCGCTTTTCCTTCAATAATGCCGATAAGCTTTTTTGAAAGTACCTCGGGCCATGCAGGGAGCATTGCTGCTTCAGGCTGATTGTATTTATTGATTATGCCGTTAAACAGCCTTAATGCTGTTTCGTTGTCTTCCATCTTGTAATAAAGCAGTGCAATTTCATACTCAGCCTCAATTACCAAAAGGGTTTCATTAGGATATCTTTCAATGAAGGTATTATAGTACAGCAGGGCTGTCTCGTAATCTTCGTACTCTGCAGATGCAGTCTGGGCTTCCTGGAAGTATTCTCCCGGCTGGAGATTTTCATCAATCACTATATCTTCCGACTGACAGGCAGTGAACACAAATATAGAAGATACTGTTAAAAGGAAAATGAGTAATCTTTTCATTAGAATATTCTAAGATTAATTAGAACCTGTGTAAACCTCGTCCTTTATGGGGAGGGTTTTTTTAAGTTCTTTGATGAATTCTCTCGGGTCACCCATAGGTTCATAATGAGGACAGGATGAGGGGCTTCTTCTTGCTACGGTAAAATATTTATATATTTTTTCCTCTCCGAGCTTTTTCTTCCACATGCCCGCATCACATCGCACTCTGAGACAGTATTGCCCACCTGAACCTGTTTTAGATCTGATAAGCTTGCAATGAACACAGTTAGCACAGTAAATTTTATCGCTGGTGAGTTCGGCAGGGCTGTCGATGTTGCTGAACACTTCGGCTGTCTGAGCGGTACTCATGGAATTCCTCCGTTGTTTTTATAATTACTATTTTAATAATCGACGAATTCAGCCATATTATTTAGCAATTGATACCTGAAATATCGATATTAACATTATACCACATTATTGCTATTATTTACACATGATCGCAACAATTGTTAACTGTATCACGGTTTTCGTTGGTTCGCTGCTTGGCGTGAAGCTTACCGCCCGAATTAACGAAAAATTAAAAGAAGTTTTATTCATCTGTATAGGTATGATTTCTCTGGTTATCGGAATCAGGATGGGGCAGGAGTTCACCAAAACTCTTTATGTAGTAATATCATTGACCATAGGTGGACTTATCGGGTATCTGCTGGATATTGATGCAGCAATAATGAGGTTCGGCTCCTTTCTTGAGCGTCTCGTAAGCCGTAAGTCTTCCTCCGGGAATAAAAGCGACAGTAATTTTGCCCATGGTTTTCTAAATGCCTCGGTACTGTTTTGCGTGGGGGCTATGACAATAGTAGGTTCAATCAAGGCCGGGGTTGAGCATGATTATGAGCTGATACTTACAAAATCAGTTATGGACGGAATTTCCGCGGTGATTTTTGCTGCAGGTATGGGTATAGGCGTGGCTTTTTCCATCATTTCCATCATGGTAATACAGGGGGGGCTTACGCTCCTTGCCGTCGCGGTAGGTGATTTCATCCCGGCCCTGGTTATTTCTGAGATTTCAGGGCTCGGCGGTGTGATGATTATCATGATAGGTTTGAATCTTTTAAAGATTAAGGATATTAAAACTGCGAACTTCCTGCCCTCTCTGCTGTTTGTCGCACTGCTTGCTGCTGTTGATCCCTACCTTCCATTCAGTCTCTGATAAAAAAGATTCGATAAAAAAAGCCCGACGTTACCGGCCGGGCTGAAATCATTTTAGTTAAGGAGGGCAGTATCAGTCAGCAAACTCTTCGTGTTCATCAACAATACCAATGTAGATTGGTTTCCTGCTGACGCCGTCGAGTTTTTCTATTGCATCAACAGCCTTCTTTATATTGCCTTCGTTGGTGCTGTAGGTTGTAATAACTATAGATACTGCTGCGTCGTACTCTTCAGTTTCCTTCTGGAGTGCAGAAGCTATACTGATATTGTGTTCAGCGAGGATGGCTGAAAGACGGCTGAGCATTCCGGGCTGGTCGGCCACAATAGCACGCATATAGTACTTGCCCTCAAAGTCTTCAACTGGAAGCTGTACTGCCGGTTCTGTTTTATCGGGCCAGATGTTCAATGTCTCAAACTGAATTTTTGTTATCCCCATAGCCGCCGAAATAACGTCAGCTACAACGGCTGATGCCGTGGGAGAACCGCCTGCGCCGCGACCATAGTACATTGTGTGGCCTACGCTGCTGCCGTAGACAGATACCGCGTTAAAGGGTCCGCTTACCCATGCCAGCGGGTGTTTCTGCTTGATGAAAGCCGGTGCAACCCTCAGACTTATGCCGTTCTCTTTTCTCTGGGCAATGGCAAGCAGTTTAACGATATAACCGAGTTCGGCGCCGTATTTGACGTCGGCAAGGTCAAGGGTGTCTATGCCCTGAACAAAAAGCTTGTCATAGTCAATGTGCTGGCCGAAGGATAGTGCGGCCATTATTGCCAGCTTGTGCGATGAGTCGCCGCCGGTAACGTCGAGAGTAGGATCCGCCTCAGCGAGACCGTCTTTCTGAGCGTCGGAGAGTGCGTCAGCATAGCTCTGGCCCTTCTGAATCATCTCTGTAAGGATGTAGTTGCATGTTCCGTTAACGATGCCGTAGAAGGCATCTATTCTGTTGGCGGACAGGCCATCACAGAGCGCTCTTATAATCGGAATGCCTCCGCCGCATGATGCTTCAAAACCTATCGCGGTATTATTTTCGCGGGCGGTCTTCATCAGGTCCGGGCCGTGAATGGCTAGAAGCGCCTTGTTTGCTGTAACAACTTGTCTGCCCGCTTTCAGGATTTTTTCCGTTATGTCTTTTGCTATTGTAGTGCCGCCGACTGTCTCCACACAGATACCGATTTCGGGATCCGATAGCACCTTGTCGAGGTCCGACTGGAAGAGTGAAGAATCCAGTCCAAGATCCTGTGCCCTGCTGAAATTAACATCTACAATGTATTTCAGTTCGAGCTCCATTCCTGTTCTGGTCTTCAGCAGTTCCTTATCATTTACTAAAAGTTTGGCCGTTGCTCCGCCGACTATCCCGCAGCCTATTACAGCAACTCCGATTTTTTTCATTGACATTGAAATCTCCTGTTAATACCCGCAAAAAGGGGTGGGGTTCTGGAAAGAAGCTAAAAAACATTGTTTTAAAACTTCTATATTATGAAAATATGACTTAATTACCCAGGATCCTAGACAGATGAGGGGCTTTAGTCAAGAGATAGCGCGCTTAAAAATCCCGATACGAGGTTGGCGTCCTGTCGCGGCACCACAATTATATCCCCGGCGCTCAGGGTATGAAGTTTTCGTGTGTTAATTGTCCTGGATACCAGGGCTGCAGCTTTTTTTCCTGCTGTACTACGGCCCGAGGCTGCAGGAATGAGATTATCAACGGTTTTGAGCAGGTTGGATAACCTCGAAAGTCTGAAGGCAGTCAGCAGCTGTTCGGTACTCAGGCTGTTAGTCCAGGGATAGGCTGAGCTTCCCGCACAGAGCTGCGGAGGTCTGCTGCTGAGGAAATCGGGTGGAAACCCCGGTAGTCCCGGGACCGGATAGAACATGGATATTCCGCTTAGCACAGGCAGTGAATGAAGATAAAGCAGGTTGTCGAGGGTTGATTCTACGCTGTCTCCTTCAAGTCCGCATATGAAGTAGGCCGTTACAGGTATTCCGGAATCAGCTGCCTTGTGTATGACCGCTTCAAGGCGTCCTGTGTCGGCAGACCGGTTCTCATTCGACAACAGACTGCTGCTGTGTGAGGCCATTGACAGGTTGAATGCCCTGAACCCCAGACGAATCAATTCACGAACCTTGTTTCCGTCAAGGAAATTGTAATCAAGACCGTTTTCGGCGGTAAACTGAGCATCTGGAAATCGCTCTTTGATAACTTTTATTACTTCAAGGAAATAATCGAAGTCAAATGTTAGATTGTCATCCTCAAAATTGATTGAAACGTTGCGATCCTGCGGAATCAGCCCTATCTCTTTACGTACAGCATCAAGCGGGGCTTTTCTGAACCTTCGCCCGTGAACGAGATGATTTGCGCAGAAGCGGCATGCTTTAGGGCAGCCGCGGGTCAGCATGGCCGAGAAAAACCTTACATTCTTCTTTGTGGAGATGCCGGTCTCGACTGCTATGAAATCCGGTATTTTAAGCGCTGGTCCCCCGTCGACCGGCTGTCGACCGGTTCCAAGAAAGGATGGCAGCACTTCTTCGGCTGTTCCGGGCAGAACATAATCAATCGACTTTTGCGAAGAAAAATAATCCGGGTTCACGGTAACGCCGGCGCCGCCGGCGGCGACGGAAGTTTCCAGTGAAAGGGTTTTAATTGCCGTAGCAAGCTCGATGCATTGTGCAGCGTATGCCCAGGCGAAACATGAAATAAAGATGATATCCGGTTTTTCAGCAAGAAGCTGCCGTGCGCATTCCGCTGCGTCCGGACCGAAACGTCTGTATGTGCTGAAACCGGAAATCGGTCCGCCTTCTTTCGGTATGATGAAGGACTGTAAATGACCAAGTTCAGGCGGAACCGGAAGTTTTGCAGCCGGTGCGGCGAAGGTTGGAAAGTTCAATATTCTGGCATCAATATCGTGGTCCTGAAGCACCCGCTTTACGGCTTCGGCTCCTATGGCTGAAGCCCTCGACGGGGTAAAATAAAAGTCGCAGACCGATGGGACTGCAACAACGGCTTTCATCTTATTTCTTCTGTTCCTGCAGTGTCCAGATTTTTAACATCTCGGTCAGAGATTCCATTTCCGGTTCCAGCATATTCTGATCCTGCAGCCATGGAATAACTACATCCGCCCTTGCGGATTTCCAGTATGAGGGGAGGCTTGCCGGGAAGCTCAGGTATCCGGCCGGCGGTACGGTTCCAATAAGTATCTTATGATATTCAGGCATAACAAGTTCATTTACATTTTGCAGGGATGAAAGTCCTCCGCATATTCCGAAAACCCTGGAGCGCTTGAATTGGGATGATTCAAGCAGATTCTGCTGGGTTTCGCTGTTCATAAACCACATAAGGAATTGTTTTGCAGTCTTTTTTTTATTCGATTTTGAGGGAATGCCAGCATAAACTATGTCGTCGCAAACAGGAATTTTATTTTCATCTCCGAGCCATTTAAAGTCAAGATTTGCTCGATCTTCCGCCGGTATAACGGAAAAGTCTCTGAGCGTCGTATAGTAAAACCCGATACGCTCCGCGTTAAGCAGTTTGTACCCCGGATCATAGCAGTAGGTGAGGGTGAAATCATCTTCTTCCTGGAAACCGCCGTTGATGTTTTCGGTCCAGTCACGGCAGAAGTCGATGGAGGTTTGTAGATTTGTTTCATTCCATATCAGGCTGCCGTCGGCGGTTTCCGTGAAATCACTGCCGCTGATAAAGGCATTGTACAAGAGGAAATCAGGAATCCATGAAGGTGCAAATCCTTTGACCCTGAACTTATCGCTTGAGCGGCTGTTGAAAATCTCAGCTTCAGTTTTCAGCTTTTCGGGACTTATTATGATATCAGCAAAGGGTTCAGAGAGATTGTCCTGTTTGTACATAATTGCCGGAATGTTAAAAGATACAGGAAGAACGTAGGGTATCTCTTCTCTACAGCCGAGGCTGTAAAGATCCGGATAAAAGACCGAAGGATCAAAAAGGCCGTCTTCAATCATCTTGTCCAGGGGATTGAAGGCTTTAATAATGGAATTGGAGGCCAAATCCTCAGAAATAACGATATCGGGTGCTGAATCGGAGGCCAGGGCGTAATAGTCAGCCGGATTTTCGGCGTATACAAGTTCGACCCTGTAGTCGGTCTGAGATGCATTGAACAACTCGACATAGGCCGCAACCTCGGGAATATCGGTCCAGAGAATTGCCGTATTGTTTTCAATAAGAAAGCAGCCCGTAAGAAAAGGAAGTATCGCTGCTGCAATTAATAATTTCTTCATAGAAAACGAATTTAAGCGTATAAGAGCGGGTTGTCAATCCCGATGCTAATACGGATAATATCTTCGTGATTAATGAACCCTTTTACAGTTACGGCAGTTATCTGAAGAAAAAATATGGCGTTCCGGCATTCAGGGTCGGAATTGACGCGGGATTCTCCTGTCCCAACCGAAAATCCGGACGGGAAAGCAGCGGATGCACCTACTGTGATGCTTTCGGTGCCCGTGCTATGTACCAGAGAACAGAGGGCGCTTTATCGGATGATGTCGATGTGAATCTGAAAAAGGATATAGTATGTCAGACAGAGAAAGCGGCGGGATTCCTGAAGAAACGCTATAAAGCGGAGATATTTCTTCTGTATTTTCAGGCTTTTTCAAGTACCTACGGCAGTACAGAGCATCTAAAGGCTGTCTACGATTACGCGCTCTCGCTTCAGGACTACAGTGAGCTGATAGTTTCAACACGACCGGACTGTCTGGACAGGGAAAAGGTTGAACTGCTTGCGGACTATAAAAAACAGGGGCTTGATGTCTGGGTTGAGCTAGGTCTGCAATCTTCAAATGATGCTACTTTAAAGCGTGTTAATAGAGGACACTCTGTGGCTGACTTTGAGAAGTCATATAAGCTGCTCCAGGATTACGGAATCAAGACAGCTGTTCACCTGATATTTGGACTCCCCGGTGAGGGTGAAACTGAAATTATGCAAACCTGCAGGTATACCGCCGGACTGAATCCGGAGGGAGTCAAGTTTCATAATCTGCATATTCCTTATAATACGCCTCTGTATCAGGACTTTTTGAAAGGTAAGGCGGATGCCCCGACGACTGAAGAATATCTGGAGTGGGTTATAAAGGCAATTCAGATGATGCCGGAATCTACAGTTATAATGCGGCTGACCTGCGACAGCAGGGAGGATGAGCGGGCAGCTCCGAAGGACTTTGTTAAGAAGACTGAGTTTTATAATCTGCTTAGAACTGAAATGCTCAAAAGAGAAGTTTTTCAGGGGCGACTTAAGGATAATAATCTGCTATAATCTTTTTTACGGAGCGATTATGTCAATTAAGAACACACAGATTTTCAGCATTATAGACCGGATTAGTGAGCATTATCATCAGAACATCGCCAACAGGTATCTCAGAAAAGCATTCTCAGAACTGACGATAGAATCCGATACCTGGGAGAAGATTGGCAAACTAACTGAAACCTCTGAGTACGCAAGACTTCAGGGGTATAGTTTTAATGAACTCTATGAAAATATCTATGCGATGGCTATCTTTATCAAAAAGGTGAGAAACGAAATCGGTGGAAATATCAGGTTTATGATTGGGGCCGGTCAGGTAAGCGGTAATGAAAAATTACTGATGGATATGGCTGTGATCAATTTTGACGCAAATCTCGGACTCCTTGCCGATATGGTGAATGAACTCTATATGAAAACAATCGAACTAGACAGGGCTGAAGCCAGGGGGCGTGCTCCAATTTATACAAAAATTTCTGAGTTAAACAATATCGGAAAGATGCTGATAGGCGGTGTATAAAAAGCTTTCCAGACACTTTAATAATAGGCAAGAATAAAAGGGGCTGACAGAGAAGTATTCTTAGTCAGCCCCTTTCTGTATAAAGGCCGCAGGGTTTTAGGTTTATAATTCCGATGCAGCCTTGTAGATCTTTGCATAAAGATCTTCAATGTTTTCGAGATCAACTGAAGAGAAGGCAACCCTGAGGAATTTATCCTGAATTGAGATAGTTCCAATTCCTTCCTCGTCAAGAAGCTTCTTTCTGAGTGCTTCGGAGGAACCTTTTTTCATCTTATAGCTCATAAAGTAACCTGAATTGAATCCGAGGGGATCCAGGACGGGATCATCTTCATGTTCTGCAAGAATCTCCTTGATTTTCAGGTAACGTTCCTTTATTTCAACCTCATATGCTTCTTTTTCACTATTGTAGTTCGGATCCTGCATTGCTTTCTGAAGCAGACTCTGAGCCGGTCTCGAGCAATTTGAGATAGAGGCCCTGATGGCTGCAGAGAGTTTTGTTTCAAGCACCTTGTATGCTTCCTCGCTCATGCCCTTTGAGCCGAATGTTACGAAACCTACACGGAATCCCCAGACAAAATGTTCTTTGGTTGTTCCGTCTACCTTTGCAGCAAGGATATTCTCGTGAGCGTCATAGAGCTCGTTAAACAGAGAGTGTTTGTATGTGTCCTCTTCGAAAAAGAGTCCAAAGTATGCATCATCGGTTACGACAAGAAGTTTATAGCCTTCATCGGCAACAGCTACAAGGGCTTCTTTCAGTGCTGCAGCTTCTGTTTTTGTCGGTGAGTAGCCTGTGGGGTTGTTCGGAAAGTTCACGATTACAACGGCTTTCTTGTTTACAGCTGTTTTTTTGATTGTTTCAATAAAACCGTCAACATTAAGACCTTTGCTTTCCGTATAGAAAGGAAAGGCGGCTATGGATGCTTTTTGTCTTTCCTCAATCATCAGTCGGTAATTGCCCCAGAACATATCGGGAACTACTACAGAGTTTCCTTCGTCTACAAAGAGCTCCATGAGCAGTGATATACCGTGTGTAAGGCCGGATGTAACAATCGGAGTAGATATCTTAGACGGATCCACAGCGGGATTCTTTTTTACTATATCTTTCTTCCATAGTTTTACCAGGGCAGGATCTCCGCCGGTAGGTGCATAGGTTACCGCCTCAGCAGGTTTCAGTTCAGGAATAAGCTTTTTCAGTGAGTTGAGCTCAATGGCCTGTCCTTTACTTATCGCCATACCGACGGTGGCATTATAATTATTGGCCTTTTGTTTGGCTTCGGCCGATTGTAATACTATACCCTTCGGGAAGTACATTCGCCTGCCGAAATCCGACAGCAGCTCGAAAGCTGTGCCTCCGGAAATTACATCATTTAATTCTGTGGCTAACTTGTTCATCTGTAGAGAATAGCTTTCATGAGTGTATTTGTCAATAATTTGAATCGGTCATTGACTGGGGTATGACTTTGCTCTATTCTCCAACAGTATGATTAAGAGGAAGACGGCTTTAATATTATTTTTAATTCTTCTCCTGGCGATGAGTATTCTGATGCTTGTGCCCTCCCCGCCGAAAATACCCTCAAATTTTAATATGATTGATAAGGTTGAGCATTTTGCGGCTTTTTTTGTACTGTCATTTCTATTGTCCATCGTTATGATGCGAAAAAACGGGTGTGTACTGCGAAGTTTTCTGCTGACTGCTGTAATTATGTCGCTTTATGGTCTGCTTATTGAGTATTTTCAGCAGTTTACCGGCAGAACTCCAGAACTTGCTGATCTTTTTGCCGATATTGCCGGCTGTATAGCAGGCAGTCTTGTCGCCTTATTTTTTCTGTGATTGACATGAGGGTATTTTTAAAATAACATTATCCCGAGGGTACTCTAGTGAGCAATTCTGAAGCTAAATCAGGCTTCTTGGACAAAATCTTTTCTATCCTTGGCAGGGCCTCGGATCCTGAGCGGGAAAAAAAACGGCAGCTTAAAGAACTAAATAAGCAGCTGAGAAAACACAAATATAAATTCTACCGCCCGAAGCAGGAAGAAGCGCTTTCGGCGCTGGCTAAATTTTTTTATGAAATCTATTCCATTGTCGGTCCGGCAAAGCTCCTGCTTGATCACGCAGAAGCATCGGTTGTCCTGAAGACAATTATTATTGAGAATACACTTACAGAAAAGCAGCTTGAAATGCGGGCTTCCTTTGAAGATTCCGAGATAAGGGCCGCTGTTGAGGAATCCGGTGGAAATGTGAAGTTTGTTACTGATTCGCTCAAGTCTGATCTTGTAAACTTCTTTTCCATTTTTGATACATCACGAGTACAATCGATTAACACGACATTTAATCTTATGTCGATATTCCTGGATTTCATCACATTCGACTATTATTTCTTTCTAAGGAAATTCGATTCAAGATTTCCAGAGAACGATTTTATGTATAACCCAAGGTTTGAGGATATAAATGGAGAATATATAGTTGAAGATCTTAAAGATTTCCTTGTACTGATTCCATATCTTGAACTTGATTCACCCTGGGATAATCTTCTTGATGTGCTTTCTGCATACAAGGGTACTGACATCATGAACCGGAAAGACTGGCAGAAACTGCTTCGTAAGATTCGTGATGTCAGACAGTCCAAGGTTCTTGAGCTGATGGTCAAGGTCCTTGATAAGGATCCCGGCTTTACATACAAGGTTCAGAGACCATCCAAGCGAATTGTTGAAGACTACCTTAACAAACTGAAGAGTCAGGTGGAGCTTTCTATACATAAGATCCTCAAGGAACAGCGCAACGGAAAAATCGACAGCCTGGCAAAGAAGATCTTTGGTACCAATGCCGTCTCAAGAATGAAATATTATACTGAGAAAGCAAACCTCGCATTCGCAAAGAAGATGCTCGGTGGATATATCTACATTGCACCGATGAATTATCTGAAAGCATTCCTTGTTGATTTCTGTAAAAAGGATATCAGGGAAATAAGCGATATTCTGCTGATAAGAGGCAAGTGGACTACAAATATCAGTTCGCAGCAGCTCTCGGAAGCCTTCTATGGCCTTATGGCGACATCGGAAGAGCTTATAACCTTCGATGAGAATCTCTCTGAAGAGGGTGATCGCGGTGCATTGATAAACAAGCTGGTCAAACGGCGAGATGCTGATAAATCGAATATCACACTTCTACGAAAAGAACTTAAGGAAGTAAATAACGAGGCTCTGAGGCTGATAAATGTTACAGGTAATCACCTTGTATCAATAGCAAAGAGCTTTAAGCTTGTTTATGAAGATTATCAGAAAAAACCACATGAACTGATTACCAACTGGAAAGAGATTGAAGGTTTAATAGATGGCGGTGTAGTCCCCAGAATGACTGAGATATACAAGAAATGCTATTACTTTGTTCAGCTTCTGCAGTTCTACAATAAACAGTCAAAAAAATAATTATTCAGTAAAATCTGATAAGCGGGTGTGCCCAGCCGGTTTTATGAAACGTGAAAAAACAGCAGCAATAATAGCGCAATTAACTACTGAAGCCGCGGCAAAGATATTCCATTCGGGCGCCCCGGAAGCGATACTCCCTACAAAAGAATAGAGTTTGACACTGATTGTATAGAGGCTGTCGTCGTTGAGAAATAACAGCGGCGCCATAAAGCTGTTCCATGCACCGAGGACGGCTGTCATAACGGCCGTTGTCAGGACCGGCCGCGAGAGCGGGAGGACAATTCTTCCGAGCCATCCCAGCGGAGAGAGTCCTTCTACCAGGGCGATGTCGCGGAAGGATGCCGGCATCTGCTCAAGCCAGGCTGTGATTGTGAACATCGAGAATGGAATGCTGTGATATATCGATATGATTATAAGCGGAGTATAGGAGTTTACCATTCCTATGCGTTCGAATGATGAGTACAGCGGAATCAGTGAATGCATTCCACCCGTGATGCTGAGTATCTGGATGAAGGTTAGCGCAGCGGCGGTTGCAACCCTGCCTTTACTGTTGAGCCAGGCAGCAGCGGGGAAGCAGACAAGGGGGACCAGTATGCCTGTAAGTCCCGCTACCAGGATGGTATTCCTGAAATATATCAGGATGTTCTCTTCAGTGAAGATAGCCCTGTAGCTTTGAAGCCCTGCGTAGGGTGGCAGGGGGGCATCAATAAAACAGGCGCTGACGCCCGAAAAACTCATCCAGAAAAGCAGGTACACAATGGCCGCTGAAGACAGAACAAGGACTGCAACTGTAAACGTACTGAAACTGCTGTTCAGGCGTTCAATGAAGCCCGCGTTGAGTCCTCCCGTGCTGATATATTCTTTCTTTTCCCTGCAATAATAAAGGGTGAAAAGCGCTGGAAGTATGCCCGGAGAAAGGCCTGCAAGAAAACCCTGTGTTACAATGTTGAATATGATTAAGCCGGCGTTTATCGCTATGGACAGCTTGAAGATTCGTCTGCTTTTAAGACCTGCAAGATAGACGGCTGCAGGTATCAGGCCGGCAGTCCATGAGAAAATGATCTGCAGTGCCGCGGTGATAAAAATCAGCAGCCTGCGTTTTTTCTCCAGGCTGTATTTTCTGTTTCCGGCAACCCGCCAAATCAGCATCAGTAAAATTACGATTGCAGCCATCATGACCGAGTATGCTGAGCTTATACCGTAATCATCCGTATTGCTGAAAACATCATAGAGAAAGGTGTCGATGGTGGTCGTTGCCCCTATTACATACCTGTTTGTTATGCCCGAAAGAAGCGGCGGACCGCCTGCCGTCATCAGGAACATCAGCGTAAACTCTTTAAAGGCCTTTATGAAATTCAGGACCCCCATAACCGTCAGGGTGCCTTTAATCTGCGGCAGATAGATCTGCGCGGCAATAACACCCTTGTCAGCACCATCCAGAATAGCTGCCTCAACTGTGCTTGACGGAATTTTTTTCAGGGCGCCGAGCAGTACGAATGCCGTCAGGGGAACCGTCATCCACAAATTGACTATGAGGCAGCTGATAAAACCCGCTGCCGGATCCAGCATAAGGTTGACCTGAATCCCGAAGAGGCTGGTCAGAATTGAACTTCCGCCGTTTCCGTGGATTAGCGCTCTCCAGAGCGGTACTGCTATGTAGACAGGTATACCCCAGGGGATGAGCAGGGCGGCATACAGAAGCCCGGTCATTTTTTTTCTGCCCGAAAGGGCTACAGCGATTATGAAGCTGAATAATAGACTAAGCAAGGTAGAGCTTACCGCCCAAACAGCTGTAATGTTCAGGCTGTAACTGAAGCCGGCGTCATCACCTAGATACCTGAAGTTATCCAGGCCTGCAAAACTGCGGATTCCGTATATGTCGTGAAAAAAGGATGTTGAAAGGGCTTCGAAAAAAGGAGATATCCCCGCCACAGCTATTACAAGCAGGGCGGGAATTATAAAATAAATCTTTACATTAAAATTAGTCCTACTCAAGGCTTATCTTGGTAACATTACGGACATTTTTTATGCCGGCGGGAAGAAGTTCGGTGTCTTTGTCCCAGGCCACAACAAGGGGAAATTCATTTTCTTCAAGTTCCGAACCGTCGCCGTTGAACATTGCGATGATAACATCATCATTACCTTCAAGCTCAACTGCATTCAGGCTTATAGAGAAGCCATCTGCGGCTTCGATTGTAACTGTTTCATAATCACTGTAGCGTTCAAGAAGCATATAGATAGGCATTCCCATATAGGGTTTAAGTTTGGTTTTCTTCTTGTTCCACATTTCAACTATGGTTCTTGAGTTTGTGACGCCGGACATGAGTGTCTGTGCATCCATAACCTCAGTTCCAGCTGTACTGATAATTTCAAGATCAAAATCCTTGAACTCAGTATCTTTAATAATGATCTTTTTAACCATCCGGGCTGAAACATGACCTGTAAAATTCGGATTCTCAGGTCCTACTTTTACAAGTCTGATGTAGCCGGGGTCTTCTGGCATATAGGCTCCATCCTCTTTGAAGGCAAGAATCCAGTCTCCGTCCGCATTATCAAGCAGCTGTTCGCCGCTGTAGTTCATTGCATAGCCGTCCATTGCCTCAATTGTAATCGACATATCCTTTGTCAGTCTTGTGTACTCATTAATGAGGTCTACAATCTTTACCCCGGCCCATGTAAATTCAAAGGTATTGTTATAACTGTTTGTATAATTACCCTTATCTTCAATGTAGTAATCCAGTTCTTCAAGTTCACTAATCTTATATGCACCTGTTTTGGACCCGATTTCAAGCAGCAGTTCAAAATCATTGTTTTCAAGAGAGATTGCTTCGAGCGATGCCGAAATTTCAGCAAGGTTTTTAACCCAGAGCTGCCCAGAAACTTCACCACAGACCATCGGCATAATCTTTTCGTCATTCATATAATCTGCTATGTATAGTTCATTTATTGGATGATCTGCAGTATTGATTGTTGCGGCGTAGCCGTCAGCGGCAGTTAAAGTTAGATCGTATCCGGCATTCCAGAGTTCTTCATCAAATGAATACGGCATTGTTGCGTCGGCATCATCGACCATTGCTACAAGTTTTACAAGGGGCATTGCTTTCAATGTAACCATCTCACCTTTACGTTCAAACTCATAGTCTCCGTAACCTGATTCAGGATCACTCTTCCAGTCTTCAAAATTGCTTTCCCATACTTCGTCGGTTCGAACGCCGCTCACAGCAATCATCCAGCCTTCACCCTTCGGTGTCGCATGGCTGGTGTCGTCGGCTGTTTCGGCGATAGGTGCATCGTTTGCACTGTTTGTACCTGTTGCACATCCTGCAAACAGCAGTACAATAGTCGCAAGCAGAACGCTCAAAACAATTAGCAGTTTTTTCGTCATGTTCTCTCCTTTAATTTCTGTCTTCTAAATTTTTATTTACAAGTTCCTGCGTCTTTTCCAGGACCTGTTCAGCCGGCATTTTGCCGGAAATTGCAAACCTCAGCATCTTCCACATAGTGTTTTTGTATATGGAATATGCTTTATCAGTGGGTATTACCGTTCCCGCCTCAGAACTGATGAGCAATGTTTCATACCACTGATTATCTTCTGAAATTGCCGGCAGGGCGGTTTCAAGCGCGGGCAGTTTGGCTGTTGCAGAAGTGAAACGCTGCTGCACTCCCTGCCCGCAGAGGTACTCGATAAGCCTTCTTGCCCCGATTGTATTTTTTGATCGTTTGGAAATGGCAAAGGCTTTGAAGTCCAGCAGCGGAGAAACCCTGATTCCTGTATCCGGATTAATGGGCAGCGGCGCTGTATCGAAGGGAATTCCCAACTCAAGAAAATGCGGGATAGCATAGGATGCACTGATAATTGATGCAACCTCACCGGATACAAACAGGGCTGTCATTGCATCACGCTCCATAGGCTGCATTAGGCCTTCCTTCTGGAGCTTTAGAACATACTCGAGTGCCTGAAGGGTTGGTTCGTCGTTAATGATTATTGAGCCGTCAGGTTCTACCAGGCTTTTCTTGCCGAAGGCAATTTGAAATGGGATTAAAAACGATGCCGAATATGAATTCCATGCGGAAGGAATGAGTTTTGACTCTGCTGCTTTTCTGCATGTCTCCTCAAAATCCCGCAGGGACCAATTGACATCAGGTTTGCGGATGAGTTCAGGGTTGAAGAAGAGCATCTGGGTATCGTAGTAGAACGGAATTGCCCATACCCTGCCGTTGTGGCTGAAGGCCTCTCTCCCCTGCTGAACCATTCCTCCGGGAAACATGTAATCCAGACTTTGAATCGCTGATGAATTGGCAAGCCTGTCAATATAACTTGATTGTACCATTAAAATATCGGGCACATTGCCGCCTGCCTGGGTTACAGATACGAGTTTTGAATCAGGTTTTGGAACCTCGGTGACCTTAACCTCAATTCCATGCCTTAGGGACCAGCGGTTAATCTCATTCTTCAGAAGATCGATGCCCTCCCAGTTAATCCATATTTCAAGCGGGTCATCTTCCAGCTGCTCGCATTCAATATTTATTGATTTTATTCCGGTTATTGTCCGCGATTTGTATAGCAGAGCCCATTCGTTGTCAATGTCAATAAGCTTAATTTTAGACAGCTCATCGGCTAGATCAGGATCACTGAAGCGCATTGAGGAGGGTGAATCTCCAGTTTCAATCTCAATCCTCCAGGCTTCAAACATGGCTGGAAAAAGTTCATCAAGTGAAACCGTACCTACTGATTTCCCGATGTAAGTCGATTTCCACGACAATTCTGATAATTCGGAAGACGATAAGGTTTCCCATAATGTATTGTTAACTAAGAATGAGATTGCATGAAGGTTGACCGTTATTAATATCAATACGGCTGATAACAGTCCTGTTTTTTTTAACACGGAGCTTCCTTTCCAAGTACGGGAGGCGCTGCTGTTTCCGGCAGTGCCCGGCGATCTTAAACCATAGAACGCAAAAAGAAATTATTGTTCCTGCAGGTGTTAAGATTCGGAAGTTAAAATATTCAGTGAAGTTTAGATCCGGAATCATAAAAAATCAAGAGACTAAAATCGGCGAGAGTTAAAAAAAAAGCGGAAGAAATGATTTTCCTCCGCCGGTATGATTCGTGGTTTTGTTTATTTATAGAGAAACCTCTTAATCTTGGATGTCGGGGTTTTTTCGAATTCCTCTTCCCGAATTTCAAAGTTAATTATTTTGGAATAGAGCGGCAACTCTCTGTCTACAGCCCGGACAGCCTTTTCAATCTCTTCTTTAATCCCGTCTGCCGTCAGGTTTGCAGCCTTGGCAAAATCCGGATCGGGATAAAGTATAGCTGTTACCTTGCCGTCACGGTCAATTACAAGCGCATCAGAAACGATGTCATGGTTATTAAGACGGGCTTCAATTTCTTCCGGATATATATTCTGTCCTCCGGAGCCCAGGAGCATGTTCTTACAGCGGCCCTTGATGGTTACAACCTGATCTTCATCCAGTGTTACCATATCGCCCGTGTGCAGCCAGCCCTCAGCGTCTATTGTTTCTTTAGTAGCCTCATCATTCTTGTAATATCCCAGCATTACATTTTCACCCTTAACACAGAGTTCGCCCTGTCCGGTTTCCGGATCGGGGTTATCCAGCTTTGCCTCAAGGTGAAAGATAAGCTTTCCAGCTGAGCCGCTCTTGTAAACATTCCATGGCATATACGAAATCAACGGACCGCATTCAGTCATACCGTATCCGACAGTAAATCTGAATTTGATCTTTGTCAGGAAGGCTTCAACCTCGGGATTGAATGCGGCGGCACCGATAACAATCGAAATAAAGTTTCCACCGAATGTTTTATTAAGCTTCCCCGCAATTATTTTTTCAAGCAGCTGCTTGATTCCCGGTATCTGAGCATAACCCTTGCTGAGGATAGGTTTCAGCTGTTTAAAATAAATCTTTTCAATAAGCAGCGGAACTGAAAGAATCAGTCTCGGCTTTATATCATCCATGGCCTTCAGTATGAGCTGAGGGGTGAGTCGGGGGAGAAAGGTTATATGGCATCCGGTTGCAAAGGGGAATAGAAAGTCGAAGGCTGCTCCGAAGCAGTGCGCCAGCGGCAGAAAGTTTACAATGGTATCTTTTGCTTTAACCGGAATGCTCTTCTGGGCATAGTCTACATTGGCCATCAATGAGTTATGACTCAGCATTACCCCCTTAGAAAAGCCAGTTGTACCGGAAGTGTAGAGTATCCCCGCAAGCTCGCCGTTGGGAATCTCGTCAAATATGACATCTTCCTTTTTCAATCCATCTTTGTATCGTTCAGTAATTACACCTCTCGCTTCTGCAATGACCCCGTCGTTAATAGAGCCCTTTGTCATGAATACGTGGAAATCATCCAGGTTTCCGCCTACTTCCAGAGCGGGAAGGTCTTTGACATTAAGTTTTTTCCAGATGGCTTCATCAGCGAAGAATATTTTTGATTCTGAATGATTAATTATGTTAGTTATATCATCGCCGTGGAAATCGGGAAGAATAGGGACAATTACGGCTCCATATGTAACAGTAGCCAGATAGCATTTTACCCAGTTAACTGAGTTCTTGCCGCATACTGCAAGCTTGTCACCTTTTTTAATCCCGCATTTTCTGAAAACCTCATGGAAGATAAGCATACTCTCCGCAATGTCGCGGTAACTGTGTGGATCTGCTTCAAAATCTGAGAAGCAAGGCTGCTCCCAATTGTCTTTCAGACTGTTTTCTATGGTTTTAACAAAATTTCTTTCTAGCATTAATAGCTCTCCCTGTATTAGTCGCCCGTCTACAATAGGGCATTCATCCATTATCCACTATATATAAGTAAAAAACAAGAAAAAACAGGAACTTGGTTGAACCTGCGGGTGCAGTCCTCTGCTCACTTATTTTTGAATTACCGCTGTTGACCTTCCCTCTGCATCGTTACAGAGGGAACCGTCTGGATCTTATTTATTCAGCAGCTCAAAGTAGGCTTGCAGAATGGATGTGTCTTCATCTCCGGCATCTCCGAGCAGTTTCTTTGTTAACAGTTTGCCAAGTTGAACTCCTTCCTGATCAAAGGAGTTGATATTCCAGGCAAAGCCCTGGAACATCACCTTGTTCTCAAAGTGAGCAAGCAGGGCGCCGAGGGCTTCCGGGTTCAGGTCGGAACCGTGGATGAGGCTTGACGGGCGCTCGCCGTTAAACTGCTTGTTCGGGTTGCTGTTGTCGCTGCCGAGAGCAAATGCCGTAATCTGCGCAGCAAGGTTGGCATTCAGTTTTGTCTGGCTGCTTGAGCCATCAATATTAAGGTCGAATCCGCGCTGGGAATTTTCGAAACCGACAAACTGCAGCGGCACTATATCGGTACCCTGGTGAAGCAGCTGATAAAAGGAGTGCTGTCCGTTTGTGCCGGGTTCGCCGAATATGGTCGGGCCTGTTGCGTAATTCACAGGCTCTCCGTCTCTGTTCACGCTTTTGCCGTTTGATTCCATATCCAGTTGCTGCAGATGTGCCGGAAAACGCGACAAGCACTGACTGTAGGGCAGTACTGCTGTAGAAGGGAAGCCCAGGACGTTTCGTTCGTAGAGGCCTATCATGGCATCCATGAGGGCCGCGTTCATCCTTATGTCGGCTTCAAGTGCCCTCATATCGGCGTCGTGGGCGCCCGCAAGCAGGGCGTCGAATACATCCGGTCCGAACGCGAGACTGAGCACTGCTCCGCCAACGGCGCTGGTGGAAGAGTAGCGGCCGCCGATATAATCGTCTATATAGAAACTGTCGAGGAAGTTATCTGATTTTGCAAGGGGGCTTGTCGCGCTTGTAACGGCTATCATGTGTTTCGCCGGCACAAGACCGGCAGGGCCTGTTTTGCCTATTATATCAAGTACGAAGGCCTGATTAGTCAGGGTTTCCTGTGTTGTGCCGCTTTTCGATACGAGGATGAAGAGTGTGGTTTCCGGATCTATGGATGCGGCCACCGCGGTAGCGTCATCAGGATCCACATTCGAGATGAACAGCGCATCCATCATTGACTTGCTGTTTACCTCTGCCCAGCCCTCAAGTGCAATGTAAAGTGCTCTTGGACCGAGGTCTGAGCCGCCTATACCTATCTGAACGACTGTATCGAACTGTTTTCCAGTAGAACCTTTTATTTCACCCCGGTGAACCTTGTCTGAAAAGTCGGCGATACGCTGCCTCTGCTCAGCGTAGAAGGCCCCGATGTCAGTACCGTTTTCAGTGACCGGTGCAATGCACTGTCCCCGGGTAAGCTGGTGGAGAACCTTGCGGTCTTCACCGGTATTCATTCTTTCCCCGGATAGAACTGCCATGTATTTCTGGATAAGCTCCTGCTCGAGAGCAAGTTCCGCAAGGGTATCGACTGTCTCCTCTGATACAGCCTTGGCTGAATAATTATATGTCAGTCCGGCGCCTGCTTGGATGCTGCATTCCTTAATGCGGTCAACAGTAAGAAGTTCCTTTAAAGAAGGTTTTACTGTTTTCTGAAGCTTGCTGAAGGCCTCAGTTTTATCAAGATTGGTATATTTGTATTTGATTTCCGACATGCTGTCCTCCAAATAATTTATACCTGCCGGGAGGGCAGGTTATGGTGGAGTAAAAAATTACAAAAAGTTCAAAAGACTTTAGATGAAATATCTTACTCCAGTTTCATTACTAATGCTGCAATATTATCAAGTTCTTCGCGGTTTAGGGTGATTCCCTTGCCCATCTTTTCATGATCAGGCGCCCAGTCTCTGATATCGTATTTCGGATCCCGTCCATTCCATGATATCAGATTAAGCTCTCTGGACCATCCTTTGGGTGATTGTGATATCACCCCCAGCTGTTTCACAATTGTATAACTAAATTCTGCCATGTTTTATTCTACCAAATGTTCATTGAACTGTATATAATTCAATTTATGATAGATGATGCAATGAGAACAAGAATTGACCGTTGTGCATATGCGACTATGTTGATCTATGCGGCATCGGTTAATATTCTACCCATAGCCCTTGTAAGGATTTCAGAAGAGCTGTCTATTAACCTTACTCAGGCAGGTGTCTTGGGTTTTATAACATCAATCGAGCAGTTTTTTGTTTTAATTCTCAGCATTTTTGCGGCTGCCCGTTTCGGTAAAATCCGAATTCTGCGTGTTGCACTATTAATTATGGCTGTAGGACTGACAGCCTTCGCATTCAGTCGTTCCTACATAATGGCTCTCTCCCTGATTATTATTGTTGGCTTCGGTAACGCAATGATTGAGGCGGTAATAACACCGCTGGTGAGCGACCTTCACCCGCAGAATGTTGGAGGAAGGATGAATCTGCTGCATTCATTCTGGCCTATCGGAATATGTATTGGCGTACTCGTATTTGGTGAACTTCTTACAAGGGGTGTGTCCTGGCGTGCCCTGTTTGTCGGTGTTGCTATTATCTCTGTTCTGATTTTTATGACATATCCGGGTGCCCGCAAGGCCTCGCTGCCGCCTTCACGAGCGGACCTTGGGCATCTCGGTGAGATTCTTAAGCTTCCTCGTTTCTGGATGTTCGGTGTTGCAATGTTTTTTGCCGGTGCCGCTGAGTTCTCATTTGCATACTGGGCTGCGAGCTATATCCAGATTAACTTTAATACAGCACCCCGCGCAGGGGCATTCGGTGCCGCTGCTTTTGCTCTGGGTATGGCTGTCGGTCGAATGTCAGTTGCCCGCCTGGCAAAATATTGGGATCTGAAAATGATTATTAACGTTTCAGCAGTCTGCGGCTTTCTGTTCAGTCTTACTTTTTTTCTGATTAACAGTCCGATGGTGATTTACGGATATCTGTTTGTTGTAGGCCTGTTCATTGCCTGTCTCTGGCCCAGTATTCAGTCATACGCCGCAAGCGTAATAGCGGTAGACCCGACTGTGCTGATGGTTTTTCTTTCTTGTTTTGGAATCCCCGGTACAAGCGCCGCAGCCCTTGCTATGGGGATAATAGGAGACGCAGCCGGCCTGCGGACGGCTTATATTGTTGCTCCGGTCTTCCTGTTTCTTGTTGTGATCTTTCTGTCGCTTGAGGGACGATTTGGAGTAAAGAGGCAAAAGGCTGAATGAAAAAAAATGCTCTTCTAATCTTATTTCTATTCACTGCTGTGTTTGGATTTTCATCGGGAGTGTTTGAATCGGATCTGCCTATCATATCGCTGGATCATAAGTTACTGGAGCTTCAGGGACGGAAGCTTGCACCGCATATAGGTTTTGCTGATTTATCCGCAGGATAGACCATGTATTTCAAGAGATGATTTTGAGGCGGTAATTGAATAAAATGCCGATCAATTTGTTCAAGACTGTTTTCGGCCTATTCCATTCCGATTTTCTTATTCTGCTCACAGTTATTATTACCGTTTCAGTGGGGAATTACACGGGCTTCTGGCGGGTTCTGTTAAAGAGCAGGAAAAAAAGAAAAAAAGAGTAGTTCAGAAAATTGAACTGCCTTTTTTTATTATCAGCCATTCGAGGCTGTCTTGTCCTGTCTTAAGATTGAGCTCAGCTCAGACTTTGTGCATCTTCATTTCCCCTGATTCCAGCTTGTTGATTGCTCGGCGAACAATTATCAGAGCTACAACCATTGATGCGATACTTCCCGAACCGATGCCGAGCCATACTCCCCACATGCCCATGTCGAAAACATATACAAGCAGGAGGATAACAGGAATCGCGATGAGGAGAAGCCTCAGAAGAGTCAGAAACAACGCCGGAAGCGGGTAGCCTATAGCCTGAAAGAACGAGCGCCCGGTAATACCGATAAGGGCGGTCATATAAGTGAGTCCCAGAACCCTGTACTGCATAACCGCATACCAGCGTACCTTCTCAACGTCTGTAAAGGGCTTGAATATCCATGGCGCGAAAGCAACCATGAAAGCCGTCAGGATGCCTACGGCTATCAGGCCCAGAATCCAGGCCTCTTTCACTGTTTCGCGCACCCGGCCGAAGTTTCCCCTGCCTCCGTTCTGCCCGACGATGGTTACTATAGCGGCCCCAATGGCGAAAGCGGGCATCAGCATAACCTGCTCGAAGCGGCCGCACAGTGCAAATGCGGTGAGGGCAAGTTCGTCAATTTCAATAACTATCTTGTTGAAAATAACAAAGCTGAACGACATGATTATCATTGCAAACGACTGCGGCAGGCCTATTGCGATAATGTCCTTTACCGTTCTTCCGCTTATGTTTGAAATTGACCATTCGATTTTGATAGATGATTTGTTTCGGATGAATATAGTAACAACGTAAACAAGTGCAACAGCCTGTGCAATTACCGTTGCAATAGCCGCGCCACGTACATCCATTTTCAACAGGAAAATAAATACCGGATCAAGCACAATATTCAGCACCGTTCCAATCAGCATCGAGTTCATTACATACTTCATAAGGCCTTCGCCCTGAAGGATGCCCAGGAATACGTAAAGGAAAAACATTACCGGTCCTGCGGGAATAATGTATCTGAGATACTCAAGGCCGTGGATGTAATAGTCGCCTTCAGCGCCCAGGGCTGTCAGTATGCGTGATGCAAAAGGCAGCGCAATAGCCAATGTGAATATAGTAAGAATTGTACTTATCAGCAGACCTGATTCGGCTGCTGTTCCCAGGACCTTTCCGTTCTTTTCTCCTATAGCACGCGCAACCAGTGAGCTTACACCCACTGTAAGTCCGTTGCCGAGGGCCATGAAGAAAAAAATCAGCGGGAATACAATTGCAGTTCCACCCATATATGAGGGGTCGGCGAGATCGATTCTTGCCACCCAGAAGGTATCGGTAACGTTGTAGACTACCTGAACAATCATGCCTGCAAACATCGGTATCGACAACTTCATTAAAAGCGGTCGAATCGGACCTTCGAACATTCCCGGAATCTCGTTTACTTTAATATCATCGCTCATGATCACAGAATGTCGAGATTAAAAATAAAGATCAAGGATTCTTATCGGAAAAATTAAAATTTTTCAAAAATGGAAGAGCAGTTGATTATGAATATAAAAAAGTGGGCATCCGCTGATAAAGCGGACGCCCGGGTGTTTGCAGAAAAAAATTGCTGCTTTACAGCAATAATCAGCTCAAATGGAAATTACCATAGCTGTTTCATCACAGTTTTCAAGTTTCGGGCACTCAAGGCATTCGCGCCAGAGTTTTCTTGGGAATTCGTTTTTATCACGAACCTCAAATCCGAGTTTCTTGAAGAATTCTACCTGGTAGGTCAGGGTTATAACCTGTGGCATCCTCAGCCTGCGAGCTTCCTCTATCAGCTGCTCAACCAAAGCCCTTCCTACGCCCTTGCCCTGCCAAACCGGATGAACGGCAAGAGCGCAAACCTCGCAGAGGTCGGTCCACAGCGTAGCAAGAGAGCCTGTGGCTATGACCTTGCCGCTCTCACTGTCAATCACTACAAAGAATGACGACAGTGAGGTTACAATTTTATATTTGCTTCTGGTTAGCATAAGACCCTGGGCCGCCATTGAATTAGTAAGATTATAGATGCTGTCTACATCATCAACGATGGCCCGCCTTATTTCATAATTATTTGTCATGGAAAGTTGCCGCCGTTGCTTTAATTTCGTCGGCTTGTCCTCCGTGAGTATTAAGTCCCTTATGAACCATTGCAGTAACTCCGGTTGAAAGTCCGTAAAGGTTGATAAAGCCGGTAGCATCATGATGGTCGTATGCACTCTCGCCGAAGGAGGCAAGATCCTCAAGGTAAATCGAGTACGGAGACTTTCTTCCTACAACTATTGAATTTCCTTTATACAGAACAATTCTTACAGAGCCTGTTGTGAACTCCGAAGCTTTTTCCATGTATGCATCGATTGATTCACGCACGGGGGTGTACCACTTTCCACAATAAACGAGGTCTGCGTATTTCTGACTCAGGCTGTCTTTCATGCTGAGCGTGTCGTAGTCCATCGTCATCATTTCAAGTTCACGTACAGCCTTGTAGAGAATTTCGCCTGCGGGAGTTTCATAAACACCGCGGCTCTTCATTCCTACAACACGGGTTTCAACGAGGTCTGATCGGCCGATTCCGTTTGCAGCGCCGAGTTCGTTAAGTTTTGCAATAATCTCAATGCCGTTCATCTTCTTGCCGTTTAGCGCAACAGGGAATGATTTTTCAAAATCGATTGTAATTTCAGTTTCGGCGTCGGGTGCGTCCTTCGGTGATTTTGTAAGCTGAAACATTTCCTCTTTAGGCCTATTCCAGGGATCTTCCAGATCTCCGCCTTCATGGCTCATGTGCCAGATATTCCAGTCGCGCGAGTAGATGTTCTTCTTTGTAATATTCCCAAGCGGAACATTATGTGCCTTTGCGTAATCAATTGCCTCCTCGCGGCTGCTGATGTCCCAAATTCTCCACGGCGCAATGATTTCCAGATTAGGAGCAAGGGCCTTGAAGGTAAGTTCGAACCTTACCTGGTCGTTGCCCTTTCCCGTACAGCCGTGACAGATCGCATCGGCGCCTTCGGCAAGCGCAACTTCGGCAATGTGTTTGGCCTGAAGGGGACGGGCAATTGATGTGCCCAGCAGATACTTACCTTCGTAAACCGCGCCTGCGCGGATGATCTTGAACAGGAAGTCCTCTGCAAACTCATCCTTGATGTCCTTAATGTAGAGTTTGCTTGCGCCTGATTTAAGCGCTTTTTCTTCCATGCCGTCCCAGTCTTCGTCCTGACCGACATTTGTACAGACGCCGATTATTTCCGCGTTATTATAATTCTCTTTCAGCCAGGGTATGATGATGGAGGTGTCTAGGCCTCCCGAATAAGCCAGTATAATTTTCTTGATTTCTTTATCAGCCATTATTTTATCTCCTCTAATATGCTTTCAATTATTTTAAGACCCTCGTCCATTTCCTTTTCGGTAATGACAAGAGGCGGTGCAATTCGCAGTATGTTTTTTCCCGAGCGCAGAAGCAGCAGGCCCCTCTCTTTTGCCTTGGCAATTATCTCGTCGCAGAGCGCCATCCCCGCATCGTCGGGACTGCCGATTTCAAGACCTCGAAGCATTCCAAGGCCCTTCACCCTTCCGGCGGTACTGTATCTGCCTGAAAGAGCTTCAAGCCCCCTGCCGAGGTATGCACCCTTGCTCTGAACCTCCGCAAGAAAGGGAGGGGTAAAAATCAGGTCCAGAACCCTGTTTGCAACGGCGCAGGTAACAGGTCCTCCGCCGAATGTTGTTCCATGTTCGCCGACCTTAACAAGTTTATTAATCTTCTTCGGAATCAGCGTGGCTGAAAGCGGGAGCCCACCGGCAAGCGGTTTTGACAGGGTAATAATATCCGGTTCAAGACCGACAAGCGCTGATGCGTAGGGAAAACCCGTACGTGCAATACCTGTCTGAACCTCATCCGCAATCAGAATAATATCCAAATCGCGGCAGAGGCTGTTAAGCTTTGAAGCAAAGGCCTCAGTCATCACCTCAAGGCCGCCTTCGCCCTGTACCGGTTCAACAATTACCGCTGCAAACTCATCGCTCAGTATCGATTCTACAGCAGCCTCATCGTTAAAATCACAGAATTCCACACCCGGAATCAGCGGCCCGAAGGGTTTCTGATATTTTTCGGTTGGTGTGCAGCTAAGCGCTCCCATGGTTCTGCCGTGAAAGGCGTTGTTGAATGCCAGTATCTTGTGTTTGCCCTCACCCTTTTTTCTGAAAGAGTAGAGCCTTGCGTATTTGATTGCCGCTTCGTTCGCTTCCGAACCGCTGTTGCCGAAGTGGACGGCATCGAAGTTGCCGCTTGATGTCAGCTTGAATCCCAATTCGAGGGTCGCTTCGGTTGTATAGAGATTGGATACGTGAATCAGTTTCTTCATCTGATCCGACGCAACAGCCGCCAGATCCTCCCGGCCGTGACCGAGTGCATTAACCGCTATTCCGCTTCCAAAGTCAAGAAACTGTTTTCCAGCCTTGTCCCAGACATAACATCCCTTTCCGTATTCGAAGATATGAAAAGGAATCCCGTAATTTTGGGGATACGGAACGTCGTAGGTTTCCGTCGTTATTTTATATTCAGTTTTATGTTCCATTATAAATCCTTGTTCCAGTTGTTCCGTCCAGCAGTTTTGCCAGATCGCCTTTCGCGGTATAGCCGCCGATAATCACCGATTCAACGCCATCTCTTAAGGCTTTGACGGATGATTCAACCTTCGGAATCATTCCGCCTGAGATGACCCCGGCATCTATTTCCTGCTGGATACCTGCAGGGCTAAGTTCAGCAATAACCCGATCATTTTTAAGAATACCGGGGATGTCAGAGATGAAAATCAAATCATCCACCGGCACAGCCGAGGCCACCGCCAGAGCTGCTTCGTCTGCGTTAATGTTAAGAGCCAAACCCTCGGCGTCCATTGAAACAGAAGAAATTACAGGCAGATAACCGGCATCGCCGAGCAGGCTCATAACCGAGGGGTCAGCAGCAGTTACATGTCCTGTGCGCGAACCCTCAGCCACAGCCCTGCCTGTAAACAGACTTCCGTCTGCACCGCTTATGCCTACAGCCTTCAGCCCCTTTGATGCAAAAAGCCTGACAATGTACTTATTCATCCTGCCGCCGAGAACCATGTCCACAACATCCATTTCTGCGGGCGTTGTCTTGCGCACGCCGTTCTCAAAAACAGCCTCAAGCCCGAAGAGTGCCGAAACCTTCGTTACCTCCGCGCCGCCTCCGTGCACAAAGAAAAAGCTGTGCTCATTCTGCAGCGCAGCCATTTCGGAGGCTAAAGCCGCAAGGGACGTCTCGTCCGAAGCTGCGCGCCCGCCTATCTTAATCAGAACCTTTTTCATTAAAGTTCTCCGTAAATCCTGAGCCCCGCGGTTTCATCAAACCCGAAGCGGATGTTCATATTCTGTACAGCCTGGCCAGAAGCCCCTTTTACGAGGTTGTCGATAGTTGAGAACAGCATCAGGCTGCGGCCTTCGATTCTCCAGCCTATGCGGCATGAGTTCGCAGCCCATACATCGCGGCTCTGAGGAAAACGGTTGGCGTCCCAGGCGACAAAGGGAGAGTTGCCGTAGTATTCAGTGTACAGCGCGTCAATTGCCTCGTCGGTAAGTCCAGCTGCCATATCCTCGGGTACGTCGAGTATAGTTGTAATTTCCATACCGCGCTTCAGCGGGACAAGGTGGGGGGTAAAAAAAAGATTTGCCCCTTCAGCCCCTAAATCCTTACCGGCTGCGGAAGCTGCAGCGTCTAGTTCTTTCTTTATTTCAGGCTGGTGCCTGTGACTCTTTCCCGGAGCATACGCCCCGCAGTTTTCAGTCCGCTCAACAAAGAGATTGTTGAATACAGCCTTTTTCCCTGCTCCTGAGATACCCGACATAGCGTTTGCGACTATCTTGCCGCAGGCGCCGAATTTTTGAATAACAGGAATCAGCGGCAGAAGAGTAGCCGTTGGATAGCAACCCGGATTTGATATCAGGTTCGCCTTCTTTATGTCACTTCGGTAAATCTCACAGAGCCCGTAAACAGCAGCATCAAGCAGATCCTGACGCTCAGGTTTCTGACCGTAAGCCTTCTCGAAAATAACAGGATCCTTAATCCTGAAATCCGCCGACAAGTCAATAACAACAGAAGTTTCAAAAAAAGGACCGCAGATTTTAGCCGATTCAAGATGCGGAAGCGCTGCGAATGTCACTTCCGGGTTCATTGCTGCAGCCTCATCAACACTGACAAGTTTTACATCAGTAGACTGCATTTTCTTCTCAACCGCAGTATAAACACCGGGATCAATCTCTTTGATGCTCTTACCCGCCCGGGTAGATGAAACCGCTATAATCTCATCAATCTCCGGATGATCAGATAACAGCCTTAAGAGAATCATTCCCGTATATCCAGTTGCTCCAAGTATTGCCGCTTTCATTTAATTCCCCTGAAAAAATTTTCTATCTCGTTTCGCTTTGCACCCTCATTCAGGAGTACAAAAATTGTATCGTCACCGGCAACCGTTCCGAGTACCCCCGGAATAGTCAGGTTATCTATAGCCGCAGCAACAGAATTCGCATGGCCGACAATTGTTCTAATCATGCCCATATTGCCCGAAAAGGAAATTGAAATGAAGCCCCTCTTAAGATCGTCAATATAAATTGAAGATACCCGGGATTCCGTTCTCGGAGCACTGTACCCCGGTACCGAATACATATAACCGTCATGGCCGTCCGAAATCTTCGCAACCTTAAGCTGTTTCAAATCCCTTGAAAGGGTAGCCTGAGTTACGTCGAACCCATCTTTCATCAATTCCGACAATAGCTGTTCCTGGCTGCTGATTTTATTCTCACGGATAATCCGCTTAACGGCTTCCATCCGTTCTGCTCTCTGCATGTATTTCCTCTATAAGCGTTTGCGTCTGTATAAATATACTAAATGACTGCATAAATATACAGATATTATGCAAGAGTGGCAATAGAAAAACGATTAAAAAATAGAAATTTCGGGGCGGGTTTGAGCTCTGCTCAAAACGGACTTTCCGTTGCAACAGCTGTTACCTGCCGCCTGTTTCGGCTCTGTAGCCGCGACCGTCTCGACATTGATTGTGACTGTATTAATCATTATTATACCCACATGAAGTGCAGACCAGGTTGCGGCGCATGCTGTATAGAGCCATCAATTGCCGAAGCAATTCCGGGAATGCCGGACGGTAAGCCCGGAGGTGTGAGGTGTGTGAACCTCGATGAAAATAATCAATGCAGAATATGGGAGCGGCCCGGATACCCTCAGGCATGCCGCAATTTTACCCCTACGCCGGAGTTCTGCGGTGAAACAAATGAAGAAGCCATGCGCCTTATTGCAGCATTCGAAAAGGCAACTATACCCGATAAGGTATAGTATGAAGATGGCAGATAATTGGAGAGTTTCACTTAAGCAGATTGAGAATGTGTTTAATCGTTTCGGAGGACGGTATACTAAAATAATAGATACAGTGGCCGACTCATTTTTAAGTAGGGAGCTCAGGTAAAAATATACAGATATCGTAAATACAAGAATGAAATTGTTAGAGTTGCACTAAATTATTGTCTTTACCGCATAGTAGGCCGGCTCCTCATAGGGATGGGCCTCTTTTAGTGCTGATATCGAAGCATCAAGGCAGTCATCGGTACAGAGCATTTCAACCCTGTTTTCAGTAACCTTTTCAAGTTTTCCCTTCTCTCCGATAAAAGCATCGCTGTTTTCAAGTGGCCGGAACTGTCCTGTTCCCGAGGTCTGCCAGCAGCAGCTGTCGTAGTCGTTGTATTTACCGGCCCCGGCTTCAAAGACTGCCTTTTTAACCTCTTCGGTATGAGTTTCAGGTACAAAAAAAATAAGCTGGTACATAATTCCTCCTAGTCCGACAGATAATATTCTACGGTAGAGACAACCCTGACCTTTTTTATATGCGGATTGTTTTTATCTCTTGAATAGATACTGAACTGACCCTGCGAGGCAGTCTTAATCTTGCCTAGTTTGCTGTTTGAGTCTTCGGCAAATTTTACAGCCGACATTCTGGCGTTTGCCGTTGCTTCTTCTATCATTTCAGGCTTCACCATGTTCAGGCGATTAAAGATATACTCCGTCTGGTAGCTGCTGCCGGTAAATACAATTCCTCTGCGACCGAGTTCTGAGAGTGAGTTCATAGCCTCTCTTGCCACCTCGATCTTGTCTGAATATACTGTAACAGTCTGTGTTGATGTGTATCGAAACAAGGCAGTGGAGGTGTCTCCATATTCACGGGCAGATTTATCAACAATAGAAGGCGGTGATATACTGATTTCATCAGCTGAAAGCCCCTTATCGATAAGGAAGCTTTTTATCATCCGGGATTTTTCTTCTATAGAAACGTAAAGTTGTGCAGCATCGTTTCCTGCTTCAGAGAACTGAACAGGCCATATTACTATGTCTGCGGGGTATTCCCGCTCTGACAGGCCCTTTACCGTTACAGTCCGCTCAAAGGATTTATATTTAAGTGCGGCATTTCCGGAAATAAGGCCCAACGCGGAAAGCCCTATTATTATTGATGCGCCGATAATTGCGGCACTTGTTCTGCTATGCTCTTTCATTTCTATTCTACCCCCCAGAATCCTTCAAGAAAATAACGGTCAAAATCTTCTTCAGGAAAGATCATTTTGCCCATCTTTACCGCAGAATCATGTTTATATAGGATTTCAGTGAATGCCTCTACCGAATCAATATTCCTCTCAGCATCGGAAGATGATGGTTCTCCGGCCTGTGTATTTAATGCGTTGAAATAGGCTTCCATATAAAGATTGAAGCATTTCCGGGCTGTTTCAAAGTATTCCAGCCGTTCGGTTTCCGTTGCGTTTTCCGGTTCAAGTATCTCAAATCGGTACGGACTTTTATAATCATCGAGGTGAACAGTGAGTTCCCCGAATCCCTCATGTTTCCAGTAGGGTTTTGCAAGGTTTCGGGCTTCTTCAATGAGACTGATATTTTCTCCGAAAAAAACCTCATAGGACATGCTGTGTGCGAAGGCATAGAAGTCCATATACAGGGCTCCATCAACTCCGGGAAGGGCTTTGAGGGCATCGCCGTGAAAGAAGGGCAGGCTGTAATTCTCGTCCGGACGAATCATGAATGTAAAGTCGAAAAATACGCCGGTATCGCCTATCTCAAACTGGCTGATACTTCCCGTATCTATGAGTTCGGATTCGTAGCTTGTAAGGTGGAGTTTAAGCTCTGAATCTCTGAACATGAAACTGAATAAGGGGTTGAGTTTTAATCTGTAGTCTTCAAAGAACCTGTTAACTTTGCGTTCTTCCGCTTCCGTCTGCAGGACTGTTGTCAGGTCGTTTCGCATCCCGATAAAGGTATCGAAATCGTCAGGAAAAGAAGAGTTGTTCCATAATAGCAATGCCGCTGTAATACCTGTAATGATCACAGCTGCGATAATTAAAATGACTCCGGTTTTTCTTTTCATATATAATATTTTAACAGAATTTTATTGGATTCTGAAAGCCTTTCCTATGTATAGATGAAATGAAAAAGGCTGAAACGATAATTTGTTAGATAAATCTGCAATATTGAGTTACTATTAAACCAGAAAGTGAAGAGGAGAATTAAATGAAAAAAGCTGTTATAGTTATTTTATGCTTGTCGGTGATATTCACGCTCGCATCATGCTCGGATTACGCCCGATTATCAGAAGAAGAAGCTCAGGAAGTTATTGAGGTTCTTTCAGATGTATCTTCAGATACTTTCTATTCGGATCCAAGCCGAGCTATTACCGCCAGCTTTTCCGGGAATGATGGAGCCGACGGAACTGTGATTATGACTTACACAGCTGATGCAGTTCAAGGTGCAGAAGGTATCACCGGGGCCGAGGGTGGTTTTAATGCTGAGTTTACTGATTTTGTGTACACTTACTATGATGAAGACGAAAATGAAACAGACTGTACACTCAATGGCACAGTCTATATTCAGTATACTGTAGGTGAAGAAACACCGGACACCGGTTATCTTTATGCATATGGTTACGAGTTTTTAATCTTCACAGATACGGATGATACTCTCAGTATTTCAGGCGGTACAATTGATACTCCGCTTTCTATAAATGTTATAAATTCTGTTACTTATCAGATTGGAATAGACGGTGGATTGAGCTATCGTATGGATTACAGTTATACCGGCGAGGTTAACGGGCGAACCTTCACGGATGAAGAAGGTTATTTGGAATATACGTTGAGTGTTCTTCCGGACTAATCGGATTTTTCTTATCTAAGGGGGCTGACCAAAAAGTAAATTGGTTAGTCCCTTTTTATTTATATGCGGAGTAGGAATCGAGTTCCCTTATCTTCTGTAGCGCGGCTGTTTGATCCCCATCTCTAAGGGCTGATATCAGTTCACGGTGAAAGTTTACAGCTATATCCCTTATATCCTGAGTTTCATAAAACCTTGTAAGATATTTTGTGTGTGCGGGTTTAAGGGTGTTGGAAAGCAGGGGATAAATGGAGTTTCCGCCTGCAATGGCCAGCTGTAGATGAAACTGGAAATCAAGTTCGGCCAGTCGGGAGGCCTCCTCTGCAGCTGCCATCTCATCATTAATCCTTTCAAGCTGATCTATATCCATCGACGCATTGCTGCCTCTGGAACAGATAAGCCTGATGATATCTTTCTCCATGTGAATCCTGAAATGCTCAAGCTCTGTATGAAGTTCCGGGCCAGGTTCATGTCCGCTGCCGCGCAAGAGCGACAACAGCACCTCAAGGGTTGCTTCGCGCCGGTAGTCGTTTATTATAATACCATGTCTGGGCCTCAGGGTTAAGAGGCCCCGGTTCTCAAGGATGAGGATGCAGTCGTGTATGCTTGGTCTTGATACTCCATAGTGCTCGGCGAGTTCACGTTCAGCCGGCAGTCTGTCTCCCGGTTGAAGCAAATCTGTAAGAATCATTTCTTCAAGCAAAAGTACAAAATCCTCTTTGAAAGCCTGGTTTTCTATGGGTTTAAATAACGAAAGATCCATCAAAATGATTGTATGGAAAGACAGCGACTATGTCAAATATGAAAAAAAGCGTGACAACAGGTATTTCCGGGTGTATCATTGAGCTGGTGGTAAAACCACCAGAGAGGAAGAAATGCCTGAGAATACAGATCGCGTATTAAATAAAGTTCGCAGAAGGATAAAAAAAGCTGGATTAGCCGATGTGCAGGTTGCTGAGCTTCAGGGCTCAATTCAGCTCACAGGACGTGTTGCATCCTGGAGCGACAAGGTTGAAGCCGGTTACATGGCTGCCGGGAACGGTTTTCGAGGGGTATTAAACGATATAGCTGTTGACGGAGTCGCTGATTCCGAAATGAGTATTCCCGCAGCCGCTGATGACAGTCTTGAAGGCAGGAGCTTTGACGCAGTCATTGTCGGGGGAGGAGTAGTTGGCTGTGCAATTGCACGTGAGCTTGCCAGATATAATATTTCTATTGCCGTGCTTGAGAAGGAGTCCGATCTCGCAATGCAGGCTTCGGGTCGGAATGACGGTATGATACATCCCGGGTTTGCAGCCTCACCCGGCACGAAGAAAGCGGCCTATAATGTCCGCGGCAACAGGCTGTATACAAGGCTCGCAGAAGAGCTCGATTTCCAGCTTGAGCGTCCCGGCTCAATTCTGCTTTACAGATCAGCATGGATGAAGCTGATTGTCCCTGTTTTTCGTAATCGATGCCGCCGGAACGGGGTTGACGGTAACTGGCGAAGCCTGTCCAAGTCCGAAGTAAGGCGTATGGAGCCGAATGTAACAAAACGACAGCAGGGAGGATTTTTTCTGCCCTCAGCGGGTATTGTTTCCCCATTCCGGGTTACAATTGCATTTGCTGAAAATGCTGCTGCGAACGGGGCGGAGTTTTTCCTGAATACAGCCGTTACAGGTGTAGATTCTCTTCCTGCAAAACATAATCAGGAAAGCTACATTACAAAGGTCCTGACGAACAGGGGGAGGATCAGCTGCGGACTTCTAATTAATGCAGCAGGAGTCTGGTCCGACAAGGTAGCTGAAATGGCCGGCGACCGGTTCTTTTCAATTCACGGCCGCAAGGGCACTGATGCAATTCTGGACAGCAGCTGCCGGCCTTACCAGAACCACATCACAGGCATGCCCTCGCTCCTGAACACCAAAAATAAGCATTCCAAGGGCGGCGGACTTGTCCCCTGTGTTGAAGGAAACATTCTGCTTGGTCCCACAGCCGAAGAGGTGCCGGGCCGCGAGGATTATTCCACCGATGCCCGGAGCTTTGATTCGCTGCTTGAGCAGCTTGCGTTGAATACTCAATTTGATAAATCACAGATAATTAATTACTACTCCGGGGTCCGGGCGGCAAACTGGGAGGAGGATTTTATAATCGAGCCTTCCCGGCATGTTTCCAACCTGATTCACGCCGCCGCAATTCAATCTCCCGGGCTTGCCTCAGCCCCGGCAATAGCCGAAGACGTTGCCGCGATGGCGGTAAATGCGCTTGAAAACGGCGGCATGAGCGTCGGTTTGCGGAAGTCCTTTAACCCCCGCCGGCAGGGCATACCCTGTGTAAAAGAAATGAGTGATGAAGAACGAAGCGAGCTTATAAGCAGAGACCCTTCATACGGAGAGATTATGTGCCGCTGCGAGATGGTTTCAAAGGGCGAAATACGCGATGCCCTGCATTCGCCGGTGCCGGCGACGACGGTAGACGGTGTTAAACGGAGGGTTCGCGCCGGTGCGGGACGCTGTCACGGCGGTTTCTGTCTGCCGCGGGTGATTAAGCTTATGGCTGAAGAGACAGGTCTTGAGCTGACTAATATTACGAAAAAGGGTGGAGTGTCAGGAATACTATGCTGCGAAACGAAGGCTGAGTCGTATGATGCAGATGAGGAGAACGGCAGTGAAGACTGAATATGACGTTATAGTAATCGGCTCAGGCCCCGCGGGAATGGCGGCGGCCGTATCGGCATCCGATGCCGGTGCTTCGGTATGCCTTGTCGAGCGTGAAGAAAAGATGGGCGGAATTCTGAAGCAGTGTATTCATGACGGTTTCGGACTTATCCGTTTTGAAGAAAAACTAAGCGGACCCGAGTATGCTTGGAGATATGAACAAATGGTTGACAGTCGGGATATCGACTTTTTAAACCTTACGTTTTTAACCGGGCTTGAACCTCCCTCCCCTCCGGGATCTATGGAGGGTTCTGCGATACCGGAGAAGGGCAGATGGTTTCGCCTGAACTTTATTTCATCCGTCAGAGGAGTCTTCAGCCTGAAGGCGGCATCAATCGTAACCGCCATGGGCTGTCGCGAACGGACTGACCGGCAGATATTTCTACACGGCAGCCGTCCGGCCGGAATATTCACAGCCGGGCAGGCGCAGGACTTTATCAACCTGAAGGGCCTCATGCCCGGACGAAGGCCGGTCATTCTCGGAAGCGGCGATATCGGCCTCATCATGGCCCGCAGGTTCACCCTTGAGGGAGCAAAGGTGTCGGGTGTGTATGAAATAGGACCGCGTCCCTCGGGGCTTACACGCAATGTTGTGCAATGCCTTGAAGACTTTGATATTCCTCTTTATCTGAACTCTACGGTGACTGAGGTTCATGGTAAAGATCGCATAGAAGCTGTCACTGTTTGCCGTCTTGGCGGGCTTGGACAGCCTGACCCTGAGACTGCCGAACTTGTTGAGTGTGACAGCCTGATACTAAGCGTGGGTCTGATTCCGGAAAACGATATCCTGACACCGCTTGAAATTGAGATGGATCCTGTTACACGGGGGCCTGCAGTTGATCAGAATATGCAGACCTCAATCTCTGGGATTTATTCCTGCGGAAATGCTCTGCATGTCAGTGACCTGGTTGATTATGTATCAGAAAGCGGATATAAGGCAGGGTTTGCCGCGGCATGTTCAGTACATACAAAATATCAGATGGAAACAGAGCTTATTCCGATCGAATCCCGCGGCAACCTGCAGTATATAATGCCTCAGCGGCTGAGCCTGCGATCATCAGAGGTTCTTTCTGAGAAAGCTGTACCTGTTTTTTTCAGGCCGCTTATTCCCGCTGATGAGGCCCTGCTGGTAATAAGCTCCGGTGAACAGGAGATTTACAGGCGGAAGCTGAGATATCTTAAGCCGTCTGAAATGCAGCGGGTTGAGGTCGATTTTTTTAATTCAGATCGAATAAATGAACCAGTCATCGTTGAACTCAAAACACCCGCTGCGGGGACCGGAAATGAATAGAAAATTGACCTGTATTGAATGTCCCAGGGGTTGTCTGCTGATGGTTGAAAAGACTGAAGGAGTCGATAGAGAAGGCGGTGAGCTGAGAGTCAGCGGCAACGCCTGTCCAAAAGGCATCGACTACGGCAGGCAGGAGGTTTTGAGGCCCATGCGTATGCTGACTTCAACCGTCCGAACCGATGACTGCGAATTTCCCAGGCTTCCGGTAAGACTGTCGGCGGAGATTCCTAAAGAAAGGATATTCGACTGTATGAAGGAAATAAACCGTATAACTGTTGTAGGACGGAAAAAGCCGGGCGATGTCCTTGTACAGAATATCGGTGGGCTCGGTGTTGATCTGATAGCAAGCGGGGGGCTGCGAAATGAGAGATAGAGTTCTGGCGGTAGACTGCGGAACGCAGAGCCTGCGCGTAATAATTTTTAACAAATCCGGTGAAATTACAGCTAAGGCCAAAATTGAATATGAGCCATATACCTCACCTCATCCGGGATGGGCGGAGCAGGATCCTGAAGTATTCTGGCAGGCTCTTTTAGATGGCTGTGCCGAACTGCGTGAAAAAAATCCCGGGGAGTTTTCATCAGTGGCCGGAATCGGGGTCACTAGCCAGCGTGATACAATGATAAATATTGAAGAAAACGGTCTAGCTCTCAGGCCCGCGATAACATGGCTTGATACGAGGAAGGCCGAGGGCGGCTATAAACCAAATGCCGTTATGAAGGCTGCTTACAGGCTATGCGGGATGGAGCGTACGCTTACTAAGACTATGCGAGACGCCAAGTGTAACTGGATAAGAGAGAACCAGCCCGGGATATGGGAAAAAACCTGGAAATATGTTGAGGTATCGGGGTTTCTGAATCACAGACTTTGCGGGGAACCTGTAGATTCGGTTGCATCAATGGTGGGGCATATTCCGTTTGATAATAAGCGCAGGGACTGGGCGGGGCCATCGGGGATTACCTCGAAGCTCTGTCCTGTTGAAAATTCCCTTCGCTATCGTCTTGTAGAGCCGGGTGAACAGGCCGGCAGGCTGACCGCAGCTGCAGCAGCACAGACCGGGCTGCCAGAGGGGCTTCCGGTAATTGCCTGCGGGAGCGACAAAGCCTGCGAAACCCTCGGTGCCGGCTGCCTCGATACCTCTATTGCTTCACTCAGTTTCGGTACAACAGCCACTGTAGAGGTTCTGTCTGATCGATACTTCGAGCCGCTGCCCTTTCTTCCGGCTTATTGCGCAGCATACCCGGGAGCCTGGGTCCCCGAGATTGAGATTTATCGGGGCTATTGGATGATCAGCTGGTTTAGAGATGAGCTGGGACATGAGGAATGCGAGAAAGCCAGGCGGCAGGGAGTTCTACCGGAGGAGCTTTTTAATAAGCTTCTTGAAAGTGAACCCCCGGGCTGTATGGGGCTGATGATGCAGCCTTACTGGGGGCCGGGGTTGAAGGACCCGATGGCGAAGGGGGCTATAATTGGTTTCGGTGATACCCACACCAGATCATCAATTTATCGTGCTACGATAGAAGGGCTCGGATACGCTCTGCGTGACGGGCTTGAAACCCTTGAGAAGCGGGGAGGCTTTAACAGTGAACGAGTCGCTGTTTCCGGAGGTGCAAGTCAGTCTGATATTATCTGCCAGATAAGTGCGGATATTTTCGGTAAACCGCATTTTCGCGGAGAAACCTATGAAGCATCCAGTCTCGGCGCAGCGGTTCTAATCAGTTCAGGACTGGGGCTGCATCCGTCCGTGGATGATGCTGTGAAACAGATGGTTCGCTATGAGCGGGAGTTTACCCCTGATAAGGCCAGGCATGAATTGTACAGCAGACTGTTCAGTGTTTACAAAAGGATTTACCCGAAACTCAACGGCTTATATGAAGATATTCAAAGGATAACCGGCTACCCGGAACTATAGATGAGGAGACAGCATGGCTGAAAGAAAAAAATATAAAGATTTCAAACCAGAGTGGGAGGTTGTTCCCCCGCCCAAGAAGACATTCCGCTCAATTCTCAAATGGGGGGACCATGAAGAGTTCAAAGAACCGAATGAAAGACTGTTTAAGGTTATGAAGGATGTGTTCTGCCTTACGGACGAAGATTTTAAACAAAAAGAAGCCCAGGGGCTGGAGGAAGTGCCTGAAGAAATTCCTTGCGGACTTGCTGAAGAACACATAGCCTTTCTGCAATCTGTTTTCGGTGATGACAGGCTGAGTACAAGTGCTTATGACAGGCTTTCTGTGGCATACGGAAAGACGATGTATGATCTTTATCGTCTGCGTGAGAACATAATAGAAAACATTCCGGATGCGGTTGTTTATCCAGCGGACAAGGAAGAGATAGAAAGGCTTGTTCCCTACTGCAACGAGCATAGAATCCCCATTTATGTTTACGGCGGCGGCTCGTCTGTTACCCGGGGGGTAGAGGCATACAAGGGTGGAATTACCCTCGACATGCGGCCGTATTTTAACAAGGTCATTGAATTCAACGAAACAGATCAGACCATAACTGTTCAGGCTGGAATGTCCGGGCCGCGCCTGGAAGAGGTTCTGAACACTGCCCCCGATCTCTTCAACGCTGCGCGTGCCTACACCTGCGGCCATTTCCCGCAGTCCTTCGAGTATTCATCCGTCGGCGGCTGGGTTGTAACCCGGGGCGCGGGACAGAATTCCACCTACTACGGCAATATCCGCGACATGGTTATGGGGCAGGAGTATGTTACCCCCCGGGGCAACATAAGCAGTTACGGGATCCCCGCTCATGCGGTCGGTCCTGAAATCGATGAGATTATGATGGGCTCTGAAGGTGCTTTTGGTATACTGACTCACGTTAAGCTTAAGGTCTTCAGGCTCACAAAGGAAAATCGTAAAAAGTTCAGCTTTATTTTCAAAAACTGGGAAGAGGCCCGGGCCGCCGCCCGCGAAATAATGCAGTATGAGGCAGGCAAGCCATCAGTATTCAGGCTATCAGACCCTGAAGAAACCGATTTCATGCTTAAACTCTACGGTGTAGAAGGATCTGTCCTTGAAACAGCAATGAACGCCATGGACTATAAACCTATGGAGCGCTGTCTTTTTCTGGGCTGGTCTGAGGGAGAGCGTGGTTTTTCAAAGAACCTGGCCCGCAACGTGAAAAAAATCTGCCGCAGACACGGAGGTTTCTCGTTGACAGGCTACGTGACAAAGGCCTGGGAGCACGGACGTTTTTCCGATCCCTACCTGCGTGAATCCCTGCAGGACTACGGCATAATTATCGATACAATGGAATGCGGGGTTACCTGGGATAATATGGGAAGAGTGCATGAGTATGTTCGGGAGTATACAAAATCACGGCCGGGGACAGTCTGTATGACCCATCTTTCACACGCCTATCCACAGGGCGCTAATCTCTACTTCATTTTTATCGGAAAGTTTAAGGATAAGGAAGAATATCTTGAATACCAATTTGGTATATTTGATAATATTCAGGCTGCAGGAGCTTCAATGAGTCATCATCACGGGGTAGGCAAAATGACTGCCCTCTGGGTGGAGGATTCAATTGGTAAACCGCAGTTGGATCTGTTCCGATCACTGAAGACTTATTTCGACCCGAATAATATAATGAATCCGGGCGGAACCCTTGGACTTGACCTGAGAGAGGATGAAAAACGAAAACCTAAATATGCAGGGCGAAAATGGGATAATCCGGCCTGGTAGCGCCGTATATCAAATAAACTTGATGTAATCACTGTTTGACAAATCATATATTAAATTATACAATAAAAACAAATAATATATGGAATTAATAACGCAGGAGACCACCCCTCCTGCCAAACAGGAGGAATTATGTATCCATTTGAATATTACATCCCCACAAAGGTAATCTTCGGGGAAGGCCGGATAAGCGAACTTGGTGAAGTTGCATCAACATTCGGAAAAAAGATAATGTTCGTTTCATATGACGAGGATTTTGTTAAATCAGTAGGTCTTCTTGATAAGGCCATGAAGCCGCTTAAAGATGCGGGACTTGAAATTATCCCATTCTTCGGTGCTAAGCCCAATCCAACGGTTTCACATATAAGAGAGGGGATTGAGCTTGCAAAGAAAGACATGCCGGATGTCATTGTCGCTCTCGGAGGCGGTTCAGTCATTGATACAGCAAAAGCTATTGCTTTCGGTTCATTGACTGACGTAGATATCTGGGACCTTGCAACAGGAGCAGCAGAACCTGAAAAGGTTCTTCCGCTGATAGCAGTTTCTACTATTCCTGCAACAAGCTCGGAAATGAACCCGACATCTGTTGTATCAAATGAAGAAAATGGTCGAAAAGAGGGCTTTGTTAACGCGCTGATGTTTCCAAAGGTTGCAATCTGTGACCCTGAATTAACATACACCCTTCCTATCGGACCTACAGCCATTGCAGCTGCTGATATTGTATCACATCTGCTTGAAGCATACCTTGCTCATCACCTTGAATGGGCCCCGATGCAGAACAGATACTCGACCGGTATGATAAGAACAGTCATCGACTGCATGGACAGACTCATGAAAGATCCGAAGGATGCAGAAGCACGTGCGCAGCTGATGTGGACTGCAACATTTGCCTGGAACGGATTTTACCCCTGCGGTCTTGGGCCGCATGACGCGATTATCCATATTGTAGGTCATACCTTCTCAGCTTTCTATGACACAGTTCACGGTGCTGCAATGTCTGTAACAATACCTGCGATTATGAAATTTCACAAGGAAGAGCGATTTGCAAGATACTCCGATATGGCCAGAGAAGTCTTTGGCGCTGAAGGTGAAGATTCTGTTGAGCTTGCTCAGGTCGCAATTGATGGTATCACAGCATGGTTCAACAAAATCGGTGCTCCGGTTAACTTCAGGGAAGCCAATATCCCGACTGACAAACTCTCTGAAATGGCTGACGACATGCTTGTTACTCAGAAAAACTGGGGATCATCCTACTATACCAAAGACATGATGCTCGAGATTCTTGAGCTCTGTAAATAATTTACACCAATCTCCTATCTGCCGCTCCGGAATTTCGGGGCGGCTCTTTTTTTGTACGGTTGGAATTGATGCTACGAGCCTCTCTGCGGTATGCATCGGAGCCAGATAAATAGATCATACACGACAAAATGCTGCAGCTAGTGACCTTCAAATAGAAAGCAAAGATCGCAAGCGGATGAGGATTGCGGTTGAAGCGCTTGGATAGCCGGATTATATCAGGGGAGCTTATCGTTTTATGTAGCATGCCGATAAATATTTCGGTTATAATAGACGCATGATTACTACAATAGCTATGAGCGGCGGAGTAGATTCAAGTGCTGCCGCCTGGCTCTTAAAAAATGATCCTGTGTTTCAGGCTGAGTATCCTGATAATAAACTGCTGGGCGTAACCCACTGGTGGGATGAGCTCAGGCTCTCAAGCCCCGGGCTGCAGGAGCGTGCCGCATCGGTATGCAGCAGACTTGATATCCCGTATCGCGTGTTTGATTTAGGGGGTGATTTCAGGAGTAAGGTTATGGATGATTTCGCCTCCAGTTATACCCGCGGCGAAACACCAAACCCCTGTGTCCGCTGCAATGAACGCATCCGGTTCCGAGAATTCTATAGTCTCTGTCATGATGAAGCCGGCAGGTTTGCTGATGGTGAAAATCTTCCTTTTGCGGACAAGGATTTCAGATTCTGTACCGGACATTATGTTCGTACAGAAGTGCGTAATGGCAGAACCTTTTTGAAGAAGGCTGTTGATCCAACCAAAGATCAGTCCTACATGCTTTACCGTATTCCCGCAGAAGTCCTTGAGCACTGTATTTTTCCACTCGGTTCATATACGAAGGACCGTATCAAGTCTATTGCTGCCGAGCATGGTTTTTTCGGTACGGCTATAAAAGAAAGTCAGGATATCTGTTTTATTGATGATGATTACATCTCGTTTCTAAAACGCCACCTGGAGCCCTCTGCATTGAAGAGACTGGATAAACCCGGAAGGATATTTGATATGGAAGGGAACCTGCTCGGTCCTTCAAGAGGATTCCTGCATTATACAATTGGTCAGCGGAAGGGGCTCGGACTTGGAGACGGCCCGTGGTATGTTACCGGGGTAAGTGCCGAGGATAACATTGTACGTGTTGGCAGGAGGGAGCAGCTTGGAGTCAAGCGCTTCGGGGTAAAAGAACTGAATTGGTTTATTCCAGAGGCTGATTCAGTGCTGGCGAAGGGGCTTGAGTGCCGGGTGCAGGTGCGTTACAACTCAACTGAATACAGCAGCAGGTGTACATCCTCGGCTGAAGGAGCCGTTGTTGAGCTTGAAGTACCTGCTGTTGCAACCCCGGGTCAGTCGGCGGTCTTCTACGATGGTGATTTGGTGATAGGTGGAGGTATAATCTGCAGACTTGAATAATGAGCTGCAGGTAATATCGATGGATAACCCGCTTAATCCGAATGCACCGATAATTTATCTTAAAGAAACAGACTCTACAATGCTTGAAGCCAGACGCCGGACCGAGTCCGAACCGGGGCTCGCGTCAGGTACGGTAATACAGGCTGAATATCAGAGTGCGGGCCGCGGCAGGATGAAGAACAGGCGCTGGGAAGCATCCCCTGGCGACTCGCTGCTTTTTACCGTGATATTTACGAAACCCGACCTCTCCCGCTGCATGTCCGGCCGTCCCTTCACCCTGCTGCCGCTGCTGTGCGGTCTGGCTGTTGCCGGTGCTGTAACTGCATATGCAGGCGCGGTTGAGGCCTGTGCTTCCGGGGGTACCGTTTCCGCCGCTGATATCAGGATAAAATGGCCGAATGATGTTTTAGCCGGAGGCAGAAAGCTCTGCGGAATACTCTGTGAGGCCTCCGGCGATTATGTCTATGCCGGAATCGGCATAAATCTTAATCAGACCGAATTCGCACCGGAGCTGCGGCGGCCGGCCTGTTCGGTCCGCATGCTGACGGAGCGGGGTGAGGGTTTCAGCGCTGACCTCTCTGCCGGCAGTCTGTTTGAGCTTGTACTGGAACATCTTGCCGGCGCACTGTCAAATGATGGCTGGAAAAAAGCTGTCCGGAACAGGCTGTATAAGATTGGAGAAGTGGTTCAATTCAGAGAAGGCCTGCCGGAGGATGCATCCGGCGGCGCTGGAGGGCTTATTCAGGGGGTGCTTTCCGGCATAGACGAGCATGGTGCATTAATACTCAGGACTCCGGACGGGACAGCAGGCTTCACAAATGGTGAGCTTCTGGTTTAATTTTTCCGGAAATTGATTCTTATGTTTATCTGTTCAGTTACACCGCTGTAGAAATCAGCCGGGGCCCGTGTATAGCTTCCACCCGGATTAATAAAAAGAACCTTTCTACCGTGCCGAGAACCGGTTTTAACAGCGAGAGTGTTCAGGTTTGTATCGACTGCGTAGGCAAGGCTGACAGTGGTTTGGTTTGTCGATATTTCAAATTGTTTACCGACAATTTCCAAAGAGGTCTCAGTATCCGGTTTTATCACTTCAGGCTCGGAACTGTCGGATGATATTGTTATTCCGGATTTGTTGCTGTTACGGAGAGAGAACTCGAATAAGGCCGCCGATGTAACATCATTGTCAAACTCTGGATAATCTGCTGTCAGCAGTATATCTGCTTTTTCGGTAAGCCTGCTGAAGATGAAATCAGTAAATACCCGACAGTCATAATTCCTGTTTTTCGGGATCTGCAGAGTTCTAAGACCATATTCATTCTCGGAATCAAAGGCAAAGGCGCTCTCGTTCCTGTATTGTATATCCTCTTCATCTGTAGTAAAGAATGTTCTGCTGTTTAATCTGTCAAAAATTATAGAAGCTTCACTGCTTATTCGTTTCAGAGAGCCCTTATTGAAGTGCATATCGAATAGATATCCGGATAGTGTAACCTGACCGGTCATATTTGCCGTAAGGGTTCGTTCGGGTATTTCAATTTTCATACCTGTATCGACTCTTCCGGCTGGAAAGCTGGTTTTTTCTGCTTTTATAGTAGAAGAGTGTTCGCCGGATACACTGTCGGCTGGCTGAACCCCCAGAATTTGTCTGACTTTATCGGATATTCTTCCCATCACAGCTATACTTTTTGCACTGAAAAGGGTATAAAGTCAAGCACTGTAATGATATAAATATTTTTTCATTTTTCAGTTGATGATTAGAAATATTATTTGTATCTTAATATCAGAAAATCAATTTGAACCAATCCTCCTTTTATTTTAAGGAGGTAACAGAACCTGAGTTTAACATTTCCGGATTCCCGGAAAGGGTTCTGTACTGTATACAAAACAAGAGAGGTAATGATAATGGCAAAGCAGTTACAGTTTGACGAGGATGCTAGAAAGTCACTGACTATCGGTGTTGAGAAACTTTCTAATGCGGTAAAGGTAACCCTCGGTCCTAAGGGAAGAAATGTTCTTCTCGACAAGAAATTCGGAGCTCCGACAGTAACCAAAGACGGTGTTTCAGTTGCTCGTGAGGTAGAACTTGAAGATCCGTTTGAAAATATGGGTGCTCAGCTTCTAAAGGAAGTAGCTACAAAAACCAACGATGTTGCCGGTGATGGAACAACCACTGCTACAGTTCTTGCATACTCTATTGCAAAAGAGGGTATGAAGTCAGTTGCAGCCGGTATTAACCCCATGGGAATTAAGCGCGGTATTGACAAGGCTGTTGAGATTGCTGTTGAAGAGATTAAGAAAACAGCTAAAGAGATTAAGGATAAGGAAGAGATTTCACAGGTTGCGACAATTTCCGCAAACAACGATAGAGAAATCGGTGAAGAAATCTCCAATGCAATGGAGAAGGTCGGAAAAGACGGCGTTATAACTGTTGAAGAGTCAAAGACCATCGATACAACAACTGATTTCGTTGAAGGTATGCAGTTTGACAGAGGCTACCTCTCTCCTTACTTTGCAACAAACCGCGACACCATGACTGCTGTTATGGAAAACCCTTATGTACTTATCTACGATAAGAAAATTTCAAACATGAAAGAACTTCTTCCCATCCTTGAGAAAGTTGCTCAGGCCGGTAAGGGAGTTCTTATTATCGCTGAAGATGTTGAGGGTGAAGCACTTGCAACACTCGTTGTGAATAACATCAGAGGAACCCTGAATGCTGTAGCAGTTAAGGCCCCCGGATTCGGCGACAGAAGAAAGGCCATGCTCGAAGATATTGCAATTCTTACAGGCGGGGAAGTAATTTCTGAAGAAATCGGTCTCAAACTTGAATCAGCTGAACTTGAACAGCTTGGTTCTGCAAAGAGCATCAAGATTGAAAAAGAAAATACAACAATAATCAACGGTGCCGGAAAAGCCTCTGATCTTAAAGACAGAATCGGTCAGATTAAGGTGCAGATTGAAGATACATCAAGCGACTACGACAGAGAAAAGCTCCAGGAAAGACTTGCCAAGCTTGCAGGCGGTGTTGCAGTTATCAATGTAGGCGCTGCAACTGAGGTTGAGCTCAAAGAGAAAAAGCACAGAGTTGAAGATGCACTTTCAGCAACACGTGCAGCTATCGACGAGGGAATTATTCCCGGCGGCGGACTTACTCTTATTCAGGCCGTTGCAACACTCGAAAAGGTTGACGAAAGTGATCTTACAGACGATGAAAAAGTCGGATTCAAGATTGTTAAGAGAGCTCTTGAAGAACCCATCAGACAGATTGCTGAAAACGCAGGCGTCGACGGTTCAATCATTGCGGACAAGGCAAAGAATGAGAAGAAGGGTATCGGTTTCAATGCTGCTTCAATGGTATGGGAAGACATGATTAAAGCTGGAATTATTGACCCGGCCAAGGTTACAAGAAGCGCGCTTCAGAATGCTGCTTCTATCGCAAGTCTTCTTCTCACTACAGAATGTGCAATTACCGACCTTCCTGAAGAATCTGCTGCACCGGCAATGCCTGCAGGCGGTGCACCTGGAATGGGCGGTATGCCGGGAATGATGTAAGGTAAACAGCTTTGCTGTTTACTTTCTGGAGTTTTGAACTTTCAGTCCAAAACATCCAGAATCCAACCCTTCTGGGTTGGATTGAGTATTTCCTTCGGGGTATACCCATCAGTTAATAATACGCCCTGCCCGGTTTGGGTGGGGTTTAATAAAAAAAGTACATACGTGTACTTTTTTTATATTGAAGTTTACATGGCGTAAACTTCAGAGGTTTAAAGTTATCTGCATCCATGCAGGAACTTTCTAAATAGGAACAGGTAATGACAAAGGAAGAATTTGTTTTTTCAATTGGATTTCAGGGTGAAGCTGCTATTGTTGACGGCAAGGCCCGCAAAGAGTATAAAAACCTGTCGACATCCGAACTTGCTGAGAAAGGCCTCTTCCGTGCTGCATTCTGTTCGGCTCTTTTTGACAATGATGAATCCGAAATGAAGTCTGTTCTTGAGAGTTATAAAAATCAGAGCGGAGCACAGATGTCGTCTATAGATGATATGAAAAAGATGCTTGGACTCTATGCTGTCCCCGACGGTATTAACAAAGTGACGGTGATCAACTGACCGGACTCTGCCTTAATCAGGCTCCCATCTTCAAATTCAAATAATAAATATAAACCGATCAATTTTTTGAAACAATATTCTTCTTGTTGTCTGAATATGTTCAGGCTAAAATGAAGTATGAAACAATTCATGCTGATAATCTTGCTCCTTTTTTCCGCTGCAATGCTTTCAGCTCAGGTGGTGCGATTACCTCATCCCTTTTATCCTGAGGAATTTTCGCAGAAAACCTCTTTTATAAATGATGTCTACTCCTGGATGTCGATCCGGCATGTAATCAATCAGGACAAAAACCCTGATTTCGGTCATGATTGGGAAACGGGTGTTAATATCAGCTTTTTTTCAAGCCCGAAAATCACAGTGCGGGGGATTTCAGAAGAAACTTTTCATTTTAAAGCAGCACCTGAGGGTTACAGTGACTGGATCTTTAATACGCAGTCACTTGTTTCGGATCTCAGGCTGATGATCTGTTTCAATCTCGTCCCTGTACTGGTTTCTGGTGGTTTCCAGCATGACTGCAGGCATGATGTGGATCATGCTGTGACCAGACAGATTATTCATGACAGCCTGTTTCTGTTTATTAGACCCTCCGATGAGATAAATATTATTGGAGACGCTATCTTCTCAATTGATTTAAATACGGCTTTAGAGGGCGCCATCAATCTGCCTGCTGTTTTTCAGGATGCTGCTCCCCAGCCTGATATTGGCCATTTTTCATTATTTTTAAGATTGAAAGGAAGTATAAAAAATAATCCGGGGATTGCTGTTGTGCTTGACGGAACGGCTGGTTTAACAAAACGGGAAGAAAATACCCGTGTTTCAGGGATCAAGCCCTGGGGTTTTGATTTTACTGGCAATGCAGGCCTGGCATTAACCGGAGCTGCCGGGGAGATTAAATTTTTCATGGGGACTGAGAGGCTTACGGATACCTGGACGGATTATAATGAAACTGCTGTACAGATACATTATATAACGCTTGAACTTGCAGCCGGAAACAGTAGTCTGAATCTGTAAACCTGTTGTGACAGGTTCGATGTTTTAATAAGTATCGCAATAATATTCTGTAAATGCCGGCTTCAGAAATTCAGGATGCAGTGATACCTTTATCTGAACAGTTAAGTCCTACAGCTTTCCCAGTGTATCAAGAAACCTGTCAACATCCTTTTTATCTGTATTCCAGCTGCAGACAAGGCGTATAACTGATTTCTCATCATCAAGTTTCTCCCATCTGTAAAACTGAAAATACTTTTCAAGTTCAACGATCACGCTTTCTGGAAAAATCGGAAAAATCTGGTTTGTACTTGATTTAAAAAGCATCTCAAAACCGGAATCAAGTATACCGCGCTGCAGTCTATCAGCCAGCATGTTTGCGTGCGCAGCCAGGTTGAGATAAAGCTCATCTTCAAACAGCCTTTTAAACTGAATACCAAGTATCCTGCCTTTGGCTGCAAGTGCCCCCTTCTGTTTCATATGATAACGAAAATCAGCCTTCAATTCATTATTGCAGATAACGAGGGCTTCACCGAAGATTGCTCCGTTTTTTGTCCCCCCGATGTAGAAGGCGTCGCAGAGAACGGCATAGTCAGAAAACTCTGTATCCCCGCTATTCGATGTCAGCGCAGAACCCAGTCTTGCACCGTCAGCAAAGAGCAGCAGATTGTTATTGTCGCAGCAGGTGCGCAGAGCACTTAGTTCACCTTTTGAATACAGGGTCCCCATTTCAGTCGGTTGTGAAATGTATACAAGACGAGGTTTTACCATATGCTCAAAATGGTGCTCTGCAACAACCGTTTCTATCTGTTCAGGTCTTAATTTGCCGTTGGCGGACTGAATCGGAAATACCTTATGACCGGTTGCTTCAACCGAACCTGTTTCGTGAACGTAGATGTGACCGCTTTCAGCGGATATAACGGCCTCATGCGGGCGCAGGAATGCCGATATTGCTGTAAGATTGGTTAATGTTCCGCCTGCTATAAAATGAACCGCAGCATCTTGCGCGTTAATATAACCCCGGATAAGATTAGCTGCCTCAAGGCAGAATCGATCTTCGCAGTATCCGTCCGTCTGCTGATTAGCTGTTTCTGTGAGGGCTTTGAGGATAGCGGGATGCCCTCCGTCTGAATAGTCATTTCTGAAGCTGTACATGGCTTTAATAATAACAGATCTTCTTTTTTCATGGAATCAGCTATCTATCCTTAACAAGATAAGGTTTTTCATCCATAATCATCATTGATATGAAAGTATTTTTGTCATGTATATTTTTTAGTTTATCGCTCATGTTCGTGCCGCCGCTTCTGACTGCTGAAGAAGATATTCTTTATGAGGTGCAACCGGATTCGATCCCTGGGGCATTTGATATCTCTGCTGCTGATTACATTAAAGCAGGTGAGCGAGACTTGTCGGTAGGCCGCAGCCTGCGTTTAGCCCACATAAGTGATATCCATCATTATGCCAGCTCTCTATACGATGAAGATTCTCCAGTTTTTGAGCGCTTCAGTTATAATAATGAGGGCAGGACGGTTTTGTATACTGCTGAGATTCTCGAAGGCTTGAAAGCAGAGCTTCTGCAGCGTGAAATAGATATTCTGCTTGTTTCCGGCGACTTGTCTGTTTTAGGTGCGAAAGCAACTCATCAGGAGGTTGCACGAATTTTTAAAAACTATGAACGGTCCGGTATAAGGGTCCTGCTTACAACCGGCAATCATGATATTAATAACCCGCGTGCCTTTCGAATTACCTATGAAGGTACTGAGAATACAGACAGTGTCTCACCTGCAGAGTTCCGTGGTATATACAAGCGCTTCGGTTTTGAGGAGGCAGTCCTGGAACATGATGAAAGCCTGTCGTATCTAACGGAACTTGAGCCGGGTTTTATGCTTCTTGCCCTTGACACCTCTTATTATCAGGATAACTACCGGTATAATCATAGTGCTGCACAGGGGATAATTATACCTTCTCTCTATGATTTTGCCGCTGATGCTCTTGAATATGCAGAGGAACATGGTGCTGATGTTATTGTCATGAGCCATCATAACTTCTTAGAGCATTATGAGATCGATTTCGATCTATCTAATTTTATGGTGAATGATGAGGGAAAGATGCTCAGGATGCTTGAGGCCGCGGGTGTTCATTTGGCGCTTTCCGGACATATCCATAAATCAGATATAAAACAAAACGGACCAGGTTCAGATTTTTATTCCGCGGCTGTTACAGCGTTTTCTCAGTATCCACATAGTTACCGTTTGATAGGCCTTGATGCTGAAGGTGCAGGAATAAACGAATTTAATCTCAATACCGGGCTGGATAAAGAATCGCGCCATGAAATCCTGACTAACAGCTGGTATATATATTACAGGCGGAATTTCCTGGAGCAATACCTGCGTTTGCTTGATAAGCATAGTGAGGCACAGGCTTTTGATATGGCAGAGTATTTTTTTCTTGCCAACCTGTACAGTCAGCAGGGGCTTGAGGATTATCTTCCAGAGTATATCGAAGAATCAACAGGGGCTAAGCTCTTTATTATATCAGATTCGTTTATGAAAGGCTTTGCCGCAGCGTTACCGCTTGACTCTCCTCCTATGGATCGTAATGTCGAATTGAAGTGGTGAGAGACAATTTTTTATCTTGACAGCCGGGCATCAAATTTGCATATTATAGATAACAGCATTGACGGAGACGAGTAACAGATGCTCCCGGTAATCAGAGAGCGTGCCCATGGCTGGAAGGTGCGTACTGGAAACCTGTGAAAACCCCTCCCGAGCTGCCTGTTGGAACCTGTTATTCCTTGAATAGACGGCAGTAATTCAGGCCGCCTGCAATGGCGTTAAATATATTTGAGTGCGAGCACTAAAGCGCGGCTATCGCCACTCTTTAGTATTTCGAAGTAAGGTGGAACCGCGGAAAGCGGAGCTTGAAAGCTCTTATGTTTTTCGTCCTTGCAATTACGTAAGGATGGCAGGCATAAGGGCTTTTTTTATGTCCTGACGGTTGTTTACCGCAAGTCCTGCCGATGGAGGAATTAAAAATTACATGTATAATTTTTAATTTTGCATTAGGGTATGTCTAGTGCATGACATGTTTGTTTTATACAGCATTCCCTCATATTAAGGAGATTAAAATGAGCAAAGAAGACAAGAAACAGGAAAAACTTGAATTAATCAGACATTCCACCGCCCACATAATGGCTGAGGCGGTGCTTGAGATGTTTCCAGATGCAAAAATTGCAATTGGGCCGTCTATAGAAAATGGATTTTATTATGATTTTGAGTTGCCCCGCTCACTTACTCAGGATGATCTGGAGGTTATTTCAGAAACAATGCGTGCCATTATGAAGGCAGGAAAGGACTTTGTCCGGACAGAGGTCAGCAAGGCTGAGGCGCTTGAAATGTTTAAAGATCAGCCCTTCAAGGTTGAACTTATAAATGAGCTGCCGGAAGATGAGGTCATTACAACCTACAATCAGGGCGGTTTTACTGATCTATGTCGAGGGCCGCATGTTGAAAACACCAGTAAGCTTAACCCCCAGTCGTTCAAGTTACTCTCTATAGCCGGTGCGTACTGGCGCGGAGATGAAAGCCGGACCATGCTTCAGCGAATCTATGGAACTGCATGGACTAACCCAAAGGATCTTCGCCTTCATCTGCAGCATCTTGAAGAAATGGAAAAGCGGGATCACCGGAAGCTCGGTAGGGAGCTCGATCTCTTCAGCCTGCATGAAGAAGCTGGTCCGGGGCTTGTTTACTGGCACCCGAAGGGCGCTCGCATCAGGCTTGCCATTGAGGATTTCTGGCGAAAAGAACATTACAGGAACGGCTATGAGATGGTTTACACCCCCCATGTAGGTAAGTCCTGGCTGTGGGAAACCTCAGGCCACCTCGACTTCTACAAAGAGGGAATGTTCAATTCGATGGAAATGGATTCAAGCGATTATTATGCAAAACCAATGAACTGTCCCTTTCATATCATGATATACAACAACACAAAGCGTTCCTACCGTGAGCTGCCGTGCCGGTGGGCCGAGCTTGGAACTGTATATCGCTATGAAAAATCCGGATCGCTTCACGGTTTAATGCGTGTTCGCGGGTTTACCCAGGATGACGCGCACATCATCTGTACTCCGGAACAGATGTCCGGTGAGATTGCAGAAACCCTGCGATTCTCACTTTTCATGCTGCGCTCTTTTGGTTTTACTGAATTCAAGGCATATCTTTCTACAAAACCCCTGGCTGGTAAGAGCGTAGGTCCTCAGGAGAAATGGGATGCCGCTACTGAATCACTTAGAAAGGCAATTGAGGCTGCGGGGCTTGAATATGATGTAGACGAGGGCGGTGGAGCCTTCTACGGCCCGAAAATTGACTTGAAGGTTAAGGATGCTATGGGCCGTGACTGGCAGCTGTCTACAATCCAGTTTGACTTCAACCTTCCTGAACGCTTCAAGATGACCTTCGTAGATCACGACGGTCAGGAGAAGCAGCCCTATGTTATTCACCGGGCACTTCTCGGTTCTATAGAACGATTTTTCGGTGTTCTCATCGAACATTTCGGCGGCGCCTTCCCTGTATGGCTTTCGCCTGTGCAGGTTTGTGTAATTCCGGTTGCCGCCGCATTTGATGATTATGCAAAGAAGGTTGCGGCTGATCTTAGGGCGGAGGGACTCAGGGTTGATACAGATCTGTCCGACTCCAGGATGAATGCGAAGATTAGAAATGCACAGAACCAGAAGATTCCGTACATGCTGATAATCGGAGAGAAGGAAGAGGCTGAAGGTGCAGTTTCAGTTCGCCTTAGAACCGGAAAGCAGACTAACGGAGTACCCTTTGCCGATTTCTTAAGCCAGATTAACGAAAAGATAGACAGTAAGGAACTTTAAACCCTACTCTCTGAATTTTTGCTGTTCTTTTTTATCAGACCGGTCAATTTCGACCGGTTTTTTTGTTGACTAATCGGCTTTCCGATGTAGAATTTGTCTATGAAAGCAGTTGGATATTATAAATCGTTGCCGATTTCAGAGGCGGAAAGCCTTGTTGATGTTGAAATTCCAAAACCGGAAGTATCGGGCAGGGACCTTCTTGTGAGGGTAAAAGCGGTATCGGTGAATCCGGTAGATATCAAGACAAGGCAAGACCGGGAAGGTGATGGAAAATTACAGATTCTGGGTTATGACGCTTCAGGAATTGTTGAGATGATTGGTGATGAAGTTACCCTTTTCAAACCCGGTGATGAGGTTTATTATGCCGGAGACCACTCAAGACCCGGTACAAACATGGAGTATCATCTTGTAGATGAGCGGATAACCGGGCGAAAGCCTGCCTCATTTGGTTTTAAAGAAGCTGCCGCTATGCCGCTGACAACTATTACCGCCTGGGAATCAATGTTCGAAAGGCTGCTTATAAGCAGAATACCGGCGGAAAATGAGGGAAAATCAGTTCTCATTATAAACGGTGCAGGCGGGGTTGGATCAATTGCCATGCAGCTGGCAAAAAAGCTCGCAGGGCTCAGGGTTGTGGCAACGGCGTCGAGGACTGAGACGGAGGAGTGGTGCCGAAAGATGGGTGCGGATCAGGTTGTAAATCACCATAAGCCGATGGCCGATGAGTTTAGGCATCAGAACCTGCCTGAGCCTGATTATATTCTCTGTTTCAACAATACAGCCATGCACATGAAAAATATGGCTGATGTAATTAAACCGCAGGGAAGAATATGCGCAATAGATTCTATCCGCGGTGAGGCCACCGGAGATTTGAATATTTTCAAGAGCAAGAGCATCAGCTTTTCATGGGAGTTTATGTTCACTCGCAGTGCTTTTAAAACCTTTGATATGGTGAAGCAGCATCAGCTGTTGAATGAAGCTGCGGGGCTCTTTGATAAAGGTGTTCTGATCTGTACAAAGAATGAAGAGGGGGGATGGCTGAATGCTGAAAACCTTAAAAAGGCGCACAAAAGGATAGAATCAGGTTCAATGATTGGAAAGCTGGTGTTATCTGTTTGAATTGTGCTACAATAAATATAAGTCTATGACTGTTGAAGGAGAAATATGTGGCTGTACCCGTATTTGAAATTGGACCTGTTGATCAGAATATTATCTATGCTTTTATTGCGGGTTTCCTGATAGCCTGGCTGATCTTCGGTATAAGAATTGCTGTTTTAAAATCAAGAAATAAGAAAGAAGTTCGTGATTTAAGAAATAGTCTTGTAAACAGAATTGATATCGAGACATCCTCGATTGATCGAATGAAAACAGAAATTGAAGACCTTAAGAAAAAGAATAATAATCTGAAAATATCCATGAACAATCTATCAGGTAAGGCTGGTCGGCGGGAAAAAATACAGCTTCATGTATACCAGTCCGCGATTGAAAAGATGTCGGTACGAGCCCCCGGGTTCGCACCTGCCTGGCATATTGTACTGAAAGAATGCGAGGAAGAAACTGGAAAAAGTCTCAGCGGCACAATACCCTTTATTCAGCGTAATATTCCGACTGTGGGAACCGGTTGGGCTAATACCGTAAATATGCAGGCTGGCGATGAAGTCGGTGAAATCAACTCTGATTCCGAGCTCTCAGGCAGCAGCTCAAGCGTGAAAAAAAAACAGTCGCTTCTGTCCAGGATAACAGGTGGAAAGGCCTAAGTTTCCCGGGAATTTTTAAGAGATGGAGGGGCTTCCTGGCCTTATCAAAAAGATCAGATCTGGCCGACCCTCCAGGTTAGTACATAGACTAGTTATCCTTTGAAAAGACGCCCCTGTTAAGCTCATCCAGCTTTTCAGGGGTGTTTATGTTTATGAATATTTTTTCATCACTGCAGGGCAGTGCCTGCGATTTTACTTTCTGAATAAACGAAAACATTCCGCCGGAGGCTGATTGTTCTGTTGCTTCTATTTCTAATATCAGCCGCTTTGAATAAAAACCGTGAAATGGTTCTATAAAACCATTTCTGGCAGGCACAATCGCGTCGGGATTGGTTTTTACTAAGATGCTCCGCATTTGTCCAATTATATCTGGAGTCACATAGGGCATATCACAGGCTGTCACAAATACATAATCCGAAGCAGCAGCTTTCAGCCCTGCATGAAGCCCAGCCAGGGGCCCTGTCTCCGGGAGCAGATCCTCACAGACGGGCAGTCCCAGCCGGCTGTATATCTCTGGATTATTTGCCGAGATAATTATTTCTTCAAACAGGGGTTCAAGCCGGCTGATTATGTGCTCAATAAGGGTAGTGTCGCCGAACGGGGCAAGCGCCTTGTTGCTGCCGAACCGCCTGCTTTCCCCGCCCGCGAGGATTAGTGCAGATTTAGTTGACAAAACTCATCACAAGACCAATAAGACCACCGAAAACGCCCCCCCAGACAACAAGCCAGCCAAGATGCCGCTTTATCATTTCCTGCACTATTTCTTTAATCATCTGAGGGGTCAGATCATCCAATCGTTCCTGGATAATTACTTCTACTTTTTCCATAACAATTGAACTGATATCAATGTTGCCGGATGATAAAATTGACTGGAAAAATCCCGGTGCGCTCAACTCAAGAAGGATGTGTTCTCTCATTTTTAGTTTAAAGGGGTCTCTGTATCTTTCAAAAAGTCCTTCTCCGCCAAACATGCCCAGCATTCCACCCAATTTACTTGAAAGAATTTCTGCTTTTACCGTATCATAAATGCGGTCATAATCAAGCTGATCTACAGCGGCGTCAAGATCAACTGATTTAAACAGCATGTCCTGACCTTCTTTGAAGTAGTGATCAAGGTTTTCGTGAGTAAAGAACTGTTCCATTACCATGTTATGTATCCAATCCTTAATTTCACTGAAATGTGCCGGAATAACACCCGATCCATAGAGTCCGGGGACTTTTTCAAACAGCATGTAGATTGCCAGCCAGTTTGTGATTGCTCCTGAAAGAGCGAAAAACCCAACTGTTTTGATATGTTCGCCGGCAACCGGATTAACGTAAAATGCAATTAAGTAACCTGCCGTTACTATTAGAGCGGCTGTCAGGTTTGTGACCTGGCTTTTATTCATTTTCAACTCCAAATATAGAAAAAAAATCAATTGTTTGAATTTTGTCAAAATTATCAGTAAAATATACTTACGCTTCGTAAAATAGACAAGAGGAGATTTACGTGAAAGAAAGTCTTGGAAATTTGAAAAAAGCAGCACGTGAGTTATATTTGCTTGAGCATACCCAGGCAACTGTGTCCTGGGATCAGGAAACCCAGATGCCGGATGCTGCGAATGAAGAGCGTTCAGACCAGCTGGCGCTTCTTGAAGGAATAATGCATCAGAAGTTGACTTCTCCTGAAATCGGCCGCCTTCTGTCCGCCCTCGGGGCTGATGATGAAAAACCGGAAGGAAAGGGTAATTTTGATATAGAAGATAAGGCTTTTGTTCGTGAAATGTACCGCAGTTACAGCCGTGCCTCACGTCTGCCTGAAAAGCTCGTTACTGAAATAGCCCGCCAGACCGGACTTGCACACAGCTCATGGGTTGAAGCAAGGAAAAATGCCGATTTCAGTCTTTTTGAGGAAGACCTTGAGAAAATTATTGAGCTGAATCGTGAGAAGGCTGGAAAAATTGGGTATAAAGATCATCCATATGATGCTCTGCTTGATGAGTACGAACCATGGATGACAGCTTCGAAGGTTGAAGAGGTCTTTGGCCCTCTTGGAAAAAACCTGGCAGATTTGACTGCACGGATAGCGAAAAAGAAGCAGGTTGAAACCTCATTTGTCGAAAAGAAATATCCTGTTGATAAGCAGAATGCTTTCGGCACTAAGGTTGTAGAGAAGCTGGGCTACGATTTCGGTCGCGGCAGACTGGATATATCGGCACATCCTTTTACAACAACTCTCGGTACAAATGACGTTAGAATAACCACCCGATATGATGAGAGCCTTGTTCTAAGCGGTCTATTCAGCAATATTCACGAGGGCGGCCATGCAATGTATGAAATGGGTGTCGGTGAAAATATTCAGGGCAATATCCTGGCTGCCGGCGTCTCTCTTGGTATTCATGAATCGCAATCCCGCTTCTGGGAGAATATGATAGGACGCAGCAGGGCATTCTGGGAGATCTTTTATCCTGATTTTCAGAAAACTTTCAGCAAACAAACCGAAGGTGTGAGCCTCGACGATTTTTACAAGGCTGTTAACCGGGTTGAACCCTCCTTTATCAGGGTTGAAGCTGATGAGGTTACCTACAGCCTGCATGTTATACTGCGTTTTGAAATTGAAAAGGCAATGCTTTCGGGAGATCTCAAGGTTTCTTCACTGCCTGACGAATGGAATCGCCGAATGAAATCACTCCTGGGCATTGTTCCAGCTGATGACTCAGAAGGTGTTCTGCAGGATGTTCACTGGTCGGCAGGACTGATTGGATATTTCCCTACCTATGCTTTGGGCAACCTGTATGCGGCTCAGTTTATGAATTCAATGGAGAATCAGCTTGGCGATGTAGGCAAGATTGTCCGCAGCGGTGATTTTTCGTCGATTTTGGGCTGGTTAAGAGAAAATATTCACCAATACGGTAGGGTGTACCCTGCCGAAAAGCTTTGCAGAAGGGTTACAGGCGAGAGTCTGAATCCTGATTATTTCATGCATTATCTTGAGAATAAGTACGGCGAAGTTTATGGTTTGCGGGGGAATTGATCCCGGTAATTCATATTTATGGCTCACTCTCAGCAGCATTCTGTTAGGGGGAGGGTTTAGCTTTCTCTTTGCACCGCGCAGACGGCGAAGGCTGACTACTTTCATCGTATTTCTCAGTATATCACTCCTGCTTCTGCTTCTGTCTTTCGCCTTGGCCGGATTCAGGGTTCCTGATTTAAGATTTGTAATCTACTGGGCCTCCGGCTCCGTTGTTATTGGTTTTCTGGGCTTTTTTTTCTGGAAGTTTGCAGGAATACCCATTCTTTTTTTGTTTGCAATATCAGTCAGTGCTTTATGGTATTCAGTATACGACTGGCAATGTGCTGAGCCCGGGGGTGAAATTTGCCGTTTTAGCATTATTTCAGAGGGCGAGGGTTTCAGAACTATCCAGTATGAAATGGGCAAGGGGGAACAGGGGTTTGAACGGCTGACCGGGAATGGTATTTATTCAAGGCTTGATATTGTAAGTCTGCCTGACTACTTTTTTATTCTCGGGCATGATAGAATTTACAATTTCCTGGGATTTTCGCAGATCTCCACAGTGGATGATAATGTGTTTGAGAATTATAGCTTCGTCATTCGATTACTTTCTCGTCTGCCCGGGGTGAGATTTGAAAGCCATGAAGAACCGCTGAGGATTTCTCCAAGTGTTGAATACAGTATCAGCTTTGATAATGAAGTATTACCAGAATTAATTAAGCATATTGAATGACAGTTTTTGGCTGTTTGTGTCGATAAAAAAAAGTATGATGATTACCTTTTATAAAGCAAAACATGATGGCAGCCTAAGATACTACTCAGTGAACGACAGGCAATCACATCTCTTCAGCAAATACTCATTCAGCGTGATATATGGTATAGACCAGGGGGCGGGGCGTGAAAGAGTCTTCACCTTCCGCACAAGGCGGGAAATGGATGCAAAATTAAGAGAAATATTCAATGAGCGTGTACAGAAAGGTTATAAGGTTCTTTATTCCTATGCCAAAAAGCCCAAGTATAAAACAATGTTCAAAGAAGTCGGTCAACGGCATGCCTGATTGGCTTCCTTGACAATTTAAATGATTCCTAATAACCTCGAATTATGAATTTACCTACAAAAATTACCGTGTTCAGAATTATCCTGGCACCGATTTTCTTCATTATCTTTTTTATCCCTGAGTGGACCGGATGTTTTGCAGTCGGCTCCGTAGGGATTCTGATACCAATGCTGATTGTCATGGAACTCTCGGATGTCCTCGATGGATATATAGCCCGAAAACACAACCTGGTTACTGATCTTGGAAAGATCCTTGATCCGTTTTCAGATGTTATCAGCCGGGTCACCTTCTTTATCTGCTTCACATTTACCGGTATTATGCCGCTGTGGACACTGCTTATAATCATTTACCGTGAGCTTTCAATTACATTCCTGCGAATGATGATGATGGGCCGGGGCACGGCGATGGCTGCAAGTATCTGGGGGAAGGCCAAGGCCGTAACCTACACTGCCGCAAGCGCGCTTGGTTTGATACAGATTTCAATTTACCGCCTGGGGCTTGAATTCCCGGGGTTGATGGTTTTTGAAACAGTGACACTTGTCTTTTTTATTCTTGCTGCTGCAGCATCCGCATTATCATTTATGACATATGCTGTAAATGTGCGCAGAGTTTTTAAGAGTAATGAAACCGCTTAAGGATTTTATCAGGCCCGAAGCTGGTATTAAATACGTTCTTACCGACATAGACGACACCCTTACAAGTAACGGAAAGCTTGAAAGTGAAGCCTATGCTGCAATGTGGAAGCTGCATGATGCCGGGATACGGGTTATCCCTGTTACCGGCCGTCCCGCCGGCTGGTGCGATATGATTATCCGTCAGTGGCCGGTAGACGCAGTGATAGGTGAAAACGGCGCTTTCGCATACTTTTTTGAAGACAGTCAGCTCAAGAGTTTCGTACATCCTTCGGTTGCCGACGGCGAGAGTATTAAAAAACTTGAAAATATATATGCAACGGTTAAGGAAGAAATTCCTCTTGTCCGCAGGGCCAGGGATCAGTTTGCAAGAATTTATGATCTGGCAATTGATTTTAATGAAGATCCTCCAAAGCTCGGCTATCAAACAGCTGTGAAGATAAGGGATATCTGCGAAGAGTTCGGGGCTGAGGCTAAAATAAGTTCAATCCACGTTAATACATGGTTCGGTAACTACAGCAAGCGTGATACGGCAATTCTGTTTATGAAAGAACGCTACGGCCTCTCTGAGGACGAGTTCATGGAGCAGGCGGTATTTTGCGGTGATTCCCCGAATGATGAACCCATGTTCGGCTATCTGCCTATTTCTTTCGCTGTAGCAAATATCCTGGATTTCAGGGATATACTGAAAAATGAACCAGCTTTTGTCGCTTCGAAACGCGGCGGTAAGGGGTTTGTAGAAATCGCCTCAAAACTGATATAGGATATTTGGAGGTTAAGATGAGTTTAGATCATGATCAATGGGAAAAAAGCAAGGTTCAGCTTGAAGCGGAGATTGCAGAATTCGAAAAAGAGAAAGAGGAAATAAAAGCGCTGATAGGGAGTATCGGGGGGAAAAAATATTCCAAACGGGATAATGTAATAAACTTTGTGTTCCTTGCAATCATTGTCACACTGTTTACCCTCGAAATTACTACCCACTGGCTCCCGGAGTTCATATCTCTTGAAATATCAGTACTGCTTGTTTCTATAAAGATTGTCTGGATGATTCACTCACAGCATAAATACAATCATTTCATATTCTGGATTTTGAACACAATTGAATTCAGGGTTAACGATGCAAATAAACGCATCCAAAAAATCGAGCGGATGATGCATGAGGTAAAAAGACAGTAGCCCGATATCCTGTTCCGTGGGTTCAGGACAAATACTTCGCAATATCTACATGATCTATCTGTTTCGGGGACAGGAACTTTTCAGCATATTTTAAATATGATCCTGATGAAAGAAACAGTTTGAATAGATCAGAATCAATCTGCCCGGCGCAGCTGTAATTATATAGAATTTCAACCGCTTCAGAGAGGGTGTTAGCAGCCTTATAAGGTCTGTCAGCAGCAGTAAGTGCTTCAAAGATGTCTGCAATAGTCATTATCCTGGAAGGGATAGACAGCTGTTCTCCCTTCAGGCCTCGTGGGTAACCAGTTCCCGTCAACGTTTCGTGGTGAGCGCCTACAAATTCAGGAATATTAGACATGCCGGCTGGAAAGGGCAGCTCCTCTAGCATCAAAATTGTCTGCATTATATGTTCATTTATTTTGAATCGCTCTTCTTTTGTCAAAGTTCCTGTGCTGATCATTAGATTATAGATTTCACCCCTGTTGTAGAGGTAATCGGTCTCAGGAAGAATAAATCCACGCTCCCTGTATTTCTTGTTAATCTCCTGTTTATCGGGAATAATATGAAAGGCTTTATCCGAGAGCAGTTTTTCAGCGATTGTCTCGCCCATAATGAAGGGTTTTTCAATATGTTCCGCTTCATCACGTGAAAGACCGATAGTATGATTGAAATGGCTTAGCCATTCTTTGCGGCTTATCCTCAGCAGTCGTTCTTTGTATTCAGGACTGAAAATTTCTTCACCGTTATTACAGCGGGCTATAAACTCAAAGTCGGAATGCAGCTGCGCTTCTTCATTCTTTAGCTTTTCTGCAGCTTTGTAGGGGTCGGCGCCTGTAAGCAGTTCATCTTTCTCCCTCAACCTGGCGTCCCTGAGCAGTACCTCAAAACGTGTTCTTACTTCATGAATCCGGTTGTGAATGGTTTCGAGTTTTACAGCCTTGTCCACAACAAATTCCGGTGTCGTCATCTTTCCCGCATCGTGCAGCCATGCACCTACCTGGAATGCCTTGCGTTCTATTGCCGAATTAAACCTGAATGATTTAAGCGGACCATTATCGGCTTTCTCTGCCTCATCAGCAAGCATTGCGGCAAGCACCGGCACTCGTGCGCAATGACCGCCGGTGTAGGGGCTTTTAGTATCTATGGCGCTTGCGGTAAGCTGTATGAGCGATTCAAACAGTGCGTCCTGAGAATCAAGCAGATTCCGGTTGTAAAGGATGGCTGCTGCAAGGCTGCTCAGGGCTTCAATGAAGCTCTGAATATCCTTGCTGAAGGGGATAATAGACCCGTCTTCCTCGGATTTGCAGTTAATCAGCTGCAGTGCTCCGATAATGTCGCTTCCCTGAAGTTTCAGAGGTACGGTCAGAAATGATATGGAACGGTACCCGTTCAGTTTGTCGAATTTCTTTGTCCCTGAAAAATCGTAAACGGGGTCTTTATATGCATCATCAACAACAATTGTTTCAGCCCTGTGAAAGGCAGCCGAGACTACGTTATGAAAATTAGCTTCATTTTTTTTTGTATATAACTGAACAGGCGGCATTGTTATAGGCTGCGGTTCAACTCCGCCCTGGGCAAAACCTAGACTGTCATTGAGGACAATCTTGAACTCGAGGATTTCGTTCTCACCCCTCAGGTAAAGGCTTCCGCCGTCGGCACCGGATATCTCCTTGGCCCCGCGCAGGATCATGTCCACCAGTTTATCAGGATTCTGCTCAACCGACATCGCAATGCCAAGCTCGATTATCCTCTCAAGCTTCGCCAGTGCCCATTCAAGCGCCCTGGTTTTTGCAGCGATGGCTTTTTTCATAATCCTGAATGCCTCGGCCAGCTCTTCAAATTCAATAATTAAAGAATGTTCCTCAATATCGCCGTCGAAATTGAAGTGCTGTATCCGTTCTGCATCCTCGGCAAGATGCTCGAGAAAGCGGCTTAGATACATGCTCGCGAAGATAACAAGCGGCAATACAAGGACGAAAATAATTGCAGCTATTATTATAATCCGTCGCTGAATGATTTTCTGATGCTGAAGAAAGTCAGAAGCAGGAGCTGTTATTATCAGGCTGTAGTGCTGCTGTCCCGGGGTGACCCATGGTGTAGACCAAAGAAGATTGTTCGCCAGCAGTTTCTTCAGTTCTCTGGAATATTCGTTGGCTCCGGATGTTCCGGTGATAAAAGCTCTCTCAGCAGGTTTCATATTTTCCAGGGGACTCAAGATAGTTTCCCGGTTTTCAAACCAGAGGCTCATAACCGGGTTGGCGGCAAGCACTTTACTGTTTTCGTCCAGCAGAAGAATTGCTGTGTTAGGAGATATGTTGATGCTGTCTACAAAGGCTTTCAGATCTGCAAGCGTGATATCTATACCGATTACTGTTTTTTCATCCAATGCTTCCGCAGCTGTTATACCCGGTTTTTTCAGCGAATTGAATATATAGGGCGGGGTCATGATGGTATTGCCTGAATTCTCTACAGCTGATATAAACCACGGGCGCTGCTCTGGTCTGTATTCAGGACTCCGGTTTATTTCAGAATCGATTATTTGAAGTTCTTTGTCGAGGTAGGTCCAGTATTCAAGCCGTTCTCCGGAGCTTGTGTTGATACTTCGCTGTATGTAAGCGGTACCGCCCGGCGCGTTATGAGTACTGATAATCTGGCTGCTGCCGGATGTTTTAATTATCTGGAAGAAGTTTCCGTAGACTGAACCCGAATATATAGAATAGAAATAACTGTTCCCATCCAGCGCTTCAATAATGAATGGAATCCCGGGATAATCAAGCCCGTTGCCGATAGGTTCTGATTCGAAATCCGGAACCACAGCCATCAATCCAGCCAGCTGAATAGCTTTTTCAAACTGGTTGTTAAGTTTCATTTCAATGGAATGTCCTGTTTCAGCGAAAAGCTGTTCTGCCTTTTGTGTGCTTACGTTTTTGTTAATTGATAGGACTGCAAACAATGTCGTGATAGTTGAAATGCTCAGTAATATAAAGATCAGCACCAGCAGGCTGATTTGGAATTTAATATGGAATTTTGAAAAAGAGTTCATTAGAAATCTTTTTATAAATTTTTTCATAGTGCTTTTAATAACTATGATTGGTTATTTCATTTTAGTCAAATAATTTATCTGTGAATTAAAAAAGTATGTTAACAGGAAGTTATCAAGGGGCGATATTATAGGCTGTTGCCGTGAAGATCTCTGATTGGCAGAATTGACGAATGACGATATAGCCTGTATTTTGCGTCAAGAAGCCGGAAATCCGTTCAGCCTCAGTTGATCGAGTTCTTCGGTCGTATAAAGGCCGGTGCCATATATGTTGAAGAACTCATCACTGGATTTCTGTCCGAATACTATGGCGTCATCAGTATTAATGCAGCATTTTACTCCGTTGTCCATCAGAATCCTGAGGGGGTGGGTTTTGAATGAGCCAACCTGGCAAAGCTGTATATTGCTGGATGGACAAATATTCAACCGGATGGTGTTGTCGGATAGAAATCGCATTACCTCCGGGGATGTTGCTGCTGCAATCCCATGCTGCACCTCATCAAGCTCAAGTACCTCAACACTGCGGCGCACAAAATCGGCGTCGAGCAGTTCGCCTGCATGGGCTTTCAACTTCATGCCTGCTCTTTTTGCGTAGCGATAAATCTGCTTGAACTCCTCGGGCGGTCCGTGTCGTTCATCGGCGAAAATATCCAGGGCGTCGAAAAATCCGGAATCAATACATGGGTAGATTCGGCGTTCAATATCCTCCATCGGAAAGACGCGAATCATCCCCACATCAGGTCTTATCTCAAGTTGATGTGCAAAGCGATCCTTCTGTTTTTGCAGGGCTGCCGTCATTTTCTCAATATCACCCTCAAAAAAATCCAGGACAAGTGCATCTATTCCCGGCTCTATATAGGTGACGCCATCTGAAACTGCAAGCTCATATGTCGCATCGTATAGGCTCTGTATCCTGTCAATATTCTGCTGAGGAGTCGGTCTATCCCAGGGGTAGGTGTAAATCTTATCAACAAAGGCCTGAAAGTCGGTAAAATCGGGGAAGTGGTGCGAACAGTCTTCTATATCAAGGCCCTGTTTTGCAGTCCAGCTTTTAAAATCACCGCCTAGCCCTGCGTGGTTATGTACGTCAGCCCGTGGTACCTTTTGCAAGAGTTCATGATTTCCTGTTTCCAATGCCCTGATGAAGTTCCTGCTGTCTTCCGTCATCATTTCACCTCCACTTTGAATATAGCCTGATTATTCAATATTGACAAATAAATGATCAGGCAGTTATGAATAGTAGGGTGAGATGCTGTGTTTAAATCACATAAAGAGCTTCTTATCTTATCCGCATTTAATCAGGGGCTCCATTGGTTTACTATGAGGCAATGAGCACGGATGTGCGGTCTCTCAATTCTCTTTTTCAAGGCTTCAACAAACCTGAATCTTGAAATGACAATCGATACCTCACGGGATGAACACTATGAGGTTGAAATGCCTTTTAAGAAATAATACAGCTATATTGATTTTTCGCCCCGGTTCAGTGCTGGGGCTTTTTTTTATCGGAAATATGCTATAGTTTCAATAATAACAGTTTATTCGGAGATAAGAAAAATGTTTTTTATCAAACCAGTAGCGAAACTGATAGTTGCGCTTAATTCTAACACTAAACCCGGAGCAGTGGCTGCCGCTGTAGCGACAGCTTTTCTTCTTGCTCTTATTCCATCCTTGAACCTTGTATGGCCCCTGCTGTTTATTATCAGTCTAATCGCACGACTGAACTGGGGCTTTGAGTTTGTGTTTATCGCAGTCTTTAAATTGATTGTTCCCCTGATTGATCCTTTCATTGAGCCGATGGGGTGGAGGCTTCTTCAGTCCGGACCTGTATCATCTCTTGTATATAATGTGAATGAGATACCGGGCCTGATCTATTTCGGGTTCAACGACTCTCTGATGATTGGGGGGCTCTTGGCTGGAATTATCGCGTGGGTTCCTGTTTTCTTCCTGTCCAGATTTATTATTGTGCTGTTCCGTGAGAAATTGTCGCCCCGTATTGCCAATTCGAAGTTTATTGCCGCTGTAAAGCGGTTTCCTATACTCGGCAAACTGATTGCTGCTGTAAAGCAATTCAGCGAAGTTTATTAGGGGGCGGATATGTCGAAAAAGATCACCAAGGCTCCAGGAATATTCGGTAAGCCGGTTAAAAAGAAGAAATGGGATAAGAAGTTTCTTAGGAAGGTATACCTGCCGGAAGACAGGAAATTCCTGAGTTCGCTTGCTGTTGAAAAAGATGATATGATCAGTGTTGATGCTGATGGTCTGTCTAAAAAAGATCTTAAGCGGCTTAAAGCTATAGGGAAGGCAATTAAGAAGAACAGAAAGGGACTTAATTTCATTCTGATCTTTATCCTGATTCTGTTGGTCGCAGGTTCTGCATTTTTTCATTTCTATCTAAAAAATAAACTTGTACAACGGGTGGTTGAGAATCAGCTTGAAAATATTTTCCTCGCGGAAGTTGATACAGCAGGAGTAAATCTTTCCATTTTCGGCGGACATTTCTCGATGAACCTTCTTGTAATTGCAAATACTGAAGAACCGATGACTAATTTAGTTGAGTTTACCACAGTTGAGGCTGATATTGATACGGCAGAGCTTCTGCAGGGGAGGGTGCTAATTGAGGAACTTGGCTTTTCCGGTATGCGGCGTGGCACGCCTAGAACAACATCGGGCAAACTGAAGAATGATGCTGATACGGGAAAGGCAGCCGAAAGGGTGGAGGCCGAAGATGATCCATCCTCCTCAGGCGCTGTTGAAAATATGGTGGGTCAGATATCGGCATTGGCAGGGAATATCGATGTAGCAGAGATCTATGAGCAGCAGAAAGAGAATCTTAAAAGTTTCAGACTTATTGAGGAATCTAAATCGAGTGTAGAAGGCTGGAAGACACACTGGCAGGGTAAAACGGACGAATGGAGTTCCAGGGTGGATGACTGGGATGCTTCAGTGAAATATATTGCATCAGTTGACGCCGATTCCTTTTCCGATATTGCCGGAGCTCAGTCTACAATCACGAAACTGCAATCTATATACCAGTCAGCTGAGACTGACTACAAACGTATACAGAGTGATTATCAGGAAGCCGAAGAGCAGTATGATGAAGCCGCCGCCTTGATGGACGAAATTAGATCCGCAGTTGATGCAGATTATGCTTATATAGAATCTATAGTGACGCTGCCGGCTGGCGACAAGGTTGACTGGGCAGCATCTATCCTTGAGGAACAGTTATCGATGCCGCTGAAAAAGTATCTTTCATACCTCGAACGCGGGCTTGAATGGTATAACAGGTTTAAACGCTATACTGATAAAAAAGATGCAGGCAAATCGGAGGTCAGAAGGCCAAGCAGACAGCTGCCGGTCCCGGCTGATGCCCCGCCGGCTTTCACTCTTGTACATGCCTTTGCCTCCGGGGAAGAACCCGGGCTGTCATATAAATTTGATCTGCGTAATATAGTCAGTGAACCTGATAAATGGGACGGCAAGGCAAGCCTTGACCTTGGGATTGATGCCCCCTCAACAGGGGCTGCTTCTGCTATGATTACCGAAGACAGCCTTGAGGTTGATGTGCCTGCAGTCCCTTTTGACCTGGGAGACAGCCTGTCGGCTGTTGACATCGCCTCTTTTAGAGGCAGTCTGTCCGTTGCGTCCGCTGTAGGCTGGGATGAAGGACGCTTTAAGGGTAATGTAGAACTCGGTGCAACTGATCTTCAGCTTAAGGAAGCTGTATCCGACAGCATCGTATACAGGTTGATCAGTACGAGCCTTGAATCCGTGAATCCGCTGACAGCAGCTGGCGAGTTCGCATGGACTGAGCCGGATGGGCTGAGCTTGAAGCTTGATACGGAGCTTGATGAAAGTCTTGGTGATGCGGCCAAGGCCCTTATTTCTGAAGGTGCTGAAGAAGGCCTGGCTATGCTTAAGGAATACCTTGGCGATCAGCTCGCAGGTCCGCTTGATGGTTTTGAATCGGAATATGGAGATCTTGAAGGCCTTGTCCGGGGCATAAAAAATTATCAAACTGACATTGACGGCTATAAGGATATGGCAAAAGATAAGATTGCCGAGATTGAGAATTCGGTTAAGGATAAACTCAAATCAGAGGCTGAGAATGTGATAAAAGACGGCGCATCAGATGCTTTGAAGAACATTGGCAATAAGCTTAATTTTTAATAGCTGATAAAAAAACAGACTATGTAGAGCTTAAATCATATCTATTCCTTCTTTAATGGCTTTTGATTGCGCTATTCTGTCAAAACTTTTTCATCGTAGTGCGATCATGTCTCAAAACGGTCTTACTGTAGAACGTCTGCAGGATCTCTGCTGGCCTTTTCACCATTGCGGTTTATTTGCCCGTTTTTTTCAGGAACAAGTGAAGGCGTGCTGAAAGCTTTCGCCAACTCTCTGACTGTTGTCTCGGGAATGAGTGCGGGATTTGCCGGACCTGCAATTATTTTCGGTCTGCATTACAGCCTTCCGGCAGCGCTTGGAGCAGTAATAGGTTTTCAGATTAACAGGTCTCATACCCCTTAGAAGGTGTTGGGATTTTTGTATTTGCATAAGTCTGCTCAGCGGGTGTATAATTTTTTCATGGAACAAAAAGACACTATCCCGGTTATTTGCAGCAATCTTGCAAAGGCTGCTGAGAAACAGCAGAATCCTGGCATGGCTGCAGAGTACAGCGCTTTAGCTGAAAAGTATGATGACGGAAAGCCCTCAGCAGAGGACCTCGCCGGCTTGAAAACCTTAATTACCGAAGATCTTACGGTCTATCCGGATCTTCAGAAAGCGGCGGAATCCGCCGGCGATCGAGGCGCACAGCGCGCCCTTCGATGGGGGCAGAAGGTTACAGCAATTCAAAAATCACTTATAGACCGCTTCTTGTCAAAGGGGGATGCCCTGCTTGATGGCAAGGGGCTTTTTGTATGTGAAGCCTGCGGTTTTATTTTTCTTGGAGATTCTGCTCCCGACATATGTCCGGTGTGCAAGGCTCCTGTTTCGAGATTTTCAAAGGTATAAGGAGAAAATATGTACGCGTCACGAAATCTTGCCAAATGTACCAAAGACTGTTTATGCCTGTTTGTATGTCCGACAGGTGCTACCGATACCGAAACCGGACAGATCGACAGCAGCAAATGTCTCGACGGCTGCAGGCTCTGCGTAGATGCCTGTCCCTCTCATGCAATCTTTCTTGTTATGGATAATTATCCTGAGCCGGAACCGAAAAATTCTGAGGTCGCTGATAAAATGCTGAATTTCTGTGCTGCTAAATACGGACAGGAGAAGTCCGCAGAGGCAATTGCTGACTCCTCAGCCTCTGAGGCTGAAAAAAAGCTGGCCGCAGCGCTTAAACAATCATTGAGAATTGTAGCTGAAGACTGCGCCCGGGAAGCAGGCTATATGCTGCCCCAGTGTGAAAAAGCGCAGGAGTTTAAAGCGGAACTGGGCGGTTGATAATATAGCCTGCTCTTATCTGGAATCAGCGTTTGCCGGTGAGCTTGATGATGTGATATCCGAACTGTGTTCGAACTACATCGCTCACTGAGCCGACGCCCATTCTTGAGCATGCGCGTTCAAACTCGGGAACCATCTTTCCCGGTCCGAACCACCCGAGATCTCCGCCCTTCGATTTGCTGGGGCAGGTTGAAAAATCACGGGCAATTGCCTCAAACCTGGCACCCTGTTTTATTTTTCGCTGTAATTCTCTTGCCTGACTCTGGCTTTTAACCAATATATGACTTGCTTTCCATTCCATGAGTTGATATTATCCGAGTTGTACGGTTTTTTCAACTGGAATCTATATCCCCAATTTAGTATATTATCGTGATGAATGACAAATATGTCGGCGCGCACGTGACAACCGCCGGCGGGGTTGAAAACTCACTGCTTCATGCGGACCATATCAAAGCCGCTGGATTTGCCCTGTTTACAAGAAACCAGCGCCGCTGGGAATCCCATGCCCTGACCGTGGAAAGCATTAGACTTTTCCGTGAGCGGATGATTGAATACGGCTACACAGCGGAGCAGGTGCTGCCTCATAATTCATATCTGATTAATCTCGCTCAACCGGATCCGCAAAAGAGGGCCCGTTCTTATGACGTTTTTATAGATGAGCTCAGGAGGGTTGAACTGCTCGGCTTGAAATTTCTGAATTTCCACCCTGGAAGTACAGTCGGGATAATCAGCAAAGATGAGGGTATTGAGCTGATTGCTGATGCGATAAACCGTGCTCATCTTGAACTTGGAGAAACCGTTCATGTTCTTGAGACTACATCCGGGCAGAAAAATAAAATCGGCGGAACATTCGAAGAGCTTGCGGAAATAATAGAGCGGGTTGAAGATAAGTCGAGAATCGGGGTCTGTATCGATACCTGTCACATCTTTGCCGCGGGTTATGATATCTCAACCTTAGATGGTTGGCAGCGGACAATTCAGGAATTTGACAGAATTATCGGACTCGAATATTTAAAAGGCCTTCATTTGAATGATTCCGCAGGAACACTTGATTCACGCATCGACAGACATGCTAATATAGGTGAGGGTGAAATCGGTCTTGAAGGTTTCAGAGCACTGATGAATGATTCGCGCCTTGATAAAAAACCGATGATTCTTGAAACCCCCGCCAAAAGGGAATGGGATAAAGAGCTGGAACTGCTGAGGGGACTGATACGCGAATGATAAAGAAGTTTTTCCGGATTATACGTGAACAACTTAAAATCGGGTATACCTCCAGACTGCTTCTATTTATTTTTACTGCAATAATAATCGGATTTTTTGCGACTGAAAGCTCAGTCAGAGCAATTACTTCGGCAGAAATACTTCAGGAAAAACAGGTTATGCTGTTCGGGCTTGCAACTCAGCTTGATAATGCGCTTGTTGGAACATACGACGATATCCTCATGGAACATAATGCTGTCAATCTTCCGAGAATTGATAAAATTAAGATTCTGAATGAGGAACTGAAGCAGGTGACTGATTTTGTTGCCTCAGGAGTTCCGGGTGTGGGGGTCGGGTATTATTCAAAAAATCTCGATGCGATTATTACCTACGGCCCTGAAGATCAATTCAGTCATACGATCGGGCAGTCGATATTTGAGGGACATCGTGGATATCAGGTGATGGATGAGGGAATTCGGCTTGTTCAGCAGGGCGAGTTAGTCAGAGGCAGGATCCTTAACTGTATGCATCCAATTATACGGAGCGGTGAAGTTATTGGATACATCTGGGCAAACGAGACGCTTGAAAATGTTTCAAGCCAACTGTCGTCGGTATTCAGCCGAATACTGATATTCACCGTTATAATTTTCCTTCTGCTCTCTTTTTCGGTGCTTCTCCCAACCTGGTATTTCAATCGCCGGATTGATCAGCTGATCAATAATATAGATGATGTGATGGAGCACCCGCGGATGCGCCTGCCTAAAATTTCCGGTCCGCTTGAGAGTGTGGTATCCGGGTTTAATAATCTTCTGGATAAGGTTTTTTATTTTAAAAGTCACAATGAGTATATTTTTGACAGCCTTCAAAGCGGTATCTTTGCGGTTTCCACTGAAAGAGAGGTTCTTCTTGCAAATCCTGCCTTCAGGGCTTTTTTGGAAATAGAGGAAGAGAATCTTCTGGGTATAAAAATCGAAAGATTATTCCCTGAAGATTTTTGTTCATATATCACGGGACAAATTTCAGCTGCTGAACCGCAGGTTGATTCTAACTATCTCTATCGGGGCAGAATATATGAAGTTGTCGTTGATGATGTTTTAAATGATTCAGGCAAACAGATTGGGCATGTGTTTATTTTCAGGGATCGAACCCTCCTTCGTCTTTATGAGAGGAGGCTTCAGGATCAGCAGAGGCTGGCAGCGCTTGGAGAAATAGGAATAACAATTGCTCATGAAATAAAGAATCCTCTTACATCGGTAAAGGGTTTTACTCAATTGATAAACCGCAGGCTTACGGAAGATGAGAAGACAGTTAAATATTTGAAATTGATGGAAGATGAACTCAACAGAATCGACAAACTTTTGAATGAGATGATGGTCACGGGCAAAGCTTCGGTCTTTCATCCCGAGCCTGCTAATATAGAAGATATGCTGAATGAGGTAATGGTAATATACTCAAGCAACAAGCCTGACATTGATTTTACTCTTGACTGCAGGATCAGCGGAGCTTCAATTGTGAATATAGACAAGGATAAAATTTCACAACTGATAGATAACATCATCAAGAATGCTGTAGAAGCTGTTCAAGCAAAACACTTTGCTGATAAAAAAGAAATCAGTATATATGTTGAAAAAAACGAAGATGAGCTTATTCTTAAAATACGTGACACCGGGGTTGGAATCTCTGAAGAAAATACAAACAGGATAACTACACCGTTTTTCACTACGAAGGACGACGGGACTGGCCTGGGTATGAGCACCTGTCTTGGAATTGTAGATAAACATCGGGGCCGAATGGAAATTTTTTCGGAAGAGGGTGAGTTTACCGAGGTGAAAATCACATTTGAATTAAATAAACTGGAGATGCTTAATGAAGCATAAAATACTTGTTGTTGACGATGAGCCGAATGTCAGGATATTTTTTGAAGAACTTTTAGAAGAAGCAGACTATAAAATAAAGACTGCCGGAGACGGTGCTGCAGCCATAAAAAATGCGCAGGATTTTCTTCCTGAGATTGTCTTTCTTGATCTGAATCTGCCTGATGCAAATGGACTTGAACTGATTAAGCCGTTGAAAAAAATAGAATCTCATCCACAGATTATAATCATTTCAGCATTAGGCACAGTTGAGAATGCCGTCAGGGCAACACAGCTCGGGGCCTATGATTTTATTACGAAACCCTTTGATATTGATAAGATAGAACGTGTCCTTACCAGAAGTCTGGAATATCAGAATCTGTACAAAGAGAATCTTATGCTTAGGCAAATTCAGCAGGAATGTCCGCTTTATCAGGAGTTTATAGGAGAATCGCCGCAGATTGAAAGGATAAAGAGTAGAATCCTTAAGCTGAAAAATACTGATGTACCGATTTTGATAACCGGCGAAACCGGTACGGGCAAGAATATTCTGGCAAAACAGATTCATTACACAATTAACGAACCCTCTTCTCCGATGGTCTATATAAACTGTTCGAACATCTCCGAAAACCTGTTCGAGTCAGAATTGTTCGGTCATGAGAAGGGGGCTTTCACCGGGGCGGTTGGACAGAAAAGAGGCCGTATAGAAGAAGCCGGCGGCGGGACAGTTATTCTTGATGAAATATCTGAGATCCCGTACTCGATTCAGGCTAAATTGCTGACCTTTATTCAGGAAAAGACCTTTTTCCGGGTTGGAGGATCCAAGGAGTTAAGGGTTGAAACCCGAATAATTGCTCTTACCAACAGGGACCTTGAAAAAGAGATAGAGGCCGGAGGGTTTCGGAAAGACTTGTTTTACCGGCTTAATGTTATTCATTTTCATCTTCCGCCGCTTCGCGAACGACGAGACGATATTGTTCTTTTATGCAGACATTTTCTGGATCTTTTCCATGCCGGTTACGGAGGCGTTCGTAAAGAGCTTGATTCTGTAGGATTTGAGTATTTCAGAAATTACTCCTGGCCGGGAAATGCGAGGGAATTAAAAAATCAGATTGAAAGGGCTTATATATACAGCGACGGAGAAACGCTGGTTGTTGACGAAATACTTTCCGCCGGAGAGTTCTCAAAGAGCGGAAGCAGCCGGGGTCTGCGGGAGCAGCTTCAGGCAGTTGAGAAACAGATTATTGTTGATACGCTTTCATCCGAGCATGGAAATCGGAAAAAGACAGCAGAGACCCTTCGTATCAGCCTTAGAAATCTGCAGTATAAGATTGCCGAATATGGGATAGACATGTAATTTACTGCAAAACCCTGCATTCAAAGTGCAGAAATTTGCACTTTTCTTGATTTTGTAAAAGCTCACAGTTCTTTGTCTATAAGCCTAACTCTCTATCCTGTAATAAGATATATAAATTTTTAATAAAATAACTTCTTGGCCTCCAAATTGCATAAGCATTATAAAACAAATTTTGGAGGGATCTTATGATTCGTGTTTTAGGCAGAGCATTCTCAAATATTGCCCGGAGATGGCTTCCGGATGCATTTTTGTTTGCTTTAATCCTTTGTTTTCTTGTATTCGCCCTTGGTATGATTGTAGAAGGTGAAAGTTTTATGGCCATGACTACATACTTCGGCGGCGGAGTATGGGCGTTCCTTGCGTTCTCAATGCAGATGGCGCTGATTATTGTCACAGGCAGCGCAATGGCGACTTCGAAACCGGTGCACTCGTTATTGAAGACGATTGCCAAAGCGGCAAAAACCCCGACACAGGCAATCATGCTTGTTGCTTTTGTTGCGGCAATCTGCTGCTGGATAAACTGGGGCTTTGGTCTTATTATCGGTGCACTTCTTGCTAAAGAGCTTGCCCGAACGGTTCGGGGTATTCACTATCCATTGCTTGTTGCGGCTGCTTACAGCGGCTTCCTGGTCTGGCATGCAGGTCTTTCCGCATCAATACCTCTGAAGATTGCAGGTGCCGACTCCATCATGGAAAAATTCGCCGACGGAGCAATTATTCCGGCATCAGATACAATATTCAGTGTTGCTAATATTATTCTTGTTGCTCTTCTTGTTATCACCCTTCCTATCATCAACCGCTTGATGCACCCGAAGAAAGAAGAGGTTTTTGAAGTTGATGCTAATCTCTTTTCAGAGGATGATGTTGACGAACCGGTAAAAGACAAGAAAGAAATGACTCCTGCTGAAAAGCTTGAGAACAACATGATCATTTCTCTAATAATTGGGGTAATCGGTGTTGTATACATCGTTTCATACTTTGTTAAGGGCGGAGGAATTTCGCTTAATATCGTGAACTTCATTTTTCTGATAGTAGGTATTCTTCTTCACAAAACACCAATAAAATATGTTCGAGCTGTAACTGAAGCAGTTAAAGGCTGTGGCGGTGTTATCCTTCAGTTCCCGTTTTATGCAGGTATTATGGGCATGATGATAAGCAGCGGGCTTGCAGGCACATTCTCTCAGGGATTTGTTAATATCTCAAATCAGACAACATTTCCTTTCTTTGCATTCCTCTCAGCAGGTATTGTAAACTTTTTCGTACCTTCAGGAGGCGGACAGTGGGGTGTTCAGGGACCGATTATGATTCCTGCAGCCAAGGCTCTAGGCGTTTCATATGCGACTACTTCAATGGCTGTTGCCTGGGGTGATGCATGGACAAATATGATCCAGCCGTTCTGGGCGCTACCGCTTCTTGGTGTTGCTAAACTTAACATCAGGGATATTATGGGATATACAACTGTTATACTGCTGTATTCCGGTATTATAATCTCTTTGTTTATGCTTTTCGTATTCTAATAAACAGCAATAATATTCTTTTCAGGCTGCTTCAGCCTGAAAAGAATAAATCTTAAGGAGTTCTTTTATATGAAAGACGTATATATATTAGACTGTTCCCGTACAGCGGTGGGCAGTTTCGGGGGAACCCTGTCAAACATTCACCCGGCAAATTTCGCGAAAGATGTAATTGTTGATTTGAACACCAGAAACAACATTGCACCGGAGGAAATCGACGAGGTAATCCTAGGCAATGTATTAGGTGCCGGACTTGGTCAGAACGTAGCCCGCCAGGCGGCAATCTATTCAGGCATTCCC
>JAQQAL010000041.1 GCA_028532855.1 Candidatus Thalassospirochaeta sargassi
GATCTACATCTTCATAAAATTCTTCTTTCGTTGTAAACTCACTCATAGAGCATATCCCTTTTGTATTGGTTTTGTCACCAATTATTTTACAAAAGGATTTGCTCTTTTTTTACCCCCATCCACAACTTTTGATTATATCTCATCCAGTGCTGCCTGGGATTCAAATTCAGTGTACAGAACAACATCCCAGGTTGAGCCGGGCAGATCAATACCGATTCCTACTTCAACTTTTTTTAGCTCCGGTATTTCACCCGATAGGGCCTCAAGTTTTTCCTTTATTGTCGCTGCATTCTCTGCCATTGTACCATCTTCTGTTTGTTCCTTAAGTTTCCACATAACGATATGCTTTATCAAAATCATTCTCCTTAAATCATTATTCTTGAATATATTGAATATATGCTCCATCATAAATGAAATGAAATTTGCTGAACATAACCTACAAAACCAATTTATTGAATATACCTACAATAATGAGGAATCAAAGAGTATAAAGAAAGCCAAATTCTCTCTTTCCTGAAGCTCAATCATTTTTGAGTTTCCTGGATATTAAAATTGAATAATTCTTAATGAGTTGAAATAAAAGCAGCAACGATCTTTTCATTTTCGATCATTTCACTGCATTCAACCTTCCGGAGATCGAAAATGAATTCTGTGTTACCCTTTCCACCTTTTATTGGGGATTCAAGAACGGCCTTTATTTCAACCCCCTCATTCTGAAGGGATAAGGCAGTAGCTACCAAAACCTCATACAAGAGGTTTTTATCACGGATAATACCGTCAAAGTTTTCAATATCAGTAAGTTCAAACTGAGGTTTAATAAGTGCAAGAAGAAGGTTTTCTTTAGTAAGGTTAAGGATATGCGATGCTGCACCTGTAATTGAACGGAAAGACAGATCCGCGACAGCGAAGTCAGGCTGAGGTGAAAGTTCAGTAAGCGACATGATATTAGTTCGCTCAAGCACACTCACCCGGTCATCAATCCTCAACTTATAGTCAAGCTGATTATAACCGACATCTACCGAATAAACATGTGATGCGCCGCGCTGCAGCAGACAATCAGTAAATCCTCCAGTTGAGGAACCGGCATCTATAACGGTTTTCCCAGCTGCATCGATGCCCCAACTGCTTAATGCATACTCAAGCTTCTCACCGCCCCTGGAAACCCATTTACGGGCAGTAAGTGTAATCTCAGCCTCAGGATTAATCTTACAGCGTGGAGCACGGATAGTTTCACCGTTAACCTTAATCTCACCGCACATTATCATTGAATACAATTCTTTATGAGAATACTCTTCAAATTTTTCTTCGAGAAACTCAATAAAAATTTTTCTATTTATATTTTTTCTGCCACCCATTGGCTTACAGACTTTTCTCGCTGATACGTTCTATTCCGGTTGCCTTTCCTGTCGTTTTATTGATAGTAATCAGGACTCCGTTCAAAGTAGCTGGCAAATCCTCAATTTCCATCTTGAGCGGCATCTGGGTCTGCTGCCTCTGAACTGCAATCTCACTCTTTGAACCGATAACGCCCCCCATAGGTCCTGTCATGCCAATATCTGTCATGTAAGCAGTACCATTAGTCAGGATTCGCTCATCTCCAGTCTGAATATGTGTGTGCGTACCTGTAACTGACGAAACCTGCCCGTCAAGATATAAACCAAGGGCTTCTTTTTCTTCAACATTCTCTGCGTGAAAATCAACAATGATTATTTTTGTTTCTTTTCGTAGTTTTCTGACCTCTTCTTTTCCAACTACAAATGGGCAGTCAATATTGGGCAAATCAACACGGCCCTGAAGATTCAAAAATCCAATTCGGGTCCCTTTAATATCCACAACACAACTGCCGTGACCTGGAGCTTTCTTGGGGTAATTTGCCGGCCTCAACAGCTCAGCCCTGGAACCCAGCAATGGGTAAATTTCTTTTTTCTGCCAGACATGATTGCCTGTTGTTATTACATCCGCACCGCTGGAGAAGAACATCTGAACGTTTTCCGGAGAAATCCCAAAACCATCAGCAGCATTCTCACCGTTAATCATAACCACATCGGCTTTATAATTTTTGATGAGTTTCTTTAATCCAATAAAAACAGCCCTGCAACCCGGTTGACCTATAATGTCTCCGAGCAGCAAGGCCTTGATTGTATCAGCCATCAACACTCCAAGGTACTATCTGGCGTATTCGGTGACCCTTGTTTCTCGGATTATAGTTACCTTAATCCTTCCCGGGTACCTTAATTCATCTTCAATTCGTTTGGCGATATCTTTTGCAAGAATCTTAGAATCATCATCTGATACTGATTCATTATTTACCATTATTCGGAGTTCACGACCAGCCTGAATTGCAAATGCTTTCGACACACCATCAAAATCTTCCGCAATATTCTCAAGATTCTCCAAACGCTTAATGTAGTTGTTTAGAGTTTCACGTCTTGCACCAGGTCTGGATGCAGAAATTGCATCTGCAACCTGAACGATGATTGCTTCAATTGATGAAGGTTCCACATCATTATGATGTGCGATTATAGCATTCACAATCCTGGGGTCTTCCCCCATCTTTTTAGCAAGACCGGCTCCTAGTTCTGCATGGTTCTCATCACCTTCGCTTTCAATACCCTTTCCAATATCATGCAGTAATGCTGCTCTTTTAGCAATTTCCCTGTCGGCGCCAATTTCCGCTGCTATCATACCTGCTATAATTGCAACTTCTTTAGAGTGATTGAGTACATTCTGAGCGTAGCTGGTTCTATAATGCAAGCGTCCCAGAGCTCTGACACCATCCTGTGGAATATTATGCATTCCAAGATCGAAAACGACCTTTTCACCTTCTTCCGCTATAGTCTGATTAATCTCTTTGGTAACTTTATTAACAACTTCCTCAATCCTTGCCGGATGAATTCTACCATCTGAAATAAGTCTTTCAAGAGCTGTTCGCGCGATTTCCTTTCTGATAGGATCAAAACAGGATATAACTACAGCCTCAGGGGTATCATCAATAATTATATCAACCCCGGTAAGAGTTTCGAGTGAACGAATATTACGTCCCTCCCGACCGATTATTCGACCCTTCATTTCATCATTCGGAAGATTGACAGATGTTATTGTCACGTCAGAACTGACTTCTGTAGCAATCCTCTGAATTGTACCCATTACGATGCTGCGGGCTTTTTTCTCGGCATCTTTCTGCGCTTCCTGTTCTACCTTGTTCACAAGAACCAAGGCATCCTTCTTTGCTTCACTTTCCATGGATTTTATAATCAAATCCTTGGCTTCATCCGTAGAGATTCCAGCAATTTTTTCGAGTTCCACCTTCCAGCGATCCTCTTCTTCCAGTAAAAAACGTTCTTTTTCTTTTAATTTATCCTCTCGTCCTGCAATAGCACGCTCTTGATTTTCTAGAGAAGCTGATTTCCGATCCAGATTTTCTTCTTTCTGAATCGATCTTCTTTCCAATCTCTGAATCTCATTACGTCTTTCCCTAAGCTCTTTTTCCTGTTGAGCTCTTTCCTTAAGCAGTTCATCTTTCGTCTCAAGCATAAGCTCCCGCTTTTTGGCTTCTGCTTCTTTAACAGCATCCTGATTGAGTCTTGCTGCTTTCTGCTCGATTGAAGATAACTGAAATCTGGCATAAAGCCATCTTACTATCCAACCTAGAACTATTCCTGCGAGAGGAAGTATTATCAACTTTAAATCAAGCATAATCTTCCTCCATTATATTGTCTTACTGACCTGCTAAATTATATGTAAAGAATATACATTGGTCAAGCAAGTTGTTTTGTTAAAATTCTAATATAATCAATTAGATTCCTGTCTGCTGTCTTCAACCCTGCAAACAGGTAAGCATCTCTCTCCTGAAATTTAACCGGTATATAAAGATAACCGCTAAAATGTACCCGGTCCTCCTTCTTTATTTTATTATCAATTCCATCTATTCCGGATTCGTTTCCATTTATAAAGAGAAATGCTTTTTTCTCAAGAATCTGTGTGTACATAGGCTCATCCTGTCTTACGGCCATCAAATTCCGTCCTTTAGAGTCCATACCGACGGAATATTCCACCTTTAATTTATTTCCCTGCGGTGTGACCAACGCTGCACATAAAGCATCCAATTTCTGAGAAACTCTCAGCAACGATTTTGAAATACCTGTAATATTCATACTATAATCTTCAAGAAACATGTCATAATCAAGGCCGGAAGCTGTCAAAAGAGATGTAGCTTGTTCTGTTTCTGCTGTGTTTTCATCGACGGCAATATCAACACTCAAATCAAGCAGATTTACCTCTCTATCGTCAAAAATTGAGCCGTTTTCCGAAACTGATTCATCCCCCGAACCGATGACAGAATCAACAAGCACTTTAAAATCTTTATTCTTTACATCAGAGCCTCTTATCACATCTTCAGCGATATAAAATACACCATCTTCTTCTTCGATGCTTTGACCATCGGCGACTTTAAAATAGGATATAATTTCCTCAATACTTGAAATCTCAATACCGTCATCCTTTTTTTCTTCAAGAGAATTCACGAAATCATATTCATCCGGAGTCATTGATCGCTGTTTTACAGTTGTATTTGACGATTCTTCCATAGCTTTTACATTTGTGCTTTCTTCAGACGGAATTTCCGGAGGTTCAGCTGATGTTTCAACTTCTTCTAATAATGCTTCATCTATTTCATGTCCGTCAGGGGTACGGCCTTCCTTAATAGCTTTGAAATCTATATTATAGTTATATTTAGGATAAAAAGAACTTGATTTACTACTTCCATAAGGATTGTCTATTTCAATAACAACAACATCATCTATATTCTCATCTGGCTCCTGAGCCTCTAATTCTTCAATAAGCTCCTCAGGAGATTCATCTTCAACAAGCTCCTCAAGCTCCTCAGGAGATTCATCTTCAACAAGCTCCTCAAGCTCCTCAAGCTCCTCAAGTTCCTCAAGCTCCTCAAGCTCCTCAAGTTCCTCAAGTTCCTCAAGTTCCTCAAGTTCCTCAAGTTCCTCAAGTTCCTCAAGTTCCTCAAGTTCCTCAAGTTCCTCAAGTTTTTCAATAAGCTCCGAAGGTGAATCGTCTTCTGCTTCCTCTAACTCTTCGAGGTCATCATCGCCCAATCCATCTACCAAGGCGTCACTTTCAAATTCTTCAAGCTCTTCAACAAACTCACTTTGTAGAGAATTGTTGCTTAAATCTTGTTCTGCTACAGCTTCAAGTTCTAACTCATCCTCAAATACGGCTATATCACCTACCGCCGACTCATTCTTAAATATTTCTTCTAAATTTAACGGTTCACTATGAAGAATATCCTGAGACGGATACAACTCTTTTAACTTTTCTTGAAGACTTATAATTGCTTCTTCTTCCGGATCTTTATCCAATTCTAAAAATATTGGCTCATCAAACTCTTTGACATAAATTTTTTCTACAGAATAAGATTCAGGTTTACTAACAAATGAATCTTCTATTTCTTCTCTTTCAACAAGTTCTGCAGTGGACTCATCCTCAACAAGCTCCGCAGGAGATTCATCCTCAACAAGCTCCGCAGGAGATTCATCTTCAACAAGTTCTTCAAGTTCTTCAACAAGCTCTGCAGGTAATTCATCTTCAAGTTCTTCAAGTTCTTCAACAAGCTCTGCAGGTGATTCATCTTCAAGTTCTTCAAGTTCTTCAACAAGCTCCGCAGGAGATTCGTCCTCAACAAGCTCCTCAGGAGATTCATCTTCAACAAGCTCCGCAGGAGATTCGTCCTCAACAAGCTCCGCAGGTGATTCATCTTCAAGTTCTTCAAGTTCTTCAAGTTCTTCAAGTTCTTCAAGTTCTTCAAGTTCTTCAAGTTCTTCAAGTTCTTCAAGTTCTTCAACAAACTCCGCAGGAGATTCATCCTCTATATCATCTATTTCTTGAACTTCTTCTACTATTCTCTCTTTTTTTATAACAGATGCTTCATCAGCATTTATTACAAAATTACTCTTTGATATTGCTTTCTGTATAATTGTTTCAATGTTTTTAAGGTCTATTTGCTGTACTGGTTCTGATTGCTTTTTGTCACTTAAAATTTCAAGGATCTCAGACCAGTTCTTATCTAATAAATCATCATACTCTTCATTCTTTACTGCTTTCCCCAGACCTTTTCGTATTTCTTTATTAATCTCATCTTTGTGAAGCTGGATATTATCGTGTACAGTACTCCAGTTCAACTCATCTTTTTTACTAATGTATTCCTTTAAGAAACTAAGCTGTAACGTTTTTATTCTATCCAGAAGAATTGTTTCAGAATCCTGCTTTATATTAAAAAACAGGAATACAATTAAAAATAATGTAATTCCAAACGATGCAATAAGAAGATATTTCAAACCAGCAGATAAAACAAATTCATCTGAATCTACTTTCATTCCGCTGTAACCTGTATACTTAGTTTTTGAACAGAAAATATAGACACTGGTATCATCAATCTTGAGGGGTATCATAAAGACTTCAGCAGTTTCAGAAGCTAATTGCTCTTCAATTTCAGCAGCAACGCTGACACTTATCGGATCAAGGTTGATGATATATCCGTTTTGAACAATGTTAAGAGTATTACCGAGTTCGAGCACAGACTCTTTTATCAGATATTGGTAAAGGTTTTTCATTGATGTATAAAAAACAGCTATACCCTTAACATTTTCCAGATTATCAATTACAGGAAAAGCATATATTATTTGATTATTAACAGAATCAAGTCTAATCAATCCTTCCTGGGTTATTTCTTCATAATCATTTTTGTAATCCCATCCTTCATCTTCAACAGAATAGTTACTATAAACTCTTTTAAATCGAGATCTTTCTTTTATATCTCTTTCCAGATTGCTGTAGTGTATTTTATAATCTTTATCAAGTATTCTCACATAAAGAGCACCCGAGGCTTCTTTCATTATTGTTTCAATAAGATTGTCAGTATTAAAAATATCTTCTTGGCTGAGATTGGGAAGAAAGTTTCTTGATAGTAATGTATTATCATATATTATTTTAAACGTATTTAGATTTTTTTCATGATATTTGTCTATAAATTCAGCAATTCTAATCGATTCGTTCTCATTTAATTCTTTTACACGGGTATGATAAAATGTAGTTTCAATATAATCAAAGAAACCGGAATAAGATATTACTATAAAAGCTGCAAAAATGATTACGCTGATTAACAAACTCAACGCAACTCTTAATCCCGACTTCATTTATTCTTTTTTATCTCCCGGTTTAAAATATACTACTATTCATTACTTTATCGGCATTTATTTCGTCGTCTTAGAGAAAAAGACAAAAAAAAAGACAGTCGTATGACTGTCTTCTTTTAGTTCAAATAATCTATGTTATAATTATTCTGACTTCTTTTCTTCAGCTTCTTCAGCAGGTGCTGGTGCTGACTCTTCAACAGAAGCTTCTTCTACCTTTTCTTCAGCTGCAACTTCTACAGCAGGTTCTTCTTCAGCTGCAGTTTCGTCAGCTACAACCTCTTCTTTTACAGGTTCAGCTTTCTTAGGTGCTGATTTCTTAGCAGCAGTCTTCTTCTTAGCTTTCTTTGGTTCAGCTTCATCAAGAATAAGCTCGAGAATAACCATTTCAGCTGCATCGCCTTTTCTGAGACCCGTTTTAAGAATTCTCGTATAGCCTCCGGGCCTGTTAGCATTAACCGGTCCGATTTCAGTAAAAAGCTTATTCAGTACTTCAGCATCTTTAATGTCTTTATTTACAACTCGTCTGTTATGTACTGAATCAACCTTAGCGCGGGTAATCATTTTCTCGGCAGTCTTTCTGACCTCAAGCGCCTTTGCTTTGGTTGTTGTAATTCTTTCATATCTGAATAGAGAGGTCACCATGTTTCTGGTCATGGCTCTTCTGTGACTTGTTTTTCTACTGAGCTTGTTATAACCAACCCTATTATGCATTTTCTTCTTCCTTCTTCGACTGTAATTTGCGTGAAGTCTTAAGTACGCTATAATCAGTCATACCGAGACTTAAACCCCACTCACTCAGTTTCTCTTTAATTTCAAGAAGCGATTTCTTACCAAAGTTTCTTGTTTTAGCAATTTCGTCTTCGCTTCTTCTTGTAAGATCACCGATTGTCTTTATGTTTGCGTTTTTCAGGCAGTTGCTTGAGCGAACTGATAATTCGAGCTCTTCAACCGGAGTATCAAGAATAGTCTTAATTCTCTCTTCTTCCTCATCAACTTCTTCATCGCCACCGATTGTATCTTCATCAAAGTTTATAAAGATCGTGAAATGATCTTTAGCAATCTTTGCAGCCTCTGCTACTGCGTCTTCAGGAGAAATTGTTCCGTCGGTTTCAACATTAAGCACGAGTTTATCGTAGTCATTTCTCTGACCGATTCTTGTATTCTCTATCTCATAACTCACTTTAACTATGGGTGAGAAAACGGAATCGATAGCAATTGTTCCGATAACCTCAATGTACTTTTCGTTAATTTCCGCAGGAACATAACCCCTGCCAAGATCTATCTGAACTTCGATATCAAGGTTTCCACCTTCCATCATTGTAGCAATCTTGAGATCTTCGTTAAAAATTTCGATTTCATCATCAACCTTAAATGCTGCAGCTGTAATTTCACCAGCACCTTTAAGCTCAATGTTTATAATCTTCTGCTCAACATCTTCGGGTAACTTTATTTTTAACGCCTTAAGATTGTTTATGACCTCGGGTGTATCTTCAACAATTTCAGGGATTGCCTCAAATTCGCTCGAAATCATATGAGGATTTCCTTCCTCATCATAACTTGTAATCTTAATTGCTGAAACTGCATATCCCTGGATTGAAGAAAGAAGAATCCTTCTTAAGGTATTACCAATTGTAGTACCGTATCCACGCTCAAATGGATAAGCAGTAAACTTACCTATGTTACTGCCTACCTCACTGTGCTCAAAGGATATACCTTTCGGCTTCTTAAATCCTTTTAAAAGATTTTTTCGCGCCATGTGCACTCCCTGTTTTTTATCTTGAATAGAGCTCAACGATCAGCTGTTCATTAAGATCAGCAAGATCAGCTACATCACTTCTAAGCGGTAATGCTTTAACTGTTCCCTTCATTGCATCCGGATCAATATCAATCCACGGATAAACACCGGATTTGGTATATTCTTTGAGGCTTTCTTTAATTACAAGCAGGTTCTTGCTGCTGTCTTTAACCTCAATAACATCGCCTTCACGAACGATGTATGAAGAAATTGTTACCTTCTTTCCATTAACCCTGATATGTCCGTGAGATACTAACTGACGGGCCTGATTTCTGGATGATGCAAATCTCATTCTATAAACAATATTATCAAGTCTTCTCTCAAGAAGAATAATCAGGTTCTCACCTGTTTTGCCCTTCATGCGGTCAGCTTTTACAAAAAAGATCTTGAACTGCTTTTCAAGCATTCCATATGTTCTTTTCAGCTTCTGTTTTTCACGAAGCTGTAGACCATAGTCGGACATCTTGCCGGCTCTGGTTCTCGGTCCCTTTCCGGGGGGATTCCTCTTCTTTGTAATAGGGCATTTAGATCCTTTACATCGATCGCCCTTGAGATATAATCTTTTCTTTTCAGCACGGCAAAGCCTGCACTGAGGTCCTGTATTTCTTGCCATGTTAGTCTCCTTATACCCTTCTGCTCTTTCTGGGTCTACAGCCGTTATGCGGTATGGGTGTCATATCAACAATACCCTTTACCCATAAGCCTAAGTTACCAAGAGAGCGGATAGCCGACTCACGACCAACTCCGGGACCTTTTACATATACGTGAACAGACTGAAGACCATAATCCATAGCCTTTTTTGCTGCTGTCTCCGCTGTAGTTTGCGCTGCATACGGAGTAGACTTTTTAGCACCTCGGAAACCGAGTCCTCCTGCACTAGCCCATGAAACAGCGTTTCCGTTCAGGTCGGTAATTGTAACTATAGTATTATTGAAGGTTGCCTGAATATAGACATTCCCTTCGTGAACCGTCTTCTTCTCTTTCTTTTTCTTAACCTTTGCCAAATCACTTACCTCCGGTTATTTAGCTGCTTTCTTCTTGCCAGCAACTGTCTTCTTCTTACCTTTTCTAGTACGTGCATTGGTTTTTGTCCTCTGTCCACGTACGGGTAATCCTCTTCTGTGTCTGAGACCTCTGTAACAACCTATGTCCATCAATCTCTTGATGTTAAGTGCTGTCTCAGTTCGAAGCCGTCCTTCAACCTTGTATTCGTTATCAAGTATCTGACGAAGTTTAGCTACATCATCACTTGAAAGATCATTCATTTTACTGTCGGGATCAACATCGAGTTTTTCGCAAATCTCGAGAGCCGTAGTCCGGCCGATACCGAAAATATATGTCAATGAAATCTTAATTGATTTATTAGGAAGGTCTACACCTGAAATTCGTGCCATCAATATCCCCCTATTTCTGTCTCTGTTTATGTTTTGGGTTAGTGCAGATAATTCTCAGCACACCCCGTCTTCTAATAACCTTGCATTTATCACACATGGGTTTAACACTTGCTCTTACTTTCATCTGTTTTCCCTTAGAGATTTCTCGATTTAATCTTGCCTTTCTTTACAAAACCTTCCTGATGGTGCATCCGCAGATGACCCTCAATCTGTGACATTGTATCAAGGTCAACACCTACCATAATCAGAAGTGAAGTACCACCCAGCAACATTGCCGCGCTTGCGGGGAAGTTGAACACTGCCTGAACAATAGTTGGAATAATCGCTATAAATGCGAGAAATATGGCTCCGGGCAGAATAATTCTATTAAGAATCTTTGTCAGATATTCTTCAAGTTTATCTGCACGAACACCCGGTATTGAGCCACCGTTTTCTCTTATCTGTCTTGCAATTTCCATAGGATTCAGGGTTGCCTGAGTATAAAAATAAGCAAAAAAGATAATCAATAGCGTATATATAATTAAATAAGCTGGACCACTGGGCCTCAGCCAATATGAAAAGTTACCAAGCCACTTGATATCACTACCCAAACTGTTGCTTATCTGAAGCAGGAAAGTAAGAATAGATGATGCAAAAATAACCGGAATAACACCAGAGGGGTTAATCTTAAACGGTATGTAAGTGCTCTGTGCACCGTACATTTTACGTCCGACTACCCTTTTGGCATAATGCACGGGTATTTTTCTCTGCCCCTGCTGCTCATAGATGACCAGTGCTACAACCGCAACAAACATTGCAAGAACAATGATTACAAAGACAGGGTTTAGTGAATCTTCCCTAACTGCACGTAAGATAGAAGCGAATGCATTGGGCATTCTTGCAACAATACCTGCAAAGATTATCAAGGAAATACCGTTTCCGACACCACGCTGTGTAATCTGTTCTCCCATCCACATCAGAAATACTGTACCTGCTGTTACAGTAAGCATAGCAATCAACGAATATGGAAGTCTTGCCATTGTAATAGCATCAGGAATCTGATTGGCGTAAACCGTTACAACATAAGACTGTATCAAACATACAATAACTGTTCCGTACCTGGTGAACTTCTGTATCTTTTTCCTGCCGCCGTCCTCTTCTGAAATTTTCTTTAGGAAAGGAAAAACCATCAAAAGAAGCTGCATTATAATGGACATCGATATGTAAGGCATAATACCAAGCATAAAGATTGAGAAGTTTTTAAAACCACCGCCGGAAAAGAAATCAATATATTCCGTAATTCCTATCGCATTTGCACCTTCCTGCGCCATAAAGTATAGCTTCAAGGCATTTAAATTAATGCCAGGAATAGGTATAGCAACACCGAGTCTGTAGACTACCAGCATTAGTATTGTGAAAAGGATTCTATCACGCAGATCCTTTACACGCATCATATCAGCGAGCTTGTTACCAGCCATTCTAACCTTCTTTGACTATGCTTCCGCCGGCCTTTTCAATCTTTTCGACTGCACCTGCTGAAACTTTTTCAATGTCAACTTTGATTTTCTTGGTGAGTTCTCCGTCACCGAGGATCTTTACCTTTACGTTCTTACCCTTTACAATCCCTTTCTCTTTGAGGGATTCCAGGCTGACTGTTTCACCGTCATCGAACTTGGCTTCAATCTCACGAAGATTAACGGCCTTGTATTCAACTTTGAAAGGATAGTTTGAAAAACCCCTTCTGGCTACTCGTCTGTATAAAGGCATCTGCCCGCCTTCAAACCCGGGACGAACACCTCCGCCGGAGCGGGCATTCTGTCCGTTGGAACCTCTGCCGCTTGTACCACCGCGAGTTGAACCGTTTCCACGGCCTATTACTCTTTTCTTTTTGGTTGCACCCTTAGGTGCTCTAATTTCATCCATAACTAACCAATCTCCTCAACTTTCACAAGGTGTGAGACAGTATTAACCATACCCAGTATTGCAGGATTTGCTTCCTTGACTACCGACTGATTCAGCTTTCGCAGTCCAAGAGCCTTAAGTGTAGCTCTCTGATTGGGTTTTCTGCCTATACCGCTTCTTACAAGCTCTATTTTAACCTGTTTCATTTTCTTCTTGGCCATAATTAACCCCACATATCGGCGAGAGTTTTACCCCTGCCCTTTGCAATCGCTCTGGCGTTCATCATGTTCTCGAGTCCGTTGAATACAGCTTTTGTAATATTCATTGTATTTCCTGAACCGAGTGATTTACTCAGAATATTGTTAATTCCGCATACTTCCATTACAGCACGAACCGGACCGCCGGCAATGATACCGGTACCTGGAGCTGCGGGTTTAAGAATAACCCTTGCACTCTTATATTCACCAACATATTCGTGGGGGACTGTACTGTTTTTAATAGGTACGCTAATCATGTTGTTCTTGGCTTTTTCAACAGATTTCCGGATAGCTTCAGAAACATCATTCGCTTTACCGAATCCGTATCCTACCCGTCCGTTCTGATCTCCGACAACTACCAGTGCCGAGAAAGAAAATCTTCTACCGCCCTTTACAACCTTGGCAACCCTATTGAGTTTAACGAGCTTTTCAATATACTCTTTATCGTTTGCAGCTTCCAACTTCTTCCTCCTAAATGGTTATACCTGACTTACGGGCACCGTCGGCAATGGCTTTAACCTTACCGTGATAAACGTATCCGTTTCTGTCAAATACTACATTGGTTATCTTCTTCTCTTTAAGTCTTTCACCGATGAGTTCTCCGAGCTTTGCTGCACCTTCTACACTCGAAGGAATAGACTTATTATCTTTTTCAAGATTATTTGCATACGCAATAGTCTTTCCGCTCAGGTCGTCAATAACCTGAATGTATAGATGTCTGGAACTCTTGTAAACGCTCATTCTAGGTCTTTCAGGTGTGCCCTGTACAACCTTACGAACATGCTTTTTTCTTCTGACTCTTCGATTTGCTTTCTGTATCAGCTTCTTCATTTAATTACCCTACTTAATACCTGACTTACCAATCTTGCGTCTGATATTTTCATCATCGTACCTGATACCCTTACCCTTGTACGGCTCAGGCGGTCTAAGCGACCTGATTTCAGCACTCACCTGACCTACTCTCTGCTTATCGACACCGGCAACAGTCACCTTGTTACCTTCAGCGGTAACGGTTATACCGTCTTCAATGTAGTAATCGATAGGCTGTGAATAACCAAGATTCAATGTAAGAATATCTTTGTTAACTTCGGCTCTGTAACCAACGCCGTTGATAACCAGACTCTTTGAGTATCCCTGAGATACACCGACTACCATATTACTAATAAGCGAGCGATAAAGCCCATGATATGAATGAGCGGTTTTAGTATCTTTCTTTACGCTTACAGTTACTTCTTTTTCTTCAACCTTGATTTCAACTTCCGGCTTATAATCCTGTTCAAGTTTTCCCTTGGGGCCTTCAACAGTGATCATGTCATCGGTAACTGAAACTTTGACTCCCTGCGGAATCTCTATCGGTAATTTTCCTATTCGTGACATAACTCCCCCAATTCTACCAAACTGAACAAATCAGTTCGCCGCCGACTTTCTTTTCAGCAGCCTTCTTACCGGTTGTAACACCTGCGGAAGTTGAAACTATAAGAGTACCGTAACCATTAAAGATACGTGGCATCTTCTTATAACTCGAGTAAATTCTTCTTCCCGGTTTTGATATTTTCTTAATACCGTGGATGATCGGCTGATCCTCCTCTGCATACTTCAGAAAAATTCTTATGAAGTTGATACCGTCAATCGTGGTTTTCTTAAAGTTCTTAACATAACCTTCGTTCTTCAAAATCTTTACTATTTCAAGTTTAAGTTTTGAAGTTGGTATATCAACCCTGTCAAATCGCGCGCTATTCGCGTTTCTAATTTTTGTCAACATATCAGCTACAGGATCTGAAACTGCCATATTATTCTCCCTACCAGCTGGATTTAGTTACGCCCGGGATAAGACCCTCACTGGCGTATTTTCTGAAACAAACTCTACACATTTTAAACTTCCGCATATAACCTCTGGGTCTTCCACAGACTTTACATCTGTTGACCTTTCTTGTGCTATACTTTGGAGTCCGGTTAGCTTTTACAATCATTGATTTTTTAGCCATTATCTATGCTCCTATTTACTGAACGGCATGCCGAGCTTCTGAAGAAGGCTCTTGGCTTCCTGGTCGGTCTTTGCGGTTGTAACTATTGCAATGTTAAGTCCGCTAACCCGCTCAATCTTGTCATAATCGATTTCAGGAAAAATTATCTGCTCAGTAATACCAAGCGAATAGTTTCCGTTGCCGTCGAAAGCGTTAGGGTTTGTACCTCTAAAGTCCTTAACTCGCGGAAGAGCAACACATGTGAATCTTTCAAAAAATTCCCACATATAAGCGCCGCGCAGAGTTACCTTTGCGCCAACTTCCTGTCCTTCACGGAGCTTGAAGTTGGATATTGATTTTCTTGCCTTTGTTTTTACAGCCTTCTGGCCGGTCATAAGTTCAAGTTCAGCTACTGCTGATTCAAGAAACTTTTTATTGGCTATTGCATCTCCGCAGCCTACACTGAGGATGATTTTCTCTAAATTGGGAACCTGCATGGGAGATTTGTAGCCGAATTCTTCCTGAAGTTCTTTAAAGACTTTGTCTTTGTAGAACTGCTTTACTGTTGGTACGTATACTTCTGCCATTAGATTGTATCCCCGCATTTCTTACAGATTCTTGTCTTTTCCTTTCCGTCAATTTTATATCCAATTCTGGTAGGTCCGCATTTTTTGCAGATTACCTTTACATTCGATATATCCATAGCTGCCTCTATACTGATAATACCACCCTTATCATTCTGGCTTTTCGGCTTCTGAGCCTTCTTAACAATGTTTACACCCTGAATGATAATTCGGCCGTTCTCAGCATCTACTTTGACAACCTTGCCGGTTTTACCCTTATCTTTTCCACAAACGACTTTAACTGTGTCGTCTTTCTTTATCTTTGTACCCATCATAGAACTCCTTTAAAGAACCTCAGGTGCGAGCGAAACAATCTTCATGAATCCTTCATCACGAAGTTCTCTTGCTACCGGACCGAAAATTCTCTTTCCTTTCGGAGCCTGATTGGCGTCAATAATAACGCAGGCATTGTCATCAAATCTAATATAAGTACCATCAGGTCTTCTGAATTCCTTACTGGTTCTGACAATAACCGCCTGCTGAACATCACCTTTCTTGATGGCCGCGTTAGGTAAAGCATCTTTTACAGCTACAACTATGATGTCACCGATTCCCGCAGTCATTTTATGACTACCGCCGAGAACCTTTATACACTGGACCCTTTTAGCTCCGCTGTTATCTGCTACGTTCAGATACGTTTGCATCTGGATCATATCATCACTCCTTCAAGTATGCCGGCCTGATATCGCTACCTGCACACTATAAATCCTGTGAGCGAAAACCGCTCGTGAGCAGTTTATTTTGCTCTCTCTACAATTTCAACAAGACGCCAGCACTTATCTTTGCTGATAGGTCTGGACTCAATAACACGTACAGTATCACCGATATTGGCTTCATTCTTTTCATCATGTGCCTTGAGCTTCTTACTTCTTGCAAGATACTTCTTGTAAAGTTTATGAAGCTTTCTTGTATTAACCTGAACAACGATAGTTTTATCCATCTTGTCGCTTACTACAACTCCGGTATATGTCTTGTTATAACCTTTGGTTCTTTCTACTGCATTAGCATCCATAATAATCTCCTGTCCTAAGCCTTACGAATACCCAAAGAGTACTCATGGATAATCGTATTAAGTCTTGTAATCTGTCTTCTGACAGTTCTTACCTCAATAGGACTCTCGACGTGTCCAAGAACCTTGCTGAATCTACTATCCATATGCTTCTTCTTAAGCTCTTCCCGCTTATTCAGAAGTTCTTCGTATGTTAAATCATTAAATGAATCTTTCATGATTAATCAAGACTCCTTCTTTCAGCAAATTTCACCTTAATAGGTAATTTGTTACCAGCAAGCCTCATAGCTTCACGGGCAAGTTCAACATCAACACCGGACATCTCAAACATGACTGTACCGGGTTTAACTTCTGCAACCCAATATTCAGGGTTACCCTTCCCCTTACCCATTCGGGTTTCAGCAGGCTTCTTAGTATAAGGAATATCGGGGAAAATTCTAATCCAGACCTTTCCACCTCTCTTGATATGCCTTGTCATCGCGATACGCGCTGCTTCTATCTGCCTATTGGTAATCCATTTATTCTCAAGAGAAACCAGACCGTAGTCGCCGAAGGCAATTGTATTGCCTCTCTGAGCGACTCCTCTGAGTACGCCTCCCCTCTGCCTTTTCCTAAATTTCGTTCTTTTCGGACTAAGCATCTCGATTAACTCCTTGCAGAGGACTTATCTCTCTGTTTTTTAACGAGAAGACCCGCATCCTCTTTCCGATCTCTTTTGTACACTTCGCCGGTGAAAACCCAGACTTTTACGCCGATAAGACCGAAAGTTGTGTCAGCTTCAGCAAAACCGTATTCAATGTTAGCTCTAAGAGTATGCAGAGGAACTCGTCCCGCCTTGTACTGCTCAGTTCTTGACATTTCGGCGCCGCCGAGTCGACCTGAAACTTTAACCTTAATGCCCTGAATACCAGTTTTCATAGCGTTGTTAACTGCCATCTTAAGAGTTCTTCTGAAAGAACTTCTGGATTTAAGCTGTCGCGCAATATTCAGTGCGATAATCTGTGCATCACTTTCCGGCTGCTTAATTTCCTTAATCTTGATCTGAATCTTTTTACCTGCAATTGTCTGCAGTCTATTTCCGATCTTTTCGATATTGGAACCCTTAGCACCGATAATTATTCCGGGACGTGAAGTCTGAATAACTACAGTAATTCTCTGCGGATGTCTGATAATTTCGATATCTGAAATATCGGCACCCTTGGTTTCGGGACAGTTCAGAAGAGTTTTTCTGATAACAAGGTCTTCATGCAGTGTATCAGCATACTCTCTGGGGTCCACATACCATTTAGATTTCCAGGTCTTGTTTATACCGATTCGTAAACCTATTGGATTAACTTTCTGACCCATTTACTCCCCCACACTCGCAATTTCGTCTACAACAACTGTTATATGACTCATTCTTTTTAAAAGAATGTCTCTTCTTCCGCGGCCCCTTGCCCAAACTCTTTTCATCCGGGGGCCTTCATCTATCATAAGAGTCTTGACGTAGAGCATTTCTTCATCAAGATTCTTGTTCTGGAAGAGAGCGTTCGCAGCTGCCGACTGGATTGTCTTGCGAAGATAAACAGCACCTTTCTGAGGAAGACTCTCTAAAATTGCGACCGCCTCAGTGTAAGGCTTATTCCTGACTACATTAGCTACGCTTCGCAGCTTTGTAGGTGCAATCATAAGGTGTGTTGATTTAGCTTTATAACCTTTCTTTGCTTCCATCATAATACCTATCTCTTACCAGCTTTTTTATCTGAACCTGCATGACCTCTGTAGAATCTAGTCGGTGCAAATTCACCGAGCTTATGACCTACAAGGTTTTCCGTGATATACACAGGCACCCAGGTTTTTCCGTTATATACGGAAACTGTAAATCCTACCATTTCAGGGAAGATAGTTGATGATCTTGAATAGGTTTTCACCATCTTCTTATCACCTGACTTCGTCATCTCAACGATTCTTTTGTACAGCTTCCTTTCTATAAAAGGACCTTTCTTTATTGACCTAGCCACTGTCTATTCTCCTACTTCCGCTTCTTAACAATAAACTTGCTAGAAGATTTGCTTTTCTTACGTGTCTTGTAACCCTTGGTAGGTTGACCCCATGGTGAAACAGGATGACGTCCACCAGAAGTTTTACCTTCACCACCACCATGCGGATGGTCGTGCGGATTCATAACAACACCCCTGACTTTGGGTCTTTTACCCATCCATCTTGAGCGGCCGGCTTTACCGATTGTCACATTCATGTGATCCTCATTGCCAACCTCACCGAGTGTAGCTGAACACTTCTTGAAAACCATTCTCATCTCGCCTGATGGAAGTTTCAGAGTTACATAATCGCCTTCCTTAGCAACTACGGATGCACCAAGACCGGCAGCCCTAACAAGCTGTCCACCTCGCCCAAGTTCAAGTTCGACATTATGAACAGTATGACCGAGAGGTACGCTTTCAAGCGGAAGAGTGTTTCCGATTTCAATCGGAGCACCAGGACCGCTTATAACCTCACGTCCCACCTGAATACCTTTCGGCGCAAGAATATATCTTTTTTCACCGTCGGCATAAACAACAAGTGCGATGTTGGCAGTACGGTTGGGATCATACTCTACAGTAGCAATCTTCCCCGGGATACCAACCTTATCTCTCTTGAAGTCAATAACTCTATATTTTCTTTTGTGTCCGCCGCCTCGTCTTCTTACAGCAATCCTACCGCCGGCGCCACGACCTGCGTTTTTGCTGATTCCAACAGTAAGCGATTTTTCAGACTCGTTAGTTGTAATCTCATCAAATGTAAGTCCGGTTTTATACCTGAGACTTGGTGTTCTAGGATTATACTTCTTAATTCCCACTCTCGCCCCCTAACCTACGCGCCTTCGACCGTATCGATCTTATCGCCGGCTTTCAGTGTGATAATTGCTTTTTTCCAGGGAGTGGTCTTACCATAGCGCATACCTGATTTAGTCCGAGACATTCTTGGCTTGGACTTAACATTTACGATATTGCAGGCTACAGGCTGAACATTAAAAAGTTCCTTCACTGCTCCCATTATCTGAATCTTATTTGCTCTTGGATCAACCTTAAAAACATATTTCCTGGTTTCACCATCGCGCATTTCATTCGTTTTTTCAGTAAGGACAGGTTCAATAAGTACTTCCATTGCTTCCATAGTTATTTAGCCTCCCCTTTACCGTAGAAATCGTTCAGATTACCGGCAGCAGTCTCGAGAACCACAATCTTTTTTCCATAAAAAAGGTCATGTGCATTCAGCCTGTTATAAGACAAAATGCTGAGTCCCGGGATATTTCTTCCGGCTCTTCTTACCATCTCATCATCATCCTTAAGAATGACTACCGAGCGTCCTTCAATTGATAAACTCTTCAGAATCCCAACGAGATCTTTAGTCTTTCCACTTTCAATGCTGAAATCTTCAACCACAACCAGTGAATCGTTCTGAGCCTTAAGGCTGAGAATGGATTTCAATGCTGCCCTTTTCATTTTCTTGGGCATTGTGTATGAATAATCTCTAGGCTTGGGACCGAAAACGGTTCCTCCGCCAACCCATACAGGAGACTTCTTGCTACCTGATCTTGCATGACCGGTACCTTTCTGGCTCCAGGGTTTTGCACCACTGCCTCTGACTTCTGATCTTGTCTTTGTGCATGCTGTTCCGACTCTACGGTTAGCAAGCTCGTTTCTTATTGCATAGTAAATCGATCCTTCGCTTACTTCGCGACCGAATACGTCGTCACTGAGAGTTATATCTTTTATCTCTTCGCCTTTTATCGAAAAGACCTTTGCTTTCATATTCTCACCCTTTACTATTTCTTCTTGGCGCGTCTAACAAGTACAACACTATCACGTGTTCCCGGCACCGCGCCCTTAACAAGAATAATCTGCTTCTCTGCATCAACCCTGACAATTTTCAGGTTCTGCACCGTTTTTCTCTCGCCGCCCATTCTTCCTGGCATCTTCGTTCCCTTGATAACCCTGGAAGGATATGCAGCCATACCAGTAGAACCATTCGCTCTGTGAAACTTTGAACCATGTGTTTTTCGTCCACCGCCAAAGCCGTGTCTCTTCATTACACCCTGGTATCCCTTTCCCTTTGAAGTGCCTATAACATCTACAAACTTAAGTTCTTCAAAAAGTTCCACACCGTATTTTGTTCCAATTTCTGTTTCAAGATCAAAATCTCTCATTTCATACAGAAATTGTTTTGGTTCTACTCCTTCAGGAAACTGTCCGCCATAAGGTTTTGTAACCTTCTTAGCTTTTTTATCAACAGTTCCCAACACACAGGCTTCGTATCCGTCTTTATCGACGCTCCGCTTTCCTACAACAACATTATCTTCGAACTTGATAACTGTGACAGGGGTCATTGTGCCCTGTTCATCGTAAACCTGTGTCATTCCGACTTTCTTGCCGATTAGCCCTAACATCGTATACCTCAAATAAAACTAAAATTACTGTTACTGCTTAATCTCTACATCAACGCCAGCGGGAAGCTCTAAGGTCATTAAAGCGTCCATGACTTTTGAAGTAGGGTCTAAAATGTCAATCAGTCTCTTGTGTGTTCTCATCTCAAACTGTTCTCTGGACTTCTTATTAACATGAGGAGACCTAAGAACAGTATACTTATTAATCCGGGTTGGCAGAGGGATAGGGCCTGCGACTTTTGCACCAGCCTTACCTACAGTCTGCACGATTGACTTCGCGCTCTGATCAACAAGTTCTACGTCAAAACCTCTTAATCTAACTCGGATCCTATCATTATTGGCCATTGTTCCTCCTGACAAATAGAGTCCTGGTTTTTTAACGACCAGGACCCCTGTCTTATCCTTACTCTACGATCTCAGATACCTGACCGGAGGCAACTGTTCTACCACCCTCTCGGATAGCAAATCTCAGCCCCGGATCCATAGCAATCGGGTGAATAAGTTCAACCTCAAGCTCAACATGGTCGCCGGGCATAACCATCTGCTTATCAGCAGGAAGGTTAACTGTTCCAGTAATATCTGTAGTTCTGAAGTAGAACTGAGGTCTGTAACCACCGAAGAACGGAGAGTGTCTACCACCCTCTTCTTTGCTGAGTACATAAGTAGTACCCTTGAACTTCATGTGCGGTGAAATTGAACCGGGTTTAGCAAGAACCTGGCCTCTTTCTACTTCTTTCTTATCAGTACCTCTAAGAAGAGCACCGATATTATCACCAGCCTGACCTTCATCAAGAAGCTTATTAAACATCTCAACACCGGTACAAGTAGTTTTTGCAGTATCCTTAATACCTACGATTTCAATTTCATCTCCAACGTGGATAATACCTCTTTCAACACGACCGGTAACAACAGTACCACGGCCCTGAATTGAGAAAATATCTTCAATCGGCATCAGGAAAGGCTTATCAACATCACGTTCAGGAACCGGAAAATATGAATCCATTGCATCAAGAAGTTCCTGAATACATGCAGTCTTCTCAGCATCATCCGGGCTTGACATAGCTTCAAAAGCTGAGCCCTTGATAATGGGACAATCAGAAGGGAATTCATATGATTCAAGCAGTTCCTGCACCTCAACCTCAACGAGCTCAACAAGCTCAGGGTCCGCCAGGTCCATCTTGTTAAGAAAAACTATGAGCTTGGGCACTCCAACCTGTCTTGCAAGAAGGATGTGCTCTCTTGTCTGCGGCTCGGGACCGGAATCAGCAGCAACCAGAATGATTGCACCATCCATCTGAGCAGCACCTGTAATCATATTCTTGATATAGTCGGCGTGACCCGGACAGTCAACATGAGCATAGTGTCTTTTATCTGTTTCATACTCAATATGACGTGTATTAATGGTTATACCACGAGCTTTTTCTTCCGGTGCATTGTCGATGTCATCGTAATTCATAACCTTACCACCCTGCTTCACTGAGCAGTACATGGAAATAGCAGCAGTAAGAGTAGTCTTACCATGGTCAACGTGTCCGATAGTACCTACGTTAACATGATCCTTCGTTCGTTCAAACTTTTCTTTAGCCATTTATATCCTCCTTACTACGATCCTAATGGCTCCAAAATTGCACGACAAGTGTGCAACCGTAACGGCAAACTGCCGCCATAAGGCTGCTCATCAAGTTGTCTACAATATATTAGCAATTTCAGGATAAACCTGTTGTCACCAGACTTCGCCTGTATAACTGCAAGTGAGAAGATAGTAACGTAATCGGCTATAAGTATTAACTACAGCTAAGAACAGAACCACCTTACCACCCTATTGACAGCTCAAAAGGACGATTGGTTTGGCAAACATTGGACTGAGATTTCCCAGTCCTAGGTCGCACTATAAATAAAATAGTACTTTAAGTCAAGCACAAGGACGCCGCAACGCCCAAAGTGCGAATAAAAACAATTCTTTTACCACCTGTAATGCGCAAAAGCCTTATTAGCTTCAGCCATTCGGTGTGTATCTTCTTTTTTCTTGAATGCAGTTCCGGTATTATTATAAGCATCAAGCAGTTCTTCACTGAGTGCCCGGCTCATAGCCCGGCCGCTTCTACTTCTTGCTGCAGTAATTACCCATCGCATGGCAAGAGCTTCTCGCCTGCTTTCCCTGATTTCAACCGGTACCTGGTAAGTGGATCCACCGACTCTCCTCGACTTAACCTCAACCATCGGCTTAACATTCTCAAGAGCCTTGAGAAAAACATCTAAAGCTTCTTCACCGGTTTTTTCTTTAAGAACATCAAACGCACCATAAACTATCTTGGTTGCTGTAGACTTCTTACCATCAAGCATCATCCTTGCGATAAACTTCGATACAACTGTTGAATTATATGAAGGATCCGGAAGAATAGGTCTTACAGGTGCTTGTCTTTTTCTTGACATCGCTTTCCCCCTACGCCTTCGGCCGCTTGGTACCGTATTTTGAACGGCCCTGCTTTCTGTCGTCTACTCCAAGGGTATCCTTGGCTCCTCTAACGATATGATAACGAACACCCGGAAGATCCTTAACCCTTCCTCCGCGTAATAGAACAACTGAGTGTTCCTGAAGATTATGACCAACACCGGGAATATAAGCTGTAACTTCTATTCCATTTGTGAGTCTTACTCTCGCAACTTTACGCAAGGCCGAATTAGGCTTCTTAGGAGTTACTGTCATCACACGGGTACAAACACCCCTCTTCTGGGGGCAGGCATCAAGAGCAGGTGCAGTTGTCTTCTTCTTTACCTGCTTTCTGCCTTTTCTTACAAGTTGATTTATTGTAGGCATTTACGTGTAATACTCCCTAATACACAAATATTTTCGTGAGCTTGACTCTAACAGTCCGCCTGAAAAAAGTCAAGCCCGCAGCCCTTACGACCGGGCAGGCCGGTACGCTTCGGGTTAATGGCGGGTTTCAGCAGAAACCTGTGATTCCTGACGGAAACCTTGATATCCGGTGCATTTGCGGCTGAATATCCTCACGGACTCAGCATGAAGCCGCAACACCAAAGCAATTCCGTTTACACGGAATCACGGTTATACATTTAAACCGATTCTATTCTTCAGAAGGATTCGGTTCGTTAAAAATCCCGGCCTCGGACAAAGCCTGTTCTATTCCGGTTCCAGCAAGCGAAAGATCATTCTTGGCCTCTTCTGCTTCACCCTCTTCTTCGGCAGCCTCTTCAGCTGCTTTTTCAGCCTTCCTGAGCTCAAGAATCTTTGCAATTGAAGCATCAAGATCTTCACTTGTATCATCAAAAAGTCTTACATTCTTATAAGATCTCATTCCAGTTCCAGCTGGTATCGGATGTCCGATAATTACATTCTCTTTCAATCCGCGAAGGTCATCTACACTACCGGCAATTGCCGCATTAGTAAGAACCTTCGTCGTCTCCTGAAAAGAAGCAGCTGACAGGAATGAATCAATATTGAGCGAGGCTCTCGTGATACCGAGAAGCAGCGGCCGTGCAACGGCAGGCTCACCACCCTCTCTCATAACCTTCTTGTTTTCAAGATGAAACTTGTATTTATCAACCTGCTGACCATAGATAAAGTTGGTATCACCAACCTGACGTATCTCAACCTTCCTCATCATCTGACGAACGATTACACCGATGTGCTTATCATTTATAACAACACCCTGCATTCGATAGACTTCCTGAACCTCATCTACAAGATAAGACTGAAGTTCGTTTTCTCCAAGAATGTCGAGTATATCATGCGGATCAACTGCACCATCACAAAGCGGTTCACCTGCTTCAACAAGGTCGCCGTCCCGAACAAGAAGATGCTTCCCCATAGGCACAAGATGCTTATATACTGTTGCATCCTTACCGTCTATCTGAGCAAAATCATCTTCAATCTCAACAACACGCTTACCTTTAACTATACCCTTCAAATGAATAGTACCGCTGATTTTGGCAAGCACCGTAGGATTCTTCGGCTTTCGAGCCTCGAAAAGTTCTCCAACCCTCGGCAGACCACCAGTAATATCCCTGGTTTTAACAGATTCTTTAAGAAGCTTTGCAAGCGTCTTACCGATATCCACCTTGGCGCCGTCATCAACGTTAAGATAAGCACCACCCGGCAGATAATAAGAAGCAAGTTCCTCACCATCTTCACCGACAACAAGCAGCATCGGCTGCAGCGTTTCGAGAGCATGCTCAGTTATCTTCTTATCAACATTTCCAGTGTCTTCATTTATCTCTTCTTTAAGAGTTGTTCCAAGAATAATGTCTTTATATACTATAGTACCCTCTACCTCAGCAATAATTGGTTCTGAGAAGGGGTCGAATACTGCAATTGAGTCTTCGGCCGGAACAACAGAGCCTACACCGACCATCAGCTTCGCACCTGTCCTGATATCAATCTTCTGATCCTGGGCTACAAGAACCACCTCATCATCAAGCACCTGAACAAATCCAATCTCCTCCGCCTTTAAAACTTCGGAACCGTTCTTAACTACATCATCACCCGGCACTACTTTAACACCATTCTCAACGAGCACCTTTCCGCCCTTTGTAATAGGAATCTGCTGTAGTACCTTTGCGACAATAACATTACCTTTTCTTGTATACAGAACGTCTCCGTTCTCAAGAGCAACTGTTGTACCGTTAACTTCCTTAATAAGAGACTTATAATGGAGGTAAGTTCTATTTTCCTCACTTACCTTTGTCGCAGCACCGCCGATATGGAAGGTTCTCATTGTAAGCTGAGTACCGGGCTGACCGATAGACTGTGCGGCAATGATTCCAACCGCCTCACCTATTTCAACAGTCTTGTTATTTGCAAGATTTCTACCATAACACTTTCGACAAACGCCGTGCTCTGCTTCACAGGTAAGAACTGTTCTAATTCTAACTGTTTCAACTCCTGCATCTTCGATTGCCTTTGCAATGTCGTCGGTTATCTCCTGGTTAACATCTACCATTATTTCACCGGTAATAGGATGCTTTACTCGCTCAAGAGTAAATCTACCCTGAATACGATCAGAAAGAGATTCAACAACCTCTTCACCGTCTTTAATTGCCCTAATTTCTATACCGTTAATAGTTCCACAGTCATCTTCATTGATAACTACATCCTGGGCAATATCAACAAGACGTCGAGTCAGATAACCTGCATCAGCCGTTTTAAGAGCAGTATCTGCAAGCCCCTTACGAGCTCCGTTGGTTGAAATAAAGAACTCTATAATAGAAAGACCTTCTTTAAAGTTAGATCTAATCGGAAGTTCGATAATATCACCTGAAGGTTTGGCCATAAGGCCACGCATACCGGCAAGCTGCCTAATCTGTGTACGGCTACCACGAGCGCCAGAATCTGCCATCATGTAAACGGGGTTAAAACCGCCCTTGTCTTCTTTCAGCGTTGTCATCAGCACATTAGTAAGATCTTCATTCGTCTTACTCCATACCTCAACAACCCTGTTGTAGCGCTCTTCAGTAGTTATATGTCCCTGCTGATACTGTTCCTGTATAACTGTAACCTCTGCGTTTGCGGATTCTATCATTTCCTTTTTCTCAGTAGGAATAACAATGTCCTGCATTGAAATAGTAGCACCGAAAACGGTCGCATATTTAAACCCGGTATCCTTTACTGCATCAAGCATTTTTACGGTTATCGAAGGACCATGTTTCTTGATTGTGTCAGCTATGAGGGCTCTAAGTTCTTTATCACCGAGAGACCAGTTAACATAACCTATTTCTTCAGGAAGCGCCTTATTAAAAATAATCCGGCCTGCAGTAGTTTCAATATATTCACCTTTGACTTTTACCTTACAAAGAGCCTGAAAATTCACCGCACCGGCTTCCTGGGCAAGAATAATCTCATCACCGGAACCGAACCATTTACCTTCACCATGAACACCAGTCTTAGCTCTGGTTAAATAGTTTATACCAAGAATCATATCCTGTGACGGGAACACAACGGGGCTTCCGCTTGCAGGGTTTAGAAGGTTGTTAACTGAAAGCATCAGCGTCCAGCACTCAATCTGAGCCGCCTGAGTCAGGGGCACATGAACAGCCATCTGGTCGCCGTCAAAGTCAGCATTATAAGCGTGACAAACAAGTGGATGAAGCTTGATAGCCTTACCCTGAACCAATACCGGCTCAAAAGCCTGAATACCAAGTCGGTGCAGAGTTGGCGCACGGTTAAGAAGCACCGGATGTTCACGAACAACCTCATCAAGAACCGCCCAGACCTCGGGTGTTTCCTGTTCTACAAGGTTTTTTGCCTTCTTAATATTATACACAACGTCTTTTTCAACGAGTTTTTTCATTATAAAAGGCTTATAAAGCTCTAAAGCCATCTTGGTAGGCAGACCGCACTGATGCATCCGGAGATCCGGACCAACAACAATTACAGAACGACCGGAATAGTCTACACGCTTACCAAGAAGGTTCTGCCTGAATCTACCCTGCTTACCTTTAAGGAAGTCGGAAAGAGATTTCAGAGGACGGTTTGATGCCCCCTTAACAACACGCTTCTTCTTTGAATTATCAAATAGTGCGTCAACAGCTTCCTGAAGCATTCGTTTTTCATTCCGGATAATAATATCAGGAGCATTAAGCGCCATCAGTCTCTTAAGACGGTTATTCCTGTTGATAACCCTTCTGTAGAGGTCATTAAGGTCTGAAGTAGCAAACCTGCCACCGTCAAGCTGAACCATCGGTCTGAGCTCAGGCGGTATAACCGGTATAACATCAAGAATCATCCACTCAGGACGGTTCTGTGAATCACGGAAGTTTTCTACAATTTCAATCCTCTTCAAAAGGCGCTTATCAGCCTTGGCTCCCTTTTCCACCATCTTCGCACGAAGCTCAACGGATAGAAGGTCAAGGTCAATTCGCTCAAGAAGGGTTCTGATAGCTTCTGCACCTATTCCGGCGCTGAAACTCATACCATATCTTTCACGGGCAATATTGTACTCTTCTTCAGTCAGAAGCTCCATCTTCTTCAGATCCGTATCACCCGGATCAATTACGATGTATTTTTCGTAGTATAGAATTGATCTAAGCGCCGCCACGGTTAAATCAAGCAGCAGACCCATTCGAGACGGTACAGAGCGGTAGTACCAGATATGGGATACGGGAGAAGCAAGCTCAATATGCCCCATTCTTTCACGCCGCACCTTGAAGTGTGTTACTTCAACACCACATCGGTCACATATAACACCCTTATAACGAATAGATTTGAACTTACCGCAGTAACATTCCCATTCCTTTGTTGTGCCGAATATACGCTCACAGAACAAGCCATCCTTCTCCGGACGGAGTGTTCGGTAATTAATTGTTTCCGGCTTTTTTACTTCACCGTAAGACCACGCCCGAATCTGTTCGGGCGATGCGAGCATTATACGTACCTGATCAAAATCCTGTATTTCTCTCATTCATTTACTCCTTAGAACTGCGATCCCTGACGGGTTATCAGTTCTTCATCCCTTTCGGTAAGCGGAACCCTCTTCCCTTTCGAATCGTAGATTGTCAAATCAAGAGCAAGTCCCCTCAATTCCTGAACGAGAACATTAAATGATTCGGGAACTCCGGCACTTGATGCCGGCTCTCCCTTCACAATGCTTTCATATATTTTTGCACGTCCGGCCATATCGTCGGACTTAATTGTAAGCAGTTCCTGGAGTGTATTCGCGGCACCATAAGCTTCAAGCGCCCAAACCTCCATTTCTCCTAATCTCTGACCACCAAACTGTGCCTTTCCGCCAAGCGGCTGCTGAGTGACAAGTGAATAAGGACCAGTTGAACGGGCATGCATCTTATCGTCAACAAGATGATGAAGTTTCAGCATGTAAACCATACCGCAGAAAACATCATTCTCAAACGCAATACCTGTTCGCCCATCCCTGAGCTTTGTCTTGGAGCTTGTAGGAAGACCTGCATCCTTAAGCTTCTGCTCAATCTGTTCGTTCGACGCAGACTGGAAAACAGGGGTGGAATACCACTCGCCCAGCTTGGAACCGGCCCAACCGAGCTCAGTCTCAAGAATCTGACCAAGGTTCATTCGCGACGGAACACCAAGAGGGTTCAGACAGATATCAAGAGGAGTTCCGTCTTCCATATACGGCATATCCTCTTCCGGGAGAACACGGGCTACAACACCCTTGTTACCGTGCCGGCCGGCCATCTTATCACCCTCACGCAGTTTACGCTTAACTGCAATAAGAACCTTCACAACCTCATCCACTCCGGGGGACAGATCATCACCTTCAGAACGTTTAAGTCTCTGAACATCAATTACTGTTCCTTCAACACCATGAGGAAGCCGGAGAGAGGTATCTCTAACCTCTTTAGCTTTCTCTCCGAAGATTGAATTAAGCAGTTTAAATTCCGGGGTTGTCTCGGTTTCAGACTTCGGCGTTACCTTACCAACAAGAATGTAACTCGAACCCACCTTTGCACCAACCCGGATAATTCCCTCTTCATCAAGCTGATCAAGGGCTTTTTCATTAACATTCGGTATATCACGAGTAAGCTTTTCTGGTCCAAGCTTAGTCTCGCGAACATCAACACTGAATTCTTTAATATGAATAGATGTAAAAATATCTTCCTTAACAACCTTTTCAGAGATAAGGATAGCATCCTCATAGTTGTAACCGTTCCAGGGGACAAATCCAAGCAGAACATTCCGCCCGAGAGCAAGCTCCCCCTGATAGGTAGCCGGGCCATCAGCAAGAACCGAACCTACTTCAACATGCTGTCCAAGCTTGACAAGCGGCCTCTGGTTAAAACATGTATCCTGGTTCGTACGCTGATATTTTATTATTGTGTATTCATCAACCTCATCAGGATCTGTCGCATCGTCCGGTTTTACAATCACCTTCTTCGATGTAACATAGACAACCTCTCCAGCACGCTTGGCTTTAGCAAGCACTCCTGAATCATAGGCGGTTTTCCCCTCCATTCCGGTACCGACAATCGGCGGCTCCGGAAATACAAGAGGCACAGCCTGACGCTGCATATTTGAACCCATCAAAGCACGGTTGGCATCATCATGTTCAAGGAACGGGATAAGCGAGGTGGCAACTGAAATTACCTGCTTCGGTGAAACATCCATGTACTGTATATCTTTGGGCTCTTTTGAAACATAATCGCCAGCCTTTCGAACAGCAACAACCTCATCCTTAAACTCACCCTTTGAGTTAATCCTTGCATTACCCTGAGCGACAAAATATTTTTCTTCATCCATTGCTGATAGATATTCAACCTCCGAGGTTGCCTTACCATCAATAACCTTTCTATAGGGTGTTTCAAGAAATCCGTAGTCATTCACCCTTGTGTAATTTGCAAGAGAAACAATAAGACCGATATTCGGACCTTCAGGTGTTTCAATCGGACACATTCGTCCGTAGTGGGTATAGTGTACGTCTCTGACCTCAAAACCCGCTCTATCTCTTGAAAGACCACCGGGTCCGAGAGCATTAAGTCGTCTCTTATGCGTAAGCTCTGAAAGCGGATTTACCTGGTCCATAAACTGAGACAGCTGTGAGGATCCGAAAAACTCCTTCACCGCAGCAACTATAGGTTTGATTGAGATCAAATCCTGGGGCTTAACAGTGTCGGTTTCCTTCAGAGACATTCTCTCCTTGGCAATCCTTTCCATCCTTGTGAAAGCTGTCTTCAACTGATTAGCGAGAAGCTCACCAACCGATCTGACGCGCCTGTTGCCAAGATGGTCTATATCATCCACATTAGATTCGCCGATATAAACCTTAATAAGAAAGCCCATTGTGTTTACAATATCTTCCCTGGTCAGAATCGACTCTTCGAGTGGATTTTCATAATCAAATTTTTTATTGAGTTTATAGCGCCCGACACGACCCAGATCATAACGTCGGGTTGAAAAGAACATAGTTTCCAGATCTTTCTGTGCGCTTTCGATTGTAATAGGCTCACCAGGCATCAATACCGAGTAAACCGATACAATTGCATCTTCGCGAGTAGGTTCATCCACGCCCGGTTCATCCCGTGTGAATTTTGAATCTTCCCGCTCGAAACAGTTCAAAATAATCTGAGAATGCAAAGATTCCGGATTATCATCATCGATGACATCAACCTCTGTAACGCCTGAATGCACAAGCTCATCAATATCATGAGGATGAAGTTTCTCACCGGCCCGATAAAGCTTTTTGCTTTCTCCTTCAACCTCTATGAAAACAGCACGCGATAAAACCTTACCTACAAGCTGTTCTTTTTCGGCTTTATCATCTGAGAAAACAATCTTTTTAGATTCATAAAAAAGATCAATTATTTCTTCACGGGTTGAGTATCCAAGCGCTCTTAGAAAAAGGGTTCCGAGAATCCTCTTCTTTCTATCAATTTTAGCGTAAACGAGTTCTTTTTTCTGATCTATTTCAAACTCAAGCCAGGAACCCCTGTAAGGAATAATCCTTGAAGAGTACACACCCTTTTCATGAGAAAAAATTACACCCGGAGATCTATGTATCTGACTTACAACAACACGCTCAGCCCCATTTATAATAAAGGTTCCACGTTCTGTCATCAGAGGAATATCACCAATATAGATATCCTTCTGCCTGATTTCCCCCGTCTCTGTAAACAGGAGATTAATCCGGGCTTTGATAGGAACAGCAAAACTGATACCTTTCTGTTTACATTCAGCTTCGGAGAACTTCATATTTTCTTCATCAAGAAAATACCTATCGTACTCCAGGATCATGTCGCCGTTCGGACTTTCTATTGGGAAAACCGTCTGAAAGACCTCTTCCAGCCCCATATCGTGCGGAAGGTCAAGATTGCTGACCAGACCCCGCTGGAGAAATTTTTCATACGATGAAAGTTGAATATCAACAAGATCCGGCAGATCCAGAACCTCGTAATATTCCATTCCTATATATGTTCTCTCTATGGTTTTGCCACTATTCAGCATCACCACCCCCCTGGTTTTATATAGCTAATCAATTCATTAAGGAGAAACCCTGCTGTGAATTGATTCTGGAGTTTTTCACAACCGCATTAAATCGGTAATAAAAACCTCCAATTTGCCTATTGTCAATAAATACAACAAACCCACCGAGAGATCCCCCTCGGTGGCTTATTGAGTATTAAATACTGTTTTTATCCCGCAATCGACTATTTAATTTCAATAGTAGCGCCGGCAGCTTCAAGTTTTTCCTTCATCTGAGCAGCTTCATCTTTTGAAACGCCCTCTTTAAGGGTTGACTCTCCGCCTTCAACCATTTCCTTGGCTTCTTTAAGACCAAGACCGGTAATGCCTCTAACTTCCTTGATTACAGGAATCTTCTGACCGTCTGCGAAGCCCTTAAGAACTACGTCAAACTCAGTCTTTTCTTCAACAGCTTCAGCAGCAGCACCGGGTGCCGCAGCAGCAACTGCAACGGGTGCAGCAGCAGTAACACCGAATTTTTCTTCCATGTCAGAAATGAGCTCAGAAAGCTCAAGAACTGTCATACCTGCGATTGCATCTAAAATTTCTTCTTTTGTAGCCATATTACCTTCTCCTTATTATTTTATTTCATTTAAGCGGCAATAGCATGAGCTACCATGAAGACTAATACCGCTTTCTAAAATTAAAAGTTTCAACTTTTAATTTTTCTAACCATTTAATGCTGGACGTTTCAAGCTCAGCCTGCAACTCCATAAAGAAGACTGAAAAACTATTTGTTATTAGTCTTCTTTCGAATCTGCGTAAGCCTTAAGTGTCCTTACAAACTTCTCAGGCACAGCGTTGAGAATGTAAACAAGATTCTGAACAGGAGCGTTCATTGTACCCATAAGCTTTGCAATAAGCTCTGTCTTCGACGGGAGCTTGGAATATGCCTCCATCTCTTTGTTATCAAAAACATCACCGCCTATAATTCCGCCCTTGATTTCAACCGGAGCATCTTTTGCAAAAGCAAACAGCTCTTTTGCAGCAGCACCTGCTTCCTCACCAGAGATAACCACTGCAGTCGGACCAACAAGCATGTCGCCTACTTCAGGTTTTTCAAGCTCTTCAAGAGCAATCTTAGCAAACCTGTTTTTCACAACCTTATATGAAGCACCGGTTTCCCGCAACTTACTTCTAAGCTCGGTAATCTGCTCAACAGTAAGACCTCGGTAATCCGTAAAAATAAAATTATCAACACCTTCGAAATCAGCCTTAAGAGCATTAATAGCTTCGACCTTCTCAGGCTGGATTTTAACTGTATAATCTGACATCTATAATCTCCTTCAGCCTAATTAACGTCAACGAACTCAACGCGAACGCCGGGTCCCATTGTAGAAGAAAGCGCAACAGACCTGATAAAGTCACCTTTAACCTCGGCCGGCTTCTTCTTGGCTATCTCATTTACAATATGCTCTGCATTCTCTTTCACCTTTTCAGGGTCCATCGAGACCTTTCCGACAGCAAGATGTACAACACCTGTCTTGTCTGATCTAAACTCAACCCTGCCCTTAGAAAGCTCAGCAAGCGCACCCTTGATATCAAAGGTAACAGTCTGAGTCTTAGGGTTTGGCATAAGCCCTCTCCTACCCAGAATAGGACCGAGGCGACCAACATCTTTCATCATATCGGGAGTAGCAACGGCTACATCGAAATCAAGCCAGCCGCCCTTAATCTTTTCGATAAGATCATTATCTCCCACGTATGCAGCACCTGCTTCCTTAGCCTCTTCAACCTTATCGCCTTTTGCGAAAACAAGCACACGCTTTTCCGCGCTGAACTGTGCAGGAAGAACTGTTGTATCCCGTACAGTCTGACTCTTCTTAAGGTTAAGTTTTACAGAAAGCTCAATAGTTTCATCAAATTTAGCAAAAGCAAGATCTTTCACAAGCTTTACGGCATCTTCGTAGCTGTAAACCTGCTGCTTATCGAATTTCGCTGCAGCTTCAGTATATTTCTTTCCGCGCTTCATCTAGCCCTCCACTTCAACGCCCATACTTCGGGCTGTACCAGCGATAATCTTTACCGCGGCATCTACATCGTTTGAATTGAGATCAGGCTTCTTCATTTCAGCGATCTCTTCAAGCTGTGCTCTTGTAATCTTTCCGACCTTAACCTTGTGAGGTTCAGCCGAACCGCTTGAAAGATTAATAGCTTTCTTGATAAGCACTGCTGCAGGAGGAGTCTTTGTAATGAATGAGAATGACTTATCTGCATAAACTGTGATTACAACCGGAATAGTTAACCCCGGTTCAAATTTGCTTGTCCTGTCGTTAAACTGCTGACAGAACTGCGGTGCGGGAACACCGTGAGGACCAAGTGCCGGCCCTACAGGTGGAGCCGGAGTAGCCTTTCCGGCAGGTACCTGGAGCTTAATCATCCCCGTAACCTTTTTCTTTGCCATCTATATCTCCTTTGTGGTATTAACACGCAACTGCTCAATAAGGCAGCCGCGCTCCCATCTGCGACAAACAGCCCGAAAGCTTATGCTCCGGGTTGTGTAACCGCTATAATTTTTCGACCTGGAGAAAATCAAGCTCAACGGGGGTAGCTCGGCCGAAAATTCCAACCATAACCCTCAACTTGCCTTTCTCAAGGTTAATCTCTTCTATCGAACCGGTAAAAGTATCAAAGGGACCGTCGATAATCCTTATAGTCTCACCGACAGCAAAACTCTGCTTGGGTTTAAGAACCTTATCAGATTTAATTTCTCCAGCCTTCTGAAGGATGGCTCTCGCCTCATCCTGACTGATAGGCTGAGGTTTAAACCCTTTTCGCGCACCTACAAAACCGGTAACCCCCTGGATTAGACGAATCTTAGAACAGGCATCTTCCCAACGCACATCGGGAAGATCCATTTCAACCAGGATATAACCCGGAAGGAATTTCTTTGAAGAAATCTTCTTCTTTCCGTCTTTTACCTCGACCACATCTTCTGCAGGAACCTTGATGTCAAGAATTACCTCAGCAAGCTCAGGCTCTTCCATCAGAAGCCTGATGTATTTTTCTACTTTATTTTCGTACCCGGAGTATGTATGAACAACATACCAGCCTTTAGCCATATTCACCTTTCCTTAAAGACCGTCAAAACGGTCCGACTGCTGAAGCAGTTTTATTGCTGAAGCAATCCGATTGCCGGAACATATGCCCCTTCAGCGGCTGTAAGTATTTTTTAACTGAATAGCTTATCAATTCCTGTAACAAGCAGAAAATCCACAAGACCAAGAATCGCCGCAAAAATTACAACGGAAACAACAACAACCCTAGTGCTTGAAGCTACTTCCTCACGGCTGGGCCATGAAACTTTCTTAAGCTCAGAAATACTATCTTTGAAAAACTGTATGATCCTCTTCATTTTGAGCTCCCGTCAATAAAAAGTCGCACTGCGGCATTCAGCCGCACTGCAGCTTCTCAAGTCCGCTTTGCGAACTAGTATAAAAAATACAGGCCAGGTAGGATTCGAACCTACAACATCCGGTTTTGGAGACCGGCGCTCTAGCCGTTGGAGCTACTGGCCTGTATGTTAATTACTTGATTTTAGTTTCTACATGCAGAGTATGCTTATTGTCCCACTTACAGTACTTCTTAAGCTCCATCTTCCCCTGCATATTTCGTCTGTTTTTCTGAGTAGTGTAATTACGGCGATTACACTCACTACACTTAAGAGCAATCTTCTCAATTGCGCCTTTACCTTTTTTCGCCATATCAGCTCTCCCGATTATCTACTAACGATCTGACTTACATCAGCTATTTAGAGCCTCCGACCGGATTTGAACCGGTGACCCCATCCTTACCATGGATGTGCTCTACCAACTGAGCTACAGAGGCGCGACATAGTTGCATGAACATAACAAAGATATTTTTTTTTGTCAATAAGAATTAGCGTGTTTTTGCACTACCCTGTCGGTTTGAATATTAGTATAATAAACGAAAAGGAGCAATGCATAAATTTCACATCCATGCTCAATTTATGTCTGAAGTGTGAAACATTTTCAAACTTCAAACACAAACACTGCCGTCCATGGCAGTTTGGAAGAGGTATACATGAAATCACCAAAAGAAACGGCTCTTGATCGAAAAATTCTGAAAGAGATCAATGGGAAATGCCGCAGGACTGTAGAGTATATGATTAACGACCCGGAAATCAAGCATCTTCAGGATTATGCAAATACAGTCTCCATCAAGCGTCTGCACTACAATGACCACGGCCCGGTACACATGCGGATGGTTGCACTTAATGCAGTACACATGGCAGTACTACTTAGAGAAAAAGGAATCGCTTTCAGCCTAGAAAATGAAGGTTGCGGAAGTTTTGATGACAGTCTTACCGCTATACTGATTGCGGCCTTTCTGCACGATATAGGGATGTCAATTGGTCGTCATGATCATGAGAAAAACTCAGTCGTTCTTGCCGCCCCGATAATAGACCGAATACTTCGCCATATTTACGGCAATAATATAGAAAGGATTATTATTTTACGCTCACTGGCACTTGAATGCATAAGCGGTCATATGGGCACGCAGAAAATTCATTCTCTTGAAGCTGGTCTGCTGCTTATTGCTGATGGTCTTGATATGGAAAAAGGCAGAGCTAGAATTCCAATGATGATTGACTCTGGCGCACAGGTCGGCGACATACATAAGTACTCTGCTGCGGCAATCGAAATGGTTACAATAGAAGAAGGCAGGCAAAAACCGCTTAAAATTATAGTTGAAATGAGCGAATCAATAGGCTTATTCCAGATAGAAGAGGTTTTATTTGCCAAAATAAATTCAAGCCCTATGAAACAGTATATTGAACTCTACGCCACTATTGCCGACCAGAAACCGAAACGGTATCTATAGATAGAATGGTTCATAATCAGCAGCCCCCCCTTTTTCACACAATCAAGAACCCGTAGATTATTCCTAATTGCGACAAACGCGGATTCCCCCCATTTGAACCTCGTTATATGTCGGGGAATAATTACGCATACCAACACGGAGATTTTCTGTCGCATCCCAAGCTGACCCACCTCTTATTATACGCCCGGAACCTGATTCAGCCCCAATAGGATCTGTCTGCGGTGAATCTGAATAAAAATCATACCAGTCCCAACAAAACTCCTCCACATTACCGCTCATATCATAGATCCCAAGCTCATTCGGTTCTTTGCCGCCAACGGGATGGCTTCCATCTGAACTATTCCCACCATACCAGGCTACAGTGTAAACATCATTACTACCGGCATATAAACCATCTGTATCATACCCCCCCCCTCGTGCAGCAAATTCCCATTCTGCTTCTGTAGGCAGTCGATACCCCTCTCCTGACCAATTGCATTCTGAATTATCGCATACAAAACCACCATCATCACTGGAATCAGTCACCACAGCACCGTCATAAGTATAAGAAGGCTCCAGTCCAGTGAACTCACTCAATGCATTACACCACACAACCGCATCACGCCAATTAATCCATTTAGCAGGCAGTCCATTATAAAAGTTAAAATCAAATGAATAATAACTACCCGAATTTTGAAAATTATACCCGTTAGCAATAGCCCATTCATAAACTTCGCTCCACTGCTCCCAGGTTATTTCATACTTACCTATTTCAAAACCTGAAACGGTTACCTCATGCAGAGGAGAAGCCCACTCTTCATCTCCCATAATAAATGAACCGCCCGAAACCGGAACCAGCTCAATTTCTTCTATGTTGAAACTTCCGAGACTCCATGCTGAGACCTGCCCCTCAGAGTTTACGACCCGTACACGCCAATAATGGAGTTGATCAACAGCTAACGCTTCATTCGGTGTAAAATTATTTAAGAATACGATTTTTGAAACAGCAGTATCTAATTCACTTTTGGTATCAGCAGTCTGGATTTCATAGTAGTCAGCCCCGTCCACCGCATCCCAGCTGAATTCCGGGGTTCTATCGAGATAACTGTCACCCTCGGCTGGAACGGCATTGGTAATAATGTTTACAAATGAAACTTCTCCGATATCACTCCAGACTCCCCAACTGCCGTCCTTCAAAGCTCGTACTCGATAATAATAAATCTCTCCGACAATAAAATCATGTAGAGGAACCATTACATTGGAATCAAAATCATCCTTATTGAATAGAAGCTCACCAGAAAAATCTTCTATATTGGATATCTGCAACTGATAAGCCGTTGCGTCAAATATTATATTCGATCTAAATATACACCAACAGGTTTCATCATCCGGGATAAGAGCAATATTATCCTTATCTTCAGTAGTCAAAAACCCTTGATATTCGGGGCTCTCGACATCTACCGGATTAAAATATTCATAGGAGCATGATGTCGCCAGAATCAGTAGAAGAAAAAATCTCAAATAAGATATTTTCATGAATCTATTCCTCCACTCAATTCCGATAATTCATACGACAAACGGCCAAGCTCTTTCTCCATAGATTCGCGATTCTTATCTTTCCATGGAATACAGGCACCTATGAGAGTTCCGATAGAACCGCTCACAAGTCCCGCAGTTTCTAAATTCGCATAGACTGCAAGCATATCTCTGCTTTCTGCGGCGGCCTCTGAAGTTTCTGCATTGTTATATATTTCAAATTCAGATTCGCCAATAATATATATAATTCCAGATGATAAAAACCCAATACCCCCGGCCCCGAATGCAGCACATCTTAATAAGTTCAAGGTTTTCATCCGTCTGTCGGAATCTGAAATAAGCATATCAAGTTCATCAATCCTGTTTCTAATGGCAGTTTTAAGGAGCTGTTCCCCTTTAAAAATCAAATCTTCAGAACTATCGATTTGTTGATCAATATCCTCTATATGCGACCTGACTTTTTCAAGCTCAGATCCGGGGTCCCGGCTTTGGCATATGGTATCAGCAAGCAAGTTATTTTCAATCTCAAGATATTCGACCTTGTAAATGAGTTTGGGCATAAGCATACATGGCTCAAGTCTATGCACTGTGATACTATCTACATACGGCTCGAAATTCTCGCCTGTGATCTCAACTGAATAAATTCCGACCGGTAAATCAACTAAACCTCTACCAGAGATTCTTTCATCAACCATGATACCTATAATCCTACATTCCGCTCCGGGAGATATATCATACTGGATCTCGCCCAATGCAACTGCAGTATGTTCTACACCTCCGGTGTTCCCGGTAAAACCAGCGATCTTGTAAGCTAATAATGGAATTGCTGATTCAGTCAGTTCGACAATATCATCAGCCGCTACAAAATCCGCATCTACATTACGCCCAAGTTCAACATCAATTATCTTTACATTGGCATAATAGCGTTCACCAGCTTTTGACAATTCGCCGAGAATTATAAATTCTGCGGATAACAACTTTCCAACTTCAACAGCGCAGCTATCATCAGTACAACCGGAGAGTGAGACAGCCTGAGCATCAAGAATCTCTCCCATCTGATTCTGTTCTATGATTCTGAAAACTTCAGTCTTTACAAGTGCCGTTTCAAAAAGACCTGAAACTATACGCCCTTCCGATGCAGGCGCATCAATCACAGAGAATGGAATAATAGCCAGCCGCGGTTTATCTTGAGAATATAGCTGAAATATACACACCGAAAACAGAAATAGAAGAACAGCAGAAATTTTTTTTCTTTTCATCCGACATCCCCCCAAATTTATCTTAATTATAGAACGGGATCCGAATGAAATTATGGGAGTAATTACCTATAAAATAGATTTTACGACGGGCCCAAGTGCCTGTTGATTATCTTTGTATTATCAAGAAGTGAGCTTAATGAGTTACCGTGGTGTACGCGAGAGATTGTTCTTGCGAAGAGTTCGCTGATACAGGCTGAAACGTACCATTCCCGTCCCAGACCAACGGCGGTATGATATACTGCGTTTGTTCCGATAATTCTGTCAAACAGCCCCTTCTGATATGCTTCTTCAAAATTTTCTACTGCGTCTCCGGTAAACAGGGGAAGACTGACTGCACAGATTATCTTTTCAGCGCCTTCCTTCTTCAGCATTTCCATTGCCTTGATGAGGGTTCCGCCGGTGCCGAGCATATCATCAGCCATAAAGACAGTCTTACCTTTAACGTCACCGAGCATCTTCATATTCGTGATATTGTTGGCTTTTGCGTTGGAGCTGACTTTGGAATAGTCGCGTTCTTTGTAAATCATCGCCAGCGGTTTATTAAGAGTTCCGGCAAAAAATTTATTCCTGTCGACGGCTCCGGTATCGGGCGATACAACTACAAGATCATCGCTTTCAAGATCAGCAAGCTCTGAGAGTTCCCGTATAATCTGGTATGAAGCATGCAGGTTTTCAAGGTGAAGAGACTGAAAAGTCATTTCAATTGCCTTGGAGTGAATATCGAGGGTAATAATTCTTGAGACTCCCATCTGTTCACAGGTGCGGCCGAACCAGGAGGCGGTTAATGCCTCACGGCCTTTCTTCTTATGCTGTCTGCTGTACGGAAAAAGAGGAGCAACAACAGTTACGCTCCTGGCTCCTGCACCGATAACGGCATCAATGGTAGTAAACATAACCATCAGGTGATCATTTACCGACATGGAAACCTCATTGCCGTCCTGGTTAATATCCATTGGATAATGGTTGCCCGGATCCTGTACAATATAAATATCCATATCCCTGATGGACATCTGAATTTCCGATTTCACTTCCCCATTTGCAAAGCGTGTAAATTTCATCGGGATCTTGTAATTAGGAGCCCTGTATTTAGCCACATCCTTAGGGCGCTGCCCCTTTCGGGAGGTGAGCTCATTTACAAAATTGATATTCCTGATCACTTCTTCCCTGCTGTAACCATAACGGGAAACAAGAGAATCAGCAGTTTTCTTATAATATTTCAAATAGATTGATTTTAAATCGGAAATAATTTCTTCGGTTATCTTTTCAGCACCGGGACAGGCGATCACACCCAACAGAGACGACCTCGTAAAAACCATATAACCCACCAGATTTTGATAGCTGACTGTATCATATAGAAGAGTCGTTTTCAATGGCAGGAAAGGAATAATTTGAGATTCTATATCTCTGATTATCCCGATTTATCGATATTGCCAAAAATAAAAAATGCTTTTTTCTACGACATAGGCCAGTTGATCTGGATTAATTGTTAGCTAACTGTTAAAAAAATAACCAATTATGATTATCTATTCGATTTTAAAGATCGCAGGAAGCCTTGGCCTGTTCCTATACGGCATGAAGGTAATGAGTGACGGAATTCAGAAAACTGCCGGAGACAGACTGCAGAAGGTTCTGAATTATATGACAATCAACCGCTTCGCGGCTGCCCTTACAGGTTTTGTGGTCACGACCCTTGTCCAGTCTTCGTCGGCTACTACAGTTATGGTTGTTTCTTTTGTAAATGCCGGACTATTGTCTCTGACTCAGTCGATTGGCGTAATTATGGGCGCAAATATAGGTACAACCGTAACCGGATGGATAGTAGCGCTTATAGGTTTCAAGTTCAGCATCGTTACCATAGCCCTGCCGGCTATAGGTATAGGTCTTCCGCTTGTATTTTCAAAACGCCTTGGCAAACAGGATCTAGGTGAGGTTCTGATTGGATTTGGAATATTATTTCTGGGGCTAGACTTTCTAAAAGGCTCTGTGCCGGATATTAAACACCATCCGGAATATCTCGAATTTCTTGCACATTTTGCAGACTGGGGCTTTCTGTCGTTTATTCTCTTTGTAGCAGTCGGAGCAGTTCTCACTATTGTAATACAGTCATCATCAGCCTCAATGGCAATAACACTTACAATGGCATATACCGGCTGGATAGACTACAACACAGCTGCAGCCGTAATAATCGGGTCAAATATAGGAACAACGGTTACTGCCTATCTTGCATCCATCGGGGCTAATACAAACGCGAAACGGGCATCCAGGGCTCATATTTTATTCAACCTGCTTGGCGGAGTTCTAATTACTATATTTCATAGTCCCTTCCTGCGTCTTGTTGATATTATCATCCCCGGAGATCCCACAACGGGTGCTTCGATTCCGGAGCATCTTGCAATGTTCCATACCCTTTTCAATATTGCTAATACCGCCGTATTTATCTGGTTTATACCTCAGCTTGCGAAACTAGTTGAATATATGGTTCCTGAATCAAAGGATGATTTCAACGTAAAATACGAGTTTAAATACATTTCAACAGGAATTCAGGATACAGCGGAACTTAACCTGATGAAGGCTAAATCGGAAATATCAAAAATGGCCGGCATTACCGGTGAGATGTTTTCAAAGTTCGAGAAGGTTGTTATGCGACCAGAGGATAAGCTTGGAAAGCATGTCCGGAAAGTTAAGGACATGGAAGACTTCACCGATCAAATGCAGGAACAGATTACTTTCTACCTCATAGAATGTTCAAGTGAGGGCTTAAATGAGAACGGAATGAGAACCTCAACCGCCATGATTAGAATAGTCAACGAACTTGAGAGCATAGGCGATAGCTGCTACAACCTAATCCTTGCATCTGAACGAAGATACAATAAAGAAATGGTCTTCCCCTCAGAAGCTCTGGACGCATTGAAGCCGATGATAAAAACGGTAAAAGAGTTTATTGAGTTTATCAAAGCCAACCTTGATCAGCATTTATCCGAGTCCAAGATGCAGGAAGCTCTCAAACTAGAGGCCAAGGTAGACAAGGAAAGAAAAACTCTAAAAAAAGAGTCAAGAAAGAGAATTCAGAAGGGCTCGGACGTAAAAACAGAGCTTTTATATCTTGACATAGTGAAGCATATAGAACACATTGGCGATTACGCATTGAATATCGCCGAAGCACTCAAAACAAACTACGAAGTTTAAATAAGCTCAACATCATCGCCGGCGAGGGCGGTTACTGCATCAAGCAGGACTGCTTTCGCATCGGCAGTCTTACTTCTTAAATCAGCAATATCCTTATTTACTTTATCCAACCCGAGTTTTCCAGTTGTACCGGTTGAACTGCGGCTTTCATTAATCTCAGCCGGGTTACGGGTGCCAAGTGCTTCCAGATTCAAACCGACTTCCTTATACGCGTCCCTGAAGCTGGCTCCGCCTGCAACCATTTCTATTGCAACATCAGTTGCATATATTTCTGGAGTAAATGCTGCCTCGAGCCTGTCTCGATTGACCTGCAGGCGGGAGAATGTCAGGTCCATTATTTCTATACACTGTGCCGCAAGTTCAAGACCGTTCATGTAGGGTTCCTTGGTTTCCTGAAAATCCCGGTTATATCCGGACGGAAGAGAGCGGACAACCTGCTTGACCTGCATGGCGCAGCTTGAGATTGTAGCCGACTTGGCGCGCATAAGCTCGAGTCCGTCGGGGTTTTTCTTCTGCGGCATGATGCTTGATCCTGTACACAGTTCCGCGGGCAGGCTGAAATATCCGAATTCAGGCAGTGAGAACAGGATTAAATCCTGGGCTGCTGAACTCAGTATGAGCCCGATATGTTCTACAGCGTTCAGAACAAGCGAATCAAGCCTTCCGCGCGAGTTATTCACATAGAGCACATTATTCTGAACCTTTGCGAAGCCGAGAAGTTCTGCCGTCATTTCCCGGTTGAGCGGAAGCGGGGTTCCATAGCTTGCCGCGGCGCCAAGGGGGCAATGATCAACGAGGGCATAGACCGAAATAAGATTTTTAAGGCTGTCTACAACTTCTTCCGCCCAGGCACCTGCCCAGAGCCCGATAGAAGACGGCATTGCAATCTGCATATGTGTTCGCCCCGGCATGGGGATATTTTTATTTGTTTCAGCAAAATTAACCATACATTCCGCAAGACTCAGCCCTTTCTCAAGCAGGCTCAGTATTGATGCCCGGCTGTACATTCGAAGTGCCGTCTGAACCTGGTCATTACGTGAACGCCCGGTATGGATTTTTTTACCGGCGGCGCCGGCATTTACTGTAAGATAATTCTCGATAGCCGTGTGACAGTCTTCATCCGACTGCTTAATGGTAAAATTGCCATCCTTGAAGTCGCTTATGATTGTCTTCAGAGCATTCTCAAGCTTATCAAGTTCAGCATCGGTCAGGAGACCTATCGAATTGAGCATTCTGGCATGGGCAATTGATGCTGTACAGTCGGGGATAATTAATGCATTATCAAGTATATAATCACGGCCGACAGTAAATCGTTCAACAAGTTCATTCAGTTCATAATCTTTTTGCCATAGCTTTGCCATAAAAGCCTCCCGGTGTTCATTATCCAGGCATCATACTAAAAAGGAGGCTTTATTTCAACGATGCAAAGCTTTCAGTTCCACATCTCATTTCCACTTATCAGGTATGAAACTCGAGCCCCTCTGAGCCTTTTATAACCCGAACAGTATCGCCTTCCTTAATCTTGCCGGCAAGCATCAGTTTGGCCATGGGATTCTGAATCAGGTTTTGAACTGTTCGCTTAAGCGGCCTTGCCCCGAAAACAGGATCATAGCCCATTTCGGCAACCCAGCTTTCGGCTTCGGGCTCAAATTCCAGGGTAATCTTCTTTGATTCAAGCCGCTTTTTTAGAATCTGAAGCTGGATATCGGCAATCTTTACTATCTGTTCGCGCCCTAAACGCTTGAAAGATATGATCTCGTCGATTCTGTTCAGGAACTCAGGTTTAAAAGTAGACTTCATTAATGCTGAAATCTGCTCATCCGCATCCGCCGGGTCATCTGCCTGAAGTAGAAACTCCGAACCGAGGTTGCTTGTCATTATTATAATTGCATTACGGAAGTCAACGACCCTTCCCTGGCTGTCAGTAAGTCTGCCGTCATCGAGCATCTGAAGCAGGATGTTGAAAACATCCGGATGAGCCTTCTCTATCTCGTCGAAAAGCACAACTGAGTAGGGCCTACGCCTCACAGCCTCGGTAAGCTGGCCGCCTTCATCATATCCGACATAACCAGGGGGCGCTCCAACCAGTCTTGAAACAGAGAATTTCTCCATGTATTCGCTCATATCTATACGTGTAAGAGCTTTCTCGTCACTGAACAGAAAATCAGCCAGGGTCTTTGCAAGCTCGGTTTTTCCTACTCCGGTGGGGCCGAGGAATATGAATGAACCGAGGGGCCTGTCGTCATCGGCCAGGCCGGTTTTGTTTCGCCTGATTGCATCGGACACAGCTGTTATTGCACCTTCCTGCCCGACAACCCGCTTGGATAGAATTTCTTCAAGTTTCAGATATTTTTCCATTTCAGACGCAAGCATCTTAGATACAGGGATCCCTGTCCAGGTTGAAACAACCCGTGCAATATCCTCCTCTTCGACCTCTTCACGCAGAAGGCTTGTGCCGTCCTGCAGTTCATCCAGCCTGAGGCTTTTTGCTGCAATTTCAGCCTGCTTACGGGGCACTAGACCGTGTTTGATTTCAGCTGCCTTCTGAAGGTTACCCTCACGCTCATATCTCGCTTCTTCCGACTTCAGCTCCTCAAGCTCCGCCTTGAGTCCGCGAATCTCCTCAATTACCGACTTTTCATTCTTCCACTGCAGATGCATGGCATCCCGCTCTCCCTGCAGCCCTGAGAGCTCAGCATTTATACTGTTCAGTCTTTCAGCCGATGCCTCATCATCTTCCCTTGAAAGCGCCTGTTTCTCAATATTAAGCTGCAGGATCTTACGTTCTATTTTATCGAGTTCAGTAGGCTGGCTTTCAATTTCCATTTTCAGCCGGCTCGCTGCTTCATCAACCAGGTCAATAGCCTTGTCAGGCAGAAACCGCGATGTCACATAGCGATCGGAAAGCACGGCTGCCGCTATCAATGCTTCATCCTTGATCCTCACGCCGTGGTGCACCTCGTAGCGCTCCTGAAGCCCCCTGAGAATGGATATAGAGTCTTCAACCGACGGCTCCTTTGTATATACGGGTTGAAAACGTCGTTCAAGCGCGGGATCCTTCTCTATATGCTTACGGTATTCATCAAGTGTTGTTGCACCGACAGCATGGAGCTCTCCACGGGCAAGAGCCGGTTTCAGCAGATTTGACGCGTCAGTTGATCCCTCTGCCGCTCCAGCGCCGACGAGGGTATGCAGCTCATCGATGAAAAGTATTATCTGTCCGTCCGCTGCGGCAATTTCAGATATAACGGCCTTCAGTCTTTCCTCAAACTCACCCCTGAATTTTGCTCCGGCTATCATTGCGCCGAGATCAAGAGCAAGCAATTTCTTGTTTTTGAGGGAATCCGGAACGTCGCCGGTTACAATCCGCCCGGCAAGGCCTTCTGCAATTGCTGTTTTACCGACGCCGGGCTCACCGATTAAAACGGGATTGTTCTTTGTCCGTCTGGAAAGCACCTGCATCACCCTGCGGATTTCTTCATCCCGTCCTATGACCGGATCGAGCTTGTCACGCGCGGCAAGCTGTGTGAGGTCTTTACAGAACTTATCAAGTACCTGATATTTTCCCTCAGGGTTCTGATCTGTAACCCGCTGATTTCCCCGCAGTCCCTGTAGAGCACTGAGAACAGCGTCCCGGCTGATACCGTTCTGCCTCAGGATGTCGGCTGTTGCCGAATTGGTCTTCAGGATACTGAGGAATATATGTTCGGTGCTGACGTAGTCATCCTTCAGCTTTTCAGCCTCTTTTGTTGCCGCATTGAGGGCGCTCGAAAGGGCCGGAACAAGATGAACCTGAGTATTGCTACCGTAGACCTTAGGAAGACTCTGCAGTATCGATTCAATCTCCTGTGAAAGCCGGTATTTATCAGCACCCAGCTTATCAAGCAGCGGCGGAATGACTCCGTCTTCCTGCTCAAGCAGCGCCTTGATGAAATGAGGGATATCAATTCCCTGATGATTATATTCGTGCGCTACACCATCTGCGTCCTGCAGGGCCTCCTGCGCTTTAAGTGTAAATTTATCGTATCTCATGTAATAAAGGTAATCAGATTGATCCACGGCGTCAAACAATTTTTACAATCTGCTATATTCTAAAAGTTAATGACAAACCGTCCGGCGTGTAATATTATACCGTCATGAACTTTCTTCTTCTGAATATTCTACTTGCCATCCTCCCTGCCCTGGCTCTTATATTGTATTTTTACCGCCGCGACAGCCAGAAAAAAGAGCCGGTAGTATTGATTTGGAAGATCTTCGTCATAGGATTTTTCTCAGTTTTTCCAGCCGTCCTAATAGAACTTGTCCTAGACGAGTTTGCAGGCTCCAGCAACAGCCTTCAGAATATTTTTGTCAGAGCCTTTGTCGTAGCTGCGCTTGTCGAAGAAGGGATAAAATTGGCGGTTGTACGTTTTTTCGTATTCAACAGAAACGATTTTGACGAGATTACCGACGGCATCATATATACAATAACTGCAAGCATGGGATTCGCCTGTTTCGAAAACATACTATACAGCACCGGAGGACTCTCTACTGTACTGCTGCGGGCGTTCACCGCTGTCCCGCTGCATGCAATTGCTTCCGGAATAATGGGTTATTATATTGGATATTCAAAGTTCAGTGACACAAATGCGATAGCAAAAGGACTTCTGATTGCAGTGGTAATACACGGCCTGTACGACTTTGTACTCTTCACGGGAACAGCACTGGGCTTCCTGGTTATCCCGCTGCTGATTATATGCTGGTTTATACTCAGGAAACTGATGAAGAAAGCATTGCTGCTCGACAGGATGACAGGAAGAAGTTGAGAGTCCGTAATGACCAACTGAATTATTATTGAAAATCTTCTTAATTATTGTTGACACAAACATTAAATATCATTATATTTCCTATCACAACGACGCAGGGTAGAGCAGCTGGCAGCTCGTCGGGCTCATAACCCGGAGGTCGCAGGTTCGAGTCCTGTCCCTGCTATACAGCAAATCGTTACTAGATAGCGGTTTACAGATTCATCACCGGAAAGACCGGCGTTTTATCAATCTGACTTACAGATGGGGTTACAGATGACCCCTCTGAGAGGAGAGCGAAATGCGCCGGTTTTGTGTTTTTAGACGTCGCGGACAGAGAATCTACTACGCCCAAATCAAGAACCCTGAAACAGGAATGTACCTCCCCGCTCGCTCCACCGGAACCACCGACGAGAGTGAAGCCTACATGATTGCAGCTGATTGGGTCCGTGATGGCTTGCCAGCTGTACAGA
>JAQQAL010000042.1 GCA_028532855.1 Candidatus Thalassospirochaeta sargassi
TCGGTTTTTATCGTGATACTGTATTAAAGAATCTTGCCTATACTAATTTCTACTACAATGACGATCTGTTTAATATTGAGGTTGGACCGTTTTTCGGTTTGTTCAACACCGCCCAAACCATGATTAAATCGGGGATATCAACAGCTGTCAAGATTAACATCCCCGGGATCGCATACGCAAGATTTTATACGCAAAGCACAATCGGCGGCACTCTCGTGAATACTGGAGATTATATCCAGGAAGCTAATAATATATCGATAGGCTTTTATGTTCCGAACGCCATCTGCACCCTTATGATTGACACAAAAGGTTTTACCTCTGTTACCGATTCAGGACCCCAGACAGACGAGTTCACGGAATATGCGTTTGTCTCTGATATCTTTCAGAAAAATATGCCCTATACAGTAACCTTGAAAATTGCCTACCAGGCTAAAACGCGCACAATTGAAGATACCAGTGTACTCAGCCTGAACAATATAGTACTGGGAACCGATGTAACTTTCTCTCCCTTTGATTTTCTTTCAATAGATGCCGGGCTTGAAAGCTGTCTCTACTCATTCGGCTCTCTTGAAGACCTTGTCGCCGACACTAGTTCTCTACTTTCATTTGCAGATGAACTGCCGGGAAGTTTCCTTTTTAACGCCACTTTAGGCGTAACTCTTGACCTGGACAATATAAATAATTAAGCACTGACAATTAAAAAGAAGGGCAGTATCACAAAGTACTGCCCTTTTTAGTGTTAATAATGAAGTATGGCTCTATTGCCAGAGCTGATATCAATCAGTTCAGAGATTACAATATCAGAATCATCTTCCATCTTATAACTTACAAGCTTACCGGGGACCTCGTCCGACGCCCACCAGAATACCGCTGTTCCGGATTCGTCAATCCAGCTGTATTCGGTAGTCATGAATTTTCCGGCTTCAACCCTTACTTCAACACCTTCTGTGCTGTCTGCGCCGGAATCATCCCAGGCTGCATAACCTTCTTCAGGATATTCATATTTACCAGCCTTCATTTCAACCAGGCCTTCATCCTCCGAATCATAATAAACAGTGATTATATTATGGTCTTCATCTGTAATAAACTCATAGTAAAACGAGTCATCGTCATCAGAATACCTGAATCTCCATAAACTGTGTCCATCTTCGAGTGCTTTCAGAAATGCGCGTTCTACAGTGTATGAATCAGCGCCGCTGCTGTCCATGACGGATATTCGATGAACAGAAGCCTGCCCTTCGGCATACGAATCAGGATAATACCATCCGCCTACAGCCGACGCATAAAACAGGGTATAAAACTGCATCAGGTAGGGCTCAGCCGAAATCTCAGGCAGTTCAAAACTGATACCCTTAACCGCCGGTGTTCTGCCGAGTTTTATTGAGAAAGCAAGTCCCGCCCCGTAAAAGCCTCCCCAGTTGCTGTAGAAGGCTCCGACAGCCGTTTTTTCGGTTAAGTAGTAGTTAATACCTGTTTTTACAACTCCGCCCATTCTTGTATCATCTGTAATAAAATCATATTTCAGGCCGGCTTCAGCATATACATCGATCTTTGAAAGATATTCCGAACCTGTGAACTCAAACCCCCTGAAACCAAGATGAATTGTACCCAGAATACCTGCACCGGTTGATAAGCCGGAACCTGCTGTAACTGGAATACCAAGTCTACCCTCAACAGCCGCACCGATATCAATAAAAGCAGTATTTGCAATCAGCGGTTTCCATAAAAGCATCTCTGCTTCGGGATAAACAGCCAGCTGTGTATCTGTTAGAGTGTTTTCAATAGCTGCTTCAACTCCCAGTCTGAAATTCCCCTGATCGTACATCGATCCCCAGACTACATCCTCAGCGTATAAACCTATGGTGAAAAAAATAATAATCCAAATCAGAAGCACACATTTTTTCATGATAACTCCTTTATAAAATTATATTGATTATTATATCACGGAATTAATAAAAGCAAAAAAAAAGAGGAACGGCTAACCGTTCCTCTGTATATCTGCATTGAAAGTTTCTGAATCTACTCTGTAGCAGCGTCTTCTTCCGCATGCATCAACTGTGATTCAATGTATCTGAGAACCTGCTTGTTACCAAGTCTCTCATACTCTGCATTTCTTCTGGCTTCTTCACGATCGCCGAGAATACCCCAGAGTGCTTCATCATCGATATCAGTCTGAAGATTAAGAACAGCTTTATCATAGGTAATGGTAATATCCTTAACATATGTTATGAAATCACCACCTTCCTGTGCAGCATCTTTGTAGAAAACTAGTCCTGCGAGCTTGTAGTAAGGAGTTGCTTTTGGATAAAGCGGAGTCTTTTTGAGTTCTCTGTCCCTTACGTCAGCTATGTAGTTAGGGTTGTTCCATGTAATTGTCTTCCAACCGTCAAAATCAAGATAACTCATGAATACATTCTGCTGTTCATGGTTTGCATCTTCAAGAAGAACACCAAAACCATTGGGGAAATTCTTTCCAAGAATGTTAACAGTAACACTCTTAATAACGCCAACGTTTTTAACAACGCCGTAACCGTCAAACTTAACACCCTGTGCGTCCTGATCATCTGCTTTTTCAAATGCGGGGATGTCAAACGGGGGTTTTACGATTGCCCATGAGTTAAAGGGCTCTTCGGGAAAATGTATTCTTGTTCCGAGTACAGTCTCTCCGCCATATCTTGTAGCACCGTCTTTAACGGGTGCAGGACGTACATATGAGTACCTTCTGTTTGTTACCGTTTTTGCTGATGATGCAAGCTCAACTTCCCAGTTTGCAAGGGAAAGTGAGGTTTTCATAAACTCTTTTTCTTCCTCTGTAAAGCCTGCGCCGGCCTTATCGGAGAAATCAATATAAGTTGCTTCATTTTCTCCATTATCCATATCCGCTGCAAGCTGTGCAAAGTCTATAAGCACCGATTCTTCTGCAAAAACAGGAAATGCTGCCATTATCAGCACTATACATAGAAGAATTCCGAAACGTTTCATCTAATTGCTCCTTATCAAATAAATTGCTTGTATTTAAAATTATACGAACTGTAGACTGTTTGTCAACGATTTTTATTTTTTTTGCACAACAGTCCTCAGTTTGTTTATCGTAAATTAACGGATAACCGCAGGTTCTCCGCCTATTGCTGTTTTCACCTCCTTTATCTCAGGAAAATTGAAGACAACAGCCTTTTCAACGCCTTCGATTATGCCGTTAAAGCTCATCGGTACGTTCTCGGCCGTAGTCACCAGATTCTCTGAAAACCCGAGATAAAGAACCTCGTCGTCTACAAGCAGACTTTCAAGTTTCACACCCTGCGGAATCAGCCGGTAGAGATCTATTGTTGCCGGTCCGAGAATAATTTCATTGATGTACAATTCAATATTCCCCGCCCTGCTGTCTCGTACAGGCAGTCTCCTCAGTTCTCCGTGAAGCTCTCGACCTTCTTCATCAGGAAAAAAGAGAACCCTCTCTACTCTACTTTCGGCATCAAGGGTTATAAAAACAAGAGTGACGAGAAAAAAAGCGACAAAGAGAGCAAGCAGTATAATAAATTTTCTGGAAAAGCGTTTTAGAGTCATAATTACTCCGAATACCCCCTGGTTCGTTCATAGTCATTAATGAAATCGACTATACCATTATAGATGCCCTTACTTAGTTTCTTCAAGTATGATGGCGAAGATAAAAGGACAGCTTCATCCTGATTCGTGACAAAACCCAGTTCAATGAGGACCGACGGCATATGTGCATTTCGCACGACGAACCAGGACTCCTCCTTGGGCCCCCTGTTTATACTTATGTCGCCTACCTGAGCATCCAGAGCGTCAAGCAGCTTTTCTCCGAGTATAACGCTTTCAATAGTGTATTCCTCTTCAAGCATAGTATTCAGAATAGGAATAACGTCCGAATCAACCGAATCATACTGATCTTCATCAAGCAGATCCCGGCGGTACTCGGGCGGCAGATACCATACCTCAAACCCCCGTGCAGTAGAATTAAACGATGCATTAGCATGTACCGAAACGAAAATCATCGATTCGCCCTCTCTGAGCTCAACTGAATTGGCAATCTCTGTCCGCTCCTCAAGTTTCAGATATCTGTCGTCTCCCCTTGTAAGCAGGACTTCCTTATCCGGATAACGAGCCTGCAGCATTTCGGCCGCGGTCAGAGCGGTCTTCAGCACTACATCCTTCTCCTGTAGAGATTTTTTTTCACCGCCGGAGGTGTAATACCCTATTGCTCCGGGGTCTTTGCCGCCGTGGCCCGGGTCGAGCACTATATATCTTATGCCCCCGATAACCGGCCCCTGCTGCTCAAAAAATGCAGCGACGTCAGCTGCAGTATCTTTGTCGATGAGAAAGCGGCCGTCGGAGGTAAGCTCTGTTTCTATACCCCCACGAAGCTCATTCATGTTAACCAGATACCAGGGGCTCCCAGAGGAAAAACGAACAGCCGCCCTCCCCTTCCTGAGCTCGTATACTCCCTTCCAGTAATCGAACCTCAATTCACAGCCGCATTCCTCCGACAGATCAAGGATATCGGTGAATCCTTCCGCTCCGGCAAAAAACGGGATGAACAGCATTATAAAGAAAACTGCGGCAATCTTTTTCATCTGAGCAGCGCCTCCGTTTCTAGATACCATACGCCGCCCTGAACGCCACCACGGAGAAAAGCACTCCAGAATCCTGAGTTTAAATCAGAATCCGTACATCCGGTAAACCCTTTCACCCTGTCCACCGCTTCGGCCAGGCCCAGTCCATGCCAGTCTACGGCAGCCTCTTTCTTAAGTTCGGGCGGAATCCCGCCTTCGCTGTCGACCAGACCTTTTATAAAGGAAAGATCTGCCTCCCGGGTCAGAACATATGCATCGGGAACCCATTCGTAGCCCTCACCTCTCAAAAAGGCGGCAGTTTCTGAATTGCCGGGCACAAGCCTTATGAAAATTTGCCGCACAGCTTCTTCAGCAGCAGCAACCGCAATATCGTAACCTTCTGCCGCCGAAATACAGTTTGCACATTTCTGAACGTTATTGACTGGAAAAACTACACCTTCCCCTACTTCAGTGTGGAGGAACACCTCCTGAATAGATTCGACAGCCCTTGCGGATTCAATACCTTCAATTGACGCAACCTTGCCGGGGATTGATACTGCCGCTCTTTCCGCAGACACCTTCTTCTGCGGCGGAACAAGGCTTCCAGGCCCCCTGCCGCAAGCTATTTTAATTGCTTCAGCGGTAAGATTTATTCCACTGTGATATGGAAAGGTCCAGCCGGACATGAATCCGCCGGACAATCTTGCAGCAATCTCTCCGACCATTGCACCCTTTTTTGAAGAATACTTCATATCGCCTTTAGCAGCTCCATTATCTATTCCGATTGCATGTATTCCTCTGATAAAAACATCTACTACCTCTGCCTGAAGCTCTTCAGAACAGGCCGTAGGCATTGTGTGCCCCATCTCAATAAAATACGGGGGGAAAAAAATGTGACGATCAGCAAAGCCGCATATGGAGACCTCACCGTTATATACAATGGCGTCAAGGCTGAATTCCGGACCGTCCATAAACTCTTCGACTATCGCCTCTGCTGTGCCGGATGCATCAACAGCCTTTTCGACAGCGTCGATAATTCCGGCCTCGTCTCCAAGGCTCTCTATCCTCACGACACCGCGGGCACCCATGCTGTCGACAGGTTTGATAACAACAGGGAAATCAAGATTCATACATGCTTCAAGCGCCTCGCGGCTGTTTTTAACAGGATAAAATGCCGGAGAAGGAACCCCGGCTTCAGCAAAGGCCCTTCGCATGAGGATCTTATTGCTCGCGGTCATTGCAGCCGAGTAGTCAAGCCCGGGCAGTCCGGCGGCGGCGGCGGCATAGGCAACTGTTGCCGAAAAATCGGTCCCGGCAGTAAAGACTGCCTGAAGATGTTCTTCTTTGCGCAGCTTAACAGCAGCCTCGGCTATTGCATGCCTGTCTTTTAAATCTATGGGTAAATAATCGTCGGCAAGGGCAATTCCCTCAGCCTCCGGGTTAACGTCGGCGACAATTACCCGGTATCCAAGTTCTGCTGCTGATTTTATAGCGGGAACTTGCATAATACCAGCACCCAGGATGAATATTGATTCCTTACTCATGTTGTTCTACTGCTATCCTTTTTCTTTACTGCATAAACCTCAAATGTATCACCGAGGCTGAAAAGTTTACCGGCCGTTGAAATGATGCGTCCGGCAACGGCTTTTACCGCCGAAGACAAACCGTCCCATACACCGGGGCTGAAAAAACGCTCCGGATGAATTACCGGGCATTTTACAATCCGGATTTCAAAACCGTAATCCTTCAGGAGCTTTTCGGCCGAATCCGGACTCCATACAGTATGATGATCAAGCGGATTTGCATCGAGAAATGCCTCCGTTGACCTGCGCCTGCTTATTCCATTATAGTTCGGCGTTGAAAAAGCAAAAACCCCTCCCGGAGCAAGCATTTTATTTATTTTATCAAGAACAGCGGGTAAATCTTCCAGATGCTCAATAACATACCACATTGTAACAGCGTCAAAATGCTCTTCACCGACGTCGGAAGGCGAAAATGTTTCAACAGGTCCGGCCGATGCCGGAAATCTGAGATTATTCCTGACCCATTCCACCGCATTCTCTGATATGTCAGTGCCTGCGACTCTGAAACCGGAATCTGATGCAGCCGATAAAAAAGGGCCGTATCCGCAGCCGATGTCCAGCAGCCGCCCGGATGCCCCGATTTGTCTTATCAGTCTGGATCTGCGAAGTCCGTCAATTTTTATCTTTTCAAAATCCTCCAGATAGGTTTTACCATATTGTTTTTTATAATCATCAAAGAAATAATCGGCACCGTAATCCTTCTGCTCGCTGCCGAAATACATACCGTTGACCAGTCCGCAGTGACCGCAAATGAAATAGCTATGAGTTTCAGTTCGATAGGCCGCAGCCGAATGCAGATTACCACAGCCCCTGCAGCGCTTTGCAGGAATAGACAGCTCTGCAATGAAATTTGCAGGGTCCCGCAGCTCAAAGCCGGAGTATGCCAGGATGGCGCTTCTTATTTCAGCATTTTCCAGGGGACCGCCGGCTTGCAAAAGCTGCTTAAGCCGGTTTAAATCCGGCTTGGGGGCTGTCCCGATTTCAGGTATTCCAGCCTGCCTGGAAAGCCTGCGATGGTAATCTGTTGGATTAAAAAGAATCACCGGGGTACCGCTGTACAGGGCTTCAAAACAAGTCAGGCCGAATATTGTAAAAACCAGATCATATGAACATAGCCCGGAGGCCAGGTTTTCAGGTGAATCCAGAACCGCGACCCCCTCCGGGAAGTCCTGTTCGGCAAATAATCCGCCACGGACAATTGTGAGTTCGGAAGCACTGAAAAGGCCTGTTTTAATCAGACTCTGTGCAAGAACAGCTGTAAGCCCTTCGCGGTCCTCCCCGCCGAAGCTAAGGAGGACCTTGATAACAGCGCTGTCATTTGGCGAAGACTCAGCCCCACCAACTGCTGCAACCTGCCTTTTAACAGGTTCAGGTAGCGGCAGAAAGGAAACGGAGCTGATGTTGGCCGGTATAGTTTCAAGGTTCGGCAGGCTGTCAATCAGATAATCAAAATTGTTTCGCAGAGTCCCGCCTTCATCTATACCGATGAGAAAAGCGCCGGAAAACCTGTTGAATAGTTCCGGCGGGGTCTCCCGCTGATCAAAAACACAGACATCCCATTCATCCGGATTTACGGATGATATCAGCCCTGCGGCCTCAGCCGCCGGTATGAGACTTATAATATCTTCTCTGCTGTACCGATCGCTGCTATCCACTTTTTCGGTAAGGACAGCATTATGTACACCGAGCCGCCTGAAACCTTCTGCCAAACGAACAGCCCTCTGCAGGTGCCCGGTACCGTTCCCTCTGCGGGCGGACGGAATAATGAGGAGACGTTTTTCTGCAGCCCTATTCATGCGCCCGCCTGTTTTCTCTAAGCCAGGGAATAATATCGGTGATGGTCAGCGGTTTTCCCTTATACAGAGCAGCATACAGACCGCGGATGTATTCAAAATCATCGGGGGTATCTACTGTCACAGCCGACCCGGGCAGACAGAACCTCTCCGGCGCCCTGAACCGGTTAATTTTGAAGAGGGTCGGGTTTTTATACAGGTATGGGCTGACATGCTCATGGTCGTAGCTGTCATCAGACTGGTTTGCAGCGGCCCGCAGCGCAGAGGTTTTCAATACTTCTACCCCTGTGCCGAGGGGCATATCATCAAAGCCGCTGTAATCGGCATTACACTCAATGTGGTTTTGAAGGATAAGCCCGGCGGCTTCGGCGTCAACAAGTGGGTTATCGCCGGTGGCTCTTATTATCGTATCAACTCCATACTCAGCTGCTGCCGAGACATAACGGTCGAGGACATCCTCGGCCGCCCCCTCAAACAGGCTAAAACCGGAGGCCGCAGCAAGGGGTTTCAGTCGGTTGGCGCTTGAGGAGTCGGTAAGTATTGCCCGGCAGTCGATGTCAACTGCTGAAAGCGCCTGCATGGCGTGAGTGATTATTGCTTTTCCTTCTATTTCAAGGAGGGCTTTGCCGGGGAGTCTGGAGGATCCCAGCCGTACCTGAAGAAAAATACCTGTTCTGTTACTCAATTCTCCGGGGCCTCCCAAATCTCAGTAATACTCCTGGCTTCCATCCTGAACCGATACTTGTTTGTCTCGACCCATTCGCGGGCTTCACGGAATTCCTTCAGCGCCGTGAAAAAACTCTCTCCGCTTTTAAAATGATATGAAGGGAAACGAGATTTGGGAATAGTTCCGCTGTCTCCGTCGAATCTTACTGTAAGATTTTTAAGGTAGAAAAAACGGTAGCTTTTATCCGGGGTGATTGATTCTTCTGGTATTTCATCAAGATATTTTATACGCAGTGATGTTTTACATTGAATGCGCTCACCCCACATGTGGGCTCTGAAGCCGAAATCCATCTTCTGCCACCATTTACTGTATATCCGCCTATCGAATCCGCCAAGTTTCCTGAACAGCTCACGGTCATAAATTCCACAGTAATCAAACGGAAACAGGCTGTCCATCCCGTCCACCGAAGGCGGCAGCTGTACGATCTTCAGAGAATTCTTCAGATAGGCCGGCGACATGATAGTAGGAACTGTGGACTGTTTTCTTGATTGAATAAGAGGAACACAGCAAAGACAGTCAGCAAGGCTTATCTGTTCAAGAAGCCGTTCAGAGAGGACTCCGGGGCTTACACTCATATCATCATAGAGGACCAGGACATAGCGTGATTCTGATTCTTCAATCCCGATATTTATTTTTTCACCTTCAGTGGTCTGATTATGGATTCTTATAAAACGAACGGATGGGAAACGGACTGACATCGATTCCACATCGTATCCGGCTCCTCCGCCCTCAATGGAGATAATTTCATAAGCATTCAGTTTACCAAGCAGGCTGAGTGTTTCAGTTTTAAATACTCGCCCGGCTCTGTCAAGAAGAACTATGGAGATTAACGGCGGACGTTTGCGCATCTCAGGCTCACGCCTGCCGCCGATTACAGTATAATCAACCTTATCAATAGTTGTAGGTGTAGTATTCATCGCAATTCCGGCAAATACCGGGATACTCCTCATCCAGATGCTGTCGGTAGATATCGCTTCCGGCCAGCCAGATCTCCTCAATATTGTCTGTGAAGAGGTTACCTAGAACAGTTTCACAGTCAAGATCGTCCCTGCAGAGAGGAACACTGCCGTCGACCAGAACCGTCAATTCTCTCTTCAAATGCCAGCACGGAAGCCGCTTAACGGGCGACAGATCGGTAACCTTCCTCTGTTCGAGTCTACCGCAGCACCAGTCATATTTCTGTATGATAACATTATTTGTCCGCTCTTTCCAATATTTATAGAAAAGCTCGTTGTCTTCCTCATTTTCCTTCATCCTGACTACCTGAACCCAGGTATTATCGGGGCTTTCGGCATACAGACGCTCAGCGAATGCATAGGCTTCATCATAACCGCCGCCTCGAAGCTTCTCATAAATCCCTCGGTCCAGAGCATCGAGATCAACAATCCAGCTGATTTTTCCTGAATCCATGGAAAGAATTGCATCAAGCTGCCCGGTTTGCCAGCCTATCCCGGAGGTTTCAATCAAAAGTGAAAAATTATCATATTTCAGCACTGCGGCAGCCAGTCCGGATACATCAGAATGCAGTGCAGGTTCATTCCGAACCGACAGGCTTATAACAGCATCACCTGAAAAACCTGAAATCTTTTCGAGGGCAGATTTAAAATCTCCCAGCGACATTTCATTCCCGCGTCCGCTTAATCCTCCGTTTTCAGGCATATAGTTCAACTGTTGTGGGTGCGCCGAGCTTGTCTCGAACTCAAAAAAGATGGGAAGCGAACGAAGCAGTTCTCCCCGATTCCTAACTGTCTTTAAAATTCGTCCTGAGACCGATTCTTCCTCAGAACCTTCACTGACAGCTGTAAAAATCGACTGCAGCTGAAGGAAATTTCTCTTCGTGTCCGGATAAAGGCGAACACGAAGCAGACGCTGATCATCCGGCGAAATCTCAGTTTCAATTTCGAAGGCGTTGATATCCTTCTCTATCAGAGAAAAAATGCTGTCTCTCTCAATAGCTTCAGTGCTATGTTCAGCAAGCTTTGCCAGCATCGACAGTATCGATGGTTTTATTATCTCCACGCTGATACCTGAGGGGAATCCGTCTGCAAAAGTATATTCACAGAAATACCGGCAATGGTTTGAGTACATCTTTTGTGTAAGCGAAATGTCAACCAACGGACAGTCCGCGCCGTAATAAAAAATATTATCAAAACCGGCAGCAACCTTTGTAAGGGCTTCAATAAGTCCTGATGGAGTATTGTCGTCAACCATAAAATGTTTAAAGCCTTCAAAAGCTTCAGTGCCGGCGCCCGGCGGCAGCAGTACAGCTTTTTCAGTTATTTCAGGCATTCCGCCCGCCGATTCAACAGCATAAGATACCGAATGTCGATTTTGGTAGAGTTCTTTATAAGCATATTCTGAAATATTCAGTGCATTGAGAATTACTATATTATTCATATATCAATTATCGACACCTCAGGAAGCATTTTTAAACTTTTGCTTCACAAGTATTTCAATTCCGCTCAGGAAGTTGTATTCTCGAATGCGTTATGTACGGCTACGGCGATAAAATTTTTTCAGTAACAGAAATCACCGGACTAATTAAAGATACTCTTGAAGAAGGATTCAGCAATATTCGGATTACCGGCGAAATTTCCAACTGCCGGCCTTCAAGTACGGGACATCTGTATTTTACTCTCAAGGACAAAAACGCGATGATCAGCGCCGTAATGTTCAAGGGAAGGCAGAGAGCCCTTGCCTTCACTCCCGGCGACGGGATGCTTGTAAAGGTATCTGGCAATATCTCGGTATATGCCCTGCGAGGCTCGTACCAGATTATCTGCGACAGTATTGAAAAGGCCGGTGAAGGCGAGATCCTCGCCATGCTTGAGGAACGGAAAAAGAAGCTTGCGGCTGAGGGACTGTTCGATTCTGAAAGGAAAAAACAGCTGCCTATGTTTCCATCAAAAGTCGCAGTTGTGACATCTCCTACAGGAGCGGCTATTCGCGATATTCTAAGGGTTACCGGTCGCAGGAATTCGGGACTTAATATCGCTGTAGTGCCGGCGCCGGTACAGGGCGATACAGCAGCGGCGAAGATTGCAGAGCAGATACGACGGGCGGATGTCTACAGTCTCGGCGAAGTCCTTATAGTAGGAAGGGGCGGAGGATCCCTCGAGGATCTGCTGCCATTTTCGGATGAGGAAGTCGTTAGGGCAATTGCAGAATGTTCAATACCTGTTATTTCAGCCGTCGGACATGAAATTGACCGCTCGCTCTCAGACCTTGCAGCTGATGTATCAGCCCCCACCCCCTCGGCCGCCGCCGAAATCGTCAGTGCGGGCAGGGATGAGCTTGCCGCGCGCGTAAGCCAGTTATATGAATCTATTACCGGCGAAATGAGCCGCCAGACCGAACGGATAAGGCTTCTTGCCTCAAAATACAGCGGCGCTAACCTTGAAGAGAGCTTCTTCATTCTTATTCAGCCGGTATTAAACCGTTTCGACGACATGAAAGAAGAGCTGATAACAAACTTCAGTAATGCTGTAAAAGACAGGCGGCACAGGTTAGACGGTGCGGCAAGGGAGCTGAATGCGGTATCACCCCAGTCAATTCTTGAACGGGGATATACAATAATGACTGACAAACAGACTGGCCGGCTGATTAAATCAGCCGCCGAGGCAGAACCGGGCTCGGAGGCCCTGGTAAGATTCCACGACGGCACAGCAGACGTCAGCATCAAAGAGAGGTTACAGAATGAAGAAATTTGAAGAGAGACTCAGCCGGCTTGAAGAAATAAATACCGCGATCAAAGGCGGTGGTGATCTTGATGAATCTCTAAAACTATTCGAAGAGGGAGTGAAACTTGCGAAGAGTCTTGAAAAAGATCTGATAAAGGTTGAGCGAAGAATAGAGATCCTGGTGAATGAACCGGTTAAAGAAGAAGGTGAGGAGCCTAACCTGGAGCTTTTTCCTGAATTAAACGATTAATCAAAGTGCATATAGTCGCCAACGTCAATTCCCTTACGAGAAAACCATCCCTGATTCATTTCAAGGGCATATCGAACTGAATTAATTGATTCAACCGGCCGCAGCGATTCAGGTTTCATATCGTATATTTCCATAATCTCACCCTCTGCCGATATGTAGGCTATTGAGAGAGGGATAAGCGTGTTTTTCATCCAGAATGAAAGCTTTTGATCACTTTCAAATATAAAAAGCATTCCGGCATCTTCCGGCATAGACTTTCTGTTCATCAAACCGGTTCGTCTTGATTCAGAATCGTCGGCTATTTCAACTTCGACATCAATCCCGCCGAGGGTGATTACCCTTTTATCGAGCTTCTCCCCCCGTCCCATGGATATCAACAGCAGACATCCTGTAGAAATTATTACTATTAGTGCAAAATAAATACTTTTTTTCATAAGCGTTAAAATGAATCTATGAAATCCTGCCGCAGCATGGATTCAACAGACTCCGCCGCAGCCGATTCCTGCTGCAGGCGCCTGAAAACCTCACGATCAATGTATTTTATACTTAACGGGCGTTCAAGACTTAGACTCGTCTTTTCATTCTGCCAGATTGTTTTTGACGGATCAAGAAAGGTTGGTTCACCGTATTTCTTTTTGAGCGCTGCGTAGATACTGTAATGATCTACATACTCCTCATCCAGAACCATTGTGATCAGGTAAAGCTTGTCGTCGTCAAACTGAAAATAGCCGCGCTCAACATAAAAAGCTCCGTCACAGTCTATAACCTGATTGTCGTCATTAGGAAGCATGGAAACATCGGGCTCCCCACGATAGCTGAAATCGGTATCTTTCAGCAGTTCTCTTTTCACGTCTTCGATATCCATACCAAGCATGATGTTACCGTGACCTGCCGGAATATCTTCAAATACAGCTTCTGCAGGACGGCCCTCTTCCGAACTGATGGTTGACTGAGAAAATACGGGAAATAAGAAAGAAATAGCAAAAATTATGATAAAAATATTTCTTTTAGCATTAAAAATCACAGATGGATCCGCCTTTCTTTAATTATCGGTATATTATTCCGGAATTTCAGTCTTTATGCTGATTCTGCCGGTATAATCTATCCGGTTCAGCAGGACGGATGATGATTCTCCGAAATATTCATCCACTGCTTTTCTGGCTCCTGTAAAATGTCCGTAGTCGTCAATCAGAAGAGCACCGCCCTTCGTTAATAACGGATAAAGCAGTTCGAGCTCGATTCTTGTAGAATCGTACCAATCCGTATCAAGTCTTAAAAGACTTATCTGCTCCGGAATATTCTGCTCAAGGGTCTGTTCTACAGGTCCCTCAATAAATACCAGATTTGATGCGGGGTAACCGGTAGTAAGAATATTCTCACGTACATTCTCGAGAGATACAGCCCAGTCGGTAAAATTGTCCGACAGGCCGGCCTTATCTCTATTCCACTTCTCCGCAACAGAGCGTCCATTCCATGCAATGAAATCATTTCCTCCGGGTTCGGTCATTCCGGCATAGGTATCGTAGAGATGGATAGTTCTGCCTGCATCTCCCATCTGCAGCAGCGTCATGGCCATAAGCATGCATGAACCGCCCTTCCATACCCCGCATTCGACAAAATCTCCGGGTATTCTGCTGCGCACTATATATTCAACAGCCTTGTACAAGGCATATCCGCGCTCAACCGATGTCATAGTAAAAGGACTGACTGCGGCCCAGATCTTCCTGAAGGGTTCTTCCATATCTATAAGATACTGCGACGGCGGTATTATGCCGTAACCTTTCTCTCCAAGAAATTCCGCTGCTTCCCTTTCCGTCATTCCTCTTCCACCTTTTTTAATCAGTCGCTTATCAGTTCGAGAAATCGTTCTTCTGAAACAATCTCAACACCTAGTTTTTCAGCCTTTGCCTGCTTGCTTCCGCCTCCGGTCCCGCAGAGCAGATGGGTGGTTTTACCGGTAACCCCTGTGACCGTATTTCCACCCCGTCTTTTAATCTCATCAAGGGCAAGATCCCTGGGTTTGAAGTGTTCAAAACTTCCGGTCACACACCAGCTTTGCCCTGTAAAAACCCCCTCAGTCACCTTCAGTTCGTTTGGATCAGCTTCAAAACGCAGACCGGCCTTTTTCAGGGCGTTAATCCTTGAGCGCAGTTCGGGACGTCTGAGCTCGGAGGTGATAATTTCGGCAGTTCGTTCACCGATACCGTGAATTGCGGTTAGAGCCCCGGTGTCATCATCTTCCGCGGCCTTAATCAGTTTATCGATGGAGTTGAAACCGGCATTAATCAATATCTCAGCGGCTTTTCGGCCTAGCTCAGGGATGCCGAGGGAACTCAACACTGTCTGGAACGGTTTCTCAAGGCTCTTTTTTATTCCGTCTTTTATAAGCGCAACCTTCTTCTCACCGAAACCTTTTTCATCAATCAGATCGTCATAAGAACAGGTATATAAATCCTCGATATCAGTTATCATTCCCCGGCTTATAAGGTATTCGACCGTTTCAGGGCCGAAATTTTCAATATCCATCTGCTTTTTATCTACGAAAAAGAATATCCGGCCCATAACCTGGTCGGGACAGGCCCTGTTAGGGCAGAAATGATGGGCGCCCCGTTTAACAAGGGTTGTGCCGCAGGACGGGCATTCCGTGGGCATTTCCCATACAGGGCTGCCGCCCTTCTCTACAACCTCTTCAACGGCCGGGATAACGTCTCCGCGTCTTGATATAGAAACTGTATCGCCGGGGGCGGCTTCGAGCATGCTGATATATTCCTGATTATGCAGGGTAACATTCTGAACGGTTGAACCGCCTATCTGGACAGCTTCAACCCTGCCTACAGGGGTTATCCTGCCGGTTCGGCCTACCTGAACATCGATGCTCTTTATCTTTGTCTCAGCCTGAACCGATTCGAATTTAAAGGCTATTGCCCATCGAGGATGATGCCCGGTATACCCCAGAGCCTCACGAGCAGCAATCTCGTTAACTTTAATTACAAGACCGTCTATTTCATATGGCAAACCGGCGCGTTCCTGTGTTGAGCGTTCTATGTAATCACGCAGCTCCCGGGTAGTCTTGAAAAAACTGTAGCGGGGATTCAGCCTGAAACCCAGTGACTCAAGTCTCGCAATAATTTCCTTATGTTCCGATGGTTGATTCTCAAAAAAACCTTCATAAATAAATATATCAAGCGGGATTTTCGCTGTTTCGGAGCTTTTTATCCTCCGTATGGTGCCGGCGGCAAGATTTCGCGGATTGGCATACGGCGGATCCATTTTTTTATTCAATTCCTCGAACTTATCCAGAGGCAGGTAAATCTCACCCCTTACGGCAAGGTCAACCGGCTCTGGGAGTCTCAATGGTACAGAACCGATTGTTTTCACATTAGCCGTAACGTCATTACCGACAAAGCCGTTGCCCCGGGTGACTGCCCGCTTAAGCAGCCCCTTCTCGTAGTAAAGGACGATGGAGATACCGTCAATCTTTTCTTCGATTGAGAACCCAAGCTCTCTACCGGCGTTCTTATCGGTCTTTAGCATCCAGGATTCAACTTCACCAGCCGTATAAGCCTTGTCAAGACTTAAAACAGGTATACTGTGCTTTGCTTCGGGAAGATCTGAAGCCAGATCAGAACCGACCCTTGCCGTGGGCGAATCATCAGATTTGAACTCCGGATTCTCATTTTCCAGCTTCTGCAGCCTATCGAAGAGTCTGTCGTATTCAAGATCTTCAACTTCAGGCGCCGCAAGAACGTAGTATTTATGCTGATATAAACGAAGGAGATCCGAAAGTCTTCGAATCTCCTCCTGTATTTCCATTTTATTCATGCCGCTATTCTATCCTCCTGATAAAGGCATCAGAATATCCTCCGGCTCTAAAATTGTAAAGCATTATACCGCTCTCATCTGCGGACAGCGGCCCCAGCAGTAATTTATAACTGACTCCCGCAGACGCCTCATCAGCATATATTGTAACTGGATAGGTCTCAACCAGACTTCCAGCAGCCTTGATAGCTGAATTCTTTTCCTTATAAGCCCCAAGCTGCAGATAATGTTTCTGCTGTTCCAGTTTTGTCGCCATCACAAGCTCTTCGGGCATACTAAACTCAAGCATCTCCAATGCGCCATCAGGTGCAGCCGGCGCTTCGACGGTCTCGGCTTCTACGACTTCAGCTTCTTCCAACTCCGGCTCATACTCCGCGATATCTGATTCAAGCGGCTGCTCCTCTTCGGGTTCACCATCAGTGAGTCCGAGTTCTTCTTCAACCAGTTCCGGGGGTCTTACCTCTGCCGGAACCAAAGTCACTTCAAGATTTTCATCATACTCCGGGACCGCGATATCAACATCTTCTTCATCACCATCATCATGATCAACCGATTCAGCAACCTCGGGAAGCTCAGTCGGACCAGGAAGTTCAGCCTTCGCTACTTCTTCCGGAGCTTCGGTATAGACCAACTCGTCTTCGGTTTTAGGTAAATCAACAGGCTGAGAAGCATCGGCAACATTCGGATAATCGCTGATTTCACCTTCATAGCCCGCAGCTTCAGGATTTACATAACCGTCTCCTGCGTCAACAAGAACTGCGGCATCTTCGGCATCCGGATAAGGATTTGGGTAATCACTTACACTGCCGGTGAAATCGGCTGCATCAGGGCTGAGATAGCCGTTGGCAATCTCAACAAGTTCTGCCTCATCTCCGCCGGGGAGAGCGGGTAAAGCCGCAATCTTCATTACAACATCGTCAACTTCAAGCGGAACAGCCTCGTCAAGATTCTCAGTCATTATATAATTCCCGGGTTCTTCCGCGGTAATCGGTTTCGGACTGTCCAGGTAGTTTGTATCAACAGCAATCGGTTCAGGAAACGAATCCGCCATGTTTATATGATCACCGACAAGAACAGCTACAACCTCAACCGGGATATCCGGTTCAGGAGTCGGAAGCCCGGTCAGGGCAACCTCAGCAGCCTGCGTTGCCGGACTGTAATAATCTGACGCTTCAGTAAGATATTCCCCGTCTTCTTCACTCACCTTCTCAATGACCTCGGGAAGCATACTGATACTGAAATCTTCTACATCACGATAAACAGGTTCGGTTTCATTCAGACCTGCTGAAAGCAGTTCAAGACTGCTGACAGGAACCTCAAGACCGGCAGGTTCAGGATCATCTGTCAAGGGGACTGCGCCCGCAAGCCCGTCATCGGTGGGTCCGCCATCTTCAACGGCAACCTCACCTGCCCCTGCTCCGGCAGTTTCTTCAGGCCACAAGACATCGGTTTCACCTGCAGGAGCAAGTTCGCCGGCTTTGACCGTTTCTTCTATAGGATTACCATCATCTAATTCATCCATAGTAAGATAAACAGGCTCCGGCTGAGCTTCCGGCTCTTCAGCTTCAATTGTATCAGGCCAGTCATACGGCTTTTCAGGACTGTCCGCGGCAATATCAGCGGGTACCGGCTCTTCTGTTATAAGAACCTCAGCATCTTTTAAGCCGTCTTTAAGCAGGGTTGGAACGGAGGTTTCAGTTTCTGCCTGTTCAGCTGCAGTGAAGCTTTCTGGTTCAGGTTCAGGTTCAATAACCACAACAGCCTCAGGTTCTGGTTCTGGTTCTGGTTCAACTTCAACCGTCCGGTCCTGATAGGCTGGCTCTTCTGACGAACCGAATGAAGCAGCCGGATTCAGGTCCGGATCAGGGCTATAAGCGAGATCATCGTAAACCGGAGTCTCAACGGTCTGCCCCGCGGAGATCTTCCGAACCTTAATCCTTGCAATATCATTCTGAAAAATGCCAAGCTCCTGAGCGGCTTCACTTGAAACCAGCATCAGCAGTCCGGGATCGGAAAGCCTGTCTACGACTATCAACCTGGTGCGTTTACCGTTCTCAAGATTCTCAACCTCAACATAATCATTCTGCTGAAACGAATTTGATGCACCGTAGAAACCGGTGAAAGGGAATTCCCCGTATCGCCCCATCGCAGCACTGCCTTCCCATATTGATTCGGCGGGAAGCTGACACAGCGCCGACAGCAGTAATATTGTTAATATTGATATAAATATCGTTTTTTTAGAAATTTCCATCATAAAGAGACTCCTGATCAGATTTTCGGACGAAAATTAGCTTAATTTAAACTTTTTTGTTCAATTAAATGACTGAAGCTTCGTCACTAATTCTGATGCCATATCCGCACCGGCTTCGGTAAAACTGTCCAGCAGCTCTTCCATACCCAGCTCTCTGCGGATTTTCAATTCCTTTACAGCTTCACTTGATACGGTTCTGCCTGTATTTGTATACAGTGAGTATTTAGCGTTCTGAGGAACAGGCAGGGTATCTTCAACTGCCTCGGGGAAGTTTACCTCAAGAATCATCACACTGCCGGCCCCAAGACGGTTTCCCATTATTCTTGCAACATCATTATTATCCTTTGCGGCAGAACCTGATAACTTTCTACATTCATTAAGATAGGAATTAGTCACAATATGTCCTGCTTCAAAAAACTCATTCATAATCCCGTCTTCGAAAGCCCGCAGGACGGATATTGTCCATGGAGATTTCTCTGCCTCTTCACCATTGTCGCTGATACAGAACAGAACTGTTTCAGCCTGAAGTAAAGATAGGCTGAATAGCGAAAGTATTATCATAAAAACTGATTTCTTCATGTCCTCATTATCGGAATGAGCGCTGTAATCTTGAAGCGAATCAGTTTCCGTGATACGTTACCCTCATGGCAGATGAAAATATAAAGATTGAACAGCAAACCGGCGATGATGAAATATCATTAATGGATTTAATTTCAGTAATAGCAAAAAGATGGATGTTTATATTCTTTTCCACATTTATAGCTGCGGTGCTGATTCTCGGCTACTCGGTTTATACCATTAAAGCTGCTCCGGACGCACCGCTGAATAAACTTCCCAACATTTACCGACCTCAGGTAATAGTAAGGCTTCAGGAATCATCGAGCTCTTCCACCCTGTCGAATATGCTCAACAGCAGCGACCTAGGATTACTTTCAGGGCTTGTATCAACAAGCGCCGGGGCAACAAATGCGGATCTTGCGCAGGCTCTAATAGTAGGGAACACCCTTGCTGATCAGATAGCGGAGGAGATGAATTTCATTGAAAAATATCATATAGAAAAATTTCCTGTAACTTCAGCACGTATGGCCTTCACTGAAAATCTAACAGTAGAATACGCGGCTGAAACCGGTTTTCTTACTATAGGTTTTGAAGACATTGATCCTGTATTCGCTACTGAGGTTGTGAACCGCTCCCTGGAACTGCTTGAGGAAAGGTTTCGGAGCCTTACAATGGATAGTATTCTCACCAGGAAGGAATTTCTCGAACAGCAGCTTGCTGATCAGGAGGCTGAACTTAACAGAGCTCAGGAAGCGATAATTGAATTCCAAAAAGCCTACGGGATAGTTGATATAGAAAGTCAGACAGAAGCCCAGATTAGTGAACTGACATCATTGAATTCCTCTCTGCTTCAGAAACAGGTGGAACTTATTGCGCTTAAGGAAAAGCGCCGTGAAGAGGACCCTCAGGTTCAGAGACTCGAAAACGATATTGACAACCTGAAACAGCTGATTGATGCGAAAACTACCGGTTTTCAAGACTTCTCAACATCAACTGATTACATTCCGCAGAATAAGCTGCCTGAACTCACAGCGGTATACACAAACCTGCAGGCAGAGGCGACCCTTATGAGTCAGATGTATCTGACCTTCAAAGGACAATATGAGTCGGTCAAGCTTGAAGAAGCGGATAATTCAAAACAGTTTCAGATAATTGAGAGAGCCGAGGTCCCTGAAAGAAAGGCAAAACCGTCACGGTCCAAAATCTGTCTGATAGTAACTATTGCAGTAATGTTTCTGGCAATATTTTTGTCTTTTATCTTCGAATACTTCGACCGTATAAAAAAGGATCCGGTAGAATCCGTAAAGCTGAATGAGATTAGGAATAGCCTGAGACTTAAAAAATGAAATATTTTGCTGTTCAGGTAAGATCAGGGAAGGAAGAACATTTCCTGGAACTCGCCCGGCAGAATATGAGCAGGTCGGGATATACAGAAGAGGACTGTGCAAGGCTTTTCTGGCCTCGCAGAAGCCTTCGGGAAAGAAGACGGGGTGTTGTCAATGACTGTGTAAAACCCCTCTACCCCGGTTATATCTTTTATATGGGCGAAGAAATATCCCCCGACCTGCACTGGATACTCAGACGAAGCCCCGGGTTTTCCCGGTTTTTAAAGGACAACCGAAACATAGAACCCTTGACTGAAAATGATCGTGAAATACTCACCCACTTCCTTCGCTTTGGAGAGGTCACCGGCCGCTCCAAGGTATACTTCGATGAAAACAACCGGATTGTTGTTGTTTCGGGACCAATGAGCGGTCTTGAGGGTATAATTGAGCGGGTGGACCGCCGAAAAGGCCGGGCAAAGATAAGACTTTCACTGAATAATAATTCTATGCTTGTCGATCTGGCCTTTGATGTTATAAAATCAGCAGAAGAAAAGAATGGAAAGTAAAAACACCAGAATCTACATAATAGGTGCCGGTTTTGCCGGACAGGAAATCGCCAACGAGCTCACCAGAAAGGGTATATTCGGAACTGTCATAGGTTTTATAGATGATGACCCCGGAAAAATCGGTACATCTATCGACGGGATCCCCGTCTTCGGGCCTATTACCGATATGGATAAAATCCAGAATACCGAGCCTGCCGATGAAGCAATAATCGCCATTCCCGGAGCACCGGGCGACACCCTGAAGCGAATCTACTCAATTTTAAAAGATACCAAACTTGGAACCATCAGGCTGCTCCCGGGTATTTCACAGATTATCGAGGGTGATGCTCATCTTATACAGACGCGCGAAATAGCTGCTGAAGATTTAATCGGCCGCGATTCCGCTATCATATCCCTGAAAGAAAGCCTGTCCTACCTTCGCGGCAGGAGAGTCCTGATAACCGGTGCCGGCGGCAGTATAGGCGGCGAGCTGTCAAGACAGCTTCTCTCCGGGGGAGCGCAGCGGCTCTACCTGCTCGATCACGGAGAGAACAGCCTGTACGAAATAGAAGCTGAGCTGAAACTCCTTCAGGAAGAGGGTGTTGGCGAGGCGGCCGCAATTGTACCCGTCGTGGGTGATCTGCAGGATCGTGAATACATGCATTTTATCCTGTCCAGACTTAAGGCCGATGTAATCTTTCACTGCGCCGCCTACAAACACGTTCCGATGATGGAGATGAACCCGGTTGAAGCCGTTAAGAATAATGTATTCGGCACAAGAAACCTGGTGGATGCGGCCAAAAGCAGCGGGGTATCCAAGTTTGTGCTTATATCTACCGATAAAGCGGTAGAGCCCGTAAGCATTTACGGTTCTTCAAAGATGATTGCAGAAGAGATTGTACTTTCCGGAAATTCTCCGGACACTGAAATGATGGCGGTACGCTTCGGAAACGTTCTGGGATCACGCGGAAGCATCGTGCCGCTGTTTCAAAAGCAGATAAGCAAGGGGGGGCCTGTCACCATCACCCACCCGGATATAAAACGATATTTTATGACGATACCCGAAGCAGCCTCCCTGGTGCTTAAGGCCGGCGGAGTTGGTGAGGGCGGGGTTCTTTACCTGCTTGATATGGGAGACCCCATTATTATCAGAGATCTCGCCGAACAGATGATCAATTTCTACGGGTACAGACCCGGAATGGATATTCCCATTGTTACGATAGGCCTCAGGCCCGGTGAGAAACTCGAAGAAAAACTATGGTCATCAGATGAGAACCCGCAGCCTACCGGGAATCCGGGTATTATTAAACTCGAAAAAGAGGAAAAATTCAGCGGTGGTGTTCAGCCATTGCTGGATAAGCTGAGTGAGATATGTTTCTTCAACGAATCAAACTCCGAATCCTATAGAAACCGCCGAAAACTCAGGAATACGCTGAAAGAATATATCCCAGAACTGGAAATACCTGAAAATGAACCGGAATACTGATTTCATACCCTTTGCAAGACCGTCTTTTTCCAAAGAAGAAGAAGCCGCGGTACTTGAAGTACTTCGCAGCGGCTGGGTGACAACCGGAAAAGCTGCCACAGAACTTGAACAGCGGGTGGCAGAAGCCAGTCATGTGAAACACGCCCTTGCTGTTAATTCCGCTACTTCAGGCCTGCATCTGGCACTGGAAGCATCAGGCGTCGGTGAAGGAGACTACGTAATTACAAGCCCCTACACCTTTACAGCCTCGGCTGAGGTTATCCGATACTGCGGCGCACACCCCCTATTCGTTGATATAGAAAAAGACGGATATAATATCTCACCGGAGAATATTGAGAGGGCAGCTGCCTCAGCAGATAGCCTGAACGGAAGAATAGCTGCGATAATGCCGGTCCACGTCGGTGGGGAAACATGCAAACGCAGAGAAATTCTTGCAATCGCGGAAAAGGCCGGAGCAGCCGTAATTGAAGATGGCGCTCATCTGCAGCCCGGCCCCCTGCTGACCGATGACAATAGTATTCTTGTTTATTCATTTTATGCAACAAAATGTATCACAACCGGTGAGGGCGGCATGGTGATAACCAACAATGACGAGGCTGCAGCGCGGATGAAGACTATGCGGTTTCATGGTATTGACCGCGAAGCATGGAACCGCTACAGGGCAAAAGGAGACAGCTCCTGGAATTACGATATAACCGCAGCAGGTTTTAAGTACAACCTTCCTGACCTTCTTGCAGCAATCGGTACCGTTCAGATGGACAGGGCGGATGAAATGCTCAAAAAAAGACAGGATATTGCAGCCCGCTACGACAGGGCCTTCGGCAGCTGCAGTCAACTGAAGATACCGGAATCATGCAGAGAATCAAGCAGACATCTGTATATACTCAGAATTGTTCCTGAACAGCTGTCGATTGGACGGGACGAACTCATATCAGTAATTACCGAAAAAGGTATAGGTCTTTCCGTCCACTACAGACCCCTGCATATGATGTCCTACTACGCAGATAAATACAGTCTGCAGCCTCAGGACTTTCCTGAAGCGCTGAAAAGATTTGAAAATTCGTTCAGCATACCAATATATCCTGATCTGACTGAGGAAGAAATATCAAGGATAATCAATACGATACTCAATACCTGCAGCAGGTACAGGAGAGATTAGTGCTCGATACACATAAAAACAAGCGTTTTATATGTGACTACTACAGTCCGGGAATGATAATTATTAAAATCATCCGCGCAGAAGTACCCGGCGGGATAATAAGCGGTATCAGCATGCCTGAACTTCCAGCCGATGTAGGAATAATAGGATTCGAAGATATTCCAGCTGAAAAAGACCTTCATGTATTCAGCAGATCCATGCCCCTGCTCTGCGACGGCAACATAAAATATGAAGGTGAACCCGTTCTCCTTCTCTACGGAAAAGATGAGAAGGAACTCGATATTCTTGCATCGGAGATAAGAATAGACTATGAAACAGATTATACGCTGGCCTCGATGGAAACGTACACTGAAGAACAGGTTGACAGGGAACTGAAATACAGCCGGGGTAAACCGGACCGCAATTTCGCGAAGGCTCACAAGATAATCGAAGAAACATATTCAACATCCTCACAACACCACTATGATCTTGAACCGCAGGGTGCCGCCGCCATGATAAACGAAGCCGGAGGAGTTGATATAACCTCTGCAACCCAGTGGCCCTTTAATGTGCGGGATAATGTTTCTGAATGCCTGGGTATTCCCAAGAAAAAGGTAAACATCGATGTCCCTGCCATGGGCAAAACCCATAGCGGAAAACTCTGGTACGCTGGGCTGCTTGCTTGCTATGCGGCAATAGTTACCTGGAAAACAAATGAGCCTTCATTCTGCCTTATACCAAAAACCGATTCAATCCTCTACACCCCGGGCCGGGCGGCATCAATAATCAGACATAAAACAGGAATTGATGAAAACGGGAAAATTCTCTGCCGCAGTATAGATATATCAATAGATTCCGGAGCATGCCCGATGTTGTCGGAAGAAGTTATTAATAGAATCTGTTTTTCAGCAGCCGGCGTATACATGACCCCGGCACTGGAAATAACCGCCCGAAGCATAAGAACAAATAATCCGCCGTCGGGAGCCTTCAACGGTATGGGATTTCACCAGAGTTTCTTTGCCGGCGAATGTCACGCAAACTCGCTTGCAGCTGCAGCCGGACTGGGCCCCCTTGAATGGCGGAAAATGAATACAGCCCGCAAACATATCAATCTGCCAATTGGATGGGAAAGCCGCAAGCCCATTCAGTTGGATAAATTACTCGATACGGTCGCCGAAATGTCTGACTATAAGCGTAAACACGCGGCTTACAGCCTGTCGGCAAAGATGCAGAACGATTTTTCCGGTAAGAAACGCGGCATCGGCATCTCGGTCTGCTGCCAGGGTAACGGGTTTATGGGCAAGGTTGAAGAAAATGAGAAATACACTGTGTCGGCAAGGCTTGATACGGACGGCTCGCTGTCACTGTTCACCTCTGCCGTACCTGAGAATTTCCAGACAGCAAGTCTGTGGCGCGATATCGCAGGCGGCATCCTTGAAATTAATCCCGACGACGTAAGAATTGAAACTGTAAACACTTCGCTTGTTCCGGATTCGGGGCCGAGCCTTTTTTCAAGGAATATCACTATTATTACCCAGCTTATCGAAAAATGCTGCAACGCAATAAAAAAGAGCCGGTTCAGACTGCCGCTGCCCATAGAGGTTAAACGCTCATACCGTCTGCCGCGGACCAACGGTTGGGATCCGGAAAGCTTCAGCGGCAACCCCTTCCCCATTGTAAGCTGGGGGGCTGCAGTCGTCGAAACCGAAACCGATCCTATAACCCTCGAAACCTCAATCAGGGGGGTCTGGCTTGCTGCCGACTGCGGTAAAATAATGAACATTGAACTTGCAAAGGCGGAAATCGAAAGCGAAATATTCAGATCGGTGATAAGCAGCACTATGAAACCCCCGGCGGTCAAATATGCCCGCCTTGGTATCCCGCTGACCCCTGTTCAGCCTCAGAATCCTTTTGCGGTCAGGATAGAGTTCTTAAGCAGCCGGGAAAACAAACCAGGCGGCATAGGCGAACTGCCCGACAGCCTGATACCCGCGGCTCTCTCCGAAGCTCTGTCCATGGGACTGAATATAAAACTTGCAGACCTGCCCTCTACGTCGGAATCACTTTTCCGTCAGCTTGAACACATATCCAACACTCAGGAGACTGAACTTGAAGATTGATTTCTCGCTCAACGGCAAAAAGGTATCAATTGATACCCTTCCCGAAAAAAGACTTATTGACGTTATCAGGGAAGATTTCGGTTTAATGACCACAAAAAACGCCTGCTATTCGGGAGAATGCGGAAGCTGTACTGTTCAACTTGAGGGTCGAATTGTGCCGGCCTGCCAGATACCTATTTTTACAGTCAGGGCAAAACGGATCGTAACCATAGAAGGGTTTATGGGTACAGAAAAATACCTCGACATCATTAACGCCTTCAATGACATAAAATGCATCCCCTGTCCCTTCTGTTTCACCGGAAAGATTCTTGCTGTCGACTCCCTTATAGACAATCACCGGACACCTGACACATCGGATATTATGGCTCTGCTTTCAGATCATTCATGCAGCTGCACCTCCGTTTCAAAGTTCATAGAAGGCGTAAGAATGGCCTATCATAACAGGGAATTCAGGGGGGAGCTTCTTAAATGATAAAGAATATCCGCTCACCGCTTGTCTATTACCCTAAAACAGTCAATGAGATGCTGTCACTGTATAAATCTATGCCGGACAGCCTTCTTTATGCCGGAGGAACGGGAATACTTGCTTCAAAAAATACAAAATATCCCGAACTGCCTGGAAATATAATCTATCTCAGGAGGATTGAGGAGCTTTCAGCCATCAGACGTTCCGAGGGCTATCTTGAAATCGGCGCATGTGCGAAACTGAACAGAATTCTGGGGATAGGTGAACACGTCCTGAAACCAGCGCTTTATGCGGCAATCAGAAACATCGGAACAAAAGAGGTGCGTAATATTGCAACAATAGGCGGCAATATCTGCAGCCCGTACAGAACAAAAACACTAATCCCCCTGCTGTCCCTGCTTGAAACCAGGCTGGAGCTAAGAAAACAGGGCAGTTCAAGATGGATAAATGTTAGAAAATTTGTCTCACCGGAAGAGGGGCTTCATGAGGGTGAGGTACTTACCCGCCTGAGGATACCATTCAACAATTTCAACCACCAGTCATATATCATCACAGGAGACCTGAAATCCGATTACAGAGGGGCATTGACCTTTGCCTGCCTGGCGTCTGTCCAGAAAGAGAATCTCTCCGCTATCAAATTTGCCGCGGGAATCGGAGACAACGGAATCTTTCGCGCCCGGGAATTCGAAGAGGCGCTATCCGGCCGCAAGCTTCCGCTCTACGCCATAACCGAGGACCCCGTATTTGCCAGGCTGACATCAGCACTAAAAAACCAGAGTGATGAAGTATCATCATTTCACAGCCGTCAAATCGAGGGGCTGTTCCTGACATTCATGCACAGCCTCAATGATATGCTGTAAATTCTGTTGAATAAATTGCCGTTCCTAAGTATTATTTTGTTGTGGCAGATATACCCGAATTCGTACACCTTCATACACATTCAGACTATTCTCTTTTAGACGGGGCATCATCTATAAAAAAGATGGTGGCTAAAGCGGCATCACTCGGCATGAAACATATAGGACTTACCGATCACGGCAATATGTTCGGCGCGCTGAGATTCTATGAGGAATGCAAGGCTCAGGATATAAACCCTGTAATAGGCTGTGAGTTTTATGTTGCACCCGGATCAAGGCTGGTAAAATCCGGCTCTGAAACCGGGAATAAATACTACCACCTTGTTCTTCTTGCTAAATCAGAAAAGGGGTATAAAAACCTCATGGAGCTGACGTCCATTGGTTATACCGAAGGATTTTACTACAAACCTAGAATAGACGATGAAGTACTGGCGCAGTTTTCAGATGAGCTTATAGCCTCAAGCGCATGTATTGCGGGGGAGGTACCGCAGCATATTCTGAATGGAAACATTGAGGAAGCTGAGAAGAGGGCGCTTTTTTACAATGAACTGTTCGGTGAAGGGAATTACTACCTTGAATTGCAGGATCATGGCATAAAGGAACAGCTCATAACAAATAAGGCGTTGATTGAAATCTCACGAAAAACAGGCATACCGCTGATCGCAACAAACGACAGCCACTACATTGACCGTGAAGACGCTAATGCGCAGGACATCATGCTCTGTATCGGCACCGGCCGCCATAAGAATGAAACAAACCGTATGAGTTTCGACGGCAGTGAATTTTATTTTAAAAGCCAGGCTGAGATGTATGAAAAATTCAGCTATATCCCGGAGGCACTGAGCAACACAGTTAGCCTTGCCGAAAAATGTAATGTTGAAATTAATTATCCGGGACCACTCCTGCCGGTATACGATATCCCGGCTCCGCATGAAGGCCCCGCTGATTACCTCAGGTTTTTAACCTACGAGGGGCTAAAAAAAAGATATCCTGAAATAACCGGGGAAATAAGAAAGCGGGCCGATTTTGAGCTCGATACTATTATAACGATGGACTTTCCTTCCTACTTCCTGATTGTCTGGGACTTCATTCACTGGGCGCAGGAACACGACATACCCGTCGGCCCCGGGCGCGGTTCTGGTGCCGGCTCAATCGTAGCCTACGCGCTGAAGATCACCGATATTGATCCATTGAAGTACAATCTGCTGTTTGAACGATTCCTCAACCCCGAGCGTGTCTCGATGCCGGATTTTGATATCGACTTCTGCTTTGAGCGGAGGCAGGAGGTAATCGATTACGTTACGCAGAAATACGGAAAGGAAAAAGTCGGTCAGATTATAACCTTTGGAACCCTGAAGACAAAGGCTGTTCTGAAGGATGTAGCCCGCGTACTTGAAATCCCGTTTGCCGAATCAGATATCATTTCAAAGCTCGTTCCTGATGAACGAAAGATGTCGGTCGACAAGGCCATCGAAATGGAACCCGAACTCAAGCAGTTTGTAGACCGGGGCGGTGCATATACCGAACTTTTTGATACGGCCCGCAGGCTCGAAGGTCTTAACAGGCACGCTTCAACCCATGCAGCCGGTATAGTTATCGGACAGACAAAGCTTACAGACTACGTACCGCTATATCGTGATAAAAACGGCGCCATATCAACCCAGTACACAATGGACCAGATAGAGCCGTGCGGACTCGTTAAAATGGACTTTCTGGGCCTAAAAACACTCACACTTATTAAGAATACAGAGAAGCTCGTCCAGAAAAAGATTCCGGGGTTCACAGTTGCAGATGCGCCCGAGGACGACGAGAAGACATTTAAAATGCTCGGCGAGGGCAAATCAGCCTGTATATTTCAGTTTGAAAGCTCGGGAATGCAGGGAATTCTGAAAGACGCTAAGCCTAGTTCCATAGAGGACCTTATAGCATTGAATGCTCTTTACCGCCCCGGCCCCATGCAGTATATACCCCAGTTCATCGGCAGTAAAAAAGGTGAGATCCCCATAACCTATCCTGACCCGAATCTTGAAGAGGTTCTTGAGCCTACTTACGGAGTTATTGTTTACCAGGAACAGGTAATGAAGGTAGCCCAGATCATCGGAGGGTTCTCGCTCGGTAAAGCGGATATTCTTCGCCGGGCTATGGGAAAGAAAAAAGAGAAAGAAATGAATAAGATGAAAATCGAGTTCATTGCCGGAGCTGTTGAACAGGGTTATGACAAGCAGCATGCCGATGATATATTCGAACTCCTTGTCCCCTTTGCCGGTTATGGTTTTAATAAATCTCATGCCGCGGCATATTCCGTTCTTGCATACCATACTGCTTATCTGAAGGCAAACTATCCCGCCGAATTCATGGCGGCCAACCTGACAAATGAAATTAATGATCCGAAGAAACTTGCGGAATACATCTCCGAAGCCCAGGAAATGGGAATTGAGATGATGCCCCCCAATATAAACCTTTCGGAAAAGAATTTTACCGTTGTTGATGATAAGATAGTCTATGGACTTATCGGAATCAAAAACGTAGGCGACGCTGCTGTTGAAGAAATTTTAAAACAGAGAGAAAGCGATGGTCCATTCAAATCATTTATAGACTTCGCTGAGCGTGTAGATCTCAAAACAGTAAATAAAAAGGTGCTTGAAACGTCCATACAGACGGGACTGTTCGATACAATGGGGATGAACAGAGCCAGCCTGATGCACAACCTTGACAAAATACTTGAGTTCGTCAGCGCGACAAAGGCTGATCAGGGCGTAGGCCAGGTTTCACTTTTTGAGGCTCCGGAACATAACGAATTCCATAATGTTGAGACTGAAGAGGTTGAGGAATGGCCTAATAAGGAACTGCTGAAATTCGAAAAAGATTTCCTGGGCTTCTATGTCTCAGGCCACCCGATGGATAAGTACCGTAAGCTCTGGGAGAAGGCTACAAACCTTGATCTATCCAACGCTGAGCGGGCTACCGAGAATAAGAAATACAAAATTCTTGCGATGATCAAATCGGTTCGCCCCCATATGACCAAAAAGGGGGACAAGATGGCCTTTGTTGCTATTGAAGATTATCGCGGCTCAATAGACGCCGTAGTTTTTCCGAAAACCTTCCAGGAATTCAGTCATTTGCTTACTGTAGATGAGGTGTACGGCTTCGAAGGCAAGGTTAATAAACAACGAAGCAACCCCTCCCTTATGATAGACAAGATAATTACTCCGGAAGAATTCGACAGCAATACGATAAAAGAAGTTCATATAAGACTGAACGGCGGTTCGGAAGAGGAAGAACGGCTCGAAGAATTAAAAGAAACCCTGCTTCACCATACCGGAATAAGTCCTGTTTTCTTTCACATAAAAGACAGCAGCCGGGAGATAGTAATAAAAGCCTCAAATCACATTCTCGTCGAGCCCAACAACCTGCTCTTCGACTCAGTCAAGAGTAAACCAGAGGTTGCCGACGTCTGGAAAGAATAGGAGAAATAAATGCAGATAATTGCCAGAACTATAAGCGCGGTGCTTTCCGTGTACATGATATTGCTGATAATAAGGGTAATGCTGACATGGTTCAGAACAGCCCAGAATCATCAGGTGTTCCACTACCTGGCCGCCATCACTGATCCGTACCTGAACTGGTTCAGAAGATTTCAGGCTCTCAGATTCGGAATGATAGATTTTTCACCGATCATTGCCTTTGTTGTACTTGGATTTGTAATTAATATAAGCAGCAGTATAGCTACCTACGGTAAAATTACAGTGGGATTTTTCCTGGCGCTGCTTGTGAACGGAATATGGTCGATAATATCATTCATCCTGGTTCTGCTCATCATACTGACTATCATCAGATTAGTAGGTGCAACATTTGCCAAGGGCGGATTTATAGCACAGATGTCCCCCGGAATAGATTCAATTATCGAACCGCTGACATCCTGGGTAAGGCGAACCATATTCCGAAATCGCTTCACCCCCTACACCACCCAGCTGGGTATAGCTCTCGCGATTCTCATTGTCCTTAACATTGCCGGGCGCTTCCTGTTCGGATATCTGACTAATCTTGCAGCCGGGCTGCCTTTTTAACAGATGTTCCAGGCTGAACTGAAACAGCCCGTTTCGAGGCTGCAGGGGATAGGACCCAAGACCACATCGGTTCTGTCCTCCGCCGGCATAATCACAATAGACGACATACTCAAACATTACCCGCGAACTTACGAAGACCGAAGCCGGATAACCGGCTTTGCGCCGGCGCTTAAAACAAACGAAGCGGTACTTATAAACACCCCTGCGCTTATAACCGGTCAGGAATTCTTCGGCCGCCCGCCCAAACAGACCCTGAAGGTAATGCTTGAGGATGCATCAGGCATCCCGGCAAGCCTCGTCTGCTTCGGCCGCAACTTCCTTGCCGACAAACTCATTCCCGGCCGAATAATAATCCTCTACGGAAGCTTTCAGAACCGATTTAACGAACTCCAGTCGTCGGCATTCGAGTTTGAACTGCTTCCGCCTGAAACAACTTTTGACGAAGCACCGGAGGCAGCCTCCGCCCTGCCCGACTTCGGACGTATCCTGCCCGTCTACCCGCTTACAGCCGGCTTGAGCCAGAAGATGATGCGAAAGGCCATTGCCCATGCCCTCGATGAATGGGCGGTCAATATTGAAACTGAGCTTCCTGAAAGCATCCGGCGCAGATACGGGCTGATGACAAAACCTGTTGCCCTGCGCCAGATTCATTTCCCCGACAATGAGACAGACCGCGAAACGGCTGAAAAAACCCTGAAGTTTGAGGAACTCTTTCATTTCCAGCTCGCGGCGGCGCGCAGATCATATAAACGAAAATCAGCACGCAAACCAGGCGCAACTGCCGCAGGATTCAGTACCGGTAACGGCAGGCTTGAGGCGGAACTGCTTGGAAAACTCGGCTTTAAGCTGACTGCAGCCCAGATGCGTGTGCTTGAGGAGATTAAGGCCGACATCTCATCGGAAAGCCCTATGTCCAGGATGCTGCAGGGCGATGTGGGCAGCGGCAAAACCCTTGTCGCCTTTATTGCCGCCCTGCAGACTGTTGAAAGAGGCGGCCAGACAGCTTTTATGGCCCCGACCGAACTGCTCGCGCGCCAGCACGCTGACAATGCCTCCAAACTGCTGACGCCTCTGGGCCTGCGGATAGCCCTATTAACCGGCGGCGTGAAAGCAGAGCAGCGCAGACATCTGCTAGAAGCACTTTCTGCTGGTGAGATAGATCTGGTTATAGGGACCCACGCTCTCTTCGGTGAAAACGTAGCATTCAAACAGCTTTCGCTTATAATAATTGATGAGCAGCACCGATTCGGTGTAATGCAGCGGCTGGCACTTTCAGGCAAAAACAGCACGGCCGATCTGCTGCTTATGACCGCAACCCCCATACCCCGCACCCTTGCAATGACCGTCTTCGGCGATCTTGACGTCTCGACAATAGATGAGCTGCCGCCGGGACGAACTCCGGTTGAAACACATCTTGCGGCAATAGGCAATGAGCGGAAGGTTTACGACTTTGTCAGGCGCGAGCTTTCCGCCGGAAGACAGGCATATTTTGTCTACCCGCTGATAAGCCGCTCGGATAAAAGCTCGCTGAAGGATGCCGAATCGATGTTCGAAGCCCTTAGGACAAGACACTTCAGCGGCTTTACCGTAGGCCTTATACATTCGAGGCTCGACGAGAAAACAAAAAAAGATATAATGGATCGCTTTCGAGCCGGAGATATTCAGATAATTGCAGCAACCAGCGTTGTCGAGGTCGGCGTTGATGTGCCGAACGCAACCTGCATGATAATCGAACACGCCGAGCGTTTCGGACTGTCAGCCCTGCACCAGCTTCGCGGCCGTGTTGGACGCGGAGAACATCAGTCCTACGCCTTCCTCGTTTATTCGGAGGATCTGACTGAAACAGGAACTGCACGCCTGAAGATAATGAAGCAGAGCACGGACGGATTCTACATAGCCGAGGAAGACCTTAAAATAAGGGGTCCCGGAGACCTCAGCGGGGCCGCGCAATCTGGATTTCTGCCGTTTAACATTGCCAATCTGAACACCGATTTCGAGCTGCTGAAAACTGCAAGAACAGCGGCTTCAGATCTCGTAAAGACTGACGCAGGGCTGCTTCAGCCAGAAAACAGCGCAATGCGAAGACTGCTGGAGATTTGTCCACCGTTTTCGGATGATCTGATTGGAGGATGAAATAAATGAGAATTACCGGCGGTAACTACCGCGGAAGAACAATAGCCTGCCCCAAGGGGGTAATTAGACCGGCTATGGATAGAATGCGGGAATCGCTGTTTTCAATCCTCGGCGACATTGAAGATTTTTCGTTTCTCGACCTGTTTTCCGGTTCAGGATGTGTAGGAATAGAGGCTGCAAGCCGGGGTGCATCGCCAGTCGTCCTTGTCGAAAAAGATTTCAAAAAGAAACCGGTGGTACAGAAAAACATGTCCTTCGTAGAAGAGGATATAAGCCTGAAAATGATGTCCGCGGAAAAATACATGTCGATATGCAGCCGGAGGTTCGATCTTATATACATGGACCCACCATTCCCCATGGGTGGCAAAATCAAACTCATAGAGCGCGCATCAGCCGCAGGCATTCTTGAAGACGACGGGACCCTGATGATCCACTACCCCTCCGAGGAAAAATGGCCCGATACAGTCGGTGACTTCAGGGTTGTCGACCGCCGCAGCTACGGTCGGTCTATCCTGCTGTTTTTCAGGTATTAATTCGACTAAAAGCCCATGAAGCAGAAAACAGCCCTCCTCCCCCGGCTTGTCATTTCCTGACAATATCAGTAATATCATATGTATGACAGAGACAAATAAAATGAAAATCCCTCAAGGTTCAGAAAGCTTTTTCTTTGAGGAAGCTTATATACATAGAAAGCTCACAGAAGCAATTCAGAACCTTTTCAACAGCTGGGGTTATCTGCCGGTTGAAACGCCGGTATTCGATTTATTCGACGTTTACCGCACACTCATACCTGAGAGCGATGCCGATAAGATTTACAGGCTAATAGACCGAGAGGGCGATCTGCTGATGCTGCGTTCTGATATCACCCTCTTTCTGGCAAGGCAGATGGGTCTTATTCTATCAGATAAGGATTTACCCGCGCGCATCTGTTATTCCGACAGCATTCTTCGTCATCAGAATTCAGATGATATTTCGCATAACGAATTCTTTCAGTCCGGAATAGAACTTGTCGGGAAGGCCGGTTTCAGCGGCGACATGGAAGTTCTTCTGCTGCTTAATAAAGTAATAGAACTTCTCGACATAAAGGCTGAAATTCATTTAGGTTCGCATGCGCTTTTCAACCAGGTTTTCAGGACTTTTTCAGAACAGCAGAAGGCTGAGATACTGCGGATGACCGAACTGCGGGAATTCAGAGCCTTGACAGAATACTGCAGTTCCGTATCTGGAGCGCAAAAGGCCGAAGCGGAAGCCGAACTTTTCAGCTTCATAGGCTCAGCCGATGAACTGGAAACCCTGATGAATGTTAAATCCGACGGACGGGAGAAGATCACCGGACTTTTCGGTGAAGATGCCGCAGGTGAACTAAAATATCTCATCAAAATAGCTAGAAACCTGGAAAAAGCCGGTTTTACAGGTAATTTTCAGATTGACCTGTCTGAAGTAGGCTCACAGGCATACCATACGGGTATTGTATTTCAGGTCTACATGCATGGAATGGACAGTGCTGTAATCTCAGGCGGACGCTATGACGGCCTTCTCTCAAAATTCGGCATCGATGCACCTTCTGTTGGCTTCTCACTGCTGCAGCGTAAAATTGAGCCGGGAATAGGTTCTAAAGAAAGGTTCTCAAAGCCTGCGGATGTAACTGAAATAAACGACAAAGACATCATCAATGCCTTCAACAAGGCTGAAAAGCTACGAAACGAAGGAAAGACAGTAACACTATGAAAGAACAACCCTTATTATTTGCACTGCCCAAAGGCAGACTGATGGAAAAATCCCGTGATTTGCTGGGGAGTATGGGAATAGATTTCTCATTTGATAACCGCAAGCTTGTTGCCGACGACAAATCCGGAAACTACAGGTTCTTTCTCGTAAAGAACTCTGATCTGCCTACATACGTCAACCACGGAATTGCTGGCCTTGGTGTATGCGGTTCTGACGTCATCTATGAATCAGGAAAGGATTTCTACAAACTGCATACCTTTTCTTACGGCAGCACAAAAATGTGTCTCGCAGGACTCAAGGGCTCGCATAATTTTGGAAATGATGCTGCACTAAAAATATCAACAAAATTCACCCGATTCACCCGCGATTATTATCACAGGCATAATACCCCGGTTGAGGTAATCAAGCTCAATGGATCCGTCGAACTTGGGCCGGTTTTAGGCCTCTCTCCTTATATAGTTGACCTAGTAGAGACAGGGAATACGCTGAGAGCCAATAATCTTGAGATTATAAAAGAGCTCGAGGATATCAGGGTTCATCTGATTGTAAACCCGGCCTATTATAAACTAAATTATAAGCGTATAAACAAATTTGTCGATGATATTAAGACAGGAGAAGCAAAATGGAACCTCGAAAGGCGGAAATAACCAGAAATACTAAAGAAACCAGGATCAATATCAAACTTGATCTCGACAGTAGTGAAAAACCGGAAATTAATACCGGTCTGCCCTTTTTCGATCATATCCTATACTCAATGTCTTTTCACGGCGGATTTTTCCTCAGAGTTGATGCAAGCGGAGACATTGAAGTAGATCCTCATCATCTTGTAGAGGATACAGGTCTTGTACTCGGCGACGCTTTTAAATCCGCAGCAGAAAAAGGCGAAGCACTCGTTCGTTTCGGACATGCTATCATTCCAATGGACGATTCTCTTGCTGAGGCCACTATTGATGCCTGCGGAAGACCATTTCTTGTGTACCGGGCGGAGTACCCGCAGGAAAACGCAGGTACGTTCTATGTATTTCTGCTCAAAGAGTTTCTAAAAGCCTTCAGCGACAGAGCCGGATTAAACCTCCATCTCGAGTGCCGCTACGGCGAAAACAGCCATCATATGGCGGAAGCACTCTTCAAATCCATGGGTAAGGCTCTTGGCCAGGCATACAAACAAGCCTCTAACGGCGAAGTACTGTCTACAAAAGGTACCTTATCAAAATAGTCAATTTTAATATAATTGTTGCTTTTCTCTTCAGAATTTACTATAGTTTAGTTTAGATGTCGGAAAAGTATGATGAGTTATTGAAGAATATTCCCTCAGAAGGTTTTATCAAACTTTCTTCTGATCAACCGACGGCCCTTTCCGGTGCCGACAAAGCTGCACTTATACGCAAAGGTAATGCTTTCTTCAATGACGGCGAGTACGAAAAAGCCCGGCGGATATTCATAACAACAGGATATACCGACGGACTTATAAGACTGGGCGACTGGTATCTTGATCAGAACGAACCGCTTGAGGCAATTACAATGTACTGGAAGGCTCCGGCTCCGGATAAGGTGGAATCCTGGGCAGGTCAGGCCGCCTGTGTAGTTGCTAAATGGCTGGGGGAATAAAAAAATATGGATAGTAAAAGAGGAAGGTAACATGTCTGATATGTCAAATGAACCGGAATTCGAATCTGATGAAGGTATCAGGGAGGAAACAGAAGAGGAAAAACTCCTTAATGAAATTTCCGAACTGTCAAAAAGGGGCTACCAGCTCTTGAAGGAAGGACTAATTGAAGAATCAGAGGAATGCTTCCATCAGATAATTGAAAAAGATGAACTTAACAATTACGCCCTTGTAGGTCTTGGAGATGCAGCCCGTAAAAGAGCAGATTTCAGACAGGCTGTAGTTTATTACCAACGATGCCTTGAGACCCATCCGGGTAATAATTACGCACTCTTCGGCCTCGCCGACTGCTATAAAGCCCTGAACAAATATAACCAGGCTATCAGAATCTGGGAAGAGTACCTTCTTCATGATGATTCAAATATTACTGTCCTCACCAGGGTTGCTGATGCATATCGAAAGGTCAGGGATTTTAAAAAATCACGGGAAATCTACCTTAAAGTCCTCGAGATGGAGAAAGACAATGCCTATGCACTCATAGGTCTTGGCCATCTTCACTATGACTTCAGAGAATACAGAGAAGCTCTGAAATACTGGGAAAGAATGTATGAACTAAACCAGAATAATGTTGATATTCGAGTGCTGACATCTCTTGGAAATTGCCACAGAAAGCTTAGAACCTTCGAAAAGGGAACTTTCTACTTTGATAAAGCCCTTGAACTGGAACCCAACAACTTCTATGCCCTCTTCGGCATGGCAGATTGCTACAGGGGTATGAACGCTCATCAGGAATCATTGCAGTACTGGGACAAGATCCTCAAAAAGGATCCTGACAACAAGGTAATTCTTACCCGGGCAGGAGATGCTTACCGAAATTTGGAAGAATTTGATCAGGCTGAAGAATATTATTCAAAAGCCCTTAATATTGAATTTGACGTATACGCTATTTTAGGACTTGCGCTCATCAACAAACTTCGCGGCAACTATGAAAATGCTATAGAAAGCCTCAGAGGCCTTATGCGAAATGATCCTAAAAACCACAGATTGTATACTGAAATTGCCGAATGCTATATGCTTCTCGGCGATAAGAATAAGGCTATCGAGATTCTCGCCGAATTTCAGAAATTAGGCATCCGTAACACCTTCGTTTCCAATCTTCTCGACAGGCTTCGCTCAGGCAATCGCTGATCTCAGCATTACATCGGAAGTTTTTAATGAATAACAAACCCTCGCTTGCCGGTCTATCCCCGGAAGATATTCTATCAATGACCGGTATTAAAGAAAGATACCGCGGCAGACAGATATTTGAGTGGCTTAAAAGGGGGGCGGAATCTTTCGAACAAATGACCAACCTACCCGCAGCTCTGCGTGAAAAACTTGCTGATTCGTTCTGCATTTTCTCAACAACAGTTGAGACTGCTGAAGTCGATGATGACGGTACTGCAAAGATAGCATTGAGGATGCATGATGATTGCCTGATTGAAGCAGTCCTGCTTATAGACGAGAATGAGCGCAGAACAGCCTGTCTTTCTTCTCAGGTTGGCTGTGCGATGGGCTGCTCCTTCTGCCGAACCGGGATGATGGGATTCCGGCGAAATCTTAGTTCCGTTGAAATAATTGAGCAGTTTATGCACCTTCAGTCGCTCTACGGAGAAATAAGCAATATAGTATATATGGGGATGGGCGAACCCCTGATGAATACCGGCGAGGTTATAAAATCATTGGAATATTTCACCAGCGAAAAAGGACTCGGAATGAGTGCCCGCCGAATTACAGTTTCAACCTGCGGCATTACCGAAGGCATAAAACGTCTCGCAGATGAAGCACCGCCCGTCAGGCTCGCAGTTTCACTTGTATCGGCCGACCCTGAAACCCGCACGGAGATTATGCCCGTAACCAGAACAAGCAGCCTCGATTCGCTCAAAACAGCACTAATGCATTACCAGCAGACAGGCGGACGCAGAATAACCCTCGAATGTGCAATCATCGGCGGCGTAAACGATAGACGAGAGGGTGCATCTCTGATAGCCGCATGGTCTGAGGGCTTAAGCGTTAACGTTAATGTTATCCCCTGGAATCCTGCATCGGAAATTGATTTTCGCGAACCGACAATGAAAAATCTTGAAGCCTTCTGCCGTGAACTTGAAAGAAAAAAAATCCCCTACACCCGCCGTTACAGACGAGGCAGAGGACTGAACGCAGCCTGCGGCCAACTGGCCGTAAACCTTGATAAAAACAAATCCTAACCCGGAGACATTACTACTTCTGAAGAACAGCGCGAATACGCCTTACCCCTGCAGATGAAGACTGCTCCTTCTTTATTTTAAACGTTCCCATATTTCCTGTATTCTCAACATGCGGTCCGCCGCAGACTTCCTTGGAAAAGTCTCCAATTGTATACACCTTAACCTGTTCCTCGTATTTATCAGCGAAAAATGCTATAGCACCCTCTGCCTTGGCCTGTTCAAGATCCATAATTTCCATAGTAACTGGAAGGTTCCGCTGAATCTGCTCATTGACAATATCTTCAACCTGCTTAATCTCCTCAGGGGTCATCTTATCAGGATGATTAAAATCGAAACGCAGCCTTTCGGTGGTAATATTACTTCCCTTCTGCATAACGTGCTCGCCGAGAACGGTCCGCAAAGCCTTGTGAAGCATATGGGTGGCTGTATGAAGCGCGGTTGTCAGTTCAGATTGATCAGCAAGACCGCCCTTAAATGTTTTCTCCGCACCCTGCTTTGATAATTCCTGGTGTTTTTTATAAGCCTTCTCAAAACCTTCCCTGTCAACAGTGAAATCGTGTTCAGCTGCCAGTTCCTCGGTAATTTCAATCGGGAAACCGTATGTATCGTAGAGCTTGAATGCCAGACGGCCGGGTATAATCCGCTTTGAGCTCTTCATAAGGTTTGGCAGAAGTTTTTCAAACTCATGCTCTCCTTTCTGAAGAGTATGCAGAAATTTCTCCTCTTCCGCCACAAATTCCTTTAATATAAAATCGCGCTTCTCTTCAAGAAGAGGATATATACCTTTATACAAATCGATTACGATTGAGGCGATATTACCCAGAAATATTCCTTCAACTCCGAGCTTACGGCCGTGACGCAGTGCTCTTCTAATCAGTCGTCTCAGGATGTATCCCTGACCGACATTTGAAGGAGTTACACCCTGCTCATCACCAAGGATCATTGTAGAGGTTTTAACATGGTCGGTTATAATCCTGATTGAAATATCCGAATCTTCACCGTCTCCGTATTTTGCTTTCGCAACCTGCTCAACCGCATCAATCAGCGGCAGGAATGCTTCTGTTTCATAAACTGACTGTTTGCCCTGCAGAATGGCCGATGTCCGCTCAATACCCATTCCGGTATCAACACATCGACGTTCCATCTCGGGAAAACTACCGTCTTCCTGTTTGTTATACTGCATGAAAACGTCGTTCCATATTTCAAAGTACTTTCCGCAGGAGCAGCCCGGCCTGCAGTCCGGACCGCAGGCTTCACGTCCTGTGTCAATGAACATCTCCGAGTCTGGTCCGCATGGACCAGTCTGTCCGGCAGGCCCCCACCAGTTATCCTCACGCGGCAGAAAATAAATACGCTCTTCAGGCATTCCGAGCTCACGCCAGATACCGGCTGAGGTTTCATCTCTTTCAACCTCATCATCGCCGGCAAAAACTGTAACTGAGAGGAGGTCTTTTGAAATACCGAGCCATTCGGGGCTTGTAAGAAATTCAAAGCTCATCCTTATGGCTTCTTCCTTGAAATAATCTCCAAGCGACCAGTTTCCCAGCATTTCAAAAAAGGTCAGATGATGCGGATCACCTACAGCATCGATATCCCCGGTCCGGATACATTTCTGGTAGTTTACCAATCTCGTTCCGGCAGGATGGGTTTCACCCAGTATGAACGGAACAAGCGGATGCATTCCGGCCGTTGTGAACAGAACAGTCGGATCATTCTCCGGAATGAGTGACTTTCCCTTTATTTCCTGATGGTTTTTCGTCTTGAAAAACTCTATGTATTTTGCGCGTAATTCGTTACCTGTCATGGCTATACATACTATTTATGAAGGGCCGCTGTGTCAAGCTCGCCCAGGCAGCGTCAACAGTCTGAGAGTAGATGAATCCGCATCTGTTTTAAAGGCTTCCGCTCCTTTTTATTCTCTTGTAGCCGCTGCCGATACCTGTTAAGCTATAGGCATGCAGAGCAGAGACGGACAATTTCAACTCTTCTACCGGGACAATTATGCCTGTCTCACCGTTTATCCTCCTGAAGGCTCCGGACGGACGGTATATCCGGAGGACGTTATCGGACGGCTCAAGGTTCTTGATCTTCGTGGAGTACGCAGACAGAAAATTCTCGAGGTCATTGAAGAGGCCGCCGGTGAACCTGTCCCTATCGCTCTATGGCCAGAAGGCAGAAAACTTGGCCCCAAAATGAATCTCGAAACATCCGATGATGCCATGACTGCGCAGATTACAATAGAACCTGAACGACAGGGCGGAGAACCCCTGTCCGCGTCCATGATCAAAGGATTTCTGCAATCATGCGGAATTGTTTTCGGTATTGATCGTGAAATAATTAATTCGATAGTTTTAAAAAAAATCTACAACCAGCCGGTTAAAATAGCTTTCGGCTGCGATGCAGTAGATGAGCGACCGCCGGAACCTGAATATTTTTTCCTAACCGACAGGGGAAAACCGTTTAAGGAACTTGAATTCGAAAGAATTGACCTCAAAGAGCTGAATTTTATCCAGAATAAAAAGAAGGGAGATATTATCGCGAAACTGGGTGCTCCTGTTCCGGCATCAGACGGAACCGATATCTTCGGCAGAAAACTCTTAGCATCCAGGGGCGCTGTCGAACCTGTTTTTTCAGCTGGTGAAGGCTCGGTAATGTCGGAAGATGGGAAAACAATCACCGCAACTATAGACGGTAACGCTCGCCTTGATAAAGGACGGGTTATTGTTGAACCGCTTATATCCGTTGAAGATGTAGACTATTCCAATGGTAACATGGATTTCGCAGGCTCTCTCGATGTTCGCGGACGGATAGCGGACGGATTTAATATAAAAGCAAAGGGCGATATACAGATTGGAAAATCTGTCAGCCGGGTCAGTATAACCGGAGGCGGCGACATCATACTCAAAGCTGGGATTACCGGAAATGACGAAGGTATTATAGTCTGTGAAGGGGATCTCTATGCCCGGTATATTGAGAGCGCCAGCATACTTTGCCGCGGTACTATTTATGTTGAAGAAGCAATCATGCATTCAAGCGTGAAGGCAGGAGGAGATATTGTCCTGAAGGGGAAGAGGGCTGAAATCTTCGGTGGACGAATATTCTCTGCCGGCAGTATTACCTGTAAAAAACTTGGTTCAATCAACGAACCGCTGACCGAAGTATTTCTTGGCACGGACCTTGACAGCTATACAGCCCTGGAAAAGCTTCAGCAGAGAGTGAGTGAACACAGCAGCAAGGTTGATGAACTGGATCTGCAGATTAGACAAATAAAAAACGCTCAGAAAAATCTGGCGGCCGATGATCAGAAAGATATATCAAAGGTAAAGCTCGAAACAGCCAGGACTCAGCTCACAAATGAATTTGAGATACGCAATAAAATGCTCAGCAACGCTTTAAGGGAACTGCACGATCTTAAACGCGATATCATACTTAATGAGGAGTCGGTTCTTTCGGTTGAAGATCGTATTTTCAGCAAGGTTCATGTTTATTTCAGCCACCTGCGCTGGGACTCTCCGGGCAAGGGCACCGGCAAGACCAGCCTGATGGTAAAAAAAGGGAAACTGCTCGAAAAGTGACGAGGGGAAATGAGAGCTTCCTGTTGATGGTATCGGCTTTGCAATTGAAAACCTGCTGTATGCCCTGAAACTCAAAACTCAGATTAGCAGATTCTTGAATTACCATCCGGGATGTGATTTCTGAAGCCTGTATTATAATTTGAGTGACATACTCTAAAGTTTTCTCACCCTTATAAGGTCATAAAATGAACCGGGCGGCATGTCTTCGGAAATCCCCGGTCCGTATTTAGTGACCTTTGAAGCTGCTGTTGCCGAAGCGAACGCCAGTGCGTCTGCATGATCTTTTCCGAAAACAAGGGCTGATACAAAGCCCGCAAGAAAGCTGTCTCCGGCGCCCACGGTAGTCACGGCCTTCACCTCCGGTACCGAGGCCTCATAGCAGCCCTCAGCACAGTACAGCAGACTGCCCTTTTCCCCCTTCGACAACAGTACCATCTCAACCTGGGACAGAAGGTCAGCCGGGTCAATATCTCCGAAGGCCTCTTTAATTTCGTGCTCATTAGGTTTAATCAGGCTCACCGCACCTGATTCCGCGGCAAGTCTCAGCGGTTCTCCGCTGGTATCGACAGCAGACCTGGCGCCCGCTTCTGCGGCGATTCCGGCAAGACGCGCATAGAAGTCCGGCTCGAGGCCCGGGGGCAGACTGCCTGTAAGAAGTATCCAGTCATAAGCTGCTGCGAGAATTTCGAAACTTTCTATAAATCGGGTGGTATCCTGCGGCTGAATTGTAAACCCGCTGAAATTGATATCAGTCGTCACATTATCTTTCGGATCAGTTATTTTTATTCCCTCACGGGTATTCCCGTTAATATAAATAAATTCATCACGAATCGACGCGTTTCTAAAATGCTCTTCAAAAATCAAAGAGTTTTCGCGGCCTAAAAAGCCGGTAACTGCTGTATCGATTCCGTATCGTGCGGTGACAGTAGCGGCGTTGACGCCCTTTCCGCCCGGATCGCGCCGCCCGCCGGAAGCACGGTTTACATGCTCGACGCGGAATGACGGAACCACCACGCTGTAATCAATTGCCGGATTCAATGTTACTGATAATATTTTCTGCTTCTTCATACCCCTCAAGGTACCAGTTGAGAGTGAAACTGTCAAAACTATCTTCAACCCTGTAATAGCCAAAAAATCATTTGCAGGCTAAAATGTCGATATGAGATTTGTAATACAACGAGTTAACAGGGCATCGGTTACCGTGAATGGAAACAGTACCCGCAGTATAGGAAGGGGACTGATGGTCCTCGCCGGTATCGCAAAAGGTGATGAAATGTCAGATATTCAGTGGCTGACAAGGAAACTGCTAAACCTGAGAATATTCGAGGATGACGAGGGGAAGATGAATCTGTCGATTAAGGATATTGATGGAGAAATTATGGTGGTAAGTCAGTTTACCCTCTTCGCAACAACTAAAAAAGGCAACCGGCCCGGGTTTAACGCCTCAGCAGCTCCAGATGAAGCAATACCGCTCTACAACAGCCTTATAGACCATATAGAACAGCAATACGGGAAACGCCCTGCTACGGGCGAATTCGGGGCAGATATGGATATAGATATGATAAATCATGGCCCTGTTACAATTATGATTGACTCGAAAAACCAGGAGTAGAGGACTGTTCCATATATCGGATAACACTTCCTATATCAATAAACTCCATGTCGACTGCAATTTCTCCGAAAAGCCTTGAATCACCTTCACTCTGGGCTTTCAGCACCTGTCTTACCTGTGATTCAGTCATCTCACCCATCTTCACCATTCCGTCGCCTATCCTGCCGTCTATAAGCTGCTCTAAATCCATTCTTCATCTCCCCGGGGGATGCTGATTTCATCCCTCCGTTCAAGTTCCATCATATACTCCACCAGCTCCCGTGTAGATTTATCAACGTCTGAGCGTCGCATTGCTCCAAGGTAGACTGATTCCTCCTCAATCATAATCCGCCTTCGTTCTGAGATGTTATCGAGAATCCTGTCTCTAATTTCTTTGCTCTTTCCCTTAATGATTATTGCCAGTTCGGAATTATCAAAATCACGAAGTAGAGTCTGTATATCTTTGTTGTCCATATTAATAAGCAGATCAATAGTGTAGATACTGTTCCTTATATCATCAGCAATCCCTTCTCCAGCTTCAGTAAGATCATCAAGTATTTTCTCTTCAGACACGGGCGACATATGTCTCAGGATTCCCGCAAGAACCGATTTCCCGTCAACCTCTTCTGTAACAACCCTACCCTGGGCCCGGATCCTGTCCCTGAAGATTCCCTCCATCCTTTCAATAATGCCGGGTGCGACCTCACCCTGGCGGGCGATTCGAAGCACAATCTCTTTCCTGCTTTCGGGCGGCAAACCGGATATTATTCTTGATGATATATCCGCTTCAAGAAACGACAGTACAATACTCATAACGTAAGCCGGTTCATTTTTTAAAATAAAAAGAATCTGTTCCTGCTGGAGATCATTCATAAAATCAAATGGCTTTCGTCCCCCGAAAGGAAGGACCTTGTCAAATACAGCCTGTCCCCGTTCGGGGCCAAGTGCTGCATAAAGCATTTCTTTTGCACGCTCTGGCCCCCCGTCTATTGCTTCGCCTGGTGGAGGCTTCCATTCCCCTCTACTCTCAGCTCCGACGCCACCGAATTCCTTAAGGATATCGCTGGACTCTTCCTTGCCGAGTTTCCTTACCTGAGCAATCTCTCTGGCAATTTTCTCTACATCTTCCGGTGAAAACTGTTTCAGTACTTCGGCAGCCTGGTCAGGCCCGACAAGCAGCAGAAATTTGGCAGCCTTGGAATAGCCTTTGGATACAGGTTTATCTTTTTCAGAGGTTTTCAGAAATCCGCTTTTCTGGTATGCAGCTGCAGCCCGATCGATCTTTTTCATAGAAGTATAATATCAGCAGCCGTCAGGGTTATCAATCGGGAAAAGCTATATAGTTTTCTTTGCAGCCGTTCATAAACTGCTCAAACTCTTCAACAGGAAGAGGCCGGCTGAAAAAATACCCCTGAAAGGTTCTGCAGCCCAGCGAATAGGCTTCCTTGAGCTGTTCAAGCTCTTCAATTCCTTCAAATACAACATCCAAATCAAGTTCATGCCCTATCTTAACTATCGACTTGATCAGCTCACGCTTCTTACCCTCTTCAGATAAGCCTTCAATAAAAATCTTGTCGATTTTAACTGTGTCTGTTTTAAATTTATTAAGATACCCCAGTGAGGAATAGCCTGTACCGAAATCATCCAGGGTTATTTTGAATCCCATATCACTCAATTTTTTGATTTCTTCAGATGCATAGTCCTGGTCATTAAACAGACATGATTCTGTAATCTCGAGGTAAATATCATCAGCCCGTACGCCTGTCTCATTTAATATCACCCTGAGCTCCTCTGTAAATCCCCGGTTGAAAAACTGACGCGGCGAGATATTGATTGATAGTTTCAGGTTGAAGTACTCTCGTCTCCATTCTGAAAGCTTCATCATTGAAGCTTTCAGAAGCCAGCGTCCTATTGGCAGAATCAGGCCTGTTTCTTCAGCCACTTCAATAAGATTCCTCGGTAGAACAGAACCCCTATTTGGATCCTTCCAGCGGATTAGAACCTCAGCCTTAAAATCTTCGCAGTTGATACCATCTTCCACAATATTATCCACAGTAATGATAGGCTGGAAATAAAGAGTGAAATTTTCGCTGAGCTCAAAAAGAGTTTTTACCTCTATCGCAGAAAGCAGATCATTCTGCATTTCAAGATTACCTATTACCTTCTGGCGCATATCCTCGCTGAAAAAAACGACATCCGCACCCCGTCCCACAGCATAACTCAAGGCTATATCGGCACTTGAAAGAAGCATTCGCTTATTCAGACCGTCTTCAGGAAAACTGGCAATTCCGATATTACATCCAACCTTGACCCTATACACCTGATTATCAATAGTCCCTGATATATTATCCCGGATATCATACGCTAACCCGGCGAGATCATGATCGGAGATGCTGTCGAAGATAAAAACAGCAAATTCATCAAGCCTTGGATGATATAGAAGGCCACGGGTATCCAGCATCAATTTCAGTCTCTCAGCCAGTGTTGATAAAATATTGTTGAAAACATCTGGATTAAAAGCCTGTCTGACATGATTGAAATTTTCATCCAGTTTTATCAATAAAACAGATATCTTCGGAGGTTTCGGGAGTTTAAAAAAATCCCACAGCATAGAACCTATATCCCGATCCATCTTGTGGTGATTTGGCAGGCCTGTTACCTCATCATACAGCATCATCAGGCTGGAATTCTGCTGCCTTCGTTCGGCATGCTCCAATCTGATCATAAGCGAGCGGATTTTCTCAAGCAGGGTATCACGTTCGTTTCGCAGGTTGTTGATTATTTCAGCGGCTTCTTCATTGTCAACGCTCATCTTCAACTCCGATTATCATTCTATTTTTAATTTTAACGTATATACTTTCCTGATGCAAATTTACTCTGTAATTTCCCACCGGTAGCCGGTGTTAAAAATTACACTCTTCCTTCCGGGATCTCCAGCAGAAAAACAGGGAAGAAATTCTTTTATAATAAAAAAACCGCCTCCCGAAGGAGACGGCTGAAAAACTCGAAAACTTGAATTTTTTTACTACGGGACAACCTTCCTTAACCCAGCCGGAGGAACCGGTGACGGAAGTTCCCATTCAACTCTTAAGCGAGATTGCGTCGTAGCCAGGAAGTCTCATAACGGCAACTCCCTGACCGGCTGTCTGCCCAGTGTAACAGTTTACATATACAGGAACGTCTTCCGGAAGCCATGCAAGAGCTTCGCCTGAACAATCGAGTTCATATTCTGCTATAATTTTAATCTCCTATTTAAAAAAATGTGAATGCGATCATCTTCAACGAAAGCACCGGGTTCCGTCGCGGACTTTTTACAGTTCTACCTATAGCAATCGCGATAGGCTTTCATCCAAAAAACTTTATAATCGCCTGGCCTGTCGGGCTTATTATTCTATATAGTGTTATCTGCAGACGCCGGTCACTACCAGAGGGTATAGGGTTCGTACTTATACCTGCAGTCTCGGCTGTATTCTTGGTTCTGCTGAGCAAAGAATTCAACAGCGCTTTTGTTCCGGACTACAGCAGTTTCGATAATGATGTCGGAGGTTTCGAATCATTCGACAGTAAAATTCTGGGCTTCGATGATTTTTACCGCAAAATCTTTCTGCGGATCAGCGGAACCTGCTACACACCCCGAATCTGGCCGGTCTGGAACGTGCTCTACGGCATCCCTGTAATCTACCATTAGCAGCTGCATTCATTTTCTGCTGATCGCTGCGAACTCGTCACTGAGTTTATAAGTCCCGGATACAGCACAAGGATTATGCTGCACCGGGGAGGAATGGAATGGATAGTCAGGATTTATCTGGTGAAATAATACCGTAAACCTCACGCTCAATTGCAACAAACTCATTACTGAACTCGTCCCGCTTCCCTGCTCCGCGTTCAAGTTCGATATTCATCATCTTAACGCCGCCGGGCGTCATAATCAGCAGTCGGTCGGCAAGGTACACAGCCTCGCGAATATCATGAGTAACGAACATCATAGAAACACCCAGTTCACTATTCAGCTCAAGCAGCATATCCTGCAGTCCACGTCGAGTTGGAGCATCGAGTGCTGTGAATGGTTCATCAAGCAGCAGGATTTCAGGCCGTCCGGCAAGTGCCCGTGCAATTACCGCTCGCTGCTTCATCCCACCCGATAGCTGTGAGGGGTATTTTTCGGCGGCATCAGCAAGATCGACCATTTCAAGAAGTTCGGAAACATGGGTCGGATCTGCATCAGGGAAGGATGCATTGGCAAAGACCGTCAGCCAAGGAAAAAGCTGAGCACTGTCCTGAAAAACCATTATCCGTTTAGGTTCAGGACCGCTGACTGTCCCCCGGCTGTCGGTAATAAGTCCTGAATCTGGGAGAAGAAACCCGCCGGCGAGACTCAACATCGTCGACTTTCCGCAACCCGAAGCTCCAATTATGCAAATTATTTCACCCTCATAAAGCGAGGCGGAAAATTCAGATAATACCGGTGAATAGCCGGGATACGCAAACCCGGCATTCTCAAACCTTAGAACCGGTGTTTTGAGGTTTTCGGTATTCGCGCTCATGCTTCACCCCATTTTTTCAGTGTCTCCGCTTCTATCAGGTGGAACAATCCGCTCTCTACAATTAATCCGATAAGTGCAAGCATCAGAATACCAGCATACATTCCCGGTGTGTCCATGAAGATGCGCTTCTGGAACACGAACCAGCCGAGGCCACCTCCGCTTCCGGTTATTCCGAATATCATTTCGGCGCTTACAGCCGCGCGCCAGGCTCTGGCCCATGCTGTTTTCAAACCTGAAAAAATGTGCGGAAAAGATGCGGGGAGCATGATGCGGAAAAAAAAGGCCGAAGATTTAAGCGCGTAGTTTGCGCCTATCTTTTGGTATACCGCAGGAACGGATGAAAAGCCTGCGGTTATATTGACTACAAGCGGCCAGAGAACCGAATGAATAATTACCATTAGCAAAGTCAACCTTCCAATGCCGAAAAAAAGGATGAGTATTGGAAGCACAGCTATGCCGGGCAGAGGATGAAGAACCGCCGTTAACATTGATGAAAGCCGTTTTACAGCTGCAAACTGAAATGAAAGGGCGGCCAGAATAAAGGCGGTAAACGCTCCGCTAAGGATTCCGGCCACAACAAAACCAAGTGATACAAAGGTCCCGGAAAGAAGACTACCGCTAATTAATTCCCCGCCGAAAGAAGCAAAAACCACAGTAATCGACGGAAGCACCAGCTCAGAAACCAGCCCACTGCGGGCTGTAATTTCCCAGACAACCAGCAGGATTACAAACCAAAGAAGAGTCCCAGGAAGACTTCTTTTCATTCTACAGCCACACCTGCCGCAACAGCATCGGAAGCCGAAATACCGGTAATGTAACCCTGCCCTGTCATAAAGCTGATAAACTGCTCCAATCCGTAGACGGTGCTGGTAAATATCATATCATCCCGGCTTATGTATTTCAGCACCTCTTCTTCAGGCATATCATAGGCTGAGGCAAGAATAACGGCTGTTTCCTCCGGTTTTGTATTAATAAAATCTATCGATTTTTCAAGCGCCTGCAGAAACCCTTCAACAAGCTCAGGATCCTCCGCAAGGAAACTGTCAGTAGCCATGGCTCCTATAAAACTGAAACTGCCCCCGAATGCTTCATCACCGGATAACACCGTAGTGAAACCGCCTCCGTCGGCTGCAGTTGCCTCATTCTCCATGAAAATATATGGCGGTGATGTAAAGTGAGCGTCAACCGATCCTGAAATCAGAGCGGTCATTCCGTCTGGGTGCTTCATTGTTACAAGCCCGCCATCAAAACGGGAAGCATCACCGTATAAACGCTCAGACGCCATTGACAGCAGGATGTGCTGTATGCTGCCGGGCTGCGGCAAGGCAATGCGTGCCCCGGGCTTTATCGCGTCAAGAGGATTATTAAAAACACCGGAAAGCACATCATCTCCAGCTACAAGCCCGACTGGGCAGATGCTCAAGCCCGCTATCAGTTTCCAATCCATACCCTTATCAAGACCTAACAGAAATGGGGGTAAACCCATAAAACCAAGATCAACTTCTCCGGCAAGAACAGCTTCTCTGATTGCAGCTGTATTACCGAGTTTGACCCATTCAATCTCAACACCGGGAGATAATTCTTCAAAATATCCCTGAGCCCGCATTATCTGAAGCGGAGCGTAGGCTAGGCCATACTGCTCAGCTATCGTGACGGATTTTTCTCCGACACAGGACGTCAACAATACCGTAAAAAAAACAAACACGGTAATAGGTAAAAATTTATTGTGCTTCACTAATTGCCTCCGAATAGCATCTTAATATAAAACTGTATCATATTCTTACAATTTTTGTCACCGATCCTGAGGATTGAATATGCCTGCCGCACAATTTAATCGGCCTCCGATTCACTCCCACAGCAGACTATGAAATAACCGGCCCGTTGTGCTGAACTCTCCATGCTGCGGACCACGGTTCCTGTTTCAGGCAGAACCGCGCCGCCGAGTCTGAAGGCGGTCTCGTTAACAATTATCCGTCCGTAATCTGGACTGCACTAATCAGTCCCTATCAGGTACTGAAAATATACCGGACAGTCTCTAAGGTCGAATACATCAACAATATCCTCTGTCAGTCTCCGATTTCCCGGCAGCCTTGAACTGTATTTGGACGGGTAATGATAGGCAACACAAACCCCGATACTCGGCGGGTTCTCAATTGTCACCCTGCCTGTAACCGACAGAATGTACAGCTCACCATCAATAAGCCAGCCGGAAACGGTTATTTCATCGGAGGGATGATGCTCTTCAACCAGGATTTTCTCCGCAGCGGCTGAATCTGAGAACCTCAGCTATCCGCTCAAGCAGCACAGTAGCTGTTTCCAGCTTGAAAACACCGCGCTGCCTCAATAAGACTTTGTTTCATCAGTTTTTTATTTGTTACAATGGCCGTCCGCTCCGGGTGAAGGAAATACGAAATTGCTAAAGCCCTTGCGGTTAAGGCTGCAGTCAACACTGGCTGATCAGTCCCTGTAACCAGCAGGGCATCGATGATTAAACCGGTTCTGCACTGAAGCTCTTCAGCTGCGCGTATGTTAGCCGGTGCATCAGATGTTGAAGCCTCAGCGGAAAGAGAAAACCGCAGGTAATTAGTATTCTGCCTATGCCCCTGTACATGTTCGGCTTATCGCCCGGAATGAACATGTCTGCAAGGAAAACAAGAATATAGTTCAGACTGTTAAACGCAAATGCTTCCGAAAGCGGCACCTGGCCGAAAGCCCGGACATAGAGCAGAAATGTAATAAAACCCTGTCCGGTGATTATCCGTGACAAGCCCATCTACATAAGGACCTGCCCCGTAGTTACCATTACAGACACCAGCAGAAGCAGAAAATATTCAATCCTCATTTAATCTGCCTCCCGGGCGGACAAGACAACACCTGCAAATATCAGGAGTATTGCGGGACACTTTATCCGGAGTTTACTCTTTGAAATAAATTATATAGTAAGAGTGGTACAAGTTACAATTTCCTTCAGAAATCTATTGACATTTTTCTGGTGTTTAAGTATAAATACATCCAATGCCGCTGTAGCTCAGTCGGTAGAGCAGAGGACTGAAAATCCTCGTGTCAACAGTTCGATTCTGTTCGGCGGCACACAGGACCATTTCAAGGAAACTTGAAATGGTCTTTTTTTATTTTTATTGAGTATTGAAAATAAAATTAATAGTTATCGGTAGAAATATCAGCTCAGCAGCCGGTACAGCTTCTTCTCAATCTCCATTGAATTCCTGGATTCAAGACTGCGCTCGGCATGGGGCTCAGGATTGGTTATTTTTTCGATAATTTGAACAGGACGTTCGTCGGAAAACACAAAGATTTCATCGCCTAAAAGTATGGCTTCATTAATATCGTGGGTAACAAATATAGATGTCCGCCGGTCTTCGACCCAAAGCTTTGTGAACAGATTGGTGAGATTGATCTTCAAGCCTAGATCCAGAGCCTGGAAGGGTTCATCCATTAAAATTGTATCTGCGGGGTACGCAAAAGCCCGCGCAATTGCTACACGCTGCCTCATACCGCCGGAAAGCTGGGACGGAAAAAAATCAGCTGAGTCCACCAGTCCCACAAGCTGGAGATAATATTCGGCTGTCGCCCTGCTCTGTTCGCTGCCCATATGTTTATTCAGAACAATCTCAATATTTCGGCGGACTGTACGCCAGGGAAGCAGCCTCGGTTCCTGAAACAGAACGCTTGTATTCCCCGAAGCGCCGATAATCTCTCCTTTATCCGGGATTAATAATCCGTTTATCAGATTGAGCAGAGTAGTCTTGCCGCATCCCGACGGTCCCAGGATAACACTGACGCGTGATGCCGGAAGTTCCATATTGAACTTACAGAAAAGCGGCTTTCTGATATCAGACGCCTGTTGATAACTGAAACCTATACTATTGATTTTAATTGAGTTTTCAGGCATTTACAGAAGCCTCCGGTCTGATACGTTTAATTATCACATCGAGTATCCCCTCTGATAACCAGCTGAGAACTACAGCCATTACAGTCCAGCCAAGGACCTCGGCTGTTTCGAGGTTCATCTGGGAAAACTGCAGCCCTGTTCCTATCGCACGTACAGGCTGAGCCAGCACTTCGGCTGCAATTACAACCTTCCAGCCCACGCCAATACTGGAACGCAGACCGCCAAGGACAAAGGGGACAACCGACGGGATTATTATTTCACGCAAGGCCTCCCGCCTGCTCAGTTTGTAGACTACTGAAAATTCGATTAGTTTACGGTCCACACCCGCTACCCCCTGCTTTACATTCGCTGTAAGGATGGGAAATATCATCAGCACACAGACGAAAACCGGGACCAAATCAGTTTTAAACCATATCATTGCAAGCAGAATCAGCGACATAACCGGAACCGTTCTTGTAACTGAAACAAGCGGTGATAGCATTGCATCCACCCGCCTGCTGACCCCGCTCGCTATTCCCGCGCTGAAGCCGAGTACAAAAGAAAGTGCAAGCCCGTAGACGGTTCTTAGAACCGTTGCGCCGACCGCCATCCAGAAGTCCAGTCCGGTTACAAGAGCTTCAAGACGCAGCAGAACTGTTTCAGGAGCAGGAAGAATAATATCGGTGCCGATCCTCAGAGACACGAGTTTCCAAATCAGGATGAGAACTGCAGTAGACGCGACACCAATAAGATGTTTCTCGAATTTAGAAGTAAAACCCTTCATCGGGCAGTTGTCCTCCAACGGAAACCGGATCAAGCTCAAGCAGCATCTGCAGAAAATCTTCAACCATCGTTTTTGACTCAACTGCGGGAATGAATTCAATACCGCTTACAGGAATTGCCATTTTTGCTACAGCAGCTCCAAGAATGCCGATCTCTTCTATAACCTCGGCAGCAGGTTCAGGATTAGCCATAACCCAGCCTATTGAATTATCAAGTGCAGAAGCGACAGCTTCAGCGGCTTCCGGTCTTTCATTTATAAGGCGTTCACTCAATACAAAGGCTGTAAACGGAAAAGGCCTTTCTTTACCACGAATTGACATCAGTTCTTTCTGCGGATCAAGTACAATTTCAGCCGGTGTTTTCATCTTAGCCATAAGAGCAAATGGCTGCGGAATGAAGGCCGTATCGGCTTTACCGGCAGCCAGCAGCTGTACAATCTGAGGTGGCTGAGCAGTAAAGTTAAGAACCACATCCTTTTCTGGATCAATTCCGTGTTCCTTCAGCAGATATCGCAGAAGGTAATCAGGAGTCGCTCCCTTCCCGGTCAGATAGATGGTCTTTCCCTTTAAATCAGTCCATTCACTTACCGCAGTATCCGACGAAAGCATAAACAGTGAACCAAGCCCGCTTACCGCGGCAAGTTTAAAATCCAGGCCCGTCGAATACAGCTTCGCAGCCGTATTAACAGGCAAAAAAGCTGCGTCAATCTCGCCGCTTGTCATCTTGGTTACCGCCTCAAGTGGTGAGCCTAATACAACATACTCGGCTGTTGTATTAAAACCCGGTTGAAAGTTTTCATCTACCATTTTTGCAACAGCCATTCCCGACGGCCCTTTGAGCGCCGCAATCACGATTTTCAGGTCATCCTGTTCCACGGGCTGTGCCTGATCAGATCCATCTGCGGACATGCTTTCCTGTGTTCCTCCGGCAAATACGCCGAAACAGAGTACGGTCAAAAGAACTGTTGTCAGTAAAATAATTTTACCTCTTGTCATTTTTTTCCCCTTAAAGTTTTCAAATTTTGCTGATTCCGGTTTTTATACTGACCCCCGGGAGTCTTCCCAGCTTGCCGCTCAGCGCTCCAATCTCATCTGTTGTAGCATGGAGTATTACTGTGATTATAGACAGCGCTCCATCTTCGAGATTAGGTATACCCATACGGCCTGAGATTAGAGATGAATATTCTGTCAGAATTGATTGGACTGCAGATGCGCTTTTCTCACGATCTTCAATAATGATACCGGCAAAAGCGTATCGACGCATTGAATCGTTCATATTTTCTCCTTGGGTCAGTTAAAACCTTCCTTTCAGAACTTTTTCAGATTACAGTCGTATAGTTGCGATGTCAAGCTTCTCGCCTGCTAAATAGATAAATTTTTAATGAATTCATGCATCTTCGAGTCAAGTGAGGAATATATAAAATTCAGAAGACCCGTCCGGCTGTCCTCGGACATAGGCTCGCTGAATTTCAAAACATGGATAATCGTTTCGCCGAAACTTCGTTCAAGAATTTTTTCTGCCCGCAGCTCCACTGTTTTACCTTCGAGCGATAACCGGATAGTCAAACTTTCCCCTTTTGATATGTCGGCTGTTTGAATAATGCTGCAGGAAAGCCCCGATGAGCTCATGTCATGTGCAATTGCATTATATTCGCCCGCATCACTGGTAATCTTCATTAGAGCAATCTCTTCACCGCTGCCGCCCAGCCTGACAAAATTTCTGCGTCCTTTACCGTTAAGTTGAATAAAAATTTCATAGAGTTCAGCTCTCAGAGTTTTATCATCCCCAAGAAACTGTATTGAACGGCTGCAAAACTCAGATTGCGGCTTAATTTTATCATATATAGCGATAGTTTCTGGCCTTGCATCGTCGGAAAGCCCCTCTATTTCTGAGGAAATTTCTTCCGGAAGCCATTCCAGCTCGTTATCAACAAGATTAATAACTACGATGCTTGAAGGATAATACTCAGCAAGCTGTCTGATCTTCTCGTAATCGTAGATGTAGTAGACTGCAAATTGATTTCGAAGTTGTCCGTAAAAAATATTCCTGATTTTTTCATCAGGGTACAGGACAAAGATTTTTTTTCCCGTTAACGATTCCATATCTGTAAGATTATGCTCTTTATCTTCACTTTTCAAGAGTTTTATTTTTTCACTTGAATATTTCGGAATCTGCGGTTAATTTAAAAAGGTAAAGTAAAGGGGAGTAGCTGACGGCTGCTGTGGTAAATAAATTCCAGTCAGACCGTTTTAATTATTCGTCAGTACGGCGCAAGCCCGGGTAATTATATTCTCATTGAAGAAATGCAAGACCTTTATCTGAGTTTATCAATAGAAAAAATTCAGGTAAGGGTCTTTTTTTTGGAGAAAAAATGGAAGAAATTATTGTGTCTCTGGTTGAGGGACTTCCGATTGTAGTTCTTTTTGTAATTATATTCGCTGTTTTGTACACTCTGGGCAAGGGGGCCGATCTGCTTGTCGACGAGGCTGTCACCCTGTCGATGAAATGGGGAATACCAAAGGTGCTGATAGGCGCAACGGTTGTCAGCCTCGGCACGACCCTGCCGGAAGCATCGGTTTCAGTTATGGCTGCTGTCCGCGGCAACCCTGATCTTGCACTCGGTAATGCCGTCGGTTCCATTATCTGCGACACAGGATTAATTGTTGGTATTGCAGCCCTTATTTCTCCACTTGCGTTAAACAAGAAGCTTGTTAACCGACAGGGCTGGCTGCAGTTCGGCTCAGGTGTACTGCTTGTTCTTTTCTCAATTCTAGCCGGCGCTTCAATTCCACAGTACGCAGGTTTTACCTTTGTTATTCTGCTTGTCTGCTACATGATAATAACAGTTCGCTGGTCGAAAGATTCAGATGAACTACCCTCTGAAGAATTGGATCATGCGGATCAAGGACCTATGATAGTTGTATTACTTAAACTTATTATCGGTATCACACTAATTATTGTATCATCAAAGATACTCATTCCAACAGTTGAGATTACAGCAATCAGAATAGGAATCCCCGAAAGCATAATTGCTGCTACCCTTGTAGCCTTCGGGACATCCCTCCCGGAACTCGTTACTGCAATCTCAGCAGCCCGACGCGGTCATGGAGACCTGGCTATAGGCAATATTATTGGTGCGGATATTCTTAATGTTCTTTTCGTTGTCGGTGCAGCCGCCTCGGTAACCCCGCAGGGACTTCCTATTCCTCCCTACTTCTTCGGACTGCAGTTTCCGGTCATGATTGGAATTCTGCTCACCTTCAGACTTATAACCCTATTTGCTAAAACAGAAGTGAAACGATGGCATGGTCTGCTGCTGCTTTCAATGTATATAGGCTACACAGTCTTCAGCTACATCAGCGTATAGTTAAGAGTTACCGGCGGATTTATTCAGCGACAACCATTAATCGGCCGTAGCCGACAATCCACTGTCCGCGAACAGGCAGCTCTCCGCTCCACTCGTCTATGACGACCGCCTCATAGTATGAAGATGCGTTTATAAATTTTACAGAATCAGATAATTCAAATGAGTTCTCTGAGAAAATTGTATTAATTGTAACGTCGTTACGGTCATGCCCTCTGATACAAAGATTCGCTGTCTGCTTATTGCCTGCTGATAAGCCCAGACAATCAATCCCGAACAATCAAACTCATCCGGTCCGTTACCTCCTCAGACATAGGGCATATCGATTACGTCAATCGCACATTCAAGTGCAGACTCTGCATCTTCATCAGTTACCAGGCTCTGAAAAACCTGCTTCGGAATAATAGTGCATGACGAAATGAAGATTAAAGTTATTAATATTATCATACCGGCCGTGAACTTAATCACCAGCCGGTAGATTGTTTTTTCAGTAATGATATTCTGCCTATAGAAAAATCTTTAACAGAAAGAGGATGCCTACAATGTAGGAAAGTACTGAAATCTCTTTATACTTTCCGGTGAAAAGTTTCAGCAGAATCCATGAAAGCATACCGAACATTATACCTTCTGCAATGCTATACGAAAGCGGCATGATTATTATAGTCAGGAAGGCTGGAATTGCCTCAGTATAATCTGAAAAATCGATATCTTTTACGGGACTCATCATAAACAAGCCGACAAGAACCAACGCAGGAGCAGTTGCCGCGCCCGGCACCATCAAAAAAAGCGGAGAGAGAAAAAGTGCTACTATAAAAAGTGCAGCAGTCGTTACCGCCGTAAGACCTGTCCGACCTCCCTCTGCAACACCGGAGGCACTTTCAACATAGGTTGTAACTGTACTTGTACCCATTATTGCACCGAAAGCGGTTCCGATTGCGTCAGCAAACAGAGCCTGCTTTACACGGGGAATTTTTCCGTCCCTGTCGATAAGTCCGGCCTTGGTAGATACGCCTATCAGGGTTCCTACAGTATCAAACATGTCAACAAAGAGAAAGGTAAAGAGAATTACAAGCATATCCACACTGAAGATATTTGAGAAATCAAATTTAAAAAACACCCCGGCAGGAGAAGGCGGCATCCAGCTGCCCGAAGGCATTTGAGTAATTCCCATAGGGATACCGATTATTGTCGTAAGAACTATACCTATAAGAAGGGCTCCGCGAACCTTCAGTGCAAGAAGGATTCCCATTATAAACAGACCAATTATTGCAAGAAGTCCGGAACCGCCGGTAATATTACCGATGCTGACCAGAGTTGCATCGTTGTGGATAATCAAACCTGCACCCTGAAGTCCTATAAAGGCAATGAATAGTCCGATACCTACAGAAACAGCCTTTTTCACGTTGGCTGGAATACTGTTGATTATTGCTTCACGAATGTTGAATGCAGTCAGAATAATAAATATTATACCTTCAAGGAAAACAGCCGTGAGGGCCATCTGCCATGAGTATCCCATTCCAAGTACAACACTGAAAGCAAAAAAGGCGTTTAAACCCATCCCCGGAGCGAGGGCGAAAGGAAGTTTTGCCCATAGACCCATTACAAGTGTTGCAACCGCTGAGGCAACAGCTGTTGCCGTGAACACTCCGCCAGCATCCATTCCACAGGCAGAGAGAATGCCCGGGTTAACAATGAGTATATAGGCCATTGTCATAAAGGTTGTAAGCCCTGCAACAATCTCGGTTCTTACGGTTGTTCCATTGGCTTCGAGTTGAAAGAAATCGTTTTTATTCGACACGATTTTCTCCTTGTAAATTATTTTCACATCACCCGATTATCAGGAGGATCGGGTCGAGCGAAAATCGCGCCGTCCCGATTCATAGTCCGACAATTTACGGTTGTCGGGTAGAGACTTGCCGGCCTTATTCCGGCTTATATATAAATCGGTGATATATTTTAAAAAGTGATCCTATTCCGAAGATTGTCTTGTGTCAAGCAAAATGATGTTTGAGTTATTCTGCTTTTGAATTTGCAGTCCAGAACTCAAGCCTGTTTCCCTCGGGATCAAAAAGATAAAAAACCCGCCCTCCCCAGGGATGTTCTTTTATTTCAGTAGGATTTAATCCTGAACCACAGCAAACCGAGTAGATCTGGTCTAAATCAGTTATTTCAATTGTAATAGTAACTCCTCTGCCGCCGCTGCTTCTGACAGAAGCTTCAGCCTCATTTGCAATACTGATACGGGCCATGCTGTTCAGTTCAAATTCAACAAACCATTCGTTTCGGAATAACTCCGGTAATTTCATTCCATTTTTATAGAAATCAACAGTTTCGTTCCAGTTCCTGCAGTAAAGAATTGTATTTACAGATTTATAATCCATTATTCCTCGTGCGAAATAGCACCTACCGGGCATGATTCTTCAGCACCTAAGGCACTGCTTTTACTACTATCAGGGACAGGATTTACCTTAACCTGCGCCTTATCTTCAATCATTTCGAAAACCTCAGGGCATTCTGCTTCACATACCCCGCAACCAATGCATGCATTCTGATCAACTGTAAATTTCATCATTTTGCTCCTGTAAATTAAGTTGTATTTAAAAACTAATCAATCTTTCACTATACTTCTGTGATAATTATCACAGCCTCAAAATAACTTTTTTCCTATATTAGATTATCTTAATATTCATGAGGGTAATATGTCTCGACTAAAAAACTTTCCGATCTCATTTTTTTCAGTGATTCTAGGGCTGACAGGGTTTACGCTGGCTACACAAAAAATGGAAACCGTTATGGGTTTTCCAGCGGCAGTCAGTCCATGGCTTCTCAACTTTGTAATTCTTCTCTACGCCTTATTCCTTGTTCTCTATGCAACAAAACTCATTCGCTTTCCGGGTGAAGTTAAGCAGGAATTCAATAACCCGGTTAAAATGAGCTTTTTCCCGACAATTTCCGTAAGTTTCCTCCTGCTTGCAAACGCATTTATAGAACATAACAAAAAAGTTTCATTATTTCTATGGATAACAGGGAGTGCAGGACACTTTGTTTTCACAGTGATCATTCTTACACGATGGTTTCATCATGACAACTTCAAAATTCAGCAGATGAGTCCTGCATGGTTTATCCCAATAGTCGGGAACATGCTCGTTCCTATTGGAGGCTCTGCACACGGGTTTGTTGAGATATCCTGGTTTTTCTTTTCAATAGGGGTTATATTCTGGATTCTTCTTCTCTCCGTTTTTCTAAATAGAATTATTTTTCATAATCCCCTGCCGGAGAAACTCATGCCTACATTTTTTATTATCATAGCACCACCGGCAATCGGATTCATTTCTTTAGTGAAACTGACCGCAAACATGGGTGCCGCTGAAAAAGTACTCTACTATATAAGCCTGTTTTTCTTTATATTATTGCTGTTTCAGGTAAATTATTTCAGAAAAATAAAATTCTATCTCTCTTGGTGGGCATACACCTTCCCTATCTCGGCTGTCATTATCTCTACAGTTCTTTTATATCATACTGCCGGCCTGACAGCACTGCGTTATTTCATCTGGCCGCTATGGATTATGCTCGGACTCCTGACAGTTTCATTTGCTGTTATAACGATAAGAAAAGCAATAAATAAAGAAATTTGCGTACCTGAGGATTGATAGGGGAAATAAAATAATTATAAAACATTTCGCGCGCTTTCTGCAATGAAGTCGCCGGCCAGCTTCTTACCGAACGGTACGGTAAGTTTCAGTTGAGAACGATCATATCTCAACCTTCCGTATAGGAGCTGTTTTTTTTAAACAGCTCCTTGGCAAGATCCGGCCAGTTATCCTCCATCCCTGCCGCAGCGAGGCGGCCCCTATCACAGATCAACCCTGAACCTCAGCACTGTCTTAAGTCTTTCCGGAGCAGTTTTTCTGAAATCACTGATATAGATTTCCCTGTGGGTTTTTGAAAGTCTTCGAAGTCCGGATTCGACACAAAAATCTTCCATTCTCAGAAAACTCGCCGGCTCATCATCATAGGGCCCTATGTGCATCATCTGAACGCATTTCCCTTCACATTCCGTCTTGAATTGTACTTCATCTAGCAGTTTATGCGGTTTCTTCTTTTTAGTACGCGCAATGACGTCCAGCGCATAGTCGGCAGTCACAAAATCGGGCTGTCTGATCATCAATGTGAATATCAACTCATTCTTATCTATACCTCCGCCGGATTTTAACCTGCCTTCTTCGGTAAGATCCCAGACCCCTTCGAGCGGATAAACCGTATACTCATAGTAATCAGACGGCGCAAGACCCTGTTTATGACTCATTCGCACTGCATATGACAAAGAATATAATATCCCAATATATTCACCGAAAAAATCCTCATTGGGATTACCGCGGCCGCTCACCGTAAAAAAACTGAACTCCGGAACTTCAATAAATTCCGGAGTATTCTTCGGCATATATACTAGTTTTTCTTTTTTCTTCCACTCATGCTTCATTGTCGCCTCCGTCTAAAAATATAATTCATTATATACGACATCTGTATGTCATGATCCGGGGCCAGGAAGCCGGGTTTTCCTCACCATTCGGCTGATTGACTCACTGTCGTTCAGTCTATCTATATCTCCAAGCGCAAACCATCCGCCGTCATGAGATTCATCACTAATCTCGAATCCATTCTCACTCTCCGCCTCAAATAAAAACCTGATATCAAAATGCGTATGTGCTTCATTTCCCATTCTTTCAGGAAATAAATGAATATCAATATCAAAAATATCCTCATCAAGAAGCCTAATTTCATTTATCCCCGTTTCTTCCATGCATTCCCGTCGGGAAGCATCAACAACCTCTTCACCCTCCTCAAGATGCCCCCCTGGCTGAACCCAGAGATCAAGCTTGGCGTGATGAACAAGAAATGCCTTATCTCTACGGGGATTCACAAGCCATGCTGAACCTGTTAGGTGACCATGGGAATGCTGGACAGGCATTGACTCAGTCCTTGTAAGAAAAGATAGAATCAGAGAAACAGTCTCCTTCTCATCATGCTTTTCAGTATATCGCTCCAATAAATAGATTAATTGTGTTTTATTCATACTGCAACAGCTTTTCATAAACAAGGTCAGCAACATCCCTGCTGATTTCAGTGCTCATCCTCCTGAATTTTTCGGCAATAGGCCGGCTATCGAATAATCCGTCGGACATCAGCACGGGAGTCTGCTTCATCATACCTGCGTGCTCTTCCCCGCTATCAACCCTGGCATGAAACCAGCCGGAAACCTGTTTCCATATGATGGAGTGCTCATCAACCCCTTTATTGTAACTCAGTTCAAAGCCTATCAAAACCCCGCCACGCGATTCGTACCAAACGAAGAGATCGAAATAATCTCCGATGAAAATGCGTCTAAAACCAGTTTTTTCCTGACTGGCATTTTTCAATTCCCGCAACATTTATAACCCCGCCGTTTTAATTGAATTTCTATCATCGATTATATTCATTCACAATAATTTTTCTATAAATAGAATCTCAGGATGTACACAACTCTCCTCCCCCTTTTTATTATAATTCTAAGGAAGCAAGATAGCTAAGGACAAAATAAAAAATCGTTTGAAAAACAGTAATTCAAGGTTTAAAATGCAAATCATGAATGATAAGTATCAGCTGAGCTCTAACCAGTTAAAAAACAGAACTGTTTTTATAATCACAGTAATCGTCATTCTCAGTTTTTTTATCTTTTTTAATTTCATAGTACGTTATAATTCCATCAGACTTCTTTCTAATTTCTTATTAACCGCAGTAGCGCTGTTCGAGCTTCTCTATTTAATTTTTAATAAAAAGGCTTTCTATTCTCATCATCTTGGAATCGGGGTATTTTTTCTGGCCCTGGTCTTACTGCCGATATTTGAGAATGATCATGGACAAAGACAGGCATGGTTAATATTAATTCCGTTTATTCTTGCAAATACACAAAATATTAATATAGCCAAAAGATTTATCTTTATTTGCGGAATTTTTATTTTAATTGTAAATATATTACACTTCGGTATAAACAGTACTGCAACCCCTTTTATTATTGAGCAGATATCCCTATTCATCCTCGCCAGCCTGATTTCATTATTTTATAAGAAAACGCAAATCAAATATGAAACGACTCTCACCAATCAAATCTATATAGATAATCTGACCGGATTTCCAAATCGGAACAAATTAATAAAAGACCTGAAGGAATTGAGTTCTACAGCGAATACGGCACTCATGATAATAGATATAGACGAATTTAAGGAAATCAATAATTTATATGGAGCCAGAATCGGTGATGCCGTTATTATACATTTCGGGAAAATTCTTTCTGATGTGGCAGCAGCATTCACTGAAAATCAGATTTATAGACTTCATTCCGATGAATATGCTGTTATACTGCCAGACGCGTCGCACACAGACTGCGATATATTTATCAGAGAATTTCTGGATTCTACCCGAAAAAATTGTATTGTAGACGGACATGAAATATCTGTGACCGCGACAGCGGGAATAGCTATCGGATGTTGTCAATTAATTGAAAACGCCGACATAGCGTTTCAAAAAGCCAGAAAAGAGAATAAAAGTTTTGAGTACTTTGATCCCGGGCTAAAAACAACTGAACTCTATTCCAGGAATCAGGCAACACTTCTGAAAATAAGAAAAGCATTGAATACCGACAACATTATTCCGTATTTCCAGCCAATTTACGATCTTAGAACGCATCAAATAACGAAGTATGAAACTCTTGTACGCATGATAAATAATAACAATGTGATATCTCCGATATCATTTCTTGAACTATCTAAACGTTCAAAGAGCTATCCTCAAATTACCCAGAGAATGATAGTGAAATCTTTTGAGAAATTTGCGGATACTGACTATAGTTTCACACTTAATTTATGTAGTAAAGACATTTATAATCATAGAACGAAAGAAATTCTGTATTCAGAACTCAGTAATGGGCACCTCTAAAAACTAGGAGAATTTAATATATTTCTAAAATCTGGTATGCTTTACTTACGGGAGGACAAGATGTCGAAGCAGAAAGGTTTTTTCACTGAAGATTTAAGATTATCAGAATTATCACAGCATGGTGA
>JAQQAL010000043.1 GCA_028532855.1 Candidatus Thalassospirochaeta sargassi
TCACCATGCTGTGATAATTCTGATAATCTTAAATCTTCAGTGAAAAAACCTTTCTGCTTCGACATCTTGTCCTCCCGTAAGTAAAGCATACCAGATTTTAGAAATATATTAAATTCTCCTAGTTTTTAGAGGTGCCCATTAATTTTATATTGTTTAATTACTGAGCCATTGCAAGCTTTTCTTCAGCGAACATGATTGTCTTCATATATTTGAAAATGTCGGTATTGTCATAGTAACCGTTGAACATTTCCTGGCCTATACCAAGTGCGAATGTCTGAACAGGAACCCCGGTATGGGAGTATGATGTCCATGCAAGGCCTGCTCTCTGGTTAAGTATGTGCGTGATGGTAACAGTCAGAGGTTCATAACCACCGTATAGGAGGTATTCCTGAGTTTCTGATGCTCTCTCAGTTTCATTACCGATGCTTCTTGCGAAAGCGCCTTCCAGCATCTCCATTTCGTAATCAGTAAGCTCAGTAAGGCCGAATGCCTCTTCGATCTCAGGCATTAATTCTGAGAGCTTTCCTCTGCCTTCACTTGATTCTTTGTAGGGCGCAAGAACATACTTGTCGAATGCCTCGTATGACATCTTCTGATTGTCGATCTCGGTAAATGCTGAATCATATTTTGTTCCAGCGAAACCGAGAGTGAGTCCTCCGGTTTCGTGGTCGCCGGTAACAATTACAATTGTTTCGTTCGGATGTGCATTGTAGAATTTGATTCCTTCTTCCACAGCCTTGTCAAAGGCGATTGTGTTGTGGATAGAAGCGGCTGCATCATTTGCGTGGCATGCCCAGTCAATTTTTCCACCTTCAACCATCATGAAGAAGCCTTTTTCGTTATCGAGTAGTTCAATTCCTTTTTTTGTGTATTCGGCAAGGGATATGTCTTCATCATTCTGATCCATTGCGTAATCGAGCGAGTTTGTTGTGAAACTTGTGTCGTAGTATGCGTAAGCCTGCTGTCCGGGCTGAAGTGCATTCAGCTCTTCTCTGGTAGTTGCAATTGTCCATCCGTTATCTTTCATCACTTCAATTGCTGTTTTCTCGCCTTCCGGAGTTTTGCTTATCTTTATGAGACCCCCGCCAAAGTAATCAAAGTCGCTGTCTGCCATATCAAGACCTATTTCGTAGTAGTTGTTTCTTGATTGGTTATGAGAGTAGAAAACTGCGGGTGTTGCATGGTCAACATCAACACTTGAAACAATACCAACCCTCATCCCGGCAGCCTTTGCCATTTCAGCAATTGTCGGCAGGACTTTGGTTTTTGTTGCATCCATAGAGATAACACCTGATTCGGTTTTCTGACCGCAAGCAATAGCAGTACCTGCAGCTGCAGAGTCGGTGATGAATGAGTTTGAAGAGTAGGTAGTTGTAAGGCCTTGAGCCGGCATCTGCGTGAAGCTGAGTTTTTTAACTCCGGGAGAAGTTCCAGCCTTTGAGTTAAGGTATGCTTCAGCGGCATTGATTTGGGGCATTGCCATTCCGTCTCCGATAAAAAGAAGTACGTATTTTGCGTTGGCAATCTTTTCGGCTGCGTCGTCTGACGCAGTAACTTCCTGCTGTCCGCCCGCGAAGGCTGCCATCGGAATAACTAGAATAAATAAAATTGTTAGAAGTTTTTTCATTTCTTTCTCCTGTTTTTTTTGAACGGAATATACCGTATTTGCTTTGATGATCTTCCTGCAAGGTTAGAAAATTATCATGGAGAGGTGAAAAAAATGTTAGGCCTGGGTTAGCTGTTTAACTTTATCTGCCCTTTTCGTAGGCGTTTATCATTGAGCGTAGATCTTCGGGGATTTTTATTGAAGACTGCTCGTCATAATTGAATCCGACAAAGATTGTGGTGCAGGTTGATTTTACTTCGCCGGAATCTATCGCGGTAATTCTCTGTTCCATTGTAATTGATTTGTTTCCGATCTTGCTCACGCGTGTCTCAACCTGAACCTTGTCATGTAGAAAGATAGGCTGCAGGAAATCGGTCTGCACTGATGCCACCACAATAGACTTGCCCCCGGTCTGATATTCAGTTCCGCTTATTTGCGTAAGGTAACCGGCTCGTCCGATGTCGTAGTATTGCTGGTATATCCCGTTATTTACATGTTGTTGCCCATCTATGTCGTTGAACCTTATTTGAACAGGTTCGATGTATCTGTATGTTTTGTCTTTACTCATGGTTTTATTATTCGGGAGAAGTACAAATTGTCAATAAGGGTATCAGGTTGAGAATATCAGGATGTGAAATTATTTTATCAATTCGTCAGAAACCATTCTTAGTTTGGAAAATATGAATAGCCTATCTGGAAATCAATGCTATAATGTTTGTGTAAACAAAAAAAATATCAAGGAGGTTAATCTTGGAACTTAAACCCAAAGATATTCCAATTGAATTCCTGCAGGGGCTGCCGGAGGGTATCAAACTCGTCAGCCGCAAGGGGCACCCCTATCTGGTGCTTGAACAGGCATTAGATAAAAACGGCAATAGTATTATAGATGAAACCGTTCATATTCATGGAGAGCCGGCGGTAAAATTAAAGGCAAATGTAGGCAAAGGCTCCGGCTTGCTGTTTGTCGACGCTTACTGGGGCAGCCATGCAAAGCTGTACAGTTTTATCCCTGATTTTTCAGGAGGCGGATCGGTTGAGGCTATGAGTCCTGTTGACGGATCGAGCCTGATGGTTCCCTGGGAGTGTCCTATCGACGGATGTGATGAGAAGCAGGGTATCCTTTTGACCTTGCCTGGCGGACGGAACTCCATAATTGTCTGCGGTAAGCTCGGCTGTCCCGGACATTATATTAATGTGACTCAACTAGCTGAAGGCGTTGAGGAAAGTATAAGCAATATAAATTATTTTGGACATGGAGACGATGATCCGTTCTCTGAGTTCTAAGGAGGTTTTAATTGACTGGAAACCATGTAATTGTAGACGCTGATCTCTGTAAATCCTGCAGGGTATGCGTTGAAACCTGTCCTAACCACTGTCTTGAGATTGGGAGCGAGATCAATGCCCTCGGTTATCAGGCTGTAAGGTTTGATTCTGAAAAGTGCACTGCCTGCGGGCTGTGTTTTTATGTCTGCCCTGAACCCGGGGTTCTGACTGTAATAAAGGGGGACGTGAAATGACGAAGACCCTCATAAAAGGTAATCATGCCATTGTCCGCGGAGCCCTGCTGGGCGGCGCAACTCATTTCTTTGGTTACCCGATTACACCTGCCTCTGAGATAGCACATGGTGCGGCCGATCTTTTTACACGATCCGGAAGGACCTTTCTCCAGGCCGAAAGCGAAACAAGTGCTATTAACATGATCTACGGTGCAGCAGCCGCTGGCGCCCGTGTTATGACGGCCTCCTCCGGTCCCGGAGTTTCACTGATGCTTGAAGGCATAAGCTATCTTGCCGGAAGTGAACTGCCCGCTGTTATTGTTGATGTACAGCGTGCCGGCCCCGGGCTGGGCAACATCTGGCCTGAGCAGACCGATTATAATATGTGCTGCAAGGGTGGAGGTCACGGTGCTTTCCGGAATATTGTTCTTGCACCGGCATCAGGACAGGAAATGACTGATTTTGCGTACAAGGCCTTCGACCTTGCCGATAAATGGCGGATGACCGTCATTATTTTAAGCGATGCCTACATCGGGCAGATGATGGAGCCGGTAGGGTTCCCCTCTGAGGTGAAGCACGGCCAGCGAAAGGATTGGGCTGTTTACGGTGATGCTGAGAGCAGGGAAAATCTGCTGACATCTATCATCATGAATCAAAAGGGCTTGAGTGAGTTTAATGAAAAACTTCAAGCCAAATATCGCCGTGTTGAGGCTGAGATAGTTGACTGGGAAGAGATTCAGACTGAAGATTCAGACTACCTTCTTGTCGCATTCGGCATCACCTCGAGGATTGCCGCCACAGCTGTGAGGATGCTGCGGGAAGAGGGGATAAAGGTCGGTCTTTTCCGGCCCAGGACTCTTTGGCCGTTTCCGAGTGCCAGGCTTGCTGAGCTTGGTGAAAGCGTTAAAAGTATCGGTGTAGCCGAACTGAACGACGGAATGATGGCTGATGATGTTGATCTGGCGGTGAAAGGCAAATGTCCCGTAGATAGATTTAACTGGTTCGGCGGATATGTCCCTTCAGCTGAGGAGCTCGTTGAAAAGGTAAAGGAGGCTTTCAATGGTTAAACACGCAAAACCAAAAGGTTTTTATGATCAGTTCCTGCGCAAAGCCCCCGAGGGCGGTCCCGCTGCGGGAACCACTCACTACTGTCCCGGCTGCGGCCATGGTACGGTCCATAAGCTGATAGCTGAGGCTATTGAGGATATGAATATAAAGGACAGGACTATCTTTCTTTCTCCTGTCGGCTGTTCCGTTTTTGCCTACTATTATATGGACGCCGGAAATATACAGTGTGCCCACGGTCGTGCTCCCGCTGTCGGCACCGGAGCATCGAGAACCCGGGAGGACGCAATAGTCATTTCATACCAGGGTGACGGGGATCTTGCCGGGATTGGTACTGCCGAGATAATACACGCTGCAAACCGTGGTGAAAATATGGCTGTTTTCTTTGTGAATAATGCAATTTACGGAATGACAGGAGGTCAGCTTGCGCCGACTACCCTGCTTGGGCAAACTACGGCGACAACGCCCTTTGGAAGGCTTGAAGAGCGCGAGGGCAAACCAATCCACATGGCTGAGGTTGTGTCTACTCTGGAAGGGCCTGTTTATGTTGAGCGTACGACTCTCAGCGATGCCAGGGGTGTAATGAAAACACGCAAAGCGATTCGAAAGGCTCTGCTTAACCAGGTAGAACACCGGGGATTCAGCTTCGTTGAGATCCTCTCGCCATGTCCTATTGGCTGGAAAATGGCACCGGTACAGGCAAGAAGCTGGATGAAGGATAACCTTGAGCCCGTCTATGAGGTGAAACAATTCAGGAATATAGAAGATAAGATCCGCAAAAGCGGCAGGCTCCCTGAGGCTGATGATGCCGCTCTGCTGGATATGCTTGTTCCCAAAATGGAAGAAACTGCCCTGGAAACCAGTATCCTTGATTCGGAGAAGCGGATAAAGATAGCCGGTTTCGGTGGGCAGGGTGTACTCTCAGCCGGTACCCTGCTGGCAAATGCGGCCATTGCCGAGGGTCTTGAAGCTACCTGGCTCCCCTCCTATGGAGCCGAGATGCGCGGAGGTACCGCCAATGCAAGTGTTGTATTGTCGAGTCTGCCTGTAGGCTCTCCTGTAGTTTCAAGTCCTACCGCCCTGCTTGCGATGAACGGCCCATCGCTTGACTCTTTTGAGTCTGCGGTTGTTCCCGGAGGTCTGATTGTAGTTAATTCATCTCTTGTAAAGCGGAAGGTTGATCGCGATGATGTCAGGGTTATCTATGCTCCTGTCAGCGCGATAGCCTCCGAGGTTGGGTTTCTGAAGGGGGCAAATATTGTTATGCTCGCGCTCTATCTGTTTGAGTCCGGGGCTCCCGGAATAGATGCCCTAAAGTCGGTTTTACCGAAACTGATTAAAAAGAGCGAACTTGTTGAACTGAATTTGAAACTCATCAAAAGGGCTGAGGAATTTTATGCGGCTGTATAGCCGATAGCATCAGTTTCAATAAAGAAAAACGATTAGGAGCAGTCGATAGGCTGCTCCTCTTTTTTTGAATTCTCAATAATTATTTACTGTAAGTAACTTGACAATGGCGACTATCCGTGAGTAACTGTTAATAATAATCCATAGTTAGCGGAGGCGCCGATGAAGCTGTTTGAGTATCAGGCAAAGGAAATATTCAGGAAATACGGGATAAAGACACCGGCGGGTATGCTCTTTGAGAAACCTGATTTTGATACAACGTTTGAAGGGATAGGCTATCCCGCTGTTATAAAAAGTCAGGTTCTGCGAGGAGGCCGTGGAAAAGCCGGTCTGATTCGATTTGCCGGAAACTGGAAAGAGGCTGCGGCTGCGGCTGATGATCTTTACAAGTCAGAACACAATGTCTCTAAGCTGCTTGTTGAAAAAACTGTAGACATACGGAAAGAGATTTATCTATCAGTAACCATAGATCCTGAGGCTGCAGCAGCGCTTGTAATTGCCTGTGCCGATGGGGGTGTTGAGGTTGAAGCTATTGCAAAAGCCGCCCCTGAGAAGATTCTTAGGGAAAGAATAGATATTGAACGCGGGATTCTGCCGTTTCAGGCTAAAATCATTGCATTCTCTCTCGGGCTAGAAGGTGATGAAATTAAGGGTGTCAGCAGTACCATCATGAAGCTCTATTCAGCATTTAGAGGATATGATGCTGAACTGGCCGAAATAAATCCCCTGTTTATAACCAGAGACGGCGATGTCATAGCAGGTGACGGAAAATTCGTAATTGACGATGCAATGCTTTCCGCTCACCCTGAGTACTCAATCGGACGGGAGTATTTTGAAAGTGATGCCGAATATGAAGCAGCGCTTGACGGTATTCCATATCTGCAGTTTGACGGAGGCATCAGCCTGATGTGTGCCGGTGCCGGGCTAACTACGGCAGTATATGATTTGATTAGTGATGAGGGCGGCAGTGTCGCAAACTACCTGGAGTTCGGTGGTCCAAATTACCGGCGGGCAAAACGGGCAATGGAACTTTGTCTGAAAAACGACAGCAAAGTAATACTCATTGTCACCTTCGGTACTATCGCGCGTGCAGATGTAATGGCTGAAGGGATTGTGGAAGCTATAAAGGAGCTTAAACCAAGAGTCCCTATTGTTACATGCATACGGGGTACTAACGAAGAAGAGGCTGTGGCTATCCTGAAAGCAGCTGGACTTGAGCCGATTTTTGATACCGAAGAAGCGGTGCGAAAGGCAGTAGCAATATCGAACGGCGTTTCAGGGGGGCATGTATGAGCATCTACATTGAAAAAGACACTAAGGTTCTTATTCAGGGGATAACAGGAAAAGAGGGCAGCTACTGGACTGAGCATATGATTGGTATTGGAACCCGGGTTGCTGGCGGAATCACACCGGGGAAGGAGGGGCAGTCGGTTCACGGCGTTCCGGTTTTTAATACTGTGCGCAGGGCTGTTGAAGGGGTTGATGCTGACGCCTCAATGCTCTTTGTTCCACCGAGGTTCACAATGGATGCTGTTTTTGAAGCGCTGGATTCCGGTATAAAGAAGATTGTTACCGTTGCGGAGGGGATTCCTCTGCATGAAGCTGTTCAGATTCGTAAAGCTGCATTAAGCGAAGGCGCGACTGTAATAGGCGGCAATACCTCCGGTGTAATCTCCCCGGGCCAGGCAATGATGGGCTTTTTTCCCTACTGGATGGAGCGGGTCTATAAGCCCGGCCGGATAGGGGTGATGACACGAAGCGGTTCGCTTACAAATGAGGTTACCGCCATGGTGGTTGAAGCAGGCTTCGGCGTGTCAACTCTGATTGGAGTCGGAGGCGATTCTGTCCCTGCTACCCGTTTTGCGGAGATACTGCCTGATTACCAGAATGATCCTGATACAGATGCAGTTGTCGTTATCGGTGAGCTTGGCGGTACGATGGAGGATGAGGTAGCTGAAGCTGTTGCCGACGGAAGTTTTACCAAGCCCCTTGTTGTTTTTATGGGAGGCAGGACCGCGCCTG
>JAQQAL010000044.1 GCA_028532855.1 Candidatus Thalassospirochaeta sargassi
TCGTGTGCTCTTCCGATCGAGTTTTCTCCTGTGAAGGATATGATGCCGCCCTTTCGATTGTGAAGGCGAATAAAATAGATATAGCCTTGCTTGATATCAGCCTTAAGGGAGAGCGAGACGGGATACAGCTTCTGGGAGAGATTAAGAATGCCGACCCTGAGATTATTGTATTGATGATTACCGGTCACGGCAGTATAGGCAGCAGCGTTGCTGCAATGAAGGGCGGGGCGGCAGATTATATCCTGAAGCCCATAGAAAAAGAACAGCTCTTATTAACCGTTAAGAAAAATCTTGAAATCAGATGTCTTCGAAACGAGAATACATATTTGAAAAAAGCGCTGTTGGGCAGTGTCTTTAATCATGATTTTATAACCGACAATCACGTTGTGCGTGAGGTTCTAGGCGTTGCGGATAAAATTAAGAATACCCCGGCGACCGTACAGATAACAGGAGAAACAGGTACCGGCAAGGAGGTGCTGGCAAGATATATTCATTTTACAAGCAACCGGAAGAATACCAATTTCGTAGGAATAAACTGTGCCGCCCTGTCCGACTCCCTGCTGCTCAGCGAACTTTTCGGCCATGAGAAGGGGTCCTTTACCGGTGCTATTGAGCAGAAAATCGGAAAGTTTGAGCTTGCTAATAACGGCACATTATTCATGGACGAAATCGGCGACATGTCGCTTGAAGTTCAGGCGAAGCTGCTAAGGGTACTTGAAGAGCGAAGTTTTGAAAGGGTTGGCGGTACAAAGAGGATATATGTTGACGTAAGATTGATTACCGCAACACATAGAGATTTAAAAACGCTGATAAAAGAGAATAAATTCCGTGAAGATTTATATTTCAGACTAAATGTAATATCATGCCACCTTCCTCCGCTTAGAAAGCGACCTGAGGATATTTCGCTGCTTGCTGTTCACTTTCTCAATATTTACAATCAGAGGTATAATAAAAAGATCCTTTCAATCAATGAGAATCTATTAAAATCAATGCATGAATACAGGTGGCCGGGAAATGTTCGTGAGCTTCAGAATTTGATAAATCAGGCTGTTCTTTTATGTGAAGGAAGCGAAATAGAACATCTTAATATTCAGGCCGGGCTTGCCAGGGAAACAGGCCCGGATTTAATAGCCGCGGGAGCCGGAAAAACCCTGAAAGAAGCAATTGACGATGTTGTCGAGCTATGTGAGAGGCGGATTATAGCAAATGCCCTGTCTGAGAATAACCATAACCGGACAAAAACCGCTGAAGCGCTAGACGTTACCCGAAAAACTCTTGCTCGGAAAATTGAAAAATATAATCTTTAAATCTCATCAGCTTTAGGGATTGAGTCGGCGGCACCGAGGCGCATGCAGGTCACAGCCGACGCCTTTGTTGCCCGTTTCAGCACTGACTCTGTGTCGTTTCCGGCCGCAAGACCAGCCAGCAGGTAGCCTATGAAGGTGTCGCCGGCTGCAGTTGTGTCAATTGGTTTTATCTTTTCCGCCGGCACCTCAAGAACCTTACCCTTGTGACGGTAATAAACGCCCGCAGCGCCGAGGGTCAGAACCAGGCGAGCCCCGGGGTAGAGCCGCTCGAAGGCCTCTCCTGTTGCGGCGGGTTCGGATTCGCCAGTGAAACCCTCGCCCTCAATCTCGTTAACTATGAATATACTGATCTTATCAAGCGGCAGCTCAAGGACAGATTTCTCCATCGGCGCAGGGTTAAGGGCTATAATCATACCCTTTTCCGCCGCGGCGTTTATAATCCGTCCGGGATTGTTTATCTCATTCTGCAGCAGCAGGTAGTCGCCGGCACCGAAGGGGGCAAGCATATTTGATATGTCTCCCGTGCTCAGGCTGTGGTTGGCTCCATTGTAGAGGATTATGCTGTTTTCACCCTCGGGGACAACCTGTATTATCGCGCGGCCGGTTGGGGTCTCGCCAATTTTCACGAGGCTTGTATCGACCCCGGCCTTGTCAAGGCGTTCTTTCAGGAACAGCCCGTCGCGGCCGATTGCGCCGGCATGATAAACCTCGGCCCCGGCGTTCGCTAGGGCTATCGACTGGTTGAGTCCCTTTCCGCCGCAGAATTGATTGTATTCGTTGCTTCCGAGGGTTTCACCGGGCTGTACAAAATGTTCTACAGAGTAAACATCGTCTATATTAAGTGAGCCTATATTCAGTATTTTCATGTTCTCTCCTGAACGCATTTTAGCATATGATTACATTCACGTGAAGAATTTATGTTTTCGTAAACTTATTGTTTACAACGCCTGATTTAAACTCTACAATGAGTGTTAAACTAAAACCGGAGGAAAATGAAATGAAAAAAACGATCATTTCCGTACTTATTATGATCCTGTTGATATCTACGCTTTTTATCACAGGATGTTCTAAAAAAGAAGACACTGCTGCTGCAGATGGCTCAGAAAAAGCAGTTGAAGCGGAACCGCTGAAGGTAGTTCTCTATCTTAACGGTACTCTTGGAGATAAATCTTTCTTTGATTCTGCGAATGAAGGCGTACTTCGAGCAGGTTCTGAGCTGGGCGCTAGGGTAAAAGTAATTGAGGGTGGATACGACGCATCACGCTGGGAGCCGGATATAACTCAGCTCTGTGAAGGCGATTGGGACATCATTATTGCTGGTACATGGCAGACTCAGGAGATCCTTGAGAAACTTGCTCCCCTTAATCCCGATAAGAGATTCTTCACATATGATACGAGTGTAAGCTACGATAAGGGCGGACTGGATAATGTTTATTCAATTCTCTACCTTCAGAATGAAGCATCCTTCCTTGTAGGAGCTCTCGGAGCTCTCATTACAACATCAGATATGCCCCTTGCCAATGCTGATAAATCAATGGGGTTTCTCGGTGGAATGGACATTGACGTAATTAACGATTTCAAGGTGGGCTATCTTGAAGGTGCTGCATACATTGATCCTGCAATCGATGTAAAGGTTGCATACGCAGGAGCATGGAATGATCCTGCCAAGGGAAAAGAACTTACCCTGGCTTTCTTTGATCAGGGTGCAGATGTTTCTTTCAATGTTGCGGGAGAAACAGGTCTCGGCGGACTTGATGCAGCAAAAGAAGCCGGCAAATATACCTTTGGTGTTGACTCTGATCAGTACGCACTCTTTGCTGAAAGTGATCCTGAAAAAGCAGAGAAAATTGTGACTTCAATGCTTAAGAATGTAGGCAACTCACTTTACAGAGGCATCAAGATGCATCAGGAAGGAACTCTCGTTTACGGTCAGCCTGAAGCCCTTGGTATTGCTGAAGGCGGTGTAGGTATTGCAAAGAACGAAAACTACAAGAAAGTTGTTCCTGCTGAATTCCAGGAGAAGATTGAGGAAATCGAAGGTAAAATCCTTGCCGGAGAGATCAAAGTTTCATCAGCTTTCTGATTTGTATTAATATTATCCGGGACAAACAGCGCTTTGTTCCGGATTTTTTTTATCTTTTTGATAATAAAGAGGGATTATGAGTAACAATATCCTGGATATAAAAGAGATCTTCAAGGTTTATCCCGACGGCGTTATTGCTAACCGCAATGTTTCGATGGATGTGCAGGAGAACAGTATCCACGCCCTTGTCGGTGAAAACGGAGCCGGAAAAAGTACTCTTATGAAGGTTCTTTTTGGAATTACTCCGTACCAGGGCGGAAGTATAGAATACAAGGGGAGTGAGGTGAAGTTTTCAAATCCCCGTGAGGCAATTGCCGCGGGTATTGGAATGGTTCACCAGCATTTGATGCTGGCTCCGGACTTAACGGTTGCAGAGAACCTTATTCTCGGTATGGAGCCTTTGCGCGGAAAGCTGTTTCTTGATGCCGATGAGGCTGTAAGAATCTGCCGGGAGGCGTCCGAAAAATACGGACTTGCAGTACCCGCTGAAAAAAAGATTCGTGATTTGCCGATAGGCGTCAGGCAGAGGGTTGAAATCCTGAAGGCTCTGGCCAGGAATGCAGAAGTATTAATCCTTGATGAGCCAACCGCGGTTCTGACTCCGCAGGAAACTGATGTTCTTTTTAAAACACTGGATGGTTTGAAGGCTGCGGGAAAGACAATAATTTTTATAACGCATAAATTATCCGAGGTTACCCGGGTGGCTGACAGGATTACCGTTATGCGTGATGCACAGGCTATTATAACCCGTGACATGGATGATCTGGATGAGGTGAAAATAGCCTCTCTGATGGTCGGTCGTAAGATTAATACTGAGCGTATACCGGCACCGGTTAAGATCGGCAGTGTTAAGCTTTCGGTTCGAGACCTGAAATATACTAATTCCGACGGAGTGGAAGCTTTGAAAGGAATTGATCTTGATGTGAGAAGCGGAGAGATTCTGGGTTTAGCCGGAGTAGAAGGTAACGGTCAGACTGAACTGGTTGAAATTATTGCCGGTCTTATGGCTCCTGATTCAGGGAGCGTGACTATTGATGGGACTTCAGTATTGTCTCTTACGCCCCGCCAGATTCGCGAAGCCGGGCTTGCGCATATTCCTGAAGATCGAATGGAGAACGGGGTAGCTGAAGTTGCCTCAGTTGAGGAAAATCTGATTGTAGACCGCTATTACAAACCGGAATACAATACCCGGGGCAGGTTGTACTGGAAGCTGATTACTGAAAAAAGCAAAGAATTAATAAAAAAGTTCAATATTCTGACAAAGAGTTCAAAAACGAATGTCGGATCGCTTTCAGGCGGGAACATCCAGAAGGTTGTAGTTGCCCGTGAGCTTACCTCCAACCCCGGGGTAATAATTGCTGCACAGCCCACCAGGGGAGTGGATATCGGTTCCGAAGAGCTTATTCATAACCTGCTTAAGCAAGCCCGGGATGAAGGAAAGGCTGTGTTTTTAATTTCAGCCGATCTTGATGAGGTGCTGAAATTGTCAAACAGGGTTGTTGTTTTTTACGATGGTGAGATTACAGCTCACTTCAAGGATGCTTCAAAGGTTGAAGATGTCGATCTCGGACCCTATATGCTGGGCATAAAAAAGGAGGATGCGGCAAGTGGAAAAATGGATTCTTAAGTATTTTACGCTTATTCGCGTCATGATTGCGCTGATTATCGGAGTCATCGTGACTATCCTGATGATTTATCTCATCAGTGAATATCCCGGTGAATCTCTGAAATATTTCTTTACCGGTCCACTCGCCTCAAAGGGGAGACTGTTCAATATTCTGGAAATGGCTGCGCCGATGATATTCTGCGGTGTAGCAATAGCTATATCGTTTCAGGCTGATCAATTTAATCTGGGTGCTGAAGGTTCTTTCATCATCGCGGCTGCAGTAGGAACAGCATTTGCCGTATCTACCAATATGCCGGCCCTTCTTCATATTCCGCTGGTGTTGATTGTAGCGGGTGTGACGGGAGCTGTGTGGAGTCTGATTCCCGGTATTCTGAAGGCGAAATGGAACGCCAGTGAGCTTGTGTCGTCTCTTATGATGAACTATGTTGCGTTTTATTTCAGTCTGTATCTGATAAATTCGCACTTCAGAGATCTCGATGCTGGATTTCTTGTCTCGCTGAGGCTGCCGGAGACAGCGGTGTTCGGTCAGTTTATAACCGGTACAAGGATGCACTTCGGTATAATACTTGCAGTGGTGGCGGCTCTGTGGGCATATTACTTTCTTTATCATACCACGAGTGGTTATGAGTTCAGGCAGACCGGCTATAATAAAAGTTTTGCACGCTTCGGCGGAATAAACATCATAAAGGTCATTATTCTATCCCAGGTTCTGCTTGGTTTCATTGCCGGTGTAGGTGGTATGAGTGAGGTTATGGGAATACACGGACGCTTTCTGTGGCAGGGGCAGCCTGGTTACGGATGGGACGGTATTATTGTCGCTATTATAGGTCGAAGTCATCCCATACTGATAATTTTTTCATCTCTGCTGCTTGCCTATCTTCGCGTTGGCGGTCAGGTTCTGAACCTCATGGGAGATGTGCCGGCAGAGCTGGTAAATGTTATCCAGTCGCTGATTATCCTGCTGATTACAGCGGAAGCCTTTCTGGGGCAGTGGAAATATAGAATTACAAGGCGCCAGGCTGAACGAGAGGAGGCTGCGAAATGAACGAGCTTTTCAGCAGTATTTTTTCGGTAAATTTCGGCTATGCTATTTTAAGGGTAATGACACCGCTGCTGTTTCCTGCTATGGGAATAGCGGTAAGTACGATGGCGGGGTCGCAGAACATTGCAATGGAAGGCGCAATGCTTATTGCGGCTTTTTTCGGGGTTATTGTAGGCGCATTTTCAGGCAGTCTCTGGCTTGCCCTGCTGGCAGGGATTGCGGCGGCTGTTCTGCTCTGTATGATACTTGGGTATTTTCATCTAAAGCTGAAAGCTGATATCTTTCTTTCCGCAGTAGCCCTTAATATGTTTTCATCGGGAATTACGGTCTTTCTGCTGTTCATGATTACCGGAGACAAGGGGTCAACCTCTTCACTGCCGAGTCCTGTTTTTCCCTCAATAGATATTCCGCTAGTTGAAAAGATTCCTGTCATCGGGGACATTATCAGCGGTCATAACATCCTGACCTATGTTGCCCTTGTTTCAGTATTTCTGTTCTATCTTTTGATGTTTAAAACCCCGCTCGGCCTTCGAATCAGGGCTGTCGGACAGAACCCCGACGCCGCCGAATCGGTAGGAATAAACGTGAACCGCACAAAGATGTATGCGCTTATGCTCTCAGGCCTCTTTGCCGCTCTCGGCGGACTCTATTTGTCTATGGGCTACGTAAGCTGGTTCAGTAAGGATATGACTGCAGGCCGCGGATTTATCGCTATTGCGGCGGCAACACTCGGAGGTATGATGCCCCTTGGAACAATGATATCATCATTGTTCTTCGCCCTTGTTTCCGCTGTCGCAATATACATCGCGTCGCTTAATATTCCCTCAGAGCTTATTCAGCTTATTCCATACCTGATCACCGTAGTTGCACTTGCGGTATTCTCGGGTCGTGCACTTAAAGGCAGAAGAGAAAAGATTGCTGCGGAAGACGCAGGCGGCACCGAATCGGTGCAGGAAAAAAATAATACCGGAGATAATTGATGACTAAAATAATACTGGACTGTGATCCCGGTCATGACGATATGATGGCTATTATGCTTGCTGCAGCAAGCGATGAACTTGAGCTTCTGGGTATTACTACAGTTGCCGGCAACCAGACCGGGTCAAAAACCTTTGAAAACGCACGGAAGATTATTACTCTTCTTAATCTTGATGTGCCGCTTGCCCGGGGTGCCGACAAGCCGATTGTCAGAGAGCTTATAACAGCTCCGCAGATACACGGTAACTCGGGGCTCGACGGTGCTGAGCTGCCGGGTGCTGATGCGCCGTATCTGGGCTGTCATGCCGTTGATTTCATAATAGACAGCGTGAAAGCTTCTAAAGACAAGATTACTCTTGTGCCTACCGGCCCGCTTACCAACATAGGTCTTGCGCTGATTAAGGCTCCCGAGATCAAAAAAAACATCGAGCAGATAGTGCTGATGGGCGGAGCTGTCTACGACAGCAATATGACGCCGGGCTCCGAGTTTAATATCTTTGTCGACCCTGAAGCCGCGAGAGAGGTATTTCTCTGCGGACTGCCAGTTACTATGGTAGGCCTTGATGTAACAAATAAATCGCTGATGAGTTTTGAGCAGGCTGAGGAGATGATAGGCTGGGGAGGCAGGATTTCGAGCGTAGTCGGCCCGTTGATGAAATTCTTCGGACAGTCCAACCTTGATTATTTCGGCATTAACGGTGCGCCTATTCACGATGCGCTCACTGTTGCAACCCTTGTGAATCCTGATGTTGTTGAATTTGAGAACTGGTTTGTCGACATCGAAACGCAGGGAGAGCTTACCCGTGGTCAGACTGTAGCAGATGTTTACCGGGTAACGGGAAATGAACCGAACTGCAGGGTCGCGATGAAGGTGAACAATGATTTGTTCATGTCGATAATGATGGATGCCGTCAAAAAACTCGACGGTATGGTGGATTAAATAATGAATAATGCACTAACCGGGCAGAGTCAGATAACTGAGATCCGGAACGTTTTTGTTCCGGATTTTTTTGATTTTAGTGTCGCTGAAAACATGACTGTAAAAATAAATGACGGAATAATTGAATCGGTTGCCCCTGCTGAGGAAGATGTCCCGAAAAGGTCCTTGGAGACGGACCGCGATGATCCCGGCGTTATTGACGGAGGCGGAATGGTCTTGATTCCGGGCATGACGAATATGCATGCACATACAGCAATGACGCTTCTGCGCGGAAGCGCCGAAGACTGCAAGCCTGTAGACTGGTTTAATAAGCATATATGGATATATGAACAGGGGCTAATCCCGGATGATATCTATGTGGGGACGCTTTTAGGCGGCGCGGAGATGCTCTTAAATGGTGTTACTGCGGTGGCTGACCATTATTTTGCAATGGATCGTGCCTGGCGTGCTTATGATGAGCTTGGCATGCGGGCTGATTTATCCTGGGCCCTGTTCGGCATGGGGGATGCCGTAGAACAGAACCTGCAGGCGGCACTTGATTTTAACGCTGAATACATGAGTAAGTCTTCGCGCATAGGAATTTCAATGGGGCCGCACTCGCCTTATCTCTGCCCGGATGATTTTCTTAAACGTATTGCAGGTATTGCCGGCAGAGATGGACTGAAGATGCATATACACGTAGCTGAGGATGCGCGGCAGGTCGAGATATCAATGAAAGAGTACGGTAAAACACCAATCGAAGTGCTGCGTGATACGGGTGTGTTGAGTCTGAGGGGCGAGGCCGCTGCTCCGACAATACTTGCCCATGCTTTTTACGCAACCGACAGCGACTTTAAAATAATGGCAGAAAGCGACTGTATTGCCGCGCACTGTCCTAAGACCTATTTACGCGGAGGCGACTCGCATGACTTTCTTCCCCGCGGACTTGCTGCAGGTGCCGGGCTCGGGCTCGGCTCCGATGGTCCTGCATCGAATTCAACAATGAATATCGCCGAAGCAGCACGTCTGGCTGCCCTGATGGGGAAGAGTTCTTCCGGAAACGGTGAGAAAGCAGCATTAGCGCAGGTGCTTCCGCTTATGTTCAGCGGCGGTAAGGTTCTGGGGCTGCCGAATTACGGGTCTGTTGTGCCCGGGGCTCCCGCTGATCTGGTAATTCTCGATCTGTCGACACCGGAGATGTTTCCGGGGACTAATATCTTCGCGGATATTCTTTATGGCCTTGACGGTCGAAATGTGCACTCCGTTGTAGTTGATGGCAGGCTGGTTGTCCGGGATAGTAAGCTGCTGACTGTGGATTACCGGGCTCTGCGTGATGAAGCGAGGACTATTGCTTCCAGGCTTATCTCTACAGAGGCTGATGCGCCGATGCAGGAGTATTAAGCGCCTGGCCTGGCAGATGGTTTTCGATGAAGCAGTGAGAACACGGATTTGTCCCGGGGTCTCTTTACTGAAAGATCCTGTCCATAAATATAAGAAACAGGCCGAGCAGTCCAAAAAGGATTGCTCCTGCTTTCGAGAGAATCTGCTCGTTTACCCTATTGGCGTATTTTGCTGAAAGTCTGCTCCCTATGACGGTTCCGATTGTTCCGAAAACAGCAATTTTTATCGGCAGATCACCGGTTGCAAGATGCCCAGCCGCACCGGAGGCTGCTGTAAAAGCCATAATCAGGGTGGATGTACCGATGCCCTCATGCATGCTGAACCCCATTACAAAAATCAGGATAAACAGGATCATAATACCCCCGCCTGCACCGAAAAAACCACTTATGATGCCTACAAGAAGCCCCAGTACAATGCCGAATAGTCTTGAGTGGCTGCGGACAAAGAGCAGGGTCCGCCTGATTCCCGGATTCCTCATAAACCCCGGTTCTTCGTCAGATATCCTGCGTTTACCGTTTAGCCACAGAAATACAGCTGAAATAAGCAGGAAGATACTGAAGGAGTTGCTCAGGCTTGCAGTCGGGATAAGGATTGAAAGGTAACTGCCCGCCTGCGCCCCGAGAATAGAGCCTGCTGCTATCCATATCCCGTCCCTGATGACAAGGTTGTCGTGCTGATGGTATGTCCATGCGACAATTAATGATGCTATCGTATCAATAAAAAGGCTGGCTCCGATTGAAGCTGCCGGCGAATAGCCTAAAATTATGAAAACCGGAACAACAATCATTACACCGCTTGCGCCGATTATTCCGGTTATATTACCTGCAAGCAGGCCTATAAGTAAGATAATTATAGATTGCAAATTTGTGTCCCATTATTTAAGTAGGATAAATATACTGATTTTTCAGTCTTTCGTCGATTCAAAAAAAACCGCAGGCTGAAAAACAGCAATGCTGTCTGCCTGCGGATAGGTTTGTGCTTGTCCGTATTCTAAAGCTGCAACAGGTACTCGTGAATGCTTTCAGATGCTATTCTGCCTGATTCCATTGCTCTTACAACCAGCGATGCTCCTGAAGCCGCGTCTCCGGCTGCAAACACTCCGGGTATGGATGTTTCTCCCCTGCCGTTTGTTTCAACGTTGCCGCGAGGATCCATTCGCGGATCCAGGGCCTTTATAAGCTCGCCGCCTTCGAGGTGTACAAATCCAGCGGCAATCAGAACCAGTTCTACCGGAATGTCGAACTCGGATCCGGGGATTTCTTTCATTTCCATCCTGCCGTTGAATTTGTTTTCAGCCCATTCAACCCTCGAAAGGTAGGCTCGCTGAACATTCACTCCCATGCCGGTGAAGTAGGATGTCATAATCCCCCAGTCGCGCTCGCAGCCTTCTTTATGTGAGGTTGAGGTTCGCAGGGTTTTGGGCCAGTCGGGCCAGTATGGGTTGTTCGGTTCATTCCATTCCTGCGGTTTCGGCATTATTTCAATCTGTTTCACTGAGCGAGCACCCTGCCTGATTGCGGTTCCGACACAATCGGAGCCGGTGTCTCCTCCTCCGATAACCAGGACGTTTTTATCGCGCGCAGAAATTATTTCCCCGAAATCCATGTCGCCTTCACAGTACTTATTCGACTTCGTAAGGTATTCCATTGCGAAATAAATACCTTCAAGGCCGCGTCCGCCTGCCGGAATATCTCGCGGTTTGCCTGCTCCTACTGCGATAAGTATCGCATCGAATGAACGGCGCAGATAATCAGCGGAAATATCCTCTCCTATTGATACCTCGGTCTCGAACCTGACTCCTTCAGCCTTCATTATTTCAAGTCTTCGGTCAATGAATTTTTTTTCAAGTTTAAACTCAGGTATTCCGTAACGCATCAGCCCGCCGATTCTGTCGGACTTCTCGAATACAGTTACTTCGTGTCCAAGTTTTCGCAGCTTTGATGCAGCTGTAAGACCTGCGGGACCTGAACCTATTACGGCAACTCTTTTTCCTGTTTCAATCGTGGGCGGTTCGGGAACCACCCATCCTTCTTTGAAAGCCCGCTCGATTATTGCAAGCTCAATCTCCTGAATGGTAACAGGCGCGCTGTTTATTGACATTGTGCATGATGTTTCGCATGGTGCTGGACATATTCTGCCGGTAAATTCCGGAAATTCAGATGTTGCCGAAAGTCTTTCGTAGGCTGTCTTCCATTGCCCCTTGTATACAAGGTCGTTCCATTCGGGGATGAGATTGCCCAGCGGGCAGCCCATCGCATGACAGTAGGGGATTCCGCAGTCCATACAGCGTGCGCCCTGAGATTCAAGCTGCTTTATGCTTGGCCTTATGGCGAATTCCTTATAGTGTTTAATGCGCTCTTCGACAGGCGCGTAGGTTTTATCAACCCTGTCTATTTCAAGAAAACCTCTTTCACTTCCCATTATTTATTACTCCTCAAAGGTATTACCCGTACAAAAGCCGGCGACATTTCAGTCCAGTCGTCGAGAATGCGGGCGGCATATTTTGAACCGGTAAGTTTGATATGTTTCTCGATAAGATTTCTCAACTCCTCGAGCTCCCCGCTGTCTGAGATGGGTTCAACATTTACCATCTCAAGGTTGCACTTCGTGTCGAAAAGCTGATCCTCATCAAGCACATAGGCTACTCCGCCGCTCATTCCGGCTGCAAAGTTCAGACCTGTTTTTCCAAGTACAACTATCTTTCCGCCTGTCATGTACTCACAGGCGTGGTCTCCGACTCCCTCAACAACCGCTGTTACACCGCTGTTTCGAACCGCAAAACGTTCTCCTGCCATTCCGCTGATAAATACCTCGCCTCCGGTGGCTCCGAAAAGGTTAACGTTACCCGTGATGATATTGTTCTGTGAGCGGAACAGGCTTCCCTCGGGCGGGTATACAACAATCTGTCCGCCGGATAATCCCTTGCCGAGATAATCGTTCGCGGTACCGGAAAGTTCGAAACTAATCCCCGGTGCCAGAAATGCTCCGAAGCTCTGACCGGCATGGCCGCTGAATTGGCAGTTAATGCTTTTATCAGGCAGTCCTTTGTGGGCGTGCTCATTTGAAACGCGGCAGCTAAGGGTTGCACCGACCGAACGATCCGTATTCTTGATGCTGGATTTGATAATAACAGATTTCTTCTTTTTCTGTATGACATCCGAGGCTTCTTTAATGAGTGTTGCATCAAGATGAGAGTCAAGGTTTATCTTGTTGTCCGCAGTGCATAGAAACTCTTCGCGTGATGCGGCCTCGGGCCGGTACAGAATTGCGGAAAGATCAATTCCTCTTTCCTTCCATCGGTCGATTGCGTCGTTCATCTCGAGCCTGTCGGTGCGTCCGACCATTTCATTTATTGAGTGGAAGCCGAGCGAGGCCATAATCTCTCTGGTTTCTTCGGCTACAAACATCATGTAGTTAATCATGTGTTCGGGCTTTCCGCTGAACCGTTTGCGGAGCTCCGGATCCTGGGTTGCTACACCCACCGGGCAGGTGTTCTTGTGGCATTTTCTCATCATTACACAACCGAGGGTTACAAGCGATGCTGTTCCAAAACCGAATTCCTCGGCTCCGAGCAGGGCCGCGATTACAATGTCACGGCCGGTCCTCATCTGACCGTCTGTCTGCAGGCGTACATTCTTTCGCAGGCCGTTCATGACAAGGGTCTGCTGGGTTTCGGCCAGACCTAACTCCCACGGCATACCAGCGTATTTAATTGATGATATCGGAGATGCTCCGGTGCCGCCGTCGCCGCCGCTGATGAGAATCATGTCCGCCTTGCCTTTTGCGACACCGGCGGCAATGGTTCCTACACCGGCCTCTGATACGAGTTTGACTGAAACCCTTGCTTCAGGGTTTCCGCACTTCAGGTCGTAGATAAGCTGGGCGAGGTCTTCAATTGAATAGATATCATGATGGGGCGGAGGTGAAATAAGGGTTGTGCCCGGATTTGCATGCCGGTTACGCCCGATAAACTCATCAACCTTATAGCCCGGAAGCTGGCCGCCCTCTCCCGGCTTTGCACCCTGCGCAATTTTAATCTGAAGTTCCTGTGCTTTGGAAAGATAGTTACTGTTTACCCCGAATCGGGCGGACGCAATCTGTTTGACCTTTCCGTTGAGCGAATCGCCGTTTTCGAGTGGTGTGTATCTTTCAATATTTTCTCCGCCCTCGCCGGAATTACTCATTGCGCCGAGTCTGTTCATTGCTATTGCGAGAGTTTCGTGGGCCTCGCGGCTGATTGAGCCGAGCGACATGGCTGATGAAACAAAGCGCTTTACTATCTCTGATGCAGGCTCAACCTCATCGATGTCGATTGCCTCTGCTTCCTTGAATCTGAACAGGCTTCGAAGGGTACAGAGTTTTTCCGATGTATTATTGATGTCGGATGAGAAGCGTTTGTATGCTTCATGGTCACCTGTTCTTGCGGCGCGCTGCATATTTACAACAGCTTCGGGTGTCATAAGATGTTTTTCTGAAAACCTGCGGTAATGCAGTTTTCCGCCCGGGGGTATTATGCCTTCATTTAGTTTTGCTGTTTCGGAAAAGACTGTTTCATGTCTTTCTAATACATCCGCCGCGATCTTGTCGAGGCCGATTCCTCCGATACGTGAGGCTGTGCCTGCGAAATAGTTTTCTATAAAACGGTCTTCAAGGCCTATGGCCTCGAAAAGCTGAGAGCCGCGGTAGCTGCGCAGGGTTGAAACACCCATTTTTGACATTACCTTCAGGATGCCTGTTTTGCATGCGGCAATATAATTTTCCGCAGCGTTTTCCAGCTTCATGTCGGGGTTGATAGAGCCCTCCTCCTGGAGTTCCGGCAGGCTGTCGAAAACCAGGTAGGGGTTGATTGCAGATACACCGTATCCCAGAAGCAGCGCCATGTGCATAACATCGCGCGCTTCGCCTGTTTCGATGAACAGCCCTGCAATCTGTCTGAGTTTTGCATCGACTAAGGCGTGATGTACTGCGGAAACGGCAAGCAGAGACGGGATTGGTGCATTTTCTGCGTTGATATTGCGATCAGACAATATTATGAATGTCTTGCCGGCCTTTACCTGCTCGATTGCCTCGCTGCAGATGCGGTTCAGGGCTTCTTCGAGGCCCGTTCCGCCGCTGCCGGCTGGAAATACCGAATTGATTACTGCTGAGCTCATGCCGTGCAGATCAATTGCCTTAAGTCTGATTATGTCGTCGTTGGAAAGAATAGGATGCTGCAGTTTAAGCTGGTGACAGTGTTCTTCCGACTCAGTCAGCAGGTTTCCTTCACGCCCAATAAAGCTCATAAGGCTCATAACCAGGTTTTCACGGTAGGGGTCAATCGGAGGATTGGTTACCTGTGCGAAAAGCTGTTTGAAATAGTCGAACAGCAGCGAAGGTCGTGTAGACAGAATGGCAAGGGCTTCATCGTTGCCCATAGAACTCAGTGGTTCCTTGCCTGAAGCTGCCATGGGGGCTATTACCTTTGTAAGCTCTTCGTGGCTTATTCCGAATACCTTCTGGTATTTCTTAACGGTACCAGGTTCGCTTTGTGTAATCTCAGGAACCTGAAAAAGGCCCCTGAGCTCAATTCTGTTTTCATCCAGCCATCTGCGGTAGGGCTGAGAGCGTGATATCTCTGATTTAATCTCGTTGTCGTACTTAACCCTGTTTTTGAGCATGTCAACTAAGAGCATTTTTCCCGGAGCAAGTCTTCCGTGTTTCAGGATCTCTTCGGGAGGGAAGTCGAGCACGCCGGATTCCGAAGCAAGCACGAATCTGCCGCTTTTTGTGAGGGTCCATCTTGCGGGTCTCAGGCCGTTACGGTCGAGCGATGCACCTATCTTTTCACCATCGGTAAAAACAATTGCCGCAGGTCCGTCCCAGGGGGCCATTATAGCGGAGTGGTATTCGTAGAATGCCCGCCGGTCCTGGCTTATGTGATAGGTTTGTCCGAAGGCTTCGGGCATCATCATCATTGCCGAATGTTCGATACTGCGTCCTGAAGACATTAAAAGCTCAAGTACCGAGTCAAAGTTCGCTGAATCGGACAGGCTGTTGTTTGTGACAGGAAGAAGTTTCTTTAGGTCATCTCCGAATTCTTCAGAGTACAGATTGGGCTCTCTTGCCCTCATTCGGTTTAGATTGCCTTTAAGCGTGTTTATTTCTCCGTTGTGGGCTATGCAGCGAAAAGGCTGTGCAAGTATCCAGGAAGGAAAGGTGTTTGTACTGTAGCGTTGATGAACAATTGCAAAGGCCGACTTGAAGTCGGCGTTGCTGAGGTCGTCGAAAAAGCTTTCAAGCTGTTCGGCAACGAACATTCCCTTGTATACAATTGTTCTTGAGGACATCGAAGCAGTGTAGATGTCTTCAATAGAAAAGTGGGCGTCAGCCGCCTTTCCGTCAATTACCTTTCGTATAAGGTATAGTCTGCGTTCAAGTTCCTTTCCGCTGAGGCTTCCGCATTTAATGAATGCCTGTTTGATTTCCGGGCGTGAGGCTTCGGCCTTTTCGCCTATGCAGGAAGGGTTAACCGGGACTTTTCGCCAGCCGAGAATTTCAGCACCGTTTTCGGAGCATGCAGATTCGATTATCTTTACCGCATCTTTGTTCTGATCCGGATTAAGCGGCAGAAAGAACATTCCTATTCCGTATTTTCCGTCTTCGGGCAGCTTTATTTTCAGGTTCTCACATTCATTCCTAAAGAAGGTGAATGGAATCTGAAAAAGGATCCCTGCTCCGTCTCCGGTGTTGTCGCTTGTTTCGGCGCCTCTGTGAACGAGTTTCTTAAGGATGGTTAGGCCGTCTTTAATTATCTGGTGTTCCGGAACGCCCGTGATGTTGGCTGTGAAGCCGATACCGCAGGCATCATGTTCAAATGACGGGTCGTATAAGCCCTGTTTCTGCTGCATAGAAAACTCCTGAATCTTATCATCGTGTTTGTGGCAATATATTGCCACAAAAAATAACGCAGGTCAATGTTTTTGTGTGTATAAGGGGCTTATTGTGGCAAAATCTACCGTAAATTTACGAGTAGAGAGAGGAAACAGCTGTTTGGGGTGATATTTTGAGGGTTTTTACGGTAATTTATCGAAAATACTGGATGCGCTGGGGCAGAGATGAGAAATGAAAGAGTGAGCTGAAATCGGTTATATCTGATACAGCATGGGAAATAACGGTGAAATTGTTTTCAATAAGCGCGGCAATCGGGTTGAGACCGCCTATTGCAATGCCGCCCGCACGACCCACATTTATCGGTATTTCAAGCAGCGGATGTTCCGGGTATCCGAATTTAAGCACATTGCCCAGACCCAGCTTCTCCAGCCGGCCGGCAATGCGAGCAGCCTGTCGTCTGGCTTCTGACGGAATCTCGAAAAGGTTGGCGCCAATTCGCCCCCTGCCTGATTCGCTGATTTCGGAAAAATCCAACATCCTGCTCTGAATGAAAATTTCAAGCGGATCGATACTTGTTCCGTCGTAGTTGATAATCTCAACAAAGCGTGTCGGGTCACCACCCTCTATCTGTAGAAGTCCGCCGAAGCGGGATTGAACGGGAATGCCGTTTTTTGTGAGCACTCCGTTAAGGGTGAACGAGCAGACGGTTCCTATACCGATGTATCCTTCAGGGACGGTGTAGATACCGGTCTGTTCTCCTTCCTTGTATAGACGAATCAGCTGCCCCATTGTGTAGCCGGTTCTGTATACGGGAATTAGAAGCTCAACGGCTTTATCGAGTTCAGTTTTTTTAATGTAGCTGATATTTATGATAACCGAACCCTTTTGGTTCCTGATGTCGAAATCCATCCGCCAGGCCATCTGTTCAATCCTGGTGTTCAGGAAGCCTACCTTCTCAAAAACCCTGGATGCTTCAAGCTCGCGGATCCCGGTTGCTGTTATGAATCGCCCGTGTTTTTCTGAATATTCGGTAAGACCTTCCTCGTCCATTGATTTAAGGTGGTGCCGAATTGTTCTGGGACTTATATCATATCCGAGATCAAGCAACTCATCAGTAATGATGTTGCTTGCAAGCGGTTCCCCGGCGTCCCGGAGTACTCTTAATATTGCAAGGCGTTTCTTTTCAATCCGATCCTTCATGTATGTAGATAATTACATGAGTTTGCATAACATGTAAAGTTAAAATTATCCTTTTTACAATTACAGGTATTAACTATATGTATATATTGGGATATATTTTAATTGAACCTACGTAAATGTAGGATGGAGAAGACAAATTTGACAGATATCAGAGATTCCCACTATCGCAGACAGGTAATAGAACAGTCTGCTCTCTATGAGATAAGCAGTATTCTTGACGGCAGTGAAGATCTTCAACATGCTATTTCCCCTATTCTTGATGTACTTGCTGATCAGCTTGATATGAAGCGAAGTACGGTTACCCTTCTTAACAGGCTTACTGATGAGGTCCAGATAGAAGCGGCACACGGGCTTTCGGAGCAGCAGCGGATTAGGGGTAGATACAGCCCTGGTGAAGGTATAATAGGAAGGGTTATAAAAAGCGGCGAGTATGAAGTGATTCCAGATATCAGTGATGAGCCTGATTTTCTGGACCGGACACAGGCGCGAGCGTCACTTCAGGGTAGACGAAATGCTTTTATATGTCTTCCCATCAAGATTGAGGGCCGGGTTATAGGTACCTTGAGTATTGACCGTGTACATGACGGTGAGGATGATTTCAGCAGCGACGTCAGGTTTTTAAGTATTGTTGCTTCCATGATAGCCCAGGCTGTTAAGGTTAGACGTCGGGTCCAGGAAGAGAAGGATCGAAATAAAGAGCTTCAGAAAAAGCTTGAAAATAAATTCACACCAACAAACATAATTGGAAAATCCAATGCGATGCGTGAGGTTTTTGATCTGGTTGAACAGGTTTCAAACAGCAGCGCAACGGTTCTGATTCGCGGTGAGAGCGGAACCGGAAAGGAGCTTGTGGCCCAGGCTATTCACTATAACAGCCCCCGGGCACATCTTCCCTTTATAAAGGTGAACTGTGCGGCATTGCCGGAGTCGGTGATTGAAAGCGAGCTGTTCGGCCATGAAAAGGGGGCGTTCACTTCAGCAATTGCTTCACGAAAAGGTCGTTTTGAGCTTGCGCATAACGGTACAATATTCCTCGATGAAATTGGTGAACTTTCGCCTATGACCCAGGTTAAGCTGTTGAGGGTTCTTCAGGAACAGGAATTTGAGCGGGTTGGCGGTACTGAAACCATCAAGATCAATGTTCGGGTAATCGCAGCGACAAACCGTCCCCTTGAAGAAATGATGACTTCAGGAGAGTTCCGGGAGGATCTTTATTATCGCCTGAATGTTTTTCCGGTGAACATGCCCCCCCTGCGGGAGCGGAAATCGGATATTATTCTGATTGCGGATGCCTTTGCTGAAAAGTATGGTAAGCGCAATAATAAGGAAATAAAAAGAATTTCAACCCCAGCCATAGAGCTTTTGATGAGTTATCACTGGCCTGGAAACGTTCGTGAGTTGGAAAACTGTATTGAGAGGGCCGTGCTTCTTACCTCCGACGGAGTTATTCACGGTAACCTTCTGCCGCCAAGCCTTCAGTCGGCTGAATCTACCGACAGTGCTTCAATTACGGGGCTTCAGGCTGCACTTGACCGGTTGGAAGTAGAGCTTCTTGAAGAAGCGCTGAAGTCGACTAAAGGAAATATGGCAAAGGCTGCACGTCTGCTTGAGATTACCGAGCGTAAGATGGGCTTAAGGGTCGCGAAATACGGTATAGATCCGAAAAAATACGGAAGTTAAAAAAACATCCTACATTTTTGTAGGATTAAGTCGGATCGGAAACAAAAATGTAGGAAAATACCTTAAGGTATAAAAGTTGAATTTTAATAAAGAAAAATATATTTTTTATAAATCTATATACAGCAATAACTTATAGTTTTTAATATTTTTTTCATGAAAGTTGGCACGTCGCTTGCATTATAGGAAGTGGGTAGAAAAACTTTCGAGGAGAAAAATATGAAGATTAAGAGGATTTTAATCCTTACAGCAGCCGGTTTGCTTTTGACTGGAACAGCGTTATTTGCTGATGACACGGCTGACACCCTGGCGCTCTATTCAGACGCCTTCGACATGATTTGGCTGGTTCTGGCCGCAGCGCTTGTCTTTTTTATGCAGGCCGGATTCGCAATGGTCGAGGTCGGTTTGACAAGAGCCAAGAATGCCGGAAATATCATCATGAAAAACCTGATGGATTTCTCTGCTGGAGCAGTAGCGTTCTTTGCCGTAGGCTGGGCTTTTATGTACGGTTCGACTGCAGGAGGATTTATTGGTACCGATCAGTTCTTTATTCTTGGAGCTGATTCCGCAGTACTTAGAGACTGGATTTTCCAGGTAGTATTTGCAGCTACAGCAGCGACAATCGTGTCCGGAGCTATGGCTGAAAGAACAAAGTTTACCAGTTATTTGATTTATTCTGTTGTAATTTCAGCAGTAATTTATCCGATATCAGGACACTGGATATGGAGCGGAGTAGGCTGGTTAGGTAATCTTGGCTTTCATGATTTTGCCGGTTCTACTGTTGTGCACTCCGTAGGTGGATGGGCTGCTCTTGCCGGAGCAATAGTACTTGGTCCCAGAATGGGAAAATATGTCGAAGTGAACGGTAAGAAGATAAGCAAAGCCATTCCTGGGCATAACATGCCTCTTGCAGCTCTGGGTGTTTTCATCCTGTGGTTCGGCTGGTATGGATTTAACTGCGGATCAACTCTTTCAGGTACTGATCTAAGTATATCACATGTAGCTGTAACAACTACATTAGCTGCTTCAACCGGTGCAATCGGAGCAATGATTACATCCTGGATTCAGTTTGGAAGACCGGACCCTTCAATGTCGCTTAACGGTGCACTTGCGGGTCTTGTAGGAATTACAGCCGGTACAGCAGTAGTTTCTCCGATAGGATCACTGATAATCGGTCTTGTCGCAGGTATCCTTGTAGTTCTTTCGGTTGAGTTTTTTGACAAGGTTCTGAAGATTGATGACCCTGTTGGAGCCGTTTCAGTACATGGGGTGTGCGGAGTATGGGGAACAATAGCTGTTGGCCTGTTTGCTGTGCCCGGTGCACTGGATAATGCCGGTCTGTTCTACGGCGGCGGCGCTGCACAGCTTGGTATTCAGGCACTAGGAGCAGTATCAGTTTTTGCATGGGTGTTCATCCTGGCATTATTGCTTTTTACCATTATCAGCAAGACTGTTGGACTTAGAGTTGATTCAAAAGACGAGCTTGAAGGTCTTGATACAAGCGAGCATGGAATGGAATCGTACAGCGGTTTCCAGATTTTCAGCAACATGTAGGGAGGAGATGAAAGATGAAGTTAATTACAGCTTTTATTCAGCCGCATATGCTGAATGACGTAAAACAGGAATTGTATAAGAATGAGATTTATAAAATGTCCGTAACCAATACATTGGGTTGCGGTCAGCAGATGGGTTACCATGAATCATACAGAGGTGTTGATATTGAGGTTAATCTGCTGAAAAAAATAAGGCTTGATATTGCAGTCAATGAAGACTTCGTTAAGCCGACCGTCGATGCTATCATCGAGGGAGCAAGAACCGGAGAAATTGGAGACGGCAAAATCTTCGTGACGCCCATTGAGGAATGTATCCGAATAAGAAACGGAGAAACCGGAAGGGTAGCTATCGGATAATCCGATAAACTTGGGTCGGCGGACTTTTGTTCGCCGCTCTTAGTTGAGAAGCAGAATTTATCTGCTTCTCAACTAAGGGGTGGTTCCCTTTGTTTGTGTGTGGAGGAATCGACGATGTCGATTCCTCTGAAGAAGCGGGTTTCCCGCTTCTTCAGATATATAACCAAAAAATTATCTGCTATGACAGATTTGGAGAATAAAATTTTAAGGAGTTTTCAAATGAATTGTGCTGTTGATTTTTCAGCTGCTCAGCTGCATGAAATTTACGGAGCTAACTGCTTCTCTGACTCGGAGATGAGAGCAAGGCTGCCTAAGAGTGTCTACAAAGAAGTTAAAGAGGTTCAGGAGGGTGCTAAGCCCCTGACACTGGCTGTTGCAGAGGTTGTTGCTTCCGCAATGAAAGACTGGGCAATCGATAAGGGGGCCACTCACTATACACACTGGTTTCAGCCATTGACAGGATCAACTGCAGAGAAACATGATTCTTTTATCTCACCACTGCCTGACGGCAAGGTTATGATGGAGTTTTCAGGAAAGGAACTGATTAAGGGTGAGCCCGATGCATCAAGTTTCCCTTCGGGGGGCTTGAGAGCGACCTTTGAAGCAAGAGGGTATACTGCCTGGGACACTACATCTCCTGCCTTCGTCCGTGAAGATGAATCAGGGGTTACGCTTTGTATACCTACCGCATTTGTTTCATACAACGGAGAGGCTCTTGATAAGAAGGTGCCACTGCTGCGGTCGATGGATGCACTTAATGCACAGGCTCTAAGAGTTCTGAAAACTCTTGGTGTTGATGCCGGTAAGGTAACACCTACAATTGGTCCCGAACAGGAATACTTTCTTATCCAGAGAGAACTTTATGACAAACGATCAGACCTCATGCTCAGCGGACGGACAGTTTTTGGAACTATGCCAGCTAAGGGTCAGGAAATGGATGACCATTATTTTGGTAATATAAAAGAAAAAGCAGCTGCTTTTATGAGCGAACTGAACTACGAGCTTTGGAAGCTTGGAATATCGGCAAAGACTCAGCACAATGAAGTAGCTCCGAACCAGTTCGAGCTTGCTCCAATTTTCGATTCAGCCAATGTTGCTACCGACAGGAATCAGCTTGTAATGGCAAGCATGGAAAAAATTGCAGCCCGTCATGGAATGGTTGCACTTCTGCATGAGAAACCATTTGCAGGTGTAAACGGCTCAGGTAAGCACAACAACTGGTCCATGTCTACGGATACAGGATTGAACCTGCTGGAACCTGGTGCCAGCCCTGAGGATAATGCAAACTTTCTTTTATTCCTGGTAGCAGTTATTAAAGCTGTAGATGTATATGCGGATCTGCTCAGGGCAACCGCTTCAAATTCAGGTAATGATCACAGGCTTGGTGCTAACGAAGCCCCTCCCGCGATTATTTCAATCTTTCTTGGCGAACAGCTAGAAAGCATTCTGGAAAGTCTTTCAGAGGGCAAGCCTGTTCAGTCTGCAACCGGCGAAACCCTTGAAATCGGTATGACTAGTCTTCCGGATCTTCCGAAAGACCTTACTGACCGGAACAGAACGTCGCCCTTTGCTTTCACGGGTAACAAATTTGAGTTCAGGATGGTACCGTCTTCCGCTTCTATTGCCGGACCTAATACGGCTCTGAATACCGCGGTAGCAGAGATTCTTTCCGATTTTGCTGACAGACTTGAAAAAGCGTCTGATATCAAAGCGGAAATTGCAGCAATTGTAAAAGAAACATATAAGGCGCATAAGCGTGTGATTTTTAACGGCAACGGATACTCAGATGAATGGGTTGAAGAGGCGGAGAAGAGGGGACTTCCGAACATTAAATCCACCATTGAAGCTATTCCCGTATACGAGGGAAGTCCTTCAGTTGAGCTATTTGGAAAACATGGTGTTTTCTCAAAAGAAGAGCTTGAATCCAGGGTTGAGATTTATCTGGAAAAATACAGTATGCAGATCAATGTTGAAGCAAAGATTATGGTGGAAATGGCTGAAAAGCAGATTTACGCCGCCGCGGCCAGATACGGCAAGGCTCTCAGTGAGACTATCCTGAAAGCCAAGGAAGCTGTTGCGTCATTCAATACCGGTGTATACGAAAAAACTATGATGAAGCTTTCAGAAAATGTTAATGGTCTTATGGAGACGGTTGAGGAGCTTAAGGCTCTTATTGCCAAGGCCGGAGACGAAGAAGATGTTAAGAAGGCTGCATCATTGTTCAGGAACGAAGTATTCGCAAAGATGGGAGAGGTAAGAGAGTACGGAGATGCTCTTGAAGAAATTATCCCGAAAGATGAATGGCCGTTCCCGACTTACGAAGACCTCCTTTTCAGGCTCTAGGTAACTCCCCTGGGCTGTTGATATCTCCATATTTGTCTTGCCGGTACTGATTCGTCAGTGCCGGCTCTTTTTTTATTAATCGTGGTAAATTAATGCTCTGCCCTTTTGTTCAATCCGTCTGTAGAGCTCTATGGAAGCTGTTATACGTGATTTCGAAATCGGTTCAATGTTAGCCGTCGGAGGACTCTCTGAAGGTGTATTTGTGCTGGGCGGAATCTGGAATTAATTGAGGTTAAAGAATTTGCCGGAGAGCCTGCGGCAATTAATACCTGATGTTCATGCATCTTTGTTTAAACCGGGGCTGTGATGGTTCCGGTTTTTGTTGACTTCGTGCACACGTTTGCATTATACTGACTAATGCAAACGTGTGCATAATCCAGTACCGGGAGGAGCCTCTGACAATTAAGGAACTGGCAAAGATCGCCGGTCTGAATCATTCTACAGTATCCCGCAGCCTCAATAACAGTCCGCTCATATCCGATGAGACCAAGAAGCGGGTCTTGAAGCTTGCCGAGGAATATGATTTTGAACTCAATGCAAGTGCACGCGGGATGCGAACCAATAAAACAGGCACAATCGGAGTAATTTTTCCCGTCATACGGGATCGTTACCGTGATATGCAGTATCTCGGAAGTCTTATGAATACCCTTCGATATACCATTGAAGAAGAGCAGTACGACAGTATTATTACCATGCCTGTTAACCCGGTGACAGGGAAAAGCAATATCAGAAAGCTGATACAGCAGCATAAGGTTGACGGTCTGCTGCTTGTACTTCAGGATCTTGAAGCTGATGACAGGGAAATACTTGAAGAGTCGAAGATGCCCTTTGTCTCCCTGCATTTTAAATGGCAGAGCGGATATAAAGCTGATGATAATTATGTTTATCCTGATAATTATAAAGGGGGGTATCTTGCAGCCGAATGTCTGCTCGATACCGGATGCCGGAAATTGATTACCCTTACTGAACCAGGCGGACTGTATGAGTTTGAGGAGCGAACCAGAGGGTATTTAAAAGCTCAGCGCGACAGGGGTATAGATGCGGCCGAAAACTGTATTTTTTTTGGCGAAACAGGCTTTGATTTCGGCTACAGCTTCATTATGGAAAACCTGTCTCTGCTCAGAGATGTCGACGGAATCTTTGCTCAGGCTGATATGAATGCAATCGGTGTTATTGAGGCGTTGAAAGAATCGGGATTGCGGGTGCCCGGGGATATTGCGGTAGTCGGATACGATGATATTGATATTGATTATTTTTTTAAACCCAGACTTACTACAATACATCAGCCGCGGGAAGAGTATACCGAAATAGCATGCAGGAAGCTTATCGAACTAATCGAAAATAAAGAAGAAACTCAGCTTGTGCAGAGAGTGATAGAACCGAATTTATTGATTCGTGAATCTTGTGTAAATAAGGATGAAATAAAATGAATATAGAAATCGAGAGAAAGTGGTGGAAGGAGTCGGTTGTTTATCAGATATATCCGCGGAGTTTTTACGATTCAAACGGTGATGGTATAGGTGACCTGCGCGGCATAATTGAGAAGATTGATTATATCGCATCCCTCGGGGTCGATGTCATATGGCTGAACCCGGTTTATAAATCACCTAACGATGATAACGGATACGACATCAGCGATTATCGGGATATTATGGACGAGTTTGGTACCATGGCTGATTGGGTGGAGCTTCTTGATAGGGTCCATCAGGCCGGAATGAAACTGATTATGGATCTGGTTGTTAATCATACCTCTGATGAACACGAGTGGTTTATTGAATCGCGTTCTTCCCTCGATAACGAGTATCGTGATTACTACATCTGGCGTGACGGGATAGATGGTAACCCTCCAAATGACTGGCTTGCTCATTTTTCCGGTAGTGCATGGGAATTTGATGAAAAAACCGGGCAGTATTTTCTCCATCTGTTTACCAGGCGACAGCCTGATTTAAACTGGGAAAATGAAAAGGTTAGAGCCGGTGTTCACGATATCATGAAATTCTGGCTTGAAAAAGGAATCGACGGATTCCGTATTGATACTATCAATATGTTTTCAAAGGTGCCGGGGCTTCCGCCTGTTGAAGCAGCAGACGGCAAGCTCCGCTGGGGTGGAGAATTTTTCATGAACGGACCTCGAATCCACGAGTTTATACATGAGATGAATGAAAAAGTCCTGGCAGGATACGATGTAATGACCGTAGGCGAATGCCCGGATGTAACACCCGAAATGGCCATTGATTACGTCGGTCCCGAGCGAAAAGAGCTGAATATGCTTTTTCAGTTTGAACACATGAGTGTTGATCATCCGCATGAAGACAAATGGGATATCAGGCCCTTTGATCTTGTCCGATTCAAAGAGATTATCAGTAAGTGGCAGATAGAGCTTCATGGACGCGGATGGAACAGTAATTACCTGATGAATCATGATCAACCCAGATCAGTTTCCCGTTTTGGCGATGATGGAAAATACCGGGTTGAATCAGCAAAAATGCTTCTTACATTTCTTATGACCCTTGAAGGTACTACCTACATCTATCAGGGCGAAGAAATAGGTATGATTAACTCAGGGCTGGACAGGATTGAAGATTACCGCGATGTTGAGGTCCTCAATCATTACAAGGAAGCTGTAAGGGGCGGTAAAGACCTTGAAGAGGTTATTGAATCCTATATGAAGATGTCGCGTGACAATTCCCGGACCCCCATGCAGTGGTCGAAAGAGCCGAATGCAGGGTTTTCAACCGTTGAACCATGGATAAAGCCGGGGGTAAGCTGGCGGGAGATCAATGTTGAAAATGATTTGGAATCACCTGATTCAATCATCAAATTCTTCAGGCAGCTTGTGAAGATAAGAAAGGAAAATCTGACCCTTATCTACGGTGAATTTGAGCAGCTCATGCCTGATGATCAGGACCTGTTTATATACAGGAGATTCATGGACGACGAGGTATATCTTTCGATTTTGAATTTCAGTGCAGATAACCATGACCTCACAATTCTTCCTGATCATGCGCAGCTGCTGCTTGGCAACTATAATGATGAAACAGAATGGCTACGGCCCTATGAAGCAAGGATATATAGAATTCGTTGACGGAGTGCGGATATGAATAAAATTGAAAGTTTTCCCGTTGAACCCTGGAGTGTGACTGAATCTTCATATTCCAGGGATGTCCTTCAGCGGAATGCCTCAATATTTTTTCTAGGAAACGGTTATCTGGGTTTCCGCGGGGGGCTGGAAGAAGACGGGCCGGAGCGAGGCAGTTCGACCCATGGTACATTTATTAACGGATTTTATGAAAGCAGTCCGCAGGTCTATGGTGAGGCGGCTTTCGGCTTCCCGGATAAAAAACAGGCTATGCTGAACCTTCCTGATCCGACCGGTATAAATATCTATCTAGATGATGAAGTATTTAATCCTGAAGCTGGTGAATTACTTGAATACACGCGATCACTCAAGCTTGATGAGGGGCTGCTTGTAAGAGATATGTACTGGCAGTCGGATAAGGGTAGACGGGTCCGGTTGAAGATAACCCGCTGCATCTCATCGGTCAGGCAGCATCTTGCAGTAATAAGCTGTAGAATTACCGGGCTTGAAGGTGTAGAAAAGTTTCGAATTGTCTCAACCTGCAGCACAGTTTCTGAGAGCCATGAATCTAACAAAAGTGATCCGCGAACGGGCGCCGGTTTTATGCATTCACCCCTCAACTGTGAGTGCAGAGATCTGGACAGAGACAGGGCTGTTATCCTTCAGAGGACGGCGAATAGCGGACTTGTGTTTTCTGAGGTTGTTTCTAATGCGCATTGCAGCGAACTGTCTCTTGCAGGTTCGAAAGACTTCGGCGACCGGATAGAGTTTACATATGAGACCCCTGACGCAGTAGATCCTCAGCAAGCCGAAATCAGTTTTGATAAATTTATCTGTTTCTACTCCTCGATCGAGGAAGAAGAGAGCAGGCTGGCTGATGCGGCTGTTGAAACGGTCGATGAAGCTGAAAAGGTCGGGGCCGCGCTGATTATAGAAGAGCACCGGCAGCATATAAGGGAATTCTGGGAAACCTCGGATATTGAAATTGACGGTGAAATGCAGCAGGGGATAAGATTCAATCTTTTTTCAATTTATCAATCAGCCGGCCGCGATGGTCTGCGTAATATAGCTGCAAAGGGCCTCAGCGGTGAAGGTTATGAGGGCCACTATTTTTGGGATACTGAAATCTATGTGCTTCCATTTTTCACCTACACAAGCCCCGAAATAGCTGGGAAACTGCTCGAATACAGATACAGTATTCTTGAGCAGGCAAGAGGCAGAGCCCGAGTTATGAGTGAAAAAGGCGCTCTCTTTCCCTGGCGGACTATAAACGGAGAGGAGGCTTCTGCATACTTCCCGGCAGGCACGGCACAATATCATATTAATGCCGATATCGCCTACGGAATAAAAAAATATGTTAAGGCCAGCGGTGATATGAAATTTCTTGCGGACTGCGGTCTTGAAATTCTTATTGAGACTGCACGTTTCTGGATATCAATCGGTCACTTTTGTGATGATACAGGCAGCTTCAGGATTGACTGTGTCACAGGACCGGATGAGTATACTGCTATTGTAAATAATAATTACTTCACTAATATTATGGTGAAGCAGAACCTGGAATATGCCGCTGACTCTGTGCGAAGAATTAAAGAGGATTTTCCGGATGTTTATCAGCAGGTAGCTGAAGCTCTATGTTTTTCGGAAGAAGAATCTCTGCTATGGTTGAAGGCCGCCGCTGCTGTTTATCTTCCTTATGATGAAAAGCTCTGTGTTCATGCTCAGGACGATACCTTCCTTCAGAAAGAAGCCTGGGACTTCTCTAATCCCGACATGAATATGCATCCGCTGCTGCTTCATCTGCACCCTCTGGTGATTTATCGTTATCAGATTCTGAAGCAGCCCGATGTGGTTTTAGCAAATTTTCTGATGAACGACAGCTTCAGCCGCATACAGAAAATCAGGGATTATAACTATTATAACCCGATTACCACAGGAGATTCCTCGCTTGCTCCCTGTATTCAGAGTATAATGGCAGCAGAGCTGGGCAGGGTTGAAGATGCATACAGTTATTTTATGAAAACTGCCAGAATGGATCTCGACGATATCAATTCCAATGTAAGCGACGGGGTTCATATTGCAGCAATGGGAGGTACCTGGTTGTCATTGATATATGGATTTGCAGGACTTAGGGACTCAGAGGGGCAGTTGTCATTCTGTCCCAGGCTGCCCGCCGCATGGAACTGCCTGAACTTCAAGCTGAATCACAAGGGCATGGTCCTAAGAATAAAAATGGGGCGAGACAGGACAGAATACAGTCTGTCCGGCTATAATTCGAGCCTGAAGATTTCACACTGGGGGCAGCCGGTAACCGTGCGAAGCGGAAATCCCATTGAGACTTCAACCCGGCCGGAGCTTAAAGCGGTTATTTTTGATCTTGACGGAGTAATAACCGATACCTCAGAATATCATTATCTTGCCTGGCAGCGGCTTGCCGATGAAGAAGGTTTTATCTTTTCGCGGGATATAAATGAGAGGCTGCGGGGGATAAGCAGACTCGCATCACTTGATATAATCCTTGACGCATCGAGCGTCCGACTGGCCGGTTCGAAACGTTTTGAGCTTGGTGAGCGAAAGAATGAGTATTATAAAGAGCTTCTAAAGCAGATAACCCCGGAGAGTTTGCTCCCGGGAATACCGGAGTTTATGAAGGTATTGAAAGAAAAGCGAATTAAGACGGCCCTGGCCTCAGCAAGCAGGAATGCTCCCGAAGTGATTGATCGACTAGGAATTACGGACGATTTTGATCTGGTTATGGATGCGGCTGCTGTGGAAAAAGGAAAGCCTGATCCGGAGATATTCGTATCAGCGGCTGAAAAACTAGGCCTGTATCCGGAGCAGTGTATAGGCATAGAGGATGCCGCAGCCGGTGTTGAAGCCATACGCGCAGGAGGGATGTTTTCAGTTGGAATCGGTTCGGCTGCCGCCGAAGCCACCTGGACTGTAGATGGAACTGAAGATCTGAATTTCAATGATATTCTCGCCGCATTCAATGCACGGGATCTGTAATGAAGGGTCTGGAGCTGGCTGAGCGATATTTCTATGCCTTCGGAGCGGACATGGTTGAAGGCGTTTCAGCGGATCTCCTGCCGCGGGTTGCGGCGGGGCTTGCAGGGCCAGGGTCTGAATGTCTAGGTTATGATGATACTCATTCACGTGACCATGACTGGGGTCCTGGTTTCTGTCTCTGGCTTACCGATGAAGATTTCGAGCGGTATGGCGGACAGCTTTCCGCTGCATATGATTCACTGCCGCAAATCTTTGAGGGGTACGGTCCCCGCATCAGCTCTCCCGGTGAGGAGCATCGAATCGGAGTCTGCCGGGCCTCCGACTTCTTTAAACGCTATACTGGTTTCTCCGGACTTCCGCGATCAACCGGCGAGTGGATGGCCGCCCCCGGAAATTTTGGCCTCTGTACCAACGGTCGAGTTTTCCATGACCCCTCAGGGTTTTTCACCGGGAGGCGGAAACAACTGCATGAACAGTACCCGGAGGCAATTCGCCTGAAACATCTTTCCGCACGCTGCCTCGATGCAGGCCAGGCCGGTCAGTATAATCTTCAGCGCTCAACTGCCCGCGGGGATATCTTTGCTGCAGCACATGACCGCAGCAGGTTCTGTGAGTCGGTGCTGAAGATTGTCTTCCTGCTCAACCGCGAGTTTCCTCCCTATTATAAATGGCTCAGCCGTGCTGCGCGGACTTTACCGGTTCTGGGTGAGCGAACAGCCACAGCTGTAGAGCTCATCCTCGCGGAGGATTTACGGACTGAAATTATTGAGGCTCTATGCGCTGATATAGCCTGCGAGTTGAGGCTGCAGGCTGGATCAAAGCTTGAAGATGATTTTCTTGTAAATCAGGCAATTCATATAAATGAGCGAATTGATGATCAGCAGGTCAGATCCCTTCCTTTTCAGTATTTCAGATAAGAAACCGAAAAAGCTTAAAAAATTACTTAGTAAAATTGTCCGGTTTGTATTACAATCAGAATTATGGAAGGACGTAACCCGACTATTATAGTCCCGTTCTCTCCCGCTGATTCAGCGGAGGTCTGCCGTGATGTTTTTGTGTATCTGCGACCCGAATCTAACGGCATTGAGGTCGAAAGTCTGATAATGCAGGCTATCCGTGCGGAAAACCTTAAAGACAGCGTTAAACTCTCATATCTTGCAAACCTGCCGGGAGATTTTATAGCATCGAAGGGGCTGATAGAGCATCATTACCGAATCAGACTTCTTTTTGCTGTAAAAGGAAAAAATCTGTTCACCCGGCACATGAAGAAGGTCTTTAAATCCTATTTCAGATGCTCTTTCGACAAGGCTGATATATTAGGCCCCTATGAAGCCATGAAAAGGCTCGGGGTGGATGAAGAAACCCTGTTCAAAACCTGGGTCAAGCCGTCAAATATGCTTAATATAAACGGTCAGTCAATTAAGAAAATAAATAACCTTTTTGTTCTGAACTATGATATTCCGGCTCTGCTGAAAAAGAACGACATCAACACAGATATAGCCGTAATGATTTTCAGATGCTGCCGTAAGGATGAAGATATACATTATATGATAGATGCCATAGAGGCGCAGCTGAAGTCCAGGGGTATTGTAAATGTCATGAACCCATCAAGCCGAATCTTTCATTACTCAAAGGGGCCGTTTGAAGAGCTGCTGGACTGCAGCGGGTTCCTTTATAACAGCGATTTGAAAAATATACCGCTTTCAGAGGTTACCTTCGGTCGATATCTGCTGGAAAACGGTGTGGAAATAGAGCAGATCGAAGGCGCACTCTACCACCCAATCATGTATTTCAAACCTGATAATGGCAGTTTTGTAGAGAATGATATCTACAGCTATACGAAGGACCTTAGTTACGCGGAAGCCCTTGAGCGGTTTAAGACAGTATTTTTGCAGAGGGTTATTCAATAGAGAATTCTGATAAACTAAGTTATAATGAATTGTGATTTAAAGGAGTATTTATGAAACGATTGCTGCTCTGTTTTCTTGTACTTGCTTTGTCCATCCCCCTGTTTGCAAATGATAAACCCCTGCTTGCCGTAACCGCTATTACCGCCAACGGAGTTGCTGAGGCTGATGCAACCGCCTGTCGCTCTATTGTTGAAACCGCACTTTTTAAACCGAACTTTTTACAGTCCTGAGTTATAATGATATGCAGGAAATTCTCGATGCGCAGGCCTTCTCTCTGTCCGGATGTACAGACGATTCATGCGCTATTGAGGTTGGTAAGCTGCTTGCCGCTGAAAATATCGTACTCGGTGAATTGTCTGCAATCGGAAGTGTCTATAACCTCGCAATACGGCTTATAGATGTCGGTTCAAGCCAGACCCTCGGGGCCGAGGTTGTAAGCTTCGCATCGCTTGACGAGATGCAGGAAGCGGTATTTTCTGCATCTTATAAAATGGCCGGCCTTAAATACGAGGGGGACACCTCAGTATCGATCGATGTAGCCGGTGAAATCTATGTCTCTGCAGCTGATGATCAGTCTCTTGAAGTCTTTCTTGACGGAGAGAGTGTAGGATTCACTCCGATTCTGCTTGAAGGCGTACCATTCGGAGCCCATCTTGTCGAGGTTAAATCCGCTGATAGTACTTTTACGAAAGAAGTTACCATCCTGTCTAAGGACATTGTTGAGGTTGAAGCGGACATCCGCCTGCTCACGGGAAATGTTATTCTGACTGTAATACCGAAAGATGCGGAAGGCTTTGAAATCAAGGTTGATAATTTCGTTATGAAAAAAGGCTTGAACAAAGGGGTTCCTGCAGGCCAAAAAACAATCCATGCCGAAGGCAGCGGCTGGTTTTTTCTTGATGAGTTTGATATCGAACCGGAAGTTACTTCAAGGATTACAATTGAACTTGTAGCCGGAGGATATCTTGAGATACTGGGGGTTGAAGAGGCAACAGCCGAGGCTGTGAACGCCGAAGGCGCCGTCGTTCCGGTTAATGTAAACGCAACAAACACCCTGGCTCCGGGGAAATATACGGTTACGGTTTTTCACAGTGATTATGAAGACAGTGTTTCGGAGGTCGAAATTGTTCGGGATGAAACCCTGAAGATTGAACAGGAGTTGGAGTATACCGAAAATTATTTCAGGCGCCAGGATATAGCAGCTCTTGAAAAAAGGCTGGCTGAGGTTAAGGATAATACCAAATTCTGGAAAGGCTCAAGCTGGTTCTGGGGTTCAATTGCCGCAGCCGGGCTTTCAGTTGTCGGAACCGGGGAGTATATGATCTCTACGGCAACGGAAGAGCTCACGGATTTGGCGGCGCAGTATGATGCGGCAACCACCCAGGCTGATATCGACAGCCTCGGCGCTGCAATAACGGAGGAAGAAGACAGTATTTTTATGTGGCGCGAGTACCGTGATACGGCAATATACATAGGGGCACCTGCGGCAGGGCTCACACTGTTTTCCGTTCTTCTGGCAGGTCGTGAGGCCCGCATAGAACGAAAGATTACAAGACTGCAGGAGGCTATGGATGAAGAATAGAGTTGTCGGTTTATTAATTCTGATTTTAATAGTTTTCGCCGCCTGTGATTTCTTTGATTCCTCCGCTGCTGATGAGGCCATACTTGCAGCCGACAGGGACAATTCTCTTGATAATGATTTCTGGGAACGCAAGACAACCTTCCCCGGTGAAAAAAGAGCAAATGCCGTCCTGTTTGAACGTGACGGGCTTATTTACTATGGCCTCGGACACCATGAGGATGATAATGCACTCATCGATATGTGGACGTATGATCCGGATACCGAGAGCTGGGTTGAGCTGGATATAAGTCCGCCGGCTCGAGGCGACGATTCTTGTACGATCTATGAATATAACAACTATGTATATATAGTTGAGGGCTGGAACCATGATACTGTCTGGGAATATGACGTTGATGCTGCCTCTATTACCCTGTCTACACTGAATTTCAGTATCATTTCTGAAGAAGGTTTGACCTCGGCATGGACGGACAGTTTAGTCCTGTTTGGGACTGCAAGCTACGGCAATTATGAATGGTGGAGTTATTCTCCTTCAACCGAGAGTCTTGAGATGACGAAAGAATCTTCTTTAACTGAAAACTACGGTTTAAGAAGCCCCGCATTTTTCACAATCGGCGACGATATATACACCGGCGGTGGAAAATGTCCCGTTGATCAGTCTGAAGATGCAGACGATGATGGTGTAGAAACAACTGCGGTGCTGGATTTTTATAAGTTTGATACTCTTACTGAAAACTGGTCTGAGATTGCATCCCTTCCTGAGTCTGCCGGATGGGTGGGAAAAGGGTTTGCTATCGACGGTACAGGTTATGTGCTTGATGAATACGGGAAGCTTTTCTCTTATTCCACGGCCAATGATGAATGGACGGAGCTTGCCGCGTTTCCGGATGATTATCCCCTGGATTATCACAACAGTACCTTTGTTGTCTGTAACGGTTCTGCATATTTCTTACGCCAGTGGATGGGGTTCGGAGATGGTCTTTGGCCCGGAAACTTTTCGGGATATCTGTATAAATACACCCCTTAAAAAGTAAAAAAAGAGCCCCTCAGGTTGCTCAGGTCTGAGGGGCAAGGTAAAAAAATTATTGGAGGGAGAATGGATTATTCCTTTTGGAGGAGGATTGGAATCCTTTAAGAAGAAAATGGCTTTTTTCTCCTTAAAGAATTCGGAGTTCCCTAATCCGGGGGAACTCCGGGATTTGATCATCAATTCATCAACACTTCTATTTGACTTTGATGTCAATCTTCTTCGGTTCAGCCTTAGGAACCTTCGGGATGTTCAATGTAAGAAGTCCGTTCTCAAATGATGCCTCTATATTTTCCTTATCTACGTCCTTTGGGAGAACGAAGGTTCTTGTAAAGCTTCTTCCGCTTCTCTCGTGCATGATGTAGCGTACTGATTCTTTCTTCTCTTCCTTCTTCTCATCTTTTGCATCCTTCAATTCGGCTGCTGAGACAGTAAGAAGATTGTTGTCCACCTTGATCTCTACATCATCTTTTCCGTATCCGGGGAGTTCGATGCTCAGTTCAAAACTTCCTTCTTTTTCAACAGCATCTACTGCTGGATATCTTGAAGCCTTTGCTGAGCTTCCGCTTCCGATCATTGATTCCATCATTCTGTCCATTTCGTCGAAAACATTTACTCTTCCGGGTCTGTAGGTTGCTACTCTAGTCATATCTAATCTCCTTAAAAGTTGATTTTCTTTTACACTAATAGATAATGCATGAAGCGTGCCAAAAAACTGTTTTTATATGAAAAAAAGAGAAAAATCTTATAAAATCTTACATTGTAAGTAATTATTCTCTTGTGAGTAATTTTAACGTTCAACAAATGAACGTTGCCGATTGCCTTCTTAGGTGTGTAGTGTGTCAAAATGACAATGCGGAAATTTCTTCTTGCTAAACTGTGTTATTTTGACCCATAGATTGAAAATTCCTTGCCAAAAAGGGTCAAAGAGGTGAAAATGATCTAGTGAGAAAAAGAACCAGGCGTATTATTACCCTTAATATGCTGCCGCCGCTGGCGTTTTTCGCTCTATTGAGCGCTTATTCATTTCTGATACTTATTCCGGGGCTTCAGAAGGCCGGGAAGACCGGCGAAGGGGCGGCAGCACTGCTGTCCGCAATATTTCCCTATACTGCGGGACTTATGTTTCTGACGGCTGTTCTTTTTATCCTTCTTGCAGTCAGAGCAACAAAAATGGAACTCAGCAGGGAGAAGCTGAAGGAATCGGCAGACAGGATTGATGAAGAGTTTCAGAGCTGGGTTGAAACTACCGCGGATGGATTTATATATATTGCGGATACGGGCACATCAGCCGCTGACAGGATCGTGCTTGAAATGCTGGACTGTACGGAGGTTGATTTTGAGAATTTGAAACCCGGGGATTATATCAACACAGATGTTGACGGCAAGGAGCTGCTCGGTTTTATTGCTGATAAATCCGATGATATTACAGGACGTTACGAGACCAGGCTTATTGGAACCGACGGCATTCCTGTTGAGGTTTTAATTTCGGCATCAAGGATAAAATCTGAATCTATGACCGGTGTTATCCTTATTGTGAAGGATATGAGCGACCATGCCAGAACGGGGGCAGTACGGATAGATGTCCAGAGGGAATATTCTATAGTTGAATTGCGGTCTGCTCTACAATACATCTATCAGAATGCCGGAACCATGATGGCCGAGCCGCTTTTGATAGATGAAGAAGAACTGGTAATAGATGCGGTAAAAAAAATGAACACTCAGCATAAAAATAGTTTTATTGTCGTTGATGATGCCGGATTTGCTGCAGGGGTAGTTACCGATCAGGATCTAAGGCAAAGGATTCTAAGTGGAGATAAGAATATTACCGATAAGGTGACCGATATAATGAGCTGCCCTGTAGTCAGCGCAAGTGTGGATATAATGTTTTTTGAGGCCTTCAGATTGATGCGTGATAATTCAATACGGCAGCTGGTTATCGATGATGCTGATGGAAGACCAGTCGGTCTGCTTACTGAAAAGAATCTCATTGCAGTACAGAGTACAAATACGGCAGCCTTTGAGGAAGAGCTGCTGAAAGCAGAGACTGTAGATGAAATGCGGGACTGCTACCGTCGTCTGGTGTTTTCGGTCAGGACTCTTGTGCTTTCGGGAGCTAAGGCATCATACATTATCAGTCTTGTATCCAAGACTGCTGAGATCATAACTGACAAACTTATAAAACTGGCATTTATTAAACTCGGTCCCCCTGCCTGCGATTTTGCTTTCATTGCCATGGGAAGTGAGGGGCGGGGAGAACAAACCCTTCTCACTGATCAGGATAATGGAATAATTTTTGAAGACGGGCCGGAAACGACTCTGAATGCACGAAGGGCATATTTCCTAAAGCTGGGTGCATTTGTCAGCGATGCGTTGAACCATATAGGATACAATTACTGCAGCGGCGGCGTAATGGCGTCAAATCCCAAGTGGGTAAAAACCGGAAATGAATGGGCGCAGCAGATATGGGATTGGTTTTCCGGAAACTCACCAGACAGGCTGCTTGATTTGAACATTCTATTCGATTTTAAATGTGTTTACGGAGATAAAAAGCTGGCTGAAACACTGAGGATGAACATCTGGAAAGCTGTGGACAGCTATCCCGGCTTTTTGAAAGAGATCGCTGCAGCCGTAAGTGTGTTTAAACCCCGACTCACAATCTTCGGACGCATACAAGTTGAAAGAACTGATGCTGATGATGAGGTCTTTAATATCAAGAAAGCGCTCGGGCCGCTGACTATCTATGCAAGGACAATGGCGCTTAAAGAAAGTATTGCTCATACAGCCACGAGCGAGAGATTGAAGATCTTGGCTGAGCGCGGAGTAATAACCGGTAAGCAGTATCGTGATTATTCACATGCCTTTGATTTTCTTACCCAGTTGAGATTTCGTGATCAGGTGCAGACTATTGAAGACGGTGAAAAGATGAATAATTTGATCTATATTGAGGATTTGTCGGAGGTTGAAATAATATCGCTTCGCAAAATATTCAAACAGATATCATCGGCGCAGGACAACCTGAGGCTTGCCCTGACAGGTTCAATAAGGCAGATATGAAATGAAAATTGAACAGCATGGCGATATAAGCGAAAAACTTTTTGGTGAACGAGCTGAAGATATCCATGAATGGATAGATCAGTATTTCGATCATAAGAAATTCAGGCATCCATTCTGGAATTGCATTATCAGAGGCTGGAATCCCTATGATCACAGGGCTCATCTTCATCATATTGAAGCACTTCCTGAAGCGCTTGAAGCTTTCAGGGGCAAATATTCAGAAGAAATTATTACCAATGTGTTTACCCAGCATCTCAAGGATGACTATGGAGGGTATGTGCCGACGAAGGCAGATTTTGACAGCAGGTCATTTGCCAGAAAATATCACCGCCTGTTCTGACGGCTTGAGGCTAACGGGCTTAAAGAGTATACTCGACCCATGAAATTTGAAGAATTCAACTTACACGAAGACATTTTGCGCGGCATAAATGATGCGGGCTTTGACGAAGCCATGCCGGCGCAGGAAAAGACCTTTAATGCCGTCTTAAACGGCAAAGATGTTACGGTCCAGTCGCAGACAGGAACAGGTAAAACTGCGGCATTTTTAATTTCCATTTATCAGTTATTTAAAACCGATGTTGTAGAAAACAAGAAAGCATTAATTGTCGTTCCGACCAGGGAACTCGCGGTACAGATAGAAGAAGAAGCCGAAATTCTCGGTAAATATCTTGACTATAAAACTGTAAGCATTTACGGAGGCGTAGGGTATAAACAGCAGCTTGAAAAACTCAAAGCAGGAGCCGATTTTATTGTCGGTACCCCCGGACGGCTTCTTGATTTAGAAAAATCTAATCATATTGACTACAAACAGTTCGGTGTTCTTGTTATTGATGAAGCCGACAGGCTCTTTGATATGGGATTCTTTCCTGATTTGAGAAAGATGCTCAGAAAACTTGTTGATCCAACGAAGAGAAGAACTATGCTTTTCAGCGCTACCCTGAATACTCGCGTTCTCAACCTCGCCTGGGATCAGATGAATGAATATGAGGAAATCAAAATTGAACCGGAAAAGGTTACCGTTGAAGAGATAACTCAGGAACTTTACCATGTTGCAGCTAATGAGAAGATGAAACTGCTGCTTGGCATTCTCAAGAAAGAGAATTTTGAAAACGCCATCATATTCTGTAACACTAAGAACAAGGTAGCAGAGGTTTCAAAGCGTCTCGACGTAAACGGGTACAAGACGAAATTTCTGATGGGTGACCTTCCTCAGAAAAAACGTCTTGCTACCATAAACGATATGAAGGCCGGAGAGCTTGATATTCTTGTTGCGACAGATGTTGCAGCCCGGGGGCTTCACGTTGATGATCTTTCACTTGTTGTAAACTTTGATCTTCCCGAAGATTATGAGAATTATGTTCACAGAATCGGACGTACTGCCCGTGCCGGAAAAACCGGCAAGGCCGTATCGCTTGCATGTCCTAAATACGTATATCATCTTCCTGCAATTGAGAGCTACATCGGTGACAAGATTTCCGTAATGATAGCTGATGATGAAAGCTTCCTCGAAGATGCATCTGAAGGAATGCGATTCCGAAATGAATATGATGACAGACCTCAGCGGGGTCGAAGCGGTGACAACCGTGGCGGCGGAAAACGAAGCGATGGACGTAGAGACGGCGGCCGGGGCGGATACAATAGAAGTGGTGACAACCGCGGAGGCGGAAACCGTAGCGACGGAAATCGCGGCGACGGACGCAGAAAGGACAGCGGCAATCGGAACGGCGGCAACAGGAACAACAGCGGCAGCAGAAGCGGTGGGGACCGAAGCGGAGGAAACAGAAACCGACGCAATGATGAATACAGAAACAACAGAAGCCGGCCGGCCGTGGAGCTTAAAAGACCGACAGCGGATGCTGGTGTTGAAGACAGAATTGCATATTACAAGGCTAAATACGGAGAGGATTTTAAACCCTCTGCGGAGATGCTGAAGCAGAACGGAGCCGGTGGCAGCAAAAAAACCGGCGGCCGGAAATCAGGTAACCGGAATAAGTCGGGCCAGTCTCACGGGGGCAAACAGCAGGGCGGTCAGAGCAGGAAGCCGCAGCAGGCTGATAAAGGTAATAAAAAGCCGCAGCAGAAAGCTCAGCAGAAAGCTCCGGACGCGGCGGCACCGAAGAAAAGCGGGTTTCTCGGAAGATTATTCGGTAAAAAATAGACAGATTCATATATAAATTTTTTTCGGCTGCCTGCGGGCGGCCGTTTTTTATTGTATAATGAGTAATGGCCGAACAGAATGGAAAGTACATTATATCTATAGACGCGGGAAGTACCGGTATTAGAGCAATCCTTTATGATCGCAGCGGAGCGATAATCAGACGCGAATATGAAAAGACACCTGCCGAACACCCGGAACCCGGGGCTACTGAGCATGATCCGGAAATGCTCTGGCAGGCGCTGATAAAAACCGTGAAGGCTATTTTCGCCGACGGGACTGTTCTACCTTCAGAAGTGGCTGCCATTGGAATTACCAATCAGCGTTCTTCATTTTGTATCTGGGATAAAAAAACCGGCGAACCTCTGACTAATTTCATCAACTGGCAGGATGTTAGAGCTGCCGACTCCATAGCAAAGATGAACCGCCATCCTGTGTGGATGCTGCTGAAAGGGGCAATGAAGCTGTTCAGCAGGATCATAAACAGTACCCTGCTTATTGCCACATCAATGCTTGTATTTAACACCGATCATACGATTGGAAAGGTCCGGTGGCTGCTGGACGAGCGGCCTGATCTGGACAAGAAATGCCGGCGGGGAAAGGCTGTGTTCGGTACAATCGATACCTGGTTCATATATAAACTTACAGGAGGAAAAAACCATCTTACCGATTATACCAACGCGGCGTCCACTGCAATGTTTAACCCCTTCGATCTTAAGTGGAACGATATTTACTGTAAAATATTCGATATTCCTATGAGCATGCTGCCCGAGGTTCGCGATACTAATGGATACTTCGGTGATGCTGTCCCCGAGCTGTTCGGGACTGCAATTCCAATCCGGGCCGCAATAGGTGATCAGCAGTCATCACTTTTCGGGCACGGCTGCTATAAGCCCGGCGATGTGAAATGTTCGCTGGGTTCGGGCTCCTTTGTCTGTGTAAACGTAGGTGATAAGGGAAAGGTCTCACGCAGGGGGCTGTTTCCTCTGGTTGCCTGGGTTATAGATGGAAAGCCCACTTACATGCTTGAGGGGCAGGTTGCTACTACCGGAACCCTGATTGACTGGCTTGGTCAGGGGATAGGGCTTTCAGATACGCCCGTTGAACTCAATGAGCTGGCCGAATCATGTGAAGACTCAGAAGGAGTTTTTTTTGTGCCTACACCGACCGGCATAAGGTTTCCGTATTTTGTCCCCGGAGCGAAGGCCTCACTGGTAGGATTGTCGCTTAAAACAGATAAACGGCATGTCGCCCGCGCTGTGCTTGAAGGAATAGCAATGCGTATCCAGGATATCCTCGAGGGGGTAGAGTCTGATGCTAAAACTGAAATTACCGAAATAATGACCGACGGCGGGGTGAGTCGTTCAGATATATTGATGCAATGTCTTGCCGATTATTCCGGTACCGAGGTCGAACGTGCACCCGAGCCCGATATGACAGCGACAGGCGCCGCCTACATGGCAGGTCTTTCCTGCGGATTCTGGAGCGACTACCGGGACCTGCTTGGCCTGCGTCAGGGGTATACAGTTTTTAAACCGTTCATCAGTGAAGAGCAGCGGGAGGAGAAAAAGAAAAAATGGAAAGATCTGCTTAAAAATCTGCTGAAGGTTAATCTATAAAGTCTTTTATCGCTGCCGCAACTGCGCTGTCGACGGATCTTCCTGCAGACTTGTGATTTTTCTTCATCTCATCCGGAGCCTCGTCAACCGTGCGCCCTGTGCCAGCCCAGTGAAGCAAATCCTCATCATTAAAATCGTTGCCTATGGCAAGGGCATCCGTTGCCGTGAGTTTAAGGCTTTGGGTCAGTCTCTCAGCTGATTTTGATTTTGATACATTCGGACTGAAAACCTCAATCCACATCGACCTATGATCTATAGGGGATGTTGTTCTCAACACTGAGCAGTCCTTTAACCTGTGCCGCAGATAATCGATAAGCTCGTTTTTATATGTATCCTCATTAGCATTCCCTGCCGGGGGAACAATTGCCACAAGTTGAGAGACCCCTTCATAGCAAGCCTTCTCAATCTGCTCAAGCTCAGAGTCTTCGTTTCCGCAGTCAAGCGACTCGGCATATTCAGAGTATATTCTTATGCGTCGGTAGAAGTCGGGGTTGACCGCTCCGTTTGACTTTATATAGACGAACCCGTGGTTTTCAGGGACAGATCTCTGAATCATGAAATCTATGCCCCTTCTGAAAAGAAGTCCCGCAGCATCAAAGGCACTTGCCGGCTGAAGTCCTTCAGCTTCGATCAGCTCATCCTTGGTGACAGCCACATCGAAACCGCGAATCGACGGTCCCGAATGAATTACCCCGGCACCAGAAGAGAAAATCAGGTAATCAAGGTATTCTTCAATCGGGCGGCTTAGGGAGGCTGCGACCCTCCGGAATGAAAACAATGAGCGGCCGGTGGCAATTGTTGTTATATATCCCGCGTTGCGCGCAGACCGTAGGGCCTCAAAATTTTCATCGGTTACATAGTGTTCACTGTTAAAGAGGGTTCCGTCAAAATCGGTAAAGATTATCCCTGCAGGCTTACCGGCAATTTCATCTGAAGGCTGTTTTGAAGCCCTCGTGTCAGAACAATTCATAGCTGGTGTTTATGATCGGTGCGCGAAGATTATCGAGTACGGCTTCAAGCAGTACCCCCTCACGCCTCGGATAGTCGTGTCCAAAGCTGGCTCTAATTGCCTGGGTTACAAACTGGACGCTGCGATCCAATGCAATTGGAAGACTCTGTCCGCGTAGAAGGCTTCCGGTCATGACGCTGGTGAATATATCGCCTGTGCCGGGGAAGTAAGCAGGAATGTAGGTGCACTGTACCTGCCAGAATCTTCTGCTTGTTTTTTCATAGGCTACTACAGATGAGAGTTTCGGACGGCCAATTACCGGTATGCTGGTAATAATTACTATTTCAGGGCCCGTCTTCGACAGGCGTACCAGCCAGTCTTTTATCAGTTCGCTTGTGAACGCGTCATTTGGCAGGTCGGGAGATTCTTTCAGCAGCAGAGCTGCTTCTGTAGCGTTCGGCGTGATTACATCAGCCATTGCTGTTAATGATTCCATCTGGTTGACCATTTCCATGGTAATTGTGTCGTATGTTTCGCCGTCATCGCCCAGAACGGGGTCGACAACCACAATCTGGTTTTCTCTTTTAAAATCACTGATAAATCTCTTTACCGTATCAACCTGTCTTGCGGAGCCTAGGAAACCGCTATAGATTGCGTCAAAGCTTATTGCAAGTGATTTCCAATGATTGATGAAACTATCCAGTTCATCAGTCAGATCAACGAAATGATAGTTTTTAAATTCACTTGTGTGGGTTGAGAGTATTGCAGTCGGAACCGGACATGCCTGAATCCCCATAGTAGAGAGGATTGGTATGACAGTGGTCAGTGAAGATCGGCCAAAACCGGATAAATCGTGAATTGCTGCTACTCTGGGGACAGGATTAGGCTTATACATGGGCTAAGCATAGATCATAGGGCTTGAAACTGTCAACGAATATGTCGAAAATGAGGGTAAGACTATGTTCGGATTAAATAAAGAAAAAAACAAAATTGACGGGCTGCTGAAAGACATCAGGGCCGATTATGAAACTCTTGTCGGAACCTACAGCCGACCCCGCAGCCTTTCAAAGCAGTTCGAAATGCGATACCGTGATGCTGTCGAATACCGGCTTAACCTGGTAGGTTTTCTTGAAGCGGAGAAAGAGGCGGTAAAAGCCCTTCTCGGACAGGCTGAAAATAATATTCAGGATGATCCCCCACAGGCGTCCACGCCGGCATCAAAGCATTCGAGAGCTGTGGACAGGCCCCGTTCCGCAAAGGTTGATGATGGTGAGGAGCGAATCAGCTTTGCTGATCGACTTATTCAGGAATTTGCTGAGCGGATCAAAAAATACCCTGAAATCATCATTCACCCTGATGCAGCATTTGAGATGAAAAAGCTCTTCGGTGCGTTATCATGTGTAGAAAAGGATTACTGGGGTACTGTCGATCGCATTATCAGGAATATGTACGGCTCAAAAAGATTCCGCGACTCGGTGGATATTGAACCGGAAATCAACCGTATGTGTACGCCCGGCATCGACGGGCTGCCGCCGGCTCTGGGGACCTATCACAGGCTTCTTGAGCGGATGCCGCGGGACTATCGAGAGGTTGAACGTGAAGAGCAGCGCTGTCTTGTAAATGCTGCTGTTCTGCTGAAGCGAATGCAGGCAGAGGTTATCCGCTCGCTTGATGTCGGTTCTTCTCTTGACGAAGAGGAGCGGACAAGACTTAGCGAGGCTAAGGTTTATATAGACAGTATGATAGAAGATTTCAGACTGAAGGATCTCGGCAGGCTGAACTGAGTAAGCTGTGTACAATACAAAAATTGATTATTCGTATACTGCGTCGGTGTTAAGGCTGCCGAAGGTCGAGCCGCTGGTGGGCACAATATGCCAGTCGGCGGAGCTGTCTGTGTCCTCAGGTTCGGACAGCCTGCACATAGAGCGGGTGGCAGTTGAGTCGTCGGGGTTTAGCCCGTCTTCAGGAATGGGGCTGCCATTGTCGCCGCTGCCGGTCCAGCCCCCCTCGGTTGTAATCTGAACGGCCTTGTCAAGCATTCGACTGCTTCCGAACCCCGAGTAGTTTTCGTCCGATGACGATGTGCGGTTGGAGTAGAGTACGGCATCAATTATCCTTCCGCCGGGTGCCGAATAGATGGCAATAACACCATTGTTTCCTGATAGGCCTCCCCCGCCGGGTACCCAGAAGTCCCGGGCTACGGGCGATGCGTCATATCCCGCCGATTCATCAAGCAGGCTGCCGGTCTCGTCAATTTCATCATCAATCCCCTGAGGTTTGAAATGAATTAGCAGGTAGTCGCCTGTTTCAACCTCTAATGCCGGCATGCTGATTGACTCCTCGGGATAATCGGTTGTTCCCTCAACTATCCACAGCCCGGCAAGATTGCCGCCATCCGTTATAAGCAGTTCTACTATATCAGGGTGAGTGCTCGACCCCTGGGTTGTGAACTCATTTATTAATAGTTTAGGAAGATTCGGATTAAATCCATAGAAGGGGATTAGAAAGCTCATCCGGTTACCGGTAGAATCCGAAACCTCGGCATCTATGATGTAACGGGTTCCTGCAATCTGAGCCTTGTTGAATGTAAGGGTTAAATTACTGTCACCGGTTGTGACGATAGCAGTCCCTAATTCCGGGCTTATATTTACATCTCTGTTGAGTGATACATCTTCATTGAACTCAAGGGTAATATTGTATTCATCGGTCGCTATGATTTTTTCAATAACAGGCGGGAAAAGATCAGCATCTGAAAAATCTCTCAGGTCAAGTACGGGGCCGCAGGACAGACAGGCACTGAGTATTGCCGGAACGATTCCTGCTGCAAACAGCTGAGCTGCAGAAATAACTTTATTTTTTAGAATATCCATACTATCCTATAACCGGATTATTTAATGATGCTTCAGCTTTGCATTATTTTTTTTTTGAGATATACTCAGATTGTTCAGATTTGAGCATAAATTATAATTTTTTAGACAAATGAGGCGCATATGTGTGGAATAGTTGGATATTGCGGAGAAAAAGATGCTGCAGGAATCCTTGTTGAAGGTTTAAAAAGACTAGAATATCGGGGGTATGATTCATCAGGAATCAGTGTCGGATATAATGATAAATTATCAATAATAAAAAAGAAAGGGAAGATCAGTAATCTTCAGGCAGCTGTTCCTTCAGATATGCCCGGAACCTTTGGAATCGGCCATACAAGATGGGCGACACACGGAGAAGTTAACGATCTTAACGCTCATCCGCATTCGGATAACAGCGGGAAGATTACTATCGTACATAACGGAATAATCGAGAACTATATTTCAATCAGAAAGAAACTGAAAGATGAAGGTGTGAAGTTTATAACTGAAACGGATTCTGAAGTAATAGCCCAGCTTGTCTCAAAATTTTATGAAGGTGATCTTGAAAAGGCTGTAAAAGAAGCTCTGAAGCATCTTAAGGGAACCTACGGCATTGTTGCCATACATGCAGATGAACCCAACCGCCTTATCGGAGCAAGAAACGGTTCTCCGCTTGTGCTCGGTATCGGAGAAGGTGAAATGTTCCTCGCCTCTGATGTTACAGCCATGATATCCTACACAAAACAGGTTGTTTATATGGAAGACGGTGATGTAGTTGTAGTTGATAAGGATGGTTTTAGAACAACTGATATTCGCGACAATGAACGCGATAAAGAAATCAGCACAGTCGGCTGGGATGTCGGTGAAATGGAGAAAGAAGGCTATCCAACCTTCATGGAGAAAGAAATCTTTGAACAGCCTCAGGCTGTACTCCGCGGTATGAAAGGGCGTCTGGATCCTGATCAGGGCACAGCAAAACTCGGCGGACTTAACATGACCAACCGTGAGCTGCGAATGGTTAACCGGGTAATAATTCTTGCTGCCGGCACCTCGTCCTATTCAGCAATGACCTGTGCCTACCTTCTTGAAAAAATCGCCCGTATACCTGCGAGCGCCGAGCTCAGTTCGGAAATAAGATATAAAAACCCGATAGTTGATCCCGGCACCCTCTATTTTGTGGTCTCGCAGTCGGGCGAAACCGCCGATTCCCTTTACGCAATGAGAGAGCTTCAAAGAAAGGGTGCAACTGTCCTTGGGATCTGTAATGTTGTAGGCTCAACAATACCCCGTGAATCTGACGGCGGCGTATACATTCACTCGGGACCTGAAATTGCCGTCGCCTCAACCAAAGCTTTCACCTCCCAGCTTACAGCAATGTATCTGTTCAGTCTGATAATGGCACGAATGCGCGACATGTCTATCTCAAAAGGTAAAGCCTTTGTGGACGCGTTGAGTATGGTTCCAGAAAATATCAACAAGGTTCTTGAGCAGAATGAGTATATAAAAACCATAGCTGATAAGTACGCCGACTGTCATTCATTTTTCTTTCTGGGCAGAGGATTAACCTATCCGATAGCTCTTGAAGGCGCACTTAAGCTCAAAGAGATTTCCTATATTCATGCAGAAGGTTATACCGCCGGAGAACTTAAACACGGACCGATAGCCCTTATTAATGAAGTTACTCCATCAGTATTCCTTGTGCCGGACGACAGCCTGCGGGAGAAAATTATTTCGAACATGAAGGAAGTAAAAGCTCGAAAAGGCCCGATAATTGCTGTTGCAGTTGAAGGAGACACCGATGTTGCAGATATCGCCGATGAGGTGATATATGTACCGAAGGCCCATGAACTTATGTACCCCTTTTCGATGGTCGTTGCCCTGCAGGTTTTTGCCTATCACACAGCAGTAGCTCTTGATCGAAACGTCGATCAGCCCCGTAACCTGGCTAAGTCGGTTACGGTGGAATAGTTTTAGACAGTCGGGGATTGCATCAGACAGCTATCCTCGACTTTTCTCTTATATAAGATTTCCCAATCATTTCAATCCGTTGCTCATTCTGCCCAGAATGTATTATTATGATATCGGTACAAACTTGATAATGTCAGAGCATCCCTTAAACATTATGGAAAATAGAAAAAAAATATTATAATTAAACGAGATGATATTATGAACAATCTAATTTTACCGATGGAAATTGCCTTTATTCTCGTTTTTTCCTCAGCTATGATTTTCTTCCTGGCCTCATGGACATATGGAAGGAGAAAAAAAGTTGCGGGGGCTTATGAATTATCATTTTTCCTTTTTGCTACAGGATTATATTCCTCCGGCTACGCGCTTGAGATAACAAGTTCAACACTAGAGGAGGTTTTCTGGGCTTTGCGTCTGCAATTCATCGGGCTGCCATTTCTTTCGTTTTCCTTCCTGGTCTTTTCACTGAGGTTTGTCGGTGGCAAAACCCTTCCCGGTATTGTAAAGCGATTATTGTTGGTTATCCCTATTGTAACTACGGTTCTAGTTTTGACTATTGAAAAACATAGTTGGTTCTATCGTGACGCATATATCTCTTTTTCCGGCCGCTTTCCTGTGCTCGAATATGAACCCGGCCCCTGGTATGGCGTAAACTTTTTATATTTAATAATTATTTCGTTGATTTCAGAGTTTGTGCTGGTCTACGGGGTAGTAAAATCCCGATCTGTTAAGCGGAAGCAATGCATACTTGTTCTTATCTCGGGAATCCTTCCGAGTTCTTCAGGTATATTAACTCCGGAAAGATTTTACGGTATTGATCTTCAGCCTTTCATGCTTACCGGTACATGTATATTAATTGCCGTCGCACTGTTTCGATACGGTATGCTTGAACTGGTACCGCATGCCCGGGATACAGCTGTAGATTCAATTGATGAAATGCTGCTGGTAACTGATTCAGCCGGCATATTACTTGACATGAATGCTTCAGCAGCGAAATCAGAGTTATTCGGGGAGATAAAGGTTGGAGATCCTCTAAAACTTTTCAATGAATTCGCGTCCCGCTCAGATAAAGAGGGCGAGGCTGTTCGGCACAGGTTTGAATTCGGCGATAGAACATATGATATTCATATGCATCAGGTCGACTCCGGAAGTATCAACAGGGGGGGCTGGGCGATTATCATCCGTGATATTACCGAAATTTTTAGTTTAATGAATAAACTTGAACACCAGGCAATTTATGATGACTTGACAGGTTTGTTTAACAGAAGACATATAATGGAACTCGCCAACCGGGAATTAGATATTGCCCGTCGCGGCGGCAGGACTCTGACTGTTATACTGATGGATATTGATAAGTTCAAGGATATTAATGATACATATGGTCATATCACCGGTGATACAGTTTTAAAAGAACTCGGCAGGGTTCTTCACAAAGCCATGCGTGTATCCGACCAGGTTGGACGCTATGGTGGAGAGGAATTTATTATTATCTGCCCCGAAACAAATCCCGATGCCGGTATTGCGGTTGCCGAGAGGCTTAGAGAATCCATTGAAAAAATCAGCTTTAATTTTGAGGGTGAAAAAGTAGTGGTAACGGCAAGTTTCGGTGTATTTACAGCCGCTGTAGATTCGGAGGCAATTCTTGATCCCTTTCTTGCAAATGCCGACAGGGCTTTATACAGGGCAAAAGAACTCGGGCGCAACAGGGTTGAAACGATATGACTTCTCTCCGGGACAAAATAATGCGTAAATACGAGAACTCGGATTTGATTATCAAGCGAAAGATTACAGCTTTCGCTATAGCACTGACTACGCTTATTTTCGGATTGAGCGTCTATCTGCTGTTTCAGATTATTACGGGAACTCCATACCTCAGTGATTTGAATTTTATCTGGCTTACTATGTTGTTGTTGGTAGGCTCTTTCTTCCTGTTCTCGAATGGACATTTTTATCTATCGGCTAATCTCGTTCTTTTTTTAATGCTGGGGGTTACAACGCTGATTGTATTCAGAGCTGAAACCCTGAATGAACTTAAAATATATAATCTTGCTTTTCTGCAGTCAATTGCGATTATCTTCAGCATTCTTGTTGCGGAGAAACGGCGTCAGATAATTCTTGTCGGTTGCGGATCTTTGACGGCGATTACGTTTTTTCTTATATTCAGACTGCTTCCGGTGGCGGTGTCGGCTGAACCGTATATATCAACCTTTGTAACAACCGCGATCTTCATTTTGATGGAATCCTGGATCGGGGTGCAGGTTTATAATCTTCTTAATTCAACACTTGAAGAAATCAGGCTCAATCTTGAGCATGATGAGTTTACTAATCTGCCGAACGACAAGATGATGAATCGGATGATCATGCATCAAAAAGTATGGGGTGATAACTTCACCCTGGTCTTTTATCATCTTGTGAATCTGACAGAGCTTGTATTGATTTTTGGAGTGTCCAATGCGCATAAGGTTTTGGGGGAAGTCGCGGAGATAATTAGGACGAACTATGAATCTGATGTTTTTGCTGTTTCAAATGATGTTGTCTGTGTTGTGTCCTCTCATGGCAGAACCCGAACTGGGGAAATAGACAAGTCAGTGCATAAAATCCTGATGGATCCTATCGAGTGTTTGTCATTTAAAGTACGTGTAAAATATAATAGTGCAATAGTTGAGTCTTCAAGATGGACGTTCGCTCTGGAAAAGGAATTAAACAAGGGGCTTCTCGCAATTTATCATGCAGGCCAGAAGGGTCTGAGGACTGTAGATTTTCAGAACTCAGGAGAAGATGATATGCGGGAGCATCTTAAAATGCTGCTTGACCTCAGTGCCGCAATAGCAAAAGGAAATTTCAAGGTTGTTTATCAGCCGCTTTATAACTCAGAGAAGGAGATCATCGGATATGAGGCTCTGACTCGATGGATGAGGCCCGGCGGGACTAAGGTCAGCCCTGCCGTTTTTATTCCATTGCTGGAGAAAGCCGGAATGATGAACGATTTCTTTGCAATGATGTTCTCAATAGTAGTAGCTGATATTACCAGTTATAGTTTTATAACACCCGAGCGCCCTGTTTTTATAAATTTGTCTCAGGAACTCATAAACAACAATTTTAATTTTTACAGAGTAATTAAAATGATTGATGAAGCCGGGATCCCCAGGTCCGCAATCGGTTTTGAAATAACCGAAACCTCCATGGCTTCTGATACAGAGAAGGTTCACAAATTAATAATGTTTCTCAGAGAAGGTGGGTTTAAGATAGCGCTCGATGATTTCGGTATGGGCTATTCCAATATCTCTCAGATTTTAAAAGAGTCTTTTTATAAAATAAAATTTGACAGATCCTTGATAGAGAATATCAGTTTTGATGAAAAGAAGTTAAAGCTTCTTGATTCGCTCCTGAACTTTTTCAATATTTTCGGTTACAAAACCCTTATTGAGGGGGTTGAGACAGTAGAGGAATGGGAACTGCTGAAAAGTTTTCAGTTCAGTGAGTTTCAGGGATATCATCTATCGATTCCCCTCACCCCCGAAGAGCTTATTTTAGAAGGTCTTTACAACAGCAGTTAGTCGGGGCATAATTGACTTTTAAAGTATTGCATAGCCGGAGTTGATTTTGAGCGAAAGTATTTTTTTTGAGATTGAGAACGAACTTCACAGAATACTGGATTACTGGCGGAGCCTGGAGGATGAACATTACGGCGGGTTTATAGGCCGCGTCAGCCACAACCTGACGGTGGATTATGAAGCTGATAAAAGCGGAATTGCTGCTGTCCGGAATTTGTGGGCATTTTCCAGGGCTCATCATCTTACCGACGAAACTCACTATCTGAAAATGGCGGAGCATGCCTATGCTTTTTTTGCGAGGCATTTTCTGGATAGCCTCCACGGGGGCATCTACTGGGGCGCTGATTTTGAAGGTACGATTAAAGATGATAGAAAGCATATTTATCTGCAGGCCTTCGGCATTTATGCCTTAAGCGAATATTATCTCGCAAGCGGTACCCGGCGAGCACTTGAGCATGCAATGAAGATATGGCATCTGATTGAAGAGAGAGGATTTGATTCAGAGCACGGCTGCTATATGGAAGAGTTCTCAAGGGAATGGAGGAAGCTCGATAATCAACTTCTCAGTGAGAACGGAGTAAATGCTGAAATAACCGCTAATACCCATCTTCATCTTCTGGAAGCATATACAAGCCTGTATCGGGCAATGCCAACCAAGCCGGTGCGGGAAGCTATTGTAAGAATACTCGATATTTTTTCTGATAGAATTTTTTCATCAGAGAATCATCATCTCAGGATCTTTCTCGACAAAGACTGGAATGAATTAATCGATCTAAGATCATTCGGACATGATATTGAAGCAAGCTGGCTGGTAGACGAGGCATTGAAGCTTCTGTCGTTAAAGGAGCCTAGGTATCATGAAATGGTAACCGCTCTTGCTGAGCAGGTTCTTGAATCAGCTGTTGAACCGGACGGCAGTGTTGTTAATGAAGCCGAGAATGGGGAGGTTGACCGGAGGAGGATTTGGTGGGTCCAGGCTGAAGCTGCTGTAGGTTTTTTTAATGCATGGGAGAAGACAGAGGATTCCAGATTTTACGATGCCTTCATAAAAAGCTGGGGTTACATCTCTGACAGTATTATTGACCGCCGCCCCGGAGGAGAATGGCTCTACGGCCGGACCCCTGACGGCGAACCTATAAAGAAAGATGTCGCGGCATCATGGAAAGCCCCTTATCATAACAGTCGTTGCTGCATGGAGCTGCGCAGCAGGGCTGTTAAAGCAGGTTTCCTGCGCCTCTGATAAAGACTGCCGCTATTATCCCGCTTACCGTAAGTTTAACAATTATGCCCAGGATGGTTCCTGTGAACACAGCCAGAGCGGCTTTCAGGGGGTTCTGGTTCTCTCTGTTGAATATAGCTTCGCCGGCGAGGGCACCTGTGAATGCGCCAATAATCACCCCAAGGGGAGGGAAGAATATCATACCGATTATCATGCCTATGATACTTCCCCAGATGCCGGCCTTGCCTGCTCCCGCTTTTTTTGATGACAATACAGGGAAAATGTTATCAAGTATCTGAGACAGAACTGCTGCAGCAGCAAGAATTATCAGGGTAGCAGGCTTAAACAGGGTGAATCCCGCGGGGATGGATACCAGGATGAGGGCTGTGTAGCTGAGAACCGGGCCCGGCAATACAGGGACAACACAACCGATAAACCCGGTTAGCAGTAAAACTGCTCCTAATACAATCATTACAATATCAAAAACCATAAATAGATTATATCACATATAAAGGATAATTTATTATTGATTTACTCATAGGTTTTTATTATAGTAAAAAAGTAATCTTTTTTGTTCCTCCCGGGTTATATAACAGATGTAAACAGGTGCAGGAGATTTTGAATGAACTTATCCGGTCAGGTTTTGATAAGACGGCTGCATTAATCGACTGGGAGTATGAGGACGGTGAGATGTTGGAGAATGTAATAATAACAACGAGGGCGAAATATCAACTCGATTAGAATATTTTTGAGCATAGTTGAAATGCGGACAAAGCTGGTAAGTATGGCTGTTCTTGCCTGTGCGTCACTTGCTTCCGCAGTTTATCTGCTGGAGCAAGGCGCTCCTTTCCCCTGGATGAATTGGCTTCTAATGTTGTTTGCCACCCTTGCAGTTGATATGGGAACCACGGGTTTTAATACCTATTTCGACTTTGTAAAGGGAGTCGATCGCAAAGAAACAAACCACGAAGAGATGAAGGTTCTTGTACATGAGGGAGTCTCGCCTTCGCAGGCGTTTCTTTCTTCTATAGTTCTCTTCGCAATTGCCGTTATCCTTGGATTAGCTATTACAATCCGAACAGGCTGGGCTGTAGCAGCTTCAGGTTCTATCTGCATGCTCGTAGGTTTTTTTTACAGTGCGGGCCCCAAACCCATCTCTCATACACCTTTCGGGGAGTTATTCTCCGGCGGTTTTCTCGGTTCTGCTCTGTTCTGCATAAGCTGGTTTGTTCTAACTGATGATTTCTCTGTAAAGCCTTTTTTGTTTTCTGTTCCGTTATGGCTGATGATTTCAGGTATACTGACAGTTAATAATAATTGTGACCTCGAGAGCGACAAGGCTGCAGGGCGTCGAACAATGTCTATTGTATTCGGTCTAAAAGGAGGGCGCATCCTTTTGTTCTGTGAATATATAGCAGCAATTGCCCTGCTTCTTATCATGCAGTACGGGATGCAAATTTATCCGAAAGGAATACCCCTTGTTACACTATCGCTTATCATTTTATTGATTGTTGAATTTATTTTTCTGGAACGCAGGGGGTTCAGCTTATTGGTAAAGGGGCCTGCAATGGGAAGCATTTTAAATATCTTTTTAACTGGTGCTGTTCTTGTCGCTTATCCATTGGCTGTGAATCTGCTGACCTAAGACTTTTGAACATCAATTAGCTGCATGCAATGACATTTTCCGCTTTTTTTAGCTGATTTTTGAGTTCGGAATCTATAGCTGTCATCATTATAATTATATAAGAGACAAATACTATTTAAAAACGATTACTGCTGTTGATCGAAAAAACTTAAAGTGTTAAATAGAGATTATGACGCTGTATACTGCAATTATAACCCTAATCCTGATTATGGATCCATTCGGGAACATACCGCTGTTTCTCTCTACTCTAAGCGTGTTCGAGCCGAAGCGACGAAGATGGATAATACTGCGTGAGAGCGTCTTTGCATTCTTTGTGCTGTTGTTTTTCCTGTATTTCGGTCGTTTCATCCTGCAGGGACTTCATATATCGCAACCGGCATTAAGTATCTCAGGCGGAATAATTCTGTTTATAATCGCTATAAGAATGATCTTTCCTGAGAAGCCCGGTGTGGTATCAAGTACTAATAGTAACAGCGCTGATAGCGAAGAATCCTTTGAAGAACCAATCTTTGTTCCGCTTGCAGTCCCTATGCAGGCCGGTCCATCGGCAATGGCTTACATAATTCTGTCATCAAGCCAATACCCTGATCAGCTTCCTATGCTGACAATTGCACTTCTTGCTTCAAGTCTTGTCTCTACAACAGTACTGATCCTTTCTGATTTTCTAAGGAAGATTCTCGGTAATCAGGCTCTGCGTGCGATAGAACGTCTTATGGGTATGATATTGACGACAATGGCTATACAGATGCTTCTTACAGGAATTTCAGATTATATCAGTTAAAATTTTTCGTTTGCTATGGTAAAATTGAGTCAGGTGAAAAAGTGAAGTTTGGTATATATATACTGCTGTTAATATTATTTTTAACCTTTCCAGTCTCGGCCTCGGATGAGGAGCCTGCTATTCTTGTCCGCGGACCAATACCGCATAGGGGCATTGAATATCTCGGGGTTAACGCAATTGATTCTCAATACGGTGAATATGTCTATGATGAGCATCGGATATACCTGTATTATACAGATGAACCGATAGTTTTATCGGTTAGCTGGGAAAAAGCTGAGTGCGGTATTGAAGGTCTAAGCCGGCTGGTGGTATCTGATGCTCAGCCGGTTTACTCGTATACAGACAGCAAGGGCTGGACGGTATTTTTCAGTTTTGATGAGGACTCAGGCTACATCTGCAGATTCATTGAACAATATCGAAGCAGACAGAATTATTTTCTCAATATAGCCAGAGACGAAATCGGTTTTTCATTTCCCGCCCTTCTTGATATTGATCGGGAGTAAAAAGTGAACATTCTTGAAGAGGTTTTAACGCGGGAACATGCTATGCTTATGGCCGTAAATGCTGAGGGGGATCCGGAATGCCGCAAGCACGCTGATGAGTTTAAAAAGCATAGGAGTGCTCAGTTTTCAGTCTGGTTTGAAGCGACGCTTGAATCATATCTAGATGATCTCATGGTTGCGGAAGCGGAAAACAGGAATCTAATGACCTATAAGTACGCCCGTATGGATAATTTGATACCGTCCGAAAACAATGATCCGCTTATTGAAACTATAACTGCTATTCAGATAGCATGGCAGTTGGAAATGGCTGAAAAGTATCCAGGGCTTATGAAAAATGCCCGCGGTATTGTTTCCGCCGAAAATTCAGAGCTGTCAGTCACATTCGCCGGCTATCTTTCAGCTGAACTTGAGAGTTATTCAGGGAAAACGCTGAAGCTTCTTTTTCAGGATATTGAGGGTTATAAAAAAAAAGGCATTAACATGTCTGAAAAGATTTACGAAAAACTGATCGCAGATTTCGGTTACAGCTCACTTGCTGATTTCGAGTCTGCAGAATAAGGAGAGTATATGTTGAACTTTGATTATCAATCCGGAACAAAGGTTATATTTGGAAAAGGGGTTATAGACAGGCTGGGGGAAGAAGCCCTGGAGCTTGGACGCCGGGCTCTTCTGGTCTACGGGCGTGAAAGTATAAAAAAAAGCGGATTGTATGACAGAATCTGCAGACAGTTGCAGTCTGCAGGAATAGAGTGGGTGGAGCACGGCGGGGTTTCGGCAAATCCCATGATAAGTCATGTTCAGGCCGGTGTCGACAAGGCTCGTGAGAGTTCAGTTGATTTTATTATAGGTGCCGGCGGAGGAAGTGTAATTGATGAAAGCAAGGGTATTGCGGCCGGTGCAGCTAATGATGTGCCCCTATGGGATCTGTATTCAAAAAAGGCTGTTCCTGCAGCAGCACTTCCTGTGCTCGCTGTTCAGACCCTGCCCGCGACCTCATCCGAAACAAACCAGGTAGGGGTTGCAACGAACGAAGAAACGAAGGAAAAGTTCGGTCTTCGTCATCCGCTGCTTGTTCCGGCAAAGGCGTTTATGGACCCCGAACTCACCTTTACAATTCCTTTAAAATATACTGCCTATGCCGGTTTTGATATGATGTCGCATATGCTAGAGGGTTATTTCACCTCAACTGCTGATTTTGCCCCTGTTCATGACGGTTTTGCCGAAGGCCTTGTTAAGGCTGTTAAACTCAGTCTGGAGCGTGTGCTGCAGAATCCGGAGGATTATGATGCCAGGGCATCTATTATGTGGGCCGGCACCCTGGCCTGGAACGGGATTGCGAACGCTGGACTGGAGGGCGCTAAAATTCCATGCCACATGTTTGAGCACCCTTTAAGCGGTCTGTATAATGTGGCTCATGGTGCGGGACTGGCTGTAGTAATGCCGGCCTGGCTGGAGTTTAAAAAGAATGATGTGGCTGCGAGGATTATCAGCTTCGGAGAGAAAATTCTGGATATGAAAAACCTTTCTGATGCGGCCGATGACACAGCAGCTGCCGGACTCGTCATAGCTGAATTCCGAAGTTGGCTGAAATCTATAGGCTGTCCCGGAACCCTGGGGGAGCTTGGAATAGAAAACCCGGATATGAACGAGCTTGTTAAGCACGCGGAAATTCTATCCGGGCAGTGGAATATCGACGGCTACAGTAAAAAGGATATGGCCGAGGTATACAGGCTTTGCCTCTAATTTTATAGTCAGCTGCCTTACACTGAGAATTCTTCGCGGCTTTTCTGGATCTTCTTGCGACTTGCAAGAATTTCATATGAATAGTCGTCGAAGAGCTGCAGCAGACATTTCTTCAGGGTGTCGTAGCCGAAATTCTCTTTTGCAATCCTGAAATTGTGTTCAATCATCTTTGTTCTCATTTCCGGGTTATTCAGCACGTCATAAATCTTATCAAGCGCTTCATCTTGAATGATCAGTTCGTTGTTTTCATTGTAGTTGTCTACTACCTCAATCACGTTGAAATCATGTATTCGGATATCTGTTTTATAAACAAGATAGGTTGATGTTACAACAGGCACCTTTGCTGCTACAGCCTCAAGCAGGGCGTTGCCGAAGCCTTCCCATATGGGCAGGTATGTGACGAAGTCTGCGTTCGCCAGCACGTCTCTGTTTGTATACAGTTTCTGGCCCCCTGCGTTGTTTCCGCGGATGGAAGCTACTCTGTCAGAGATGAAATGAAGCGGAACTTCATATGACTCAGCAAGGTTTTTTATCATTGCGATATAATTCTCGTCCGGTTCGTCCCCCTGATAGAGGGAGATAATCAGGTGCAGTCTTCGCCTGATCTCCGGATAGCGCATTCCCAGTTTGCCGACGAAGCGTACTGAGTCTTCAATTCGTTTTCGCTGTACAATTCTTGTTGGTTGAAGCACAAGGATATCATCATCACTGAAACCCAGCTCCTTTCTGAAATCCGAATTATATTCATCTAACGTCACAGGATTGTCAAAATCTTCACAGTTTGGGATTATCCGGGGATGCACTCGCTTAATAGAGCGGAGAATGTGGGATGCATAGGTTGAAAGAACAACATGTTCAATGCCTGGAATCTGAGGAGGCATGGTCTTCGACAGTATTGTTTCAATAGCCGAGTTGACAAAGCGGCTTCTTTCCCACCAGAAATCGTGATGATGAAAGATCGTCGCAATTCGTTTCTCGCTGCAGAGTTTGTAAACTGCCAGTCCGCCGAGCAATGTCATGGGCATCGCGTTTGTATTCTGGGCTACTACTACATCAATCGAGTTTGTCTGTATAAACTCGAAAATGCTGTCGGCGATGTAACTGCTTTTATGGTTCATATCTTCCGCTACAGCCTTCAGTTTTTCTTCTGATATATAGGTTTGAAATTTGTTCAGATACGGAAAGACCATCTGCTCGTACTCATGCTGATGCGGAGAATCAAAACTGATGTCTTCAATCAGGAGCCTGCGCTTTTGTGGTACTGTGTGCAGATTGCTGCAGAATTTACCTGAGATGGCAAAAATTTCATGTCCTTCCGCTGCGAGGATATCTATCCATTTCTCGACTTCAAGTGAGACGCCGTCGACGTCGCCGAGTTTTCCTGATATAAAAACAATTCTAAATTTTTCATTCATATTAAATCTTGAATCCTCCAAGTTCTTCCTGCAGTGAGGCTACAACATCTTCGTTCTTTCTAATTACTTCTTTTAGTTCTTCTATCCCGTTGAGTATTTCCCGGTTTCCAAGTTCAAGTTCTGATGTTGCAGACTGAACCTCCGAAAAGGCGTTAATTGTTTTATTGAGGTTGTCTTTCATGTCTTCATTATTCTGCTGCTGTTCTTCGGACAGTCTGTTTATTGATGAAGATGCATCAACAAGCGAGTTGATAGAGTTCAATACTTCATTCGCTCCGGCAGCCTGCTCCTGCATTGCTGACGCAACCTCGCTCATAAGTCTGGTGGTTTCATCTGTTCTAAGCCCGACATCATTAAGCGCCTGGCCTGCATTCTCTGACAATTTAACACCCCTGTCCACCCTCTCCATTACTATTTTAATATTTTCAGAGATTGTCTTAAGGTTGCCTGCACTGTCGTCAGCCAGATTGCGCACTTCTTCGGCAACTACGGCGAAGCCCCTGCCTGCATCGCCTGCATGGGCGGCTTCAATAGCGGCGTTCATGGCCAGCATATTTGTAGCGGCAAGAATTTTTGTAATTATCTGTACAAGATTGTTAACCTCGTTAGAAGATTCTTCAATATCCCTCACTGCCGTTATGGAATTTGTTACAGCCCGGCCGCCCTGATCGCTTACATTCTTCAACGCTTCTGAAACTTCGTTTGCTTTTGAGGTAACCTCATTAACAGACTGAATATTCGCAATCATCTCGGTCATCGCGCTTGATGTCTGTTCGACATAAGCAGCCTGAGTGTTAACATTCTTGTTGATCTGAGATAGAGAGCTGAGCATATTATTAAGTGATTCCTGTGATGATTTTACAACCGCCTGGTTCCGGGCTGTATTTGAGTTTATCTGGCTTACAGAAGCGGTCATCTCCTCTGTTGCAGCTACTGTTCCTTCAAGAACCGCACTTACCGCCTTAGTTGCATCAGCTACGGAGTCCGTCTGCTTGGATATATTGCGGAACATTGTCTGCAGCCTGTCCAGAACACGGTTCAGCTGGTGAGACAATGTCCCGTTATCGTCGGCCTGGACAATAAGAACCCGCTGAGTCAGGTCTCCGCTGCCTTCGGCCATGTCTGATAAAACATTACGAAGGATTTGTGTCTGGGTATATCTTGCCCGAGATACAATTGAGTCGACTATTGAGATAATTCCAATTGCGAGCAGAATCAGCAACAGTATCATTATCTGAATTCTTCCTAAACCCATTTGGGGAACATCACCCTCTGTGCCTGCTGGTTCAATAATTGATTGTTCCTGCATTGTTTTGTGCATACTTTCAAGGGCGTCGCTTGTTCTATCCTGCTGTTCTGATTGGTCTACCATTACCCCGTTTTCGGGAACGGCGGGTTCAAAGACACTGACTTCCTTCACAATTGTCATTGCACTGTGAAATAGAATTGCCGCAATGAAGAGGATGGACGCATACAATTGAATCCTGTTCATATTCTTTACAAACCAGCTTTTACTTGTTTCATCAACTGAATAGATTTTCATTATTGCGCGGGGTTTTATAAGTATACGCTGATACAGGGCATTCTGGACCAGAGCCGCCAGTATAAAAATGCTGACATCTTTTGCAAGTATTACAAGGCCTTTTGCAATGCCCTCATCAAAGCTGCCGTCAACAGCTTTGATAATAAAGGGTGTAACTAGATTAAGAATAAATATAATCTGAGCTATTGCTATAGAGCGTCTTCTGGCTGCAAAAAATTCCTCTTCGGAAATCGTATCCCCTGTTTCATTCCTCTTCATGATCCTGTAGATTGGTCTGATTAGAATCTGCACAATTATTGCACTCACAACGGCGATGGGGATAAATGACATAAGACTGGTGGACAGGAAGTATAAGAGTAATCCTGTAAAATTGATGTGGCCTCCGGTACCCTGATAAAGAATAAGATCGATGAGGATCATAACGGTTACCGCAGCCAGGTATGTAAATACCGTGGACATCACCATCTGAATGCTGAAGCTTTTTGCCGAGGAATTTTCCAGCCTGCTCAGCAGCTCGTCATGCCGTTTTTTAATTTTATTTGAATCAGGAATTTTCATCCTTAATCTCCTCAATACTCTAATTATTAAGATAAAGTATAATAATAATATTATTTCAATACAAATGTTTAGTGTAATAATGAGAAAAAAGCAGCGGCAGACAATTGATGACCGCCGCTGCTGTGGAGAGTAAGGTTATGAGACGTTCTACTAAAAAACAACCATATTCTTCAGGCCTTCTCCTCTTGATGAGCGATTGATTGCTGCTTCAAGGTCTTTAAGTGCAGATTTGGTTGAGATCAGGTCGCTTACCTTTACAAGGTTCTGTTCAATAAGAGAGAGGCAGGTTCTGAACTGGCGCAGGCTCTGCCTGGTCATTCCCGTTATGGTGAGCTGTTTGTAGTGAATCTCATTTGTGTCAAGTGCTACTTCAGATTTTCCTGCGGGAAGTCCACCGAAGTAATTAATTCTACCGAAGATTGCGGCAATCCTCAGGGCTGCCTGCTGTGCAGAGGGGGCAGGGCAGGCGGTAATTACTACGTCAGCGCCCCTGCCGCCTGTTTCTTTCATCAGGTTTTCTTCGAAGTTGTTGCCGTCCATCGTCAGGAACATGGAATCAATCTCCTTGCACTCAGCAAGCCTTTCGGTGTTAAGATCGTTTATTATTATCTTGCCCGCGCCGGCCATTTTTGCAAGTTTGGCATGCATAAGACCGATGGGGCCGGCGCCGATAATAACAACACAATCGCCGGGGTTCACCCCGTAGAGTTCAAAAGCGTTGTATACACAGGAGAAGGGTTCAGCAAGGGCGGCGTCTTCAAAGGAGGTATTGCTGCCAATTTTGCAGATATTTCCCTGCCGTACAGCTTCTGCCGGAATTACCATGTATTCTGCGAAGGCACCGGCTATAGTTACCCCCAGGGCTTCCGAGCTTCGGCACATATGTGTGTTTCCTGAAACACATAAATCGCACACGCCGCAGCCGAGGTTGGGTGCAACGGCTACTCTGTCTCCTGCTTTGTAGGCCGAAATATTGGCTCCTACTTCAGCAATCTCTCCGGCAATCTCATGACCGAGGGTGAGAGGGTTTGATTCCGACGCTTTCTTGTGGCCGTTTTTGAGCATGCGGACATCTGTCCCGCATATGGCCGAAGCCTTTACCTTTAAAAGAACCTCGTCAGAATTTATTTCAGGTTTTGCAATATCCACAATCCTGAGATCCTCTTTTCCGAATAATTGTGCAGCTTTCATAATTTCTCCTTACCGGTAATGTTTCGCTTACAGCGTAACCGGTCTCTTTTCGATGATTGATGTATTACCGGCATTAACTACCTTTACAGCCTCAAGGCCGTCTGTGCCGGTAACCTCGGGGGTGCTATCCTCAAGTATGGATTCAATGAACTTCAGGTCTTCCAGCTTGTACGCATCAAGAAAGAGATTCTGCCAGCTCTCTACGAAGGGGGTGTTAATGCCCGTAGGTGAACAGGTCATGACCGAGAAGTTATTCTGTTTTCCAACGAAGATTATTCCTTGAGTTCCGATAATTTCAACCCGTGAATCGTATCCATATTTAACACCCTGGGCTCCGTCAACAAGACCCTGCATGTCATTTTTGAATCTTACGTTCATAAGAATATTATCATAGAAATCGGGATAGTCTGCAACCGCATCCGGGCAGCGGTAGTTTCCGGCTATCGAGTATACTTCCTTTATGTAGCTTCCTGCGTACCAGTGAAGGGTGTCGATATCATGACTGCTCACCTCAGCAAGCGGTCCGTTTGATTTCTTTATGTCGTACATCCACGGGCGCGGTGTGGACGGTCCGTGGGTAACTGATTTTACACATACTACGTCTCCGATTTCACCGGAATCTATCCTCTCTTTTGCATGACGGAATGATTCGTCGAAGCGTCTCATGAATCCTATCTGCAGCTTTACTTTCGCATCTACGCAGGCGTTTATCATATTGGAGCATTCCTGCTCGTTCATTGCCATGGGCTTCTCGCAGAGTATATGCTTGCCAGCCGCTGCAGCCGCAACTACAATCTCCTCATGGAATACTGTCGGTGTAACAACGATAACCGCATCGATTGATTCGTCCTTCAGCACATCTTTGTAGTCGAGATAATATTTATTGATTCCAAGTTCCTTTACGGCTGCAGCTGCTGCCTCTTCAACCGGGTCGGACATGGCAGCAATTTCAGCATTGGGTACTGAGCGTGCGAAATTTCTTGCATGTATCATTCCTGCACGTCCTGAACCGATTACACAAACTTGTATCTTTCCATTTTTCATCTGATTCTCCTGTTCAAAATCCCTGTCTGGAATTATGTTTAATGATATTTTACTATAAAAAAAAAGAAAATCAATAGCAAACGAAAGTAAATAACAGATTATACGGCAATATAATAACAAATAATAGTAATTGATGATAATATTCTTTCAAAAGCTTTTTCATTATGCTAATATTGGCTATGTTTGCTGAAGAACGAAAACAGAAAATACTCGAATATGTGCGCGAGCATAAAAAAGCTACTGTTCAACAGCTATGCGATGCATATGAGGTTTCAAGCGCAACAATCAGAAATGATCTGCGCGAACTTGAGGGTTCGGGGCTGCTGCTGCGTACGCACGGCGGGGCAATAGTTAAAAGTAAGGCAAAATTTGAACTTGGTACCAATGAGAAAAAGGTTTTGTACAAATCTGAAAAAGCTGAAATAGCCGAAAAGGCACTTGAGCTGATTGAGGACGGCGACACGATTATTCTCGATACAGGGACAACAACCCTCGAACTTGCCGGAAAACTCGGGCGCAGGAAGAATCTTACAATAGTAACAAATGATCTTGATACAGCCCTTGTTCTCGACGAAATAGGCATAGAGCGGGTTATTATGCTCGGCGGTATTTTACGAAATGGATTTCACTGCACCCTTGGAAACAAGGCGAAGGAGTTCCTCGATGAACTTCAGGTTGATAAGGCGTTCATGGGTGTGAACGGTTTTACCTTTGAAAAAGGTGCATCAACACCAGATTTACAGCATGCTGAAATAAAGAAGGCTATGGTCACAGCCGCGTCACAGGTCTATTTGATGTTTGACCGCTCAAAGCTCGGCCGCAAAGCCTTTGCTCGTTTTGCAGAACCGCAAGAAATCGACTGTGTGATTATAGATGAAATTGCCAAAGAAGAGCTCTCCGCCTTTGAAGACACGGGAATTGAGGTTCATGCTGTATCGGTTTTATAGTTTTCTGGCGGCACATTCTTAGAAAAACGATAAAATCTTAATTATTTGTAATGACATATTGACAACAAGACATAGAAGTTTTATCTTTCAGGCGGACAAGTGGAATTAAAGAAAGTTGCACGTTAAAGGAGTGTTTCTATGGCTAATAATTATACTAAGGCTGAACGGCCTACAATGTATTTTATCGGAGTTACTACCGGTAAGTCTTCAATTATGAAGGTATTTCCCGAATGGGCTAAATACCTGGAGATAGACGCAGAAATCAAGGGTTTTGATTTCAAACCCCACGACGAACCCGCGAAGTATCTGGAAGCAGTCAGGTTTATCAAAAACGATCCTAAGTCCGAGGGTGCGCTTGTTACAACTCACAAGCTTGATCTTCTTGAAGCATGCAAAGGCGAGTTTGAAGGACTGGGGCCCTATGCCAAGGAGCTTCGGGAAATAAGCTCTATTTCAAAACGCGGAAACGAACTATGGGGACATGCAAAAGACCCTGTCACTGTCGGGCTCTCATTTGAAGCGATTGTAAAAGACGGATACTGGAATGAGACCGGTGCTGAAATGCTTATTTTAGGAGCCGGAGGATCAAGCCTGGCGCTTGTAACCTATCTAATCGGCCGGGCGAAAGACGGCCGTGATCTTCCCTCAAAAATAATAATCAACAACCGAAGTGAAAAGCGCCTTAATGAACTGAAAAAGCATGCTGTTAAGATGGTAGAAGAAGCAGGTGTGGACATCAATCTCGGGTTCAATCTCTGTCCTTCGCCTGCGGATAACGATGCAGTTGCAGTTAATCTTAAAGAAGGGTCTCTTGTTGTTAATGCAACCGGGCTTGGTAAGGACAGTCCAGGCTCTCCGCTTACTGATGATGTTATTTTCCCACAGAAGGGTATTGTTTGGGAATTCAATTACAGAGGCGATCTTGTTTTCCTTGATCAGGCTAATGCACAGAAAGAAGCCAGGCAGCTTAGTGTTGTTGACGGATGGTTCTACTTCATCCACGGCTGGACAAGGGTAATTGCAGAGGTTTTTCATAAGGATATTCCGACAGAAGGACCGGTATTCAATGAACTCTGTGAAATAGCCGCACGTGCCGGCTCTCCAACCAATAAAGCCGGATGATCATATACTTGTAATTAGAGGCAGGTTTTTAAGTAAATCTCCCTTGTTAATATTTACCGCATGGTCGGGGATTCCCGGTTGTGCGGTTTTTTATGATAAAATTGATAATATATAAAAATAGCAGTATATTCTGAGCAGGCATAAAAAAATAAAAAAGAGGGTGCTTATGAATAAATTTTCAAAAATCCCATTTTTTTTAATTATCCTTTCTGCTGTGGTCATGCTGATATTCTCAGGATGCGGCTTAAATGAAACTGAACAATCAATTGTAGGACTCTGGGGTATCGATTTTGATGAGCTTGAAGAACCGGGCGATTCAGGGGTAAATCTCTATTTTGATTTCAGGGACGACGGAACGGTAATCTTGTCGGCTGTCACCGGTATTCTAAACATGTATGGAAATCCGCTTGTACCGACACATTTTGATTATAAAGCAACAATCGATACAATTACGATGACTGGTTTTTATGGTTTTGTCGTTATGGAGTATCAGATTGAATCCGGTCCTGTCGATGATCAGATGACGATCAGCCTTGTAGCCGTAGATATAAAGCTGCTGCCGATTGATTTGAGCGAAGGCATGGAAACCGGTATAAGTTTTCCGCTTACAAGGATTATCGATTACAATGAACAGCTCATGTATGCGCGTGCGTTGAAGGAGGCTGAGGATAATGAATAGAAAGAAAATTCTGATTTATCTGATTCTTATGATAACGGTTGTAATTATGTTTTCCTGTAGATTTTATCCCGTTGGAGTTGATGTAATAGGTGTCTGGGACGGACAGGCTCAGGGTTTGCTTGAGGACGCTAGTCTTTTCATCGAATTCAAAGACGACGGAACGGCCAGACTCGCCGGCAGCCTGATGACTGAGACTGGTGAGCAGCAGGAGTATAAGTGGTCGATGACGGATTATCATCTGGAGCTATCAGTGACATTTACGAACTTCAAGTCGCTGTATGCCTACAAGTGGGATGCCGATAATCTGACGCTTTACATGCTTGATGATACCGCTATGACTCCGGAGTGGGATAATCTCATCCCGGGATATGAGATTGATTTTACGAGGGCTGCCGATGGGGTTACTATTGCCGACCTGGTGTCATTAGAGGAATAGTCACTTCAGCAGTTTCTCAATAGCTTCTGCGACGCCGCCTTCGCCGTTTGATTTATCTGTAACTATCTGAGCTGCTTCTTTAACGGCCGGGATAGCGTTTGCCATTGCAACGCCTGTTCCGGCCCATTTGATCATATCCAGATCATTGGACTGATCCCCTATTGCTGCAGTTTCTTCCTGTTCAACACCGAGTTTCTCAGATAGTTCTTTTAGTGCACCGGCCTTTGTTATCCCCTTCTGCATGACATCGGTAAGGTTGAAGTCGGACTGAGCTGATTTTATTCCGGTCTTTGAATAGATTTCATCATCTACCTTTTTCAGAACTTCCGGGATCTGCGTCAGAACCAGGATTTTATAAAATTCCTCTTCGGTTCCCAGGATGAAGTCTTTGTAATCTTCGGAAATGAGGAGTTTCACTTTTTCACGTTCGGGCAGGCTGTCGTTTTTATCAAGATAGTACTTCATCTTGTTAGTTGCATGCTCACCGAAGATTGTTTCATGAGCGTAGATGTGATAATCGGCACCGTATTCTCTGCATATCTCGACTATAGTCAGCATCTGATCTTTTGTAATCGGAGTGGATGAAAACATCTTGTTGTGAAAGGGTTCCCGTACCAGCGCGCCGTTACAGGAGATAACAGGCATCTCAATTTGCAGATCATCAAGATACGACTTAATCATTGAATCGTGTCTTCCGGTAGCTATAACAAAATAGACTCCCTGTTCTTTCAATTTTCTTACGGCTTCGATGTTTGCTTTCGGGATCTTTTTATTTGAATCAAGAAGTGTCCCATCCATGTCGCAGGCTATAAGTTTGAGTTTAGGCATTATGCTCTCCTGATAAGGTTGTTGTAGATAAAAAAAGCCCGGCGTGGAGCCGGACTTCATTATACATTTTTTAGCGATTACTGATCTACCAGCTTCCTCCGCCGCCGCCACCGGAACCACCGCCTGAGAATCCTCCGGAAGATGAGCTGCCGCTTGATCCGCTCGATGATGGTGAAGACGTCATTGATGAGTTCATGGATTTAAAACTGGTGTTAAGAGTGCTGGTGAACGCAGCGGCGCTGAAGGTGTTGTAATGATATCCGCGGTACCAGTTCGGCGGCTCGACAGTCATTCCCTCAAAGTGGGCAGACCATTTATCGCTGAGATTAAGCACCATTGCGTAGGGGAGGATGTTGTAGAAATACTGCGGGTTTGATTCAAACATCTCTTCAAGCTTTTCTTTTTCAGCTTCCTTGATGAACTCTTTAAACCCGAGTGTTTTTTCAAGAATTCTGTCGCCATATTCTGTTCGTCGCGACATTACTGATATGAAGACGCTTGTTATAATTCCGCTGACCACTGCTGCGGCATATTTATAGATAGGTATTCCGCCGCCTGTAACTATGAAAAAGGCAAAGAAAACCAGTGAGAATCCGCCGAATAGAATGAAGAAAATTATCTTGCCGCGTCTGCCCTGTTCTCCACCTCCGCTTCCGCCTATTGCGGAGCCCAGAACAAAGGTCGGTATAATCAGAAAGAGACTGAATGGAATTGCGAATATTATTGCAATGCCCGTCTCACCTGTGAACGAAAGAAAGCCTTCCATCAGGATTGAAATAATCGGCAGGGCCGCGAAGAGGGCTGTTAGAGCGGTGAAGCCCTTGTTGCCCTTCACATATATCCTGCGATCGGGGTTGTCAGTGAAGCTTTTTCGAATATCCGTCTTCGCCTTACTTACTGATGTGTAGAATTTATTTGTGAGATCGGTGGTTGAAACTGTATTTCCGTTTCCGTATGAGAATAGCTTACTGAATAGGGTTTTCTCATAGCTCTCGGCATCATCATCGAGTTCTTTCAGTTTTGTGAGGTGAAGGACCTTCTGTTTGAATATGGCCTTGCCCTTTGTTTCTTCCTCTATCTCAATGCAGCCCTTCTCCGCCCAGTAGATTATAAGCGATGTCACATCTTTTGAGTCTACCCTGCCGTCGATTATGTATCCTATCTCCGAGGGGGTCATTCCGTCAGGGGCTTCAAACTCAACCGCCGGAAAGAGCTTGTTGTCCCGTCCATAGCGGTACCACAGCAGGAAGGCGAGGACTATGACTATTGCGTAAAGAGGATAGCCGAGGATTTTGAACAGCAGCCAGCCCGGCGGGCGGTGGGTCTGCGCGCCTACCCAGTAGCCTTCAGGCAGGGGCAGGGCGACTGTCAGTCCCTGGTAGTTGGACAGCGGTGCGAGTGTTTTTCCGGTAATTGTGCTGCCTTTTACCTCCCATTCAACCTTCGAGTTGTCGGTTGAGCCGTAATCGCCTGAGGTGCAGTTTACATATTCCGCAGCGAAACTCTTGGGCATATTGATCCTGAAGTCGACTTCGCCAATTGTTGTGTCCCAGTCGTTGCCGATGATGTTGTGATTAAACTCGTCCATGTCGGAAAGGTTATCGGCGCCCACATCATAGGTGTAGGAGATGGTGTAGGTGACCTTGCCGTTTACAAAAATATCGGCCGAACCTATACGCAAGGTCGCGTAATCACGGTCCTTTTCGATGTCCACCTCATGGCCCGGTACAGAGATGTTACTTATCTTTACCCGCATACTGTCGAAGGACAGTGGGATTTTACGGTATATGCCGTGCCGCTCGGCTTGAAAATCGACATCAATAACCTCGGTAATCCGGTAGGCATTGTTTTCTTCTACGTCAATATCAACCTGGTAGTGATCGATTACAAAATATTCGTCTGCAAAGGCTGTAAAGGGTAATACTGCGAACAGCAGCAGTGATATAACCAAACATGATATATTTTTCATCAGAACGATACCTTCACGTTTTCACGCTCTTCATCATCTATTTCAAAATATTCTTTCTTTTCAAGGTTCATCATTCCCGCAATTATTGAAGCAGGAAAGAGTTCGCGCTTTGTGTTGAAGCTTTTAACAACTGCGTTGTAGTATTTTCTTGACTGCAGTATGTCGTTTTCTACCGACTGCAGCTGATTCTGAAGATTTACGAAATTCTGGTTTGCCTTAAGATCCGGATATGCCTCGCTTAATGCGAATATACTCTTAAGACCCGCGGCAAGTGTGTTTTCGTTGGATTGAAGCTCCGACATGCTGCTTGAGTTCATCGCCAAATTCCGTGCCTGAATAACCTTCTCAAGGGTGTCCTGCTCATGTTTAGCATAGCCTTTTACTGTTTCAACGAGGTTGGGAATAAGATCCCATCGTTTTTTGAGGTAGGCGTCCATTGTGGCAAATGCCTCTTCCACCTTATTTCGCAGGCGTATAAAACCATTGTAGGTTGATACGAAGAATCCTGCGATTGCTATAACAGCAACTATAATAATTATTAATCCGATAGACATTTAAATCTCCTTTTGCCTGATTTCAGGGTATTCAGTATATCACAGCTTGGTTCGCAAGGGGTTAGCGGAAAATTAGAAAATAAAAAAGCTTCACGCGCCAGGGGCAGTAGCGGCAGCGCTCAGTCCGGCAGGGCGGACCGGAGGAAGCCCGAAGCAGCCGGCCGGTTAAAGCGTCATAGCGGATGACCCGTGGGCGCCCTAATTATCTTTAAATGTAATTACATATTGACAAATGGACATTTCGTGCTAAAATAACAATCGTTGGAAAATAGTAAGAAGCAGTAATAATTAACACTGTTTGGAAAAATATGTTAGACGGTTGGTGTCTTGGAAGGATACGCAGGGTTAATCTGATCACAAACTTCAGTTCAGTATCCCGCCTTCCATGGCGGGCATTATAAGGAGAATGGTATGAGTATGGAAAATCTGCAGTCGGTAATTACCGATTTCGACATGAAGAGCGGTCTTTCAAAGACCAAAGAATCACTTCAGAGAAAGCTTTCAAAGATGAAGGGCATGTACGCCGATGACGCTGCATTTGATGCTGCTGTTGCGAAGGAAGATACACTTGTGTACGAATTCTACGACATGGGTGTGCCTGAGTCTGAAAAGGAAGTTGCCTACGGCACTTCAATCACATATCCCGGCAAGGTTGGCGATGAATACTACATGACCAAGGGACATTTTCACACTGTTTTAGATACAGCTGAGGTTTATTACTGCCTGCGCGGTCACGGATACATGCTGATGGAAAACCCCGAAGGCGATTGGGAAGCTGTTGAGCTTACTCCGGGCAAGGCCGTTTATGTGCCCGGCCGATACGCTCACAGATCAATCAACGTAAGCGACAGCGAACCCCTGGTAACATTCTACGCCTTTCCCGGACATGCGGGACATGACTATGGCACGATTGAAACCAAGGGTTTCAGGAAGCTGATTGTTGAGCGTAACGGAAGGCCCGAGATTATTGACAATCCGAAGTGGCAGTCATAAGGGCTGGAGAAGAGAATGGAAAAAATTCTTATTACGCCTAGATCGCTTTCAAAGAACGGTCATCCGGCGCTTGATGATCTGCGGGATGCGGGTTATGAGGTTGTTTTTGCAACACCGGGCAAGCAGCCGACTGAAGCCGAGCTGATGGAAATACTACCTGAATGTGTCGGTTATCTGGCAGGTGTTGAACCTGTATCGGGTGCGGTGCTTCGTAAATGTGAAAAACTGAAGGTGATAAGCAGAAACGGCGTAGGTGTAGACAATGTTGATCTGGAGGCTGCAGAGGAAAAGGGCATAATCGTAGAAAAGGCGCTGGGCACAAATTCCCGCGGCGTGGCCGAACTTGCTATAACCCTGATGCTTTCAGGTATCCGATCCCTGCCCTACAGCGATAAACACATTAAGGCTTGCGGCTGGGAACGCCGCAAGGGTTTTGAGGTTGAGGGTAAAATCCTCGGTATTATCGGCTGCGGTCAGATAGGAAGGTATACGGCAAAGATGGCTCTGGGGCTTGATATGAAGGTTATAGCCTACGACCTGTACCCTGACGCAAACTTCAAGCCGTCGCCCGCTTTCAGCTATGCTGATGTTGAAGACATCTTCGCTCAGGCCGATATAATTTCACTGCACTGTCCTCCGGGAGAGAAGCCGCTTATTGATGCTGCAGCCCTCGACTCGATGAAGGACGGAGTATTTATAGTAAACACCGCCCGCGCGGGTCTGATTGATGAGGCTGCAGTCGTAGCCGCACTTGATTCGGGCAAGCTTTTCGGCATGGCCACGGATGTTTTTCCGAAAGAGCCGCCGGAGCCGTCTGAGATGATTGCTCATGAAAAGGTCATTACCACCCCGCATATCGGAGGGTTTACCAACGAGAGCGTTGACCGGGCAACCCAGACTGCGGTTAATAATATCCTGAAGGTCTTAAATGACTGAGGGACTTTCTGCCGGCGGGCTTGGGCTTACATGGCTCGGCCAGGCCGGTTTTCTTGTCGAATGTGGAAAGACGAGGCTGATTATTGATGCGTATCTCTCTGATTCACTTTATGATAAATACAAGGACAAGAAGTTTCCGCATAAGAGGATGATCCCCGTACCCTTTGCCCCAACGCAGCTGACGGATATCGATCTGGTATTCTGCACACACGGGCATACCGACCATATGGATCCGGGGACGCTCCCGCACCTTGCCGCCGCTAACCCCGGCGGCAGGTTTGTGGTGCCCGCTTCGGAAAAGGCTAAGGCTGTGGAGCGCGGAGTGCCCGCTGACAGGCTCATTGGTCTTGATGCAGAGGGCAGCCTGTTTGACAATGCCAAATCAGGGATTGTTGTGAGGGCGATAGCATCAGCTCATGAAGAGCTTGCGACGGACTCTGAAGGCCGCAGCCTGTACCTGGGTTATGTGGTTGATATCTGCGGGCAGAGGCTTTACCATTCCGGTGATTGCATTCCTTATACCGGACTGGCAGAGGCTTTGAAAAAACTGCATATCGATGTTGCCCTCCTGCCTGTGAACGGTCGCGATGACTACAGAAAATCTAATGGGGTTCCGGGTAATTTTACTGTTGCTGAAGCAGCGGAACTATGTGTGAATTCAGGAATAAAGACTATAATTCCTCATCATTTCGGAATGTTTGATTTTAATACTGAAAGCCCCGAAATAATTGATGGGGTGTTGTCGGAATCTGGGCTAAATTATATGATACCCGAAGTCGGCAAATCATTAATTGTTGACAATGAATGATGTTGAACTTTCCAGTTTAATGTCATTTTGAAGTTTGCTTCGACCTACTTCAATCATGAAACCCGCGTCTATGCGGAAAAAATTTAGGAGAAATAGAATGAGTGATATTTTTGAAACGATAGGCAGGATTAAACTTGTGCCGGTTGTAAAGATTGAAAATGCCAAGGATGCACCTGCGCTCGGAAACGCACTGTCTGAGGGCGGTCTGCCAATTGCCGAGGTTACTTTCAGAACAGCAGCTGCAGAAGAGGCAATCAAGCTGATGAAGGCTGAATGTAAGGATATGCTTATCGGTGCCGGAACCGTTCTCACTGTAGAAAATGCGCAGAAGGCAATTGATGCGGGTGCCTCTTTTATTGTTTCACCGGGTTTCAACCCCGAGGTTGTAGATTTCTGTATCGCACAGGGCATGCCTGTAACTCCCGGTGTAACCAATCCTACCCAGGTTGAGATGGGGCTTTCGCGCGGGCTGAAGGTTCTTAAGTTCTTCCCGGCTGAGGCGGCAGGCGGATTGAAGATGCTTAAATCTATGGGCGCTGTTTATGATTGTATGTATATGCCTACAGGCGGAATTAATGCTTCTAATTTGAAAGAATATCTTGCATATGATAAAATCCTTGCATGCGGCGGAAGCTGGATGGTAAAGGCTGATCTGATTTCATCGGGCAACTTTGCCGAGATTACACGGCTCACAAAAGAAGCTATGGAATTAACAAAATAATTGAATATTCAAGTCGGCCCCTCCGGTGAGAGGCGGCCGGTTTTGTTTTTATTTAGGAAGGTTAGATTATGCTGAAGGCGCTGGCGGGTAAATCAATAGACAAGAGTATTCCTATTCCGCTGTATTTCCAGTTGAAGGAAATACTGATGGGGTATCTTGAGACCCTCGAAGACGGAGATATAATTCCTACCGAGGTTGAGCTCTGTGAGCACTTCGACATCAGTCGGCCTACTGTCCGCCAGGCGATAAATGAGCTTGTCAATGAGGGGCATATTGTCCGCCGAAAGGGTAAGGGATCATTTGTATCCCGCCAGAAGATAAGTCAGGACTTTCTTCTGGTGCTGGAGAGTTTCAATACTGAAATGCGCAATAAGGGATTTGAGTACGATACGAGCCTTGTCAGCGCAAAACTGCGCGGAGCAACGGCCGCTGCTGCTGAGATTTTCGGTATTGAGGCGGGTGATGAGCTTGTATTCATCAGCCGTCTCCGCTCTATCAACAACGAACCTATTGTTCTGGTTAATACCTGGCTTCCTGCAGACAGGTTCGCTCCAATCCTTGACTTCAACCTTGAGACTGAATCACTGTATACTATTTTTGAGCGGGAGTTCGACTGTGTGCTGACAAATACCAAGCGCTGGCTTGAGGCACGTCTTGCCGGAGACTTCGAGGCTGAAAAGCTTGACATTTCGCCGGGTGACCCGATCCAGTATATTGAAACTGTCGCCACTGAGGGAGTCAATCCAGTTGAGTTTTCTCTTGCCTACTACCGCGGTGATAGAAACCGTTTTGCCCTGCAGGTTGCAAGGCGAGGGGTTCGGGTTTAATCAGGATAACACTGTAAATAATCATTTCTTTAAAAATCTGAAATACTATCAGTCCCTTGATATAGCCTGTAAATCTCAGGAAACATATTTGATATATGGGGGGCCAGATAAGATCAATGGCAAAAGTGAAAAGCAGGAAGCAGCTTTCTGTACAGTACCCCGAATTAAGCTATAAAGCGGAATTTTCAGCGTACTTTGCGGCTGAAAATTCCTGGTGATGTTACTGCAGCTTTACCTTCTCCCACTGCACCTCAAGTTCTTCCGATACAGTTTCAAATGCGGTTTTAATATCTGAACTTATGCTGGCCAGAAACTCACGCCTGCTTAAAGAGGCCTGAGTCTCTTTGGTATAGATTAACGGTTCTCCTGCAAGTACAGCGGCATGCTGTCCGGAAGGAGTTTTGTGGCTGCTGATTGTGCCGCCGAGGGTTCTGAACACCAGGTCTATCAGGTTTAAGATGAACTCGCAGCCTCTCCCGGCCGAGAAGGGCGGGCTGATATAGTCCATATGAATGTATTCAAGTACGTCGTAGATGCGCTCATGCCTGATGAATACCTCAGCCTTAAGCGCATTGAAATCAAGCAGTGCACGTTTCATCCGCGGCAGTGTTTCAGGGTCGGGATGCTCGGGGTAGAATGAGTCGGTGCCGGCATACCTGATTCTAAACAGCCGGTCCATATTGCTCCCCTCAGACAGCAGCCCTGCTGCTTTTTCAGCGCTGCAGAGAAGGCTTTCGCAAAGTGCGGTTATTCTCTTATCGAGTACCTCCGGTTTCAGGCGGTCGGCGCTGACAGGCTCCGGAAGATTATACTCAGGCTCAAGCAGCGACAGGGTTCCGTCTACGGCCGCACAGAGCAGTTTGTGCAGGGGGGCGCTTTCACGGTTTTCCAGGGCTTGTCCAGTTAGCCCTTCCCATTCAGCAAGTTTATCCCTGATGAAGGCTTCAGGGGCCGCGCCATAGGTATAGCCGAGTGCAAGCGGCACCACCATAACCGGTTTGCCGCTCTCGAGTCCCCATTTTACCAGGGAAGATGTGCCCGGGGCTATGCTGAATGTCCTGTACATATGGTAAACAACCTGTTCTTCGGGAGCCAGTGCAATGGGAAAACGGCCTGATGCAGCCTCCCGGTGCAGAATGCTAAGCGCTTCGCGGTTGCCCGCGCGGTTCTGCACCGGAATCGCTCCTATTCGCGGGAAGAGCCAGGCGCTTATCTTTCCCGCCCAGTTTGGAACGTCTCGACCGTAGAGAAAGCGAAGGTGGCTGAGCCCGCCGTATCTCTCTATTTTACGCCGCAGCAGTTTGCTGAATGAATACATCAGAACCGGCGGGTCCTCCTTTGCGGCATGCCTGAAAACAAAGATCAGCCGGTGTTCGCCCCTGTTGAAGCCCCTCATTGCATCTATCAACCGCTCTTCATGAATAAAGCTTACCCTGGATACCCCCTCTACAAACCGGAGATAGAAACCTCCGACACAAATAATGAATCTGCGGACGGAGGCTGAGTATGCTGGAGTAAGAAATCCGTGCCCCTTTACAGCGCGTCTGACTGCTGCCCTGTTTTTGTCTTTTTTCGCCATCTGCTATGTCTGCTCCCGGGCTCCGGCTATCATCCTGTCGTAGTATTCCTTGCTGATAGGGTAGAAAGCAAGAATAAAGATTCCAATGATATAGAAAAATGCCGGCGCGGGGCCGCAAATAACCTTGATGCCGGTTATTGTTTCGCGGGTTAGAGCGGTGTCTGGTGTATAGTTGAACAGAGCCAGGATCCATCCGTTAAGCGCCAGCGCTACGGCCTGCCCAATCTTGCTCAGGAAGGTCCATAGACTCGCGTAAACGCCCTCGCGTCTGACTCCTCCGTGGTGGATTGAATCGTGTTCTACAACGTCCGGTAGAATTGAATGCGGAATTACATAGTGAGTGGAAAGCCCCAGGCCGGAGAGTCCCATAATTACTACAGCGCCCCATACTCCAACTGCTTCACCTGCAAGCGAAAAGCTTAAAACGCCCGCTGTCATTATTCCCATTCCGATGTTGTAGCACCATTTCTTGCCGATGCGCTGCGATATTTTTACCCAGACGGGAATAAAGGCCAGGCTTGTGGTCAGCAGGAAGATAAGTGCTATCTGAAACATTCCCTCATTGTTAAAGATATATTTGAAATAGTAGAGCAGCGAGCCCTGAACCATTGATGTGCCAAGGATAAACAGGGCCCATGGGATGAGGGCAAGCAGAAAGATCTTGTTTGACAGTGCCTGTGCATAGGTTTTGAAGAATCCCGTGTCCCCCTGTACCTCGGTATGAATAGGCTCACGGATTGCCCATATGGTTATGAATGAGGTTGCAAGCATTATAAAGCCCGCGAAATATCCCATAAAACTCCAGCCTGCTTCGGCAGACTCGAATGCGCCTACAATAGGAAGCACCGCACCGGCTCCCACGAAGGTACCGATTACAGCGAAACTCATCCTGTAACCGACCAGAATTGTGCGCTGATCAAAATCCGACGAGAGTTCAGGCAGCATTGCTGTGTAGGGGATGTTTACAAGGGTGTAGGCTGTGTTCAGCAGACAGTACATGAATACAAAATAAATAAAGAGCCTGGTCTGGTTTTCGACTCCCGGTGCTGTGAACATAAGACCCATGGCAGCCAGGGCTATTATTGAACCGATAAACATATAAGGGCGTCTTCTGCCCCAGCGTGTTCTGGTTCTATCGGATAAGAATCCGGTTACAGGATCGGTTATTGCGTCCCAGATTTTGCCTATCATTAATACGGTGCCTGCAAGGGCGGGGGCAAGCTGTGCTATGTCGGTCAAATAAAATAGAAGATAAAATCCTATCAGGGTGAAAAACAGATTCCCACCGAGATCTCCGATGCCGAATCCCCATTTTATTCTTCTCGTAAGTTCAGTCATGCACTGCTCCTGCTGTTTTATTTCGTTAATTGTAAGGGGATATCTGATATAAGCAAAGAGAAAAATTTATCCTGTTTTCATGTAGTATTTAAAAAAGTTTACAAAACCACTTTACTGTGCTAATATTATTTCAATGGAATCATCCAACAGGCTCTCAACAAAACAGAACAACCGCAAGCTTATTCTCGATCTTTTCAGGCAGTCCGATGTTCTGTCGGTGGCCGATATAAACTCCAGTACCGGAATAAGCAAGCCAACTGTGCAGAAGGTGATTAATCACTTTACCGAGTCAGGCCTGATTTTATCCGAAGGCAAGGGGGCATCAACCGAAGAAGGCGGGAAGAAGCCGCTGCTGTACAGCTTCAACCGTGAATATGGCTTCATCATATGTATTCACCTGGGTCCCGATTTTTTCTATTCTGCAATAGCCGATCTAGGTGCTGAGATTATTCATTCTGAGTTCATGCAGGTAGGCAGTCTGAGGGTTGGTGAGCTTCTTGAGCTTTGTGCAGAAAAAATTAACGCTTATGCAGGGCATGACGCTGTTCTCGAGAGCAGGCTTATTTCGGTATCTATCGCACTGCCCGGCATTGTTGAACCCGAAAGCGGAAAGCTTGTCTTTCTGCCGCATTTTCCCGAGATTGCCGGCAATTATCCGTTTCTTGATGAGCTTAAAGCCCTGATGTCGGTAGATGCGCCCGTTTATTTTGATAATATCAACCGTCTTCAGGCTTTTGCTGAGATGAAGATTGGAGCTGCTGCCGGAAAAGAGAACTTTATGATAATAGATGCCATGGAAGAGGGGCTTGGCAGCGGCATTATAGTAAAGGGTGAGCTGAAACACGGCGCTCATAATTTTTCCGGTGAAGTTGGTCATATGGTCCTGATGCCTAAAAACGGTCCGCGGTGCATTTGCGGAGGAAGGGGCTGCTTTGAGGCTCTTGTTAATCTTAAGCGCATTAACCTCCTTGTAGAAGAGGGCCGGGTGCAATATCCGGATTCTGCTGTGTTCAGAAACGAGAAGCATGATAAGCTGCAGTCGCGTCTGCTTGAGGCTTTCAAGCTTGACGACCCGCTGGCTATCTCAGTACTCGATGAGATAGCGTTCTGGTTTGCTTCGGGTATCAACAATGCGCAGATGATAAATGATCCGGAGCTTATAATCATGGAGGGAATCTATAATCCGTTTGGGGAATCTTTTGTCGGTATGATTAAGGCTCATCTGTCGAAGATGGCTTTTCCGGATATAGAGAGGCCTCTGGATATTCAGTTTTCGGGTTTTGGTGTTGAGCGAGGCATTCTCGGGGCTGCCGCCTGGTCTGTCTGGAGTTTTTTTAATCAACAGGAGCTTTACGCGAGCTGATTTTTTATAATCAGTTATTAAAATAGTTTTAAAAACCAATTCTATTGGTTTGTTATATTGCTGATATCAGGAGTTTGTATGGAATTAGGATTAAAAGGAAAACAGGTGTTTATTACCGGCGGAAGCGTAGGTATAGGGCTTGCTGTGGCCAGGGCCTTTGCAAGAGAGGGTGCTGCGGTCGCAATCGGCGCGCGAAATAAAGAAAGGGTTGAAGCGGAAGCAGCAAAGATGGCGGAAGATTTCGGTGTAAAAACTCTGGGAATTTCAGTTGATGTCTCAAAGCCGGAGGCCATTGAGGCTGCCAGGCTGGTAATCGAGAAAGAGTTCGGCGGAATCGATATCCTTATCAATAATGCAGGAACCGGTACCGAAGAGACTGTTATGGACTCAACCGACGAGAAATGGTACGCGGTATGGGATCTGCACGTAATGAGTACAATCCGGACCGCCCGCGCCTTTGTTCCCTATATGCGTAAACGGGGCGGCGGAGTTATTCTGAACACTGCAAGTATCTGCGCCACCCAGCCGCTTTGGTATGAACCAATCTATAACACCACAAAGGCAGCCCTGCTGATGCTGGGCAAATGCATGGCCAATGAATTTATAGAAGATAATATCAGGGTTAACACGATGAGCCCGGGCCTTGTGCTTACCCCGGACTGGTGGAAGACTGCAGGCATTCTTTCAGAGAAAGAGGGTACAAGCCCGAAAGAATATCTTGACGGTGTAGCTGATCAGTACGCAAAGAATAAGCGTTTCGCAAGCCCCGAGGAGATTGCCGAATACTATGTTTTTCTTGCATCCGACTGCGGCAAGTACAGTGTCGGTTCAAACTACTACGTAGACGGCGGCTGGAAAGAAGGTGTTTATTAAACCTGCATCTCTGCAGTTTTAATTAATTAGAGTTTGCGTCACGATGCTATGCAAACCCTGTAAAATAACCTGCCCTCCGTGGCGGAAAGAAGAGGTTGATATATGAGTAACAAGATGAAACAGGCGGTGATGACTGCCCCTAAAACTATAAAATTTGAACAGGTTGATATTCCTTCTCCGGGCCCCGGCGAAGTCCAGATAAATATCAAGCGAATCGGCGTCTGCGGAAGCGACATCCATGTATATCACGGACTGCATCCCTATACGAGCTACCCGATTGTGCAGGGACATGAAACAGCCGGTGAGGTCACAGCTATAGGTGAGGGCGTAACGGGCATCAAACACGGCGACAAGGTGACCCCCGAACCGCAGGTATTCTGCGGAAAATGCTGGCCATGCACCCACGGCCTGTACAATATATGCAATGAACTGAAGGTTATCGGTTTTCAGCAGAACGGCACAGCCTGTGACTACTACGTCTATCCGGCTGACTGCCTTGTGAAGCTTCCGGCTGAAATGAGCTATGAGCAGGGCGCAATGATTGAGCCGCTGTCGGTTGCTGTACGTGCCGTAAAGAAGGCGGGTGATATAAGAGGCAAGGATGTTCTTGTTATGGGAGCAGGTCCAATCGGCAACCTTGTTGCCCAGACTGCTAAGGGCATGGGCGCCAATGCCGTAATGGCTGCTGACATTAATTCCTTCAGGCTTGAGAAGGCTGCTGAATGCGGAATCGATTACACCCTTGATTCTGCAAAACAGGATCTTGAAGCTGAATTGAAGAGCCGCTTCGGTGAAGAGAAGAAGGCTGATGTAATATTCGAATGTACCGGCGTACAGCCCGGACTTGAGGCCGTTATCAAGAGCGCCCGAAAGGGAACCGACATTGTTGTTGTCGCCGTTTACGGCAAGGCTCCGACGGTTGATATGGCAATGGTCAACGAGGCCGAGCTCCGGCTTATCGGTACGGCCCGTTACAACATCGATGATTTCAGAACCGCAATTGATCTGGTTAACGACGGCAAGGTGAAGCTTGCTCCGCTTGTAACCGATACCTTTGATTTTGCCGATTACGATGAGGCGTATCAGAAGATAGCAAAAAGTCCTGAAACAACCATGAAGGTGATGATCAGGGTTAATGATTGATTTTTATTGACATTTTCCGTCTGCAGGTAGAAGCTGTATTGAATAATAAAACTGAATAACGTGTTATTTGGAGGCATCGATGAAATATATACTTGCACATGATCTGGGAACAAGCGGAAACAAGGCGACCCTTTTTGCTGAAGACGGAAAGCTGGTAAAGAGCGTTACAAAGTCCTACGATACAGTTTACAAAAACGGCAACTGGGCTGAGCAGAATCCTGAAGATTGGTGGACGGCCGTCTGCCAATCATCGAACGAGCTGCTTGACGGCGTTGATACATCAAGCCTTGCATGCGTAGCATTCAGCGGGCAGATGATGGGCTGTCTCTGTGTTGATAAAGACGGAACCCCGCTGCGTCCCCACATCCTCTACTGTGATCAGCGTGCCGAAACTGAGACCGAGGCCCTTGTAAATAAGCTTGGAGCTGATGCTGTCTATGAAATATCAGGTCATAGGCCAAGCGCCTCCTATATTATTGAGAAACTCATGTGGGTTAAGAACAATGAGCCCGATATCTACGCGAATACCGCAAAGATTCTGAATGCCAAAGACTACATGAATTACAGGCTGACGGGGCGAATGGTTACTGATTATAACGATGCAAGCGGTTCTAACGCCTTTGATCTTAAGGCCCTCGACTGGTCTGGAACGATAATTGATGCTGCGGAGATTGAGCCTGATATATTCCCTGAGGCAGTACCTTCTATCGAAATAATCGGAACCATCACAAAGGCAGCCTCAGAGGCCACGGGAATCCCTGAAGGTGTGCCGGTTGCCGCGGGCGCCGGCGACGGCGGATGCGCCACCGTTGGTGCCGGTTCGGTAAAGCCCGGAGCAACCTACTGCTACCTCGGTTCTTCATCATGGATATCCACTACAAGTACCGCACCAATACCCGATGCTGAAAAGAAAACATTCACCTGGGCTCATCCGGTTCCGGGATATTACCAGCCCTGCGGGACAATGCAGACGGCCGGTTCATCATACGCCTGGCTGCGCGACCAGCTTGCCGGGGGCGGGGCCTACGAGGATATCAATAAAATTATGGCAGGCTCTCCCGCGGGGGCCAACGGTGTGATATTTCTGCCGTATATGCTCGGCGAGCGGTCCCCGCGCTGGAACCCTGATGCAAGAGGTGCCTTTATCGGCATGAGCCTCGAAACTAAGCAGGCGGACATCTATCGCTCGGTTCTTGAGGGTGTATCGATGAACCTCGATATTATTCTGAAGGTTATGCAGGCCGGTATAAGGATAGATGACATCCTGCTGATAGGCGGGGGGGCAAAGGGCGCGCTCTGGCGTCAGATCCTCGCCGATATTTTCGGCATACCCGTCAAGGTGCCGGCTTACCTTGAAGAGGCCACCAGCATGGGGGCGGCGATTATCGGCGGTGTGGGCGCCGGCGTATTCAGCGGCTTCGACGCTGCCGAGCGCTTTGTCCGGATTACGGGTATAACCGAACCTGTTGCCGCAAACTCAGCGGTGTATGAAAAGATTAAACCAGTTTTCGATATGAGCTACACATCGCTTGAATCAGGCGGTGTGTTTGATGAGATTGTAAAGCTTGGCTGATTCTTGATTGCGTAAACTTTCAATCAAGAATTAACCCTTAAAAATTGACTTCGGTACAAAGGATTCTCTATACTTAATTATGAGGTTTTGAATGCCGAAGAGTCACCTTTTAATAGTAATCTTTATAATCTCAGCCTCCATGCTTCCGGCGGACAATATGCTGCGTGTAGGCTGCTCCTTGTCACTGAGCTCCGGTAATATAGGGCCGTCTGAAATGCTTCGAAACGGCTATAGGCTCTGGGCCGACAAAATCAATGAGGAAGGCGGACTATTAGGCCGGCAGGTTGAGTTGCTGATTTATGATGATGAAGGGGACCCTGATAATGTCCGTTTCTATTATGAGAAGTTGATAAATGAAGACGGTGCGGAGCTTCTGCTTGCACCCTATGGAACCCCGCTGACTCTAACTGCATCAGAGGTTTCCGAGGCTGCAGGAATGGTTATGATTACCTCAGGCGCAGCAGGCAACGCGCTTTTTGAACGCGGGTACAGGTATATCTTTGGAATGTATGCGCCGGCTGAGCGTTTTTCTATCGGTTTTCTCGATATCTGTGCCCGAGAAGGCTTTGAAAGGGTTGCCGTCGTTTATGAAACAAGCCCTTTTCATGATGATGTAGCCGATGGAGCAAGGAAGTGGGGTGAGAGGTTCGGCATGGAAATTGCTCCTGCCATCCCCGTAGTGCCTGGTGAAACGGATTTAAACCAGCTTGTCCAGCGGCTGATGAGGGATGCGCCTGACGCTCTGTTTGTCAGCATGTATCCAGAAACAGGCTTGGAAATCCTTTCAGAAATTAAAACGCTCTCATACGAACCCTCTGCAATATGCATGACGATACTGCCAACTCTTCCAGATTTTCTGCATAAAGCAGGTCCTGCTTGGGGTAATATGTATGCTCCGTCCCAGTGGGAACCCCGAGGAAGGATACCCTATCCGGGAACCGTGGAGTTTATCAATGACTACGAAGAAGCGTATAATACGCAGCCGTCATATTATTCCGGGTCAGCATACGCATCCTGTCGAATTATCAGCGATGGTTTTAAGCATATAGGCAGTCTTAATCATGATATGCTTCGGATGTATATTTCACTGCTTGATACTGTAACTATAGTCGGACGTTTTAAGACCGACTCAAGCGGAAAGCAGATTGGGCATAATCCTTTACTCATACAGTGGCAGAATGGAAAAAAAGAGATAGTGTATCCGAGGTCTATGATGACAGCTGACCCTGTCTTTGAATAAACGGAGCTGCTTTGATGTATAACAGGGTGCCATGGTGCAAATCAATTACATTTAATATCCTTATCATTGTAAATCTGCTTGTAATAGGCGGAACTATACTCTTTACTCAGTTGGCAAGCAAAAGAATTATTGTTTATTTCGATCAGAGAAACACTGCAGATTTACAGCTTGCGGCCACAATGGGAATCCAGCACTGTGAAGATAGATTTGAGGAACTACTGCATCTGAGGCTTTCCGATGATCAGCCAATGGTTCAGTCAATGAGAGCTGATGCTCTGAACAGTCTGAGGCAGCTTCCTGAAGAGTTTGCGTTTGTGGAAATTGTAGTTGTTGAAAACGGAAATCAGCTTGTCCTTTCGACACTGGAGGAGGCTGAGATTGATCCGGGGCTTTATAATCTGCCAAAGAAATTTCCGGATGAAACTCCGGTTTACAGACTTGATAACGGGCTTCAGATTAAATGGGTATATTTTCCATTCTGGCGGTGGCATATAATCGCTGCCATTTCGGCTGAGAATGCCTTTGTGCCGATAGCCTTTGTGCAGCATACAATATTTTATATACTCCTTGGTATTCTTGTTGTTTTTTCACTTTCTCTCGCGTTGGTTTTTAATCGCAGGTTAAGACGTCCTTTGAAGCGGATGGCCCTGACTGCTGATGAAATAAAAAACGGCAGGATGCTGAAAACCGGTATAAAGCAAAGAGATGAGATAGGGATCGTCGCAGAGGCTTTTGATGAAATGGTTGACGGTCTTTCCGGGTCAATGACTAAATTGAAAGAAACGGCGGAACAGAAAAATCTGCTTTTGATGGAGGTACATCATCGTGTGCGCAACAACCTGAATGTGATTATCAGCCTGCTTAACCTCAGGGCTGCGGCTGTTTCTGATAATGAAGAGATTGAGAAAGCCTTTGAGGACAGCAAGAATCGTATAATGACAATGGCGATGATTCATGGTCAGCTTTATGACAGCGGTGATTTCGGCAGTCTTGATATCAATGTGTTTTTTTCTGATTTGACTGGTATGATCAAAGGCATCTATGATTTGTCCGACAGGATAAAAATTGAATACCGGCTTGATCCGGGGAGACTGGAGTTGGACAGAGCAGTTACTCTTGGTCTGCTTGTGAATGAGATTCTAACAAACGCCTTCAAGTATGCCTTTCCAGACGAGCAGGAAGGCTGTATCTATATCAGTTTCAGGTTCCTTGAAGAGGTGTCTGTTCTTGAAATATCGGATAACGGTATTGGCGCTGAACCGGATGTTCTTACTGGAGAAGGGGGGGCGTCACTGGGGATGAAACTGATCCATCAGCTGGTAATTCAGCTTCAGGGTAATATAGAAATAGATTCTGCACGGGGTGTCGCGATTAAAATTTCCTTTCCTTTATGAGCAAAAGAATCTCGGCAATATCACTGAATCTTAATTTCAGCCGGATTCAAATCCGTATGATTAATAAGCAGATTGTAGATCTGCTGAGCATTCTGAACCGCACTGGCTTTATGGTGGTTGTTGAATGCTATAAGAAGACGTTTTACCTTCGCAGATATGTCATCTATACGGCAGAGCCAGGAATGCAGTTCGTGTTCGTTATACAGATAATCATAGCGGCTGACATTGTCACCTTTCCACCAGTTTTCAGCGTTTCGCCCGTGAAAACGGATGTAGCCTGTCTCTGAGGTTGCGGCAGCTGTCGGCAGAGGGAGGTTGTCCAGCTCAGGGTTGTCGGTCTGTACATAGCTTATTCCTCGGTCTCTAAATCCGTCATAAACCCGTTCAAGCATCCATTCTCGGTTGCGGAACTCTACGGCAAGAGGCAGGCCTTCAAGCGGCTTCAGAATTTCGCCCAAATATCTTCGGTTTTCGAGTGTATAGTGAAAACTGTAAGGGAACTGCAGAAGAACTGCGGCAAGGCGTCCTTCGTCCAGCATGGGGTGTAGCGCATGGTAAAATTCTTCGGCCTCTGATGTTGAGGTTGCACCGCGTTCGTGGGTTATCCCCCTGTAGGCTTTGACGGCAAATTGAAACTTGTCGGGGGTGTTCTGCATCATTGAGATAAGACTGCTTCGCAAAGGCATTTTGTAATAGCTGAAGTTGAGCTCACAGAAAGGAAAGCACCTGCTGTAGTATTCGAGAAAGTGGTCTTTTCCAGTTCCCGGCGGATAAAACGGGCCTACCCAGTCTGGATAGTAATAGCCGGATGTTCCAATTAATACCTCGGTCATATAGCTATTATAATGGATATTTTCCTATATTTATAATATATTCTAATCATATTTTAATCTTGAGGTAGTATGAAATTCGGGACACTCTCTGAGCAGCAGATAAAAGAAGCGGCCGGCGGTAAGCTTGATAAACTCATTGCGTTATGGCATGCAGATATCAAAAAAAAATACGGTAAACGGGTTGATATTGTCCTTGGCAACAGACGGGACAGTTTAAGCCCTGTTCGGGGCGGGATTTTAACAAATGCCGTTATAGAAATGAAGGGCGAAGATTCAAGGCTGATGATCTGGTATGATCCCCTTGAGCTCTACTATGAGGCAAGAATCAGCGAACTAGGATATGACGGCGGTGTAATCGAAGAGATAACCGCGATGCTGCGTGATGATAGTGACCCTGGAATGGATTATGATCCTGTTTCAAATCCGGATAAGCTTGATATCAACAGTATAGCGGTGCAATTGGGGCGATGGCTGATGAAGATAAGAGGTTTTGCTAAGCTTGCAAATGAAAATCCGCGTTATTATGAGCTTGAAACCTTTCTGAACTCCGAATGTGGTATTCCGGTTCTTTACAACCTTTTTAATGAGGCGGACTACAGTTATGCTGAAACGGAAGAGAAACGACTGATTGAGGTTTATGAAGGTCTGCGTAATATGGACGAGCCGAAGCGCAGAGTCGATATAGCGCTGAACGCGCTTAGAGTCTCAAATATTCTCGCGTTCAGTACTGATTCAGAGGTTAAAAGCAGTCTTCAGGAGCTTCTGAAAGACCGTTTTGAGCGGATAATGAGAGTCAGTACCGAAATTGACAAGTTGAAATCCGGCTTTGAACTCAGCTCTCCAGACGGTTTGTCGAAATTTATGAAAAAACTAGTTCTGCAGTATCATCTGCCGGGCAGCTGGGTGACCGTAGATGAGACAACAGGTGTTTTTTAAGGACATTTCAAGACAGTCTATTGCATTACAGGACTTGAATTTATATAGTTTTTTTAATACACTGCCATTCCATATATAAATGAGCGGATCACGGAATTGAATCCGTGTTTTCTATTGAGTATAATTACTTTGAGAGGTTTAAATATACAATTATGACACTAGAGAAAATGAGAAACATTGGTATCTCTGCGCACATCGATTCAGGAAAGACAACTCTTACTGAGAGAATCCTGTATTACTGTAACAAAATTCATGCTATTCATGAAGTGCGCGGCAAAGACGGTGTTGGTGCCACTATGGACTCTATGGAGCTGGAAAAAGAGCGTGGAATTACAATCGCTTCAGCAGCTACAAACGTTGAATGGAAAGAGCATCCAATAAATATTATTGACACTCCGGGTCACGTTGACTTCACCATTGAGGTAGAAAGATCACTGCGTGTTCTTGACGGAGCAATTCTTGTTCTCTGTTCGGTTGGCGGTGTACAGTCACAGTCAATCACAGTAGACAGACAGCTTAAACGCTATAAGGTTCCAAGACTTGCATTTGTCAACAAATGTGACCGAACCGGTGCCGACCCTCTGAAGGTCTGCGGTCAGCTCAGAGATAAGCTCGGTCTTAACTCTGTTATGGCTCAGCTTCCAATCGGCCTTGAAGAAAAACACGAGGGTGTTATTGACCTCGTTACAATGAAGGCCGTAACTTTCAAGGGCGATAATGGAGATGAAATTGTCATCGGGGATATTCCTGCCGCCAGATTGGCTGAGGCTGAAGAGGCACGTGAAACTCTTCTTGATGCTGCATCAATGTTCAGTGATGAACTGATGGAAGCCATGATGGAAGAAAATGTAACCGAAGAGATGATTCACGATGCAATCAGAAAGGGTACAATTGCAAACGAGCTCTGTCCTGTATTTCTCGGTTCTGCATATAAGAACAAGGGTGTTCAGTCGCTGCTTGATGCCGTTGTTAACTACCTGCCTAATCCTACTGAAGTAGAAAACATTGCTCTCGACCTGGATAATGATGAGAAAGAAGTAGTTCTTCCCTCGGATCCAAAACTTCCCCCTGTTGCGCTTGCGTTCAAGCTTGAAGACGGACAGTACGGCCAGCTTACCTACATCAGGGTTTATCAGGGCCAGGTTAAGAAGGGTTCTGAACTTTATAATACAAGATCCAAAAAGAAGTTCAAGGTCGGGCGTCTAATCAGAATGCATTCCGACCATATGGAAGATATCAATGAGGCAGGATGCGGTGATATAGTTGCACTTTTCGGTATTGAATGTGCATCAGGTGATACCTTCTGTTCAACTGAGTTTAATTATTCAATGACTTCAATGTATGTTCCGCCTGCAGTTATTTCACTGGCAATTGAGCCGATAGACAAAAAAGCCGCAGATAACATGGGTAAGGCTCTTAACCGATTCACCAAAGAAGACCCGACTTTCAGAACCTACGTTGATCCTGAATCAAATCAGACTATCATTCAGGGTATGGGTGAGCTTCACCTCGATGTTTACATCGAGAGAATGAAGCGTGAGTACAAGGCTGAGGTTGAGACCGGAATGCCTCAGGTTGCATATCGTGAGGCAATCGGCAGAATGGCTGAGTTCAACTACACTCACAAGAAGCAGTCTGGCGGTTCGGGACAGTACGGTCGTGTGGCCGGTTTTATCGAACCCCTTGAAGAGGGCGAATACGAGTTTGTAAACAATATAAAGGGTGGTGCTATTCCTACTGAATACATACCTGCCTGTGATAAGGGTTTCAGGCAGTCACTTGCCAAGGGCTCGCTCATCGGTCATCCGATTGTAGGGGTTAAGGTAACCATCAATGACGGTCAGTCTCACTCTGTTGACTCCTCTGATATGGCATTCCAGCTTGCTGCTATCGGTGCTTTTAAAGAAGCATACGCCAAGGCAAAGCCGCAGATACTTGAACCTATAATGAAGGTTTCTGTCGAAGGTCCTACAGAGTTTCAGGGTAATATTTTCGGCAGTATTAACCAGCGCCGTGGAGTAATCATCAGTTCACAGGAAGAGGGCGCATATTCAACAGTTGATGCTGAGGTTCCCTTAAGTGAGATGTTCGGATACTCAACTACACTGCGCTCACTTACCCAGGGTAAGGCTGAATACACAATGGAGATGCTTAAGTACGGTAAGGTTCCCCAGAGTATTTCTGAAGAACTGATTAAAGAATATGAAGCAAAAAAGAAAGAGCAGAATTCGTAAGGAGATAAGATAATGGTAAAATCAGAACTTAATAAACGAAGTCCTCTTCGTATTTTTGAAAATTCTATAAACGGCGGCGTAGGAAAGGGCAATATTGGTGTTCTTGCCTCACGCAAGGGTGTTGGTAAAACAGCATGCCTCGTTCACATAGCGATGGATAAACTGTTTCGTGGGCGCCATGTAATTCATGTGTCTTTTTCTTCAAAGGTTGATCATATTTCAATGTGGTACGAAGATATCTTCAAAGAGATAGCCAAGAAGCGAGAGCTTGAGAATGCGGTTGATGTACATGATGAAATTATTAAAAATAGAGTTATAATGAATTTCAACCAGGATGGTATTGAGACTGAAAAGATTCTTAAAAGTATTTCAGCTATGATTGAACACGGCCATTTTGCAGCCGATGCTGTTATTATTGACGGTTACGACTACGCAAGAGCCTCGCATGAAGATCTTTTGGCCCTTCAGTCTTTTGCGAAAGAAACCAACCTTGAAATCTGGACTTCTGTTTCACTTCAGAAAGATGAGCCCTATGATGAAAACGGTATGCCAATAGTACTGAAAGACTATGTTGACAGTCTTGCTGTTGTGGTTACCCTTCAGTATGAAGGAGATTACGTTCATTTGAAGGCTGTAAAGGATCATGATGATCTTTCTCCGAAAGAGATGGAACTAAAACTTGATCCCAAATCACTTCTTATTGCAGAAATGTAATTTTATAATTCGCAGAATATTACGGCCGTCGGTTTTTAAATTGACGGCTTTTTTTTGTTTAAAAAATATTCAGTACTTGCGATTCAAACATAGCCGGATTATAATTAAAGCAATTAAAACTAAACCATGTCTAATTATCTAATTTTTCAACCGATTTCTGGAGGATTTCTATGCTTATTGGTAAGAAGCTTAATCTGCTGATTATAGGAGTAATTAGCGCCATCTTTGTTTCAATTGCAGTATTTGCTGCTGTCTATATCCCCGTTGTCGAGATGCGTGATGAAAAAGATTCTATGCTTTCACTCGATTCTGCAATTATAGATTTAAGAGCAGAAATTAATAAGCTGGGTATTGCAAGTTTTTCAGAACAGATTATTGTGATTAAGGAAAAAAGTGATGTCTTAGTAGAGCAGTTTAACAAGCTTGAACATCTGGACAGGTTGAGCAGCGATGAGGAGATAGCCAGATCTCTGAAGATTATCGGAAGACTATACGGTCTCTATGAAGAAAACTACGAAGAATTAATTTCTATCGCGGAACCCCTTATAATACAATTTGAGAAGATTTTTCTCTCGAGCCGAATACGGCTTGATGAAATTAATCAGTCTATGATCTACCGACGGGCGGATAATATCGAAGAAGTTGAGATGTCCATTGATAGTGTTAAAACGTCAATAACAGTTCTCGACAGTAATCTGATTTCCACACATACTGTTGTGGATGAACAGTTTCATGAAATTGATAATCTGATAGATGCCCGTGAGCGGGCAGCCTATATATCAGGTATTATTCTTGTAATTATGGTAGGTATAATTGCATTTATTTTTGCTGTTACTATAGCATCTCGCATAGTAAGAGACCTGAGAATAGCCGCAAGCGGTATAAAAAAAATGAGTGATGGGGATATTACGGAATCTTTCAGCGTTAAATCCAGGGATGAGATAGGGCAGCTCTGCGATAACCTCAATGTTTTAAGTGACAGTCTTAAATCCGCATTCAGATCGATGAAAGCAAGTTCATTCAAGGGTATTGAGGTAAAAGAGGAGCTTATAACTTCAGCTGAACAGACCTCAAGTGCTTCCTCCGAGATTGCAGCAAATTCTCAGGCAATAAGCCGGCAGTTCAGCATGCTCAATGAGCGTGTAGAGGGTGCTGCTGAAGTCAACCGGATTATGATGTCCAGCTTACAGTCACTTGAAAGCTATGTGCAGGATCAGACTGCGATGGTTGAGGAATCAACCTCTGCTGTAACCGAAATGATTAGTTCGATAAACAATGTTAACGATATAACATTGAAAAAACGGGCTGCAACTGACACGCTTGTTAAAACAGCTGAAACCGGCGGTAAAAAACTGACTGGTACAATCAGGGTTATTAATGAAATAAACGAGAGCCTTGATCAGATAAAGGGTGCTGCCACCATTATTCAGCAGATCGCAAGTCAGACCAACCTGCTTGCAATGAATGCTGCTATTGAAGCCGCTCATGCAGGCGATGCAGGCAGAGGTTTTGCGGTTGTCGCAGACGAGATTAGAAAGCTTGCCGAGGCTTCATCTGTTAATTCCAAACAGATTAACGGTGTTATCAAAGAGGTTGTAAACCGGATTGAAGTTGCATCCGCATCAGGACATGAAACTGAAGAAGCTTTTGTTGAGATTGATCGCGAAGTAGAGGGCGTAGCTGAATCTCTCGATGAAATCAGCTCAAGTATGGGTGAACTGAATGTAGGCGGTAAGCAGATACTTGAGGCTATGACAGGGCTGCAGGATGTCTCAGTCAACGTCAATCAGGGCAGTAAACAGATGGCGGAAGCTTCCGACAAGGTGACCGATGCCATTGAGGTAGTTTCAAGAATTACAAATGAGGTTTCAAGCAGCGCCGGGGAAATTACCGTTGGAATTACCGAGGTCAGCGGAGCTATGATGCTTGTTACTGAACTCTCCGGAACTCTCGGCGAGATAACCGCTTTGCTGGAGACGGAAGCGGGAAGGTTCAGGACAGATGATAATGAAATATCGCCCGCGCATACTGACGAAAATTGTGAAGTCCTTGAAGAGAATGACTCTGCTGAAGCGAATAATCTGAGTGCCGAGAGCACCGGAACCGAAGCTTCTGGGGCTCCTGGTGGTAAAAATACAGTATCCTCCGGTGATGCAACAGGGGTGACGATATCAGGTGATGATACAGGCCTCGAGATTGAATCAATAGACGAGGAATAAACAGCCGCTCAGCGGCTTTTACCCACATCGATACGTTTACAATGTCCAGTAATCACGCATTCTGAGCAGTGCGGCGACTGGGGGGTGCAAACCTTCTGCCCGTAGCTGACTAGTATCTCATTCAGTGGAATCCAGTACTTTTCAGGAAGTATCTTTTCAAGCGCAAGCTCTGTATCGTCGGGCGTCTTCGTGTTGACCCAGCCTGCCCGGTTGGAGATTCGGTGAACGTGGGTGTCTACGCATATGGCGTTAATTCCAAAGCCTAGGTTAAGTGTGAGGTTTGCTGTTTTTCGTCCGACTCCGGGCAGTTTTAAAAGTTTATCACGGTCGCCGGGTATATTCCCGCTGTATTCGTTGAGCAGGATGGCTGCGCATTTCTTCATCCCCGCAGCCTTGTTGCGGTAGAATGCTGCGGGATAGATTAGTTCGGCAATCTCTGCCTCGTCAGTTTCCATCAGCGTCTGAAGATCCGGGGCGCGCTCAAAAAGGCGATGTGAGGCGGACAGGGTTACCTCGTCGCGTGTTCGCAACGATATTATTGTTGAAAAAAGCACCCTGTACGGGTCTGCATTATCCTCGGCAATCTGAGAGATGGACGGGAGTTCGTTGTCTTCAATAAATTGTTGCAGTAAACTGAAAATCTTCGCCCATTCAGGCATCAGTACTCCTCCGTCAGCACTACCGCGATGGCTTCAACCGCACGGCCTGCACCAAGCTCGCCTATGCCTTCAGCAGTCTTTGCCTTTACTGACACTGCCCCGGGTGCAAGACCCGCAGCAGCAGCGATGCGTTCCCGCATTGAATCAATATAGGGGCGCAGTTTGGGTTTCTGCAGAATTACTGTTGAATCTATATTTACGAGGCGCAGCCCTGCAGCAGCAGCCGTATCGACTGCGTGTTTCAGCAGTTTAAGGCTGTCTGAATCCTTCCATTGAGCTGATGTATCAGGAAAATGGCTACCTATGTCGCTGGCAGCAGCAGCCCCGAGGACGGCGTCAATAATTGCATGGGCAAGTACATCCCCATCGGAGTGGGCAACCGGACCGTATTGTGATTCAATCAATGTGCCGCCGATTATCAGTTTGAGCCCGGGCTCCATCCTGTGAACATCCCAGCCCTGTCCAATTCTCACTATTTAATATCTCCTGCATAGGTGATTTTTTTATTCTCTACACTGCCGGGTACGGTAAATACATCGCCCTCATAGCGGCTGAAAATCTCAGTGTCGTCTATATAGTGTCTGCCGTCTGCCGCAGCCCGTCTATGGGCTGCTAGAATCTCATTGAAAGCAAAACCCTGGGGAGTCTGTACGCCCATTGTTTCTTTTCGCGGTAGGTGACCGGTGATGATGCCGTTTTCATTGACTTCTTTCATGGCATTGACAGACGGGATTACAGGCGCGCAAGCGGCACGCAGCAATGTGGTTTCAGCAACCTGTTCAACAAGTTCGGTTGTAATCCAGGGGCGTGCCCCGTCATGAATAAGCACACATCCGGATTTCTCCAGATTCGGGCAGCAGCTGTTAAGATGCTCGAGGCCAAGTCTTACAGATTCCTGTCGTTCCCTGCCGCCTTCGCAGAAGAGCAGGGGGATGCTTAGACCTGTATCTTTGTCAAGTACGTCAGCGAGCATGGATTTAGCTTCAGGTATTGAGCCGGATTTGCAGGTAATTAATCCGTAATCAAATAATCCGGTTTTAAGAAAGGTTTCAAGGACGAGGCCAAGTACTGGTTTTCCGTTAATAGAGCGGTATTCTTTTTTTATACCGCCGCCCATCCGGCTGCCGGAACCGGCTGCCGTAATCAAGAAGGCAAGCGGACGGTTTCCGGCAGAAGACTTTCTCATTCTTCAGTTTCAAGTTTGCTGAAGATCAGCTGTTCGACTTCAGGTTTTGTTTTACCCAGAGAAAAAGATACCTCATCAGTGAGAAGCTTCAGAGCGCTGTCGTAGAGTTTTCTCTCAAGAATAGGCAGCTCTTTTACCTTACTTCTATGGTAGAGGGTTTTAACTACAGTAGCTATATCGGTTACGCTTCCGCTTTTTAAGAGGTCGAGGTTCATCTGGTAACGCATTTTCCAGTCAGCTGTAACCGGTTCGTAATCTTCAGAAATAAGCTGAAGCGCTTTCTTAGATTCCACCTCGCTTACTATAGCTCTTATTCCCAGTCCTTCCGCTTTGTCCGTCGGTACCATGATGGTCATATCTGATACTTCAAGATAGATGATGTAGTATAGAACATCCTCTCCCTTGAACTTCTTATCTTCAATACTCGTTATTTTCCCTACACCCTGAAGCGGGTATACGACTTCCTGATTAACCTTAAAGGTTGTTGATTTGCTATTGGCCATATATCCTTATTATAGCTTATTTTACTAAAATAGTAAATATCGTCTAAGGATGCAGAAACAGTTCGATGAAGAACGTAAAGCGTAAAAAACTACAATAAAAATACGAAAAACGTAGTTAAAGCTTGACTAAGAATGTGAAGCGTATTATAAATATCTAAAACTAATGAAATCGGAGTATGCAATGAAGATAGGAGTTGCAAAGGAAATAAAAAAGCATGAATACCGGGTGGGGCTTACCCCGGCCAATGCGAAGACATACATCAATGCCGGCCACGTGGTGATGGTTGAAAAAGGAGCCGGAGAGAACGCAGGTTTTCCTGACCAGGCATACATTGACGCCGGTGCCGCTATAGCGACTGATAAAAAGAAGCTTTTTGATGATGCTGAAATGATAATCAAAGTGAAAGAGCCTCAGCCCTCCGAGTATGATCTGTTTCATGAAGGACAAATCTTATATACATATCTTCATCTTGCCGCCGATGAGCCGCAGACAAAGGCTCTGATGGAGAAGAAGGTTAAGGCTGTAGCATATGAAACCATTGAAGAATTAGACCGGTCGCTGCCCTGCCTTACGCCTATGTCTGAGATCGCCGGACGACTTTCAGTCCAGGAAGGAGCAAAATTCCTTGAAAAACCATTTGGCGGTCGCGGAGTCCTTCTCGGCGGTGTGCCGGGTGTTCCCAGAGGTAAGGTAGCCATCCTCGGCGGCGGAGTTGTCGGAACAAATGCCGCAAAGATGGCTATAGGCCTTGGAGCTGATGTTACTGTTCTTGATATCAGTGCTAAACGCCTCGGTTATCTTGACGATATCTTCGAGACGAGAATTACTACGCTTTACAGTAATGAAGAGAATATTGAGATGGTCCTGAAGGAATGTGATCTTGTCATAGGTGCTGTACTGATCCCCGGAGCAAAGGCTCCTCATCTTATAAAACGGGAGCATTTAAAGCTTATGAAATCTGGTGCTGTTCTTGTAGATGTTGCGGTTGATCAGGGTGGATGTATTGAAACAACTCATGCAACCACCCATGATGAGCCTATTTTTGAGGTAGATGGAATTGTTCACTACTGTGTGGCTAACATGCCGGGTGCTGTAGCGCTTACCTCCACTCTTGCATTGACGGGAGCTACCCTGTCTTACGGTCTTGAGATAGCAAATAAGGGACTTGAGAACGCTTTGCTGGATAATCCTGCAATCAGAAAGGGGCTTAATACTTATAAGGGCGCCTGTGTTTATAAACATGTGGCCGAAGCATTTAATATAGTTTATACTCCTGTTGAAGATATTTCCGTAGTATAAAGGAGTGAGGGGCATGCAGTTAGACGCTTTAGATTGGAAGATAATCGATATTCTTCGAGAGGCCAATGTCCCGAATTCTTCTATTGCCCGTGAACTTGATTTATCCGAGGGGGCCATCAGGCAGAGGCTTAAAAAGCTGAAAGACTCCGGAGTGATGATAGTCCGCGGGCTGATAAATCCAGATATCCTTGAAAATCAACAGATTGCAATGGTGGCAGCAACGGTTGCCGAGTCGTCTTTTCTTGAAACCAAGGCCCGTGAGATTGCTGAACTTCTCAATGTTCAATCAGTGAACATAACTACCGGCCGCTATGATCTTATGATTGAGGTCCTTGTTGACTCCAACAAGGGTCTTGTGAAATTTCTTACCGAAGAGCTCTCGAAGGTACATGGTATTGCCTCGACCGAGAGCTTTATAATGCTAAAGGGCTATAATAAGTATATCTAGCCGAAGAAATCCTTTATCTCATTCACTACATTTTCTATTTGCCCGACAGTCCAGTACGGATTAATTGTCAGGCATAGAATCTCATCCTGAGCCCTTTCACTTTCAGGGAAATCCCCGCGGCTGTGTCCAAGATAGCCGAAAGCCTTCTGCAGATGGATAGACAGCGGGAATGCTACGCTGCATTTAATGCCCTTTCCCTGCAGAACATCCAGCAGTTCGTCGCGGCGGTCTGTCCGGATTGTATAGAGGTTGTAATTATGCCGGACACCAGGCTGTACATGCGGGATTATGATGTCGCCTATACCGGACAGCTCTTGGTTTAAAACCGCTGCATGGTCTCTGACGGCGTCAATTTTGGAATCAAAATATTTAAGCTGGGTCAGCAGAACTGCCGCCTGTATGGTATCAAGCCGACTTGAGCAGCCTATCTCATCATGGTAGTAGCGTTTCCTGCTGCCGTGGTTGCGCAGCATCCTGATTTTTTCAGCAAACGCGTCGTTGTTTGTCGTAAGCATACCCGCGTCGCCGTATGCGCCGAGGGGTTTTGTGTGAAAGAACGAGAAAGCTGCAAACTGTGATTTACCGCCAACCATGGAATTGTCGGGCAGCATGGAGCCGAAGGCCTGGCAGGCGTCTTCTATTACTGCAAGGCCGTGCTTTGCTGCAATGTTATTTATGGACGACATGTCAGCCGGGTGGCCGTACATGTGAATTGGCAGTATGGCCTTTGTTCGAGGTGTAATTGCTGCTTCAACTGCCGCTGGACTGATGTTGAAGCTGTAAGGATCTATGTCTGCGAAGACAGGGGTTGCTCCCTCAAGTGCAATCGCCTCGGCATTTGACACGAAACAAAATGGAGAGGTTAAAACCTCGTCACCGGCACCGATTCCCAGAGCCATGAGTGCAAAGCGCACTGCGTCTGTGCCCGAGTTCAGGCCGAAGCAGTGTTTTGCGCCTAGGTATTCACTGCAGGCTGCCTCAAAGGTGTAGCTTTCTTTTCCAAGAACGAAGTCGCCGCGTTCGATGACGATGTTAACAGCTTCCTGTATTTCCGATTTGAGGTGTTCTTCTGTGGGTAAAAAACTATGTTTCACGGTGCTAATGTAACTCAGTATGAGCTAAGGTGCAAGTCCGAAGGAGCCTCTACTACACCCCGAGGCAGCTCCGGTTTCAGAAGATACATGTACTTGAAGGGGTGAATGTCCAGGACGTTAGGGTACCAGCCCTGTAGTATATCAGTATTGACGGCATTGAAAGCCGGATAATTTTCAATTGGTAGCACCAGAGCGCCATTTATAAGACGACCCTCAGCCTCAGCCATCAGTTCATAGCGGGTTTCAGTATCTTTCTCCTTTACGGCTTTGTTTAGAAGTGCATCGTAAAGCGGATCGTTGAATCCTGAATCGTTCAGATTGCTGCCGGCGGTCCACATCTGGAGGAACGTCAGCGGATCGGCATAGTCGCCTATCCATGAGGTGGTTCCCATCGAGTAGTCGCTTTTTTTCAAGCTGTCGAAATAATCTTCAAACGGAAAGACCTCAATCTCAACCTCGATGTCGAGAAACTTTTCCCACTCGCTCTTCATTGTTGCTGCTACAAACATACTGTCACGGCTTTCGGGTATTCTTATTTTTATGGGGTTGATTCCCCTGCCTTTTGTATAGCCTGCCTTGTGCAGCAGCTGCAGTGCCTGTTGCATGTCGCGTTTGTTAATTCCTTCAAGATCGGGATATCCCGGAATTGACGGTACAAGTGTGTCCGAAGGTAAAAAGAAATTCTGCGTATTGCGAATCCTGTCCCAGGGAAGAATCAGGCTCAGCCCTCGGCGGACATCAGGATCAGCAAGGGCTTCATCAAAGGCTGTGAAGTAGAAATAAGTGGTGCCGAAGAGTGGATTTGTTACAAGGTTCTCGCTTCGTTCCAGGGCTCCAAGGTAGATGCCTGTCGGCGCCCAGTGAATTTCTCCGCTGTTGAAGCGTTCGGTATTTGTTTCAGCAGAATCTGAAAATTGTATATGAATTGCATCGAGTTTAACCCGTTCCGCATCCCAGTACAGCAGGTTTTTTCGAAAAACCGCTAGCTCCTCTGTTCTTGAATATAGATAAAAGGGGCCGTTGCCTACAGCTGAAGGTCCATGTTTCCATCGGCCTTCGTCGAGGTTAAGAGGGTTAACAGGTGAAAATGTATGATGACAGATAAGTTTAAGAAAGTATTCCGCGGGTTCTTTGAGTTTTACCTCAAAAATCAGCGGACTGATTACCCTGATCCCGACATCCTCCATATTCGATGTCTGACCAGTTCTGTATTCATAGGCGCCTTCTATTATATCAAGCATGAATGAATATTCGGCATTTTCTTCCGGGTTTATCAATCTGAACCAGGCTGCTGCAAAGTCGGTTGATGTAACTGTTTCTCCGTTCCAGTACTTTCCCTCGGGCCGCAAAAAGAACGTGTAGGTGCGGCCGTCGGGTGATATAACCCATCGCGAAGCTGCTCCGGGCATTGGTTCAAGCGTCAGCGGATGCGGGCTTACAAGACCCTCGTATATTGCCGAGTACAGCTGGGCCTCGGTTGTTGTATATGAATGCGCCGGATCGAGCTGGAAATCGCCTGTCGAAAAATTAATCAGCAGAGTACTTTCATCAGCTTCGGAAAATAAAGCTGTTGCGGAAAACAGAATAAGCAGGACCGCAATAGCGGCCCTTGTAATGTTGTTTTTCAACCTTGTACCTTACAGAATGTGCTCAAGAAAGGTTTTTGTTCTGACTTCTTTCGGACTGTCGAACACCTCAGTCGGAGTGCCTATCTCAATTATTTCGCCTTCATCCATGAATACAACCCTGTCGGCTGCAGCCTTGGCGAAGCCCATCTCATGGGAAACAACCATCATTGTCATTCCTTCTTTTGCAAGGTCAAGCATTACGTCCAGTACTTCCTTGATCATCTCGGGATCCAGGGCTGATGTCGGTTCATCAAAGAGCATCACTCTGGGGTTCATTGCAAGTGCGCGAGCTATTGCTACACGCTGCTGCTGGCCGCCTGAGAGCTGTCCGGGGTAAGATTTTTCTTTATCTGCAAGACCTACGCGGGCTAGAAGTTTTTTCCCTATTTCGTCAGCTTCTTCTTTCGGAGTGTTTTTTACTGTAGTCAATGCAAGGGTGATGTTTCGAAGCGCGGTGAGATGACTGAATAGATTAAAATTCTGAAACACCATACCCACTTCTTCGCGGATCTTTCTGATGTCTGATTTTGGATCTGTTACGCAGTCGCCGTCTACAAAGATATCTCCTGATGATAGAGTTTCAAGTTTGTTGACGCATCGCAGCATTGTACTTTTGCCGCTCCCCGATGGTCCAATGACCAGCACAACCTCGCCGGCCTCGATATTCAGGTTAGCGTTTTTCAACGCCTTTACCTCACCATAATTTTTGCAGGCGTCTTTTATCTGAATCCTATACTCTGCCATTAATCTTCAACCTTTTTTCCATGTAAGCAACTATTCTTGATAGAAACAGTGTAATAATCAGGTATATAAGTGCAACCACCGTGTATGTCTCAAAATACAGGAATGAAGTAGATGCAAACTCACGTCCACGTCTAAGCAGATCGGATACCGCAAGAATTGATACAAGTGATGAATCCTTCAGAAGGGCGATGAATTCATTTCCGACCGGCGGCAGAATAATTCTGAACGTCTGCGGAATAATTACCTTCCATATAGCCTGCGAGCGCGTCATGCCCAGAGCAAGAGCTGCCTCCATCTGTCCCTGTGGAACACCCTGTATCCCTGCGCGGAAGATTTCGCCCATGTAGGCTCCGTAACAGAACGTCATTGCTATTATGGCTGACGTCATGCGAGGCAGCTGAACGAGCTTTCCCAAAGCGTAGTAGATGTAAAATAATTGAACAAGCAGCGGAATGCCGCGTACAACCTCAACATAGATTGTTGCGATTCTGTTAATTATCTTGACACGTGAGAGTCTGCCGAGCCCTGCGAAGAGTCCGACGATGAGAGCAAATATAATTGACAGAACAGTAACCTGAAATGTGGTGGCAATGCCGTCAGGAATAAACAGCAGGATGTCTTTATACGGATCCGGCGACAGAATAGGAAGCAATATTAGAATTATAATGGCGCCGAAAAAAGAAATATTCCAGGCGGAGAAGATTGACTTCTCCGCACTGTCTGGAATCAAGGCACCGTCGGTTACCTCAATTCTGGATTCTTTAACTATCTCAGCCACTTGTCTTCCAGTTCCTTGTCGATGCCCTTATCCTGAACAGCATTGATGCCCTGGTTGATAAGATCGAGAAGTTCTGTATTGCCTTTTTTGACTGCGATACCGTAGAACTCATCAGTAAAAGAATCACCGACTATCATCAGCTTGCCTTTGTAGGTATCATTCTGAAGAACATAATCAGCTGCAATCGGTGTATCAGCTACAACACCTTCTATTCTTCCGTTTGCAAGATCTTCGATTGCAAAACCGAGCTCATCGTAAGTTTTGAGTTCTGCTGCAGAATTGTCAATTTCAATAGCGCCTGTAGTCCCAATCTGAGCACCTACTTCCTTGCCGGTAAGATCAGCAAGTGTCTTGGCAGAACTTGAAGAAGGAACTATAAGAACCTGACCGGCATTAATGTAGGGCAGTGAGAAGTCCATAGTTTTTTTTCTTTCCTCGGTGATGGTTACTGATGATATAACAGCATCGCTTTCGCCGTTTGCGAGGCTTGCGAAAATTCCGTCCCATGCAGTGTTCCTGATCTCAATATCAATGCCTGCTTCCTTGGCTACTGCATTAATGAAGTCTATGTCGTAACCGACCATTTCTTTGTCTGAGTTAATGAACTCCATCGGAGGCCATGTACAGTCTGAAGCAATAATGTAGGTTTTTGATTCAGCTGTTTCCTCTTTTTTAGAACAGGATACGAAACTTGCAAGTACAAGTACTGCTACAAGAGCAGCAATTAGAGTTTTTTTCATGTCTTTCCCCTTTGATATGATTTGTAGTTGCATAAAGAATAGCAGGATTTTTTAAGAATGTCCAACAGGTTTAGGTCTGGCCGGGCTTTGCCGACAGTTGTATGCTTTATGATGATTCATACTTCTTGAATAAAGACGTCGAATGAAGTATCAATATCAGCAATGGCTGCATTGATATCTATTCTTACACTCTTTATTTTTCTGGGTTTGGGATTTGCCGCTGCCCGGCTTCACTCAATACGTGAAAATCCGATGACAGAAAGCTTATCTGCCTGGGTTCTGTATGGGCTTTTATTCTTCATGGGATTCCGAATAGCTGTTAATACAGGATCAGACAGGCTTCTTGAGATCGGAGTTTTATCGGTTGTTTTTGCCGTCTCTTCAGTTGGCGGTACAGTTGTAATCCTGCTGCTTATGTATTCGGCTGTAGAGCGCTTGTTTCGCAGAAAGATTCTGACTTCAGCCGTCAGTGCTCCAGACGGATTAAGGACCGGTGACGCTGAAGATACGACAGGCGGGGGAGCGGATGATTTCTCGCATTTCGCAGCCTTGCGTGAACCGCTGAAGCTGCTGCTTATAGTTGTCGCGGGTTTTACAGCAGGATGGTTCATACATATTCCGGGCTTTACCGGAGAGGCTGTTTCAGGCTGGATGCTGCGCTTTCTGCTTTTCTCCATCGGCATTGACATGGTGAAAAGCGGAGTCAATCTGAAAGCCGCGCTTGCAAAACCCGAGACCATTTATCTACCTTTAGGCGTTATTATCGGTTCCCTGCTCGGCAGTCTTATTCCTGCCGCCATCTTCGAAATTGAGCCGGGTAAGTCGCTTGCTGTTGCTTCCGGTTTCGGCTGGTATTCACTCTCCGGAGTATTAATCACCGATATGGGGGACCCCATCCTCGGTTCCGCTTCATTTGTTTCCAATATCCTGCGCGAGACAATAGCCCTGCTGTCAATTCCTCTGATCAGCCGCAGCCGGTTCCCGCATATTGGCATCGGTGTAGCCGGAGCGACTAGTATGGATGTTACCCTTCCTCTAATAGAAAAAAGCTGCGGTCCTGACTCGGTTCCGGTATCAATTACAAGCGGTGCAATACTGTCACTGCTTGTACCGGTTCTTGTTCCGCTGTTTTTTCAAATATAGTCTATTCCTTATATCGTTCCGGAATAAACCTGACTAAAATACTCAAGATGATGATATTTTAATAAGCAATAAAAAAGGGGAAGCCATGTTAAAAAATAACATTCAAATCCTTGTTGTTGCAGGGGTCAGGGGAGCCGAATTTTTTATGTCCTACGGCAGAACAATTGATGAATCACCGGATATCCGGCTTTGTGTTAATGAAGGCAGTGTCGAAGTAAATGTACCGGCTACTGGTGACTCTGTTCTAGTCAGAGAGCGGGAAGGTATCAGCATCCTTGACGGAGAAAACCTGACGGTTCCTGAATTTTATCCCTGGACCGGGGAGCTGTATAATCTCGATACCGGGAGTTTTGACCTCAGTTTGGGATTTATATTAAAACCCCGGAGCAAACGGGCGCAGCAGATTATAGCCATCAGAAAGCTGACTGCGTCACAGAACATATAACCCTTCTTGATAACACATCATAAACTTGCGTATAAAAGCTGTTCGGGCTTTCTTTCTTTTCAATCGTCAATCGAACAATAAATATGTAAAATTTGCTCTGAATTGAGGGGTGTGAACTTGATCTTTTATGCCCTATGGGGCAAATTCTTCCTGCAATTATTACAATAAGTAGACAAAATAACTAAATAGACATAATAAATATCGCGGTCTCATTTTTATAAGCAGCTTCTTTTTCACCGCGGATGTTTTCAGCTTCAATATATAAGGAGACAGTTTTGAAGAGCTCATTTCCCAGGCAGCTGAGTATTTCGGCGGCAGTTCTGGTTTTATCGCTCATACCGCTTTTATATGCAGGTGTAGCGGATGATAAGAATACCGAAACTTTTACGGATATTTACGGGATCAGCGATAAGGCGGCTGATTTTACAATTTATTCTACTATAGAAAAGATGGATCTCTATTCTCCCGAAGATTTCATCAGGACAGTTGTCGTTTCTGACCTTCACGATATTGGCTATGTTCTCTACGATGATGATATTTTCAGAGATCAGATAATCAGTTACTATGCAGCAGTTTCAGGATCATATGAAATTGCCGAGGCGGTTCTGAGAAATGCGCATAAAAATGATATTTCGTTCGGTTTGGCCTTTTCTCTTATGTGGGCTGAAAGCAGTTTCAATCCGGATGCGTACAACAGGAATGTTGTCAGCATCGACAGGGGACTTTTTCAGCTTAATTCGGAATCCTTTCCACAGCTTAGCAGGGATGATTTTTACGATATAGAAACCAATGTAAGCAACGGGCTCGCTTATCTGCGATACTGTCTGGACCTTGGAGAAAACGAGATTGTGGCCCTCGCTATTTATAATGCAGGACACGGTAGGGTAAGCGGAAGGGGTGCCCCGCTTATGACGCTTGAATATATATCGAAAATTCTTGAATACAAATCCGAACTTGAGCGAGATTTTGAACGGTATATTTCCCAGAACGGTAAAATCAGGGCCGATAAAAAGTCAGGTAAGAACCTTATCCCGGTGGTTGACACTAGGAAGACTCTTAAATAGAGTTTACCCATGATTATAATACTAAACAGAGATATCAAGGCTGAGCATAAGCTTAATATAACTAACTGGCTTGAAGACAAGGGCTTCAAGGTTAAAGAAATCGTCGGAGAAGAAGAAACCGTATTGGGAGCTGTCGGCGCGGTTGCGGTTGATCCGCGGTCGGTTGAACTTCTTGAGGGTGTGAAATCCGTAATCCCGATTTCTAAGCCGTACAAGCTTGCATCGCGTGAGCTGAAGAAAGAAGATACGGTTATAACGGTAGGCAATGTTAAGATTGGCGGCCCCCGTGTGGCAGTCGTGGCCGGTCCCTGCGCAGTTGAATCCAAAGAACAGATTATGGCCGCTGCAGAAGCGGTATACAATGCCGGTGCAGTTATCCTGCGCGGCGGTGCATTCAAACCCAGAACCTCACCATATGCCTTTCAGGGTCATGGCGAGAAGGGGCTGAAGTGGCTGAAGGCTGCCGGTGAGAAATACGACATGCCTGTTGCCACAGAGATAGTCTCTCCTTCACACATAGATATCATGCGTGAATATGTCGACATCTATCAGATAGGTGCGCGAAACATGCAGAACTTTGAGCTACTTAAAGCTGTCGGCGAGCTTGGTAAACCGGTAATTCTAAAGCGCGGTCTTTCCGCGAAGATAGAAGAATGGCTGATGGCAGCAGAATATCTGCTTGCGCACGGTACCGATAACGTTATTCTCTGTGAACGCGGCATCAGAACATTTGAAAGCTATACAAGGAATACCCTCGATATTTCCGCAATACCAATTATCAAAAAATTAAGCCATCTCCCGATTATTACTGATCCGAGCCACGGAACAGGTCTTCGCGGAAAGGTTCACCCAATGGCGCTTGCCGCCGTTGCCGCGGGAACCGACGGCCTTATGATAGAGGTTCATCCCAAACCGGAAGAGGCCTTGTCGGACGGACCGCAGAGCCTGTACCCTGAGCAGTTTGATAAACTGATGAAGGATATTGAGGCGCTATCCCCGGTTATAAGTAAGGAGATAGAACGTCCTTTGCGTCAGGGTTTCGCTGTCCACAGACTGTCGACCGAAAACATGACCAGAGCAGATAAAACTGAGGGTAAGCTCAGGGTTGCGTATCAGGGCGAACCCGGAGCATACAGTGAAAATGCCGCCGGCCGTCATTTCGGTGAACAGCCGCTTGAGTTTGTTCCGTCTAAAAGTTTTGAGGCTGTATTTGATTCAGTACTCACCGGCAGTTCTGATTATGGCGTAATTCCTGTTGAGAACGCGCTTACAGGTTCAATTCATGAATGTTTTGATCTCTTTCTGCGCTATCCGGATATTAATATAGTCGGTGAAAAACAGATACGCATCAGGCATAACCTTATAGCTCTGCCCGGTGCAGATATATCAAAAATTAAAAAGGTTTACTCTCACCCGCAGGGACTAATGCAGTGTGAACGCTTCCTCGACGGTCTTGATGTTGAACGCATTCCTTATTACGACACTGCAGGCTCATGTTCCCTGGTTGCTCAGAAGAATTCTTCCGAAATCGCTGCTATTGCAGGTGTCCATGCAGCGTCCTACTACGGACTTGAGATTCTTAAAGAAGGTATTGAAACAAACCCGTCTAACTTTACAAGGTTCTTCATAATTGCCCGCTGTGAACATCCAGAACCAGAGCAGGTTGATAAGGCCACAGTTGTATTTTCTGTTCCTGATAAAAAAGGAAGTCTTGTCAGCGTTCTGCAGGTAATGAATGAAAACGGGCTGAACATGAAGAAGCTCGAATCACGGCCTATCCACGGTAAGCCATGGGAATATATGTTTTACTCCGATATTGAGCTCCCCGCAAGGGATGATTTTCTCAGTGAGGGTATTAATCAGCTGAAGAAGGTCTGTGAAGATTTCAGGCTTCTGGGTATTTATAAGGCCGGGATTTAATTCCGGTCAAGCCCTGTAATCAAGGCCGCTCCTGTACGCCTTGGGCAGTCGATTTCTATATTGTTCAAATCAAGTTAAATCCTGCCATTACTCCACGCATTGAATCTTCTGTATATTAAGGTTATAAAACAGTGAGAATTCCGCAAGTAACAATTTGTCCTGCGGAACATTCATCCGTCCAACCGGGCCAGCGGAGGAAAAGCATGGGAGATATAAATAAATTTCAGGAAGAAAACCTGATTATCGGTGTATTATCTACTCTAAACGGCATCGAACCGCAGCTGCGTTCGGTACTTGAAGAGCATTTCGGCCCTGTGGATTTTTCAACGGATTCCCTGAGCTTTACCTACACTTCATACTATGACGGCGAGATGGGCGAGGGGATAAAGCGCTGGTTTTATTCATTTAGAAAGACGGTGCAGCCTTCAGAGCTGTCGCGGATAAAAATATTGACTAATGAGCTGGAAGAACGCTGGGCTGTGGATGGAAACAGGAAAGTTAATCTTGATCCCGGGCTTCTGGACTTGAACAGGCTGATTCTGGCAACTACCAAGAATGTTGGACACCGCATTCCTCTTCAGAACGGGATATATGCCGAGGTCACTTTAATGTATATGAAGAAGGATTTTCATCCCCTGCCCTGGACCTATCCTGATTATCAGAGCGGTGAATACATTGCAATCCTCAAAGAAATAAGAACCCTGTATCGGGAAAAATTGAAGCAGCATTAAAAAACCGCGTTATAGTAATATGTGGCGCGGAAGAAAATCAAAACACCTTTACCTCTACACATAATTTATGTTAGCGTATTTACATTGCTTGTGTTTTTCCTTCTCTGTTCTTCCTGCGGATTCAGCGGCAGGAGTCCTGTTGTGATTAACATGCCTGTCTGTCCTGCCCCGAAAGCTGTTGCCTGGAGAATTGAATACCCCGAATCAATTGATAATGGGCGCCCCCAGTATATTACCGAACTGATTGCCGCTGAGGAAGTGTGCTCCGGCGTTTTGATCCGGATTGCCTGTGGAAGTAATTTACCTGTTTTTGCCTGGCCCGTATACAGTTGCGGTCGAACAGGGGGTTTTCCGGCAGCTGCAATATATCCCGCTGATATCTCCGGTGGAAAAATGGCAGTTTCCTTTGAGGACGGCTTTGCCTGCAGCATCCTGCGCAGCTGCATCCTGAACTCGGAGGTAATCAGGGGCTTTGACACCCTGACTTTCAGGGAGGCCGTCAGCCTGAATGCTGCGGAGCTTGTCGATGATAACGGCCGGCCGCTCCCCGGCGGCGCATGGTGCCTTGATCCGGTTCCAATAATTGCACGGCTGGGTTACGGGTTGTTTCGTGAATCTTCAATAACTGCCGCTGAAACCCTTGAGTTTTCTATCCCGGCGGCAAAAGGAATCTGGTATTCGGATAATCCCCTTTACAACCCGGCCGAAACCGTTTACAAGTCTGAAACCGATATGTTTGAGTTAACCCCTGTTATTCCTGTGAACAGTAAAACAGTCTTCTATAAGGACGGTTCGGATGAGTTCATTGAGGTCTTTTTTAACGACCGTATCTGGTGCTGGTCTAATCCGGTTACCGGAGCATCACAATCCGGGAGGATGTGAGTGCTATGGCTCCCTTTTCGGTCATCAGATAATCGTTTTCAAGTCTTACACCGCCGGCCTCGGCATCGTATAGCCCCGGTTCAATTGTGAAAATCATACCAGGCAGAATGGGCTGGTCATAGATGGGGTGGTTTTTAAGCGTCGGTGCCTCATGTACGTCCAGGCCTATTCCGTGTCCCAGGCTGTGTGGCATTGTCCATCCTGCTGCGGCGAAAACTTCGTCGACGGCTGAGGCAACAGCTTTGGCGCTCACCTGCTGTATGGTTCCGGCCTCCGCACCGATTGCGTGCGCCCGGCTGACAAGCTCAACCATCTGGTGCTGCTTGTCGCTCAGTTCACCGCAACAAATAGTCATGGTAATGTCGGTTGCATAACCATCCACATTCAGGCCGCAGTCAATTATCGAAAGCCCCCCTGAGCCGTCGGAGGCTGCACAGCCAATCGGCCCTGCGCTGTAGGCCGGAATACAATGAATACCCCAGGAGCGGGTGGGCCCTGCTGCAAGGGTTTCGAAGCTTGAGCCCTCTGCTCCGAGGCGTCTTGATTCGGCTTCAACAAACATTGCTGCATCCGTCTCGGTTTTTATACTGCCATCCCTGAAGCCGCCTTCAAGTGCATCGATCAGCTTGTCGGTCATTTTTCCGGCCCGTTTATACAGATTTATCTCTTCTTTATCTTTGACGGCCCTCATATTCATGAGTTTTTCAGCGACGCCGTCGGCACGGCAAACAATCTCAAAACCCTTCATTGCCGCAGAAATCTCGGAATAAAGCAGATAAGGTGTCTGTGATGACAGCTCAATTCTTCCGCCGAGCAGATTGTCTGCGCAGACTGAGCTGACGGCCTTGACCGGGTTACGTTCGAATTCTGAAAAGGCGATTATTTTATCCGCCCTGGCGGTTTTTTCGGCCTGAATTATATCCCAGGGCATTAGAATTGTTGTTTTATCGGAAAATACAACAAGAACCGCATCTGAATGCATGCCTGTGAGGTAGCGGAGATTCTTTGATCTCCGGTTTTCGGCATCCTCAATAACCACTGCGTCTATATGATTGCTGTGCATCCACTCGCAAAGAGTATCTATTCTTTTTTCGTATGTGTTCATGTGATCTCCTGAAATTACCTGTTGGTATAGATAATTATAGCATAACCGCTAAAAGAATGGCATGGTTTTTAAGTTTCATTGGCTTTTGGCTGTGATAAAGAGAATTTGTTGATGAAATGTACTATGGTGATGAAAAGACCATCGTTTCAAGTGATATAATAGCACCTTGTTTCCGCTCTTACTATAGACTACACTTCTCACAATGAAAAGTTTGTTGAAACTGACGGAGCCATATCGTGGACTTCGACGAGAAATCTATATTGTCGTTCTTTCGAAGACGATCAATGCCATGGGTATGCTTATTTTTCCTTTCATGGCACTGCTGCTAACACGTAAGATAGGATTATCCAATACTGAGGCCGGACGATATGTCGCGGTAATGGGACTGTTATGGATGCCTTCAAGTCTCATCGGCGGAAAGCTGTCAGACACCTTTGGTCGAAAAAGAATTCTTATCACCTTTGAAATGCTTGCAGTTACAGCTTATACACTCTGCGTCTTTGTTGAACCATCGATTAAAATGATATGGATACTGATGACCGCATCTTTTTCTTTCGGCGTGGCGGGACCATCACATGATGCCATGACAGCTGATCTGACTACTAAAGAGCAGAGGGAAGGGGCATATTCTTTAGGATACCTCGGTTTCAATGTTGGGTTTGCTGTTGCGCAAATATTGGCGGGAATTTTGTTTGAAACCCACTTTCATTTAATGTTTCTTGTAGATGCTACTACAGCTTTTATTGCTCTTTTAATGATTGCATTTTTTGTAAGAGAACCCCTTGGTTCGGAATCATCGCTGGAGGATGATGATATTAACACTGAAAACGATGAATCGAAGAAAACGATTGTCTCTGTACTGCTTTCAAGGCCCATTCTGATTGCTTTTGCGTTAGCTGTTTTCGGGTACAGGTTTGTCTACTCTCAATGGTCATTTCTTATGCCGCTGCATGCGGAACATAACTTCCCTTCCGAGGGAGCAAAGCTTTATGGTATGCTGGGCTTTTTAAATGCCGTTACAGTTGTTACTTTAACACCTATCCTGACTGCAGTATTTAAGTCTCGAACCAATATACGGCGGGTTTTCTATGCCGGCATACTCTTTACCTTTGGTTTCGGAATGCTGGGGGTTATCTCATTCCGTGCAGCTTTCATTATTTCAGTCTTTGTTTTCACTATCGGAGAAATATTGGAAGCTGTAAGTACTATGCCCTTTATCATGAACCATACTCCAGCCTCCCACAGAGGACGAATGAGTGCAGTGCTGCCAATAATCATGGGGGCTGGATTCTCAATAGGTCCGCTGGTCTGCGGTGCTGTACTTGATATAATAGGTTTCAGATTCACCTGGGGGCTGGCCGCATCCGTGGTTGCAGTTTCTGCTGTTATAATGAGGATTCTAGATATCAAGGATAGTAAAAGGTAAAAAAACTGTGGAGGGTAGATGCTAATCGACCACAAATTTTTACCGCACACCTATACGTACTATCTGTTTGAGGATATAAATTAAAAAAGGGAATTGACCAATTCTGGACAATTCCCGGTTTCTCTAAGTAGGATTCAATGCAATAATCATTAAACTCTAGGTTAAATCATTGCGCTAACTGGACTTGATTATTTAACAACAATATTCACAAGCTTGTCCGGCACGGCAATAACTTTAACAACAGTCTTACCGTCGGTGAAGTTTTTGACCTTTTCGCTTGCGAACGCAAGTTTCTCCATTTCAGCCTTGTCGGTACCGCGGGTAAGCTCAAGCTTGTCGCGGAGTTTGCCGTTAACCTGGATAACAACCGTAACATTGTTTTCAATGCACATGGCCTCATCATAGCTTGGCCACTCCTGTTTACAGACAGACGGCTCATTGCCGAGCTTTTCCCACAGCTCTTCTGCAATATGCGGGGCGTAGGGTGCAAGCAGCAGAAGAAAGCGCTCCCAGACCGATTTATACAGCTTGTCGATCTTGAACTGCTCGTTGATGAAAATCATCATCTGACTGATTGCCGTGTTGAACTCAAGTTCTCCTGTGTCGTGGCTTACCTTCTTTATAGTCTTATGCAGCAGCTTCTCAAGCGCCTCGGGTGCGGCCTCATCAACCAGTGGTTTTTCGGCGGCACGCCATACGCGGTCGAGGAATCGGTGAACGCCGGTAAGTCCCTTCGTCTGCCATGGCTTCGACACCTGCAGGGGGCCCATGAACATCTCGTACATCCTCATCGCATCCGCGCCGAACTCTGCGATAATATCATCGGGGTTTATTACGTTATGAAGACTCTTCGACATCTTGGCAATTACCTGTTCAACAGCATCTCCGGTCGCCTTCTCTACGTATTCGCCCTCGGTCCTCTCCTCAACTTCATCTACAGGTACAAGTGATTTGTTCGGGCGCTGGTATGCAAAGGATGTAATCAGGCCCTGGTTTATAAGGCGCTGAAAGGGTTCCCGGGTTTTAACAACACCCAGGTCATAAAGTACCTTGTGCCAGAATCGCGCGTAGAGCAGGTGGAGAACAGCGTGTTCAGCACCGCCGACATACAAATCGACCGGCATCCAGTAGTCTTGAGTAGCCTCCGACGCAAATTCACCGGTGTTTTTCGGGTCGAGAAAGCGCAGGTAGTACCAGCAGGAGCCGGCCCACTGAGGCATTGTGTTAGTTTCGCGTTTCGCAGGTTTACCGCAGACGGGACAGGTTGTGTTCACCCATTCCTCAATTCGTGCAAGCGGAGACTCGCCAGTGCCCGAGGGTTCGTAGCTCTCTACAGCCGGCAGCTCAAGCGGCAGCTGATCTTCGGGCAAGGGGACAATTCCGCAGTCCGGGCAGTGTACCAGGGGGATCGGCTCGCCCCAGTATCGCTGGCGGCTGAAAATCCAGTCGCGCAGCTTATAATTTACGGCGGCCTTTCCAAGCTTCTGGCCCTCAAGCCATGCCGTGATTTTATCAATTGCTTCCTGCTTGCCAAGACCGTCGAGCGGTCCGGAGTTTACATGCGGGCCATCCCCGGTAAAGGCTTCCTCGTTTACATTGCCGCCCTTGAGGACTTCAATAATCGGAAGACCGAATACCCTGGCAAACTCCCAGTCACGTTCATCGTGTGCCGGAACAGCCATTATAGCTCCAGTTCCGTAGCTTATCAGAACGTAGTCGGCAACCCAGACAGGAATCTTCTCATCGTTTACAGGGTTAATCGCGTAAGAGCCGCTGAAGACACCGGTTTTTTCCTTTGCAAGGTCTGTCCTCTCAAGATCCGATTTCAGTGATGCCTGACGAATATAATCCTCGACTGCCGCACGGTGTTCATCCGTAGTCAGTTTTTCTACAAGGGGGTGTTCAGGTGACACAACCATGTAGGTGGCGCCGAAGAGGGTGTCTGGCCGGGTGGTGTAGACGACCAGCTCCTCATCCATTCCATCTATCTTAAAGGTAACGTCTGCTCCGGTTGAGCGGCCAATCCAGTTGCGCTGCATAGCCTTGATAGAGTCGGACCAGTCAAGATCGTCCAGCCCATCAAGAAGCTTGTCGGCATACTCGGTAATCTTCAGGATCCACTGTCGGATGTTCTTCTTCTCAACCTGGGCTCCGCATCTGTCACAGGTGCCGTCGTTGACCTCTTCGTTTGCAAGGCCTGTCAGGCATGAAGGGCACCAGTTAATAGGTGCCTGTGACTCGTAAGCCAGCCCCTTCTTATACAGCTGCAGAAAAATCCACTGAGTCCAGCGATAGTATTCAGCAGTGTGGGTCTTAATCTCACGGCTCCAGTCGTAGCTGAACCCGAGACTTTTTATCTGTTTTGTGAAATGCTCGATATTTGTTTCGGTAGTCGCCTTCGGGTGAGTACCTGTTTTAATAGCGTAGTTTTCGGCAGGCAGACCGAACGAATCGTAGCCCATTGGATGCAGTACATTGTAGCCGTTCATTCGCAGGTATCTGCAGTAAATGTCGGTTGCCGTATAGCCCTCAGGATGACCAACGTGCAGTCCCGCACCAGAGGGATAGGGAAACATATCCAGCACGTACATCCGCTTTTCGGGCGGGAATGAAGGGTCTTCCTCGACCCTGAAGGAGGCGTTTTCCTCCCAGTATTTTTGCCATTTAGGCTCTATTTCAGAAAAAGGATATTTGCTCATGCGCGTATGATACAGGAGAGAAAAATTATTATCAATACGCGAAATAGCCTATGATTTTTCGTCCGTTAACAGACACTTGAATCTACCGTGGAAGACGTCTTCGATTTAAAATAATATCAATTTCAATTATCTTATTCCCTTCCGCACCGAACTGCCCGGTGGTGCTGTCTGGTCTGATGACGACTCAGGAATACTTTACTACAGACTTGGGTATTGGAATCAGAATTCCTTGCAATTGATACAACTTCAAAATGGAATCCCTGGTTTGAGCTTTACACGGTAAACGCCGTTGGAAGCGGGACCACAGCTCTGGATGTTCGTTGTGAGGCCTGGCCGTCGGATCTTTATTATATGAAGAATGCCGATTTTATCATATTCGGTTATTACTTTGATAATCAGCGTGTCGGGGAGATCTACCATTATAAAATATCAACGGGGAAAGAGACCCTCCTGATCACCGATGTTGATACTTTTGATCGGGACAACCCTGCGGTCATTCCTTCTCCCGGGGGGGGGATTATCTATCGATTATACAAACTCAAACTGAAGAAGTCTCTGACATTCTTGCTATACCCCAAATAATTCTAACTATTTCCATTCTCAACTCAGAGACTCTGTCTGATGTCTATAGCTGGTCAGCTGCGTTTGAAGAATATTTCAATTATTGGTGGATTGATAATGATCTTCTTCTGATTCGGGATGAAGCTACCTGGAATGAATCAGCAGGTACCTGCCAGGGGTATATGCATGATCTATCTGTAAAAAGCGAAGTCTATACAGAGGCTCCGAATGTTGAAAATACAGATTTCACTTCAAGCGGTAATGAGTCTTCAGCGGGGGTAAGCCTATATATTGATGAATCAGGGCTGAATTTCTATTGATTCCCGTGTAGAATTAAATGATATGGAATTAATTAAGCGTGCAGTCATCGCAGTACTGCTTCTCCCGGTAATTTTTGCCGGTATAATACCAGTAGTCCTTATAATTATCGATCCGCGCCGTCAGCCGTTCTTCTGGCCGGGGCTTCTCGTTCTGGCTGCAGGTGCCAGCCTGTTGGTTCTTTGTATCCGCGATTTTTATAAGCGCGGCGGAGGAACCCTTGCCCCCTGGGATGCTCCGGCTGAACTTGTTGTTACCGGGCCGTACCGTTTCTGCCGCAACCCTATGTATATAGGTGTTCTTCTTACAATAGCGGGCTTTGCCCTGATGTTCACCTCCCCCCTGGTCCTTCTGTATAATATAGCGGCAGCAGTCCTGTTTCATCTTCGGATAGTGAAATATGAAGAACCCCGCCTGGCTCAGCAGTTCGGTAACCGCTGGGCTCTCTACGCTGCGATGACCAACCGCTGGCTGCCAAAAATCAGATAAATTTGATATAATAATCTATGAAGAAAATATTCGGACTGATTTATAACGACATGGCTGAGTTTGAGACGGTTTTTGCGCTCAATATCCTTGGTTACCACCCCTCGCTTGAAGTTGCTCTTGTTGCAGAGAGCCGAGACCCTGTACTCAGCAAAGCCGGCTTGACCTTTGTTCCTGACTACAGCTTTAATGAGGCTGCAAAACTTGCCGATGTAGAGGGGCTGATAATTCCCGGTGGCTGGAATGACCAGCAGAGTCCCGCTTTAACGAGGCTGATTCAAAAGCTTGATGCTAAAGAAGCCCTGCTTGCTGCTATCTGTCGCGGTCCCCGGTTTCTTGCATGCGCCGGGGTACTTGAGGGGGTTAAATACACAACAACATATTCTCCCGAGGCCGCAAAAGCTGCGGGTGAGGAAGACCCCTTTGACAGGGAAAATTTCGTCGATGAAAAGGTTGTTGTTGATGGGCGCTTCATAACGGCCATAGGTTCGGCCTTCGTTGATTTTGCTGTGGAAATAGCTGATTACTTCGATATGTTTGATGACGAAGAGGATAGGGAAGTATTCAGGCTTGAACACAAGGGCCTAGGCTAGTTGTATTACCAAGACTCGGCAGATGTGAGAAGATTTTCCTGTTGGTGCTTTCGGCTGTTTTTTCGGACGGTATCGGAGATCCTCTATGGTTCCTAAAGAATGACAAGATGAGGCTTAAAGAATTATAAACACAGAGGGGCCATAAAGAAAATTTAAAATATCCCCAATTCGGGGGATATCTTTTTGATTACTCAGCGGGTAGAATTACAAATCATTAAAATTGTTGATATAAAAAAGTGTGCCTTATTTTTACTTCCTGCCTGGCTGCCCGATACTGCTGTTGCGTTAACCCACGGCAGTTTTTTATTAAATATTTACTTAAAGTAATCAAGAAGATCTTTAAGATGTACTTCGTTTCCAGGCTTAAACCTTCTGTCGGCTTTTATAATTTTAACAGGCTCCGTTTTATCACCGAGGGAACTTAGTACAAGATCCGCATTTTGCATATCTTCCTCATATGTATAGTCTGTAAGCGTCGCCGTTACATTTAAGCCAGCCTTTTTTGCAGCAGTTGTTCCTATGTTTGAATCTTCAATTACCAGCCCTTCCTCCGGGGCAATCTTCAGCAGTGAAACGGCTTTCAGATATATCTCAGGATCCGGCTTTTTATTTTTAACGCAGTCTCCGGCAAGTATAAGCGAGACATTTATTTCAGGGAGCAGGGTGTTGAGGATTGCTCTTGTGTTCTGTTCATTTGAGGTCGTGCATACTGCAACAGGTATTTTTGCTGCCTGAGCTTCTTTCATCAGTCGCCTTATTCCGGATCTAAGCGGTAAACCCTTGTTGCGGATTATTTTTATGAATTCAAGGGTTTTTCGGGCGTGCAAATCAGCTGTAAAACTGCTTAACTCATCAGCACTCATGTTCTTGTATTCCTTCTGTTCTGCGAAATACAGTTTCAATCGTTCCTTGCCTCCGCCAACCCTCAGCAGACTGTAGTATTCTTTTTCGTCCCAGTAGATATCCAGGTCTTTTGCTTTAAAGGCATTGTTGAATGCTGTTCTGTGACCATGACGCTCGGTATCGACAATAACACCATCCTGATCAAACAGCAGTGCTTTTACAGCCATTAGTATTCTCCATACCGGAAAGTTTACCGTAAACCCCTGAACAAAAAAAGTCCCGGGGGCTGGGAAAATGAGCCTCTTGATATATAATGTTCCTGATAAGGTGTGGTGATGATAAAAAATGTTGCGGCTGCAGTTGTTTTTCATGACGGGAAGGTTCTTATCTGTCGTCGGGCGTCCGGGGAAAAGCTTGAAGGATTCTGGGAGTTTCCCGGAGGTAAGCTTGAAGCTGGCGAGAGCATGTTTGATTGTATTGAGCGTGAGCTTTTCGAAGAACTGGGTGTTAAGGCCCGAGGAAGAGAGATTCTCGCTGTAAGTTTTTATGCATATGAACACAGTGAAATTAGACTGACTGGAATTCTGACGGAGCTTTTTTCTGATGAAATCAGTCTGACGGTGCATGATGCCTTTGATTGGGTTTATCCAGTAAGTCTGTCAGAATATAAACTTGCACCTGCGGACATCCCAATTGCTGAGGCTGTGGTCAAGTACGGCATTGATTAAGCTCGCAAAGGCTACTAATATATTCCCATGACTGTACTATCAATTGCTATAATCGTTTTCATTCTGTTTGAGAGTCTTAATGTGTTAATGCTCTATTTTAAACCCGGGTCGCGGATGGGAAACGGCATAGGGGTTTTTAATGCCTATGAAAAATCAAAATCTGATCCTGAAATCCATGCCCTAGTCAGCTATATGATCAACTGGGTTGCTGGAACCAAGCTCATTTTTATCGCACTGCTGATTGTAATAGTAATTACAGGAACTTCCACCACCAGAATACTTGCTGTTGTTGCCATGATTCTATCTATTGCTTCATATTACTGGCGCCTGCATCCTGCAATAAAAAAGATGGATGAAGCAGGCTGGATTACCCCGAAGGGCTATTCAAAAATTCTTGGTTTCATGATTATGGGGTTTATGATAATTTTCGCAGCAGCACTTATTGTTTCACTTGTAATCACTGCGGGAAGGGGCTAGGCTGTCGCCGGTATTGGTCTGATTTCGGATTGTGGTGTCTACTCGAAAATCGCCTAGTTCAGGCCGGCTTTTTGTTGAGTTTTTCAGCAGAAGGCTTATTCCCGGGCAGAAAGGAAAGCAGGCACGGAAGCAGTATGAGTGAAGACAACGAGGTTGTAAGCATCGTAAGTGCTATTATCCACCCCATATCGTTTATGATTCTATAGGCTGAAAGCAGCAGAATCAGAAACCCGACTCCCACCGAGGCGGCGTTGGATATTATCCCCCTGGCTGATTCTGTCGCTGAGTTGACTATACAGCTTCTGGGGCTTTCCCCGCGCTCCCGAAGCAGTCTGAGGCGGGAATAAATGTGTATTGAGTAATCAATTCCGACTCCCAGACCAACAGCTGCAATAATAGCTGTTGCCGGGTTCAGCGAGACCTTCAGTAGCCACATGACGGCAAAATTGAAGAGGACAGCAATTACAACCGGCATTGATACTATGAGGCCATGAAGCAGCGAACGATAAATAATCGATAAAACTATCAGTATAATCCCCAGGGTTATTGTAAGACTCAGAACCTGGCTCTCGACAATTATTCTGCTGTTTGAAACCCGCAGGTAATCTCCTGCAAACCCGACTGACAGGCCGCGAGTCCGAAATACATCGAGGTCACTGTCGATATCCGACAACAGTTTTTCCAGTACCCTTGTGTTTGAATCGGTAATGCGAATCATTATTCTTGCCCTGCTGAAATCATCATTTACATAGGTTGAGAGCATTGAAGATCTATCCTCTTCACCGCTATTGGAGATCAGGAGAAGTCTGTTGATGAAATTCTGGTTGTCTGGTATCTCAAAATAGTCAACACTCCGGCCCCTCATAAGGTAATACATGTAGCTGACCGTATCAGCTAGTGAGACTACGCTGCTTACCTCCGGTCGTGCAGAAATTGTTTTTTGAACCGTCTCCATGTCTCTGAGTACGGAAAGTTCCCTGAAGCTGTCTTCTTGGCCTTCAAGTATAATCTGCAGCATGCTCAGACCGCCCATCTCTGTTTCTATGAGTTCAGCTGTCTGCCTGATAGGGTTTCCTTCCTTGAAGTAACGAATCTCATCCGTGTCCGTATTGATATTCATCATACCGAATGCTGAAAGGCCTAGTACTATAGCCGCAATCACGATGATTACAAGCCTCCATCGAAGGAAGAATTCCGTTGCATGCTCAATTAACTTAAGCAGTTTAAACTGCCTCTTGTAATGGCTTCGGTTTTCATGCTTTACAGTCGGTTTATACCATGAAAAAAGTACGGGGATAAAAAACAAGGAAAAAATCATTGCCGTTATAACCCCGAAGGCAAGAAACAGCCCCATGTTGCGAAGTGATCTACCGCTTGAAAAAATGAATGAAGCGAAACCGAGCGCTGTTGTCAGGCTTGTCAGGGTTACAGGTTTCCACAGGTCGCCGATAGTTCTGACTATTGCCGTTTTTGAATCCATGCCGTGATGCATGAAATGAAATGCTTCGCTGACTATATGTATCCCGTCGGCACAGGAGATAGAAATAAGAATTACAGGAATGACGGTTTCGGTTATTGTAAGGGGAGAGTGTAGAAGGCCCTTGAGACCAAAGGTCCATATTACCGACATCAGGGTTATGACCAGGGGGATCAGCATTCCCCTGAGGCTCCTGAGGATCAGCAACAGCATTAGAGCCACAGCTGTAATTGCAATCGGAAACAAAAGATAGAGATCGTTTGCCATCTTATCCATAATTTCAGCATTAACAACAGGGTGACCAGATAGCAGGATTTCGAATCCAGAATGTGCCACTCTGGCTTTTTCGACGATCTGTTCAAGCTCCCTTACAAGAGCTCTTAACTCTTCATCCTCCATCGAGATCTCCCCGGATACAGGTGCCAATATCATTGTTGTTTTTCCGTCGCTGCTGTTTATAGTTCCGGCTGCCAGGGGGTCATTTCTCATAAAGTTTTCAAGCTCTGCAAGCTGTTCAGTCTCCCCTGACTGTTGAGGTGAATTGAAGCCGTAAAGGCTGACCATGTCGATGATCCGTTCGCCTTCTATCTCACTGATATCAGCAAGCGCTTCAGACAGTCCGGTTATTAATTCAGTTGTCTCTCTGCTGTAAATGCCGTCGTCATTACTTATCAGAATGATTATTTCATCAGCCGAACCGAATTCTTCTTCTATCGACTGATTAAATAAAAAATCGGGATCGCTTTCGGGAAGAACCGAGGTGAAGCCTCCGTCTATTCGCAGATTGACGAGATTTAAGCCCCAGAAGAGAGTCAGTATAATAGCGAGTGTTGTTACTATTTTTCTGTGGCTTATGAGTTTTTCAGTGAAGGCTTGCATGATGAGGGCTCCTGAATTAATTATCATGCAAACTCTGTAGTTATTCAACTACGGCGGGGGAAATTATGCAAAAACTAACAAAGAAATCCCTGCCGGCTGCTTCAGAATCGGCAGGGTTTAAATTATTTTTCAGCAAGAACGTTTTTATAGACTTCTGTATCTTTGTAAATCTCATCCCTGACGGGGTTGAGTTTCAATTTTCTGATTCGAAGCAGCTGGTATACAGCAAGTGCAACATTTGCAATCAGAGCCAGAAGACTGAGTGTGAAAAAGGCTTTTGGATTATGTGTCGTAGGCACGGGTGCAATCCTGTCTGCGAAAGACGGTACGGTCATTACGAACATTATCCACAATGCAAGGGTAGAGGCCCTATGCTGCAGCCATGCTCCCTTTTTGATGAAGAAAGCGGGTATGGTACAGGAAAGCAGAAGGGTGAGGCCGCAATAAAATGAATGATCAGCAATGCAGTTGTATGTGTATGCAAAATTCCATAAGTCGTATGCAATTATCCATGCCCAGATCATATCCGGCCATAACATATCCTTAGTCCGTTCTTTGGAAATTACAATTCCGAGCCATCCGCAGATTGTCAGAATATTAAGGAGACCTGCAATTCCGTTCATGATATTCCACGGTCCGGACATAACCCAAAGGTTGTCGACGAAAGTACCGTTCCATGCACCGTAGGTAAATACCTGAAAGTCACGGATACACGCTTCAAGAATGTTCAGTGCAAGAATAAGCGGTGGGAACGCAAGCGCCCACTTCTTTTTCTGCAGCGACGGAATATATCGAATCGCCATGAATCCAAGGCAGCCTGCGAGTGCAGAATATGTTTTAACCCAGTTAAACCAGGTTCCTGTTCCATATTCATTACCGGGTGCTGCCGTCTCCGGCCAGACAAAGATTGTCATAATAATCGGTATAATAAGAAAAAGTACAATTCCGCCCCATTTAGTAGTGCGTCCGAGTTCATTGAAAGCCATCAGTGCAAAAAGCACGAAAAGCATTATTGCCCAGCCTGTAAGGCCGGGGACTGCGTAAAGTCCCATTGAGGTCCCTCCGTTATTTTTGCGTGGATATTAACATAGTTTCAGTCTCTCTCTACAGTGTTATAAAAGCGATATAAATAATAAAATATCAATAAATTTGACAGATCGGTTAAAGTGTATAAAAAAAGAGTCAGCTGCGAGTACAACTGCTACGTAAATAACAGCTTTTAATTGACTGAAAAAAACAGAACACTGTAATATAATGACCTGATACAGGAGTACTAATATGAAAGCAAGTGTGGTACTGGCTCACCCTTACCATGGAAGTTTTAACCACGCAATCTACAAGCAGATAATGGATTCACTTACCGTTGCCGGGATAAAAATCTTCGCCCATGATCTTTACGTCGAAGGTTTCAATCCCGTTATGACTGTCGGAGAACTCGGGAAAGAGCCGTCGGAAGATCTGCTTGTGCAGCAGTATGCTGATGAAATGATGCAGTCCGACCTGCTGTTTTTTGTTCATCCCAACTGGTGGGGGCAGCCGCCTGCAATCCTCAAAGGCTGGGTGGATCGGGTTGTCAGGCCTCCCTATGCCTATGACTTGCCTGAAGGAGCCCTTAGCGGCTTACCTGTACCGGGACTCGATGGGAAATACGCTGTAGTTTATAATACTTCGAACACGGAAGAAGAGCGTGAGGTCGGATACTTCGGTGACCCGCTTGAGAACATCTGGAAGCAGTGTATCTGTGGGTTTTGCGGGATTGAAAAGTTTCATCGCAGAATGTTCAGAATAGTTTCTGAAAGCAGTGAGACTGAAAGAAACGACTGGCTGTCCCTCGTTGATGAAGATGTTAAAAGAATAGCGGGAGAATAAATACGATTATGAATAGTTTAACTATAACATTATGGGTACTGGCAGCTTCAATTCTGCTGTCGTTTTTTTATGGACTGTTCACCAGGAATTATTCTACGGTTGACCGTCTCTGGTCGGTTCTTCCGGTGGTTTATGTAATAATATGGCTTCCGGATTTTATCGCAAATCCGCGTTACATTATCGCGGTTATACTGGTTCTTCTCTGGGGGGCAAGGCTTACAACGAATTTTGCTATTAAAGGCGGCTATGCATTTTCGTTCAAAAAGGGGTTTACCGGCGAGGATTACCGCTGGGAGATCCTCAGGAAAAAGATTCCGAACAGATTTCTGTTTGAGCTCTTCAATCTCTCTTTTATCAGTGCTTTTCAGCTGATTCTGATTTTCATGTTCACCCTGCCTCTTTATTACTACGGCGCAATTACTGCGCCAATCAGCGTGCTTGAGATTATACTCTACGCACTTCATCTACTGCTGCTCAGCTGTGAACTCTGGTCCGACATTCTCCAGCTTCGTTTTTACAGACGCAGATATATCGAACCGTGGAATACTGAAAGGCGGTATATGCTCGGCTTTAATACCTTCGGACCCTGGAAGTACTCGAGACATCCGAACTACGTCTGCGAGATGGGGCAGTGGGTTGTTATTTTTCTTCTGTTGGCGGCGGCTTCTGGCGGACTCCATTTCAGTGGAATCGGCGCAGCTGTTCTGATAATTCTTTTTGCGGGAAGTACTGTTTTTGCCGAATCTATAACATCGCTTAAATACGGGGAGTATAAAACATGGCAAAAACTGAGTTCAGCCTGGCTGCCCCTGAAGCCGGTAGACTCCGGCCGCAGGAAGGCTTTTTTAGATCTGGATTAGAATCGGCTTAACAGCTGTAGCTTTAATCCGGCATCATCCTAAAAGGCTAAGCGAGAAAAACGGCACATAGGTTATAAGAAGAACCATTGCCAGAAGCACCAGGAAGAAAGGAATGACACCCCTGTAAATTTTTGCAAGAGGTGTCTCGAAGGCATATGACGCCAGAAAGAGGTTCAGGCCGACAGGCGGGGTAAGGTACCCTAACTGCAGGTTGGCCAGGAATATTATTCCGAGCTGTACCGGGTGGATACCGTACATTTCGCCCAATGGTATTATCAGCGGTGCAACAACCATAATTGCAGAGAAAATATCCATCAGACAGCCGGTGATAAGAAGCACAATATTAAGTAGAAGCAGGAAGACCAGGGGTGAGTTTACATGAGTGCTGAAAAAGCTGGTCAGGTACATCGGGATTTCAGCGTCGACAATGAAATATGACAGGCCCTTCGCCATAGCAATTATCATGAGAACGCCGCCGATTACAGGGATTGTTTTACCGATAATTCTGCTGAGCTCTTTTAGTTTCAGCTTTCTGTAAATGAAAACTTCAAGTATGATTGAATACACTACAGCAACCGCCCCGGTTTCAACAAGAGTGGTTATCCCGCCGAAGTACAGTACAAGGATAATTACCGGCAGCATCAAATCGCCTGAAGCTCTCCTGAGCGAGCCTAGTCTATCCGGAATCTGCGACTCATCGATGTGGCCTCGGCCGGCCATGCGGGCTTTACGTGCATGGAAAATTCCCATTCCAGAGAGGGCGGCAACGAGGATGACGCCTGGAATAATTCCGCCTAAAAACATGTCCTTGATACTTATTTTTGCCTGGATACCATACATGATAATCGGCAGGCTGGGAGGAAACAGCAGTCCTATGCTGCCCGCGGAGGTTATGTACCCCTTCGTGAACTGATCAGAGTATTCTCCGCTATTCAGCATAATGTATGAAAGCAGACCTCCAAGTGCAAGAATTGTCACCCCTGAGGCTCCGGTAAATGTAGTAAAGAAGGCGCATACAAGCACCGCCATTATAGCGAGTCCGCCGGGCATCCTTCCTATGAAGGCTCTGAACAGATTCACGAGTCTTTCGCCGCTATTGCCTTCGGAAAGAACAAATCCTGTTAAGGTGAACAGAGGTATCGCCGGAATGGCCGTTCCGGTCAGCAGGTTGTAGATCTCGTTCGGTATTACTTCAGGTACGCTCCATGTTCCTGCAAAAAGAATGTAGGCAGCGCCTCCAAGCAGCAGGAAAATCGGCAGTCCGAATACAGCAAGAACTATAAGCAGGATGACTAATATAATGTCGGCTGCTTCGAAAAATATGTAGTATACACTAAGCGCATCTTCAAGCCAGATCGGAGGCATGAATGGTGTCATGTACATTATATTAATAATAGTCGGTAGACCAAGGATGAGTCCAATAATGATCCCGGCCGGAAGAAGCCCCTTTTTCCGGTTTTCTACCGAGGTGATGAATCTTATTCCTGTTACCGCGAATGACAAGGCTATTATTGCACTGAGAATGTTCAGCGAAATAAAACCTATCTTCTGGTTAGCATCGAAACCGATTATTGAAAATGAGAGGGCGGCCAGTGCAGTCGCTATTGAAATAGCGCTTCCGGAGACAAGGATAATGCTCTCAATTGCAGTTCTAAAACGACCCTCCGGAAGATTCTCATTGAAGCCCAGGCTGATGTGCTGCCTATCACGGGTTGTAGCCATTCCGGCAACCAGGGCGGTCCAGAGTGTTAAATGCTTAATCAGCATGTCATAGTCCGGGATATCGGCTGAAAAAAGAACCCTTATCAACATCTGCAGGCATGGGATAAGTGCAAGAGCCAGCAATATTATTTCCGCCGCCCTCTTTTCTACAAGTCTGAACAGTTTAGTTGTTTTCAAGTGTTATCGACTCCTGAATTCCTCAAGCATCGAATAAACTTTATTGAAGCTTTCTGTTGATACAAGAGCGTTATCACCTACGAGTAGAGAAAAATCGGTGCCCATCATTGCCCGCCAATTGCCCCAGGTTTCAGCAGAAGGCCGGTTGATGTTAAGACCGTTGTCTTTCATAACCCTCAGAGCCTCGCGTTCTATTACCACCGCTTCATCATAAAAATGGGCTGATAGGTTATCAGCCGCGCTAATAAGTTCCTCTTTGTATTTAGACGGAATCTTTCTCCATGCTCTTTCGCTGATTACGATTCCGCCTAATACAGGCGCTACCTTCAGGTCGAGCATTTCATCAGCAATTCCGAACCACTGGTAGGATGCCGCAGCCATTGTCGGCGCGTAGAAGGCTTCAACCATACCGCTTTGAAGCGCCATGAGCATATCGGGGGTATCAATGCTGATAATGTTCATCCCCATTCTACGAAAAGTGTCGGCAAGTTCGGGCTGAGTGACAGAGCCCGCAAACTTCATCTCCATCACGTCAGCGGGTTCAATCATTCTGTCTTTTGAGAAAAAATTAACCCATCCTGATTTAGACCAGGTAAGCATTACAAAGCCCTTGTCAAGAAAATCCTGATCAAAAAGGGGCGTTACCTCTTCAACTATGAAATCCAGTTCTTCTTCGGTCTCAACCATGAAAGGCATGCTCATCGCGAATGTATCAGGCAGAATAGCTGCAATTCCTACCTGGGTCAAAACCGCCATGTCTATCTGGCCGATTCTCATCTTTCTGATAACGTCAGATTCACCGCCGGCTATTCCACCGGGATATATCTTGACATTAACCCTGCCTTCGGAGATTTTTTTCCATTCTGAGGCCATTTCTTTCAGGGCATTGTCCCATTCTGAACCTTCAGGCAGTATGCTGGCCATTTTCAAGTTGACCGCACTAAGCTGAAAAACAGCAGAGAGCAGCAGGATAATCGTAAAAAGCAAAAATTGTTTCTTCATATTTATTCCTCTAAAGTGATAAAAAAGTCTTCTGCATGTTCAAGCATCCATGCCGCCTTTTCCTGATAAATAGAAATGACAAGTTCGTTTTCAGGATAATCGGCAGGATTTATCTCAAGCGCTTTTTCAAGCAGGGATTTGTATTCTTTATAATTCTGTTTTTTAACCGAGACTGATGATGCATAGCTGCAGTAGGTACCGGGATTTGTGCCTCCGGAGAGTTCAAGTGAGGTATTGAAGTGATGCATCGTCTTCTTTTCAAGGCTGTCGGCAATGCCGAGGCTTCCGTAATATTCATTGTTAAATTTTGCAGTTGTTTCCGGAGCTGATTCAGCAGCCTTCAGAATGTGTGAATACGGTAGACTGCTGTATATCTGGATAAATACGTCGTGAATTGCCCCGTTGCTGAAACCTCCGTCTAGCTCAAGTGCGCGCAGCAGCATTGCTGACGGTACGTAGAGGCTGCTTGCAAGCTCGAAATCAAAGGGATCGCAGCTGTATGCGCCAATCCAGGCACTTGCAGCCCAGTACAGCATGGCCGCATCTTCAGGCTCTTTAAGCATTGAAACAGCATCATCGAGCCGGTTGTCATCCACAGCCGTGATAAACCCGGGGTGATTGAGTTCAATGCCGTCAATGACGTAATCCCTGCCCCTGAGATACATTCTCTTGGCCCTTGCAAGCATTACTTCCTGTTTAAGGTATTCATCGTCGGGCAGCATGCCGGCAGGGGTCTGGATAAAAGCGTTTGCATACATGATGAAGTTTTTACCCGTAGCGTACTGCATTGCGGCATGCTCCGGATTGGAAGCCAGTACCATTTCGTAGAGCTTCATTGCAAGCGGCAATGCATCGGCAATAAGTTCCGGGTCATCATCCATTGTAAAAATATTAGCTCCTCCTGAATCGGATGAAAGCATGTTGGCGGCCGATCTCATTGCGATATCCTCGATGGATACACAGGAAAATAACGACAGCAGAAGCAGGACTGCCATAAGGACAGCGGATATTCTTTTCATAAGTACCGATTATATACTCTAGTCCTGCTAATTTAAAGGTATTTAACCAAAAACTCATACAATGGTAATTTCTGTTTTTATTTTAAGGGGGCGCCCGTACTCAAGTTGACTTCACTTACGGCAGGGAGTATCATGACGCCATGAAAGAATTACTTGAACGCTTTGTCCGCTATGCGGAGATTACAACCACTTCGGACATTCATAAGGACATCTGTCCGTCCACAGAATGTCAGTGGGACCTGCTTCGACTGCTTGAGCAGGAATTAGAGGATCTGGGGCTGTCTGATATCAGTCTTAATGAAAATGGTTATCTGATTGCCCGTCTTGAATCAAATACAACGGAGGATGTTCCGGTAATCGGACTTATGGCACACGTTGATACAGCTGCTGATGTTTCCGGCACCGATGTAAAACCGCAGATTCATAAGAATTATGACGGCAGTCCGATTGTCCTGAAGGACGGCACTGTTATTGACCCGGCCGAAGACAGTCATCTGGGTAAATACAGGGGTGAGACTATTATCACATCCGATGGAACAACCCTTCTCGGCGCCGACGATAAGGCCGGAGTTGCTGAGATTATGACAGCGATTAAGTATTTTGTTGAAAACCCTGAAGAAAAACACGGAACAGTAGAGATTATTTTTACCCCCGATGAAGAAACTGGTAAGGGTATGGATCGTTTTCCGCGTGAAAAGCTGAAATCCGTATTCTGCTACACCCTTGACGGAGGGGAAGAGGGCGAAATTGATTCCGAATGCTTTAATGCATACGGTGTCGATGTTCACTTTGAGGGGCGTGCAATACACCTCGGTGATGCTCGCGGTCGTCTTGTTAACGCCGTAACCATGTCCTCTTCATTCATAGGCATGCTTCCACAGGCAGAGAGTCCTGAAGCTACTGACGGTAGATTCGGATATTACTGTCCGTTTGAGGTTACAGGCGGTGTGGAAAAGGCTGATCTAATGCTGTTTCTGAGGGATTTTGAGCTTTCTGAGCTTAAAAGACGAATTGAAGCGCTGAAAACTCTTGGGAAGGCTGTTGAAGCTATGTTTCCTGGTGGAAGGGTCTCCGTATCGGAGAAGAAACAGTACCTTAATATGCGTGAACATATGGATAAAATACCGGAAGGTATGGAATATCTTCTGAAGGCAGCTGCGGCAGCAGGTGTTGTGACTACCTCGGAAATAATACGCGGTGGAACCGACGGGGCAAGACTTTCTGAAATGGGTATTCCTACTCCGAATATATTTACAGGCGGACATAATTACCACAGCAAGAAAGAATGGGCCGTACTGAGCACAATGGAAAAATCCTGCATGACGGCTATCAACCTTGTGAAGTTATGGGCCGGGCAGGAAGTCCGGACCAGTGTGTGATATATTTTAGACGAAAAGGCGGACAAAATGAAAACGACAATTGTTACAGTATTGTTTACGGTTTTAATGTGTTTTGTTTCAGCAGCGGCTTTTGCAGCAGAACCGATTGGTCAGATAGTTTATATAGAGGGAATAGTTGATCTTCAAAGAGACGGTGAGATTCTTGAGCTCTGGGATTCAGATATCGGGCTTGAGGTATATAACTATGATCTTATAGAAACCGGATACGACGGTTTCGCAGAAATTGAAATAACAAGTCATAGAACCCGTGGAACACTGGTTAAGGTTGATAGTGATACTGCATTTTACTTTGATTCAGCAAAAATGAACGGTGCATCAAAGACAAATATGACCATGATGTCCGGTTCTCTCTCCTTCAAGGTTCAGAAACTCACCGGTAACGAAGAGTTGAATGTAAGAACTGAAAGTGCGGTAATGGGTGTGCGGGGGACGGAATTCAACATACAGAGAGCCCCTGAGGGGTCGGTTCTTGTAACATGTGTTGAAGGAAAGGTTGCCTGTGAAGACGACAGGAGAATGGAACGATATGCTATGCCGGGTTCTGTTGTCGAAAAACGCTCCGGAAGTTCACTTTCAAGGGTTGATATTGATGTCGGCGATGAAAACCTCTACGGGGCATATTGGATTGGAAAGCGTGAAGAGATCTTCCGCTCCGGAGCCGATACCTTTATTAAGGGCTATTCAGCGCAGTATAATAACTATCTTCCTCGTTTTCTTGAAGCCTATGATAATCTTCTTGCTGTTAAAAGCCAGCTTGAAACCTACGGTCTTGAAGAAAACCAGGGTGGCGGCGGGTTTTCCTCAAAGATGATAACCGTGAAAGCTGAGACCTCTGACGAGATGATAATGATGCGGAGTATACTCCCGCTTTTTGAGCATTCCTACTATGCTGTTCAGGTGCTTGAGAGATATCACCAGCAGGGAATAGGCCGGACAATGATTGATAAAAACTATTCATCAGATGATTTTTTCGAGGAATTTTCCAGAAGAAAGCTTGAAATTAAGAATAAACTTGCTGATGTGCGCTACTGCATAAAGCTGTATATGAATATAAGCAGGGCAGCAAACCCTGGCGGTTTAGATGCACCTTCATTCTTCGATGATATGATGATGGGAGCTAACCCCCTGGGTGCAGGTTCGATGCCGGAGTCCAGTATGCCTGCAAGTAGATTCTAATCGAATATTCTAGGCACCCGTTTTGAGATGCTGCAAAGCAGTTCGTATGGAATTGTTTTTGTCACGGCAGTGAGGTCTGCGGCTGTTTCAGCCCCTTCTTCGCTGCCGAACATTATTACCTTGTCATAGAGATTTACTTCAAGTTCAGTTCCCAGATCAACCATAAGCTGATCCATGCATACCGTTCCTGCAACCGGATATTTCTTCCCGTTTATCAGAATCCCGGCTCTGTTTGTAAGGCTTCTTGTGTATCCATCTGCGTAGCCGGCCGGGATGGTGCCTATCCAAGTCGCCTTTTCGGTACGGAATCGTCTGCCGTAGGAAATACTGCTTCCTGCCTCAACCTTTTTTATGTGCATGAGTTTTGACTCAAAACTCATTACCGGTTTTGGCAATAGCTCAGCCGGCAGCTCCTGAAACAGACCTTCTCTGCCGCCGGGCAGGTAGCCGTAGGCCAGAATTCCCGGGCGGACCATATCGAAGTAGGATTCAGGGTAATTCAGTATCGCACCTGAGTTTGCGGCGTGAATGATTCCCGGGTTTATTCCGGCCCTTCTGATTGAATCAACCGCTGTGTTGAAAATATTTATCTGTTTTTTTGTATATTCAATATCATCAGGTGCGCTGCTGTCGCTTACCGGGAAGTGGGTGCACAGGCCGGCAAGCTCAATTCCGGGGGTTTTTGTTATAATTGCGGCAAGTTCAAGTGCCTCTCCGGGGTTGCAGCCGATTCTGCCCATGCCGGTGTCAATTTTCAGATGGACGGCCGCTTTTTTTGTGCCTGATGTCGATGAAAGTCGTTCAATCTCTCCTGTGGTTGAAACTACCGAATCAAGGTTCAGTGAATAGAGCGTTTCAAGTTCTTCAGGCAGGACCGGGCTTAGTACTATTATCGGAATGGTGATACCGTTTTCACGAAGCTCCTCAGCCTCACTGATGGTTGCGACGGCAAGATAGTCCGTTCCCGCATTGACCGCGGTTTCGCTTATACCTACCGCTCCGTGTCCATATGCGTCAGCTTTTACGGCAAGACAGAGTTTTACCCCCTCTCCGGTGAGTTTTTTTATCGCGGAAAGATTATGCCTGAGGTTTGCAGTGTGAATTAATGCCCTTGTTGCTCTCATGAAACTGAGTTTAACCTGTATCGATTTTCTTGACAACGATCTTTATCGTTCTGAATTAAGGCATTTTTAGGGCTGAATTATCTTTATTTAGTTTGAAAAGCTGTATAAAAAGAGTTATACTAAACTAGTAAAAGTATGCGTAAATTGTTGTTTTATACTACTTTAGCTCTCCTCGTTGCCCTGAGCGGCTGTACCGAATTTTCTTCATCCGGAACCGGAGCGGAAGATCTGGCAGTAGAGCTTGAGACCGTTGCGCGCGGCGATGTTGTGCAGCCGGGCGGAAGTATAGAACTCGAATATTCTTTTCTTGAAACCGGAGAAATAGTAAATATTCTAAATATTGTGCTTACCGGTCCGGATTCTGAGGTGATTGAGGAAATTCAGATTGAGGAAGAGCCGCTTCCGGGTTGGGCAGAACCCATTGAGCTTCCGGAGGACGCTGATGAAGGCCTTTATTCTCTTCGATTTGATTTTTATTCCGATGAAGAACTGTTTTATACTGAAGAGCGTGAATTCTTTGTCTCAGTACCTATGGGCGGGATACGCAGAATAGAATCATATCCTCCAGTTCTTTATCCGGGCGGTGGTGGGCTGTTTAACGCGGAAATAGACTGCAGCATGGATAAATGCTGGCTGCGATGGAGCCTTGATGATGAAGTAATAAGCGCAGGTGCAGCAGCAGACGGATTCGAAAGTATTGAGATAGTAGCCCCCGATGAAGAGGGTGTGTATGAATTGAAACTTGAGGTCTTTCCATTTCAACCGCAGGATGAAGAGGACTATGATTTCGAATCAGGCATAATCAGAGAAATACCCCTGTACGTGAACAGGGAGCAGAAATCAGGAGTAAATGAATTCGAATCAGCAGAGGATTTTCATTCTCTTTTTCATTTCCGGGGAAATCTCATTAATTCGGCTGATACCGGACTAACGGGAGTAGAAGAACTTATCCCCTCGGGCAGACCGGTATTGTCAGTGCGCAGCGGCACGTTCGGTTATTACCTCGATTCTTTTTCGGCTTTTGAAGCGGACAGTTTCATGCTGCCGGTGTCGGACGGTGTATTGCAGAGTTTTTCTCTGATGATGTCGATGATACCATTCGGGCTGGAAAGCAGCGGCGAGGAATCAGCCGAGCTTTTTTATACTGAGAGCCTTGACGGTACCTCTTTTTTTGCTGGACTGTTTCCTGACGGCAGGATTACGGCGGAGCTTAAAACTGAAGATGGTGTTTTTGAGTTCACCTCGCCTGAACCCGTAGTCTTTGAAAATATATATACCTCAACAGCGCTTTCGGTACAGATTGAAGAATCCGGGCTGACTGTAACTCTTTATGTTGATGGAATCCTCCTTGCTGAATCAGTTTATTATTTTGATAATGACACAGCTCTAATGATTAATTCCGGTAATGAAGAACTCTCCGGTTTTACAAGATTAGGCACCGAAGTGGAGATGTTGCTTGATGAGGCCGGCGTCTATTACAGTCAGAAGTTAGGTGGTGCTGTAATAGACCCTCTTCAGTTTAGAAGAGCAATGGAGATGGAGTACGGGAAATTTCTTATGTATGCAGAGGGTTTTGATGGAGATATCAGTGAATTGATTGTCAGTTCCGCAGAAACCCGTATCGAAAACAGCAGTCTGATAATACCGCCCTTATCAGATGTTGAATTCCCCTTTCTGTATCCCGGGTATGAAGAGCTGGAATTCAGGATTGTAACGGGCGGTTTAGCAGAGGGAGATGCTGAAGCTGTATTTTTTGTAGACGGTTTTCAAGACGATATTGCAGAAGTTGATTTCGGCTCGATTATTGAATCGAACGGCCTTGTATCATTCAGTCTTATATTTCTGAAAGATTCCGTTAATCTTGCAGGCAGTGGTGATGAAGCTGTATTTGCCGGAGATTTCAGCGGAGTAGGTTATAGAATAAGGAACAACAGCCCTGAAACAGTGATTGAAATAAAAAGTATATTGGTTATAAGAAAGAATATCAGCGTGTCTGATAATTCCGCAGAATCAGATTTTCCTGTGAAGCAGCAGACACAAGATAATATCAGAAGTTAAGGATATTAGGTGAAGAAGTATCTCGTTTCAGTTTTATACGTCATAGTAATACTTATAGCTGCTTCGGCTCAGGAAGTGTCCGGGAAACAGGAGATTGCTGTATTTTCTTTGAGTTATTCCGACTGGTCCACTCCTTCCGGTGCCCTGGGTATTGTTGATCAGCAGATTATCGAGGTCCTTTCCAATATCGGCCGTTTCAATGTTCGCGGACTTGATCTAAGACTGAAAGCGGAGGATGTTGCCGAGTTTACCTCTATGGTTAGAGATGTGAATGAAGCAAACCTGGTAATCGATGACAAATACAGGCTTGGGGAGGCTGTTTTCACCGAAGCTGTTTTTGAAGAGCTTGTTGGTTCATTTATAATTGTTATACCATCTTTGACGCATTATGATTCGCTGGTGGAAGCCGTCGATTCGGGTGCCCTGTGGCAGGTTGAACTTCAGACCTCCTTTTCATTTGTTCTTGTTAAGGATTCGTCCACTATTGCCCAGTTTTCAATCAATACCTACGGAAGCGGGGATACTCAAAGGGCCGCCACTCTTGATGCTGCAGCTGCGATATCAGGACAGCTGCAGTTTGAGCTGAAAAAGATTGATCAATTCAGATTGAAATCCGGGATAATCGAAGTGCTTCCCCGAGGGAGGGTTATAATAGAGCTTGGAGAAGAGATGGGGGTTGTTAAAGGCGATGAGTTTTCAATCGTAACCACAGAAACCCTTGAATCCGGCCACGTTATCCAGAATAATTCTGGCCTCCTGGTTGTTTCGGATGTCAAGCAGGATGTCTCTTTTGGAAAGATTCTATACAATGACGGTGTGCCTGAACCTGGAGCGCAGTTGGCGGAGGTGCCGAGATTAGGAACAGAGCTGTCGCTTTACGGTAATCTTCTTTTTGATATCGACTATCTTGATCTCTGTGGCGGTATTGTTGGAGTGAAATCGGTTTTTTCCCGGGGCTTCTATGATTTCCGCCCAATTGCCGGCATTGAAATACCTTTTGTGGATGAAGCTACCGACAGCACTTGGCCTGGAATTCCGGTTTCAATCTACGGCGGTGGTGAACTATTGTGGTATTTCGGCCGTTTTCAAATAGAACCTTCCCTGGCTCTGGGGGTTACCGGGCTGATACCGGTGGATGAATACGACGTTTTCGACGTTACTCATTTCGGAGGTCGTCTTGAGCTGGCTCTTAACTGGATGGCAAGCGATAATTTTAAAATTTTCCTTAATGGAGGATATACATACTGGTGGGCCCCCACCGCAAGTACAACCGTCAGTTCTTACGGCGGGATTTTTGGCGGCCTTGGTGGTACATTTAAATTATAAACAGGAGTATTTAGTGATAACCGGAAAAAAAATGATTAGTGCCGTTTCTGCGGCGGCTTTGACAGCCTTGATATTAATTTTCTCTTCCTGTGCAACTATAGAACAGACACCTTCCGGCGGAACTGCAGAAGTTTCTGGTTCATCCGAACCTCTTTTTTACGCAACAGGAAGCGGAGAAACTTCGATACAGGCAATAAACAACGCGGCCCGGAATGCGGTCAGAGCTGCTGCTGAGGATCTTTTAGGCGGCGCAGCGTCGGACGGTCAGCAGACGGAGCTTGAAGACTTTTTTATCTCCGTCAAAGATATTGAACCCTTTATTGTAAGCGGGAGTCAGGAGACGCTAGAGAGCCGAAGTGAAAACGGGTTTTATTATCATATGGGATTCAGGATTAACCTTGACGTGCTTGCGTTGAGGTTGGCTGATGCGGATATACTCGGGGGTCAGATAGACGGACGCGAAGGAATCAGCTATCGGCTTGATGATCAAAAGCGACCGGCTGTAAAGTCGGCGGCTGAGAATAAAACTTCGACACCTCAACCTGTCGCGGAACAGACACAGCAGGTACCTGTAGAAGAGCTTATTCCTGAGGTGACTGCTGAAGAACTCAGTATTATAAGGGATTATCTCGATTCTTTAACATATATGGTTTTTTATAATACCGATACTGAAACCGATGCTTATCTTTCGCGAACTGCGGTTCTTTCGGCTAATCGCTATCTTGAAGAGCAGGGAGCTGAATATGTCGATCTTTCACAGATAGAAAGAATCAAGGAAGAGCAGCGGATTGTGTATGAGGAAGAAACCGGAGAGGTTGTCAGCATGATTCAATGGATAGCCCATAAGTTGAATGCTGATGTTTATATTGAGCTTTCCCTGAATACAAGTAGTCGTGCGGAAGACCGAAAATATTACGGTAGTGCGTCCGTAACGCTTAACTCCTATAATGCATCCACTGCACAGGGACTGGGATCTTCAACTTATCAGACCATTCCTCCTGCTTTCAGTCGTGTGTCCGAGGAAGATGCGCTTTCGAATGCTGTGTCATCGGCCGTTTTCAATGCGATGGATGATATTGTAGACAGTGTTGAAAATGAGACTGCGAAGGCTGCATCGGAAGGTTTTAAATACAATCTGATTTTGATGAATACTGAAGATTCAAAACAGATACGTGATTTTGAGAAAAAACTTGAAAAAAGGACCAGGAATGTTAAAAGGATTTCATATTCTCGTGAAGAGAGCGTTTTTGAGGTTTATCTTATCGGAGATATATCCGACCTGGAAGATCTTGTCTACGATACGACCGAAACAATACCCGGTTTAGAGGGAATCCTGCTTGTAATGCAGAGAGGTAATTCGATTATTTTTGATACAGGGATGTAAGTGTGAAAAAAGGACTTTTGATGCTGATAATTCTGGCAGCTGTATTTTATTCCTCATGTTCGACTACCCCGGAACAACAGCGCCCGGAATGGACTGTAAGTCCGCCCGCGGATAATGCTGAATATACTTATTTTCTCGGTATTGGTTCGGCTTCATCCGGCGATGAAGGAGCAGCCTCGGCTGAGGCGGAATCTTTAATAATTTCTGATATTACAAAGTATCTGGGTGTTCGGGTAACTTCTGATACAACGACCACAGCGAGGGATGCATACGGCAAATTTGAATCCGGTATAGAATCTGCAGTTAGGGAAAAGTCCTCCGCAAGAATCAGCGGTCTCAGGCTCATTGAAAGATGGGTTGAGCAGGTTGAATCCGGTGTAACTGTTTACATCCTTGCGGAATATGATACAGCTGAGCTGAAGGCTGAAAAGATCAGGTTGACGGAACTTTTCAAAGAAAAGCAGGAAGCTGTATCGGTTCCGGAAAAAGAAGGAGACAGCTTAGCGCTTGAGAAGCAGCACTACAGGGCGTCTGTTGCCTACATCAATGCTGCGCTTGCGGCATCTTCATCCGACCTTGAAAATGCTGATTTGAAATTTGAACGTAATATCACCAAGGCTCGGGAGTCAATTGAAAAGTTAAGTGTTGAAGCCGTATCCGGCCCGGTGTCGACCTATGTCGGTGAAGGTTTTAATCAGGACTTCATTGTTAGAATCCTGTCAGATGGTAATCCGGTGGAGGGGCTGCCTGTAACCATAAATTATAAGGAATTGCTGGAGAACGGAAGAAAGACTGTTCGTACCCAAACCGTTTTAACTGGTGTCGACGGCCTGGCATCAATGAGGCCGCCTGCACCCGGCTGGGTAGGCTCAGAAAAGATCACATTCTTTCTTGATTTGCGGGCGGTTATTGAGCCGCTTGAAGAGGTTAGTTTTAAGCTTCTTCAGTATGTAGACGGTCTTGAGCAGGCTGTAAATGCAAAAAGAGTCTCATTCAGCTTTGATGTAATGTCGCGGGCGGTTGAAATTCCCACCTGTATTATGGTGATGGATGTGGATAGAAGCGGTAATCCGCTTAATAAAACCGATACCGCGTCAGGGCTGCTTTCTGAGCTTTCAGAGGCCGGTTTTGATGTTTTTTTACTCCCGGTTGATTACCGTATGACTGCAGTCTCGGATATCGAGCTTATAGAACTCGTACGGTCGCAGTACGGAAACATCTATGATAGATTTATCTTCGGAACCGCCGAAATCAGCAGCTTTGAGGAAAGTGGAACCTCGGTTATTGTTAAAGTCACCGGTAAAATAAAGGCAGTCGAGCTGGATTCCGGTCGTATTCTCTTTTCCGGCTCCGAACAGAAGCGGGCTCGTGGTGGAAATAACGCCGCGACAATATCCGCCGCTTTCACAAGTCTTGGAAAAATGTACGGTGAAAAACTAGTTACTGATCTTCCCTAGAACAGTCCACCAGGGTCATTTGAAATAATACCGTTAACCCCGGCCGCGATAAGCCTTGCAGCTTCGGCCGGTTCATCCACTGTCCACGGCAGTACAGGACGTTTACCGCTTATTCTGTTAAAGAAATTGAACGCTCCGTTAATTTTAATATGCTCGGGTTTAAGGATATCTGCTGATGCTATCCACCGGCCTTCGCCGTTGCGCAGATACCACGGCACTTCCGAATTACTGCAGTAGATTATTGCTGTTGGAATATGCGGCGCAATCTCTTTGAAATACTTAAGCGGCATCGGATTGAAGGATGACACAATACACCGCTCCTGAAGTCCGCGGGATTTGATCAGTCTGTATAGCTTTTCCTCAATTCCCGTTCTATCCGTTCTTCTGCTCTTTATTTCAATATCATAATAAAGCCTGTCCCCTACAAGATCAAACAAGTCTTCCAGCAGCGGGATTTTTTCTCCGGTATATTTTTCCCCCTTCCAGCTTCCGGCATCAAGATTGCGGATATCAGTATAGTCAAGTTCTTCAATAATTCCGTCGAAGCCGGTAACCCTTTTCAGGTTGTGGTCGTGGGTGACGACGAGTTCTCCGGAACGGCACAGGTGGATATCAAGCTCTAAGCCGGGAATACCGCGGTTCATAGCTTCACTGAAAGCGGGTAGTGTATTCTCAGGTGCAATGCTGGAATATCCGCGATGTGCAAAAATATAGGGTTCTTTCTCGTCAGGGTAAATTTTCATGTGAAAAGAATAGCATTTGAGTATATTTCAGGCAATCACCGGGAGCTGTAAAGGTTCTGACTGATTGAAAAGTAACTGAAATTTCATTATTCTGTCAGCAATGAAAGAGCTTACATATAATACAGAAGACCCGATTGCCGCCCTTGCTACCGGATGGGAAGAAAGCGCAATAGCTGTAATAAGGACAAGCGGCAGTGACGCGATCGGACTTGCTTCAAATATATTCTCAAACAAAGGCGGTCTGCAGAAGGCTGAGGGTGGAACAATAGTATATGGTTACGTTGTCGATCCTGAAACAGGTGAACGTGTTGATGAGGTGCTTGCCGCCGTGTTCAGGGCTCCGAAAAGTTATACTGGTGAAGACAGTGTTGAGTTTTACTGTCACGGGGGCATACCTGCAGTTTCAGTTGTGCTGTCAGCCCTTAAAAAGGGCGGGTTCAGAGATGCCGCTCCCGGGGAGTTTACCATGCGTGCTTTTATTAACGGCAAGCTGGATTTAACACGGGCTGAGGCTGTTCATGAGATCGTTACAGCCCGGACAGCAAGGGCGCATTCCCTGGCCCTTAACCGTCTGTCCGGTGGGCTTGAAAAACGGATAGACGGTTTGAAAAAACGGTTGCTTGATATGCTTTCGTCGGTTGAACTGCTTCTTGATTACCCCGAAGATGAACTTGACGGTCAGGCAGGTGAGTATCCGCTGGATGCAAAGGCTGTTTCAGAACTCTGTGCCGATATCGGTAGACTTGCCGAAAGTTTCAAGGCTGGAAAGGTGTTTCGTGACGGGGTTCCTGTTGCGCTTGCAGGTCGGACCAATGCAGGAAAATCATCTCTATTTAATCTCCTACTTCGTGAGGACCGTGCGATAGTTTCCGAAGTACACGGGACAACCAGGGATTACATCGAATCATGGATAACCGTAAAAGGCATTCCTCTTAGGCTGTTTGATACGGCTGGTCTTCGTGCTTCGGATAATCCTGTTGAAGCCGAGGGCATTAAACGCAGCGGCGAGGTGATTGCCGAGGCAGGAATTGTTCTGTACCTGGTTGATTCAACCGAGGGACTGAATGAGGAAGATGAGGCCTTTATCTCGGGTTTTGAGGATGCCGAAAGGTTGATAAAGCTTTGGAGCAAGATTGATACCGTGCCGGCGGCCGGAGAGGAGAATGATGCGGATATCCCCGAGGGGTTTATTCCTGTGAGTTCGGTCAGTGGAAAGGGGCTTAATGATCTTGAAGACGCATTATCTGAGGCAGCTCTCGGAAGAAAGGGGCTTGAAGATGACGTGGTTATAGATTCAATGCGTCAACGCGATCTGCTGAGCAGGGCCAAGGAAGCCCTTGTAAATACCGCAGCAGCAGCAGCTGAAGAAGCCCCCCTTGATGCAGCGGCGATGGAGCTCAGAGACGCACTCGACGCACTCGGAGAGATAACCGGTGAAGTGAGCTCGGCGGACATACTGAATAATATTTTTTCAAATTTTTGTGTAGGAAAATGACTTGAGTAATACAGATTTTGATGCCATTGTGATTGGCGGAGGCCATGCGGGAATTGAAGCCTCACTGGCGCTTGCAAGGCTTGGTTTTGAAACAATGCTGATAACCCAGAGCCTTGATACAATAGGGAGGCTTTCCTGCAACCCATCGATAGGCGGGCTGTCCAAGGGGAATATCGTGCGTGAGATAGATGCGCTCGGTGGCGAAATGGCTCAGCTGATAGACAAATCTATGATACAGTTCAGAATTCTCAACCAGCGGCGCGGTCCTGCTGTACAGGCTCCCCGCGCGCAGGCTGATAAATTTCTTTATAACCGGCTTGCAAAGGAAACGGTTGAGGGGCAGAAACATCTTCAGCCCTTCCAGGATACTGTGACTGATTTCATTCTCGATCATGACAGCCGGAATATTAAGGGCGTTGTGACCGAGCGCGGAAGACGTTTTACGGCCAGGACGGTTGTAATGACTACCGGGACTTTCATGGAGGGGAAGATTTTTATCGGCGATTATGAATCACCATCAGGGCGCATCGGCGAACCTGCTGCAATAGGTCTTGGCTCATCACTCAGGAGACTTGGGTTCAGGGTTGCAAGGCTTAAAACAGGAACTCCGGCCAGGGTTTCATCTGCATCAATTGACTACAGCAGAATGGAAGAGCAGCCCGGCGACCCTGATATCATCCCGTTCTCCTTTGCGAACGAAACGGTGGACAGACCTCAGGTTCCGTGCTGGATAACCTACACGAATGAGAAAACTCACGATATTATCCGTGCAAATATGGATAAATCACCCCTTTACGGCGGGAAAATTGTAGGTACAGGTCCGCGATACTGTCCGTCGATTGAGGACAAGGTTGTAAGATTCCCCGACCGCGACCGGCATCAGATTTTTGTCGAACCGGAGGGACTCGGCTCGGACGAGATGTACCTCAACGGCATCTCTTCATCCCTGCCTGAAACAGTTCAGGAATCATTTATCCGGACCCTGCCCGGCCTCGAGGATGTAAAAATCATGCGGCCGGGATATGCCGTAGAATATGACTTCATTGATCCCCGGCAGCTGCTGCCGTCGCTGATGACGAAGCAGATATCCGGGCTGTTCAGCGCCGGACAGACAAACGGCACTTCAGGATATGAAGAAGCCGGCTGCCAGGGGCTTTTAGCCGGAATTAATGCAGCCATGTACATGCTCGGCCGCGATCCGCTGATTTTAAGCCGTTCTGAAGCCTATTCGGGGGTTCTCGTAGATGACCTGGTGACGCTCGGCACAAAGGAACCATACAGAATGTTTACATCCAGAGCCGAATACCGGCTCTGTCTCCGGCATGATACGGCCGATATCAGGCTCAGCGAAAAAGCAGCCTATGCCGGGCTTCGAACGCCTGTAGCTGCAGAAGCCCTTGCCATGAAGGTTAAGGGGCTTGATGAAATCAAGGATCTACTTGCTTCCCGCAGGGTAGGCAAAAAGGAGCTTGAAGCAGCCGTCGGCCGGGTTGACGGAATTGAACAGCGGCTTGGCGAAAGCTTTGAGAAGCTGATGAAGGTTCCCGGTTTCAGTGCTGCCGATCTGCTGGTGCTGGATCCTGAGCTTGAGAACAGGAACCGCAGATGGCTTGAACAGGCTGCAATTGATATCAAATATGAGGGTTACATCGGGCGTCAGGAGAAGCAGATTAGACGGTTTAAACGGATGGAGAATCTTAAGATACCTGTAGACTTCAACTATGATACAATTAGCGGAATCTCGGTAGAGGCAATAGAAAAATTCAAGGATATAAAGCCTCTCTCGGTGGGGCAGGCATCAAGAATTTCCGGAGTGCGCTCCTCCGATATAGCTGTGCTGCTTGTGGCTCTCGGACGGGGTGCGGGGGTGTCTGAAGATGATGAATAAACTAAACGAAGGAATAAAGCAGCTTGGTCTTGAGGTATCGGATGAAGAATCAGGAAAGCTTGAGATTTACATCAATGAACTCCTGATTTGGAATGCAAAGCTTAACCTTGTATCAGCGCGTGACGGTGATCAGCTGATTGTCCGTCATATTCTGGACTGTCTTGCAGGTCTTGAATATATTCGCAGCTTAGAGGGGGAGCATGTCGGTGATTTAGGTTCCGGGGCAGGCCTTCCCGGGATGATTATGGCCATATTTATGAAGGACCGTCGCTTCACCCTTGTTGAGCGGTCCGGAAAGAAGGCCGGTTTTCTTCGAAGCACTGCCGCTCTGCTCGGGCTCGTAGACAGACTTCAGGTTGCTGATACTGATTTAAGGAATATAAAGACTGAGTTTGATATTGTAACGCTCAGGGCTTTCAGGGATTTCGGTGATTTTTACGGCGAAATTAAAAAGGTAACTTCAAGAAACGGCTGTATAGCTGCATATAAGGGACGTGTGGCATCTATCAGATATGATCTTGATTCTGCTAAACTAAGTTCCGATGCTGCCGAGATAAGGCCGCTCAGGGTGCCTTTTCTTGATGAAGAGCGTCATATGCTGATTATTCATCCGTGGTGACAATCAGCCGGTTGCTTCAATTTTTTTTAGCAGTTTTACCAGATCTTCTTTTTCAATAAGATCAATAAGCCTTGCTTCTACAAAGTTTTTTGCTCCTGATGAGAATGCGCCTGCTGAAATACAGATGCCGCGACCTGCTTTGACTTCCTTGATTTTCCCATAGAGATCACGAACTATCAGCTCTCCAACCTGTCCTGTGGAACGGATAAATCTGAAAATAATAACGTCTTCCCATTTCGAGGAACTGATATCAACAGTCATGTCAATGTAATCACTCTGCTGTGATGCAACCTCCAGCACCTTGATCCTTGTGCCGGGGAATTGCAGTGAGATTAATTTACGGCACATGTTGATAAAACGGCTTTTATCTCCCATTAGAAATATTTTCAGGTTCAGGTTGGTGTCCAGTTCACCGTATCTTCTCAGCAGTATTGCGGCATCCTTATAATTCTGATTTTTAGCAACAATGTATTCTAGAGGTCCGATTGCATTGGAAATTTTTTCTGCCTTTATGTAGCAGGTTGCAAGTCTGTACTGGAGTTCGAGTTTCATCTCAAGTCTGTTGTTCGGATTTTTTAGCCCCAGCTCGAAGTACATGGCGGCTTGATCATAGTTTCTGAATTTCATTGAAATAGTACCCGAATATATACATGCATGCGCGCCGTATCTGGCATCATTACGAAGTGAAGCGAACATTTTTAATGCTGCGTCGGATTGTCCCAGGTTATACAGGCATTCACCCTCAGCAAAAATAAGTTCCTTATTATCCGGATCCAGTTCAAGGGCTTTTTTAAGAGCCTCATGGGCATCGCTGTATCTATTCATCTTATAAAGACTTAAGCCCAGATATTTATATGTAGAGGCATCTTCGGATTTCTGGTTTTTCGCCTGGTTCAGGAAACCTGCCGATTTTTCATAATTTTTTCTTAAATACTCAAGGTATCCAAGATTATAGTTTATGGTAAAAAGATCGGGGTTTGTTGCTCTGGCAAGCATGAAGCTTTTATACGCTGCTTTGTACTGTTTTGAATTAATTGCACAGGTTGCGTGCTTCAGGGTTATGTCGAATTCATCAAGACTACTGTCGGTTGCGCATAGTTCAAGCAGTATATCAAAGAGCTTGAATGCTTTTTCGTAATCCTTTTCCTGGAAATGAAGTTCGGCAAGATATAGAAGAGCGGCAGGATCCTTCGGGTTCTGAGCGAGTCTTCTGTTTGCTTCCTTTATTACCGCATTTCTATCGGTGGCCCGGGCTTTTTCAAGTTTTGAATTTGATTTAGAATTCTTTCTACCTTTTATGACCAATAGGACGATAATAATAGCAATAACTGATGCAATAATTGGGATTATTACGTAGGATTCCAAAATAAGCATGGTTTATTATTGTGTTTGCTAATGTAAATGTCAAGTTGATAAAAATTATTGACAAAATATTTAGTGGGTAATAGGTTTAACATAGAGGTATTGAAATGGATAATTCTACAATAGGTATTAAAATAGCCGACGGGTCTTTTTTCCCCGTTCTTGAAGAGGACGCATCCGGGAAAAAGAAGCTTGTTCTGACGACCGTTAATGATGATCAGGGCAGTGTCCAAATCGACCTCTATAAAGGCAAGGGCGAAGAACTGCGAGATGCGCTTTATGTCGGAAGTCTTGTGATAGAAGACATTATGCCGGCGATGAAGGGTGAACCGGAAATTGAGCTGATAATCGGCATAGATGAGGAGGGCAATCTGAAGGCGGAGGCTGGGGATGCCGCAACTGCTGAACGTCAGAGCCTCAGTGTGAGTCTTGAATCACTTGATGAGGGTGATTTTTCAACCCCTAATTTTGAGCTTGATGATTCGGAATTTGATGATTTGTCAATGGATGATATTTCAGAGGTTGATGAAATCATCAGTGATGAGCTTGCTTCAGACGATGAAGTTGAACTACCTGTTTTTGATGATGATTTTTCGCTGGATGATGAAGAGGTTTTTCACGAAGAGGTCGCTCTTGAGGATGAGGCTGTATTTGATGAAGAGGTTTCACTTGAAGAAGATTCAGCCTTCGACGACAGCCTATCATTCGATGATGAACCTTCCTCCGTCGAAGTGTCGTCCTTTGATGATATGCCTGCATTTGACGAACCTGATGAACCGGAAGACGACCGTTTTGATAAGAGGGAAACCTCTGAGGAACGAAAGCGTCGCAGTCCGCTGGCTGTTATTGTTTTGATAATACTTATTCTGGCCATTCTTGGATTAGGAGCTCTGCTTATTATCCGCGGAATGAACAGTGATTCTGTTCCTCCTCTTGAAGCTGATGATACTCCGGCCGTTACCGAGCCCGAGGTTGCAGCAGAACCCGAACCTCTACCGCCTGAGCCTGAGGTTGTTGCCGAGGTAGTAGAGCCTGAGCCTGAGGTTGTCGCGGAACCTGAGCCGGTTATGGATGAGAAGGTCAGCTACGACAGCCTTCCTCCGGAAGGTCACGGCGGCGGTGTCTGGTATCGTTTAAAATGGGGCGACACCCTTTGGGATCTGTCGAATTCCTTTTACCGGACCCCATGGCTCTACGGCCTTATTGCTGTAGAAAACGGAATAAAGAATCCGGATGTAATTTACGCGGGAACCGATATCCTTATTCCAGAAAACTAGATTATACATTATACTCCGTCTCATGCATCATCTCTTTCGAATCCTGTCTGCAGGTATAATTTTAATCCTGTTTTCATGTGCGGTTCCAGATCCTGAGATGACTGTCGCTGACTTTGACAGGAGGCTTGACAGCTCCATCACTGCGGACAGCCTTCCCATGGAAAGTATAGAATTGCTAGAACCCTATGACTCATATTTTCTTGCCTTGAAAGCAGCTGAATTCGGCTACTATCCGGAAGCCGTGAAGCTTGCCCGGTACTGCTGGAAAAATGCTGGAGGATTTATCGGTGAGCGTGCGGCGGAACTATGCATAGATCTTCATCTATCGAACGGGAACTATCCAGAAGCTGAGTTTACAGCCTGCCTTGCTTCAGCTGATTATCCCGACAGTTACAGGTTGTGGCGGGCAGTCGTTGAAGCGGAGTATTGGCAGCGAAAGGATGCTGATGTGCTTGATACCCTGAGCCAGTCAGATGGATACTCTGAGTCCGGGACTGATGGAGAGCTTCAGCTGTTCCGCGCTGTATCATCCTTTCGGCTGAAAACTGAAAACTGGCAGAATGAGTGGATCAAGTTATTTATTGATGTTCCTGCATCGGAATACACCAGGCGCGGCTGGGATTATCTTGAGGCGGCCGGAGAGGTTGCATTCAGTGATTTCGAATCCTTTGAACAGTTGTTCAGGGCTAAATATGCCCAGGCGACTGGCCATCATGCCGGGGCTGTTGAAGCCTATGACCAGTGGTTGACGCAGACCCCGGGTCAGGATGTCACTTCCACTGTGCTCAATGATCTTGAAAGCCTGTTTGTCAGGGGCGGGGGAAGGCTAGAAGGTGCCAGGTTGCTGGAACGTCATGCCGGAAATAGAATGGATTTTATTGCGGCAGCTGCCAGGCTTTACCGACGTGCCGGCTATTATGCAGATGCTGAACGATGCATGTCGAAAGTTATAGATGCGCGGGAGGGTGAGTTATCCGATAGAGAACTCTGGTATTCCCTGGACATCAGGATTCGGAGAAACCTGACTAATGCGATTGACTCGCTTGATTTTTACATTGAACGATGGAATGACCCTGATTATTTTGCCGACAGCCTTGATAGTCTTTGTACAGCACTTGTCGGTAGAAGTCGCTGGAAGAGTATATACGAAATTGCTCGTAAGCTTGAACATTCAGGCCCTGTTTCAGTTTATGAACGCTGCAGATATATAAGCATGCGTGCAGCGCAGCTGGGTCTTATTGAAGCAGCCGGGTTTGAAGGGGCTTTCAGCGATATTTATTACAGGATACTGACGGGAGATTCTCTATCCGAGTTGAGTAACAACAGTGATTTACAGCAGCTTTCTGTCGAATGTACCGATCCGCCTGTACCGGCAAATGAATCTGAAAAGTTTATAGACGGGATGATACGTTACGGCATCGGGAATATCCTTGATGAGGTAAGGACCTACAGGGATGATTTATCCGAGGATTTTCTGGTATATTGCGCATCAAAGCTGGCGTCTGACGGTGAGTACCTTGACTCAATCAGAATGATGTATCAGTTTACAGGCCGGTTCAGTCTGAACGGATACCGTGCTCTATATCCTGATGCTTACCGCAGTGAAATAGAACGGGTGTCGAAAGAGAATGGAATCCCGCCGCAACTGATGTTTGCTCTGGTCTGGAAAGAAAGCGGATTTGACCACGATATTGTTTCACGATCGGGTGCAATAGGCTTAAGTCAGCTGATGCCATCAACAGCAGAGGATGTTGCTGGCCGGCAGCGTCGGGTGGTTGAAGACCTTACTGATCCGGTTGAAAATCTGGAATTAGGAGCGTGGTATCTGAACTGGCTTGAGAGCTATGTTGGAAATACTGCCGCTGCCGTGTTATCCTATAATGGAGGCCCGGGCCGGGTGCGGGGCTGGCTTCGAAACTGGCCGTCGCTGCCGGTAGATCTTCTTTATGAAGCAGCGCCTGTGTCAGAAACCCATGTATACGGTAAAAAAGTATTAGAGGCCGCAGTTATTTACGGCCTTCTGTATTACGGCGTTGATGCCGATGAGACTTTAAAAATATTTCAGGAGAAATGATGACCATACTTCAATCAATCTTTTTAGGAGCCCTGCAGGGAATAGCAGAATTTCTACCTGTTTCCAGCTCCGGCCACCTTGTCGTATTCAGAAATTTCATGAATCTGGGGGATGTCCCCATCCTCTTTGATGTTCTGCTGCACTGTGCAACCCTTCTGGTTGTTCTTATCGTCTTCAGAAAGATTATCTTTGAATTGATTAAATCTATCTGGCGCTTTATCATTCGGAAGACTGATCAATCTGATTCAGTCAACCTCCGGGTTGTAGCTGTTATCCTGATAGCTTCAGTTTTTACGGCTGTTCTCGGTTTCGGCATTGAGGCTCTTGATGTTGCTCATAAGCCAAGGCTTGTGTCTGTACTTTTTCTAGTTACCGCTGGAGTTCTTCTGTTCACACGGTTCATCAAAACGGAAGAAACAGGATATCAGAAGGCCGGTTTCAGGACAGCGCTTATTACCGGCCTTGCACAGGGAATTGCTGTATTCCCGGGAATATCAAGATCCGGGATGACAATATCCGCTTCACTTTTTACCGGGATCGGAAAGGAAAAAGCCGGAGAATATTCTTTTCTGCTGTCAATTCCGGCCATCGCCGGCGCCATAATCCTCGAAATCAGGGATCTGGATCTTCTTTCCGGTTCAGTGAGTCCTGATGTAATGATTGCCGGAATGGTAGCCGCCTTTGTTGTAGGACTAGCCTCAATACTCTTCCTGTTAAGACTTATTAAACGCAGCCGTCTGTACCTGTTCAGTTTTTATCTGATTCCGTTCGGAATC
>JAQQAL010000045.1 GCA_028532855.1 Candidatus Thalassospirochaeta sargassi
ACTATAATCGCCAAAGGATCAATACAGTGAATGAAGGCGGATTGCCTCCAACTATGTATAGGAATATGGCTGCAGTAAAACGTTCAGCAGCTTAGCAATAATTTAGGGTGTTTGGGGACTGCACTAATATTGACATTTCCAGAACTATATTTCTCATCACTCATTACTTCTTTAATTCTTTGACTACGAGCCCTTAATGCTTGGGTATCTCCAGAGCTAAAAGCTTTTTTAGATGCTTCAATCATTGGTTTATATTGTTCGGGATGTTCCTTCATATATTGCCGTTTTTTCTCACTAGTTTCAGCTATGGATGGATGTTTATTCGTGCCTGCACCGCCTGCAACAAGATTCAAACATTTCTCGTCTGCGATAAGTTCTTTAACTACAATCGAAGCTTCTAAAGCTTCTGTTTCTTCCGCCGTCTCACATTGCGCAATATAATAACGCATGAATTGTTCTTTATTCTTTTTATATTTATTTGCAAATTTTAAACCATAACCATTATATCGTTTTAATTCGGACCAATTCGGTCTGTTAGCTTTACCGATATAGTATTCACCACTTTCCATATTAATCTGAATATAAACCACTCTATAATAACCATCTTTTTTATTTCTTTTCCGAACAAGTTCACTTGGTGATAATACCTCAAACCATCTCTCCCTAATTGCAATACGTTCTTTATTAAAATAAATTTTTGAGATATCCATATCTTTATTAAAAGCACCACCATCCCAAGCTAATTCGATTGGATTATATTGCTTCCAAATTCGTATATTCTCATTGATAGTTATTACCATATTATTATATTATCCCTGAATTCTCCTCTTATCCATATAACGACGATTTGAGCTGCTTAGCGGCCGCTGTCTTCAGCGGCATTGGCGCGGATTTTGCGCAAGCAAAATTTCCGTGACAATAGCTAAGACTGCTCCAAATCTCTTGTTAAATGCCGTTTCTTACCAGACCGCACGGCGGAGCCAAGGTCTGGTTGATTAATTACTTTTATCATCTCCTCAATTTTTTTCTATATATTTATTCATCTTGGCTCATTGATAAAAATTGATATACTCAAATATTTTATTAAATCCCTCTTATTTAATTTCTATTTCACTAAGTGCCTTTTTAATAGTATCAATACTAGCAATATGCTCTGGTAGATACTCTTTTATAATTTCTTCTTGATCTTCTATCATATTATCTTTTATATTTTCCCAATCTTTTACCATTTTTCCTGTATTGAAAAAAACGACTGATATAGATATTAAAATTAACCATATTACATATTTTGTATCATCTATTAGCATTTGTTCATCATAATCTTCTTCAAATATTTTCATAACATTTTTAAATTCTGAAAGTTCCTCTTTTGATAACTCATTTATATATCTCTTAAATTTGAAATTTAATCCATCAATATTATGTACAATCTTATTTCTAATCTTTCCTAAATAATGAAGGAATTTTTTCTGCTCTTTTGTACATAAATCTAAATCTGATAATAAATCTACTTTTTTATAAAAACCCATTTTAGTAAAATGATTATTAAAACCTTTCTTGTTTACATAATTTATTAATAATTCTGAAATGATGGTTTCAATAAAAGCATGCGCCTTTATAATGAATGTCCAATCATCCTCTTTTGCAATTGTAGCTAAGAAATGATTATATTCGAAACTTTTTTCCCTTAACTCATTCAATTGTTCTTCAATATATTTCTTAAAATTTTCAACTTTTAATCCCATTTTTAGATATCCTCCAATTTTTCTTGCTCAAAAGTGAATTCTATATATGCATCTCATATCCATTAATATTACTATGCACCCAAATTCAATTATTCTATCGCTCGTCGGCCGGAGGTCCGGGCGATTTCTTTCTCATTTTACACCCAACAACATAAATATCCTAACATTTTTATTTAATCTCAATTACGTGCATTTAACGACGATTTGAGCTGCTTAGCGGCCGCAGTCTTCTGCGGCATTGGCGCGATTCTGGAGTGCAGCGCGATCAGCGCGGAACGTCTCCGCCAGAATCGTGACAATAGCTAAGACTGCTCCAAATCTCTTGTTATATGCTGTTTCTTACCAGGCCGCTCGGCGGAGCCAAGGTCTGGTTTCATACAATAATTATAACAATTATACTAATCTCCTTTTATTTCTTGATCAAATCTTGTAAATCTATATTCTCTTATTGGTATTTCTTTTACATTCATTTTTTCATCATGAATCCAACTCATTACCATATTTTCATTTTTCAACAATTCATCTAAAGGATAACCAGTAAACGCTGATAAGGATTCTTTAAAATTATTATGATCCCAATCATCGAATATCGATTTTGCACTAAATCCTTGCAATGGATGCAAATAAGTTTCAACATATTCTTGATCTTCTTTTTGGACCGATGCAAAAAAAGGTGTACGATTAAGTAATAGAGATCTATAAAAGATAATTGCACATAGTTCATTAAATTGTATTGGATGCAAATTTATTTTATAGAAATCATCAATTGCACACACATCCTTTGTTGTATGCATATCATCCAAAACGGCAATTATCCCAATATCTCGCATTCTAATTGATAGAAAGTTAGTAGCAATTCGATCAGCAAAATCCCATTTCATTAAATCTGTATCATCATGCTGTAATTTAAGAATAAATATTGATGCTGGTTTAAAATTTACACACCGATGTTTTCCTCTTATCTCTTGTAGAAAAAGATTGAGCACCTTCATATCTTTTATAAATTTTTCTGGGATAATTGTTCCATCATCAGGTTTTGCTCTATTCATTAAAACAAACATTTCTTTATAAAGAATTCCATAATAGATTTTCACTAACCATAAAAACAAAATATTCTCATCTATTTTTATAAATTCTTCATATCCACCATTAAAAGCTTTCTTAATATTATTTTCAATAGTGCTTAAATATTTGTTATTACATTCACTACAACACGGAATTTTTAAAGAACGGTAGAATATCGTAGTTCCATTTAAAAGAGTAATATGTTGATTCCATAAATCCAATTCTGTTTGCAGCCACCTTGGGAATACATGCTCATCGGTACGATTCTTATCATTTAAATCAGTTCCGCATAAAAAGCAATTAGTACTATCATATTTTTTATTATGAATTTTTTCGAATAAACCAGTTAGTTTATTCTCTTCAATTATCTCTCCCATTTTTTAATTCTTTCCTTATTTTTTAGATCGCTATACTATAGCCCGTCGGCCGGAGGTCCGGGCTATTTCTTCTCTCATTTTACACCTATAAACGTTATTATTCTAACATTATTATTATATCTAAATTCGTGCATATAACGACGATTTGAGCTGCTTAGCGGCCCACGTCTTCGTGGGCATTGGCGGGAAGTTTGCAATCGCAAACTTCATGACAATAGCTAAGACTGCTCCAAATCTATTGTTATATTGAGTTCTTCACTATTCCATCATATATATTCTTCCATGATATTACATTCATATCATTGCGAATCATATTTTCTTCTCCACCATATATCAGAATCATTTTATTCCTTTCAATTTTAGATAATTCACTCCAGTATTTTAATCCATCAAAATATTTTTCATGGATTGTCTCACTGGATTTTATCTCTATTCCAACCTTCTTTATCCCAAAATCGATTATCAAATCTAATTCTTTCTTATGGTTATCTCTCCAATAATATAATTCAAACCTTTCTCCAACATTATAATTTGCCTTTAGGACTTCATTTATTATAAATGTTTCAAATATATTGCCTTTCAAAAAATGATAATCTAATTCTTCTTTTTTTCTTATTCCTAACAGTCTACATACTAAACCTGTATCGGTAAAATAAATTTTGGGAGATTTCACCAGTCTTTTATTATAATTATTATAGAATGGTTTTAGCCTATAGATTATAAAACTTGTTTCTAATATTGATATCCATTCAATAATAGTTGCATGAGACACGCCGCAATCTTCGCCAATTGTCTTTAAATTTAATTCTTGTCCTGTTCTCCCTGCGAGTATTCTCATAAATTTTATGAATACATCTAATTTCATTACCTTCTTTAATTGCCTTAAATCTTTCTCAACATAAGTGGATATATAATTTTTATAGAATACTTCAGGACGAATATTTTGATCATATATTCGGGGATAAAACCCTTTTACAATTAAATCATTTTTATCTTCATTTAGCTTTTCAATTTCCTTTATTGAAAACGGTAATAACTTTGAGATTCCTACCCTACCAGCAAGTGATTGACTAATCTGTTCCATCAATAAAAAGTTATGAGAACCTGTTATAACAATTCTTCCATTTTTCTTAAGCTTATCTACATGTGTTTGTAGATAACTAATCATATTGGGTTTTCTCTGTATTTCATCAAAAATGACATTTCCACTATATCTGCGTAGAAACCCTCTAGGATCTCGTTCTGCATATTCCTGGACATCATAATCTTCAAACGAAATATATTCATAATCTGAGAAAATCTTTTGAGATAGCGTTGTTTTACCTGATTGGCGTGGTCCCAGAATTGCTATTATTGGGAATTCATTCTTCAGAATGTTTATTTCATCTTCAATTTGGCGGTCTATCATATATAAAGTATAACACACTTGTACATTATGTCAATCTATTTAACATTATGTTCTTCTTTTCTTCAATATAACGACCAGTTGAGCTGCTTGGCGGCCGAGCGCAGCGAGGTGTTGGCGCGGTTTTAGAGTGAGGCGATGAGCCGAACGTCTCCGCTAAAACCGTGAAAACAGCCAAGACTGCTCCAACTGCTTGTTATATTTTTATTCATCTTTTATTTCTACTCCATAATATGTAATAGTCATAAGACCACTATGAACATGCTCAATAAACTGCCCATTCAAAGAATTTACTTTTACATATCCTACACCGTTATTTGCATTAAATATTATATATATCCCACTTTCTATTTTATTTAATACCGTATTGTTTCTAGTAATCCAAATATATTCACCCATGGCATTTTGTTCAATAAATACAACATTTTCTCTCATCTCTTCATCAGTTAGAGTAGCTTGAGAAGCACCTTCCTCTGAAGAAATTATTTTTAATATCGGTACGCCAAAAAAGTTTTCAGAATATCCTAGTATTGAAATAAAAATGAAAAACGTTAAAAATAAAATCTTTTTCATATAAATCTTCTCCCATCATTATTATTAAATTTCAATTACTTCCCCTAAATATCTTTATATTCATCAAAATTAAGAACTTCAATAATCATCTCTGTGATTTTCTCCAACAAATCAATAAACACCTTATTATCGTCTATGGTTTCAACTATAGCTATTAATCCTGATTTATTTCTATTTTTCATTCTCAAATATTTTATATGATCACCCGTTTCTTCAATTATCTCATAATATGAATGTACATACCTATTTCTTGCATTTTCGATATCCGTTATTTCTTTCTTTAATTTTGTAAATTTATCAATCAACATTGGGTTATTATCATTATTGAGAATTGACTCGATAATATTTAGTAGTTTTCTAAAACTTATTTCAGTCGCAATTATTCTTGCATTATCGATATTACCAATGAGTTCACCTAAGAATTCTACTATTACATGTTCTAACTCTTGAAAAGAAATGATTACTTGCCCTAAACAGCTTACCGGATCATTCACATTTTGATTTTCGATAGATTCAATTAACCAATCAGGAATTTCATTCTTTATATATTTATCTTCACTATTTTTCATACATTATTTCTTATTCGATACTTATTTTACAATCGCAAAATGCTATCCAACTCTTGAATTAATCAATTAATATCTTATTTTCCACTTTCTCTTTGGCTGAGAGTTTATTTGAGTCGCAGTTCGTTCTCTAATAATTTGGAAAGCATTTTTAAAATCAGCAGCATCAAATTCAGAGCCCACCCCGATTATTGTAGAATCAAACTTCAGAATAGCAACCTCATTTGCATTAAACCTTATAAGTGCATAACTATCAAACATTCCATAATTAAATGAGTTCGTAGCCTTATTAAGCTCCTGGCCTGTTAGGAAAGTTACTTCCATAGCGTATTCATCAGAATACCCTGTTCTTGTTTGATATGATACTTTTACTAATCGTTGTACACTAGCTTCTAAAATTTGTGTAGAACAAACCAATAAAACGATGATTGCTATTTTTTTCATTTTGACCACCTTTTTCTATTTTTAAGATTATACCCCTTAATCTTATTTTCATGCAGTAATTTAATCTTTCTTTTCAATAAATATAACATATTCTACTCTCTTGCCTAATTATAATTAAATATCAACGTAGTATGCAAAACTGCCCAGTCCCCATATCTAAGCCCTTCCATATAACTCAGCCATCTCTATATTATACGTATTACAGATAATTTTCCATATTTTCCCTCTGTATTATAAACCTGCAGAATCAAAATAACAAATAACATTCCAATAGTATTTCGTTGATTCGCAATGTAGCACCTTTATTCCAATAAAGTATAAAAATATAAATTATATTATTAAAACCAGTCACATTCCTGAAGCAGCATCAAAATTTCCAGTTATTAATAAGTATGGACAATGAACAAAAAGCTTCAACCAATTTCTCTGATTATAAACATTACCTTGAATCCCAGACTTCAGTCCCCCCTAACAAAACCAGTTATTATATAAGCTGGGTAAAAATGTATCTAAAATATGCAGACAGCGAACATATATACACAGCGTCTCCTACAGCCTTCTGTAATGATATGTCACTTTCTAATAAGTATTTTGACTGGCAAATCCTTCAGGCTCGCAAAGCAATATCTCATTATTTCGCATTTACCGGCAAAACTAACCCTGATACCATGAAACAAAAGCGTAAGCCGGCTGATGATAAATGGAAATCCTTTATAGAGATGACCCGCACCGAGCTGCAGCTCACCCGCAAATCCTACCAGACTGAAAAAACCTACCTCAGATGGCTCACCGATTTTGCATCCTTCATCAATAAACCGCCTTCACAACTGCTCAGCGATGATGTTAAACACTACCTTAGCTACCTCGCCACCACACGCCATGTTGCTACCTCAACCCAGAAACAGGCATTCAACGCCCTCTTATTTTTTTACCGCCACATAATACATAAAAGAATCGAAAATCTTGAAGGAGCAGTCAGGGCACAGCACAATCCAAAACTACCGGTCGTAATGACGCCGTCAGAAATATCACGGGTTTTCAATAAGATGGAAGGTACTACCCTGCTTATGTCAGAACTGATCTACGGCAGCGGAATGCGCCTCAACGAATGCCTTAACCTTAGAATAAAAGACCTCGACTTTGAAAGAGGCACCCTTTTGGTACGTTCCGGTAAAGGAAACAAAGATAGACAAACCCTTCTCCCTGCCGGCCTGAACAAAAAACTCAATAGACAAATCAAATACGCAGAAACACTCTATATAGAAGACAGAAATAATAAAGTTGCCGGGGTCGCAATGCCATCAGCACTCGCAAAAAAAAAATAAATCTGCCTCAATAGACTTCATCTGGTTCTGGCTCTTCCCATCACCCCGTTTATCCGTAGATCCAACCGACAAAACAGTCCGTCGCTACCACATCTATCCGTCTACGCTTCAAAAATCATTCAAAACCGCCGTTCGAGCCTCAGGGGTTGCCAAAGACGCCAGCGTGCACACGCTCAGACACAGCTTCGCTACAAGCCTCATTGAAGCCGGCTACGACATCAGGACTATCCAGGAACTTTTAGGCCATTCCGACCTCAGCACAACCATGATTTACACCCACGTTGCACAAAAAAACAAACTCGGAGTTGCAAGCCCCTTCGATAACCTCTAAGACTTCCGCCGCGCCCCCTCCTGTTGTCGGGGTCGGGCCATTCGCGGCAATTGCCCCCTTTCAGGGGACCGCGGCAGTCAATCCCGGCTCTGTCGCCGCCGCCGGACTGCCGGTGCAATTTCTGCTGCTGTCCCTCGCGGATAAAAAAAGGCTGCCCAATAACATTGGACAGCCGGCGTAAGATATTTATTCTTTAAGGAATTTACAGTGCTCTTACCTCTGGTTTCTCGGTGAGTAGATGTTTTATACCTACAGCAGCAGCCTCAGCAGCTGAAGTTGTAGTGGTATACGGTATTTTACTTCGTACAGCTTCTATACGAATATCATGATCTCCCTTCTGTGAGAATCGTCCCAGCGGAGTGTTGATAAGCAGGCTTATCTTTCCGGCACGCATATGATCAACAACATTAGGGCGTCCGTCATGAACCTTCATAACAACCTCCGGCCATATTCCGTTTGCATATAGAAACTCCGCCGTACCGCGTGTAGCAGCGAACTCAAACCCCAAATCCCGCAGGGTCTTGATAATAGGAAGAATAGTATCCTTATCGCGATCATGAACCGAAACGAAAACCTTACCGTCAGATGGCTTCGGCAGATTAACCGAAGCGGCAATCGACGCCTTGGCAAAACTTTCTCCAAATGTCGTACCGGTACCGATAACCTCACCGGTGCTCTTCATCTCGGGACCTAACAGCGGGTCTTCTCCGGCAAAACGGTCAAATGAGAAAACAGCCTCTTTTACAGCCCACCCGGTCTGACAAGTGCCTCGTCCTATTCCATTTTTGGTGAGCCCCTGCTCTTCAAGACTTATACCATTCCATACTCGAACAGCGGCCTCAATGAGATCAACACCAGAAGCCTTCGAAAGGAAAGGAATAGTACGCGAAGCACGCGGGTTAACCTCAAGGACATATAGAGTACCGTCTTTGAGTGCAAACTGAATATTAAGAAATCCCTTAACCTTCAGCTCGCGGGCAAACTTCTGTGCCGCTTCCATCATCTCATCTTCGGCCTTCTTCTCAGCCTTAAACGGAGGGAAAACACATGCACTGTCGCCGGAATGAACCCCGGCAGCCTCTATATGCTGCATTATTCCTGCAACATATACATTTTCGCCGTCTGATACAGCATCAACATCATACTCGAATGCATCTTCAAGAAACTGGTCTACAAGAATAGGCTTTTCCTTCGACATCTCTATACCCTGAAGGAGGAAGGTTGCAAGCTCTTCACGCTTATACGCAACAAACATACTGCGTCCGCCTAGAACAAAAGATGGTCGCAGCAGAACAGGAAAACCAATCTCCTCAGAATACTTCATCACTTCATCAGCGTTAGCCGCCATCCTGTTGTCAGGCTGGTTAAGCTCAAGCTTATTCACAAGGTCGGAAAAAAGACCGCGGTCTTCTACATCATAGATACTCTTAACCGATGTACCTATAATCTCGGCGCCGGCGGCTTCAAGCTCACGGGCTATGTTCAGCGGAATCTGACCGCCGAGCTGTACGACAACCTTATTTGTTTTTTCTTTTTTCAGAATCTCCTGAACATACTCGAAGGTAAGCGGTTCAATGTAGAGTCTGTCGGAAACGTTGAAGTCAGTAGAAACCGTTTCAGGGTTGGAGTTAACAAGGATTGTTTTTTTACCTTCCCGCTGATAAGCAAGCGAGGCAAGCGTACAGGAGGTATCAAACTCGAGACCCTGCCCAATCCGGTTAGGACCGCTGCCGAGAATAATCACAGAGTCATCTTCAAGCGCGCCGCCCTCATCTATTTCACCGTAGGTTGAATAAAAATAGGGTGTCTGTGCCGAAAACTCACCCGCACAGGTATCTACAAAATGGTATGTAGCGTTAATTCCGTTTTCTTCCCGCAAATCTGTTACCTGCTTTTCCTCAAGCCCCGCAACCTTAGCAATCCTTTTGTCGGAAAGTCCGAAACGCTTCGCTTCAAGAAGGTAATCCTTATCAAGACCTTTGCGGCTTATTTCCTCTTCAAGATTTATCTGGTCGAGCATCTGGTACAAGAACCAGATATCAAAACCGGTAGTCTTACTGAGTTTATCTATCGCTCTCTCACCCTCACGGCTTAAAACAGTATAGATAGCGAACATCCTCAGCGGATGCTGCTTTTCAAGCTTCTCATCAAGACCATTATAGCCTATGTCCAGCTGACAAAGACCGTCAAAACCGAACTCTGCAGAACGCAAAGCCTTATTCAAAGCTTCCGGGTAAGTTCGTCCGAGTGCCAAAGATTCACCGACCGATTTCATCTGGGTCCCCAGGGTCTTGTATCCGGAGGGAAATTTCTCCATCTCAAAGCGGGGAACCTTCACCGCGCAATAATCAAGCGTCGGTTCAAAACATGATACCGTCTTCCCGGTTATCTCATTCATTATCTCATCAAGTGTATAACCAATGGAAAGCTTGGCTGATATCCGCGCAATAGGAAAACCGGTAGCCTTGCTGGCCAACGCTGAAGAACGCGATACCCGCGGATTCATTTCTATGATTATCATCCGGCCTGTTTCAGGGTTGGTTGCAAACTGTACATTTGAACCGCCGCAGTCAACGCCTATTGCCCGAAGTGTTTCTATAGCAGCCGTTCTCATAACCTGATATTCAGTATCAGAAAGTGTCTGTATGGGCGCAACCGTTATTGAATCGCCTGTGTGAATCCCCATTGGGTCGATATTCTCAATGGAACAGACAATAACCGCGTTATCAGCGGAATCGCGCATTACCTCCATCTCGAATTCCTTCCAGCCTATCAGTGATTCTTCAATAAGACACTCATTTGTGGGGCTCTCAAGCAGAGCTTTTTCCAGCAGATGCTCAAACTCACCAGCATGCTCGGCTATCGCACCGCCGCGTCCTCCGAGGGTATAACTGGGCCTCAGGATAATGGGAAAACCTGTTTCATCAGCAAACTTCACACCATCGGGAATATTGTTAACAAGGGCTGATGCCGGAACATCAAGTCCTATTTTCGTTACTGTTTCCTTGAACAGCTGACGATCTTCAGCCAGCTCAATGGCCCTGGTGCTGGCGCCAATCAGCTCAACATTGTATTTCTCAAGCAGGCCAAGTTTCTCCAGCTCAAGGGCAAGATTCAGTGCCGTCTGACCGCCCATAGTCGGCAGAATAGCATCGGGCTTTTCCTTCTTCAGGATCTCTTCTACATATTCAGGCTCTAGCGGTTCCATATAAACAACGTCCGCAACCCCCGGAGTTGTCATAACAGTAGCAGGATTCGGATTTACAAGAATGACCTCATATCCCTCTTCCTTCAATGCCTTAACAGCCTGGGTTCCTGAATAGTCAAACTCACAGGCCTGGCCAATTACAATCGGACCGGAGCCTATTATAAGAATCTTTTTAATATCTTTTCGTGCAGGCATTTTACTTACCCTCCGCTATACTGATATATTCATCAAAAATCCATGATGTATCTACAGGTCCCGGGGCTGCTTCGGGGTGAAACTGAACAGAAGCTATCTTTCTGTCTTTGCTTATTATTCCCTCAACCGATTTATCGTTTGCGTTCATGAACCAGAGTTTGACATCTGAAGGCAGGCTCTCTTCTTTCACTGCAAATCCGTGGTTCTGACTCGAAACAAAAACCTTACCGGTAATCTCATCCCTTACAGGATTATTGATCCCGTGATGACCGAACTTCATCTTATAAGTTTCAGCACCAAGAGCAAGGCTTATAAGCTGATGACCAAGGCATATCCCGAAAACAGGAATCTTATCAATCAAATCCTCAACAAGCCCAATCTGTTTTTCCAGTACGGCCGGATCTCCGGGGCCGTTTGAAAAAAGCACTCCCTTCACTCCCGAGTTAAGAATGTCTTCCGCGCTTGAACTTGACTGGAAAAGCCTGACAGTAATATCACGCTTAACAAGCTCGCGAACAATATTAGCCTTTATGCCGCAGTCAACAACTGCAAAACTGGTCTTCTTTCCGGGGTTTACAACCTGATCTCCGGCAGTTCCTACATTACCAATAAGGTTAAGGCCCTGCATATCAGGCATATTTTTTATTCGCTCAGCCGCTGCGGCTAATGCTGTTTCTGAGGGCTTGCCGTCTAATATTTCGCATTTAATAATACAGCCCTTTTGAGAACCGTTTTCTCTCAATTTAAGCGTAAGCGCTCTTGTATCAATATCAGATATACCGCAAACTCCGTTTTCTTTCATGAAATTATCAAGGGTCTGACGGCCTTCATATACCCGACCTTTGTAGACGGATCTGACTACAAGAGCCCTTGCCTTGATGGTTCTCCGCCCTTCTTCTTCAGGCCCGACCTCTGTCCAGGCCTGCATATCGCCGTAATTACCGATATGCGGATAGGTCATCATGACTATCTGCCCGGTGTAGGACGGATCAGTCAGTATCTCATGATATCCGCTCATTCCGGTGTTGAATACGACCTCACCATTGGTTTCTTCTCCCGGTTCTGCACCGAAACTGATACCTGCAAAAAAACTACCGTCTTCAAGAACCAGGCAGCTGTTTTTTTTCATGCGTTCCGCCTTTTATTTATATTTATGCATAAATACTGTATATTTATACATTTTGTTTTAAAAAAATACCGGCAAAAAGCCGGTTTTAAATAGTCCCTAGGGGAATCGAACCCCTCTCTGAAGAATGAGAATCTCCTGTCCTAGCCGATAGACGAAGGGACCGAATGAAAACCTCAAACGGTCTTCATTCCGGAGTTTGCTGTGCAAACGTCCAGGACTATTCCGCTATCAGTTCTAACAACATTGCTGCTCTTCATTAAAAAACGCTTCTGCGTTCTATTTCTTTTTAGAGTTTGCTTAGCAAACTCCTGATTAAAACCTGTGAAACAGGTTTTAATAAACTGCCCGAGAAGGACTTGAACCCTCAATCCATGAACCAGAATCACGTGTGTTGCCAATTACACCATCGGGCAATAATCAGTTTCCGCTAATCTACTAAAAAGCCTTGTTAGTGTCAAGACTTTTGTAACAATAAACTATTCGCTGTCGTAATTTATAAGTGTATCTATTTTCAGGCCGCTTAAGACTTTATCGTATGCCAGAAACGGAAGTCCCACAACACCGAAAGCCGCAGGAACAGTAGCGCCCCCCTCTTCAAGCAGTTCCGCAGCAGCTTTTAAAGTACCGCCTGTTGCAATTAAGTCATCAACAAGTAGTACTTTCCCTCCAACCGGAACATCTGCCTTATGTATCTGAATAGAATCTTCGCCATACTCTAGAGCATAAGTTTTTGTAAGGGTATCACCGGGAAGCTTACCTTTTTTTCTGATAAGTATCAGGGGTATCCCCAGACGCTCACAGAATGGTGCTGCAAACAGAAAACCACGCGCCTCAGCCGCTGCAACAGCGTCAAAGTTCTCATCCTTATATAATTCAACCATCCGGTCTATACAGAAACTGAAAGCCGCAGGGTTTGTAAGAATACTTGTAATATCGTAAAAGAGAATACCCTCTTTAGGAAAATCTTTGACCTTTCGAATAGCATCATCAAGATTAAATTCTTTCATTTTTTTTCTGCCTCAAATTAATATTTCACACAATTATTCATCAACTCGAAAAAGATGTCAATGAGGTTTCAGATCAATCAGCATCACTCATTCTGGAGGCAGAACGAAAGATTCTGTACATTATTCTTTTATGCGCTTTTTCTTACCAATCCGGCATGATATAATGACGGCCATGGATTTTGATTTCTACAAACTGCAGAGTGCAGGTAATGATTTAATATTAACAAACTATGCAGGTAAAGATTTTCCTCCTGATACCGATTTGAGCGCAATCGGGAGATATGTCTGCAGACGAGATTACGGTATAGGCGGTAACGGTCTTATAGCTGTAAAAATGCTGTCTCCTGATTCAATCGTTGCAAGTTTTATCGATCCGTCCGGGGGTTTTCCATCTACCACCTCAGATGCAGCCCTTTGCCTTTCCCGATATGTTTTTGATTCGGGGGTCGCGGGTAAAAATGACTTCATCCTCAGCATTAATGGCAATGATCATAAAATAGGTATCATCGACAGCAACAATTTTCGTCTCTCCCTTGGTATCCCGCAAAACGATCAGGGTACTGAACTTATTGAACGGCCTAACCTGGATTATATCAGAACAATCCAGGCCGGCAGTAAAGATTATCCTGTTTCTGTAATCCATATTCAAAAAACAGGTGTCGTTGTTTTTACAGAGGTATGCGATATTTCGAATCTTAAAAATAAGGCTGATGAGATATTAAAAACAGCTGAAATAGATTCTTCACAGAGGCTTATTTTTGCTACAGTCAACAGCCGTGAAGAGCTTGAGGTTCATATCAGAAACAGCCGCGGCGATGATTTTTCCAGTTCATGTGCCATTGCTGCAGCAGCCTCGGTAGTTAACGGTTTCCTTGACCGAAATGCATCCATAATCCATAAATCGGGGGAATATTATTTTCAGTGGCTTCAGCCGTCAAATGAGATTTTCATCACCGGATCCTCCGATTATGTATACTCTGGATCCATGTTCATCGATTTTGAGGATTAAATCGCAGCATCCTATTTATCACCAGCCGGCTATATATCAAGCCCGTATTCGCCGAGCTTTCGGTGAAGGGTTTTACGGCCTATTCCCAGAACCTCTGCAGTCTTACTTTTATTCCCCTTTTGAGAATTAAGTGTTTCTATAATAATATGCTTCTCGGCATCTGCAAGTGTTGAGCCCGTACATATCTTTATACAATCCTGATCAGCACTCTGCGAAATGGACGGAGGAAGGTCTTCCGGTGTAATCACATCCCCCTTGCACATGACAACAGCGCTTTCAATACAGTTGCGCAGTTCACGTACATTACCTGGCCATCCGTGGTTATGCAGCGCAAGCATTGCTTTATGATCAAAACCCTCAATCTGTCTGCCGTTCTCCTGAACAAAGTCGGCCAGAAAAGCAGAGGCCAGGAGTGAGATGTCTTCTTTTCGCTCTCTAAGAGGCGGCACATGAATGTTTACGACATTCAGTCGGTAGAAAAGATCCTCTCTGAAATTCCCTTTCTCTATTTCCTCTTTCAAATCACGATTTGTCGCAGAGATAATTCTTGTATCTATCTCAACCGTATCTTCACCGCCAACGCGTTCAAACTTCTTTTCCTGCAGGACTCGTAAAATCTTTATCTGTGTGGATTGATTTATCTCACCAATTTCATCAAGAAATATTGAGCCGAGATGTGACAGCTCAAAGCGACCACGCTTCCTGGCCAGCGCTCCTGTGAAGGCGCCCTTTTCATGACCGAAAAGTTCACTTTCAAGCAGGCTCTCGGAAAGTGCCGCGCAATGAACCTTGATAAAGGCCTTATCCTTCCGGTCAGAAAGTTCATGAACTGCATCAGCAATCAACTCTTTTCCTACGCCGCTTTCGCCAGTAATGAGAACGGAGGCCTTAGTTGCAGCAACCTGCTCAACAACTTCCATAACCCGCATCATACTGCTGCTTTTGCCGATGATGCGGCTGAACTTATTCTTGGATTTTAGTCTATCAACCTCAGCCTTCAGTTCCCGGTGTTCTATCATCAGTTCCCTGCCGCGCAATGCTCTTTTAACAAGCAGGGTCAATCTGTCAAGGTTTACAGGTTTTGTCAGAAAATCATATGCACCGTCACGCATGGCGGTTACAGCTGTTTCAATGGTACCGTGTCCGGTCAGGATAATTACAGGCATCCCCGGATAAGATGATATTACCTTCTTCAGCAGCTCCTGCCCGCTCATCACAGGCATACGCAGATCAGTGATAATCAGGTCAATATCATTTGTATTCAGCAGCCCCATCGCCTCTTCGCCGTTTCCGGCAAGATAAATGTTATATCCGTCCATTTCAAGCGAGGTGCCGAGTCCCTCCCGGATATTTTTCTCATCATCTACAACAAGAAGATTAAACTTCATCATTTTCTCCGTTATAACTGATCAGGTGTTTCTCTTTCTGAGGGACAGGAAGTCTAATTATAAAACTGGTGCCGACACCTACCTTTGATTTAAGCTGTATTTCCCCGTCATGCTCTTTTATTATCTTATACACAAGGGTAAGACCGAGGCCGGAACCGAAATCTTTGGTTGTAAAATATGGCTCAAATATCTTATCAAGGTTTTCTTTCTCTATCCCCTCTCCGTCGTCTTTTATCACAAGAACCGCGCTGTCGCCCTCACGGGTGATACTGAGAGATAAGTGACCGCCGTCGGGCATGGCGTTCATAGCGTTTTTAATTATATTAAGCACTGCCTGCTTTATTAACTTTTCGTCAAGCTGCAGCATTGGAATATTCTCATCTATTGATATTTCAAGCTCTATCCCTTCCTCATCAAGTTCCGGTTTAACTAGCTCCAGTGATTCATTAATAAGCCCTGATAGACATGTGTCCCTCATATTGACATCCATAGGCCTGACGGCAAAGAGAAAATCAACTACTATACTGTTAAGCCTTTCAACCTCTTCACTTATAATACCCAGATTCTTTTCGATAAACTCCTGGGCGCAGCCTTCTTCGCGCTTCAGCGCCTTCTGCATCAGCTGAATATGTATTCCGATTGAGCCTAGAGGATTTTTAATCTCGTGGGCCATTCCTGCAGTCATTGTAGTAAGTGAGGCAAGGCTTTCAGCCCTGCGCAGTCTAGCCTCTGAATGTTTTCTTTCAGTAACATCCCGGATGTATAAGAGTGAGCCTGATATCTCTTCGTGGATAAGAAGCGGCAGAATACTGCATGTAATAATTCTTGCACCTCCAGGTGCATCCATTGCAATTTCCCTGTCATGAATAGTTTCTTCATTCTCTTCTGAAATCTTTATCAGTTTTACTATCTCTTCTTCAAGGACAGCCTCTGTATAATGCATATCCGTCGGATCAGATTTTGCAATGGGTATTATCCGTTTAACAGCTTTGTTGGCAAAAGAAACTACACCATTTCTGTCTATGACAACAACTCCTGCGGTCATTGAATGCATTGAACTTTCGAGTATCTCGTTTTCATTTGCCAACTCGTCAACAAGCGCCCTAATCTGGTCAGCATCAAGTTTACCAATCATCCTGAGCGCCCTGGATAGAAACTTTCTCAAACTATTCCTCCTGCTGTACTCAACCTGAAGCAGCGCTGTAATACAAGGCCTCAAGCACCAGCTGAGTAGACTGGTTATACTGCTCTTTCTGCCCTAAAGTCCTGGCAAACAGCCGATTCAATTCTTCTGCCCGCCTAACATCGATTTTTCCTTCAATAAAAGCTTCACGCAGTATTTCTATACATTCCTGAATAAACAGAATAAATAAACGCTTATTATAATACAGAGATTTAAAATCCGCTATCGAACCCAGGTTTGCGGCTTTCGCATCGGACAGTATTGCAGCAACAAATTTCGCAGACATATCCCGGAGCAGTCCGGTATCAGCCTTCCGGCTTAAAAAATACTCCCTGATATTCCTGTATTCACCCTTTTCTTCGCGAAATATTCGTCTTATTACCTCAGAACATTCGTCTTCTGAGCGTTCATAAAAATTAAACATCCGGACTCTCGAAAGAATTGTGGGTATTATTGCCCCCTTACGACTGGTGGTCAGAATAAGAAAACAGCCGGAAGGAGGTTCCTCCAGCAGCTTTAAAAGCGAATTACGTGAAGATTCCTGCATTGCATCGGCATTCTCAAAAATTATCACTTTAACTGAATCTGACGCGGTATGCGCCCAGCTGTTTATTCTTCTGATCTGATCAATGGGTATGTTATCTGAATTGTATGAATCCGTAATCTTCTGACACTCGCTTACTATTCTATCGATAGTCTTCCCGAATTTCCCTGCATTTGTTATCCCGCCGTCTATTGAGATCTCACGTAGTAGTTCTTCAGCCTTAACAGCATTACCCGCAACCTGTTTGTACTTAGGCTCGTTACCGTCCCATAATACCGGGTCGAATCGCTTCAACAGCTTTCTCACAGCCCTGATGAACATATAACGTGCATAGACAGGCTGTTCATTCTTAAGTTTATCTGCACAGGCTGTTATCTCGTCCATAAACAGGCTGCTTCCCAGCATCTGCAGATAAGGGTGCAGCAGCTGCCTCTGACTCTCACATGATTTACATGGGCAGTTCCAGCTCTTGTCCCCTGTACAGGTTAGAACCCGGGCAAGCTCAAGGGCGGTTGAGATTTTTCCTGAATAATGCTCTCCGCTGAATAAAAGCGACGCGGGCAGGTTTGATTGCGTTACGGCCTTCTCAAGCTCTTCAACAACGCGTTTCTGCCCAATTATATTCTCAAACATCTATCGCCTCGTCGAGGACGGTCTCACCGTCTGGTACAAAACGATGAATCATCTGAATGTACCAGCTTTCTGATTCTACTTTATCAGTATTAATCAGGGGCTGTACTTCAATAACGAAAACTATAATCATAACAAGAACTATACCCTCTAAAATACCGAAGAAAAGCCCAAGGGATCTGTCAAGCCTGTCCAGGTGTATTTTATCGACAAGTGCGTTAAGTCCATTTTCGAAAATCTTTATAACAATGTAACTGACAAGGAAAATTATCAAAAATGCAATTACCTGGTTCCAGTTCGATTCTCCGAATTTGCTGCTTATAAAATCACCCAGAAGAGCAGAGAACAGGACCCCTAAAATAATACCGAGGCCGATTGCCGCAATACTCATCACCTCAGTGACAAACCCCCTGATTATAGCCTTAATAGTCATAAAAAGAATAATTGCCGTAAAAAAGATGTCAATTGGAATAATTGTAAAATCACCGAACTGCACTAGACTAACCTCTCTATTATAAAATCTGTTATTATATCGGCAGGATTGCCGTTTACAAGTCTTAAAGCTGCCTCGCTCATTTTTTTCCGAGCCGCTTCATCATCCATAAGTCTGTTTATCTCTGAAAGCAGCTGTCTTGATGACACCTCACCTTCAAGAACGACAGACGCTCCCGCATCTTTGAAGATATCGGCATTCAGCCCCTGATCTCCGCGGCTTGCACCGGTTCCCAGCGGTATAAGAATTGAAGGTTTACCGAGTGCGGCGCTTTCCCACAAGCTTGATGCCCCGGCACGACTAATAATAAGGTCTGCCGCCGACATGAGGTCAGGGAGTTCTTCTCTGATGTAATCACGCCGTATATAACCCTCGTGGGGTTCACCGCTGTAATCATGATTTCCCGTCTGGTGTATTATCACAAATCGCCCGCTTAATTCCGGCAGAAGTTCTTCTATCAGTCTGTTGATCTGAAGAGCACCCTGGCTGCCGCCAATTACCATAATGATTTTTTTTTCACCGGCTGATACAAGTTTTCTACCTCTATCAGGATCTGCTTCGAAAATGGCTGCGCGTACCGGGTTTCCTGTTGTAATAGCCCTGCCCTCAGCAAAGTACTTTCTGGTCTTATCATATGAAACGAAAATTTTTTCGGAGAATCTGCTGTTTATCTTTGTCGCAAGCCCCGGACTTACATCCGATTCATGAGAAAAAACAGGAATTCTCCTCAACCCTGCAGCTGCAACCGGCGGAACACTTACAAATCCGCCTTTAGAAAAAACAAGCAGGGGTTTTAGTCTTCCAATAACAAAATAAGCCTTGATTAGCCCTGCGGCAATTTTAAACAGATCGAAAAAGTTAAGTATTGAAAAATAACGCCTCAGTTTCCCGGAGGGAATTCCAATGAAATTCACCCCTGCTGATTCAATAATTTCTTTTTCCATACCGCTGCTTGAGCCTATCCATATAATATCAAGACCACGATCTTTCTTTTTCATGCTTTCAATGACGGACAGGCCGGGATACACATGACCGGCAGTTCCGCCTCCGGTAAATACTATAAGTCGTTTCATCTTTTCTAAGAATACATTGAAACAGGATATTGATAAAGCCTGAAATTGATTTTCATTTTGATTGTTTTTGCCCTATAATGAGTTATGGGAAAATCGACAAAACTGATTCTCGCTAATGCTCTTAAGAATCTAATGAAAGATATGCAGCTGAGTAAGATCTCCGTAAGCGACATCACTGAGAGCTGCAACCTTAACCGTCAGACATTCTACTATCACTTTACCGATAAATACAAACTTGTAAACTGGATATTTGATCGGGAAATTCTTGACAATGTTGAGAATTATCTTAATTATGAACACTGGTCTAAAGCCCTTGAGAAGGTATTCAGCCTGGTTGAGTCAGATTCCGGCTTTTATCTTAATGCTCTCAGGGATAATTTCAGTTACTTCTATATACATCTTATGCGGACACAGCGGAATATTCTGGATGAATTTATAGAAAATCTGCTTGAAGGACGCAGAATGAAGAAATCTGATCGTGAATTTTTTTCTGATTTTTATACCAATGCCTTTGTTGGAACATTCGTAAGCTGGGTTACATCAAGTATGCATGAACCCGCAGAAACTGTGGTTACGCGCCTGGAAAAACTGATACGCGGTTCACTTAAGAATGTACTTGAAGACTACATCCGCTGATTGTTGACAGAACTTCTTATTTCTTTTAACCTGTAACAGTCGTGGGGTGGCGAGCTGTATAGGCAGTTCGGCCTGAGAACATACCCGTTGAACCTGATCCGGATAATGCCGGCGAAGGGAGCGAGACATCTGCAACCCACACGAAATTATCACTCACGGAGGTTTTCTAATGAAGAAAACAATATCATCAGTATTACTGATACTGGCTGTCCTTGCTGTTTTAACGACTGTCGGTTGTCAGAAAACTGAAAACGGAACAGCAGCAGCTGAAGAAACCGCTGCGGAATCGGTAGAAAACAAGCTTATCATATATACCTATGATTCGTTCGCATCCGACTGGGGACCGGCAGGTGCTGTTATTCCGCCCTTTGAAGAACAGTACGGCATAGAGGTAGAGCTTAAATCGGCCGGAGATTCAGGTCAGGTTCTAAGCAGGGTGGTCCTTGAAAAGGATGCTCCGCAGGCCGACATCATTATCGGAATTGATAACAATATGCTTGCAAAGGCGATTGCTGAGGATGTACTTGAGGTCTACAAACCTGCGAACATCTCCAATGTACCTGACCACCTTATCTTTGACGAGAGTTTTCACGTAACCCCCTTTGACTACGGCTACTTTGCTGTCAACTACGATTCACAGTCTATGGACAATCCTCCTGCTTCACTTGAGGATTTGACAAAACCTGAATATGCCGATTCCCTCATCCTGATGGATCCCAGAACCTCAAGTCCGGGACTGGGCTTTCTTCTCTGGACCATCTCAGTTTACGGCGACGACTTCACCGACTACTGGAACAGGCTTAAACCTTCCATCCTGACAATTACAGACGGATGGGATTCAGGATACGGTCTTTATACGGCAGGCGAAGCCCCGATGGTTCTCAGCTATACAACCAGCCCGCCCTACCATGTTGAATACGAAGAAACCGACAGATTCAAGGCTCTGCTCTTTGAAGAAGGGAATTACATGCAGATTGAAGCTATGGGTATTATCAAGGGAGCGCCCCATAGGTCTAATGCTGAAAAGTTCATCGAGTACATGCTCACTGATGATTTCCAGGAAATTATCCCCCTGACAAACTTCATGATGCCGGTATCCTCAAAGACTCAGCTTCCCGAATCTTTCAATTATGCACCGGTATCAGATACGCCCCTTCTGCTTGATACAGCCGATATCGATGAAAACCTGGATACGTGGCTCGACGCCTGGCTTGAAGCTGCTGTCGAATAGGCCATATTTTTGAGCAGTTCGTTAAAACCGAACCCCTCCCCCGCCTTCCCGGGCGGGGGATATTTTAAGAAGAATGTCCTTATAATTTTTCCATTATTGATTCTTGGCGCCTTTTTTATTATTCCTGTTCTTTCTATTTTCAGGCATATCAGCTTTACCGGTATTCTTGAGAGTATTAAGAACGATTATTACAGGAATGTAATTTCATTTACCTTTCTTCAGGCTGCAGTCAGTACCCTGGCGGCTGTCGCCCTTGGACTGCCCGGGGCATGGATAATGTCTCATATCAATTTTAGGGGCAGACGATTAGTCAGCAGTATCACGACGGTTCCGTTTGTACTGCCGTCGGTTCTGGTCGTGCTGGGATTTGTTCTCTGCTTCGGTAACAGCGGCATCCTGAACAGCTTTATTATGAAGATTACCAGTGCTGAAAAACCACCGCTGAAAATACTTTATTCATTCAAAGCTATCATCCTTGCTCACACCTTCTACAATTTTCCAATTGCATTGAGGCTTATTTCAGCTGCCTGGCGGCAGATCGGGAACAGCAGGATAGAAGCGGCAGAGATTTTAGGAGCCGGCAGAACAAGGATATTCTTTACAGTCATCCTACCGTCTTTACTGCCGTCAATAATTGCAGCAGGTTCGCTTATCTTCATTTTCTGCTTCATGAGCTTCGCAGTTATTCTGGTGCTGGGAGGAGGTCCCGCATTCAGCACCCTTGAGGTTGAAATATACAGGCTGGCACGAATCAGCCTGGATATAGATTCTGCAGCCTCGCTCGCATTGCTTGGAGCATTGCTTACTGCATTGTTCACATGGATCTACATTCGGCTGCAGAAGCGCGCTTCAGCCTCCATAAGGGCTGAAAAAGCCCACCCGCTTTCAAAATTCAGCAAACTACCGGCCCGCAGCAGAGTTTTCACAATTATTTATCTTCTTATAATTCTTCTGCTGATAATTGGTCCCCTTGCAGCCGTTGTTTACCGCTCCTTCCAGCATCGAAGCGGGTGGTCCGGAAATCTCGCATTTACGTTCAAACAGTACACCGACCTGTTCGCAGGTGAATCCTCAACGGCAGCCATTTTCACATCAGTCATAATCGCCTTTGCAGCTGTTTTAATATCTCTGCCGGCAGGCTTTACAGCAGCATATGTAATTGTCCGAGGCCGGCTTACTTTTTCAGGACTCGTGGAAACCCTATTCATGCTGCCGATGGGTGTTTCAGCAATAGTTATTGGCCTGGGCTACTACAGCCTTTTTACGCTTCTGCCCGAAGGCTTTAGCAATAAGGGGCTGCTTATTGTTTTCGCCCATTCTGTTATTGCCCTTCCATTTGTAGTCCGGACATTTACAACCGGGATCAGAGCAATAAAAGGGAGCCTGATTGAAGCATCCCACACCCTGGGCGAGGGCCACTTGGGCACACTGCTGAGGGTTGAACTTCCGCTTCTTAAAGGTAGTATAATCAGTGCAGCCGCTTTTGCATTCTGTATTTCCGCGGGTGAAATAAATGCCGTTTTGATACTTTCCGACGGCACTACCCCGACCATACCTATTTCAATTTACAGGCTTATTTCGTCGTATCAATTCTTTGGAGCATGCGCCATGGGCACAGTCTTAATGCTTATATGCGGCATTGCCTTTTATCTTATCGACCACTACGGAGGAGATGAAATATTTTGAGTGTAATCATCGAGGATATAATATTTAATTATGATAATTTCAACCTGTCGGTTGAGCTTGAAATAGCCTCAGGTGAGTTCCTGTCCATACTGGGACCATCGGGTTCGGGTAAAACGACCCTGCTGAGGCTTCTTGCCGGTTTCCAGAATCCTGAAAAGGGTCGAATTCTGCTCTCCGGCCGCGATATAACCAATCTTCCTACGGCTTCAAGGAATATCGGAATGGTTTTTCAGGATTATGCTCTGTTTCCCCATCTCGACGTCTATCATAATATATCATACGGTTTAAAGACCCTTAATTCCGTTAACCCCGCCTCAAAAAAAATGAGTCGAGCCGGGATAAATGCAAAAGTTACAGAACTCCTTGAGCTTGTCAGTCTCAGCGGATATGCTAAACGCTCCATTGACGAGCTCTCCGGCGGTGAAAAACAACGTGTGGCGCTTGCACGCGCTATCGCTCCGGAACCAGAACTTCTTCTGTTTGATGAGCCGCTTAGCGCCCTTGATGTAAAACTCCGGAAGTCACTGCGGCGGGAAATTAAGAAAATTCAGCAGCGCATAGGATTCACCGCCGTGTATGTTACCCATGATCAGGAAGAGGCTATGTCTATTTCAGACAGAATTGCGGTTATGAACGGCGGCAGAATAACCCAGACAGGCAGTCCTGAGGAGCTGTACAACGAACCAGCTGATTTTTTTACGGCTGATTTTATAGGTATAATGAACAGACTGACCCATCCTGAAGCAGTGATGTTCAGGCCTGAATCTTGCACAGTGGTTTCAGCGGACAGCACTGTAGCCGATACAGCAGGTCTGCATATAGAAGCTATAGCAACATCCGCCGAATATTCAGGTGGTCAATATATCTGTGAGGCTGCAACTACCAACGGTGAGAGTGTGGTATTTTACAGTAGTATTAAATTTGAGCCGGGGACAAAACTATTTCTGCAGATATCACGCTCAGAAATAAAAACCTGCTGTTAGAATTACATAAATTTGTACTGATAAACCTGAATGAAGTCTTAATTCGTCTTAATCGTTTCGAATAACCCTTGCCGCTGTCTCTGCGGCTTCCCTGCTTTCGTGAATTGACAGATAGGATCCGAAAACCCAGCCCTGCAGGCCATCGTAGTTAACCTGATACCAGTAATCTTCTTCATCATCCATAAAAACTTTATTCGGTGATCTGGATATTATTTCAAGAACATATCCCCGCCACAGGGTTGTAACCAGCCTTGAACCAGCTTCCGCCCTTTCACGCAGGCGCAGATATGAAGACTCAATAACAGCCCACTCCTGGGCTTCAGAAAAAAGAAGGGCGGGAGGGAGTTCTATATCCCCTATTGTCTCTTCCTTCTGTTCACAGGCTGTAAATATAACTGAAGCTGATGTTAAGATAATAATATATATAAAAGCAGATATTTTTCTCATTTTTCTTGATTTCCCGGCATTCAAGTATAAATTTATAATATATGAAATTTAAATTTATTTCACTAGCATATATTATTTTAATCGGTACTTACGCCTTCGCTGATGACATAAATTTCGGTGCTGGTTTTTCCCTTACCCCAGAGGCTCATTTTACAGAATTTGAGTCCAGAGATATAAAGACACAGACAGCATTATCCGCTGCTGTTTTTTATACAGCTGATTTAACTGATTTTTTCAACGCCGGCATATCTCTTGGTTATATCTACGCTCTCACATCAAATCTTGACGGCGGATGGAGCTACCCGGGTTTTAACGGGATAGATCTCGGAGCCGAGTTTTCTGTAGGGCTCCCTCTTGTAAAATTTTCCCCCAGGCTCGGCGGTGGCCTCTACGCCGGATGGTATAGATACAACTTTACTGAATCATATTTCTTCCTGCCGGCTGCTGAGGTTTTCCCCGCTCTAGAGCTGTGGGATAACGATGATTATATTAAGATTTTTCTTGAAATCCCTTTTAAATACTACTTTCATAATGAGGCTTCAGCTTTCTTTTCAACAGGGATAAGATTCAAGGCAGTGTACCGATGAGAAAACTGATATTTGCACTTACACTCTCTGCTGCAGCGTTTTTGTTCTTTAATTCCTGCAGCGAACCTGATATACCCCAGGGATGGGCGGTTATTTATGGCGTAGAAGTCTATCCCTTTAACAACAGTCTCACCTACTGCGTCGATGACGCTGAAGCCCTGGCTGAACTGCTGGACACCAAGGGCTGGAACGTTACACTCCGAACAGACTCAGATGCGAGTCTTGCGCAGCTTCAAACAGACATTGACAGTATAGAAACAATGATGGCCGATGATGACAGGTTTCTATTTTATTTTTCCGGCCATGGAAGCTATCTTGATCTCGGCGGAGAAGAAAGCGATGATGACTATGATGAGCTGCTTATTTTAAGCGGAGCGCTTACAACAGTTTTTAATTTTGATTCAGGTACCGCATCGGCCGAAGATGTTCTGAACGTAACTGTATCTGACGACTCGCTGGCGGAGATTCTATCCGTTCTGCCTACAATTAATAAAACCGTAATAATTGACGCCTGCAACTCCGGTGGATTTATAGGCGACGGATATACCTTTCGTAATATAGCCTCGGACTATGTGCTAGGCGAAGCCGAGGCGACCTTTGCTCCCATTGAAGCAATGAAGCTTTATGCCGGTTATACAGTAACCGATGAAGATTTGAATCAGTCCGAGTTTGCTATTCTAACAGCCTCCGGTGAAGATGAGGACTCATATGAAACAAGCCAGCTTGGTCATGGGGTATTTACCTACTTTCTGCTTCAGACAGCATCAGAAGCGGACTACAACTTTGACGGCTACATTAGCCTCACAGAAGCATGGAAATATACATCATTATCAATCGATAGCTTCTGGAATGAATCACAATGGATAAGTGAAGAAAATCAGTACATGGCCAATGTTGCCGCCTTTCCGGTTGATCCGGTGCTTTTTGAATCGGATTAACTCTTTTTTAATATCTGCTTTACCATGTTCTCATTTAGATCTAATATAAATAACAGGTGAAAAGATTTTTTAACAGTTGCATTAACTTTGATTCACGACTCTTCTTAAGTATCTACAGGCTTTCAGGGAAAAAAGTACTCGATAAAATGTTCTATTTGATAACCAGAGTTGCCGACGGATGGGTTTACTTCGCCCTTATGGCAGTTTATCTGCTTGCCAGAACATCAGCCGCCCTTCTTGTTCTTCCTGCCTTTACTGCTGCATATCTACTTGAAACTGGAACTTATTTCCTTATCAAAAATAATGTGAAACGCGTAAGACCCTTTAAAAAAATTGAGGGCATCACCTCACTTGTTATCCCACCGGACGAGTTCAGCTTTCCATCGGGACATACCGCTGCCGCAACTGTTTTTGCAGTAATCTGCTCAAGCTCATTCCCGGGGTCTGGTCCTCTTATGTACTCTTATGCTGCGATAGTGGGATTTTCAAGAATATATAACGGGGTGCACTATCCGGGCGATATTTTCGCAGGCGCCGCCCTTGGCGCCGTAAGCGCTAAAACCGCCCTCGTATTTTTTTAATCAGTTCAGAGAATCTGTTGCGATGACCAGGGACTGCGTTCCTTGTTCTTCATCAATCGTTCTCACGATATTCTCAAAATGACCGGTATAACCATGAATAAGCCCGGATTGTATACATCCGATAGTTTCACCCCAATAACCTTCTACAGGGCCCTAAGTTCAATCACAGAAGCTGTGCTGTGTCAGCATCAAGCGACCCGATAGCAAAAATAACACCCGGAGCAATCACTATCCCCGATAATAAAACACCTGCTCTTACTACCGTAAAACTCAATGCCTTCCCAAAGTCTATTACAATTACATCACCTTCATATAATTATGTGCTGCTGCGGCATTGGCAAGTAAATCGGGGCCAAGCTCTTCCGGCTTTTCAAATGGGAAATAAAGCCCTGTTTTCATCCTGTAGTCTATAAACACAGGTTCAAAACCAAAAAGGTCCGATACTGCTCTCCGGATTATATCAATCAATGCGGGGACTACTGATGCAGCTGTTACGCTGTTAATACAGCTTAAATCAATTTCGTATTATTGAAGCTTTGCATGAATTGAGACAGCATTCTCATCCGCAGACCTAAAGGGTCTGGATTGTATAAGCCATTTCACAGCATATTTATATCCGTCGAAAAATCCGAATCGTGGACTGGAATTTCCGATGTTCACTACTAACAGCATATCACTACATTCCCTTGAGTTTATTTATCTCGTCACGGACAAAGGCAGCCTTTTCAAATTCAAGGTCTTTCGCAAGCTCAAACATCTCTTTTTCAAGGGCTTTAATCAACGCTTTCCGTTCATGTGGAATAACAGCATTATAATTATCCTTAATAATATCAATGCTGAGCTTCTCACTGTTAATCTTTTCTTCTTTCTTACGTACAAGGAGATCCGCAACAGCCTTCTTTATCGTCTGGGGTGTTATTCCGTGTTCCTTATTGTATTTTTGCTGTATAACACGTCGTCTCCTTGTCTCATCAATGGCCGCCTTCATCGCATCAGACTCTCTGTCGGCATACATTATTACGAAACCTTCGGAATTTCTGGCCGCCCGGCCGATTGTCTGCATAAGTGAAGTTGCTGAACGCAAAAAACCTATCTTATCGGCATCAAGAATGGCAATAAGCGATACCTCAGGCAGATCTAGCCCCTCCCTGAGGAGGTTTATACCAATTATAACGTCAATTGTTCCTATTCGAAGTTCTTTTAATATCTCAACACGTTCTATAGTCTCTATCTCCGAATGAAGGTATCTTACCTTTATCCCTAGATTAGCCAGATAGTCAGTCAGGTCCTCCGACATCTTCTTGGTCAGGGTAGTAACAAGTACACGCTCATTTTTCTCTACACGTTTTTTTATCTCAGCGTATAGATCCTCAACCTGACCATGAGTCGGACGCACCTCAATCTCAGGATCAAGCAGCCCGGTGGGTCTTATCAGCTGTTCTGCTATCGTCTCTGATGTTTCAAGCTCTTTTTTACCCGGTGTAGCTGATACATAAACAACCGTTTTAGCAATTTCCTCAAACTCGGTTATTACAAGCGGCCGGTTATCGAGGGCGGACGGAAGTCTGAATCCGAAATCTACAAGATTCTGTTTTCTTGAACGGTCGCCTTCATACATGCCGCCAAGCTGCGGCAGTGTTACATGAGACTCATCTATGAAGGTTAGAAAATCGTCCGGAAAATAATCAAGAAGTACTCCCGGGCGCTCACCAGCCTTGCGGTCGCTAAGCGGTCGTGAATAGTTTTCTATTCCTGAGCAGTAGCCGAGCTCTTCCATCATTTCTATATCGTACTCAGTCCTGCTCTTCAGGCGCTGTGCTTCAACAAGTTTATTCTGTGCATTCAATTCTTCAAGTCGTTCTTTAAGCTCTTCCTTGATGGCCCCCACCGCTGTCTTCATTTGATCCTCCGGCATAACGAAGTGCTTGGCCGGATAAACAGAACATTGCGGGATTTCCTCCAGGACCTCTCCTGTCACAGCGTGAAGTCTTGTTATCCTGGAAATTTCATCCCAGTCAAACTCAATCCGGTAGGTCGTTTTCATATATGCCGGAAAAATCTCAATTACATCTCCCCGGATTCTGAAACTGCCCCTTTTCAGGACATCATTATTACGCTGATACTGCAGGGCAACAAGCTGGCGCGCTATATCATCAATACTGGTCTGATTACCTACTGAAAACCGTACCCGCATATCTTTGAAAGATTTTGGATTGCCCAGTCCGTAGATGCATGAAACAGTAGCTATTACGATAACGTCTTCTCTCTCCATGAGGGATGATGATGCAGCAAGACGCATACGATCAATTTCTTCATTGATGTTTGAATCTTTTTCAATGTAGAGATCCTTGGACGGCACATATGCTTCGGGCTGGTAATAATCATAATATGATACAAAGTATTCAACTGCATTGTCCGGGAAAAAATCAAGAAACTCCTTATACAGCTGGGCTGCAAGGGTTTTATTATGGCTTAAAACGAGGGTCGGCTTCTGCACTCGCTCTATTATCTTGGCCATAGTATAGGTTTTACCGGAGCCGGTAACCCCCTTCAGGGTTTGTCTCTTCCTGCCGGCTATAAGTCCTTCGGCAAGTTTCTTAATTGCCTGCCCCTGATCGCCGGCTGGTTCAAAATCCGATTTTACTTTAAATACCTGCATAACTTGTTCCTGTCCGGCAATTAATCCCAGCTGAGGCCCTCGGCACGCTCGGACAGTTCTACCTTTAAAGTTTTTTTCTGCTTCTTGCGGATAACAACCACATCAATTACCTCGCCGGGTTTGTTATCTTCAAGTGCTGTGAACATATCTGCGATTGTTTCCGTTTCAAAACCGTCAATTTCAACTATGATATCACCGCCAAGGTAGATTGTGTCCCGGCCATACCTTACTGGCCTGCTTGTATCTCCGCCCCGGATTCCTGCCTCATCAGCATTACCGTTGCGCGCGATCTCCGAAACTAGCAGCCCCTCACTCACGGGCAGCTCAGCATAGCGCACAATGTTCCGGTCAAGCTGTATCGGTTTTATATTAATCCAGCCCCGTTTTACCTCGCCGTATCTTATAAGATCCGGAACAACACGGCTTGCTGTATCAACCGGCACTGAGAATCCTATACCGACAGAACCACCGGTTGGCGAATATATCATTGTGTTTATACCTATCATGCGCCCCTGTGAATCAAGCAATGGCCCCCCCGAATTGCCGGGGTTAATGGAAGCGTCAGTCTGTATCATCCCCTGAATTACCAGGCCGCTGCTTGTTTTTACGGGGCGCCCAAGGCCGGAGACAATTCCTACCGTCAGGGTTCTGTCATAACCATAGGGGTTTCCGATAGCGAGAACCTTCTGACCTACACGGAGATTTGATGATGAGCCGAAATTTATTGTTGTAAGCTCTTTTCCGTCCGGATCGAACTTAATAATTGCAAGATCGTTTTCCTGGTCCCGGCCTATTACCTCACCCTCCATCGTTGTACCGTCATAGAGGGTTATAAAAACCTTGTATGCATCTTCAACTACATGATAATTGGTAAGGACAAATCCGCGGGTATCTATAATTGATCCCGAGCCCGTACCGCCTTCCATGGGTACCGGTTCCAGGAAAAAGTTAATTCCCATTGTTTCAGTAGAAATATTTACTACGGCCTCATTCAACCTCTCATAAATACTTATAGTATTGAGCTCTTCTTCCGAATATGAGCTATAATCCGATACCTGCAGGAGGTTTGTTTCAGCTATACTCGATTGCTGTATCTCAAACTCCGGTTCTTCCACAAGATCAATAATCTCCGGTTTATCTTTACCTGGAAATTTTAAAAGACCGAAACCTATTATTAAAAAGAAAGCAAGCAATACGGCTGAAATGCTAATAATCATCACCTGACCGCGGCTGTACAATTTCATTAGAACTTTCCTCCATTAACTTATATATGATAAATATAATGTGTATGGGGTATTTAGCCTAGCCATAAAAGAAGGACTAGTTGAAAAGAGGCATTACCCTTTCGGTAAAAATAAAATCCGTATAAAATTCCCTGAAACGAATAAAATTGGTCTTACAGAAACAGAGGTACAAGCATTTCGCGCAGTCACCCTGGAACCAGG
>JAQQAL010000046.1 GCA_028532855.1 Candidatus Thalassospirochaeta sargassi
AGAGTTTGCCGAGGCTGTATCTGATACCCTCTTCATCATCAACTACAAGGATATTTTGTTTTTCTACCGAGGAGGTTTCCATCTTTACATTCCCCGACGGGGATTCCCGCCTTCACATAGGATCGGCAGCATCAATGAAACAGTGGTGCCTGTTCCGACAACACTCTTCACATCAATAGATCCTGAATATTTATTAATAATACCATATACAATGGACAAACCGAGTCCCGTGCCCTTACCGTTTGTTCTTGTGGTAAAAAAAGGATCAAAAACATGCTGCATGGTTTCTTCATTCATCCCGATACCGTTGTCGATAACCTGAACATGCACCATATTGTTTTTGCATTTTGCTCTGACCTTAATTTCCCCGTAATCTTCTATTGCATATATTGAATTCTGTACAAGGTTTATTATCACCTGCTTAAGTTCATTCCTGCTGACTACAACACGGGGCAGCGCTTCCTGAAAAACCGAGGATAAGCTAATCCGGTGCTCCTTTGCCAGGCCGTAGTTAATCAGCTTAAGAACATCTTCAATTACAGCATCAACCTCACACCCACCACTTTCACCCTGTTGATCAGCTGAGAAATTGAGCAAATCAGTGACTATCTTTGCAATCCGCCGGGTTTCCTGTTCAATCCAGGAAAGTGCAGTCCGGGTTTCTTTATCATTATCCTCATCCAGCAAGATTTGAACATTGGTCAGAATGGAGCTGAGAGGATTATTTATCTCGTGAGATACTCCGGCAGAGAGGACGCTCAGTGCAGACAACTTCTCAGCCTGAAAGATCTTCTCTTCAAGCTCATATTTACGGCTAACATCATCAATCTCCAGCACGCACTTTCGTTCACCCTTTCGTGCGTTGGTAAAAAGCAGATAAAGCTTTATCTCATATACAAAATCATCGCTTCGCTTTATCTTGGACCAGGAATCTATTACCCCTGAGATAACATCCCCGGTTTTTCTTATGACAGCATTATCTATCATCTCAATATTAAGATTATCTATTTTTTGATTTATAATCCTGCTTTCATCACACTGGCATAGATCAAGAAAAAAATTATTTACCTTCTCAATAGAAAGGTCGCTGTCAACAACAAGAATTCCGGCCCGGAGAGAATAGATGATTTTTTCGTTATAATCTTTAAGGAAGGTAATCTCATTAATGTATCGCTCCATTGAGGTTTTGTTTTGATCAAGCTGTCTCGCCATATCATTGAACCCCTGAAACAGTTTACCGACCTCGTTATCGGATTCATAATCAACTTTGACCTTAAGATTACCCTCCCGGATACCCACCATTGCATGCATAAGCCTGCTGATTGGATTAGTAATGTTTTTTGAAAAATACAAACTCAGAAGTATTGCCAGAAAACTTACGACAAAAGAAACAGAAACCAGGGTATTGTATATACTGCCGAGAATAGACAGGAATGGTTCATTAGAAATAAGAAGAATCAGATAAAAATTATCAACTCCGTCTTTCATCCTTAGATGGCCGAGACTTTGAAACGACACATTATAACTCTGTCCATCAAGTTTAACGTCATAAACCTCACTGTACGGAATATCCGGCAACCCCGTTTTCTGCAACTCATCATACAGGCTGAGACTAAGCATGCTCTTTGAATTAAGGCTGCATTCCGACACAAACAGCACCAAAGAACGTGCCGGAAGGAAGGAGCCGGCAAGTATGTGCTCATCAATTTTTTTAAAAACAAACACCTCCAGATGATCATTACGGCGAAGATTTCCAATCAGATACACATCCCCGCCGATTTCACGCAATTCAAGGTATGGATGATCCTTATAGGAGTTCAACTCTTCCATTTCTCTATGTGAGAAGAACATTGTGCCGGAAACAATAAATTCAAAATCATTGCCCGCCCGGTATTTCAGGATGATGGAATCAACATCAGAAAGCAGTTGAATCTCATCAAACCAGGCGTCAAAACCCTCTTCTGTAAAAAATATCCGGGGATCCTCCAGCAGCCTTCTGTAATGACTGTCTTTATCAATTCGGATCGTTGTTTTCCAGAGAGTCCGGAGCCAGGAATTATATTCATCATACACAGCTCCGGATTCCTGCCCCAGCACCATTCTGACATCCAACTCATTATTGCGGGTAATTATCCCGGTGACAAGAATAAACGTCAGAGCCGACTGAAAAACAACAACTCCGATAAAAAAGAGCAGGGCTCTTATTGATAGTTTCATTACGACAGTATACTACTGGACCGTCTCCGAACCAACTATTAAACTTACAATCTCTTCAGTTGTAGTCTCCTTCTTAACGAGATTCCCTACAAGCTCACCCCTGCGCATTACACAAATTCTATCTGCCACCTCAAAAACATCATGCATCTGATGGCTGATAAGAATAATTGCAATACCATGACCCTTCAGCGAGTTCACAAGGTCAAGGACCTGTTTCTGCTGAGCTACACCGAGGGCGGCCGTCGGTTCATCCATAATAAGGACCTTAGCATTCCAATAGATAGAACGTGATATTGCAACTGCCTGTCTCTGCCCACCCGATAGAGTCCTGACATTGTTTCTGAGTGAAGGAATCTTGATATCAAGTTTTTTAAGGATTCCAACCGACTCATCATACATATAACCGTGATCAAGAACAGGGAAAAGCCCCAGCCTTTTCTTCGTTTTCTCACGGCCTAGAAAAATGTTGGAATAGACATTAAGATTTTCCGCAAGGGCGAGGTCCTGATAAATAGTCTCAATTCCGTTTGCAAGAGCATCCATCGGTGTATGGATTTTAACAACCTCACCGTTATAAAGGATGTCTCCGCCGTCATTCGGATATACTCCCGAAATCATTTTAATCAAAGTGGACTTTCCCGCTCCATTATCACCAAGCAGGGCAACTACCTCTCCCGGATTTACCCCGAAGCTTACATTGTTCACAGCAACAAGACCGCCGAATCTTTTGGTTATATTTCTCGTTTCAATTAAGTAACTCATTTATCTACTCCTTATCCTTGTAAGTTGTTTCGGGAAAAACCTGGTCAATCAGTACTGCAAAAATCAGAATAACTCCGACCATTATGTATTTATCAAAGGTTGGTATTCCCAATATTCTTAATCCGGTTTCAAGTACGGCAATTATCACCGCGCCGAGGATAGCCTTCCACACAGTGCCCGAACCTCCACTGAGACTGGCACCGCCGATTACAACCGCCGCGATTGAATCAAGAAGAAGCGATGCACCGGCATCAGCCTTGCCTGTGACATATTTCAACATGTAGATAACCCCGGCTGATGCTGCGAGGAAGGAGGAAAGCATATAAATTTTCATGATATGATTTTTAACGTTTATTCCCGATCTTACTGCAGAATCTTCATTTCCACCTATCGCGTACGTGTGAACACCGAAAACTGTTCTTTTCAGAACAAAGGCAAATATTGCAACCAGTATAAAAGTCATGACTACGACATTAGGAAGCAGTTCAAAAACCTTTACGCCACGGGCTACCTCCGGGCGAACGAAAAAAGAAAATCCGCTCTCCTGTGCAAAGTACAGGAAATGACCATTTCCTATTACGTTTGCCATATGCGGCAGGTTTTTTGCAGCCCCTTCGGTTATGAGAAGCTCCGACACGCCGTGACTGATACCCAGCATCGAAAATGTAGCGATGAACGGAGGAACATTCAGGCGGGAAATAAGCAGACCATTAATCATGCCCGGAATCAAACCCAGAACAAGCGTAATGAGGATACCTAAGAGTATAGCGCCAAGCTCCGGCAATCCGGAACCTGCAAAAGCTACAATAAGCTTTGTTGAAACAATTGATGAGAGCCCCATCACATAGCCGACCGATAAATCAATTCCGCCGGTAATAATGACAAACAACTCACCTACAGCCATCAGCATAATTGCCGTTCCGAAAAACAGAACTATCTGAAAAGTGTTGACAGTGAAAAATCCCTTTGCTGTCAAGCCGAAGAAAATCAGTTCAGCTACAAAGAAAATCACAGCCCACTGTTTTCCAATTCTCAACAGCAGGTCTTTATTTTTTTGCGTCATAAGACTTTGCATTATTTAATCTCCTCCGACTATTTAAAAAAGATCAGGAAATAACTGATCAATGACAATTGCCAGTATCAACAGCAATCCAACAGCAATGTAACGATAGAACGGTTCAACACCGGATATCAGCAGGCCGTTTTCCAGAACCGCTATCAGTAGAACTCCGACAACGGAAGCCAGAAGACGCCCTTTTCCGCCTAGAAGACTGGCTCCGCCTATTACAACTGCTGCAACGGCAAATAATTCATACATAGCACCGAAGGTCGTAAAGTTCCCTATTCCTGTTTGGAAAACATTGAACACACCCGCCATACCGGCGATAAAAGAGGACAACATGTAGATTTTTATCAGATGCTTCTGGACATTGATACCTGATCTGATAGCAGCATCTTCATTGCCGCCTATTGCATAAGTGTGCTGACCGAAGGTTGTATTGTTCAGTATGTGCCTTAAAATAAAGATCACAATGAACAGTAAGATAAAGGAAATCGGAATTAACCTTAAATATTCCCGGATCTGATCATTAGCAATACCGGCAGGCAGACTGAACCAGGAGATACCCGAACCTTCTTTATAATAGATTGTATAACCGTTTCCTATCTTGGTTAATTCATCCGGAAGAGATGCCACCGGAAATCCCTTACAGATTTTAAGTGCTATACCGTTTGTAATCCCCCACATACCGAGAGTCGCGATAAACGGAGGAACCTTGAACCTGGCAATCATAATTCCGCTTATAAGTCCCGGAATTAATGATACAACCAGGGCTATTACAGAACCTGTCAGCAATATGGCTCCGACGCTGAGGTTTCCCGCAGCGAATAGTATCTGAATAATCTTGCCCGCAGTAACGGACGAAAGTCCCATAACAAAGCCAACCGATAAGTCAATTCCACCGGTTATTATTACAAACGTTTCTGCCGCAGCCATGAATATAGCGATAACAGAAAGATGTATAATGTTCTGGAAATTTACAATGCTCAGAAAACCCTTTCCAGTAAAGCTAAAAATGACTATAAAAAAAATAAGAAAACAAAAAGCCCAGTTTCTGGCAATAGCCTTCAGCGTTCTGGATTCTTCAATTATAAGATTTAAGTTACCTTTCAAAATAAATCTCCCCTTAATTAACAACATTTTTCAGCTGCCAGCTGAAATACATGGTGGTATGTTTTAAAAAGGGGAGCCGTGAACAGCTCCCCCCATCTTGAAAAGATTAGTATCTTCTATTTGTAGATAAACTGTTCCATATCAGGATCGTTTACATTTTCAGAATCAAAGAATTCGAAACCGGGAATAACCTTTGCGGGAATCTCTGTGCCTTCAGTGAAGAACTTGTATCCCCATTCAACTGCAAGAGAACCGATTTCAAACGGTTTCTGTGCAAGAACCAGGTCAATCTGACCTTTCTTAAGTGCATTGATAATATCAACAGAAGCATCCCATGTTGCAATTTTAACCGCACCAACAAGACCTGCGTTTACTACAGCCTGATATGCACCCTGTGAAGAGTACAGGTTAGTACCGAAAATACCTGCGATATCGGGATCTTTCTGAAGAGCAGCAAGGGTCTGATCAGTTGCTTTCTGCTGAACATCCATGTTGTAATCAACACCTACAAGTTCAACTTCCGGGAAAGCTTCAATTCCTTCCTTGAAACCTTTTACCCGGCCCATTACGGAAGAAACATCAGGGTTAGTAGAGTTGATGTAAACCTTACCTTCTCCGCCGATCATTTCACAAAGATGTGCAGCCATTTCGCGTCCGCCCTTTTCATTGTCGGATCCGATATAGCTGAGCGGGAATGAATAGTCGCTGTCTTTTGAGTAATCTCCGTCGCCGAGGTATGTATCAACAGTAATAATCTCTATACCCTGGTCATACAGCTTTTTAAGCGGGCTGATAAGAGCATCAATAGCAGTGGGTGCGATAAGAATCATGTCAATTCCGCCCTGAGCAACAGTTGCTTCAAGAATTGGAACCTGTACTTCAGGACCCCATGCTTTCGGGAACTCAGCGACAATAATGTTTACTCCGAGCTCTTCACCCTTAGCTACAATACCTTTCTCCATTACGTAGTAGAACGGATCTGCTACACCGGGCATGAACAGCATTGTGATTTCATCATCTGCTGCTTCCTGCTGTCCACCTGCAAACAGCTGCGCGCTCATGCTGAATGCCATCAGCAGAACCATCACAAGGATTAAACCTTTTCTCATTTATCTCTCCTTTTTGAAAATGTGATATTGTCTTCTATAATGCAATCTTCGTGCCAAACTGAAAGATGCCCAGTTTTTACGCAAATTCAGCTGATTTATAAAAAAAAACCCGTAAAACACATCGGTTTTACGGGTTTTAACAATTTTCAGTCAAGACAATTGGATACCTGAGTACCCAGCTGTTGGATACCTGGGTATCCAGTTCATGCCTTGCCGTCAGCCATACACTTTCTTATCCAGCCCTTAACGACCTTCTTTACCTCATCCATTGCAGGTCGTGCAATATCAAGAGTAAACTGATTATCGCCAAGTTCTATCAGGTCCTTCCTGAAACTGTTCATGAGGGTACAGTGAATGATAGTACCAACATTAATCTTATTTATTCCGCCCTTGATAGCCTGCCTGATGTCGGCCTCGGGTATTCCAGAACCGCCGTGCAGAACAAGAGGTACATCAACTGCTGCGTTAATCTCTTCCAGTCTGTCAAAATGTATTTCCGGCTTGCCCTCATAAAAACCGTGAGCCGTACCAATCCCAACAGCAAGAGTATCTACACCGGTATCTTCAACCAGTCTGACAGCATCATCAACCTGAGCAAGAAAATCATCTCCGCCGTATCCGCCTTCATACCCGCGGCCCTTTATCTTCCCAATTTCAGCTTCAACGCATACCTTATTCGATTTTGCATGCTCAACCACTTCCTTAACAGCACTGATGTTGTCTTCCAGAGAAAGTGCCGATGCATCGATCATTACCGACGGATAGCCGAGATCGATAGCCTTATTACAGATAGCAACCTCGTCCGAGTGATCAAGATGATGGATCAGCGGGATATTGGCTTTAGCCATAGCTGCCGCTCCCATTGCAGCATTTATCTCCGGAGTGATCATATTAAAAACCAGAGCGTGTGAAGCTACCATAACCGGAGCCTTCTCTTCTTCAGCCGCTTCAATAATTGCCAGAAAGTCCCAGGCACATGAGTAGTTGAATGAAGGAACTGCATATCCTTCCCTATCCGCCTTTGCGAGCATATCCCTTAAAAAATCACCGTTATTCATTTCTCTTCTCCATTGTCTTCATAGACAAAATAGTTTTATTAAAATCTACAACCCCGGTTGTAGAGCCAATCGCCTGTACACAATGCGCTGCGGCAGCCTGTCCCAGTTCCGCAGATTCTTCTATATTCATCCCCCTATCAAGGCCAGTAAGAAAGCCGGCTACGAAAGAATCGCCGGCTCCTGTTGTATCAACAACCTCAACCCTGAAAGCGGGTATCACTTTCTCAAGCGTATCATTTTTTATATAAACACCATCTTTCCCCATCTTTATAACCACGTTTTTAACGCCTTTGCGCATAAAAATCTCCGCCATTTCTTCAGGACGCTCAACACCGGTTATCTCCTCACCCTCACCGATACTCGGGATGAAGTAATCAAGATACTGCAGGCTCGGCTCAATTATCTTCATCCACTGCCCGGTGGTGTCGTAACTTACGTCCATAGCCGTAACCTTTCCGAGTCCCTGTGCTTGCTTAAACAGCAGAGCGGCTCCTTCCCCGTCAAACTTCGGAAGCATAAATGTTCCGCCTACAAAGACAATGCTGTAATCCTCTAATATAGAAAAATCAACATCCGCAATAGTAAACTCATCATTTGCTCCTCCGTGATACAGGAAATTTCTGGCACCATCATCATGAATCAACACAATAACCGACGAGGTATCGCTTTCTTCCCCTATCTTTACACCGTCGATCTGCATGCCTGCAGCAGACATCTTCTCAAGGAGAAATTTTCCCTTATCGTCGTTCCCGACCCTGCCGGAAAATCCGACAGATTCCCCAAGTTTGCTGCAGATCATCGCAACATTCAGAGCATCGCCGCCATTACTGAAAGAAATTGTATCAACAGCAGTGGTGTCGAGCTCAAGACTTCTACTGTTTACCGGTTTAGCCAGAATATCAAACACCAGCTGTCCGGCACATAATATACTCATCGTTACATCAACTCCTCATTCGCTTCCGCGTTAAAACTCCATCAACTTGCCGGAAAAGAACTTTTCCAGAACAGTAGTGGCACTCGGTACAGAATGCAGATTATAATCCTTCTCTGAAACCAGAACATCTATCGTTTTCATATCTCTGGTTATCGATCTCTGATTAATAAACTGACGAAGCTCGGTGATAAGCAGATAAGGTTCAAATACAACCTCCCCGCTTAGAATCACAGCCTCGAGTTCAAACAGATTCATGACATTTACAATTCCTAAACCCAGATACCTTGCTTCCTGTCGGATAACCTCGACAAAGACCTCATCATCCTTGGATTTAATTACTACATCGGGCCAGTTATCAGCCTTCAACCCCGTTTCTTCCAGATTTTTCATCACAGCTTCTATAGAAGCCAGGCCTTCGATACAACCGACATTTCCACATCTGCATTTTTTGCCGTTGAAATCAATCGACATATGCCCGAATTCTCCCCCTAATCCGTCTACACCGCGATATATCTTATTATTGATTACAATACCGCAGCCGATACCGTTGTTTGTTATCTCTATCTGTATAAAATTCCGGTATTTTCGACCCTTGCCGTATATCTTTTCCATAAGCGCAGCGCCTACAGCATCTCTATCAAGAAAGATCGGAAAATCAAATTCCTGTTTCAGCTTCTCAACTATATGAACGCCACGCCACATTTCCAGTTTAGGAGGATTAAGAATTACACCGCTGTAAATATCCACCGGCCCGGGTGAAGATATTCCCAACCCCAGAATCAACTGCGCATTAATATTGTTTTCGATAATATGCCTCAGAGAAGCCGCAATCAGCCTGATTCCTTCATCGGAATTTTTTATTTCGGAAAAATCCAGCACATCTTCTTCAATTATTGAACCGTTGATGTCGGAAAGACCGACAATGCAGCGGTCATAGCGGATGTTTACACCGAGAGCGTAAAGATATTCGACATTCAGTCCGAGCTTTACCGGCTTACGCCCGTTTGCTGAATCTTTCACCCCGGTTTCAATCACAATCCCCTGATTTATCAGATCATCAACAATCCCGGATATTGCCGCCCTCGTAAGTCCTGTCTGCCTGGCAAGGTCCGCACGGGAAATCTGTTTTCCATGGATGATATTTAATATATGTTTTCGATTATCCTGTTTCATATAAACAGCATTCTTCGGCTTCTTCATGTTAACTCATTTAACTATATTATCTAAATATCAATAGATCAAGTAGCAAACAGCGGCATAATCACCTGTTTTAAGCCAAAGATTGCCATCATATAGATGAAAAGCTTGCAATAGTTTGCTAATTAGTTTAACTATATTTGACAGAATGGTTCTTTTCTCATAGAATTAACAAAGGAGCTCTCATGCACGAACTCAACCGCACAATCGAATCCTGCAAAAATGCAAAAGTCGCTGTGATAGGCGACCTCTGCCTGGACATGTACTACTTTCTGTCTGATGAAAAAACTGAAATCTCAGTAGAAACCGGTCTAAGAACACGGTCAGTTTCCGATTTTGCCGCCGAGGCAGGCGGGGCGGGCAACGTAGCGGTGAACCTTTCGACCCTAAGAGCAGCAGTTGTAGATGCCTACGGCGTGATTGGAGCCGACCCCTTCGGCCATACACTTAAGTCGATTCTTACCGAAGCAGGAGTAAACTGCGATAATGTCCTGATACAGAAGGAAAGCTGGAATACCCATGTTTACCATAAATTATACAAAGACGGGCTTGAAGAACCGCGGTGCGACATAGGCAATTTCAATTCCGTGAAGAACTCCACCGCTGACAGACTCCTGGCGTCACTCGAATCAAACATACAGAACTACGATGCTGTTATCATCAACGAGCAGATCAAACATGGTTATCACAGCAGGCACTTCCAGACTGAACTCTGCGCCCTGATTAAAAAACACGAAAACAACTGCTTATGGATAACCGATTGCAGGCACCTGAATGATATCTACGACAGAACTATTAGAAAACTTAATATACATGAAGCCCGTGCACTTTACTTAGAACTCAATAAAGACGGGACAGAAATACCTGACAATCCGGAACTGCTGTCGCGGCTGCATTCTTACTGGAAGAAACCTCTGGTTATAACCCTTGGTGAAGACGGCGCTATTGCGATAGGAAACGAAGGTAAAATGTATTCTGTTAACGGAGTTAATATTATCGGCCGGACTGATACGGTCGGGGCAGGCGACGCTTTCCTGTCGGCCTTCGCGCTCGCTCTGGCAGCCGGGAGTGATATCGAAAACGCTGTTCAGATTGGAAACTTTTCGGCATCGGTATCCGTGACCAGAATATTCCAGACCGGTCATCCGACTGCTGATGAAATAAAGGCTGCAGCAGCAGCGCCCGACTACCGTTATAACCCTGAAAAGGCAGCCGACATAAGAGCGGCTGAATACATAGAGGCAACCGACATTGAGCTTATATGCCTTGATAAAACCCCCTACCCGAAGGTTGCAATCTTTGATCACGATGGTACCATCTCTACCCTCAGACAGGGTTGGGAACCGGTCATGAAGGATGTATGCGTCAATGCAATCCTCGGCAAAGCAATTAGTACAGTTTCCGCCAAGAAACTGGAAGAGATAAATGAAGCTTCAGCTGAAATGATAGAAAAAACCACCGGAATTCAGACAATTATTCAGATGCATCATCTAAGAGAGATGGTTCTGTCATTCGGATATGTCGCTGAAACAGAAGCTTTAACCCCTCTGGAATATAAGAAAATTTACAACGATAAGCTCCTTGAAATGGTTTCAGGCCGGGTTGAACGCTTCACCAATGGGCTGCTAGACATTGAAAACCTGACAATAAAGGGGGCGGTGCAGTTTCTCGAAGAGCTTAAAAACAACGGGGTCAGGATATATCTTGCAAGCGGTACAGATTCGGAAGATGTACGAAACGAGGCTCAGATACTCGGCTACGCGGATTATTTCAATGGGGGCATCTACGGTTCTGTAGGCAATCCGGCAGTTGACCCGAAGCGCGAGGTTATAGAGACAATAGTCGGTAAACTGCCGAAAGACATTCAGCCAAATAACTGTTATGTATTCGGAGATGGGCCGGTTGAAATGCGGGAGGCGGCCAGACGCGGCTTCACACGAATAGGCATAGTCAGCGATGAAAAACAGCGTTATGGTATAAACTATGAAAAACGCCCCAGACTGGTGCTTGGAGGTGCTCAGGCACTGATACCCGACTTTTCATGGATACCTGCACTTGCCCGATATATGGGGTGGGAAAGGAAATAATGAAATATTTTGATAGATACAAAATGGAATTCTACCCGCTAAGCTCCCGCAAAAGCAAGGTAGATATAGAAGAGACCAGCATAGCTCCGAACAGCATGGCAGTACCCCTGCCTGAACCGGTAAACAGCAGAATGGAAACCATTGCCGATGAAATAATCAGGGCAAAAAATAAAGGCCGATCCGTAATACTCACCTTCGGAGCACATACGATAAAAAACGGTCTTGGCGAAGTACTCGCGGCTCTTGCCGAGGAAGAATGGGTCACTCACCTGGCGACAAACGGCGCAGGTGTTATTCACGACTGGGAATTCGCCTTCCAGGGCCTCAGCTCCGAGGATGTCAGAGAAAATGTAAATAAAGGACGATTCGGAACCTGGGAAGAAACAGGCTTTTACATCAACCTTGCCCTGATGAACGGCGCCTACCGCGGATTCGGTTATGGTGAAGCAATTGGCAGCATGATTACAGCAAACGGACTTGAAATACCCACAGAAAGTGAACTGATGACCACAGACATCCCTCTCTGGAAGCGGGCAGCAGCATCCGATTATCTCGAACTGATTCAGGCCGAAAAGCTGAAACCGGGCTGGATGGAAATAAAGCATCCATTTGCCGACTTCAGCATACAGGCGCGGGCGTATAAAAAAGGCACCCCGTTCACTAGCCATCCGATGTTCGGCCACGACATAATCTATACCCACCGAGCAAACCGGGGCGCAGCAGTGGGCAGATGCGCCGAGAGAGACTTCCTGGCGTTCGCTGATTCCATATCAAATCTGGAAGACGGTGTTTACCTGTCGATAGGCTCGGCTGTTATGTCGCCTATGATCTTTGAAAAAACACTCTCGATGGCACGCAATACAGCCCTGAGAAAAAACAAAGACATCAGAAACTGCTCAATCCACGTAGTCGACCTGCAGGAAGAAACCTGGGACTGGAGCAGGGGAGAGCCCCCGATAGATAACCCCGCCTATTACCTCCGGTTCATGAAAACGTTCAACAGAATGGGGTGTCGTATCGACTATACATCAATCGATAACCGAGATTTCCTTCTTCATCTCTACCGAAAACTGAAAAACAAGAGGACTGAAAGTGAATAAACAGAATAATACAGATTTCTTTATCAACGATCTTATAACCCGTCACAGCAAACTTGAAAGCAGCAGGGATTCGATAGCCGCAGCCGCAGAAATGCTGATTGAATCAGCAGAAAAAGACGGCAAGTTCCTTATCTGCGGAAACGGCGGAAGCTCGGCCGATGCCGATCATATTGTCGGCGAGCTGATGAAGGGATTCGTCCTCCCGCGCTCGCTGAACCAGGCTCAAAAAGAGGCCCTGACAAGGGTCGGCGGCGAACAGGGAACGGAGATGGCGGAGCATCTGCAGCAGGGAATACCTGCAATATCACTAAGCTCCCATACCGCGCTCAACACAGCTTTTCTGAACGATGTTGAACCGTCACTGGTCTTTGCCCAGCAGGTTATGGGTTACGGGAAACCGGGTGATATCTTCTGGGGAATCTCCACCTCAGGTAATTCAACGAATGTAGCTGCCGCAGCAATTGCGGCTAAAGCCTGCGGCCTTAAAACCCTTGCCATGACCGGCAGAGACGGGGGCCGCCTGAATGAAATATGTGATATATGCATAAAGGTAGACGAGAAAGAGACATTCAAGATCCAGGAGCTTCACCTGCCCGTCTACCACAGCCTATGCCTGATTATCGAAGACTTCTTCTTCGCATGACAGCGCCACGCTGAGACAGGCAAAATCTCCTATCTGCTCGCCCAGGGCGGCGGGAACAAGTCTGCAGACATCCCGGGCTGCAGATAGGGTTTCATCCCTGATAACAGCCTGAGCCGCGGGTTCAAGATACTGACCGCAGCGGGCGAATATAGAACCGATAACAATCAGTTCAGGGTTAAGCAGATCAATCAGAATAGAAAGCCCCATCCCCAGATGCCTGCCGCTGTTTTCAAGTATCCCGAGAGCCGCCGCATCACCCGCGGCCGCGGCCTCACAGACCTCTCGCGCCGACATTGTTCTGCCGAACAGCTCTTCCGCCTGCAGAGCTATTCCGCCGCCGCTGCAGAAGCCTTCGAACGAACCGGCCTTGCCGTAACCGACGGGTCCATCGTTCTCCAGCCTGAGATGACCAGCCTCTCCGGCCATGTCGTTTGTCCCGGAATACAGTCTGCCGTCAAGGATAAGCCCGGCTCCAAGCCCTGTTCCAAAGGTAAGAAAGATCATATTTGACGAACCCTTTCCGGCACCCCATTTCCATTCGGCAAGGGCACAGGCGTTGGCGTCGTTCTGTATGGCGGCCGGCAGACCAAAGCGCTGCTTAAGGCGGTTTACAATTTCAATATTATCCCAGCCCGGAAGATTGGGAGGCGACAGAATTGTTCCAGTCCTGCTGTTCAACGGTCCGCCGCAGCTTACGCCGATACATTTAACGTTTTTACCGTCAGGGCCATCAAGAAAATTCCTAACATTTAAAAATATCTCTTCCAGGGTCTCGTCAGGACTTGCAGCCGTTGGGAACTCTATCCGCTCAAGCACTTCTGGCTTTTTATCCCCGAGCACAACGGCGCATTTTGTTCCGCCGATATCTATGCCTATAAGTAAATCATTCATAATAGAGGTTTAATTCTCCAGTGTAAAATTTGCCCTGACCTCGCGAAACAGCGCTTCAAAAAACGGACTCTTCGCAGATTCAACATTGTGCTCCTGCAGGATGTCGTCCCGCTCATTCACGAAATATTCATACAGAAACTTAAGCGCGGCAGATTTGGTTTCAGGCCGGTAGCAGAGGGTTATTATCTTCTGGGTATCGGGAATATCAAAAAAATGTTTGCGACCGTTAATAATGAAATGATAGTTTTTACCGCTGTTCGATCTGTTGATCTCAATATCATAACCGGGGACGGCAGTTCTGGAATCGGAAAGATTCTGCGCACTGGACTCCTCGCCGCCTTTTTTTCTGTTCAGCTCGGCTATTTCATCATTCAACCGTGCGGCACGCATATTATGGATAAGGGTATTCGCCTGCTTTAAAAGAAAAACAAGCCCCTCCTCATCAATTTCAGGAAGCAGGGCGACAAGCTCTTTAGCCAGCCGGTCTTTCTGATTCTTAATTTTATTCTTTGATGTCTTTGCCATATCAGTTTTATTCTATCACATTTTCATCACTATCACAGAGATAGAAAAAAAGCACCCCACAGTATTGTTCCCAGCACCAGCAGGTATGTCAGACCCGGAAGCAGCCGACCTGACTCATACCCCTTCTCCCGTCCTGACTCACCGACTGCATCTTCTGTTACAACAAGCTCACTTATCCGCGAGGGAGGAAAGGCTTCCGTAAGTGCATTATCAAGGCTCGGAATAAGCTTTGATGCTTTTATCCCGCCCCTGCCGTCGAGAATCTCTTCGAAAAAGTAGAAGGTGCGGGCAAGAAGACCGCCGAACCGCCCGGGAAGCCGGAGATTACCAGACACCGAAAACAGCGAGAGCAGGATCAGACCGCAAAGCGTCACAGCCTTCATCAACCCGGCCTCTATCGCGCCGTCAGTGATATTCACCGGGCCTATAACGACTAAGACACGACCGACCGGCATCAGAAGATGAAAGAATGTTATTGATGCAGTCATAATGGCATAATATAGAATCCTGACTTTCTTTCCGGACAGATATGCAAACAGCATAAATAGAACAAGAATCACCGACTTGTATAGCAGCTGATCAATAAAAAGCCATGCGGGAATCATACACAGGCCGGTCCAGAACCGGAATGATGGAGAGAGAAAAGTGCCGAGCCGGTCTATACGCCTGCGACGGAATTTCTTCTTTTTTTTCTCAGCTTCTTCAGATCTACCGAACACTTTAGGCAGCTCCAGGCTTCCGGCGGCTTGCGTGTCACCACCCGGAGTACCTGCACCTCCGGCAACAGCGCCGCGACCTGCAAAAATCTGCCACCACCCTGATACGGATGAAAAAAACTGCGCAAAGATCCCCATCAGCAGGCCTGAAATCAGCCCGATACCCAGGAACAGCGGCAGTATACGCCATGCCGCATTGCCGAAAATAAACTCCACCGACAGGTAAATCTGCACAATGTTACTTGCAAGAGCGCCGAGCAGTGATATGCCAATAAATGATATTCGGGGCCGCAGCCTGTAGCTGAGCCACATAACCATGGCGCTTGCAAGAGAGCCGCCTAATGAAAAAAGAAATACATAGGATGCAAGAGTACCGTTTACAAGGGCCTGACCAAGAACCTTGAGGACTACCAGAAGGATATAGGATGGTCCCGACAGGATCTCAAGCCCCAGAAGCAGTGGAAGATTCGCAAGTCCGAGCCTCATAAAGGGAATCGGACGCGGAAAAAGGTATTCAATTGTTGCCAGAAACATGCTGAACGCACCTAGAAGGGCGATTTTGTTCAGGTTTTCATTCTGAAAAATACTTTCAATATGAGAGTGTATCCGTTTCAATCTCGTCCTCACCCCCTTCGACCAGAATCATAACCCGGTTAGGCAGACATGCCGCCCACTCACCGCCCTCACTGATATCGCCCATCAACACGCATAGCTTATCTTTGCAGTCGGAATGCTCAAAATGAGCTGCCCCGTCTTCGATAACTATTACTGATTCGCCTACAGGCCCCTCAACAGTAATAGTCCTGTCCGCATCCATAGGATAAAGATACTCGCCGCTTTCATCCTGTATCAGCAGATACCCGTTTTCCGAACTTAAAGCCCTTCCGTACATGAAAAAGAGAAAGAATATTGAGATAGAGATAATCAGGGCAACGATATCAAACAGTCGTAACTTCATTAATTAAAATATAACAGAAAGTTTAACTGAGTTTAACTGCAATTAATTCAATTCACCCCTAATATTCATTAGTTTATCTGCATAAAACAGCAACGGAGGAATGATATGCCAATAGTAAGCCTTGATTCAGTTCATAAAATATACCCGCTCGGCAAGACCGAGGTACACGCAGTAAAGGGAGTCAGCTTTGACATCGAGAAGGGCGACTTTATCTCGATTGCAGGTCCATCAGGTTCAGGCAAATCGACAATTCTTAACATGATAGGATGCATCGACACACCAAGTGAGGGTGATGTAAACATTAACGGACAGTCAACAAGCGGCCTGCCGGACAAACAGATTACTAATCTCAGGCATGAAACCCTCGGGTTTATCTTTCAAAGCTTCAACCTAATCCCTGTTCTCAACATTTATGAGAACATCGAATTCCCGCTTTTGCTTGGAAATAAGAAGAACGATAAGAAAGAATCCGCCGAATGGATTAATACGCTCATCGAAGAAGCAGGTTTGCAGGAATGGAGAACTCACAAACCCAATGAGCTCTCAGGCGGTCAGAGACAGCGTGTGGCCATTGCCCGTGCTCTTGTTACAAAGCCTGAGATTGTTCTGGCAGATGAGCCGACCGCCAACCTTGACTCGGTTACCTCCGATGCAATTATCAGACTGATGAAGAAGATCAACAAAGACTTTGATACAACCTTCATTTTCTCAACCCATGACCCCTCAATTGTTGGGGTCGCAGACCACATCATCAGGCTGCGTGACGGTATGATTGAAGAAAACAACAAGAAGGCTGCAGGAGCCGCTGTATGACGAATCAAAAATCGGTTCCGGTTGTATGGAAGATAGCCACCCGGAACCTCATTGAGCATAAAACCAAGACCCTGATTATAGGAGCCATTGTAGCAATAGGGATGCTTGTGTTAATCCTGGGCAATGCAATTCTTGATACCGCAACAGCAGGAATTGAGAAGAATTATATAGAGAACTTTACCGGAGATGTAATTCTTTCGGGCGAAACCGAAAACGGAATTTTTTTCTTTGCGATGGAGCAGATGAGAAGCGGAGACGAGAGCGAAACACCTATCACGCCCGACTACTTTGAGATTAAAGAATATCTGGACAGCAGCAATATCGTCGAAAGCTGGTCTCCACTTATCAGCGGAATGGCTACAATGATGTTCACCGATGAAATTATAATGCCGACCCAGATATTCGGAGTTGATATTGAGAAATACACCGTTTCATTTCCGGATAATATGGAAATAACCGATGGAAGAATGCTTGAACCCGGCGAAGAGGGAATAATGCTTTCACCGGCAGCTGCAGCAATGTTTGAGGAAGCCTACGGACATAAACCAGCCGAGGGCGACACTATCGAAATAATGGCAACTACCGATCGTGCAGGAATGAAAATCAGAGAAATAGAATACGTCGGAACCTTCAAGTACAATAATTCCGAGATAAACCCGATGCTGGGTCTGACCTGCATCACGGACTTCAGCAGCCTGCGCTCAATGCTCGGCATGAACCTTGCCGCAGAAACTGTAGAGCTCAGCAGTGAGGAAGAATCGCTCATAGGCGGATTCTCAGACGACGACCTGTTCGGAGGTGGACTCTTTACGGACATCACCGAAGAAGGCGAGGCGAGATCAGCCGCCGACATCCTGGCCGAAATAAGCGACCGCAGTGATGTTGAAGCACTTTATCTTGAAGACTCGGGCGAGTGGAACTTCATTACGATCAAGCTCGCGGGCGCAACCTCAAATACAGCTGCAATGAAGCAGTTTAGTGAAGATTTTACAGCCTCACAATGGGATGTACAGGTAAACGACTGGCTTGAAGGCGCAGGGACACAGGCTCAGATGAGCTATACGCTCAAAACCGTGTTCAACGCAATTATTGCCGTAATAGCAATCGTTGCAATAATAATCATCATGAACACTCTCGTTATATCAATTACCGAGCGGATACCCGAAATCGGTACAATGCGCGCAATCGGGGCTCAGAAAGGCTTTGTCCGAAGGATGATAACCGCTGAAACCTTCATTATAACCGTCGTGTTCGGACTTATAGGAATAGTTGCGGCAACGGCAATACTGCTGGGGCTCAATGCATCATGCATAAACATTGACAACATGTTTGTTCGCATGCTTCTCGGCGGAAGCGAACTGCGTCCGGTGATTTCCATTCAGACGCTGCTTCTTGACCTCATAGGGGTCGTTGCAATAGGCGTGGCAGCAAGTCTGTACCCGACAGTGGTAGCGCTGAGAATCAGCCCCGTGACTGCTATGGAGTCTTAAACGCTTCGCGTTCGAGACATTGAGGAGAAATTAAATGGAAATTTTTAAGATAGCATTCAGAAACACAAGCCGTCAGGCAAGGCGAACAGGCCTATTGGCCGGCGCAATCGCCTTCGGCACTATGATAATAATTCTGCTTGGCGGTTTCACAAGCGGCCTGACTGAAAACGTAAAAGAAAATACTGCCCAGTCGATGGCCGGTCACATTTACATCACCGCATCAGAGGTTACATCAGGCGGCCTTGAAGTTGCCAGGGTAACTGACGACAGCGTTATAATCGATGCAATTGATGATTCCGGAATCGAGTACATTTCGGTTTCGCACCGGACCAATTTTACCGGATCAATATCACTCGGTTCGAGAAAGACTGATCAGGAAATAGCCGGCATCAAAGTGGATGAAGAACAGCTGCTGCTTGATTCACTGGTTATTCAGAGCGGCTCGCTTGAAGCATTTGTTAACGACAAGCACGGAATCATCCTTTCCGAACAGGTCGCGCATAAAATCCGCGCAGCAGCCGGAGACGGGATTCTTATACGGCTCACAACCCAGACCGGACAGAATAATCTGGGCGAGTTTACAATAGCTGCAATCCTGCCCGATGAGGGGGCCTTCGGTTCCGCCCGAGCCTATACCCACCTTGAGTACACGAACGAACTCGTAAATATGCCGCCGGACGCGAGCGAGACCATTAACATTACGCTGACTGATATGGATGATACTGCTACGGCATCAGCTATGCTTATAGCTGAGATTGAGAAAACCGTTGAAATCATGGATTCGGCTGAACAGGTTGAAGCCCTGATGAACGACGACGGAGCTACTGGAGCTATGATAGACGCGATGTCCGAGTCTGTCGGCATCGACACCGAAGAGACCGAGACTAATACCCGAATGATGCCCGGGATGAGCGGCGGCGGGATAGGCGGAATGTTCGGCGGAAGCATAGTCCGCTCGGAACTGCCTCCGGGGACCGTTACGCTCAGGCTGAATACAATCGACGATTACACCGGCAGTATATCACAGCTGGTATCGACACTGAATTACATCAGCTACGGCGTGTTCGCAATCCTGCTGTTAATCACGATGGTCGGCATCACCAACACTTACCGTATGATGATGCTTGAAAGAATTAAAGAAATAGGGACCATGAGGGCTCTCGGAGTACACAAAAACCAGATACGCAATATCTTCCTTTATGAAGCAGGAATAACAGCCTTCACGGGGGCTGCGGCAGGGCTGGTTACATCGGCAGTAATAATGCTGATAACTGGTCTGATTCCTTTTGAGTCGACAGGAAATATGACTATGCTGCTACGCTCGGGTCACATTGGCTATACAGTTAACCCCGTTACAGTTTTTAGTCTGTTCATAGTAGTCGTACTTTTCAGCATGATAGCAGCATCAAACCCGGCAGGAAAGGCCGCGAAGATAGCACCCGCGCAAGCGCTTAGAACAACTAATTAAAAATTGCATCCATGCAATTTTTAATTCAGAAGTTTGCGAAGCTAAGCCGAACAGCTTTGCTTCGCAAACATTCAAAATAATAACTTGCCTTACACGGCAAGGATAATTGGAGAGACAAATGACTAAGAAAATACTTTTAACACTTTTGACTGTATTTACGATCGGCGGGACAGCAGTCTTTGCTGCCGGTACAGAACCTGATTTCGTGGAAATAATGGAAGGCCTCGATATGAGGAGCAATTTTGAAGATATCGACTTTTCATCACAGCTAACCATAATTACCGAAGATCCTGAAGACGGTGTAAGCAAGGAAGTTACAAATCAGTTCAGAAACGACAACAACGACGAGATGATGATGATTACCCTCGAACCAGTCTCGCAAAAAGGTCAGGGCATGCTCAAGGTCGGCGACAACGTCTGGATGTACGACCCTGAAACCAGAAAGTTCACCCATATGTCGCTCAAAGAAAACTATGGTGACTCAGACGCAAAAATGAACGACTTCGGCACTTCATCATACGCTGAAGACTACAAGGTTTCCGGCTACACCGAGGGGAAACTCGGAGACTATGACGTGTGGATTGTCGAATGGGAAGCCGTAAACGATGAAGTTCCCTACCCCTATGTTACGGCTTACATTGACAGAGCCTCTGAGCTGCTGCTAATGACCAAAGAATACAGCCTCTCAAAACGGTTAATGAGAAGCTCATACTACCTGAAATACGCACAGATAAACGACAAATACATCTCTACCCAGATGATCTTCAAGGACGAAACCATGGAGAACGCAAAAACAACAATTGCTATTTCATCAATTTCGCTCGACGAGCTTGACGATTCGATCTTTACAAAATCTTACCTCGAAAGAGTTAACAGATAACAGGAAACAGAAGGAAAATATGATGTTTACAGGAACGATAAAACTATTAGCAACCATGGTTACAGTAACCATGGTTTCGCTAAGTATATCAGTCTGGGCCCAGGATGTTACAACCGACGAAGAAGCAATGTTCAGCAGCTCATCCGGAGACGACATGCTCAGTTCCGGAGACGGAGGCCTTGTAGTCGACATAGCCGAGAATCTTGATTCCGGACTTGAATACATGGGACTGGAAACTGAGGCAGTCAGAATAGGCGGCAGTTTTGAGTTCACCGCATCAGACAGCTGGACGTCACCTGAAATAGGCGACGATAGATTTGCTGTTGAACTGAATGCCGATCTCTTTTTCGAAGCACGGCCCGATACTGACACAAAGTTCTACGGCAGCATGGAAATAGCCGGCCCGCTGGTTACGTATGAAGACGATGAAACAACTCTGCTCATCGATGAAAGCCGGGACTTCAGCGACATTGTGAAAATAGACGAACTGTTTGCCGACTTCAACTGGAATGAAGATGTTTTCTTCCGCGCAGGAAAACAGACGGTCAACAGCGGAGTAGGTTATTTCTACAGCCCCGCCGACCTTCTCTCACTCAGCGAGATTGACCCCGAAGATCCGGAAGCGATATTAGAAGGTCCTGTTGCACTGAAAACATCGATACCGATGGGACTGAACAGCTTTCAGATATATGCCGTGGCCGGTGAAGACATCAGTTCGGCTGCCGGAATTGCCCTTGTGCCCTCATTTGAGTTTGTACTCGGAACAAGTGAAATCGGAATCGGAGCATACTACCGCTACGACAGCGCCCCGCGCGCAACCGCTACCCTCACAACATCAATTCTCGATGACGAATCAATCTTCGCAGAGGTGCTTGTAGGTTACGGCACCGCCGACGGATTAAGCTTCTCGGACGAAGACGAGTTCTTTGCTCAGCTCACAGGCGGCCTGATGTACAGCAGCAATATCGAAACCGAAGATGAGTTCAACATCCTGAGCTACACCCTCATCGGTCAGTATCTGTTCAACTACGGCGATGAGAACCGTGACGTTCTTATCACCGACAGCGGCGATCACTACCTGACGCTGAGGGGAGGCATCTCCGACATTGCCGAAGCCGACGTAAGCCTCAGCACAACCTGGCAGACCAACCTGTCCGACGGCTCCGGCAGACTATTCGGCAACATAGGATGGGATATTATAGATGATATTCAATTGACCGCGGGTGTCACCTGGATGTACGGCGAGACAGGAGACGAATACACACCGAATGGAACCGATAAGCTAATGGGTACCATCTCGGCATCTTTCGGAAGCGGCAGTTTCTAGGCTATAATTATTCCGTGAGTAAGATACTGATTGTAGAAGACATTTCCGAAATGAGCGAACTGATCTCCATCTACCTGAAAAAAGCGGGAATGGAGACGCTCGTTTGCGACACGGCAGAGGGAGCCCTCATTGAACTGCAGAAACTGGTGGAAGACGACAGCTTCGACCTCATAATCCTGGATATCAATCTTCCGGGAATGGACGGGTTCCAGTTTCTTGAAACCATGAGGCATGAGTTTCACACTCCGGTGCTGATACTCTCGGCCAGAGGCACCGATGATGACATGGTACGCGGTCTGTCGCTCGGTGCCGATGAGTATGTGACTAAGCCGTTTTCGCCGAGGGTGCTGACGGCAAGGGTGGAAGCAATGCTCAGACGATCGGCAGCACCTGCTGCCGGACAGCAGACTGTAATCAGCTTCGGCGAATTCCGCCTGAACACGGATAATTACATTCTTAAAAGGGGTGATATGCGGGTCCTAATGCCGAATAAGGAGCTGGAGATACTCATCCTGCTGGCACAGGCTGAGGGTGCACCGATTACTCCCGATGATATCTACAAAAAAGTCTGGGGCGACTCATTCGGCGACATCACCACGGTTGCCGTCCATATTCAGCGCATCCGGAAAAAAATAGAGGCTGATCCGTCATCACCCAGTTTCCTTAAAACCAGCCACGGCCAAGGTTATTACTTTGACAATTCAGGAGAAAACAGATCATGAATATGAGAACCGGATTCATTTTCCTTCTGTTAAGCATATTAATCATCCCCTTCCTCATAATTGCCGTCGTAATGCCGATAGTATTCGACTATCAGAGGCCCGGAACACAATATCCTGAATTTGAGTCACCGGAAGAACTGAACTTTTTTCTGGAAGAATACTCGCGCACAAAATATCCGCTGACACATACCGATGAAGCGCTGTTCGTGGTAATCAATGCGGGCAGAATAACCGCTTCGAACATCATCGAATTTCCTGAAGGCAGCCTGGCAGACCAGGTTGATTTTATGAATTTTCTACAGCAGGTTTCCGCTGACGGGGGGCTGCAGATAGTACGTCACATTCCCGGAACCGCCGATTTATTGATAATTTCGCTGCCTTCTTCCATAAGTGATCTGATGACCGGCGGCAGAACAATGATGAAGATAGTACCGGCAGTAATGCTGCTGGCAATTATTTTAGTCACAACGGTAATCAGCCTTACCATCCTTCAGAACATGAACCGGAAATTCAGAAAACTTGAAGAGGCAGCAGCCGAGATTTCGGACGGCAACCTTGATTACGATCTTCAGATCAGCGGAAGCGATTATTTCTCGTCGTTCGCACAAACCTTCAATAACATGAGAATCGCGCTCAAGGAAGATAAGGAACGTGAAAGTCGTTTTATAATGGGAATCTCTCATGATCTCAAAACACCACTGACGCTGATTGGCGGATATGCTGAAGCCCTTGCAGACGACATGAACAGCAGCCCTGAAGAAAAAGAAAACTATCTCTCAATTATCCGCCGCAAGCTGAATGATCTGGAACAAAAGATAAATACCTTAATCGATTACCGGAGCATGCAGACCGGAGAATGGAAAACCTCATTGGAAGAGGTTGCTCTCAAGGACTGCCTGAAGGAAACCTGTTCCGTTCTGGCGGAGGACAGCGAATTCCTGAAAATCAATTTTCACTGCGAGATAAACATCCCCGGGGATTATGTGACCAGAATGGATCAGGGGCTTTTCGGCCGTGCTATAGAGAACATTACCGGAAATGCGTTCAGATATACCCCCAGGGGAGGAAGTATCAACCTTAATTCATACATGCGTAACGACATGGCCGTCATAGAATTAACTGATACCGGATGCGGTATTGACAGCTCAGACATTGATAAGGTGCTTGAACCCTTTTACCGGGCAACAAAATCCAGAAGGGAACCCGGCTTCGGACTGGGCCTTTCAATAGTACGTTCAATCGCAGACGTTCATGGCTGGAATTTGAAAATAGAATCAGAAAAGAATCTTGGAACCAAGATAATAATATCCGGACTATAGGAATGACAATGAGAAAAATTATTCTGACTACAGTAGTATTTTTAATTTCTTCACAGGCCTGGGCACAAACAAGCTGGGACAGTGCTGTTGAGATATACAGTGAAAATTCAGAGATTAAACCATATAAAATGCATGTCTATTCGGAGACCTACGACAGAAAAGGCCGGCTTGAAAAAATCAATGAGCAATTCTACACCCTGAGTTACAATTCAGACTGCGAAACAGAAAATGAACTAATAAAATCGATCTAGAACGGTAAAGAGATCTAAAAAGAGCAGCTGGAAAAAGAAAGAAGGTCCCGAAGGAATTCCAACAGACAGATGGATGGTATGGAAGGCATGGATAAAATGCCCCTTGATGCGGAGCACCAGGACGATGTTATCGCCGCATACAGCGGAATAATCGAAAACAAAAACGGTATTGAATGCGAACTCTGGGACTTTGAGATAATTCTTAGCGATAAGTACACCGGAATAGGCAGAGCATGGCTCAACACTGAAAACGGCAGAGCAGTAAGCCTGAGCTATCAAATAGATCCGCTGTTCCCTTTCGTTGAGAAAATGGATTTCAGGATGGACTTCGATTCAGCAGCTGAAAACAGCTGGGTAATGGAAAGTTTCAGAATGAACGGCATGGTAAATATGGTCGTTACAAAAAAGTCATTCAAATCGGTCACCGAGTTTTCCGATTACAGATAAGTATTAAAAATTAACCTCACTACCCAAAAAAGCCCGGAACATCAGCTCCGGGCCAATAAAATCAATCAAGTATTAGTTCAAATTAAAATTTCTATAAATCTGCATCGGAAGCTGCATCAAGCTGCAGTCTCAAGCCGCCTTCAGCCGAAAGCCTGCTCTGTTCAATAAAATATTGTATCTTTAATGCGGCATCAAAACCGGATACCGGCACAGCCTCACCCTTTACAGCCGAAATAAACTTGTCCTGAAGGCTTGATTCAGGGCTGTCGGCTGGAATAGCTGCACTACCCTCGGAAGTGATTACATTGAATTCCTTCTCGGACTGTGCTGAATCCAGGGTAAGCATTCCCTCATCACCGTAAACCGTCAGCGCCAGCTGCTCATGAGGACCGCCTGCAGTCCAACTGCCGCGGATAAGACCGGTCGCTCCGCCAGTATAATCAAGCTGACAGATAAAAGTATCTCCTGCAGTGAGCTCAAGCTCCTGATATTCTTCAATTTCATCAAGACCCGCTATATTCTTAATTGTGGCGGACACCTCAGCAGGCTCACCGCAGAATTTTGCAGTAATATCAAAGAGAGCGGAACCAAGTTCGCCTATAGCCCCAGCTGAGCCTGTCGCTGCTGACAATCGCCATATAAGCCGCTTCTCCTCATAGGCATCATCAAGAATCGCGGCATCAAGACGATTCTGCATGAATGCAGCCTCAAAGTACTTAACCCGACCGAGAGTTCCCTTCTCAATATATTTTATGGCAGATTGCAGGGCCGGTATTTCAAGAATCTGGTTATTAATCATTGCCGTAAGCCCGCTTTCCCGTGCAGCCCTGGTCATCTCAACCGCCTCGGCATAATTCGACGCAAGCGGATTTTCGCAGAATACATTTATACCCCGGCTTAATGCTTCAAGTGCAGCATTAAGATGCTCTCCATCAGGCAAAGCTATCACAAGGGCGTCTACAGCTTCGGTTTCAAGCATATCGTTTAGATCGGTATAGAATGCGGGTATACCGAATTCGTTCGCTGTGAACTCGGCAATCTGCGCCTCACTATCGCAGCAGGCCGCAATTTCAAGTTCATCAACCTTCAGGAATTCTCGAATATTATTTCTGCCGGCGCTTCCACATCCGGCAACAGCTATTTTAATGTCGGTATTTATCTCTATCATGAGCCCATTCTATCAGGAAGAAGCACCCTTCTCAACGCCGCAGGGCGACAGAGAGGGACAAATGATGTATCATTGTGCTGTGAAAACATGGAACAGCCCGGCAGGCAGATTACAACTGAAACGATTCCCATTTGAAGGCGAACAAATTCATCAGGCCTGGGATGCGGCTGACGAATGGATCCTTAACCGACTGCACTCTCACTCCCGGTCAGACAGAACAGTAATAACCGGCGAAGCCTTCGGGGTTCTGGCCACAGCCCTCGGCAGCAGAGACATAATAGCAGTAAACGATTCATTCCTGTCTCTGGCGGCACTCGATGTAAACAGAAACCTCAACCCGCAGATGGCAAGTGGTCCTCTGCAGAAAATAACAGGTGAAACCGCTGCCGAAGGCCGGAAAAGGCTTTCACCGGGTGAACTACCCGGCCCCCGCCCCACAGCCTCCGCTATTATCATCAGGCTGCCCAGAAGCCTTGAAGTTCTGGAGAAATACCTGCGGATGTCACTGAAATATGCTGACCCTGATACGGAGATATGGCTCGGAGGCATGGACAAACGATGGAATAAGGGTTGTCTTAAAATTGCAGACAGATTCATGACTGAATCCGAGCGCTTTCCGTTCGAACGGCATGCCCGCTGGATAAAGTTTACTAAACCTTCTGCTAATCCTGTTGTCGCAGACGGAACGAATAAAGAAGCACTGAAAAAGAACCGAACCTGGCAGACGCCTGCGGGAATTAAAATAAAACCTGAACCGGGTGTATTCTCCAGCCGCAGCCTTGATCCGGGCACAGCCGCCTTCCTCGAAGCCTTCCCGGAATCAGAAACTGTCTCCGCCCGCATCATTGCCGATATGGGCTGCGGCTCAGGCATCCTGGGGTTAACCGCCGCTAGACTGAACCCTGAGGCAGAGATCATTCTCAGTGATGAATCATATTCAGCGGTAATTTCAGCTGCCGCAAACGCCGGGCTCAACGGCCTAGGTAAAAATCTGAAATGTATAACAGGGAACGGGCTTGAAGGGATCGAAGATGAAAGTGTAGATCTGGTTTTATGCAACCCACCCTTTCATTACCAGAACATTCAAACGCGTGAACCCGCAGAATTCATGTTCAATGAGGCACGGCGTGTACTTAAACCCGGCGGAACTCTGCAGGTCGTGGGAAACAACCACCTTGGGTATCATAAACTGCTTAAAAAACACTTTCCTGACGCGCGGGAAGTGCTGCGCGACAGCCGCTTTACGGTCATGCGATCACTGAAAAATAGCTGAAAGCCAATAAAAGCCTTAAGGGAGAATCTCCGTAAGTTCTTCTGCTGAATCTTCCATCCGGTATTCTCGCTTGAAGGTCAGGTTCAACGGACAGTCTTCATATTTGCGTCCGGCCTCGCCAAGCTCAAGCAGAGCCGACTTGATTTCAGCGCCCTTATGCGGCCCGAACCGGTAATTAAAGAAATGATGATTCACATCCAGATATGACATAATCTCATCAACAGCAAGGGCAAACTCACCCCCCTTAGGAGACTTATCAAGCTGCTGCAGGGCATCAACCTTCAGTTTCAGGTTAATCTTGAAGGTGTTTACCAGCACCGGTTTGAACATAAACAGAGATAGAGATTCACCATTGGGAAGCATTTCACTGAGATCTTCACCGGCTTCGGTTTCTATGCCGAAACTGTATTTTTCATAAACGGGTTTTTTCAACACCTCTCTCAGGTCCTCAGGGATTGCCGATACAATTCCATTCATGACCTGTCCTACATGTTCTTTAAGTGCAGCCTTCCTGCTCTGCCCCTCTTCAGCCTTCGGCGGTGGAACTGGTTCACCGAATCCGACAGTAATAACAGGGCGTTTCAGTTTTTTAAAACTCGCGCCTATGTTATGCAGTCCTCCGACACCGACAGGAACAACAGGAACATCAGCAAGCTGGGCTATCCAGGACACTCCCTTCTGTGCATCGCTTTGCTCAACCTCCCATATACCGCCTTCAGGAAACAGGCCGATATAACCTCCCTGTTTCAGAACATCGACACAGGCGGTGAACGCCTTCCGGTCTACATTACCCCGGTTTACGGGAATAAAATTATAAAGTTTGGTAATAGAGGTAAACCGCGGATCAAGAGGTAGATCGCCTGCAGCAAGCAGTTCGAGATACTTCGGCCCGTAGGCAATCATGAAAAGAATCTCAACAAAACCGCTGTGGTTCCCTGCAACCACAACAGGCCCAAGGGCTTTCCAGTCTTTCTTACCGCTTATTTTCACCTTAAAAGCAATAGGCAGAACAATCCTCAATAAAATACGGGAAAAAGTCCGTCGCCCCCTGTGTCTCGGAAACAATATTGAATATTTCCCAAGCGCCTCTTCACGCTTTTCGTGTGCTCGTCTAATCATAACATTAACAATCCTTCTCATGCTGAAATTCCAGCAGAACATCAGTGTCGAAGCAGCAGCCTTAATCACTACATAGTGCAGGGGCAGATAATTCAACCCTAACGACAGAGCTACTGTATGAATGCCGGCACCAAGAAATGAAATAGCTGCAAAAAAGATGGCTTCCGCTCCAACGGCGTAACCCGGAACGGGAGGATAAATCCATAACCGACCGGCAAAATATACAAACACCAGACCAAGAAGCATACTGATAGTTCCAGCTGTCAGAGGGTTCACTTTTAAAAACTCTACCAGCAGGATCATCGTCAGGTAATCCAGAACAGCCGCGGCAAGACTTGAAAGCAAAGCCCTCGGAACCTGGATCCTCTTTTTATCATGATGCCCGAAAAATATATCTTTTAAGTTCATAATTACTGCTAAATATATATATGTTTTTTAATAATTTAACAATAGTAGAACCTGCCGACTACAGTTTGAATCAATTAAGAGCCGCCCTCAATGAGAGACCTTGATCTTTTCTCCTCATGGATATATGAATATTTCATGCCAGATAAGAGAAAAGCGGTATTCCTTGACCGCGACGGAACAATAATGCAGGATTCAGGATACCTGAACAGCCCTGATCAGGTCGAGTTTTTTGACGACACTATAGCAGTACTCTATCAGCTGCAGAGTGAATATGAGCTTTTTATAGTGACCAATCAAAGCGGTGTGGGAAAAGGCCTGATAACAGCAGAAGGTGTTGAAAAAGTCAACGGATATATTGATGATTATCTGCGCCGCAGCGGGATTATCATCCGTGAATGGTTTGTCTGCACGCATACTACAGAAGATAACTGCGAATGCAAAAAACCGAAACCCTATTTTCTTAATCTCGCGGCAGAAAAATACGGAATTGATCTGTCACAATCCTGGGTGATAGGCGACCACCCCCATGATATAAGCTTTGCCGATAACGGAGGAGCAAAGGGACTTTATGTCCTGACCGGCCATGGAGCCAAACACCTGTCTGAGCTGCCGCATGATGTACCGGTTTTCCATAACCTGAGCAGCGCCGCCGAAAGAATACTCGGCCGAAAAACAGACGGCAGTAAAACTGATGCACCCAACTTCTGCAGTATTGAAGACGGAGCGGCCCAGCTACGAAAAGGAGGCCTGACGGCCTTCCCGACCGAAACCGTTTACGGGCTCGGCGCCGACGTTTTCAACCCCGAAGCGGTAGCTGGAATATTCCAGCTGAAGGGCAGACCCCTGTTCAACCCGCTTATTGCTCACATCTCCGGCATAAACATGCTAGAAAAACTGATCAAATCTATAAGTCCTACAGCAGAAAAGCTGATTAATGCCTTCTGGCCGGGGCCGCTGACGCTTGTTTTCGAGAAAAAAGATAATGTTCCTGATATTGTAACCGGCGGAAATCCCACCGTCGCTGTTCGAATGCCTGACCATCCCATGGCACTTGAGCTTATAAGAAGAGCGGACTCACCAATTGCTGCGCCGAGCGCGAACGCCTTCGGAAAAACCAGCCCGACTACAGCCCTTCATGTTGTGGAACAGCTTGGTGTCGACGGTTATAAAATCATAGATGGGGGCGCCTGCAGGGTTGGCGTTGAATCTACTGTGCTTTCACTTGTTCACGAGACACCGGTGCTGCTGCGTCCGGGCGGACTCTCGGTTGAACGTATAGAAGAAATTACCGGCCCTGTTGAACATGTGACAGAACCGCAGCTGAAAAACCTTGAGAGTCCGGGCCTGCTTGCAAGCCATTATTCTCCCCATACACCCTTCATCCTCAAAAACGGCGAACCGGAACCTAACCCCGAACCTGCAACCGGGCTGATGCTGTTCTGTGAATCTTCCATCTACAGCGCCGGTCCTGTAGAGATTCTCAGCCCCGCCGGAAGCACTTCCGAGGCCGCTGTGAATCTATATGCCGCAATGAGAAGGCTTGATAAAATGGATCTGGAAAGAATCATTGCATACCGACTGCCCGAACGCGGGCTGGGCAAGGCTGTGAACGACAGGATTTCAAAGGCGTCTGTACCGGCGCCGAATATGACACCGGCAGAGGAAGAATAGTTATTCCTTCCAGTTCACCAGGATTTTATCATCCGGCATTTTTGCCGCGGCCATCACGGCGAACTTTTTGATCTCTTCCTTGCAGCAGTCTATTCCCTTTTCTGTGTCTATTCTCTGAATAAGCTCTGCTGTGAATTCTTTAATTGTTATCTCTTTCTGCATTGTCGTCTCCTCGTTTTATGATGGGATAATTTTAATGCATCCCTAACCGTTTCACAACTGAATTAATCGCCCTCAGAAGGATAAATAGTCCCCTGAACAGCACAATGATTACGGATTCAATTGGGATATAAGGAACAAAGCTCAAAAGCAAACAGGTGATAATATTATTGCAAATAGAATAGACAAGCCTAAGTTCCCCGATTCCGCCTGTTAAAAAACGTAACCATCAGAGCAACGTTAATACTGATAAAGAACATTAAGCTGCTTTTCAGTCTCAGCACTAATATTGGCCGCAGTTTCATCAAAAACCAGCACTTCGGCAAGCGGACAGGGTCTCGCTCCCGCAACCAGAAACCTTTGCCCCTGCCATCCAATAGTAATTATATCACCACTGTTAATTAAGAAAGAGTCATTAACAATGGAAAGGGACGACAACCTCTCCGCTTTGAAGGTTTTAACCTGTTCTTTAATATTTATTCCTTAAACAGAAGGGCAAAACTTTAAAACACCTGAGTCAATAAGTTCATTTTATTATATCTATTTTATACCCAGCTTCTTCATACGGCTCTGCAGGGTGGTCGGCTTCAACCCAAGCAACTCCGCCGCACCTCCCGATCCGTATACCCTCCCACCGCTGATATCAAGCGCCTTTTTTATATGAGCAGCCACAGATTCATCAAGGCTGAGAAACTTAGAAGATTCATTACCTTCGGGCATCCGCAGTTTTTCGTTTTTTTCCGCTGGACTAAGATGCCGGGCTTCTATATCCCCGCCATCTGCAAGCAAAACCGCCCTCTTTACAGCATTCTGCAATTCTCTTACATTACCGGGCCAGCCGTACTCAAGCAAATATTTCAATGCCCCACTACTGAAACTGCCGCCCCTGCCGTCGCATACGGTTTGCAGGAAATGATCAGCAAGCAATAGCACATCATTATCCCGTTCACGCAAAGCCGGAAGATGCAGGGGGAATACTCCTATTCGATAG
>JAQQAL010000047.1 GCA_028532855.1 Candidatus Thalassospirochaeta sargassi
ACCGTCTCATACTCGTCATGGTCCAGGCGAATGAGGGCAGAAGCATCATCGCTTTCCTGATATTCTGTGGTGAGGATATACTGATAGAGGGGATTGCCCAGCAGTTCATGCTCCGAGTAATCGAACATCTTCAGAAAACTGGGGTTCACATCCAGAATCGTATAATCATCATCCAGGATGACCATCCCATCACTGGTGTGTTCCAGAAAACTCTTATAGAGTTTCATATCCCCAGAGAGATCAACTTGCTGAGGTTTTCTTCGAAAGAATATCAGCCCGGATACGAGCGCACCGAACACAAAGGCAATTACTGCTTCCATGAGAGACTCCACTTTTTGTACAATACTTGAACTATCATATCCTATATTCTACCTTTTTCAAACCGCCTTTTTTATTTTCGCCCACACCTTGACCTTTTGATACCATTTCTATATGTTATTGGAAGAACGACGCAGGGTAGAGCAGCTGGCAGCTCGTCGGGCTCATAACCCGGAGGTCGCAGGTTCGAATCCTGTCCCTGCTATAAAAACACCGTTTAGGCGTAAGCCTGAGCGGTGTTTTTTTTGTATCAGGAGGACAGGATTCGATCCGGAGTGACGGCGCGAATACCTGCAGCGCAAACCGGCAGGACGCCGGTTTAGGACCGTAGGCGGCCTGAGCAAGCCGACACGACGTCGGCGCAGTCGAAGGCGAATCCTGTCCCTGCTAAAAAAATCAGTTATTCGGTTTTCCGGATAACTGATTTTTTTTTACTCCGAAGCAAGTTACAAGTATTTCTTTTATCTTCAGTAAATCCTTCTTCAGTTCCTTCATGAGCAGGATTATTTCAGATAAAGCTATATACCTGCATCTTGCAGCAACTCTTTCAAGGCGAACCGAAATAAGGACTGTTTATACCATGCTCTTCAACACTTCTGAGTTCGGTGTCTCCTCCTGGATTATTGAGATAATCAGATTTCCGATTTTATTCTGCATCCCGGTTATTTTCGGATAATTTTAAATATATTTAGATACTTTGTCAGTTAGAAGATCAAACTCCCCTAATATTTTTTGTCGATTTGACAAAACCTGAGATTAGCAGTTTCATGTTTAACTTGGAGATATATTCGAGAAGCAGCCAACAGTCGCAACAAATACCACTCTTTTGGGTAACAAAAGAAAAATTCATATTCAAATTTTCTCTTACCCAATTATTATCAGCAAAGCTTCAGTGAATATCTTTTTTAGATTCCCGGTTTCTATTAAAGTGCTGTATAATATTACAAAGATGATAGAGGAGTAATCATGAGTTAGAAATTAGATTAAGTATTACAGGGGTTTCATTCGTAATAATTTTCATGCCCCGGTAGCCTGAAGAGGCCGACATCACCTCCCCGGCATAGACATTTACTGCTTCGAAAGCTGCTAATGAAAATTATGATATTCATGTTTGGGTTAGTATCCGATAATCGATAGCAGGACAGAGAAGAAAAAAGTAAAGTCTTGAAAAATGAACATAAACGATAAAAATTTTATGAGAGCGGATCGCAGATCAGCATTAGACAACCTGACAACACTGCTTAGCAAAGGTTATTCGGAAGCCGCCGTTATCACCGATATCGATGGTGAAAAACTCGCAAAAAGTGAAAAATTTGAAGGCAGTGCCTACGATTAAACGGAAGGCCGCAGGTTAACAAACATACTTAATATCCGCCCTGAAAATAAGCTTTCGGAGGTTCTCACATACATCGAAAGCACAGGAGCAACCTGGATCTCGGAAGATGGTTCGAGAATCACATGCACCCCTGTTTTCGATAGAAAAAGTACTATCCATTTTTGTATTTGGGAGTTCGAATCGAGTCTTTTTGCTGAAAAACTCAAAGAATTAAATATGTCAAACCCTAAAAACCATCCCCCAATCCAGGAAAATCAGAGATATTGTGAAACCATTTAAAAGGACTGGAAGAAACAGAAAAGGAGAATAAAAATGGCAAGATTTTTAAAGAATAAGGATGCATCAATAGGTAGGGCTCCGGGAGAGATCATTTTTATCGGAAAACAGAAAGTCGATGAATCTACAATTGATCTCATTGATTATGATGATAAAACACTTAACGAACGGGAGCTCGGGGATATTACTGAGGGCTTATCCTGCATGAATAGCAATACCGTAACCTGGATGAACATTAACGGTCTGCATGATACTCCATTAATAAAAAGTATAGGCAACGGGTTCGGTCTGCATGCGCTTGTGATGGACGATATAGTGAACACCGGTCAGCGCCCGAAAATGAAAGACCACGATGATTATATTTTCTTCAACCTTAAGATGATGGATTATGATGATGAGGATGGTGAAGTAAAAAGTGAACAGTTGAGCATCATACTCGGTAAAAAGTTCCTACTAACCTTTCAGGAGTGCCCAGGCGATATTTTCCAACCTGTCCGGGACAGAATTCGCAAAAATAAAGGCCGAATCAGGCAGTCAGGCACAGACTATCTGGCCTATACCCTGCTGGACACAATCTGCGACAACTATATTTATATTATTGAAAGGCTGGGAGAACGCATTGAAGAACTTGAAGATGAAATTCTGGATAATCCAAACAAAAAAGTGCTTACCCGCATCAATGACTACAAACGGGAAATGAATTATCTGCGCAAAACTGTGCGCCCTGTCAAGGAATTCCTTATCCTGTTTTCAAAGATAGAATCAGATTTAATCCAGAAAGAAACCGTACCATTTCTCAAAAATCTTCTGGATCTTACAAGTCAGGCATTGGAAGCCATAGACGCCTACCGTGACATGCTAAGTGATCATCTGAATATCTATAACACCGGGATTAACAACCGTCTGAACGAGATTATGAAGCTGCTGACCATTTTTTCAGCTATTTTTATACCACTGACCTTTATTGCAGGCATCTACGGAACGAACTTTGATAATGTACCTGAACTTCATTTCAGATATAGTTATTTCATCATGTGGGGAGTTTTTCTGGTAATCACTATCAGCATGCTCAGCTTGTTCAAACGGAGACGCTGGCTTTAGCTAATCAGATGATTTTAAGCCGCCAAGATCGAGCTTAATTGATTTTCCATCCTCCTGTTCAAGAAAAGTGGTTTGTGTAGGAAATGCAAATTCGATTCCTTCGGCTGCAAAAGCCTTCATAATCCTGAGATTAACTTCTTCGGAAAACCGCATATATTCCCAGTAATCAGGCGGTGAATACCAATAGAGAACTATAATGTTCAGTGAATCGGCGTTAAATTCGTTAAAATAGACCCGCGGCGGAAGTTCCTGCAGCATTCCCTCATGATTGTCCAGGATATCTCTTATTATAGCCAAAGCCTTTTCCACTTTTTCGGGAGGAGTGCTATAGGTAATCGTTATATTTGTAAGTCGTCTTATTGATGCCCTTCGTCCGACATTCTCTATAGAGGCCTGGGCGACTTTATCATTAGGAATGACAACCTGATTACCTGTAAGCGTTCGTATTCTGGTACTTCTAAAGCCAATTGATTCTATGGTGCCGTCATAACCATCAACTAATATACGCTCTCCGACCTTGAATGGTCGGTCTGACATAATCATGATACTACCGAAAAAATTTTTTAATGTATCCTGAGCAGCCAATGCAACGGCCAAACCGCCGATTCCAAGCCCGGCAAGAATAGTAGTCAAAGGTTTACCGGATAATACCCTCACTGTAATGAAACAGAAAATCGCAATGAAACAGATCTTCACTATCATCCGGATCATTTCTATAAGGGTTTTATCAAGTGAATTCGTTTCAAGTTCTGAAAACTTGCTGAGTTTTGAAATAACTATATCTGTGACATTGAAAAGTATAAGAATAGTTGATGCTGAGATGGAAATCTCGATTAACTTTGCGGCGATGTCATTTAGACTAGCATAAACTGCTATGACCGGTTTAACTGAGATCAAGAATATAATAAGGATAATTATTTTAAGAGGTCCTTTAACAACTGTAAGAAAATTTACTGCAAGTACAGATGTGAAATTCGCCTGCAGATAGAATTGTATTCTGGGAAGCAGTTTCTCTACAGCAAAAAATAGAGCAACCATGAGGAAAATCGAATTTATTATGATTATTATTGACAACCAGAGTCCGGTCTGCATTTGATCAGTGAATTCGCTTTTCAAACGGCTAATATAAAAGCTTAATATGAAAAGCATGACTACTAATCTTAGTCCTTTTTCAGAGGTTATCTTGGATTGTATCTTTGCGCCTGGTTCATCACTTATATTTAATCCAGCCTTTCTAAGAGGTCTTACTAATCGGAGGAATGCGGCTATTGCACCTATACCGAGTATTGCCAGTTCCATGGCCCTGTGAATCAGGTTGATAGGATATTCAGGAATTTCAGCGTTTTTTATCCCTATTAGAAACAGATATACAATTAGATAGCCGGCAAATACCCGCCCGCCTTTAACTACTGCTGTCAGGACTGAAGCTATTTTTAATCTTTTCTGTTTATTTATTACACGGATAATAATGTAGGCAGTAATCTGCAGAGATAAAAATAATATTACTGAAACAATCCCCGTTCCTAAAAGTGAACTATATTCCAGATCTGTATACGATGTGAGTATAATATTGAGAAAATCTAAAATTTCCATCACCGCTCCACTCTAATAAAAAAATATATAATATTATACAATGAGAACCGGTAATATAGTTGATATTTATAATATGACTGAATGATGAAAAGCCCTTTAGTCTGCAGGCCTCAACTAAAACTCGGTGAAATCCAGCAATATTCTTAGATTCACTTCGAAATCCCGTCCCCTCCGGGTCAAGAGATAGCCCCCCCCATCCGTCAATTGAGCCTGTTGATATCCTGATAAATACATCGTCCGCCTTTATGAAGTTAGTATAAGCGACTTCGTAAGGTTCTGATAGCTGCACCGAATGGACTATCAACTCAACTGATTTAATCCTCAATAAAAATCAAGTGAATACAGGGGAAACCATCGAATTATTTTTTTGCCGGTACGTCTCTTAGCTCATCATATATTTCATAGGCAATTTAACTGGATAAAAAACTGCTTCTTCATAATCATTTCCCATCTTAATAATCTCAGCACCCCAGGTTTTCATTTCAACCTCTCTTCGGGTGTGGTATGTCACAGGGATATATATTTTACAGCCAATATCAGCTAATGTTGCAGCAAAAGCCAGAGCTATTCTGTATTTTCCGCAGGTTGCAAACACAATTTTTTTGAACCTCTACGCAGAGCATCATTAACTTGCGCGAAGACTAGTCGAATAATCAAACTTTAGAAGGATCTGCCCGAAATTTTGCTCTCTTTCTATATTTCTTGCCCTGAGCATAACTGTGTCGCCGACTTCAGATGCAATAATATATTCATATACTTAAATTCTTTCCTGCAATGGAGTGAGACATCTTTTACTATGTCTGTGAGTTCTTCTGCAGCAATCGTATGCCCCGGAGATTCCCGTCAATTATGCTGATATCAATCCAGGAATCCTTTTTTCATTGCAAAATCAAATTCTTCAGGATAATCCTCTAGATCATCGTAGCTGATGCTGTAATAGCAAAAGTAATCATAATCTGGATCATCCTGATACATTTCAACCTTCTCTTTTGCCGACTCCTTATCCTCAAAAACTCCGATAAGTCGAACACCATCTGTTACAAACCATAATTTTGAAGCCATACATTCTTCTCCTAATAGGAAGAAACGAGGTATTTGTAGTTTTTTGGATTTATTCTGTTCACACAATGCAACTACTTATACCTTTACGTCCCATAAGGAACGTCTCTTCAAGAAATTAAGATATAAGCAGACATTGTTAGCATTACGGGTCCTTTGTCTGCTATTTAACTGAATTCAATATAGTCATTATAAAAGAACTGTCAAGCTTTAATCATTTCAAATTGAAAATAAAATTTATTCCTGATTTTAGATTTTCCGCAATTGTAAAATCTCCCCGTATTTTCTGATTTTAATGAGAATTTCATCCGATATATAATCAACATATGAGTATTGATTTTCAAAAAAATGATATCCCGTCCGAACTCTATAAACTGATGGTTGATCAGTTTCCGTTTCAGGTTACGTTCTTTGATCTTGATTTCAAGGTTTTATATGCAAACAGTTTTTCATGTAATTTTTTCGGGCTAAGCAATGAAGAGATGACTGAAAAACATCTATTTGAATATATGCTACCGGAAGAGGCAAAAAAACTAGAATTATTATTAAAAACTATTGATATTAATAATCCGGTTGTTTCAATTACAAATCAGAATTTCAATGCAGATGGCGAAAGCAGGTGGAATCTCTGGTATGACAGAGGGTTGTTCGATGATTCAGGAAAGCTCTTCGGATACCAGTCTATTGGTCAGGATGTAACTGAGAAAACGGAAATTGAAGCAAACCTGGCATTAAACAGGGAGCGCCTTAAAGAAGCCCAGCGAATAGGAAACATGGGCGACTGGGAATGGGATATAACAACAGGTTTATCCTACTGGTCTGAAGAAACCTATCGACTGCTTGGCTTCTCCCCGAATGAAGTTGAGCCTGATCAGGATTTTTACAGGAGTCTCATACCAGGAGAATTCCTGAAAAACTTCCAGAACGAACAGCAGACTGCATTTAAAAATCAGGAATCAGAATTCAATTATGAATATCCCGTAATCATTAAGGATTCCAGCAAAAAATGGCTGCGCGACAAGGCCAGAATAGAATATAAAAACGGGAAACCTGCACGTATTATCGGCACAATACTCGATATTACCGAATCAAAACAGCTGCAGCATTCTCTTGAATCATATATTGCACTTGAAGAAACACTACTTGAAATATCAAATACCTTCATGCTCTCGGAAAAAGAGAAAACCGGAGCCGCAATAAATAAAACCTTAAGAATTCTTGGATCTAAATTTGATGCTGATCGCTGTTATTTGATCCTCGACGATTCGTTTGGTAGTCAAAAATATCACTGGTATTCTTCCGATTATAATCATATCAGCAAAGAATGGGCTGCATCTGAAATCGCAACCCCTTCTGTAATATATGCGCTGCAAAACAACCCCGGCTTTCTTTTTTCGGCTTCAGAACCGGACAAGAATCTCAGCAAAAAAGATTTGTCATGGTTTCGAATGAATAGAATCGGATCATTTGCAGCCGTTTCTCTACATCACAATAATGAGAATTGCGGCTATCTCTGTATGGACTCGAGGTTGGAAAGACTAGATTGGAATGATATAGATTTCAGCTTTCTGAATATTGCGGGAGAAATGTGTGTCAATGCAAGGGCTTCAATCAGAACCAGACAGGAAATAGAACGGGAAAAAGAACTCCTCTCAACAACACTTATGTCCATTACTGATGGCTTTATCCTTCTTACACCGGAAGGTAAAATAGATATGTTGAATAACAGTGCGTTGAGCCTGCTTGGAAGAAAGTCTGAGATACTGCACAATAGGTTATTTGAAGAAGTAATAAAAATAAAAGAACCGAATAATAAGCATGGCATAGGATTCAAAGAGCTGAGAACTGATGTCATGGATAGCGGGAGCCAGAGAGAAGCCATGTACAGCCATCCCGACGGTAGTGAACGTATACTCTCCTACTCCTGTTCATTGATACCCGATATTAGAAATGAGGGAGAAGGTCTGGCCCTGATATTCAGAGATATCACCGAGGAAAAGAAGAAACAGGACGAAGTCGCGTTTCTAAGCTTTCATGACTCACTCACAGGGCTATACAACAGGGCGTTCATGGATGCTGAACTGCGAAGATTAGATACTGCACGACAACTGCCGCTGTCAATCATCATAGGCGATGTAAACGGCCTGAAACTTGTGAACGATGTATTCGGTCACGAAGACGGAGACCAGCTTCTCAAAACAATCGGGGAAATAATAACCAACTGCTGCCGTGATGAAGATGTAATTTCCCGTTGGGGCGGTGACGAGTTTTCAATAATTCTGCCGGCAACAAACCAGAAGACAGCTGATAAAATTTGTGAAAGAATAAAAAAGCAGTGTGAGCAGCCGAATGATACGCAGATAATACCCAGCATAGCCCTGGGCGCAGCATCTAAAACTAATATTGATGAAAATTTGAGCGAAATAATGAGGGAAGCCGAAGACAGAATGTATCGGCAGAAACTTCTAGATGATCGAAGCGTCAGAAGTGATATCATATCATCACTTAAGAACTCCATGTTTGAAAAAAGCTTTGAAACGGAAGAACATACAAAGCGGATGCTGAAAATAACTGAAAACTTCGGTAAATTTTTGAAACTGCCGTCAAATAAACAATCAGATCTCAATCTGCTGGCAATAATGCATGATATGGGAAAAATTGCTATTCCTTCAAGGATTCTTGGAAAAACCGAGAAACTGAATGCTGAAGACTGGGAAGAGATAAAGCGACATCCTGAAGCGGGGTATAGAATAGCTCAATCGTCGCAGGAACTTTCAAGTATTGCCGATGAAATTCTCTCTCATCATGAGCGCTGGGACGGCAATGGTTACCCGCGCGGGCTCAAGGGAAAGGAAATACCGGAGCTTTCAAGAATAATCAGTATTGTGGATACCTACGATGTAATGACAAGCGGCCGGGTATATAAAGAAGGGGTTTCCCACACTGATGCCCTGAAAGAAATCGGAGACTGTGCCGGGGGGCAATTTGATCCTGAATATGCTGAAAAATTCATCGATATGATGAATATCGAAGACTTTTAGGGATTATCAGACTATTTTACTAACACTATTGCCAACATACACTTTTTTACATATATTATTACTGATATGAATAACATCTTTAATCAAAAAAAATTGGATAACCTTAATAATCCTGTTCGCTTACAAATGATTCCACCGGAATATATATGGAAACTGATAGAACCGGAAAAACATTCTGACAAGGTAGAAATAGGTGCAGGCACAGGCATTTTCAGTCGCGCTTTTCAGACTATTTCCGGAACCGGCAAAACCATTGCTTTTGATATTTCTTCTGAAATGATTGAATGGATGACAGAGAATATTGTTACCGAGTATCCGCAAATCATTCCCTTAACAGCATCAGCTGACACTCTGCCCATAGCTGATAATTCCGCTGATATTGTCTATATGATTACCCTTCACCATGAGCTTGATTCACCTGAATCAGCACTTCAGGAATGTCGTAGAATACTGCGCAGCAACGGCAGGATATTCATTGTGGACTGGAATATGAATAATACGAGGATGGGACCTCCGGCAGAAATCAGATTCACAGCTGAAACAGTCGCCGATCAGCTGAACGATGCCGGTTTTCTGAACACACGGATAGATAAGGGCTTAGATGATTTTTTTATAGTCACAGCCGATGGCTGAGATTCAGCAGATATTTCCTTTTCAGACTTTTGTCCAAAAGGTTAAGGATGCGCTTACCCGCGATGTAAATTGATTTAAGGATTGAAAACAGGGCAGTTTAAATGCTATTGTCAACATGTATGGAATATCAGTTGAGAGCTGCCCGTCCTGACGACGCCGCATGGGTAAACATACTCACGAAAGAAACAATGAATCCCTGGGTAGAAGCCGCATGGGAGGCCGAGGAAGACAGGCAACACTACTATTATCTGAATCGCTTTAACCTTGAAACAACAAGGATAATTGAAGTTAATGGTCGCAGTGCCGGTCGTATCAGCCTGGAAATCAGTGAAAAGACCCTCAACCTTGCCGATATTCACATCGCTGAAGAATTTCAGGGCCATGGACTGGGCACAAAAATTATAAAAGATAAACTTGCGGAGGCTGTAAAAAAGGGCCTCGATGTTGAATTGAAATGTCTGCGCAGCAATCCCGTGCAGAATCTGTATATCCGTCTGGGATTTAAACTAATCCTGCAGGATGAAAAACGACTGTATTATAAATACAGTGTCAGAAATGAGGATTAAATGCTCTATATATCGGAAGGCGGAATAAATAGGGATATTTCTCATCAGGAATTTACTGATCTTACAAAAAAAGCACTCAACATGCTCAGCGAGCGCAGAAAAGTGCTTATTTTACCCCCCGATTATTCCCGTATTGCCTCACAGGCGGGTGTCGCGGCACTTGCTGCATATAAGTTTTACGGATCGGCTGTCACGGATATTCTGCCCGCAACTGGAACTCACATCCCCATGACACCGGAGGAAATAAACCGGATGTACCCAGGCCTTCCGCAGAATCTTTTTAGAACCCACAACTGGCGTAAGGACGTAAAAACACTCGGCCGGATACCCGCCGATTTTATCAGGGAAATTAGCAGTTCAGAGCTTGATTTCGACTGGCCGGTTCAGGTCAATAGCCTGCTTTCAGATGGTGGTCATGATCTGATACTATCAATTGGCCAGGTTGTGCCGCACGAGGTAGTCGGCATGGCAAACCACAATAAGAACCTCTTTGTCGGTACAGGTGGCGTCGAGGCTATAAATAAAAGCCACTATATAGGAGCTGTTCACGGGCTTGAGAAACTTATGGGGCAAATTGATACTCCCGTACGCAGGCTGTTCAACCGGGCACAAACCGACTTCGGTAAAAACCTGCCGGTAGTTTACGTCCAGACAGTAGTTGCCGCCGATGCCGACGGGCTCCTCAAGCTCAGGGGTGTGTACATCGGCGATGATGATGAGTGCTTCAAAAAAGCTGCAAAGCTGTCGCAGCAGGTCAATATCACAAGGCTTCCAGGGCGGATGAAACGAATCACCGTGTTTCTTCAGCCGGATAAATTTCGCAGCACCTGGATCGGCAACAAAGCTATCTACAGAAGTCGCATGGCAATAATAGACGGCGGCGAACTGAATATTATTGCCCCTGGCGTAGACCGGTTCGGTGAAGACCCCGGAATTGACGCTCTTATAAGGAAATACGGTTACCGGGGCACTGAAGCAACCGTCAGAGCCGTTAAGAATAATAAAGATCTCAGAAACAGTCTTGCAACCGCAGCGCATCTGATCCATTCGTCAACTGAGGGCCGGTTCAGAATCAATTTTGCCGCCGGAGGACTGAGCAGCACTGAAATCACCAGCGCAGGCTTCAACAGCCTTGACCTGACGGCAGCAAAAAACCTGTTTAAACCGGAAGAAAAAAAGGCAGGCATCAATCTTGATGCCGAGGGCAATGAGTTTTATCTGATAAAAAATGCCGGTATAGGACTGTGGACGGCGGAGGATTGAAAATGAGTGAAGCACCGCTGATACTTCTTACCAATGACGACGGAATCCTGTCTCCGGGCTTAATTTCCGCTGCCGAAGAATTGAGAAAACTGGGTGAATTGTGGGTTGCGGCGCCTGCTGTTCAGCACACCTCGGCCGGACGCAGTCACCCGCTTGGCTCAACAGGGATTATTAGAACTGCGGAGGGGATTGGCAGAGACGTGAAAGCATTTTCGGTGGAAGCTTCTCCGGCACAATGTGTAAACTACGCTGTACTGGAACTTCTGCCGCGCCTTCCGGATCTGATTGTATCAGGAATCAATTCAGGTGTTAACGTGGGTGTTGATATTACCCGTTCGGGCACTATAGGCGCAGCACTTGAAGCTGCCAATTATGGTATACGCTCACTGGCCGTATCGCTTGAAATTCATATGGATGAGGTTTTTGCAGCCGTCCCAAAAGCGGATTTTTGCCCGGCAGCCCGGATAACCGCTGAATTCGCTAAAAAACTTTTGTCGATGGAGTCTGGACAGGATGTCGACATCATCAAAGTTGAGGTTCCTGATTCCGCTGATGAAAAAACACCATGGGAAACCGCACGGCTTTCCAGAACCCCCTTTTACCACCTGGACAAACCCGAACGAAAGACTCCCGGAGGCCCGGGCCAGCTGTCCTGGCGGATGGAAAAAGATTATAGAGTATTTGATGACGGCACCGATGCGCACACGGTTTTTGTCAAGCGTCACGTAGCAGTAACCCCTATCAGTCTTGATATGACATCGAGGATTAGACTCGAAAATGTCAAAAAACTTCTTCGAAAGAACTGATTCTCAGCCCCAAAATTCTGCTTGAACAATTAGCCTAAATATAGTATACATAAGTAATTATATTTTCCTCACAACATGGACGGCACAGTAAATTGAGCAACGCAGCAACGATTTCAGAGACTGAATTACAACCTCTTAGGACAATATTTTTCAATGAAAATGCTGCGTTTTGGGATAGCAGAATCAGAGCCGTAGACCACATAGCAATTGAGAGACTTCTCGATAGAGGGGCATTCAGCAGCTCGGATACCGTCCTTGATGTGGGCTCAGGAACAGGTGTTGCAATACCGCATTATATTGAACGCGGCATTAAAGATATCTATGCCTGCGATAATAGTCCGGCTATGGTTAAAATTCTCAATGCCAAATTTCCCGACATCACAATCTTGAATCATAACTATCTTAAGACAATGATGATGAGAAACTTCGTAGATCGACTGGTCATTTTCAATACATTTCCACATTTCAACAAATTTGAACCTGTATTCAGAAATTCCGCCAGGTATCTGAAAAGCGGTGGCCGACTGATTATTGCACATTCAATGAACCGATGTGAACTCACGGAATGTCACAGGCGTAAAGGGATGTGGGTTGAAAATGATATTTTACCATCGGATGAGTACTTTGTAAAAACTTTCGCTGATTTCGGGTTTTCTAAAATAGAGGTGGAAGATTCTGCTGAAGGCTTTTTTGCTTCCGGCATGATTGCATAATAATTGAAACCGGCTTTCAGCAGGCAACAATCTCCTTTATCATAAATTCCCTTCCGGAAAGAATCTCTCTTTCCCTTCCGCCACAATCTGGGCATAGCCCCCTGTTTTTTATTACATTGTAGATTTTTCCACAGTCACTGCAGCGTGCATTGCCGGGAAGTATTTCTATCTTTAATTCGGTTTCTTCAAGCATTGTTCCGTCAACGGCAGCCGGATAGCAGTCCCTGATATACTTCGGGATTACTGTCGATAATTCTCCTATCTGAAGAATGATAGCCTCTACCCTTGATAATCCGTTCTGTTCCACTACATTTTCTACAGTTTTTGCTATCTCGTAAACAATTCCTAACTCATGCAAGATTCAACTCCCGGTTTAAAACAATGGGAGGGGATATGCCCTCCCGTTGTTAGAAAAACTGATTTCCTACTTTTCTTTTACTGAAAAGACATTTTTAACGCTTTTAAACGCCATTCGTACTTTTCTTTTTAATACATGCTTTACAACGACGGATTTGAGATCTTCAAGCTCGTAGCCCTCGACATCATATCGCTTCTCAAGCGTGATAGCTTCAAACTTACATTTCGTCGTACACTGACCACATCCTACACACATAAACTCATCTACTACAGTTACGCCGCAGCCGAGACATCTTTCGGTTTCTTTCTTGACCTGCTCTTCAGTTAGTGTACCGCGTAGATCATGAAAGGTTTCTTTCGATTCCTTTCCGTCTACATGCGGAGTCTTCTGTCTCGGAAGAGAATCATAGCCGCCGAGATCAATATTAGTCTTATCGAATGCCTTGTAAGCTCTTTTTAGACGGCCGGCAACAAGGTCGTGTCCGGGGTTTACGAATCTGTGAATTGAAACAGCGCCTTCCTTACCGAGTGCAATTGCATCAATTGCGAATCTTGGACCGGTAACGGCATCACCGCCGGCAAAGATATCGGATACTGAAGTCTGATAAGTCTGTTCATCAACCTTCAGAGTATTGTTAGGATTCAGTTCAACTCCGGTGCCTTCAAGCATTACTCCCCAGTCCATTGCCTGTCCTACTGACAGCAGAACGTGATCAGCATCAACTATCTTTGTTTCGCTTTCATTATAGACAGGGCTGAACCTTCCCTCCTCATTGAAAACCGATACGCATTTTTTGAACTCAACTCCCTTAACCTTACCGTCTTCAACGATAATTCGTTTAGGTCCCCATGAGTTATTGATTGCAATATCCTCTTCAAGGGCTTCATCAATTTCCTCTTCGAGAGCAGGCATCTCTTCACGACTCTCAAGGCAGAACATCTCTACTTCAGACGGACCGACTTTACCGGCAGTTCGAGCGACATCAATAGCAACATTTCCACCGCCGATAACCACAACCCTTCCCTCAAGCTTCACATCATAACCGAGGTTTACATTTCTCAGAAATTCTACGCCGGTTACAACACCCCGGGCATCTTCACCTTCAATACCCAGCATTCTGCCGTCCTGAGCACCGATAGCCAGATAGAAGGCTTCAAACCCCTGTTTTCTAAGCTCATCGATTGTTACATCCTTACCTACCTCAACGCCGGTTCTAAACTCGACACCGAGCTTACTCAGAACATCAATTTCAGCATTGATTACATCCTTTTCAAGACGGAAAGAGGGTATACCGAGTGTGAGCATTCCGCCCAAAGCAGTCTGCTTCTCGAAAACGGTTACTTTATAACCATCGAGTGCAAGATAATATGCACAGGAAAGACCTGCAGGGCCGGCACCTACAATGGCAATAGGCCTGGCATAATCATGGCGCTTCTCAGGAATGAAGCGGTTTTCCTCATTAAGCTCCCAGTCCGCGATGAATTTCTTGATATCATCAATTGCGATAGGTTCATCGATATCGCCGCGGGTACAAACAGATTCACAGTAACGTGGACAAACACGTCCACAGACTGCCGGAAACGGGTTTTCATGCTTGATAAGCTCAAGAGCTTCTTTATAGCGCCCCTGCGAGGCAAGCTTGATGTATCCCTGAATACCGATGTGCGCAGGACATTCGGCCTTACAGGGGCTTGAACCGGTATCAAGAACAACCTCACGGTTTGTTCGGTAATCAAGGTTCCATTTATCCGGCCCCCATTCGGTGTCCCATGGTGTTTCCCGTTCTACCTCGGGTTCTTCTTCAAGCGCACAGAGTTTTCTGCCGAGCTTCAGAGCGTTCGACGGACAGTTCTCAACACATTCGCCGCAGCCCACACATTTCTCGGCATCAACGACCGCGACATAATTCGAGCGAATCATGTCCGGATTGTTCCACATATCACCAAGTCGCATAGAGAAACAACCGCAACCGCAGCAGTTACAGATAGCATGAGTCTTTCCTGGACCGTCGAGATTGGGAATTGAATGCATAAGGCCATTTTCCTCAGCACGTTTGATAATCTCAAAGGCTTCTTCTCGGGTAATCTCGCGTCCGCGTCCGGTTTTAATATAATATTCGGCGGCGTGGTCAAGCTGAATACACATATCCTCTTTAAGGTGGCCGCAGCCTTCACCGTGGGCCTCACGGGAGGTTCGGCATGCGCAGTCTGAAACTGAAAAGAGGTGAGCATTATTCAGGTAGCCTGACACCTCTTCATGTGAGGCTCGCTTTGTTTCACCATCGATTGATGTTTCAATGGGGATTACCCGCATCGGCCCGACGCCTACGGGTGTGAGCCCCGGATAGCCGGCACCCTTTCGCAGACCATAGGCATCAAACAATTCGCCTAAAACAGGATATTTAGCAACATTTTCTCTATTGTTGACGATCATTTCCATATGACCGGGAACCCAGATCTCGCACCAGTATACGTTCTTACCGTTCTCTTCATTTACAAATGCCAGCCCCGCCACTGCAATGTCCCAGAGCAATCTTTCAGTCTCTTCAACCGACTTGCCGCATTTCGGTGCAATATCTTCAGCCGTGAGATGCTTTCGCAAAACCAGATGCATGGCAACATCAGCCATTTCATCTGTACAAATTGGAACAAGAATCTTGTATTCTGGATAATCAGCGATAATCTCGTTCTTTGTACCGCGTTTTACTCGGCTGATTTTGTTCGCCAGATCGAGAAGCTTCTCACTGACCTCCATTTCTTCAATTTCAGCTATTGTTATTCCAGCGGGCGGAAGCTCCTTACCGGCAACCTTAGGCATTACTGTACTTTCCATTCATTTACCTCATTTTTAAGCCATTCTGACCATTCTCTAATGCCGTCTCCGTTCTTAGCGGAAATCGGTATGATTTTTACGTTCGGATTCAGTTTCTTAACCCTCTCGGTAAGGACATTCATATCAAAACCGAAGAACTCCATTGCGTCAATTTTATTAACAAGCAGGATATCTACCATCTCAAACATATCCGGATACTTCAGAGGTTTGTCATCACCTTCAGGTACGCTGAGAATCATCGCATTCTTTGAAGCCCCTGTATCAAAGGCAGCCGTGCAGATAAGATTTCCTATGTTTTCAAGTATAACCAGGTCCAGTCCATCGGTACCGAGCCCATCTACTCCCTGTCGAGTCATTTCGGCATCTAGATGGCACATACCGCCTGAATGAACCTGTATAACCTTCACCCCCGATTCAGAAACGGTTTCAGCATCGACAGCAGAATCAATATCAGCTTCAACCACTCCTATTTCCAGCTCACTCTTCAACTCTTCAATTGTTCGCATAACTGTCGTTGTCTTGCCTGAACCGGGAGAAGACATAAGATTCAGAAGAAAGA
>JAQQAL010000048.1 GCA_028532855.1 Candidatus Thalassospirochaeta sargassi
GGGAATGCCTGAATAGATTGCCGCCTGGCGGGCTACGTTCTGACCAAGTCCGGCACCTAATACATTGCCTAGGATTACCTCGTCGATTTCCTCCGGTGCAATGTTGTTTCTGGTGTTCAAATCAACAATTACATCTTTCGCAAAATTTGCCGGGTGAATGTTTGACAGGGTTCCCCCGAAACTGCCCACCGCTGTACGGGAACAGTCTAATATATATACGTCTTTCATAGATCTTCTCCTAATAATGTTATGTAAAAAGAACCCGCGGGATAACCGCGGGCAAGTATTCAAAATGTAAAACGGCTGTTAACCAAGTACAATCGGAAGAACAATCAATCCGATTGTTGTTGCAATAAACCAAATGAACCAGATAAAAGCCATGAAACCCCAAACCTTCTTGAGCTTGATATCAACAAGCGCGAGAGCAGGGATTACATAAAGCGGCTGAATGAGGTTTGTGGCCTCATCACCAAGCATAAATGCGGTAACAACTGAAGGCATGTGTGCGTTGAAAGCTGATGCCGCTTCATAAAGAATCGGCCCTTGAACAATCCACTGACCGCCCTGTGAAGGAACAAAAAGGTTAACAATTGAGGCTGAGAGGTAGGATACCCAGTAAATTGTAACGTCATTTGCAAGAAAAACAAGACCGTTAGCGATTACGCTTGTGAGCCCAGTTGAAGCCATAACGCCCATGATACCGCCATAGAAAGGGAACTGAATCATGACGTTTGCTGCAAGGTGCATATTCTCTTTAACCGCGTCTACAAATCTCTTTGGAGTTTTATAGAGGATAATGTCTGCGAGCAGGAAAAGGAATATAATGAAGTTAAGGGTAAGGCCGTTACCTGTTACAAAGTGATAAATTACATAGGCAATACCGACAACAGCAAAGAATGCAATTATAATGCGTCCGTTGTTCATCTTATCGGCAAAAGTCTCTCTCGGTTCTTCAATTTCTTTTCCACCGTTAAGCTGAATGTCGCCTGTGAATGAAACCACCTCTTCATCAGGAGGAGTTGTCTTAATTGTAATAATAAGGGTTACAACAAACAGAATTGCAACCATGATAATTCCAAGGGGGTTGAATGCTGTTTCGCTTACCGGAAGAACTCCGATTGTATCAGCCATGAAATGTCCGGGTGTAGCAAGAAGAGCAACAGCCGAGATACTTGGACAGATAGGCTGAACCATGATCATACAGGCATATCCTGCGGCAATCATCAGCGGGAAATGCAGTTTCTTGATATTCTTTGAGAGATACATTGCAAGTACCGGAGCAAGAATAGTTCCGAAAGCCCAGTTTATCCAGCTAGCTACTGTAGCAAAAATGATCAAAACAGCATAGGCACCGGCAGTAGTCTTCGGCGCATTGCCAATCTTCGACAGAACTTTTTCAAGCTGAGGAGATTTTGCCGCCATACTCGTCAGAACTACCATTATGGTCATTTGAAACGCAAAGGCTATCATAGACCAGAGACCGCCGAACCAGTAGCTGATAATATCCATTACCCCCGAGTCTGTCAGGAACAATGCCAGTACAAATACTATAACTGTAAGAATTAATGCAAATACAAATGATTCCGGAATCACCTTGTCTGCTGCGAAATTAAACTTCTTTGAAAACCTCCAAAGAAAAGAACCCTTTTTTAAAGTTTTCTCATTACTCATTTTTTCTCCCTTTAATTAACCTGTATAATTTTTAGAAACCTTAAGCTGAGTTATCAGCTTTCGTACATATTTTTCTTTAATTCCGGCAATCTTGTCTTCAGGATAACTGAAAAACCCTTCTCCTGTTTTAACACCAAGCTTACCTTCTTTCATCTTGGCTTTGATGAGCGGGTTAGCTTCTCTACGGTTATCCATTTCCTTCAGAAGATTATCTCCGACGATCGCCCAGATATCCAGTCCACCGAAATCAGCAATCTCCAACTGTCCCGATGTTGCATACCTGAATGCCGGACCGAACATAAGCGCACGGTCAATATCTTCCGGTGCAGCTGCTTCCATTTCAATAAGCGAAAAAACTTCACGAGCCACAGCCTGCTGAATTCTGTTTGCTATAAGTCCCGGAATATCTTTCAGCACCTTTACCGGCTGCTTACCGATAGAAAGATAAAGATCACGAACCTCATTAAATAATTCTTCCGACATATTTCCGAAGAAAGATAATTCAGCAATAGGCATAATATGTCCCGGATTATACCAGTGACAAACCATAACCCTCGTCTTTCTTTCCTCAGATATCCCGGAAGTCATTTCAGAGAGCGGCAGACTTGAAGTATTACTTGCAATAACTGTATGAGCAGGACAGACATCATCAAGCTGCTTGAATAAGCTCTGCTTCAATTCCATTTTTTCAGGCACCGCTTCAATAACGTAGTCACGATCCGCCATTGCTTCAGATAAATCATCAAAAAAATTTATCCGGCCTAAAACCGAGGCGACATCCTCTTCCTTCAGCATTTCTTCCTGAACAAAAAGAGATAATTCTTCGGCAATAAGAGCTATAGCGGTTGTCCTGACCTCTTCAATCGGTTCGAATACATTAACCTGATAACCGTGCATTGCAAATGATTCAGCAATGCAATGCCCCATGGTACCCGCACCTAAAACACCGATCTTCTTAAGCATTTACAGCCGCCTTAAGCCCAAGAAGCTGTCTTGCTTCTTCAGGAGTAGCGTTCTGCTTGTTAGCTTCTTTTACAAGGCGTACAGTTCGTTCAACAAACTGGCTGTTCGATTCAGCAAGCTGCCCCTTAGCATAAACAACGTTATCTTCCATTCCGACTCTCACATGTCCGTCAAGAGCGATAGTACTGAGCATAACAGGAAGATGACCTTTACCGATACCGAGTGCAGACCATGTTGCACCTTCAGGAAGCAGACTCTTCAAATAAACCAGATTCTCCACTGTTGCGGCAGTGCCTCCGGCAGCACCTAGAACAAACTGAAAATGCAGCGGAGCCTCAAGAAAACCTTTTTTGAGGTAGTAAAGAGCGTTGTAAAGCATGCCCGCGTCAAAAACCTCAATCTCCGGTTTTACACCATTCTCCTTCATTACTGTCGCAAGTTTTTCAAGAAATTTCGGCGGATTAAGAAAAAGTCCGCTGTGCATCCAGTTCATTGAACCGCAGTCAAAGGAAGCAAGTTCAGGTTTGAGCTCTATAAGATGAGCCATCCTGGTCTCCTCAGTTGCGTTCAGGTCTCCTGAAGTAGTCAGGTTCAAAACAATGTCGCTGTTGTCCCTGATTCTTTCGACAGTTTCCTTGAACTTTACCTTGTCCATTGTTCCGAGTCCCTCATCATCCCTCATGTGAAGATGGGCAACTGACGCGCCGGCCTTCCAGCAGGCGATAACATCAGCGGCAATCTCAGAGGGTGTTAGTGGAACATTCGGATTGTCTTTTTTACTTGGCCAGGCTCCGGTTGGAGCCACTGTGATAATTACTTTATCAGCTAAATCACTCATTAAATCCTCCAGTCTGTTAATAATCCGGAGACTATATTGCAGTAATCGTGCCAAGTTGATTTTATTTAAATTTGGCAAAAAGTCCGACAAAATCGGGGACTTTTTAACATTTTCAGGCAAATCCAGCCCTAAACACTGCCGCCATAATGCAGATATGCATTATTTACAATGCAATATTGCATTGTAGCGGTTTATCATTATGCATAAAAAAAGAGGGCCCGGGCCCTCCTTTTATAATTATCCAAGCAGAATACTTTATAGCCGGACTAACCCTGTTTAAGCGGATACCCGGCTTTATCAAGGGCCGCAACTATCTTATTCTCCGCTTCCTTGAGAAAGTCCGGAGCCAGGGTCTTATCACGGTCGAGCAGCCACGAACGAAGCGTTACTGTTTTCTGAGACTCCGACAGCGGATAAACATCAACAATACGTACATCTTCAAGCTCTTTAAGCTTAACCTTTTTCAGAACCCCGAGAACATCGGCCGCGGGGGTATTGGTTTCAGCAACAACCGTACAGTCAAAGGTTGCCCCGGGGAATTTCGGCAGCGGTTTGTATTTTGTTTTGTCTTTGACTGGTCTATCCATAAAATCTGTCATATCAAGAACGGCCATAACAAGGTTTCCCTTGATCTTAAACTTGCTGCACATCAGAGGATGAATAGTACCTATAAAACCGCAAATCTTCCCCATTACCCTGACATCGAGAAACTCATGAGGATGGCGACCGGTCCAGTCCGAAGCAACCACAGGATTCGCGAATTTCGGATTGGGTGGCTGAATTTGTGCTTTAAGACTTAGGCTCTCAAGAAGATCGCCCATAAGATTTAGAACATCCATAAATGGAGATTCGTTTTTATCAAAGTAGATAATGCCAAGCTGATGACGGTCTTCGCTGAAATTCTTTTCGTTCTCAAGATAGCTCCGGCCTAACTCGAAAAGCCTGTACTTCGAGTGAAATTTCTGATTCAGCGAGGCTTTTTCAAGCAGAGATGGAACAAGCGAGGGACGCATTCGATCGGTTTCGGGGCTGAGAGCGTTCGCCAGGACAAGGCCTTCATTCATCACACTCCAGTCAGCCTGCTCAAGAAGCCTGGCACCTGTTAGCGGATAGCTGTATATTTCAAGTGCGCGTCCGCGAAGTACCATGAAATCCTGTATCCTGCGCTCCATAATTTTAGCGGGGCTGAGAGATGTTACAGTAATTTCATTATGCGGCGCCAAGGGAATCAGCTTGTCAAAACCGTATATACGGCCGACATCCTCAATCAGATCGGCATCAACCTCCACATCCTTTGTTGCACGGTAACTCGGGACGGTTACCTTCATAACATCACCCTGTGCGTCAATTTTATATTCGAGCGATTCAAGAATGCGGATAACCTCAGACTGTTCCAGCGTCGTACCCAGAATAGAGTTAACCCGCTCAAGGGTCAGATCAATTATCAACGGCGGCTTAAGTTGAACCTTGTCGGAAACAAGCGAACCGACAACCTTCGCCTCCGGGCAACTCTCCAGCAGGAGTTCGAGTATGCGAAGAACCGTCCGTTCAATCTGATGACTGTCGAGCGACTTTTCATAGCGCTGCGACGCGTCCGTCCGGAGGCCCAGGCGAGTTGAGGTGTGGCGGATACGCTCAGGTTTCCAGTTTGCGACCTCAATGAAAACACGGTTTGTTTCGTCTTTAACCGATGAGGTAAGTCCGCCCATGATACCGCCTATCGAAGAGGGGCCTTCAGCGTCGCAGACCATTGTATCGGCAGCAATCATCTTCCGCTCCATCTCATCGAGGGTAGTGAAGGTTCCATCCTTGCCCATATCTCTCACAATAATTCTACCGCCGCGGACTGTGTCCCGGTCGAAGATGTGGTTCGGCATGCCCAGTTCGAGCATAACGTAGTTTGAGATGTCGACAATGTTGTTGATGGGCCGCATTCCGCAGGCGGTCAGCCGCTGCTGCATCCAGACGGGGCTTGATTTGATACTTACTCCGTCTACGGAAAGACCGCAGAAGCCCAGACATGCAGTACCTTCATCAACGGTAACACTTACAGGCGGCGTCTCGTCGTTATATAAACCGCGCATTTTTTCTATCCAGGCTTCATCAAAGGGCTTCGCAAGAGGCTTGCCGAATGCTGCTGAGAACTCCCGCGCCATGCCGTAGTGCCCCCAGAGATCGGGGCGGTGGGTAATGGATTTATTGTCTATATCAAGCAGAACATCTCGTTTCAGCTCCAGATATTCGGCCAGGCTCTTACCCACCGGTGCGTCAGCGGGCAGCTCCATCAGACCTGCGTGGTCATCACTCAAACCAAGCTCGTCTTCGGCGCAGAGCATTCCCTCGGACATAACACCTCGAATCTTCTTGGGCTCAAGGGTAAAACCGCCCGGCAGAGTTGTGCCTATAGGCGCAAAGGGTACTTTCATGCCCGGGGCTACGTTCGGCGCGCCGCAGACTACCCTGCGTTCGCCGCTGCCTGTTTCAAAGCTTACCAGCCTGAGCTTGTCGGCTTCGGGGTGGGCTTCAATCTTTGTTATCTCAACAACACTGACCTGCTCCATGTGAGCATTGGTCTCTTCAACACCTTCGACCTCACATGTCGATAGTGTAAACCTGACACCCATTTCCTGCGGGCTGAGTTCGGGTAATTCAACAAAATCTTTTATCCAGTCTAAACTGATTTTCATCAATAACTCCTGTTTAAGGCCCGCCATGGAAGACGGGTTTCAATAGTGGAGTTTGAAAGACCGACTTTCAAACTCCGACAAACATAAATTACATGGAAGTAATTTATGTTTTCTTAGTATGTTCTGAACTGTTCAGAGAACTGCAGGTTTCCGCTGTGCAGATGCCTGACGTCATCAATGCGATAGCGCATCATCGTAAGCCTGTCTATCCCAAGGCCGAAGGCAAAGCCGTTAAACTCGTTAGGATCAATTCCGCCGCCCCTGAGAACATTCGGATGAACCATTCCACAACCCAGGGCTTCAACCCAGCCGACCTGCTTGCAGACGGAGCAGCCTTTACCGCCGCAGAGAAGACATTCGTAGTCAAGCTCAAAGCCCGGTTCAACGAAGGGAAAGAACCCGGGACGCAGTCTGACCTTGAGTTCTGACTTGAAAATCTCGGATAGCAGGGTGCGCAGAAAGTGAATCATATGAGGAACTGAGATATCGCGTCCTACCATCATGCCCTCAAGCTGATGAAAGGCCGCTTCGTGACTTGCATCAAGGGTTTCGCATCTGAAAACCTTACCGGGACCTACGAATTTAAACGGTGGTTTATGGGTTTCCATACCGCGAATCTGAAGGTTTGACGTATGAGTACGAAGAAGGTGCTTCTTGTCCTTAAACCAGAATGTATCCTGCATATCACGGGCGGGATGCGACTCCGGGATGTTAAGCGCCTCAAAGTTATGGTATTCATCTTCAATATGCGGACCGTCAAGAATATCGAATCCCATTGATAGAAATAAATCCTCAAGCTCACGCGTAACCTTTGTAAGCGGATGAAGACCGGCGGCCTGCTGTCCCTTATCGGTAATTCTATCAGTCCAGCTGATATCCTGCCTGTTTTTTTCGAGTTTCGCGTTGATAGCCTCAAGCTCGATAGCCTGACTGCGTTTTTCAACAGCGGCAATCATTTCCTGTTTTACCTCATTAGCCCTGGCACCGAATGTCTTTTTATCCTCTACCGATAAATCACGCATTCCACCCATCAGAGCACTGAGCCGGCCTTTCTTACCGATATAATCAGCCTTGAACTGCGCCATGTCAGGCATAGAAGCAACTGAATCTATTTCAGAATCGAACTCCTTCTTAACCTCTTCAAGTTTCTGAAGCATTGTCTGTCTCCTTGTTATGTCATAGGACTGTTGCTGCCGCAGCTCAATGCTGCAGTTAAAAAAAAAGCGGATTCCCCTTTATGAGGAACCCGCCGCAAAGCCCTGTTAATACTATTTCAGGGAAAACCGCCGTCCCTCCGTTTCGGAGTCGATAAAAAAGAAAAAAAAGCTGAAAAAATTAAAACTGTTCCGGTTTTCCATAGTGATTTAATTATAGCCGTGAGCAGATTTTAGTCAAGATACCGAGTGTTCCGCCGGATCAGCACAATTCGGACCCAGTTTTTTAAGAACAAAGATAAAAAAAGGGAGCCGTCCCGGCTTAGGGACGACTCGATTTTTTGGAAGAGGTATGATTCTCTAATCTATTACAACCTGCTTATAGTCAGGTGCAATAACCAGATTTGCTGTGGTGCTTTCCTGTACAAACTCGGCCGTATAGGGCGCAAAGGTTTCTTTTAGCACAAAAGCACCATCTTTAATTT
>JAQQAL010000049.1 GCA_028532855.1 Candidatus Thalassospirochaeta sargassi
GTCAAATATTGTACACGAAGTAAATAAGGTTGGCCAGAATATGGGTTTCGGAGAGGAAAACGCCTCTGCGGTCGTAAAGGTTTTTGAGCATATGGCCGGGACTGAAGTAAAGAAAAATAGAGAAGGAAGTGAAAATAGTTGAAAAACGATAAGATTTTAATGCTGTTTTTTCCGCTGCTTATTGCTGGTTTTATTATTATGGCGGTAATAATTGACGGAGGGGCAGCCTTGTCGGGTTTTCTGCGGCTGCAGATAAAACCGGCGAGACTGATAAATGACTTTTTCATGACTGAAGGTGTTGGTGCCGCCCTGGTTAATTCGGCAGCAGTCGGTTTGACTGGATTTCTGGTGATAGTCATAAACGGAACAAGGCTTTCCGGGCCTACATATGCGGCAATATTCACAATGATGGGGTTTGGTCTTTTCGGGAAAACCCCGCTGAACATATTGCCGATATTCGCCGGTGTTTTTTTTGCATCACGATTCGCTTTAAAGACATTCAAGGAATATATAATAATAGCTCTTTTCGGTACGGCCCTGGGACCACTTGTCTCAGCCATAGCTTTTGAGGCGGGTCTTCCTGCGGCCATAGCTATTCCTGCAGGAATTGCCGGCGGTGTTTTAACAGGCTTTTTTCTGCCGGCAATTGCAGTTTCAATGCTGCATCTGCATCAGGGATATAACCTTTACAATATGGGACTTACCTGCGGCTTTTTCAGTCTCTTTGCCGCGTCTCTGTTAAAAGCCGGAGGCAGCAGTCTTGCCGCCGACTCATACTGGTATATAGAGCCGTCGCTTGCACTGACCCTGCTGATTCCCGTAATATCGGTTCTGCTTATAATCGTCGGGTTCATTGACGGCCGGGGCGGTAGTCTGAAAACTTTTGTGAAAATACAGCGACAGGTTGGTCGTCTTCCTTCCGATTTCATAGATCTAGTATCCGTCGGAGGTTCGTTTATTAACAGCGGCATGGTCGGACTGTTCGGAACTGTCATTATTCTGATTATAGGCGGCGATTTCAACGGGCCGGTTATTGGCGGGCTTCTAACAATAATGGGCTTTGCGGCATTCGGTACGCATCTAAAGAACTCATGGCCCATTGTTGCGGGTGTTATTATTGCGGCACTGGTATTCAGCATGCCGCTTACCTCGCCCGGAGTACAGCTTGCTATCATTTTCTGTACGACCCTTGCGCCTGTAGCCGGTCAGTTCGGTATATTTCCCGGTATCCTGGCAGGATTTCTTCACATGCTGATGGTTTCTCAGACAGGAAGCTGGCAGGGTGGGATGAATCTTTACAATAACGGTTTTTCAGGCGGGTTGGTTGCTGCCCTGATAGTTGCTGTTGTGCAATGGTACAGATCAAACAGAAAGGAAAAGAAATTCAAATGAGAAGAAAAGACCTTATAACACATCTGATAGGCGAGATTTCAAGCTATGTTCTTGAAGGAGATCCCATGAGAATGGTAATCTCTCTTCATCAGGAAGAAGACGGGCTGCACCTAAGCGTGATGGATGACGCCGAGCACAGCGATGATGAGATTGAGCAGATGGAAAAAGATCTGAACAGTCAGAAACGTCCTGAGCTCGCAGGGTATTACGGAGCTATGACCGGTCATGATCTTCTGGGAGCCTCCAGGCTTAATCTGCTGGGCTGGCAGGTAAAGCATACCGATATCACCCGCATCGACAAGGGGATCAAGATCGATTTCTGGCTCGGCGGTGATCGCTTTGACAGCAGGCAGTTTTCCATTCCTGAGCAGGACTAAAATTCGGAGTATTACAGTATAATGAATTTTCTCAAAAACAACTGGTTTATTATTGGTATATTCGCAGCCCTGGCGGCCGGGTTTCTCTTCAGTGATGCAGGGGTCTTCCTTAATACAGGTTCGTATTTCAGCACCTCTCTTGTGGTTCTTTTGTTTATCATAACCGGATTGAAACTACCGGTGAACTCGATTAAGTATGGGCTAAAGGATGTCAGGGTACATATTTATATCCAGTTATTTATTTTCATCTTTGTTCCCCTTTATTTTTTTCTTACATCCATGTTGTTTGAATCCAGTTTCAGCCCGCAGATAATCGTCGGTATATATGCCCTGGCTGTTCTCCCATGCACAATATCCAGCTGTATTGTCTTTACTCAGTCAGCGGGGGGTAATGTGGTTGCCACTATGTTCAATGCCGCTCTTGCAAATATTGCCGGTGTTTTTGTCTCCCCACTGCTTCTGTCCCTGCTGCTGCGGACATCTGCGGAGGTGATGCCTGCGGCAGAGCTGCTTGCAACCTTCAGGAAGCTGGCGCTGATAATGCTACTGCCCATAGGTGCAGGACAGGTCCTGAGGCGATGGATTTCGGGTTTTGTGGATTCCCGTAAGAGAGAGCTGGGGGTTGTCAGTAATATCTTTATCCTTCTGATTCTTTATTTTGCATTCTCAGCGAGTGCTGCTAAACCCTCCTTCGTGCAGAATCTTAAATCAATGGCGCTGCCCTATGTGTATCTTGCACTGTCGTTTATTGTTCTTAATGCAATTGCAACCGGGGGGGCCGTTCTTCTTCGGTTTCGAAGGGAAGATCGTATTACAGTCACATTTACGGCTCCGAAGAAGACGCTGGCAATGGGAGTGCCTTTGTTAACGACTTATTTTGCTTCAGATGCTGAGCTCCTGGGAGCAGCTCTTCTTCCGCTCATCTTTTATCATCCCTGGCAGCTCCTGGTATCCGGAATTATCCAGGAGCGTGTACGGAAGCGCAGTATGGAGCTTGAAGTCGAAAATTAAGATTCTTAAATAACATAATGTTGATGCATAAAATCTGAATTGAAGATATTATTATCTATGCTTTTTATCATCATCGCTGTAGTAGCGCTAATACTAATAATCATTATAAATACGCTTAACGCCTCAGGATTAGCCGGGCGTGAAGAATACAAACCTGAACCTGCTGACCCCTCAGCAGTTGAGAGGCTGGCCGGTGCAGTCAGGCTAGCCACTGTTTCACACTATGATAAGTCAAAGGATGATCTCAATGCCCACAGGCAGTTCCAGGCTTATCTTACAGAATGCTTTCCGCTTTTTCACAAGGTTGCTGAGAGGACAGTACTGAGCGAATACGCCGTGATCTACTGCTGGCATGGAAAAAATGAGAGTCTTCCGCCCGTCCTGCTTACTGCTCATTATGATGTGGTGCCTGCCGATGCGTCGAAATGGAGCCGCCCGCCCTTCGCTGCTGTATCTGAAGACGGGTATCTCTGGGGACGGGGGACTCTAGATACCAAAAACACCCTGATGTCCAGTCTTGAAGCCGCCGAATCCCTTTGCAGGGATGGTTTTCAACCGGAGCGTACCGTATATTTCGCCTTCGGCGGAGACGAAGAGATTACCGGTTCGCACGGAGCGCTGAAATCAATGGAATGGTTTCAGGAGCAGGGGATTAATTTTGAATGGATGTGGGATGAAGGTGCAATAACCGCTGACGGGCTTATGCCGGGGATTAGAGGAAAGTTATCGCTGATTGGAACGGCTGAAAAGGGGCAGGTTAACGTGCTTCTAAAAGCAGTCTCTGAGAACGGAGGACATGCGGCTATGCCCCCGAAGCTTACGCCTACTGGCCGGATTGCAAGGGCTGTTGCTCGTATAGAAGCAAAACCATTCCGGTTGAGGTGGCTTAAAACTACCAGGCTCTTTTTTAAAAGAATGGCGGCGGCTGGAATTCCTGTTTACCGGGTTGCCATGTCGAATCTATGGCTGACCGGCGGACTGCTTAAGCTTGTGCTGGGCGGCAGCCCTAATACGGCCGCTCTACTGAGAACTACAATGGCTCCGACAATGATCAGGGGAAGTCATAAGGAAAATGTCCTTGCTGATGAGGCCGAGGCTGTAGTTAATGTGAGAATCCTTCCCGGCGACAGTGTAGAAGGGGTTCTGCATCGAATAAAGAAGGTTGTTGCTGATGAGAAGGTCAGTGTAGGTCTTATCAGTGCCGACGATGCCGATGAACCTGTTTTTGAATCATCTATAAAAGCGGAAGGTTATCAGCTGCTTGAGCAGATGCTTAAAGAAACTATAAGCGATACCATTGTCCTGCCGTATCTGGCTACAACAGCATCGGATTCAAGGCATTATGCGCCGGTCTGCCGTGATATTTACCGTTATGCTCCGATGATCCTGAATCAGGAAGAGTTGGATCGTATCCACGGAGTTGATGAAAGAATCAGTTTTGAAAATTACGGCCTTTCCATCAGGAGCTATCTTTGCCTGATGAAGAAATTATAAGGGAAATAAACATGAGTGAAAACAAATCAAGCATGAAGATTGGTAAGAATGCCTTTCTTGGTGCCGCCGGAATTATTCTGGTTCTTATGGTTGTGTCGGGAATCCTGACACTTATTCTGCCTTCGGGAGAATATGAGAGGGTTGAGGTTGAGGGGCGCACTATGATTGTCGCTGATTCATATACAGAAGTTGAGAAACCTGATTATCCGGTCTGGCGCTGGTTTACCGCTCCGCTTGAAGTACTCGGAGCCCCGGGGAATATTGCCGTAATAACGATAATTCTATTTATTGTATTCGTCAGCGGCTCAATTGCTATACTCGAAGGCGCAGGGGTTATGAAAGACCTTGTGGCAAAGCTTGTTTCCCGGTTTAAGACCCGTAAATATCTGCTTATGGCGATAATGCTGTTTATGTTCATGTTTCTCTCATCATTTCTCGGTATATATGAGGGGCTGGTGCCGATGATAATCTTCATTGTCCCTCTGGCATATTCACTAGGCTGGGACTCTCTTACCGGTCTGGGAATAAGCCTTCTGCCCCTTGCCTTCGGTTTTGCAGCAGCGGTTACCAATCCGTTTACTGTTGCAATAGCACAGGGGATAGCCGAGCTGCCTCTGTTTTCCGGCTCATGGCTGAGAATAATTTTCTTCGTAGTTGTTTATGTAATTCTCTATTTCTTTGTTTCCCGTTATGCTAAGAAGATTGATGCTAATCCGGAACGCTCTCTTGTTTATACAGAAGATCAGGCCCGTAAGGCGCTGCAGAATCCGGAAGAAAGCAGCGAGATCCTTGAAGCCTCGCATCCCGGAATGAAGAATGCTCTTATTTGGTTTGCATGCTGCATGGGGATTGCAATAACCTTCGTGATTCTTACATCAATCATTCCCGCAATCAGTGATTTATCATTTCCGCTCATGGGGCTCATGTTCTTTATCGGCGGTATAGGTGCCGGTAATTTCGCCAGACTGTCCGGAAGGGAGATTGCTAAATCATTTGTAAATGGGATTACTGGAATGATTCCCGGAATTGTGCTTATTCTTATGGCATACAGTGTGAAGCATATTATAGATCGAGGAATGATTACTGATACAATTCTCAATGCTGCTGCAGGCTGGATTGAATCAGCACCAACTCTAGGGGCTGCGTTTCTTATCTATCTCATAACCCTGATAATGAACTTTTTTATAGGATCGGCTTCCGCTAAAGCCTTTCTGATGATGCCCATACTAACTCCGCTTGCTGATTTAGTCGGAATTACAAGGCAGACGGCTGTTCTGGCCTTCGATTTCGGTGACGGTTTCAGCAACATGCTCTTTCCTTCGAATGCGCTGCTTTTAATTGCGCTTGGTTTTACTGTTGTAAGTTATCCGCGCTGGTTCAGGTGGACCTTTCCCTTGCAGATTATCATGCTGGCAGTGACTTCCTTATTTCTGGTTTTTGCCGTATTTATTGAATTCGGGCCTTTTTAATTGTTTACTTCGCAGGAAACGATTCGACAATTTCAATTGCGCTTTTAATATTGATGCCGAAGCGATGGATTCCAAGGGAATCGAGATGAATAAACTCCTCTCGGGTTCTCACGCCTCCGGCGGCTTTGAGTTTTATTGAGTCGCCGATAAAGTTCATAATGGTCTCGATTCTTTCAAGATTCGCATCGCCGGGAATCCAGCCTGTTCCTGTTTTTATAAAGTCTGCACCGCCTTCAATCACAAGCTCGCAGGCTTTTTTCATTTCATCGTTGTTGAGGGCATTGATTTCAATAATGACTTTCAAAGGTATCTCTCCTGCGATGGTATTGACTTCTTTGATTTCATTAATGATATAGTTATATTCAGCGGATCTTAATTTTCCGATATTCATGACAAGATCCATTTCCTGTACACCGTCGGCAACAAGCTGCTTTGCTTCAAAAATCTTGGTTTCGGTTTTATGTGCACCTCCTGGAAACCCGACAGGAGATCCGACAAGGATTTCGGGAAAGTCCTTCAGCTGCTGTGCGAGATAGGACGTCCAGCATGGCAGTGCGTGCACATTGATAAAATTGTACTTTTTCCCGAGCCTGACTATTTCATCAATATCTTCTTTACCGTGATGTGTTCTGACCGCACTTATATCAATTTTTCTTGCTGCTTTATATGCATTCATGATCTTATTGTAGTTGAATCGTTTTAAAAGTCAAGATAAAATCGTAAAGACTATAAATAATATAGTTAAATTGGAAATCCTATGGTATAATCGATAATAAATTATGATGCTGGATTCGATGGTAGTGATTACGTTGCTGATTTTGTGATAGACTGCCCGGTTCCGTGGTTATTCTGAAGCTAACTCTGTATATGGTCAGTCGGGCTTTCGATTCCGTGCCGTAAATGAACGGGGCCTAAAAGCTATATGAAATAGATAAAGCATTCAGATATGTAATAAATGATGATGAAGATGTGATAAAAACAATTGTGAGGATTTAGTATGATTCTGTCTTTTGATTTAGGAACCGGGGGCGCGAAAATCTGTATTTTCCATGACAATGGAAGTCTGCATTCTAAAACCTTCAAACCTTATCCCACGGGGTATCCGGCTGTGGGATTTCATGTTCAGGATCCTGAGCAATGGTATGATTCAGTCAGGGAAGGTGTAATTGAGCTTATAGACAAATCCCCCGAGCTTAAAAAAGAGATCCATTCTATCAGCTCATCCGGTCACAGCCTTGCTGTTGTTCCAGTTGACAAAAACGGCGGCCTGCTTATTCATGATGTCCCAATCTGGTCAGACACCAGGGCTGGTAAGCAGTGCCGGCGGTTTTTTGAGACCATAGATAAAACTGAGTGGTACATAAAAACTGGTAGCGGGTTTACACCGGAATGCTATTCAATATTCAAGATAATGTGGTACCGGGAAAATTATCCGGAGGTCTTTGCGAAAACGAGCAGGATACTGGGTTCGAAGGATTATATTAATCTTCTTTTAACGGGAACTATTGCAACTGATTATTCATATGCTTCGGGCACTGGTGTATACAATCTGCTTGAACGCAGATATGAGAGCCGGTTTCTTGATGCAGCGGGAATTGCTTTTTCGCTTCTTCCAGAACCTGTCAGAAGCGATGCCTTTGTAGGAAAGCTTACAACCCATGCTGCAGAGTCGCTTGGGCTCAGCACTGAAGTCAGTGTGTATTGCGGTGGGGTAGATAATTCATGTATGGCCTTAGGCGCCCGCAATATATCCGAAGGGCGGGCATACCTTTCTTTGGGGTCCTCTGCCTGGATTGCTGTCTCATCGGCAAAGCCGCTTATAGATACCACTGTCAAGCCTTTTGTTTTTGATCATGTTGTGCCCGGGATGTATACATCTGCCACATCGATTTTTTCTGCCGGCTCATCTTTAAAGTGGTTTAAGGATAATATTGCCCGGGGCCTGATAGTTGAAGCAGCTGAGAAGGGCCGTGATGTCTATGATATGATTACTGAAAAGGCAGCTGAAAGCGGGATCGGCGCAAACGGTGTTATATTCAACCCGACGCTTGCAGGTGCACCGGAGGCAAGCAGTTTTTCCAATATTACCGGCGCGTTTATGAATCTACGGCTCGGAGCCAGCTTCAGCGACCTGTGCAGGGCTGTGCTTGAGGGAATTACCTATGAGCTGTATGCAATGTATGAGAAACTTAATGAACTCTGCGAACTATCGGATGAGGTCGTAATTGTCGGTGGCGGTAGCAGAAGTTCCTTCTGGCGGCAGATGTTCGCTGATATATTCGGTTGTCGCTTCTTCCGCATAAGTACCGATCAGGATGCTGCCGCACTCGGGGCCGCAGCCCTTGCGGCGGTTGGTTCAGGTTTATGGCATGATTATTCAGTCATAGAATCGGTTATCAAAGATGTTGAATCAGTCGAACCTGAAAAGAACGCAGTTGACAGTTACACGATTAAGGGTGGAAAATACAGAAAGACGTGGCAGATACTGTCGGAGCTTGGAGAAGTATTAAATGAAGGAAAGAGATAGTCTTGAAAATGTAATGCATCATCTTGCTGTTGTTACAAATAAGAGCAGGGCAGAGGTCATACAGTTCTACAATGAAGTCATGGGGCTGCCGATGGTGGATGAGAAGATGAACCGCTCAGATGATCTTTTGTATTTTGAGCTTGCAATTAACCTGCAGCTTGAGGTTTTGCTGACAAGAGATGAACTTAACGACTGCAAGGCTCCGGCTAACAGGAATGCCGGTTTTGCGCACTTCTCATTTACAGTTGCAGACGTTTACAAGTGGTATGATATGGTGAAAGATGCAGGCTTGGAGGTTATCTACGAGTTACAGGAAATTCCTGAACTCAAGATTGTTACCTTTTTGTTCAGGGACCCCTTTGATGCAGTCTGGGAAGTTATGCAGGATATGTAAAAAACAGGCGTTGCAGCCGGCTGTTTTTTGCTTATTGTGCCGCAGCAGCGATAAAAACTTTTTTCACTTACTGAAGAGGAGCGTCCTGATTCCAGTGTTATTTAATATCATTGCATATTTTTCCATTTCTTTCTTCGGGGGACTCTCTGCGTCTCCCATCTTATATGGAAGGCCCAGGCTTGAGTATTTATTGCTGCCAAGGTTATGATAAGGCAGAAGATGGGCTGTTATTTTTTCTTTATACGGTAGAAGGAACTCTGCAATCAGTTTTATTTCGTTGTCATCAGCATTAAAGCCCGGTATTACCGGGATTCGGGCGGTGATGTCTGCATCGGTATTAAGCAGCTTCGACAGGTTGTCAAGGATCAGGGTGTTGTCGACGCCTGTCCACTCAAGATGGGTCTCTCTGCTGATGCATTTGAGATCATAATAATAGAGGTCTGTCCACTGCAGCGATCTCTCAATCCTCTCATATGGAACAAATCCGCAGGTGTCGAGTACAATGTTGATGTTTTTGGTCTTGAGACCTTTCATTAGTTCAAAAATAAACTCTCCCTGTATCAGCGGCTCACCGCCTGAAAGGGTAACGCCGCCTTCTTCTTTATAGTAATTATGGTCGACAAGACATTCTGAGAGGATCTCATCGGTGCTCATTGCAGTGCCCTTCAGCTCAAGGGCATCTGCGCTGCAGGTCGGGATGCATTTACCGCAATTATCGCAGTTCTCCCGGTTAAGATTTAGTTTATTGTTTCGAATGCTGAAACATTCTTGCGGACAAACCTCTACGCACCTGCCGCAGAGTGTGCAGAATTGGCTGTAGAACATCAGCTCCCTTCTTCCGGAAATAGCTTCGGGGTTGTGGCACCACCTGCAGTTCAACGGGCAGCCCTTGAAAAAAACCGTTGTACGAATTCCCGGTCCGTCGTGGAGGGAAAAATGCTGTATGTCATTAATCAGGGCAGTCTGCTTTATCATCTTGCGCCAGTCTCCGCCCTCGCAATCAGTTCGTCCTGGTATTCCTTCTGCAGGGTAACAAAGTAGGCGTTGAATCCCCATACTCGTACGACGAGATCGCGGTACTTTTCGGGCTGAGCCTGCGCTGCCCGAAGGGTCTCCGGGTCCATTACATTATATTGGACTTCGAGACCGCCGCCTTCAAGAAAGACCTCGGTCATTGTTATGACCTTGTCGAGATCGGCTTCGGATTGCAAAAATGAGTTCTGCAGGGTTAAATCTACCGAGGTCCCGACCGGAAGAATCTTATGATTTATGGTCATAGCAGAGCTCAGCGCGCATGTAGGACCTTTCTTCATCTGGCCTATCGACGGAGAGAGGCTTACGGCAAGAGCCTCGCCCTGAGCTCTGCCGTCAGGAGTAGCTCCGACAACCTTTCCAAGACGAACCTGGTGATGGGTCATCAGCCCTGGGATGAACCGGCCGCCCCGTGAGTTTTTCTGTTTTGCGACTTCTTCGCCAAAGATCCTTGCTATCTCGACTCCGTAGTCATCAACGATTTTATCAGCATTGCCCCATTTAGGGCTCTTGTTTTTGAGCATCAATCTAAGCTCATCATAACCTTCATAGTTTGCTTTCAGCGCTTTCGTCAGTGTTTTGGCGCTGACGTTTTTTTCGTCGAAGACGTGTTTCTTGATTGCGGCCAGACTGTCGACTATATTTACAAGACCGCCGCCAATGAATCCGGTGAAGTTGTATTTGGTTCCTCCGGCAGTTTTATCAATACCGTTTTTTATGCAGCCTTCAAGAGTCATGCTGAGCACCGGTGTGGGTGAAATCTGAGGCAGCATTGAATCTACACGGTTTGTTTCATCAGCTGTGATAGCTACGTCCGACCGCAGCTCATCAAGCAGGGTTTTGTAGAATGAATCAAAGCTATTGTGTTCGGGTAGACTGGGAATGACTCGCTCAAATATTTTCAACAGGTGAATTCCGTAGGTTCCGCCGAAAATCGGGTAGAAGTCCGACTTTCCACCGATAAGTACATCCTGACATGCATCTATACAGTAATCGCGCGCATCTTCTATCTCTACACCCATTTCATTCAGCCCGGGAATGAGTACTTCATCGTTGAAGATCATCGGCGGCATTGGGTGATGCCCCCTAATCTGCATTGCGCGGCGCATAAAGTCTGGATGTGTATTCTTATGCCATCTGATATTAATCTGCGGGTCAACTAGTTTGACCTGCTCGTAAGTTTCAATGAAAAGCCATGAAAGTTCATTTGTTCCATCGGTGCCGTCGGGTTTCAGTCCTGAGATAATTATATTAAGGCCGTTGTCTGTGTGAAGGTCTGAGCCGTCATTAAGCTTAATAAAGAAACATGAGAGAAGCTCAAGTGCTCTTTCGGGGTTGAGTTTTCCTGATTCGATATCGCTTTTGTAGAAGCTGTAGAGGTACTGATCGGGCCTGCCGAGGCTCATAAGATTGTAGTTTTCCATCAGCATGAACAGGTGGGTAAACCAGGTGAGCTGAAGTGCTTCCTGAAAATCCGCTGCCGGCTTTTCTTTAATATTGCGGCAGACCACTGCAGTATGTTCAAGCTCAGCACGGCGTTCTTCCTTGCATTTCAGCGCTTCTGATTCGGCAAGCGCTGCATATTCTTCTATAAACACCTGGATCGCATCGATTATCATTAAGACTGAACGCAGAAAGGCTGCATTTTCGGTCTCTGGTTCAAATCCTGCAAGTGACGTTTGGGCCTCTTTTTTTAAACCGTTGAAACCTTTACTGAGAATATTAGCGAAACCGGCGGCACAGTGGCTAGTAACATAACCTTCGGCTATACCGACTTTGGCACCCCGGGCCTTCTCTTCTTCGGTGAGGTAGGAGGGGTAAAACTCAAAACCGGGATTCTCTACTGCGAGTGTTTCAGCATCCGGTGAAAAATCTAGGTTTTTACTTAATCTGCTTTCAGCAGATAGGCCGCCTTCTGTGTTTTCTCCTGGGCGTGGAGCAAAAAGTGTTCTTGCCCCGACAATAAGCTCTCCTTCAAGAATGAACTTAGGCATCTGCTCGAGCATTTTAATGAAACCAAGAGCTTTTCGTTCAATTACCGGCAGATTACGGTTCTCATCGGTCAGTATGGACATGTACTTTCGGATTCTGTATTGTTCATGTGCACAGTTAAGCGCTTTTTCCCTCAGGGAGTTAATTCTTTCATTCATAACTAACCTCAACTTCTTGATTTATTCTGTTTCTTGTGTATTATATCATGTAAATGTAATATGTATAGTAAAAACTATAATAAATATAGTAAATAGGGGAGGCGATATGTTTAATTTACTGGAAAAAGGTCCTTTTGACTGCGGGGAGACCCCGCTATGGGATGAGCAGAGCGGATCCGTTATCTGGGTTGATGCCTCATCGAATATGATTTACAGTCGTGAAATTGATTCCGGCAGGTTGAAAAGCTATAATACAGGTCTTCCTGTTTCCGCGATAAGGAAGGCAGAAGACGGAAACTTCTATCTGCTGACGAAATGGGGCCTTTACCTGTGGTCCAGACGGGGGAGCGGCATAGTAATCGGGGGGCGGGATTTCCTTGATTCAGGTGATACTTTACGGTTTAACGACGGGGTGCCGCTGGCCGGCGCAGGGTTTATAGCCGGTACATTTGATGAAGCTGATTTGAGTAATGATCGTGGAGCTTTCTACAGAATAAACTTAAATGGAGGTTTTGAGGTTCTTGATACAGGATTGCATGTCACCAACGGGATTGCTGAAGACAGTTACGGTAACTATTATCTGTCCGAGATGTATAGAAACCGTATTCTGCGTTATGAAGTCTCTGCTGACGGCAGCGTAGGCGAAAGAATAGTTCATATTGAATTTAATGATGATGAAGGTAAGCCTGATGGGTTGCTATGCGACAAAGACGACAACTTATGGGTTGCTCACTGGCTAGGCTGGAAGCTTAGCTGTTGGTCAAGGGACGGTGAAAGGCTTCGAGAAGTGAGGGCTCCTATAGCATCTCCCACGTGTTTTTGTTTTGCTGATTCTGAAGAAAAGTCTCTGTACGTAACCACGGCCACACTTGAGTTGACCGAGGGTGATTTCAAGAAAGGGCCTGATGCAGGAGCGCTTTTCAGGCTTGATCTTTAATCAGTTTGATTTTGTCGCTGATAGATTGTAGTATATCAATATAAATTATGACGACCGGAGAGCTAATATGCGAACGAACTCATCGCTTATCAAGGGACTGGGAATACTCGAACTGATTATAAAAGAGGGCAGCGTCAGAATTGTCGATGTTGCCAGGGCCTTTGATATGCCGACATCGAATATCTCTCTGTTTATGAATTCCCTGGTATCATCCGGTTACATCTTCAAAAATGATATGGACGGTCGCTATCACCTGTCGTCAAAACTGATAAATATGATAAACCAGGCAGATGATCTGAATTACCGCTATATTTTTGAGGTAGCAATGCCTGAAATGCAGAAGCTTTTTGAGAAATTCAGAGAGAATACCCTGATAGCGGTGCTTGATGAAATGGTGACGCGCTATATAGGTAGAATCCAGTCTGACCATATAATACAGATTATAAATGCGGAGGAAGAAGTATTTCCTCCGCATGTCACTGCAAATGGTAAAGCAATACTAGCTAATCTTTCGCAAAAGGAACTTAACCGTTACCTTGATCGTATGGATAATACCCCGTTCACTGAGAACTCGATCGTTGAGCCGGATATATTGAAGAAAGAACTAGCTGTTGTTAGAGAGCGAGGGTATTCAATAAATGCCGGAGAATTTGAACCGCACATAATGGCTGTCGGTGCTCCGCTGTTTCATGGCGGTGAAGTTATTGCCTCTCTTGTTGTTCAGTTTCCTGATTTCCGACATAGCAGGAGTGATCTTGAAGGCTATGCAGAAATAATTATGGCTGCATCAACTCGAATTACTGCCCTTTTTAATTAAGCAAATACATAGTACAGTTAAATGTGTATAAAATATACCAATAACTATTATTTGTATACTTTTACCAATGTTTTTCTTGACATATCCAAAATTCACTCTTAAGATGAGTGTATATTGTACATTAAAAAGATGCAGCAATGTCTTATGTATCTTAAGAACTATCCGAGGTAGTCGGATATGAAGCTCATAAAGAGCGAAAATTGTCAGGAGGACAGATGATGAAAAGAGTAGTAGTAATGTTACTTATGCTCAGCGTATGTTTTGCAGCATTCGCAGGTGGACAGCAGGAAGCTGGAAGCATGGAAAAAGAAATTAAGATTGGTGTTTCAATGCCTACTCTCCAGGAAGAGAGATGGAAAAAAGATGAAGCAATGATCAAAAATAAACTGATGGAATTAGGGGTTGCTGAAGAGAACATCCTTATTCAGTCTGCTGATGGCGACGAACAGAAACAGGTATCACAGTGTGAGAACCTTATAACCCAGGGTGTAGATGCCCTTGTTGTAATTCCGCAGAACGGTGATGCAATGGCTCCGGTTGTACAGTCTGCTCATGATGCAGGCGTAAAAATGGTTGCTGTTGACAGAATTATCAATAATGCAGATCTTGATTTTTATGTAACTTTCGACGCTTATTATATCGGTGTTCGTCAGGCTGAATACATGATTGAAGTTGCTAATTCAGGTAACTGGATTATGATTGGTGGCGCTCCGACCGATCCTAACGCAGCTCTTATTAGACAGGGGCAACTCTCGATACTCCAGCCTTATATTGATAGTGGAGACATCAATGTAGTACTTGACCAGAATGCTGACTACTGGAATCCCGCAAACGCTCTTGTGCATGTTGAAGCAGGCCTCACTAAGGCTAACAATGATGTAGATGTTGTTTTCACATCAAACGACGGTTGTGCCGGGGCAGCAATTGAAGCACTCACAGAACAGGGGCTTGCAGGAAAGGTACCTGTTCCCGGGCTTGATGCAGACCTTGCTGCATGTCAGAGAATTGTGAAGGGTACTCAGACAATGACTATATATAGAAAACTTTACATGCAGGCTGATTTTGCAGCACAGGCAGCTTACGCAATGGCAACTGGTCAGGATGTAGGTGATTTCATCGGTGTAGAAGTTGAAATGAAGAACAATGGTTTTAAAGACGTTCCTTCAATTCTTCTTAAAGACCTGGATGTAATGTTTGCAGTAGATGCAAACAATATGAAAACTGTTGTAGATGATGGATGGCTGACCGCTGATGCAATCTATGCTGATCTTGATGAATCACTCTGGCCTGAGTGGTACAAGTCAATGAAATAATCTGTGATACAATAGATCAGACCATAAAATGTGCGGGGGAGTATGAACTGTGATGGTTTTACTCTCCCGTTTTTATAAGGATTGAGTGTAGTTGTGAAAGATACAGTTTTAGAAATGAGAAATATTACCAAGGAATTCCCTGGTGTGAAAGCATTGGATAATGTAACTCTGGAAGTAAAGCGTGGTGATACACATGCGCTTGTAGGGGAGAACGGAGCCGGAAAATCGACTCTGATGAAGGTATTAAGCGGAGTCTATCCTTATAAAACATATGACGGGGAGATTCTAATAAATGGTGAAATAGCAACGTTTCATACAACACGGGATTCAGAGAAGGCCGGCGTTGCGATAATCTACCAGGAACTTGCACTGGTTAAAGACCTTAATGTAGCCGAAAACATCTTTTTGGGTAAATTGCATCAAAGAGGCGGTGTTGTCAGCTGGGATAAGGTCTATTTTGAGGCGCAGAAATTGCTTGATGATCTTGGGGTAGAGGTTGATCTAAGCAAAAAAATTAAAGATATAGGAATCGGCCAGCAACAGCTGGTTGAAATAGTAAAAGCCCTGTCTGTTGATGCTGATATTCTTATACTTGATGAACCTACAGCCGCCCTTACTGAGGCGGAAGTAGAGTTGTTAATGGAAATTATTCGAAAGTTGAAGGCTAAAGGAGTAACCTGCATCCTGATTTCACATAAGTTGAATGAAGTCATGGAAATATGCGACAGATGTACGGTTATCCGTGATGGTGCAACAATCGGCACCAATGATATAAGTGAACTTGATGAAGACAAGATAATCAAGATGATGGCAGGTCGGGAATTGACTCAGCGATACCCCGATAAAACTGCAGTGATTCAAGATCGTGTAATGCTTGAAGTTAAGTCTTTATGTAAATGGAGTAAAGAAGATGACAGCAAGAAAATTCTTGATGATATAAGCTTTAATGTGAAGGCTGGAGAGATACTGGGAATTTCAGGATTGATGGGCGCCGGCCGGACAGAGCTTCTGATGAGTATTTTCGGTTATATGAAGGGACGACAGGAGGGCGAGATAATAATCGATGGTGAGGCTGTCAAGATAAGCACTCCAAAAAAGGCTATCGAACTTGGTATGGGACTTGTAACTGAGGACCGAAAAAAGCTTGGATTGGTGCTTATTCAGAGCATTGTAAATAATGCAACCCTTGCCTCACTTAAAAAGGTGAGCCGAAATGGTGTACTTAATGCCGACATGGAAGTTCACGAAACTAATAAATTTGTAGACAGCATTGGAATAAAAACTCCATCTGTTGATGTTCAGGTTCAAAAGCTTTCGGGTGGTAACCAGCAGAAGGTTCTTCTTGCAAGATGTTTGATGACTAAACCCAAGGTGCTTTTTCTTGATGAACCAACCAGGGGTATTGATGTCGGTGCAAAATATGAAATATATACGCTGATGAATGAGCTGGCTGCTCAGGGTACGGCGATTGTAATGGTATCTTCGGAGATGCCCGAAGTGATTGGGATGAGTGATCGTGTAGTTGTAATGCACGAGGGGGAAATAGTCTGTGAGTATAGCCGTAATGAGGTGTCACAGGAAAAAATTATGCTATATGCATCAGGTGGTTGTAATGATTAAATTGAACTTCAAGAAAAATATAAGCGCTTTTATTATGCTGATATCGCTTGTAGTGATTGCGGCTGTTTTTAGTATCTTATCGGATGGAATATTCTTCTATCCCCGGAATATCGCAATGTTGGCGCGTCAGACTACGATTGTAGCAATTATGGCAATAGGAATGATGTTTGTAATTGTGGCAGGACATATCGATCTTTCCGTTGGTCAGATGATGGGTTTTGCCGGAACAGTAGCTGCAGTACTGCAGGTCTGGTACAAGTGGGACACTGCCCCGGCGATAATTGCCGCACTTTTTGTCGGTATCCTCGGTGGGGTATGGCATGGATACTGGGTCGCGTACAGGAAGATACCTGCTTTTATCGCTACTCTTGGCGGCATGCTTATTTTTCAGGGTGCTAAAATTGGCCTTGGCAAGAGTATGTCGATAGCTCCTATGAATGAATCATTTGCCAAGCTTGGTCAGGCCTATATCCCGGCGTATATCGGATGGATCATCGGATCAATAGCAGTAATTGCCATGATTATTTCAGTAATTATGAACCGTAGATCTAAAATTAAATTCAATTTCCAAACTGTGCCGGTTGGTGTTGATATTGCAAAAACAATTGGAATTACACTCGTTATTTTTGTGGCTGTATGGTATCTAAACAGGTATCAGGGCATCCCGATGCCGGTTATGATAATGCTGGTTCTGGCTTTGATTTTTTCGTTTGTTGCTAAGAAGACTATACTTGGAAGAAATATTTTTGCTTTAGGTGGAAACTTTGAGGCGGCCACCCTCTCGGGTATCAAGACTAAGATGAATACGGTAATTGTTTTTGTTATAAGTTCCGGCCTCGCCGCCGCCGCCGGTATCATTCTGACGGCTCGTCTGAATGCTGCAACACCCGCAGCAGGTGATGGTAAAGAGCTCGATGCGATTGCAGCCTGTGTAATAGGCGGTACTTCTATGACCGGCGGAGTAGGCAGTATTCCCGCAGTAATTGTCGGCGCCCTTGTTATGGCCGCTCTCGACAATGGGATGAGTCTTATAAACCTTGAAACCTACTGGCAGTACATTGTAAAAGGTCTCGTTTTGACCTTTGCAGTATGGGCTGACACGATGTCTAAAAGCAGATCTGAATAGGCGGACGATAATGAAAATCACTAATGTTGCATCATATGCACTCGAGCAGAAACTCGAGAAAAAAGACCAGTTTGCCTTTTCTCAGGCCTGGTGTGATAAACGCACGGTCTTCATCTGTAAAATTGAAACAGATGAAGGGATTACCGGTTGGGGAGAAGCTTTCGGGCCATCTCTGATTCATAAAACAATTGTGGACAAGTTTTACCGGGATTATTTAATCGGGAAGAACCCATTTGATTCTCAGGTGATATGGGAGACCTTGCATAATAAATTCCGGGACAATGGGCAGAAGGGGGTTACTGTGCAGGCTTTGAGTGCAGTGGACATCGCCCTTTGGGATATTAAAGGCAAGGCTGCGGATGTTCCTGTATACCAGCTTATGGGGGGACGATTCAGAGACAGGCTTAAAGCCTATGCAACCGGCATGTACCGAAAATATACCCCAAATGAGATTGAGGAAACTGCCGCAGAGGCCGCCAGTTATGTTGAGCGTGGTTTTCGGGCTGTTAAGGTTAAAACGGGTTTTGGATTTGATTATGATTACGCTGTAATTAAAGCAGTTCGCGAGGCGATAGGTGATGATATCAACATGATGATCGATGCTAACCACGGGTACAATGCTTCTACAGCAATTAAGATTGGGCGTGCTGTTGAGAAGTTTGATATTACCTGGTACGAAGAGCCTGTGCCGCCTGAAGACCTAGAGGGATATAAGGAAGTGAAGGCTTCGCTGAATATCCCTATTGCTGGCGGAGAAGCCGAATTTACCCGTTGGGGGCTTAACGATTTTATTAGATATCGCTGTGCTGATTATGTCCAGGCGGATTGCACTATAACCGGTGGACTGTCCGAATTTATGCGTGTAGGACTGCTTTGCAGTATTGCCAATATTCAGTGCATGCCTCATATCTGGGGCTCTTCAATTGCACTTGCAACAGGTATTAATGCTGCGTTTTCTGTTCCGGATTTCCCTCCCGGGCTTGAACCTGCTGATGTTTATCTTGAATATGATCAAACTGAGAATATATTTCGTGAAGAGCTTGCGTCACCAAAGCCGATAGTTAAAGACGGCTGGCTGTACCCGTCTGAAAAGCCGGGACTTGGAATTGAAGTCAATGAAGATCTGATTAAGCATTATGCTGTGGAGTAAATTATGGCTGATTATAAGGGCTACAATAATAAACTGCTTAGGGTTAACCTGAGCAGTTCTGATATCAGGACTGAAGAGATTGGAGAAGATGTTCTGCGTAAGTATATTGGCGGCACATCGCTGGGGTACTACTATATGCTTAAAGAGATCTGTTCAAAAATAGATCCTCTGTCTGATGAAAATAGAATTTATTTTACAACATCTCCAATCACCGGCGTCAGGTTTTCTGGAAATGGGCGTCACTCAGTAACAACTGTTTCCCCACTGACAGGGGGCGGAACAAGTTCCGAGGCCGGAGGTTGGTGGGGTGCTGCATTAAAGCTGTCGGGGATAGATGCTATAGCTGTTGAGGGAGTATCTAATAAACCGGTATATTTATACGTCGAAGATGATAAATATGAACTACATGATGCAGATGATCTTTGGGGCCGGTCTACCGGGGATGTTCAGAATATTCTGAAACAACGACATGGAAAAAATGCGAGAGTGCTGCAGACGGGACCGGCCGGTGAAAAACTTATTCGATTTGCCTGTATAACCAATGAACTGAGGCATTTCAACGGCCGAGGCGGTACCGGTGCAGTTATGGGACATAAAAAGCTTCGTGCTATAGTTGTGAAAAACAACAGAAAAGCTCTTCCGGTTGCGGATCAGAACGGCGTAGGTGATTTTGCAGCCTACCTGAACCGAAATATGAAGGACCACCCGGCCCTTGCTCCACACCGACAACTTGGAACGCAGCGTTTTCTGCTTCCCACTAACGCAGGCGGAATGCTTCCGACATATAATTTCAGGGACGGTTCATTTGATGCCGCCGAACAGGTTTCGGGTGAAGAAATTAATCGGCTGTACGGGGACGGTTCGCATACCTGCTATGCATGCGCCGTTTCTTGTAAACGTAAAATGAAAAGTATCGAAGGAGCCGAGGTTGATACTTCGATTTATGGAGGCCCTGAATATGAAACAATGGCGATGCTTGGGCCGGTGCTTGGAATTGAGAATCCAAAGGCGATTGTGGAGCTGAATGCGGTCTGTAATGCCTACGGACTGGATACCATCGCAGTTGGGGCGGCCATCGGCTGGCTGATTGAGGCAATGGAGAAAGAGCCTGATCTTCCCGTATTCGAGGGTGTCGAAAAAATTGGATGGAATGAGCCTGATAAAGTCTTTGCAATTATTGAGAAGATAATGAACTATGATGGAATCGGGGCACTCCTTGCCCAAGGCACAAGAGCTGCCGCTGTTAAAGCTGGCGGTTCGACTATGGACTACGCGATGCAGGTCAAAGGACAGGATTTCCCGGCCCATGAGCCGCGTGGGAAGTGGACTGTCGGTCTGGGCATGGCTGTGAATGCGGCCGGTGCCGATCATCTTGTCGCCGCACATGATGTAGTTATTGATCATCCCGGTGATGCAGGTCCGAAATTCGGTGGAGCTGACTTAACCGATATTGAAGGAATCGGTCTACTGGAACCTTTGCCGGCAGAGAGCCTTTCTGCGAAGAAGGTGCGTAATTTTGTCTACCTTCAGCAGCTGTGGATGCTTTATGACGTCCTGGACTGGTGCAAGTTTACGGGAGTCCCTGAGACCAGATCATACACATTGAAACATATCGTTGAGATAGTCGAGATGGCGACAGGGTGGAAAACATCCATTTTTGATTTGATGAAATGTGCTGAACGGACAATCAATATGGGGCGGATATTCAATAACCGTATGGGCTTCACCAGTTCTGATGACACCCTGCCTGAGCGCATGTTTGAGCCGATTAGTGCAGGACCCCTTAAGGGTCATTCGATTGATAAGGAGCAGTTTGAAAAAGCTGTTGAACTATATTATCAGATGATGGGCTGGAACGAAAGAGGAGAGCCTCAATTCGGAAAACTTGTTGAGCTGGGATTAGAGGAACTCGCTGGTTGATGAAAATTAGCATATCGTTTTATGGCAATTTAATAATACATCGCACTGAAGCAAATGAGCTGAAACGGCAAATACAAATACCCGGGGGAATGACAGTCTCCGGGCTTCTTGTCAGCTATGGAATATCTGAAAAAACTGTGAAAGCGGTATGTAACGGAAAAAAGGTAGACGTCCGCCACATTTTGATGGAAGATGATTACCTTCAGTTTTACAGTCTTAACAGTGGGGGCTGAGGTTAAAATTTATGTACTGTAATCAGCGATGGTTGAGCAAATGTTTTCTTCTATTATTTTAGCTGATTCGACAATTCTAATGCCGAACTCAGACAGGGAACTCTCAGAGTATCTAAAATTAGGGAACTGCACTACCAGGCTTCCAATAACCTTCGCCTCCATCATCACAGGAGCCGCTACAGCCATAATTTCGTTCTCAAACTCTCCCCTGTTTATCGCGAAACCGTTTTGTTTTACGTTTTTTAATTCTTCACGAAGCATTTTAGGATTGACAAGTGATTTTTCTGTGAATCGATGATAAAGGCCATCTTCAAGATAATGTTCTCTGAGGTCTTCTGGCAGAAAAGCCAGAATAGCTTTTCCGGCTGCTGTGACATGGGGGGGGTAATAAACATCCGAGTTTTCGTGAATCTGTATGCTTCGTCTTGACTGCAGTTTATATATGAAATTCACATCATGGCCGCGCATAACAGAAATAAGGACGTTCTCATTGAATTCATCTCTGAGCTCTTCCATTACTTCGAGTGCACAATTTTTCAACAATGAGTTTTGGGCTTTGTTTATATTCTCTGCTATATCCGAGATTTTCTGCGATATAAAATATTTTCCGGTTGTTTCGTCTTTATTCACAAAGCCAGAAAGAATTAACGAGTTAAGAAAAAGTGTGATATTTGAAATGGGATCCTTTATCTGCTCTGCTATATCCTTTACACGGATACCTCTCGGGGCAACTGCAATAGTTTCAAGTATTTCAAGGCCTCTTTCTAGTGATTTTATAGAACGCATTTCAACTCCTGTAGTCTTTAAATGTATATTATATACATTAATGCGTATTTTGTCTCTTAAAAAATAGTAAAAAACGAAAAATGATCTATATTATACATTAAACAGGGTCGTGTAATGTGATTTCAGATTCTTCAATAAACTCAGAGACCCCTGAGTTAACATAATGTGGGGCAGCCTGATGGGCCTTGATAGCCTCCATATCTTTCCATTTTTCAACCATATGGAAGAGGCTGCTGTCTTCATGGTTTCTGTAGAGGATGTATTCAATACAGCCTTTTTCAGCGTTGCTGCCTGCAATAAGTGGTTTGGTTTTTTCAATGAAGGCTTCAGCCAATCCTGCTTTAACTTTAAGTTTTGCAATAATAAGAACCATACTTTTCTCCTGTAGAATGATTTTACTATTCTACAGGAAAAATGTTAGAGATAGAAGCCTTAGCCTAAATGCTGTAATCAGGATCCGTGATTGGGGCAGATTCCCTGTTATATTTCAGAATCTTTTCGTAGTACTCATCATCAACATAAGTCGGAATATATTCCATATTGTACTTTGCAAGCTGGGATGAAAATGATCTCATGTGATTTCTCGAACCCTTCATAAGATTCTGATAGAGAATCTTTATCTCATCGTTTTCTGCATCTGAAATAAGATTCTGCAGGTCTGCAATGTCCAGGTCCTCAATCGTCGCGCCAACCTGAAGTGCCGCTTCTACTGATTCTTCACCTGCAGATGTGAGGTTGTCATAATGCTCCTGAATAATCGCACTATCGTATGCTCCCGGTGTCCCGATTTCTGAGGGCAGGCTTACATTGTATGCTTTCAGCATCAATTCAACAGCCTCCATATGCTGTTGTTCACTCTCTGCAATGTTTTTGAATATAGGTACATTCCAGGTCTCATAAAGATTCAGATAAACATCTCTTGCAAGTTTTTCTTCCTCCACCATCAGCAGAAGGCCTTCTTTTTCATCTGCATTCAATATACCGGAGCCGGGCTCAATGCCGTAAACTTCGGAGAGTTCTTCTATAAAATTTTCTTTATACTCTCCTCCGGCTCCCCGGCCCTGACCTTTACCCTGGCCGCTTCCGCTGCCGTATTTTTTTGCTGATTCCTTGATTCCGTTTGCTGAAAGTCCGGCTGCAAATACAACCAAAAGTGTTAATACAATAATCATAATCTTTTTCATGACTGTCTCCTTGTCGTGTTTGATGTTTCTAATGTAGTTTCCGATTGTGAAGAAATGGTGAAGCAGTTTTGAAGAGATTGAAAAGAAATCAAAAAGATATAAATCTACATCTTCACCTAATCTTCACATTTGCTCCATAAAGTTTTTGCATTGGCTGGATAGTTTGAGTACAATGAAAACAAAGAAAAGTGCAGGAGGCAACATGTGAAGAAGAAAAAAACTAGAATTCGTCTATTTATTCAGATTTTATTTCTTGTTTTAATCGCCCTTATTGCATTCAACCATACTCTGGAAGAATTGGGTCAGGCAATCCCGCTGCTCAGCAGCGCATCGCTTCATGCAGTATGTCCGTTCGGCGGAGTTGTATCTATTTATCAGTATGCAACCGGGGGCACTTTCGTAAAGAAAACGCATGAGTCTTCTTTTATATTGATGATAATAGTTGCGGCCCTGGCTGTTTTTATGGGGCCAGTCTTCTGCGGATGGATTTGTCCTTTCGGAACCGTGCAGGAGTTTTTCGGAAAAATCGGCAAAAAGCTCTTTAAAAAGAAATTCAACCGCTTTATTCCTTATAAATTTGATCGGTGGCTGCGTTTCCTGCGATACATCGTACTTGTCTGGGTCATATATATGACTGCGGTTACCGGTAAGATTATCTTTGCCGATTATGATCCCTACTTTGCTCTGTTCAACTTCTGGACCGGTGAGGTTGCAATATCAGGTCTTGTGATTCTGTTCATTAGTCTTCTGCTCTCTATATTTGTAGAGCGTCCATTCTGCAAATATGCTTGTCCCTACGGTGCTGTTTTAGGCATATCCAATTTCTTTAGAATTTTTAAGATTAAAAGGACTGAATCAAGCTGTATAAATTGCGGCGCATGTGATAAAGCCTGTCCAATGAACATTCAAGTTTCCAGATCTGCAACGGTGCGCAATCATCAGTGTATCAGCTGTATGAAATGTACGAGCGAACAGGTTTGTCCGGTTGCTGATACTGTTGACCTTCGAGTTGGCGCAAATCCCGGAAATAAAACAATCGGCTCAAAGTTGATTGCACCGATTGTTCTTGCCGTCTTTATTGTCGGAATTGGATTATCGATGATTTTTAATATTTGGGTGACCGAATCAAGCAAGACTCCGGCGGTATATTCAAGCGGAGAGTTTGAGGGGATCGCAAATCCCGCGGATATTCGCGGCTCATATTTTTTCTCCGATATATCAAAGGCTTTTGATATAGATGTAGAGATCCTCGCACAAGCCTTCGGTGTCGATGATCCGGATCCTTCAGGTTTTCAGGTTAAAGAATTTGAGGAGATCCTCCTTCCTCTGGACGATGGGGCTGAGGTCGGCACCGACTCAGTGCGCCTCTTCGTTGCACGCTATCTCGGGCTTCCGTATACTCCGGAGGAGACTACTCGTCTTCCGTTCCCGGCTATAAATCTCCTGAAAGATAAATTGACTCCCGCTGATATTGAGTCTCTGCAGGAAATTTCCATCAGATTAAGTGATGTTAAACCTGAATATACCGATGAAGCCGGGGAATCAAATACTCTAGTCGAAGAATACGATGAAGAGGAAACTGTTATCAAGGGAAAAACTACATTTGATGATCTCTTGAAATGGGGACTCGCTATCGAAGAGATTGAGTCTGTTCTCGGTATTGAGCTTGGAGCACGCGGTACATCTGTCAGGGATTATCTGATGGAGAATGAGCTTGAATTCTCTGTGTATAAAGAGAAGCTTCAGGTATTGGTAGACGCAAGGCAATAGGGAAGACGGTTTGAAAATTTACATCGTCGAAGACAATGAAAATGTCCGAGAGGCAGCTGCAGGTTATCTTAAACTTGAAGGATTTGAAATAGAAGAATTTGCTGCGTTGAAACCAGTGCGCAGGACTCTTTTGTCCGGCGAAGAGCTGCCGGATCTTATTGTGCTTGATGTGATGCTACCTGACGGCGATGGGTTTCTTTTTGCCAAACAGCTTAAAGAGGAGTCGATGGAAATCCCTTCATCATCGATTCCAATTATTTTTCTTACGGCAAGGGATCAGGAATCGGACCGAATTACCGGGCTGGAACTTGGTGCAGACGACTACATAATAAAACCGTTCTCAACACGAGAACTGGTTCTCAGGGTAAAGGCGGTTCTCAGGCGCAGCTCGGCTGTAGACAATAATGCAACTCTTGATATCAGCTACGGTATTGGTGCGAACAGGCTTGAAATCTCCGAGTTAAACCATCAGATATTGTATAACGGTGAAGCTTTGCAGTTAACTGCCGCCGAATGGAGTATTCTGCTGTTTCTTTCGGCTAAATCACCACAGGTTTTCAGCAGGCTTCAGATTCTTGAGAATTGTCTTGATTCATTTGCGGAGGGCTCGGAGAGAACCGTTGATACGCATATTAAAAACATCCGGCATAAGCTTTTGGGTGCTGACTGGATCGAAACAGTCAGGGGGTTCGGATATCGATTTAACGGGCAGGCTATATGATCAGGCTTTTTCCCTGGTTACTAAGGCGATTCATCTTTGCCTTTGCAATTCTCGTTGCAGTTCAGTTAATTCTCTACTTTTCCGGATTGAATCTGATTCTCTCGGGTTATGAGGATGATATGCTCGAGAGGTATGAGTCAGCTGCAGTTAAGGTTCTTACAGGGAATGAATCCGGTGTTGAACTGGAGCTTCCCGGAACCGGCTCATTCTTTGTTTTCACTGAGGATAGAACCCTTGTTTTTACAAATAAGGGCAAGGGACGGTCAATATCAGAAAGTGATCTGCGCCCGGTATATTTAAATGATAGTATTGTCGGCTATTTTCATGCTGGAGAGCTCGGCTTCACTGATAATCAGGCCAACCGTGTTTTTCTTTCTTCTATTATTATACTTGGAGTTTTTTCAGCCGTTTTATCTATTGTAATTGGTTTGATTGCAGCCCTGTACAGTTCAAGAAAAATAGCCGGGCCTATCAGCCTCCTACGCAGCGATATACATGATATACGCTCAATGAAGGTTGTCGATTCGAGAGAATTCGCAATAAGCGAACTTCGTGTAATGTCGCAGGATGTTTCCAATGCTTCAAAGACACTGTCAAGTCAGGAGGAATATAAGAGACAGTGGCTGCGTGATCTTGCTCATGACCTACGCACCCCGCTCAGCGGACTTAAATCCCAGCTTGAAGCAATGGCTGACGGGGTTCTTGAGCCTACGGCTGAACGATTCCGGCGCCACCTGCTTGAAATCGAAAGGCTTGAAAATTTAGCCTCATCAATAGGTGAACTTACCTCGGTAGAATCGAAAGAGAATATAGAGAAAACTGAAATTGACGCCCGCAGCTTTGCAGAACGCCTGGTCTCGCCGTTTGAACAGGAAGCTGTAGACAAAGGTATCAGAATTGAAACCCGGATTGATGAAGGTAGAATTTTTGTTGATGAACAGTTGCTGCTCAGAGCCCTGGGTAATATTCTGTCCAATGCCGTGAAATATATAGATGACGGGGACTGCATCAGGCTTGATTTAGCAATCAACCCAGGATTTCTGCATATTGAGATAACAAACAACGGACCAAATATTCCTGAAAAGCAGCAGGAACTTATCTTTACACGTCTTTACCGCGGAGAATCCGGGCGTACAAGCCCGGGCAGCGGATTGGGTCTATCAATTACCCGAGAAATTATTAAACTTCACGGTGGAGCGATTCATATCAATAATCTTACCCCCCGCGGTGTCTGTTTTGTTATAAATATATAGACTTATCATTATATAATAGCCCGAATTCCTATGACATTGGTTACATCGCCGCGAATTTTATTTGTGGAGAAGATTATGGCAATAAACGACTATAACGAAATAATCTCGGGAGCTTGACATTGATTTGTCCAGATCAATATCAGCAATCTGTCCGCTGATTTATACGGTTTCTGACCGATAATATAATGTGGAGCAGTCTAATTTTTTAAATGACAGCACAAATGAATCCCGTCTCTTACTTGAGCTTTATGGAAAGATCATCGATGGTGAGTTGACGACTTTTGAATCGCTTAAAAAGGCAGTTTCCAGATACAAGGTGACTAATGATCTTCGCAGATGCCTATTCCGGGCCTTTGAACTGCAGCGAAAGTTGTATTGGGGCTTTTTCCGTGATTTAACTCCCAAGGCTTATCCTCTTCTGTGGCAGGAAATAGTTATAGTTGATAGTCAGTTCCGTTTCGGGGGGGACCTGAAAAGGCTCATGTCCATTCCCGATATCTACCTCGGGCTGCTTGATATCCACGGTTACACAAGGTACTGCAACGATAAAAAGCGTAATATGTCGATGATTGATCTTCTTGATCGAATGATCTATGAAGATGTGGATGCTATTTGTGCGGAAAACGGGGTTATAAGCAAGAGGGCTCAGGGGGATGAAATTCTTGTCCTTGGAGCCTCAGCGGCGAATGTACTTAAATCCGTACTGCAGATAATGAATTACTTCAATACCCAGGGGCGCTCGTTTCGAAACACCGTATTAAGCAGAAAGCTTCCGGGGACTGTATTGCCGAAGTTCCAGATCTCAGCCGGTATTGCCGGCGGTCAGAAGTTTACCCCGCTTGTTATAACCCGGGATGGTGATATCTCCGGTGACATTGTAAATACTGCCGCGCGTCTGCAGGCCAAGGCAAATAAAATCAGCCCTGACAAAAACAGGATAATGATTACAAGCCATGTATATCAAAAGCTGAGAGCTGCAGAAGCTGAGAAGCCTGATGAAGAGTTTGCATCGATAGATTATTTCAATATGGGAACGATTGAGTTCAAGGGTGTCAGCCAGAATGTTTATGATATTGTTTTCCTGCCGGAAGAAAAAGACAGACTCAACCTGCGGGAGCAGATGGAGGTTCTGTATACAAGCCTGGAGAAACGACGATGGAAAACGAAGATTTTCAAAGACGCTCTTGATACGACAACGAAGCTTCTATCCAATCAGCTTTCAAAAGGCTGTAAAGATACAGCGGCCGGAAGAAGGCTCGAGAACAGTTATAGGGAAACCCTGGAGCTGCTGAAAAAGACCTATACACTTTTTAACAGCATGTATTATGAGGCGGCTATCAGTTCATTCTCACGTATAATCGACAGCCTTTCAGGGCTTGGGAATCTGGACAGGATTGTGATTGAATACCTTGAACTTGTTAAACGAAACTACCTCGTTCTGAATGACCGATATTCCGGGGTTCTGGATGAGGAGGTTGTCGTCCGTCTGAATGAGGTGTGCAGTCCTCAGGAAAAAGAGAATTATCTGCTGCTTAAAAAGCACAGAGCAATGTATGACAAGCTCCGTTCATCCACCAGGTTGAAACTCAAGAGCCGCAAAACGACCTGGCATAGAATTACTGATGAGATTGGCGAAGAGCTCAACATCAACCTTCAATCGTTCAAATAACATTGATATTCTTCGCAGTCTCTGAATAGGTTAGAGGCAGCTCAACCGTGAACCGGACCAAACCCTGTTGCGTATTTTGTGCCGACAGATGTCCATCATTCTTTTCAACAATAGTCTTTGATATTGCAAGTCCCAGCCCGTTACCGGTGTACCCTGATTTCTTGCTGCGGTAGAGTCGGTCGAAGATAAGCGGAAGATCCGCTTCATCAATCCTTCCCTCATTTTCAAAATCAATGATGAATATTTCCCTCTGGTCAATCATTCGGTAAGATGTTCGCAGTGAGATTGTGATACTGCTGTTTTCAGGCGCATTATTAAGAGCGTTTGCAGTAAGGTTGTTTAAAACCCGCATTAAGCCCAGTTTGTCTGTTTCAACGGAAAGAGGCTCGCTGATTTTATTAAAGAAGAGCTTCTGGCCCTTTTTTTCAGCCTGGAGAACGAATCTTTCCGTTGTTTCTGCTATCAGCTTTTTCAAATCAAAGACTTCAATGTCAGGTATATAGTCTTCCGAGCTAAACTTTGTATACTTAGAAAGCTCCGCTATTATTTCTTCAATTCTGCCGAATTCAGATGATAAGAGTGTAATGCGTTCATCGTCTACCTGCAGCACACCGTCACGAACAGCCTCAAACTGAATACCGAGGGCTGCAACCGGGGTTTTCAGGTCATGTACAATGTCCTGCAGCTTGCGAAGCTGTGCCTGTTCGTTATGTTTCAGCTGCCGCTGCAGATCTTCAGCCGCTGCAGCAGTAGAACGTATTTCCTCTGTCTGGCCATATTTGAAATTGATATCACGTGACCCGGCGGCAAGCTGTGAAAGCTGTTTTGCAAGGACTCTGGAATTTTTACTGAGAGATTTTGATATGAAGATTGAAACGATAAATGAAATTATTGTAGCGGAAATTACGCCTACCAAAAAGAATATGGAAATTATCTGATCAAAAAAAGTCGCGTATTTTATCCCCATTAAAGGAAATGATTTAATCCTAATCGATCCTAGAAGTTTGCCGTCGGTTCCGGTGATTTCATTATTTTGCTCCGTTCTGTCACCTTTTATAAAATGACTTATTTCTGAAGTCCACCGTAGCAATTGGAAATGAAATATCGTATTATCGGGCTGATCCATTGAATCAACAATATCTATGTCATAGATAGACTCACCGGTATTAGAGAATAAAGTTACGTTGCGCAGCCTTCCCCTATGACTTTCGAGAGCTTTATCGGATATTTCTTTAAGTTGGTAATCGCTCAATTCAGCCAAGTTTTCTAATTCTGGATATGTGTGGTTGAGCTCTCGATTAATTGCGGCTGCTATATCAATCGATAATCCTCCTTCCCAGCTGAGAGTCATTTGGAATATACCAATAACCAGGCTGGCGCTCATAAGTATTATGACTAGAATATTTACCGATATAAGGGAAACTGCAATGCTTGCTCTGATACTCTTCATGCTTATCAATACTACCCGCAGAATAGATAAGATCAATAAACAATAGTACCAGACTGCTTCAGTTTTACATAGTTTACACATAGATTACACATACTTAACACATTAAAATCCGAAGTTAAATATAATCAATTATCTTTTATGGAAGGTGTGAACATGCAGACAGTAGCAATAGTTGAAGATAACAAGGCAATAAGGGAGGCTGTAACAGCCTACCTTAAACTCGATGATTTCAATGTTGTCGGGTTTGAATCCTGCAGCGGTGTTGTCGATTATATGAGAAATAACACTGTCGATTTGACGCTTATGGACATCACTCTACCGGACGGCGACGGTTTTCTGCTGGTAAAGGAGATAAGAGGCTTCTCTGATATGCCAATAATTTTTCTGACATCAAGGGCGGAAGAATCCGACCGCATCCTTGGTTTTGAACTTGGGGGAGACGACTATGTTCAAAAGCCGTTTTCTCATAAGGAGCTTATTCTCAGGATAAAGGCTGTGCTGAGGCGAAGAGGCGGGGGGGCTCTTGAAGAATCCGCAGATGACTTTCAGTGCTGGCAGTCGGGCGACAGCATAATTCAGCTTGATATACCAGGGCATAAATTCATGCTTGACGGTGAATCTGTTAAATTCACTTCAACGGAGTGGAAAATAATAACTTATCTGATATCAAATGCCCATGTAGTTTTATCTCGTGAACAGATCCTTGACCATTCACTTGAATACAGTTTTGAAGGATACGACAGGATAGTCGATACCCATATAAAAAACATCAGAGCCAAGCTTGGAAATGAGGAATGGATTGAAACTGTCCGGGGATACGGGTACAGCTTTAGCGGCAGTAGCTGCAGCTGAGCAGCACTGATAATCTCCATTAAAAAAACAAGTACACCACACAAAATTCACATATACTCCACACATAGCGGGACCATCCTTTTTATAAATTAATTTTACTTAAGGAGAAAATTAGGTATGAAAAAATCTTTGATTGTACTTGCAGTGCTGCTGCTTGTCGGAGGATTTGTTTTTGCAGAGGCTGGCGTAAGCGGAGAATTTACACTAGGCGCATCCGATGTTTTTACTACTGATGCATCAACTTCCGTAATTAATGCTGAGATTAACATCACTGCGGATGTTGACGAGTATACCTCTGTTGCAGTTGAGCTTGATTCAGAAGGTGATGACTGGACTGACCAGAATGTCGCGCTGGATGACTTTAGATTGTCGTCAAACATTCTTGGTGCGCTGGGCGTTGAAGAAGTAAGTCTCGATTTGACTGTAGGCCTTTTCACTTCATATTTCAGTAACTGGAACTATGTTTCAAGAAGCGGTGAAGAATTTTACTATTCAACTGCTTCCGGTGTGATTTTCACATCTGCCGAGACCACTGATCTGGCTTTTTCTCTTGATCTTGGATACAAGGGTTATGACGTAATGTATTGGATGGATATGTATGCTTCTGAAATGGCAGCGGCAATTTCCGGTACACCTGTTGAAGGGGCAAACTTTCTTGTTGGTTACGCCGCATCAATTGCGGATATGACTGCAGGTGGAATCTGGGTTGAAGGTGGCTATGAATTTGAGGCAGGGCCTGCAAGTCTCTTGATTCCGGCCTCTTTTGTTTATGATCTCGCCAGTGAGTCATACGGATGGAGTTCAGGTATTGCAGTTGATGTTGATGCTTATCATTTTTCAACAGCCGTCGGCGGCAGTACAGATAAATCAGCATTTGCCGATTGTCTTATTGAGTTGAGCACCTCAGTTGTTGAGAATGCGGATATTTATGTTATTGCAGATATGGATTTCTCTGCTGACTCAGCATTCCAGTCAGTTGACCTCGGCGGTATGTATAACTTTGGCGCATTTGGTCTTGGTGCAGGATATGTGCTTGCTTCAGCGGACGATGTTGAAACAATCATCCTAAGCGATTCTTCCTCCATGAACGGCAGCGGTATTTACCTCTGTGCAGATGTGGATTTCTAAGTAACCTCTCCATTGCGTTTTTACGGATGGATTTTAGGGCGGAAACTCCGGTTTCCGTCTTTTTTTTTGCTCTTTCACACCCGAACCACACAGTCCTTCATAAAACCCCGACAATACTCCGCCCAATTTACATTTTTGTTTCATTTTTACTACACAGACAAGCTTTAGATTATGTTCATAAACATTAAGGAGTTTCGAAATGAGAAACAAGAGAAGTCTTATATTATTGGCAACCTGCCTTATAACAATTGTCGGCGCACTACCAATCTTCGCAATGGGCAGCAGCGAAGGCATCAATGGAGAAAACGCCCTGTGGTACCAGGCTGAAGAGATTGTTGAAAACAGCGCCTCTGTGCTGCCTGCAGAGAAAACCCTTGTATGGTCCGAACTAAGCCCATCAGGCGATGTTATCAGTGAAGATTCGGTAACCTTTTTTTACAGCGAGGCTGAAGAGGAAGTCCTGATTTCCGAGCTTGGTGAAAAAGGCAAATATGTAGACGGCTATGAGATTCAGGTTGATATTGCCGGCGACTATGATACATTTGTAAAACGAAGCCTTGTAAACGACGGCCTTCTTTGGACCCCCTTTGACGATGATGTTGATGCTGAGGACGTAACTGTAGCAAACACTGGCAGGGTAGAGCTTGTAAACGGTACCGAATGTTCAGTATTCGACTACACCCTGTACAGAGATGCTGCACAGTACGGTTACGACTTCGAAGAGACTGTAAGGGATAGCAGAGACCTTATTGCAGACTACGAAGATCCTGAAAGCAATTCAACAATAGTTGTAAAAGGGCTTGCCTGGATTGACGGAAATGGGGTTCTTCGCCAGCTTGTATCAAATGTAGATTATGATGGAGTGACATACACTGAAACTATTAAATATGAGTTTGATGGAAGCACACTGTACCCTACTGCCTCTACCATCGAAGGTGTTATTGATAGGACTGTAGACGACATTATAATTGAATCTAACTTCAGAGCCGAGGAAACAATGTTCGGCTATTGGACTGCGACAGATTTCTACAGATAATTCGAAGGTAGAGTATGTATAAAAAAAAGAGGCCGGTTTGTTAGAGAGGGGTATTCCTGAATCACAACCGGCCTTTTTGGGATTTAATAATCACCCAAACTACAGATAAACGACAATTATTCCACATATAATCCACACATTTGAAAACTAATCTATTCATACTTCATATTAATTCGGTCCGGTTTCCTAACAACAAAACCGGGCAGTTTCCTCCCGGAAGGCAGTTTTAGACAAGTTCTGCTTTTCGGGATTTTTTATACTTTTTTATACCACCACAGGCGCTTATATAGTAAAATAATTACAGGTGGATATTTTAAGTTGAAAAAAATAATCAATTTTATATGGAATAATGGAATATCCGACGATATATCTATCTATGATATCAGTAAAACCAGGCTTTTGAATTTATCAGTATTACTTTGCCTGATTTTTTTGGGGCCCCTGGCGGTAAAAAGCTATATGTCCGAGGCCTATGTTTTTGTTGTTATTGATCTCATGGTTTTATTCCTTTTTATTTTCAGCTTTATCTATATTCGAATAACATCAAATTATCGGCCGGCTTCTCATATAATGATTCATTCGTTATTTTTTCTGCTTTTGTTTCTGATTTATTCGGGGGGCATTGGAAAAACAGGATATCTATGGATGTTTATTTTTCCTATGGCCACGTTCTTTCTATATGATTTGAAGAGGGGGCTTGTTTATCTGGCCGTTTTTACCGCTGCAGCAGCATTTCTGGTTTTTGCACCAATCAGGTTGCATGGGGCGGTTGAGTATCCTGTTCTGTTCAGATCAAGATTGTTTGCGGCTTTCACCGTTGTGTCGGTATGTGCCGCACTTTATGAAACGGTGAGAGCGAAAAGCTATAAAAGTCTGAAGGAAGCAAGTATAAAGCTTGAGAAAATGGCCAAACATGATGCCTTGACAGGATTACTGAACCGCTACGGTATCTCGGAGCGCTTCGACTATGAGTTCAGCAGGGCAAAACGAAATAAAACCTCATTAACTGTTATAATCTGTGACATAGATCTGTTTAAATCTGTGAACGACAGGTATGGACATGATGCGGGCGATGATGTGCTTATCAACATATCACAACTGTTTGAAGAATATAAACGTTCCCAGGATATTATAGCCCGTTGGGGAGGCGAGGAGTTTCTGCTTCTGCTTCCGGATACCGATCTTTCGGGCGGGCTGGTGCTTGCTGAAAAAATGCGCTCAAAAATAAGCGATATGATTGTTGTTTATGAAAAAAATGAGATAAAAGTAACCATGAGTTTCGGGGTGTCGGAGCTGGAAATGTCGGAATCGGCATCAATCGGTATCCGGAAAGCTGATCGTCAGTTGCTGAAAGCTAAAGAAAACGGTAAAGACAGGGTCTTTCCGGAACCGATTGAAGGCTTCCTTAGAAATGCTTAGCTTCTGAGTTCAGATAAGAACTGAGCATTATTACAGCCTCATCAATTATGCGTTCTTTTTCTATTTCAGTGTCTTCATAAGTCAGGAAATGAGTCAGGTCCTCAATAATCCTGTGGACGATAATTGACGCTGCTTCGATATCTTCTGTACTGATAATATCAGATTTCGCTTTGAGAATGGACTTAGTCTGTTCGTATGATTTTTTTTCTGATTCTTCAAGCTGTTTTCTGATGTCGGGCTCAGTCTGTTTTAATGATTTCATGTCACGGTGAAAAACCGGCAGTAATCTGTGAACCTCAATATTGGATTCTATGATAGAGCGAATGAACTCCTTGATATCGACTTTTGTGCTGTCTGTAAATCGCTCCTCTGTTTCTACATTTGTCATATTCTCTTTAATCTTCTCATGACCTATGCGGATAGATTCCAGCAGTACACCCTTTTTGTCAGTGAAGTATGCATATACGCTGCCAACTGGGACGCCGGCTCGCTTTGCAATGAGTTTTGTTGTAGTCTTATAATATCCAAGTTCAGCAAAGAGTTCGTTGGCGGCCGAGATAATTTTGCCCTTTGTTTCAATGCTTCGGGCCTGATTGGGTTTTCTGATTGTTTTTTCAGGCTTCATCACACAAATTATAAATAAAAGATCCGTGTATAACAACAAGATTAAGCTAAAATGTGAATTAAAGTTCATAAACCCTTGACAATTACATCCTGGGGGTGTTATATGTGAACTATAGTTCATATTTGGGGGTCCTATGGCACATCACGATCACGATAGAAATGATATTGGCAGGGAACATCCGGCGAACCATCCCGGACAGATAATCGGGGCACTGCTTTTCTTTGCTGTGCAGGTTGCAGACAATTTCTTTTTCAGGTTAACACTTATACCGATCCGGAATATGTATTTACAGATTCCGATTGCTGCTGTAATTATAATTATAGCTGTATACATGATTAGAACCGGTCTGACAACAGTATTCGAAGAGCGTCGCGATCCTCCGGAAGTAATCAGCAAGGGTGTGTTCAGCCGGGTAAGGCATCCGGTTTATTCAGGTGCAATGATGATAATGCTCGGTATTCTTGTGACGGGACCTTCCGGTGCGGCTTTCGGGATTCTTGTTCTGAATTTCATCTTCTATAACTCGATGGCATCATATGAGGAATCCCTCTTGATTAAGATGTTTGGCAATGAATATCTTGAATACATGGAAACGGCGGGTCGCTGGCTTCCGAAATTTCGGAAGCCAGCTGCCTGATTTAGGGGAAAACTAATAGCTGACAGTTACCCTTCCGTCGCCGATATCAATGATTCTTACTGCAATCCCGTAGAGAGCGGAGAGCTTCTCTTCGGTGAAGAGCTTGCCGAAGCGTCCGTATTCAACGCTGCCGTCGGCATGCATCAGCACAAGGTAATCAGCAAGCCCGGCGGCGGATTCGGGGTCATGTGTTGTGAAGATGACAGTTTTTTGTTGATTTTTAAGTCTGAGGATTATATCAAGCATATGACGGCGTCTTGCAGGATCCAGATGATTAGCCGGCTCGTCAAGCAGCATTATTTCCGGCTCCTGTGTGAGAGAGCGGGCCATCAGGGTTGATTGCGTCTCGCCGCCGCTTAATAAGGGTATTCTGCGCGATTTCAGCTCAAGGGCATCAGCCTGTTTTAATGCAGTGGAAGCAATATTATGATCGTTCTCGCCAGGTTGCTGTAACGGGTGAAGATGAGGTGCTCTGCCTAACAGTATATATTCCATTACAGTATAATCAAAACTGAGGTTTTCAGTCTGAGGCAGCAGGCTGATAAGCTGTCCCCTTGTACGGGGACTCAAGTCTGCAAGTTCCTGTCCGGCGGCAAATACGCGCCCGTGTTCGGGTTTATTCCAGCCCAGCATTATATGCAGCAGGGTTGTTTTTCCGCAGCCGTTGGGGCCCATAACAGCACATATGCTTCCGGCGGGGATAGTCAGCGACAGTCTGCTTATAATTTTTCTGCTGTTGTAGGAAAAGCTGATGTTCTCAAGTTCAAAGGCGTTTCTGCTCAGCATGTCTGCTCCGTTTCAGGCCGGGTAAGTATAATTATAAACAGCGTAACTCCCAGCAGGGCTGTCATGATGCCGAGCGGAATCTCTCCCGGAAACAGCAGCCTGGCGGCATTATCGCAGACGAGACCGAATATCCCGCCGATGAGAATTGCGCCCGGCAGTGAACGCGAGGCGTCGGCACCAAATAGTTTTCTGGCCAGGTGCGGTACAATCAGGCCGACCCACATTACAATGCCGGAGAGTGCCGTGACTGCTGCAACCGGTATTACCGCCAGGCAGAGAATAAGCAACCGGCCTGCCTTTGGATTCAGACCCATAGAATAGGCGCTTTGATCACGTGCCGACAGGATGTTGATCCTCCAGCGAAGGGTAAAGAGTATGAGCATTGGTAATACTATTGCAGGCAGAGCTTTAAGCAGCTGCTGTGCTGTGATTCCCGACAGGCCTCCAAGCATCCAGTACGACAGCTCCGGCAATTGGGTGAGCGGGTCCGCGACTGTCTTGATAAAGCCCAGACCCGCTGAAAACAGGGCTGACACGGCAATGCCTGCAAGCAGGAGCCGCAGAAGCCAGCCACCGAAGCGGAGTCGCTGTGCAAGAAAATAACTTAAGGCAAGTCCTGCCAGCGCTGCTGCAGCGGCAAAGAGCTGAATCTGCAGCAGCGCCTGACCCCCGAGTAGTATCGCAAGTCCTGCTCCGAACGCGGCTCCCTGACTGATTCCAAGGAAGCCCGGTTCGACAAGGGGGTTGGCGAAAATCAGCTGGAAGACCAGACCGCCGCACCCAAGAGCTGCACCCAGGAGCACGGCTGCAGTACAGCGGGGCAACCGGATAGAGGTAAGAATCAGCTGAGCCATCCTGTCGCCTCGAAGTACGGCCGGGGAGGTGAGTCCGGGGGTGGGGTAGCGCCCGAGCAGCAGCGAGACAGCGTACAGGATTAATAGTGCGGCGGCAAGCAGCAGAAGCCTAAGGCCGGCATTCTTGCGGTTGTTCATCAACGATAGCTGCCGGTTATCCTCGGGATAATTTCATCAGCTGTTTTCTTGCGGCTGAAGCCGTAGGCCGTACTGTAAAAATCGTATATTTTTTCTTCGAGTCTCTCTTCAGAGAATATCTGCGGCTGAAGTTTTGTTCCCATCCAGTTAAGCCCCAGAATCCAGCGGGGCGAGGGCTGATCCCAGCTCATGAAGTCGCCGGGGACACCGAATATTCTATCCTGCTGCCCGGCTTCAGTCAGCCTCCACAAGGGATCATCAGCTATCATGTTTCGTGCTTCATCAATGTCACTGTGATAGGTAACCATGAAAACAGTATCGGGGTTCCATGCTGCAATCTGCTCGAAACTTACAGTCTGCCATCCGGTACTGGTTACTGCATCCTTCCATACCGGTATTCCTCCTGCCCATTCTATCATCCTTGTCTGAATCCAGTCGGCCGGAGGAACTCTCATCGATGCAATGCCGCCCTTTACGCTGTAGTAGATGAATAATACCCCCGGTTTTTCCGAATCCCTGAGGGGGCCTGTAAGCTTTACAACCTCTGACTTTTCTGAGTTAAAGTAGGTTTTGAGTTCCTCAGCCCGGGCGGGGTTTTCAAACAGCTCCCCCAATCTGGTCAGATCACTCTCATACTGCTCCGGAGATTCCATATCTATGAACATAACCGGAATATCAAGCTTCGCAAGTCCCTCTGCAGCTCCGCGCATATAGCTTTTCAGGATAATATGAGTCGGGTTGTATGATGCAGCCGTCTCATCCTGAAGATCCATCTCAAGCACTGCCTTTTTCCTGTAATCGCTGTCGAGAAGTTTTTGAAAATAGCCTCCGGCCTGTGTTCCGCTTCCCATTGCAACTATACTTTCTTCGGCCTCGGGGAACATATAGAGCATATCTAACACCAGGCTGTAACCTCTTCCCCAGCTGATAATTCTTGGAGTTTCTCCGGAATCGGATGATGCAGGGAAAGCGGCGAAAATTGAAAGCATGAGAACTGTTGTTAGTATCTTTCTTAAAGGATTATTCATATTCGGTTCCTTTGAATTTTCTGTAACTATTGTGCCATCCGCTACCCCTGTTTTGTCAAGGAAAATATTATGATAGTATTAATTTATGAATATTGTACGATGTGGAAATTATGATGATGCATCACGACAGGCGTATCATCATCTGCTATCGAGGCTCAGGGATAATGAAAAGGCTGTCCTGGGGCTGCCTACAGGCTCTACACCGCTGGGGCTGTATCGCTGTATGACGCAGGGATACGTAAATGGTGATTTCGACTACAGCGGAATTACAACCTTTAATATAGATGAATATGCCGGGATGGAAAGGAATAATCCAGACAGCTACTATTTGTTTATGCAGAGAAAATTGTTCAACGGAATAAACGTGGCTGAAGAGCGTCGTCATATTCCTTCAGGTCTTGGTAATCTGGAGCATAACTGCCTGGAATACGACAGGTTAATGGAGGCTGCCGGAGGAATTGATATTCTGGTGCTGGCGGTGGGTGCAAACGGGCATATCGGGTTTAATGAGCCCGGCACGCCCTTTGAATCTACAACACACATTATTGAGCTGACTGGGAGGACAAGGGCTGATAACGCCAGATTCTTCAAGTCACCGGAGGATGTGCCTGAGCAGGCTTTGACCATGGGGATAAAGTTGATGATGAACGCGCGGGAAATCATTTTTATCGGTACAGGAAAAGAGAAAGCTGATGCAGTTAGACGAATGGTCAATGGTCCTGTCACCACAGATTGCCCGGCATCGGTGTTGCAGCTGCACCCGAATATCACTCTGTATCTGGATAGCGAGGCAGCCGGCGATCTTTAATGCTGCTGTTCAAGCGTTTTAAGGTTAAAAAAAACATAGCACGAGTTGACAAATAATTTCACCCCTCCTAAAATGACGCTTGGACAGGATCAGTCCAAAAATCACCAAAAAAGGATTCATACATATGAAAAGAACTGTTTTATTAATCAGTATTTTAGTGCTTATCGCGTCTTTTGCGATTGCAGGCGGCCAACAGGAATCGATCACCGACGACTGGGCATATATTCAGGATAAGGGAGAGCTGATTGTCGGTATAACAATCTTCTCCCCTATGAACTACTATGACGATAATGGTGAGCTGATAGGTTTTGAGACCGAGTTCACTGAAGCTGTTTGTGAGAAACTCGGAATTACTCCCGAATTTGTAGAGATCAACTGGGATACAAAAGAAATTGAATTAGCCTCAAAGAAAATTGATGCCATCTGGAATGGAATGACTGTAACTCCGGAAAGAGCGGAGAAAGTTTTATTTTCTACTTCTTATATTCGAAATATGCAGGTAGCTGTAGTTAAGAAAGCCAATTTAAAGGATTATACATCAAAAGATGATCTTATGGGAAAAGTTATTGCCGCTGAAGTCGGGTCGGCAGGAGAAGATGCTGCCCGTACTCAGGTGAGCGATGCTTCTGTTATATCAGTTTCCAAGCAGACGGATGCTCTTCTGGAGGTAAAAGCCGGTACGGTCGATGCAGCTATTCTGGATTATACATTAGCAGTATCAATGACCGGCAGCAAAGGGGATTATGCGGACCTGGCTATTGCCGGTGAGGATCTTTATTTTGCAATTGAAGAGTATGCTGTTGCTTTTCGTCTGGGAAGTTCAATAGTTCCTTTAGTTAATGAGGCAATTGAAGAACTTGCACAGGACGGCACCCTTCAGGCAATTGCTGAGAAATACGAACTGGAAAGTCAGCTGCTTATTAATCAGTAAATCAGCCCCGGGAGCAATCAATGTTTTGGAATGTAACCTTAAAACTTTTCGAAGGCTTTAGTCAGACTTTATTAATTTTTATTCTTACCCTGGTCTTCTCACTCATTTTAGGGTTGCCCATCGCCTTCGGTTCAATGAGCCGTTTCAAGCCACTGCGTTGGTTATCCCGAACCTTTGTCTGGATCATCAGGGGAACCCCCCTGATGCTTCAGGTGATTATTGTTTTTTACGGACCGGCATTAATCTGGGAAGGGATCAGTCCCCTTTCCAGAATGGCAGCGGTTCTTATTGCTTTTATAATTAATTATTCCGCCTATTTTTCAGAAATATATCGTGGCGGGATAGAAGCCATTCCCAAAGGGCAGTACGAGGCGGCCCAGACGCTTGGCATGACCCGAAAACAGATCTTTTTCAAGGTTGTTCTTCTTCAGGTTGTAAAACGTATCGTTCCGCCGATGTCGAATGAAATTCTGACCCTGGTTAAAGATACCTCTCTGGCAAGAATTGTTGCCGTAAAGGAAATTATCTGGGTTGGTCAGGAATTTATTGCCAGCCGGGCACTGCTTTGGCCTTTGTTTTATACCGGGGTATTCTACCTGGTATTCTGTGGAATCCTGACTCTGGTATTCGGCAAGATTGAAGAAAAATTAGACTATTTCAAGGTGCAGTAGCGATGGCAGAAAAAGAAAATCCCATTCTGGAAGTTAAAAATCTCAGTAAAAGTTTTGGAAAGGTAGAAGTTTTTAGCGACATATGTTTTGCCATTGAAAAAGGCTCTGCAATGGCCGTTATAGGCTCTTCTGGCAGTGGAAAGACGACCCTGCTCAGGTGTCTTAATTTCCTGGAAACTCCGGAGCATGGTCAAATTGTGGTTAAAGGTAATTGTCTGTTTGATGCGGATGACAGCAGTACTCAACAGGAAAAAGATATACGTCATAAGCGCTTGCATTTCGGCCTGGTGTTTCAATCTTTCAATCTGTTTCCTCAATACTCAGCCTTCAGAAATGTTACACTGGCATCTGAGCTTTTGGCAAAAGAGCAGCCGGGTTACAGTTCGAACCGGGGACGCCTGATAAAGGAAATTCAGGAAAGAGCGGAATATCTTCTTGGACAGGTCGGTTTATCAGATAAGTTAAATAACTATCCCCATGAACTGTCGGGCGGGCAGCAGCAGAGGGTTGCTATTGCCAGGGCATTGGCTGTAAATCCGGATATTCTCTGCTTTGACGAACCGACAAGCGCTCTTGATCCTGAGCTCACAGGAGAGGTTCTCAAGGTAATTAAGAGTTTGGCGGATCTGAACACAACAATGCTTATAGTCACCCATGAGATGTCTTTTGCAAGGGATGTTGCAGATACAGTAGCCTTTATGGATGCCGGAAGTATTGTGGAGCAGGGGCCTCCGTCTCAGGTAATATCAAACCCGAAACAAGCCAGAACAAGGCAGTTTCTGGAACGATACCTTGGGAATAATTAATTTCTACCGGACTTTGCCATTGGAATGGAATCCTCCAGTATCTATATTTATTAAGAATTGCTCACAAGTTTACATACTTTACAAGACCTTTACATTGCATTAACCAACGACTCCTCGTAAATCATTAAATTACACCCATAAGGACTAAAAATAGTCACTTAAGGAAAGAATTAAGTTATTTCTTAAATAAGGGTGAAAAATGAGAAATCTAATACGTAATATGAGTTTAATTCTATTAGTAATATTTTCTTCATCGATTGGATGGGCACAGGATCTTGCTGAAGGAACAAAATCCATTGAGTTTTATCTTGCCGGTTATCTTGAAAATAATATCGATTTACAGCAATTAATGCTCGATGTTGAGGAAGCCGACGCTGAGCTGTATGAACTATATGTTGAAAATGGTGTTAATGTGGAAATATCAACAGGAAGTTCTACACTTACCTTCTCGGAAAGTGATGTGGAAATTGCTGCCTCGCCGTCTGTATCGGTTACTATACCGAATGCAAATAATACATCTATAACAACTACTGTTCCGCTTACAGTAACTTTAGGGGATAGCACAGGAACATCCCTGGATGATGCAGGTGTATCCTTGAGTACAGAGATTATTTCGAGCACAGCAGATGAGAATTTGTTAACAAAAGAAGAATACCAGCGCGCTGTTACAGAAGCCGAGCAGGCAGTAGAAACAAAAAAAATATCTCTGCAGGTAGATTTTTGGGATGATGTTAGGGACATATACACCGCTGATCAGACGATGAAGACTGATGCAGACGAATTATATGATAATAAAATTGCCTTAGATACCATTATTGCTCAGGGTTATGCGGAGAGTTCCTCAATATATCGAACGGCACAATTAGAGTTAAAAGAATCTGAATTTACAGTTCAAAAAGATGAACGTGATTTACAGAAACTTCTCGGAGATTTTGCAGTTTCCTGTGGATTAAGCCCCAACTCAATAACGGAATTACCTGTAATTGACGAAAACTATTTCAATATCGAATTGGTCTCTTTTGATAATTATCGTCGGGAAAATTTTATTGACCTTGAAGATGTAGTTTGGGATCACGAATACAATGAAAGACTTCGAGATGCCGAATCTGACTTTTCACTCTCACTTGATGCCGGTTATGGATATTCTGCATCATATGGTTCCATCGCAACCGAAGCAGAAAATGAGGTTTCCACCGGTTTAACCACCAGCTATAAAGGGCTCTCCACAAGTATAGGGGTGAGTACAAAGCTTGAAGATCCAGATGAACCTTCGATTACTTTTTCATTCTCTTATGATTTTGGAACTGCAGAATTGGAAGACGTTTACGATATTATGGACGAAATAGATGAAAAGGGAGAACTGCTTGATATTGAGAGTGCGATAGAATCCTGGGTTGAATATAGACAGGATGCATTTTCCGAAAAAGCTACACTTGAATGGACACGAGAGCAGAATGCAGAGCAACTGGCTCTCTATAAAGAAATGTATGAAGATTCCCAAAAATGGTTTGAGAGTGGCGACATTCCTGAAACTGATTTACTGCAGGCTGAGAACAGCTATGAAACCAAACTTGATGATTCAATAATAACTATTATTGATTGCATCACATATAACATTGAAATCGAAGAACTTTTTATAGGAGAAAATTAATATGAAGAATAAAAAAATAATTATTATTGTTTCAATAATTCTGCTTATTGTGATAGCAGCAGTCAGTGTAATTCTTGTGAATAATTACAGAACAGCTTCAACCCTCGAAGGTGTAACATACACAGTAAGAAGTGAAACATATGAAAATCAAATTGATGTTTCCGGTTATATCGATGCTGCTGAAACTCAAACCTTATATGTTGCTTCAGACGCAACCGTTACAGCGATAAATGTAAGCGAAGGAGACTTTGTGAAAGCTGGTGATGTGCTGGTTCAATTCACAGATTCAGAAGAACAATATGATGTCGCTGAGGAAGAGTATAACATTGAACAGGCTGAAATAAGCGGCTCTGTAAAAGAAGTAGCTTTGATGAAAAAGAAACTTGAGATGCTGCAGGATGATTTAAAGGATAAACAGATCATTGCAACCTTTGATGGTATTGTTGCATCCCTTGAAGCATCAGTTGGGGATTATTATGAAGCTGCTGATACAATCGGTACATTAATTAACCGCAAGTATTTAACTGCTGATGTTGAGGTTGTTGAAACGGATGTGTCAAAGCTGGAGGTTGGGCAAAAAATTACCCTTGATTTTCCTGCATATCCGGATGAGGAGATAGAAGGGGTTGTATATTCATGGCCCGCTATTGCCGAAATCAGTGATTCCGGTTCCACCGTTGTAATGGTAGAAATGCGTATTCTTGATGCTCCGGATGAGATTTTACCGAATTATTCATTCACCGGTACTATAGCTGTCAGCGAGGCACAAGACATCCTTTTAGTTGAACGATATGCGATAGGACATGACGAGGAAACAGGTGCATTTGTAGAAGTAGTTGAAGAAAATAATTCAACCACAAAAATACCTGTAAAGGTTGAATCGTACGGCACCAATTATGTAAAAATACTAAGCGGAGTAGAAGAGGGTGCTGTATTAACAGCACAGATAGAGAATACCTCCGGCAGTGCAGTTGAACAGGGCGGCGTAATGAGCGGTATGATAGGCGGGGGAGCTGCCGGTGGGCCGCCTGCCGGCGGCCCGCAATAAAAGAGGTTTGAAATGGGACAGAATACAATAATCAGTTTAGCTGATGTACGCAAAATATATATTATGGGTGAAACAGAGGTTCATGCACTTAGAGGTGTTGCATTCGACATTGAACAGGGCGAACTCGTTTCAATTATGGGACCTTCGGGATCCGGTAAATCTACCTGTATGAACATGATAGGTTGTCTTGATCGTCCTACGAGTGGAGATGTTGCGATAAATGGAAAACTTACAGCACAAATGACTGAGAAAGAACTTGCCCATTTGCGAAATGAAACTGTTGGATTTGTTTTTCAGCAATACCATCTTCTGACAAATATGACTGTGTCGGAAAATGTTATGCTGCCCCTCAGGTATCAGGGCATATCTGTACCGGAGCGGAAGGAGAGAGCTGAAGCAGCCTTAAGGCTGGTAGGTCTTGAAGACCGGCTGAATCATCGTCCTTCTGAGCTTTCCGGTGGTCAAAAACAGCGGGTTGCAATTGCCCGGGCTACTGCAAGCCGGCCTAAAATTATTCTGGCGGACGAACCGACAGGTGCCCTGGATTCTGAAACCGGAAGAAATGTTATGAAACTGTTCCGTGAAATCAATAAAACAGGAACAACGGTTGTTCTAATAACTCATGATCCTGGAATTGGACACAGTGCTGACCGCTGCATAAATATTTTTGATGGTAAAATTTCCAGCGATGAACGAACTGATAAAACGCTGGCAGCGCATCTTGATGAAGAATCCCTCGGGAAGGAGGCGTGTAATGTTTGAAGATTTATTAAATGCGCTTAAGAATTTCGGGCAGAACAGAGTACGTACATTTTTGTCTTTGCTTGGTATTATCATCGGCGTTGGTTCTGTAATTATCATAACAACTCTCGGATACAGTGCTACACAAAGTGTGACCTCAACCTTTGGCGACAGCGGACTGGATCAATTACAAATTTCCGAAGGATTCATGAGCCGCCAGGGGCAAAGTGCTTACGATTTGAGTTTTGATGAAGATTTTAGAGAAGATCTATGGGACAACATCGATGGTTTAGATACTATTTATTACGTTAATAATGTTAGCAGCACATTACGTCTTACAGAAGGCTCGGAAGCATCGGTAACCGTCAGCGGCATCGAACACAATTATCTCGAATCAGCCGGAGCTGAGCTTATGGAAGGCGAGTGGTTTTCTGTTAGTGATGATTACATGGGAGCTCAAAAAATAATTTTAGGTTATGATACAGCTGATTCCCTCTTTCCTAATGGCGATGGACTTGGTCAAAAAATAATTGTAGACACAGGTGAATATACATATGGCTTCACCGTCGCAGGAATTCTCGAAGATAAGGATTCCGGGATGGTAGACACAAGTGAGGCGGCTTATTTCCCAAGAGGTTTTTACATAAAAAAAATTAATGCAAACCCGGAAGCAGACTCAATTCTGGTACAGGTATTAGATCAAAATGAAACATCTGATACTGAAGATGAAATTACAGATTGGGTAGAAAGTTTTTCAGGGGAGGAAGATCTGGTCAGTGTCCGTTCGATGGCGAGTATGCTCGAGAAAGTAGATGAAACTCTAAGCACTATTTCGCTTCTGCTTGCCAGTGTTGCTGGGATCTCTCTCTTAGTTGGCGGTATCGGAATTATGAACATCATGATTGTTACAGTGACAGAGCGGCGCAAAGAGATTGGAATTAGAAAAGCCCTGGGGGCGACTCCTTCAGCAATAAAAAGTCAATTTTTGGTAGAGGCTGCGGCAATTACGATTATAGGTGGCACCATTGGTATTATTGTTGGTATTATAATCAGTGTAATTGCAACATACATCATGAACTGGAGTTTTAATATTCAATGGAGCGCGGTACTCTTCAGTTTCGCCTTTAGTGCCCTGGTTGGATTATTTTTCGGATACAACCCTGCCGCACGCGCAGCAAGGCTTGATCCTGTAGATGCACTTGCTTCTGAATAACATCATCATCCAGCTCGAATAAAAAACCGGACAACAATGAACTGATGCCCGGTTTTTCTATTTTTCAAGGTATCTGCCTTTTTTTTTATTTCCCAAATATTAAAAGATACACTTTAGTCTCAGGCAGTGTTAAAATATTATCATGAATAAAATAAAAATCGGAATAAGCAGCTGCCTTCTGGGCAATGAGGTCAGGTTCGACGGCCAGCATAAACATGACAGGTTTATTACAGGTACTCTTGGGAAATGGTGCGAATTTGTTCCAGTCTGTCCCGAGGTAGAATGTGGACTATCTATACCCCGTGAGTCAATGCGGCTCGTGGGTACTAAGGACAGCTTTCGACTTATAACAAATAAAACCCGGGAGGATATAACCCCAAGAATGCTCAGCTGGGCGGAAAAAAGACTTGATGAGCTGGAAACCGAGGATCTTGTGGCGTTTATCTTCAAGACAAAGAGCCCATCAAGCGGACTGCGCGCGGTTAAGATCTATAAAGAAGACGGTAATGTAGCTTATAGAAATGGACGGGGGCTATTTACCGGGCTTTTTACGGAACGCTTTCCTCATATTCCTGTTGAGGATGAGGGCCGGCTGCATGACCCGGGGATAAGGGAGAATTTTATTGAGAAGATCTTTATCCTCGAGAGATGGAAGGAAAGTGTGCGCGGGGGGGCGGAATCGGCCCTTGTCGATTTTCACGCAAGACATAAGTACACCCTGATGGCCCACAGCCCGCAGAAGCTGAAGGAGCTGGGAAAAATTACCGCTTCAGTTGGGAATTCGGATTATACCGCTGCGCGGGACAAATACCTGGATATTCTGCTTGGAGCACTTGATAACAAAAAAACTGTTTCTAAAAATACAAACGTTCTGCAGCATATTATGGGGTATTTTAAAAAAAATCTGGACTCTGATGAGAAAGCTGAGCTTGCTGAGATTATCGGCAGGTATAAATCAGGCTATGTTCCCCTGATTGTTCCGGTAACCCTCCTGAATCACTTTGTCAGAAAATATGATCAGCCTTATCTTAAAAATCAGTACTACCTTAATCCTCATCCGTTTGAGATTGGGCTGCTTAACCATGTATAGTGAGGTGTTCTGTGGATGATAAACGAAAGCTGTTGTCAAGGTTGTCAGGATTATCGAATAGCTCTATCATTTTTTCACGAGGTAAATCTACTAAAACTTCAACTTTATAATGCATTGTTTACTATCCTCCGAACTTGAATACTAACCTAAGCCTATAATTATTTATCAATCTTCCTCAGGCAATACAAACTCCAGACCCCAACTTGTGCTGTACTTGTCTATAAGGTCCCCATAAATAGAACCCCAGAATGTATTGCCGATTGGCATGTTTACTCTACCTTCTTCAGACAGGGCTTTGTAAGCTTTTCGTAGTTCATTCTCCGAATCAAATACAACATGCAGAAATACTGTGTTGTTTACAGAGGTTTCGTCTACTATTGAATCTGACAAGTAGATTGACAGGTCTTTATTAATGTTGAGAGTACCGTGCATGATCTTGTTCTGCCAGTCATCATGCACGGGCATCTTGGGATCAGGCGGCATCTCCCTCCATCGCATAACCTCTATTGTTCCTCCAAAAATGCTCTGATAAAAGTTTATTGCTTCTTCAGCATTACCGGGTAAATTGATATAAGGAGTTATCGTCATCTATTTTTCTCCTTGATTCTATATATAAAAAGTAATACTTTGCAGATCAAATGGCAATTAAATTCCCATTTACTTATAATTACACAAGAGTCCAATCGACTTTGCAGGAAATATCCTGAAAACTGATATCCAGGATCAGGCAAAACTGCCTCTGATGAATTGAACTGAGTATGTATCGCTATGTTGTCCATATACTGCTGTATTTAGCAGCATATGGATAGCTTGTATGGGAAACCATATGAAAAAGGAATTATGCATTCAGGCCATTGACGACGCATATAAAAGCAAAACTCCCGGAAGCGGTGTATTTATTCATAGTGACGTCGGGAAGTGCTATGACAATGCCCGGATGGAAAGTTTCTTTGTAACACTGAAGAAAGAGAAACTGTATAAAATGAATACAAGGAAAATGAGATGATAACAATAAAAAACCATAATCAGGCGTTACGTCATGGTTTACTATCATTGGAAGCGTATCAGTATGGGTGAACCAAAAGGAGGCTGGCCTCCTGTTATTTACAAGGAGAAAGAAGCTACTCAGGAAAAGGCTTCATAAAATAATTGGGGTATTTAGAGACTGCACCGATGTTGACATTTCCAATCACCTGATTCACCTGAATCGTCATCCTCCCATTCTGTATCGAAAAGAGAGCATCCTGCTAACACAACTACGAGAAGAACTGCAGAAAAAAATATTTATTTATATACACAACCTTTCCTATAAATTTTAATTTTATATTATTGTCACAATGTTAATGCTTAATGAGAATACAGAATAAATTTCAGCAGTCTGGAGGGCTTGATGGTTGTGGTGCAGGCCATGTCGTATGGATTTCTCATACTCTGAGATAAAACCTATTTTGAATTTTCTCGAACTATTTAAACTAAATTTAAGTTTCATGTTTTACAGTCTTCTAAAAATAATTTTTCGAGGAGATTTTATGAAAATACCGAAGGCCTTTTTGTTGCAGAAATTGTTCGTGCTATTTCTGCTGACTGTTTTCAGCGGTTGTTCGATGCTACTTTCTGCACCAGAGCCAATGATTACAAATATTACAGACACCGATTTTGATTTTTCCACAGAAACTGGAGGAACTGCAAAAATAACTGTTACAGGGTCAACGATAGGCGATTCCGAGGGACTGATCACTAATTATACCGGAACCCTAAAGTTGTATTATGCAAGCTCATATGGAACTGACTATGCAGTGAGGATTGGGGATGAAATAACCGTTGATGGTGTTTTTTCGGAGGAAATTACACTAACATTCACAAGTGTTGGAGAATATAAGCTTACTGCTGAACTTTCAGATACATATGATAATGTGGTAACCAAAACATTCACTGTTAGGTTTTATCCTAGTATCCTTGATGATGTTGATACAATCACTGAAATTGATGATAGTAGTGCTCCTTATAGAATAGAGAAAACAAGAACTTCGACATCTGATGTTTGGTATTCAATGACAATGAATGATGAAGATGCAGATGTTAGACAATGTTTCCACTGGGGAGACTACTATGATAAGTCTACTTCAGACAGTTACACGGCAGATATCTATGTTTCAATATATGATCATTCAGGAGCTTTAATCGAAGGGCCTAGAGATAATGGTTGGTGGGCCTCGGGGAGTTATGCTTCAGATATCGATTCGATTAACGATGGGATTGAGCTTTTTTGTGACACTCATTATTCTCTAGGAGAAACCTTGTTCGTCAAAGTTACAGGCAGTAGCGGAACATTTGGATTTTATACATACTGTCCGGGATATTAATCCATCTGCAGAAAGAGGTAGGCTGACCACCTGCCTCTTTGATATGGAAATTGCAGAACGAAATCATTGGCATGGAAAAAGAACCTGTAAATATATTGTTTAACTGCAATTTTTATTCATCGATGATCCGTTCTCTGTATTTAATCTGGAAGCGGTTCATTGCAGGTTTCCATTCACGAAGTTGAAGTGCTAAAGCAGCGAAATAACAAAGATGAAAATAAAGAAATCAAAGAAGGCGAAGTGCCTAAAGACTGGACAGATAATAAATTATGCACTCACCAGTGCCGAACTACATGATTCACAAGTATTAGAAGAGTTATTGGAAGAATCGAATTCGCATCATGAATTATCTGCTGACAGTGCTTACTCTGAAGCACCGATAAAAGAAATAGTGTCTGAATTGAAAATAAGAAATCGAATACATGAAAAAGGATATAAAAATAATCCATTGACCGAAAAACAAAAATTAAAGAATCGTAAAAAATCCAAGACACGAGCGAGAGTGGAACACGTGTTTGGATTTATGGTTAATTCTATGCAGGAGAATTTTATCCGGTATATAGGTCAGGAAATAGCGGAAATTGTTATTGGATGAAATAATCTTGTTTATAATATGATGAGGTATATTCAAATATGCCCTACATAATGGGACATTATAGGATGATGGATGTATCGGAATTCCGATGCAATGACAAATGAGCTACTTATGTTTCAATTAGCATAGCAGAAGGTTTTTCGGGTAGTTTTTAGAGGTGTCCAGGAATCAAATTCCCTTCTGCAATAAGCTGATTAACATAGGTCCGGGCTTCATGTTTTTTCGCCTTTCCGGTGGACAGACGAATTCTTTTCCCCTCCGGGGAGTACACACGGTAATAATAAACTGACTCCCCGGAGGCATTGTTCGTTTATAAAGTTGAACTTCTTCTTTCTTGTATCTCATTTACTTGTATCCTTGAGATTCAAATAAATCGGTTTAAGATGCTTTGAAATTGTTGAAACAACCTCATCTAAAGAAATATATTCCGACTTTATTCTTTTGAGAAATGCCTCCCATAAGCCAAGGTTCCGGGCATCAGTTGAAAATCCCTCAGAAAAGACTGCCGGATTGTCGGGTAATACAGTATGTCTTGTATTGAATGTCTGTCTTACAGCCTCAGAAATAGTGTTTCCGGAAAGTGAGTTTTCCTTAAGAATCTGATGAATATCATAGAAATCCTTCATCCTGCTGTTCAGTGCATCCAGGACAATCATAGCTTCAAACTTCTCCGCAATAACAGATTCCAGTTAATAAGCGAGTACTCTGAATCCATCTTCGCCGAGTAACTGCGGATAGTCCATTTCAACCGGAGCAGGATAAACGGAATCTCCGAATCCAAAATCAAGTTTAAGATTAGTTTTCATATTTCCCAGGGTGCAGAGTATTTTCATACGTTTCCCCTGGTAGTCTGCACCTTCGGTAATATCAGTAAATTCAATTGTATCAATGTGAAAGTTAAGACCGTCATCGGCATCAATAGTCAATATATCAGTCATGATTTTTCTAAGCTCTGATTCTTCTCTTGATACATTAGAACCGAGTAAATCAATGTCTTGTGTCGGTCTGCTTGAAAAACCGGATAATGAATAGAGAAGGAGTCTTCCTTTCAGGTAGAAAGAATCCGGATATGAGGATAATGATATTCTTCTTAGAAAACCTTCCTGCATATACAGACGTGAGACTAGAGTGTAATCAAGGCCGGATTCTTTAGAGAAATTCTTCAGTCTTGCCTGGATTGACGCTGATATATTTTTCATATAAGCACCTCAAGATATTGTCTTAGAACAGAACTGATTTTGAGGTTTTTCGCATATGAATTGAGTTTATTCAGGTTCTTTTCCTTACTCTTTATGTATTCTCCCAGTGCTTCTTTCATAATATCTATCCCTATTTTATTCCGGAATCTGATTACATCGCAGATTGTTTTTTCCCTGTCGTATATCTGTATAGTTTCTCCTGAATCAAGCTTTTCAGTTGTGATTCCTGTTTTGTAAAACTCCCCGGAGAAATAAAAAAGTTTAACAGGCGGGTAGTCTGGGGTTTTTACTTTCCGGCTTTTAGGAATGGCAATATGTATATCAGGAGGGTCCCAGGTTGTTAGATCGTAGAAAGAAAGTGCAGACCCCATACATATGATCCCATCAGGAATAGAGAGTTGAGATTCAATAAGTGAACTGTATTGGCTGTTTTCAGTAAGACTGAATAGCCCGTGTTTTACTTTTATTATTGTTCCGTCTCCCTGAAGTTCTTTTAGATGAGAATGATGAATCCCTTGTTCTTTAATATCCCTGGTGCGTACGTATCCTGATTGTTGTCGGAATATTTCAAGAATTTTCTCACGGGTATTCTGTTTCATTAACTGACATTATACACGTTATTTAGCGCTATGTGAAGTCTTAAATGTCAGAGAAATAATGTTCGTATACAGGTTTCAGGGAATTAAATTGACACACAACTGACACACTAACGACTGAAAAATCATCAGGACAAAAATAAAGCCTTATTTAATAAGGAATTACATAAGGCTGGTAAAATGGGCCCACTAGGACTTGAACTCAGTGTGCTTCCTTATGTTGTCCATATACTGCTGTATTTAGCAGCATATGGAGAGCTTATGTAGTAACCTTTCCGTATATTGCTTCTCAGTTTATATAATAAAGGCGTCGGTATCAGCGTCGATAGATTACAAGATTAATCGACTTCAATAAATTCTCTAAATATACTGAACGAACTACTATGCTTGACCATAATTATTACGCTAAATTGCGTAAAAAGCCATCGCACGTCGATCTCCTTCATTCTTCCGAATCTGGGCAGGATTTTACATCCAAATCTTCCGGTTTTGTGAAGCTGTCTTCCATAATGGACGCCATCATCTTCGCCATCATCCGGCCTGCTTTTACAGGCGCAATTCTGCTTAGAAGATCCATCAGCTTTGCATCTTTCCCAACGAGAATTCTTGGGGAGCCCTTTTCAATCCCTTTAATAATAGTAGCAGCCGCACTCTCGGCAGAGGTCGTTTTATTAGCCTGCTTGTCCGACTGGAATTTCGCTTCCGTAGTTGATATTCCGGAGTTCCTTGTGATATTCGTACTCACTCCGCCCGGGAACACTACCGAAACACTAATTGAGGTTTTAGACAGCTCAGCCCTAAGCCCTTCGGTCAGAAGCTTTACCGCGGCCTTTGATGCGCCGTACAATGTCTGCCCCGGTACAGGCAAAAATCCTCCCATACTGGACACATTGACTATATGAGCCGTATTCTGTTCTCCCAGATAAGGCAGAAAAGCTCTTATCATCAGCATTGTTCCATATACATTGATATCGATAACCCGTTTGATTTGGTCATAGCTCAATTCGTTGAAAGGCACAAAGGGCTGAATTATCCCTGCATTATTGATTAGAACATCTATTCCTTTATGTATCTCATTTATTTGCTCCGGAAGTGAACAAACTGCTGCTCTATCTGTGATATCAGCGACATGTGTCGAAAGACGCGCTGCATCCGTTCCGGAAAGCTGTTTTGTTTCATCTAGTGATGCCTGATTAACATCGATTGCTGCAACCCTGTTGCCTTTGTTTAAAAGCTGTAAGACCAACTGCCGCCCGATGCCGCTGCCGCCTCCGGTTACTACTACTGTTTTCTTGATAAGTTTCATATTACCCCCTTACCATTTCAACGCTATTCCGCGCTTGCCGACTATGTAATCATCAAAAATTACTTTACCATTTCGTCCTGCTATGCCCTGACAGACATGTAGCGGCAACAGGTGTTCTTCCCTGGGATTGCAATAGCGGGCGAAAGGTGCTTCCGTCCAGTTTGCCAGCCGATGAGCACGAACTTCCTGCTCTTCCGTTTCACAGCATGTTTCAATCAGCCAATCCTGAAAGGCATCATTATCTGGATCAGCAGGCGCATTCTCATCCAAAGAAAAAGCCCGCATGTTATGAAAGGAAAACCCGGAGCCGATTATCAGGATATTGCGGCTCATCAATTCCTGTAGAGCCTCCCCTATCCGGACATGTTCTGCTGCGTTTAATTTCTTTTTAAGTGACAGCTGGGTAACAGGAATATCCGCTTTCGGATAAATCACTTTCAATGGAATGAACACACCATGATCCAGCCCCCGGTTGGAATCTCCCCGGGCCTTAATACCGTTTTTGTTCAGCAATTCGATGACTTTTGCAGCAAGTTCAGGTGCTCCGGGAGCCGGATACTCGATTTCATAAGCTGCCTGCTGAAACCCGTAGTAATCATAAAGCAGCTTAGGCTCTCCGGAGGTAATTATAGTCGGGATCCGTTCTTCCCAATGAGCGCTGATTACTAGGATTTCATCGTGTACGGGCAGAATGGAAGAGAGGCCTTTCAGAAACGAAATAAGCCGGTCATGACCCATACCGCCTAAAACCGGAAACGGGCCGCCTCCATGGGGGAGGTAGACAATCGTCCCTTTGGACAATTTGTTTTCATCTTTCATACTCTACCTCACAAACTAATATCCCAGAAACGGATCGTTTATAATCTGACTCTTCTTAACTCCTGCTTTTTTAAGATTCTCTGTAACCTGATTAATCAGTTTTGGATTACCAGAAATATAGAAGTAGTCAGCCCTGCTGCTACTCGCAAGATGTTCATCGAGCTTCCGGTAAAAATTATCCCGGGATTCAATGAAGGCTGTATTTGAGCTTCCCCATGATTCCAGCTCGTTCATAAAGATATGAGAATCGGATACAAAGAACAGTTCGGTCTCAAATTCTGATTTTTCAGAATCAATTTGTTTGTAGAGGGCACGAATTGGGGTAATACCGATACCGCCGGCAAGAAAAAGCAGTTTGCTTTTAGTCTTGGGGAGCTTAAACCAGCCAAAGGGTCCTCGCAGCTTCAAGTGGTCCCCTGGATTCATAGCCCGTAATTTATCCTTGAAATCGCTGGGTTTATCTATAATTTTCGTACCGATTTTAATTACGCCCTCATCAGGAGTAGACGCTATACTGAAGCTTCTAGATTTCTTCCCTGTAATTTTCTTATCCGGAAAAGAAAATAATCCATGCTCACCCGGAGTCCAGGTCAAGCCGCCCGGAATTTCAAAATCAAAGACCCAGTAATCTCCAACGGGATTTTCCTTGTTAATAAGTTTGATTTTATTATTCTTAAAAATTCCTCTAAAATCTGAAAGTTTCATATCGACTCCTCGTTACAATGCTTAATAATGATAAATTATAATAATATTATATCACAATATTTTATTATTATAATTTATTACCAAAGTACTCAACAAGTCAAGAAAAAAGTGCTATATTGATTGTGTTATGGATTTTTTACCTGCTAACATACAAGTTTTTTACTTCTTCCAAAACTTATCAGAGGAAATTAAATCTGAGCTGTCAAAAGGAGCTGAAGGATTCAGCCCGACTGAAATTGATATACTTATAAACCTGGGCTCCCCGCTGCGGATGAATGAATTGGCGAAAGCTGTTTACTGCCTGCCGACCAACATCACAGCACTGGTCGTTAAATTAGAAAATGATAGTTTCGTTGAAAGAAAACGCTCCACCCAGGATAAGCGGGTTATTGAGGTAGCCCTTACCGAAAAAGGATTAGAATCCAGACAAAAAATAATCGACAGAATTTCAGCCGTCATAAGAGAAAAATCACCCCTCAATGATGATGATTATAATAAGATTATGGAAATGATTTTAAACAATATGTCAAGGTAATACGAGCCACAATTCTTCATTGTCAAATCTACTATAAAACGCAAAGATCGACTCTTCCTATCATTAATTGCCAAACTCTCAAAAAGAGCAATCAACCACCTGACATTGGTTAAACCTTCAACTCTTCTTGATTGGCAACGCAGATTCATTAAGAATTACTGGAGCTACATACATATAACACCTGGCAGGAAGCCGGTATCAAGCGAAATAAAGAGGCTCATTCTTGAGATGAAGCAAACCAACCCGCTTTGGGGCTGCCATCGTATAGCTTACGAGTTGAAGAAAATATATATTGATTTGAACCCTACAACTGTAAACAGAATCATTCAGACTTTTAGAAAGCAGGGTAAAATTCAGCCAACCGGCGGCTGGAAAAAGTTTCTAAAATCTCATTGGGAGACTCTTTTTGCTATGGATTTCATGACGATTGATACATTACTCGGGAAGAGATTGTATCTTTTACTCATAATAGAATTGAAATCAAGAAAAATTGTCCGCTGTAATATAACTGAACATCCGTCACGCGAGTTCGTTAAACAACAGATTCAACTCTTCTCGGGGAGTGTAAAATACACTAATATAGCAAAATTACCCCATTCAACCAGTCCAATCACCTTTTTTCTGGCGTCAGTCCAAAATTTTGGCCAAAAAAAAGAGTTCAGCCAAATTGACCAAACTCCTAATCTCTTACCCCGAAAGGGTTTATTTTGCCCAGAACTGGACTCGAACCAGCACGTCCGTGAAGACACTATACCCTGAACTCAGTGTGCTTCCTTATGTTGTCCATATACTGCTGTATTTAGCAGCATATGAAGGGGTTATGCAGTAACCTTTCCATATAAAGCTTCTGGGCTCGTATAATAAAAGCGTCAGTTCTGGCGTCGATAGCTGCAAGCAATATATGAAAAACTATATAAAGCAATAATCTCTTACGGGGTAAGGGTTTAGACATAAAAAAAGCACCCTGTTAAAAGGTGCTTTCATGGGCCCACTAGGACTTGCCTTTCAGTCGACAACGTCGTGTTGTCTCCTTACAGGCCGCCTCAAGCGCCTGTCGCCGACATCGTGTCGGCTAATCCTCCCTATACGGTCGGCGGCACTTTCAGTTCAAGTCCTACCGGTG
>JAQQAL010000050.1 GCA_028532855.1 Candidatus Thalassospirochaeta sargassi
TCTGTCATGATCTTGTTTTCATAGATCGGGTTAATCAGGTACTGATCGTTTGTAGCCATGTCACCCATCGGAGTATCAAGTGGAGCCTTGCCGACCCAGCCCTTGCCGACCGCCCAGTTAACATCCTTCGGATTCACCCAGCTCTCGTTCTTGTAGTTAGGTACTGCATGAAGCTCACCGAGCATCTGCTGGTTCTTAAGCCAAACACCGGCAATGGTCTTACCGAGGTTCAGGTAAAACTCATCAACGGTCAAAACTCGCGGGGAATCAGCCTGGTCTTTCAGGCTGTCGCGCAGGGTTTTGATTGTTGCCTTCATGGCCTCAATTTCTTCGGAGTAGCTTGTCTCAAGCTCACCTAAAACCTTGCCGATTTCCTCAAGTACTTCTTCCTTTTCCTCGAAGTATGATTTGGCATCTCCTTCATCGGGAAAACCGTCTTTCTCTATCCGCTTCATGGCGGCCAACAATTCTTTTAGTCTCTTTAACATTTTTAATCCTCCTGTTTATACGCTCGCAATGAGCCTTTTCCAATATGATTCAACCTCAACCTGGTTGGTTGTGTTTCCTAATTCAAGAATGGCTGCTTCTTCATCCTCAGCTGTTCTGCTTAACGCAAAAGGGTTGGACGGTACATTACAGATTGAGAACTCGAGCAGTTCCTGGTTACGAAATATCAGTTTTGAGTTCTTGCCGTCTTCAATGATCTCAACCTTCAGGATAAGAAACCCAACGCTGCCGGCACGTAACGCTCCGCAGGCGACCCTCTGTCCAATACTCCAGCCAAATGGATCTATTTCTTTTGAGTTGAATACCACATTGCCGGCGAGTGCAGCTTTGCAGCATATATCCTCCGCATAACCGATGGCGGGAATGCGGTGATCATGAGCCCACTGAACAACCGGGTTCTTGATGTAGTTTGAAAGCTCCCAGCCTTTCGGGTCTATGCGCTCTTCATCCCGGTCTTCATCAAAGGTAGAAAACACCCATGGATAACGGTTTTCTTTTTCATATGATTCAGTTCTGAATACCGGACCACCGCAGAAAACCTCAACTTCTTCTTTCAGTTCTCCGCTTGATGTGAGCAACCCGCCTTCAAGTAGCAGCTTGATTAAACCGTTGGTGCTGACAGGTTCTTTGTCTTTTTGTAGCTTTTTACATTTTACGAGCATCGTACCTCCTTAACTCCTACAAAGCCGTGAGTGATTGCGAATACCGCAATCTCCGTCGATGAGTTCAACCCCATCTTGTTTCTGATAACTCCCTTGTGTTTCTCAACCGTCTTTCTGCTGATGTTCAACTTGTCCGAGATTTGGATGTTCGAATATCCTTCTCCGGCCAGATGTAATACTTCGTTCTGTCTTCTCGATAGAGGAGTGTACTTTTCCGGGTGATTCTCGAAATCAAATGATTCAATCGATTCCTTTATTAAATCTGGTATCATTACTTTTCCAGATTCTACTTGTTTGCATATCTTACGAGCTTCATCCCAGCTGGAATTTCCGTCAATTAAGCCGCTAACTCCTGCCTTGAATAACTTCATACATAAAACTTCATCTATTTCCACACAGAAGCAGACGACCCTTGGGTATAAGTTGTTCTTATGTAGTTCTTCCATTATGGCGATTGTGCTGAGCACCGGCAAAAATGCTTCAAGCAGGATTAACCTTGGTCTATCAGCAATTATTGTATTTAGTGCTTCGTCTCCGTTATGGACTATCATTATTGAATTGTTGATTTTCCCGTTGCAGATAAGTTCTTTAAGGGTGTCAGAGGTCAACCGGTCTTTTGTTGCGATGAGTATGCTATTTTTCATTTTCTTTTTAAATCTCTGTTTGTCGGGAAAGTAAGATATGAAGACCCAGTTTTTAACAACATAGTTTTACTGGCAAACAGACTTCTCCTTTCTAGGTTTTCAATCTTCCAGTACCACAATCCTTCCTTCTCTAATAACCGAATGCACTCTGATTCCCCATTTTCTTTGAGTCCAAATGCAATACCATCATCTATAATCTTTGTGACCCATCCGGTTATGTCTGTCTTAAACTGTTTGTAGGATATTGTTTTTAAATTAGTGTTGTTATATCTTTGGGCAAGATCCTCCTTTCCCTCCCATACTCTTCCTATACCGCGATATTTTTTTCCTGCTTCAATAATTTGGTAACTTTTTTCTAATCCGGCTAAAAAACATACTTTTTTCAGCTTTTCAAACTCATTTGAACTTTCAAGCTGCATGATTTGTTCTTCATCCCGGTAGATCGAGCATATAGAATCGATTTGATTTCTGTAGGTGAAATACTCATCTTTTAGCGAATCAGGAATATCAAAGCTCTTATCTGCAGGTTGTTCACTTTCGGCTACAGGAACTAATTTACTACTTCGGTACCATGTGTCGCCCCAGGGCTTCTCATCTTCGCCGCGTTCACGCAGCACATCGTTTATGGTCTTTATACCGGCAGCAATTTCTTCAATATCTCGCTTGCTGCGTTCCTTGGCAGACTCTTGCAGTTCCGGAATCTCAGATACATCAAAGTAACCAGTTTCGGTAAGGTTGAATCTGGCAAAGAACATCGTTTCAAGAATCTGTTCAAAGTTACGGAGGGTAGGTAGTATGGTGTACTTCCAGAAGGCGGCATGCTGCTCGGCTGTATCTTTGCCGGCAAGGCTGCCGTTTGTTTCTTGGACATGAGCAACTTTTGGCGGTATTCCGTACCGGGCAAGTATCGTATAGAGGTTCCATCGCTTTAGCTCAAAGAACTTCAATGCTTCCGGAGTTGCTGATATGGGTTCAAATGAAGTTCCCTTACCCAGTACAGCTATGGTTCTGGCCTGTCTGTTTCTGCCATAAGTGTTCTCCCAGCGTCGTTCGAGTTTGTCAGCTTCTTCCTCACGTAGTGTCTGATCAGTCTTAAGAAGGCCTGCTGGTACCGCATTGTTTTTCATTAGTTTTGAGGTTGTTCTGTTGGCGTGTATATCCTGAGCAATTTCTTCAGATAGAGCAATTAGAGGGCTAATTCCTCGATGCTCATTCCACGGGTTCCAGTCTTTGAAGTGTATGAGTTCATCCGGTAAGATTGGAACTTCACCGGCATCGGTTGAATAGAACCATTTAAGTATTCGCCCTTTAAGGATTACTGCTCTCATCTTTCGCGGGTTAAGAATATATATCTCTTTAGGGATTCCGGCGGTATATTCATCACCAAAGAACCAAAATGCTTCACCTTCAAGAAACCACCAGGCAGAAGTGATCTTCCAGAGGTCAAAACGATTTAGTTCCGGGTTCACGTCTCTAAACAGGGTAAATACAGCACCATGTTTGACCGGTTCACCGTTTTTTATGATTCGAAAAACAGGTCGTCCGATGTTTCTCATGAGGGTTGTGATTGCAATATTCACCCAGGCGTGAGTTTTGAATGGGTCAATTATTCGATTGTCTTCTTGATTCAGGAACGGATCTTCCATTTCCATGAATTCACGAAATGAAAGAAGCTGTTTAAACCATGCTCTTGGGCTTCTATTCCCTGTTTTTGTCTTCATAATGACAGGGTAATATGGTTTTTGGGATTCAAAAGGTAGGGTTCTCCCTACTTTTTATAATAAATGTTTGATTTTGAATTTATATTATGGATATAATGAGTTATTAAGAACAAGAGGTTACGATGAAAAATCGGTCATATAGAATTTGGTTGCTTACGATTTCCATGGTTTTAATTGTTATATTGGGGAGAGCGTTAACTGGTGATTTTGATTTTTTATTGAGCGATTACTGGTTTGTATCAGGAATATTACTTGTTATTTTAATCTCGCTTATCGATCAACCTTTTTTCTCCACAGAATCTAATACTTTTTTAAATGCAGTAACTGCATTTATATCTCTTGTTTTAATTCAAGTAGAGGATCGAACCATCACGTGGATAATATTCTTATGTGTATCATTATTCATTTTAGTTGTGAGCTATGTTCTTATCTGGTTACGGAAAGAGCCAATTCATCAAGAACCCTTACCCATTAGGGTTTTAAGTTTTATTGTAACAAAAATTGGTAGACCTGAAATTTTATTTTCCGTTCTCTTCATATGGGGTTTAATAAGAAAATTTTCATTAGATGCAATAGAAACAAACGCATTCTTATTGTTTTGGGGGGTATTTATTGTTTTCAATCTTCCTTCTGTTTCTAGGAAAATAGTATCAATTCGAACTAAAAATAGAAACAATAGAACAGCCTTTGGGTATATAACCGGCATAGTCAATCCGAGTATAGCGTTATCTGAGTTAGTGTATAATGAAGATGTTAAAATTGGTGATTTATTTGATGTTATTCAGGATAATAATATTATTGCTACAGGTGTCACCATAGATAACCGTATCATAAAGGGCAAACGAGTAGCTAAATTAGTAATATTAGAGAAAAACCGGAATTATCATTTATTGGCGGTTCCAGAGAAAATCACAAAACTTCAAAAAAGTGAAAAAGAATTATTGTCTTCAAAGGGAACTCCTATTAGTGCAGTTGATATAGGAACCGAACTTAGTCAGATTAGCTTTTTATTAGATCCTTCAATAAAACTTTCTGAGGGGGAAATCGTATGGGTATCTCTTGGCAGTGACCAAAGGGGATTTTATCAAGTTATTTCTGCAAGACTGATTACAGTGGATGAAAATTCTGGAAATAGTCTGTTTTATATTCAAGTAATTGCTGGTCAATTAGGTAGTTGGGATTCTGATAAGTGTAGATTTGAACCAATTAGTTGGATACCAAGTGCAGGCGAAATCGTTTACAATTCGAACGATAATACAATTAGCAACACTAATATACCAGATGAACGGTTATTAATAGGTCATGTGCCAAATTCAAATTTTCCTGTTCATATTGATGTTGAAGATACCGTTACGCATAATACAGCAATTATTGGTGTTACTGGTAGCGGTAAATCGTATTTGTCATTTCATATAATTGAAAGTCTTGCTGCAAAGAAAATAAAAATCTTAGTCTTAGATGTTAGTCGTCAACATTGGATATATTTATCAAAGAATAATAAACCTGCTGCTCTTAAAACTAAGGATGATATAAAAGGTTGGTACAATGATAAAAACAGTGTTATAGGGGTTTATCAATATGCAAATGAACATTCTAGCTATCCGAGGGCGACGGCAGAATTTGTAGAAAGTGTATTTGATTTAGTATCCAATGTTACACTTAGAGCAGGAAAAAATGAGCCTGCCAAAATATGTATTGTTTTTGAAGAAGCTCATTCTTTAGTTCCAGAATGGAATCAGGTTGCACAAAGGTCTGACACAGAATATGTTAATAAAACAGCAAGATTTCTATTACAAGGTCGAAAATTTGGTATGGGTTGTTTGTTAATTTCACAACGAACAGCAAATGTTACTAAGACTATCCTAAATCAGTGCAATTCCATTATAGCTTTACAGTCCTTTGATCAAACAGGACTTGATTTTCTTTCAAACTACATGGGGTCTGAATATTCTAAAACAATATGTACTATGCCTAAGCAGCATGCTATTTTAGTAGGTAAGTCATCTTCTTCTGCTCATCCAATTTTATTCAAAATAAATGATCTCTCAGATCGCTACACTGAACGAGATTCTGGTGAAATAGGTACCCCAACTCGCTAATACAAATTTATAAATATTAAGTGATATTCTCATATGTTGCTTCATAATCACTCGAACTCAGTACAGTATCATAAAGCCCAACTTCTTCACCTTCATGCCTATCAATTCCAGTATACTCAAGGCTTGCGTCTTCATAGCGTTTAAATTTATAAACTGCATCGTTCATAAGTGCACTGTTGAAGACACCAAGACTGACAAGTAATTCGAACTCTTTTACAGACAATCCGGTTACTTTTTTGAAAAGAGTTGGTTCTAATTGGGTAATAACATCTTTCAAGCTTCGTTCGCGGTAGTCAGTTAGATACATGAAAATAGGAACTCTTGTTGCAAATTTGATAAGTTTGTCCTGAATCTGCTTTCGGAGACTTTTATATTCTTTCTCTTCATCAGAAAGCTCTTTCTTTTCCTTTTTTGTAAGCTCTTTATCATTAGCATCTTTTTTGGCTTTCTTCACAGATTCTGATTTATTAATAATTGTTTCAATATCCTGATTTAATGAACGGAATCCTTCAATACTCATTAAAGCCTTCATGGCATCTTCATTACCCATAAGACGTTTCAAAGTATCATTATCGACATTGACTAGCAGTGCACTTTCCCAACGTCTAGCAAGAAGAGTTGCAGATGTTCCGCTCATCGCTATGTCGAGAATCCCAGCGGCATCAATTTGTTTCATAGTACTGCCGTCATAGGCTAATACTGGGAGGAAACTGATAAAATCCTGAACATTCTTTTCCGGATTCGATTCATTAACATTGAGGCGACAACTATATTCAGCGATTTGACGTAATGCTCTGTTTGGGGCAAAATCAAAAACATAACACTCTTCTTTCATGATGAGTTCTTTATTCGGCGAGATCCCGTCAGGATTTCGGATTACCCATGGGGTTTGAACCCTAAAAGCCGCCTGAAAGTATGTTTCCGGACTTGAAGAATTCCTCAACATAAAAATACCAGACCAAGGCTTGACAGAAACACCGGTAGTTAGTTTCCCGCAAGAAAGTGTTATTGTTTTTGTTTTCAATGGATCTTCCATTGCATTCTGAACAGGGGGAAGGGCGGCAACCCCAATACCTGCAGAAGTTCCAGCTGCAACAACAACTTTATAATCGTGGTAAAAAGTATTCTGTAATTGCCTCATAAGGTTTTTCATTGCATGACAAGATGCCACTGATGGCAAGAACCAGAAAGTGTGTGTCAAAGTTTTCAATAATGGGGCATGTGAGAATGGCATAGGCGGTTTCTTCGCACCAAGTTTTAACTCGTCAACTGAAGTTTCTAAATATGCTCCCCTTATAAGATCCAACCATTTTTGAACTTCATTCTCATATGTAAATTTTGCATTATCTCCTTCTCCGTCAGCAGAAAAGAAAACATTCAAATCGAATTCATCAAACTCACCCTGTTTTGCAATGTCAATTATGGAATCTGGTAACTGATATGTCATCATCACCATTCGAGGTAACGATAGATAAGGATTTTCCACACCTTTCCAATTCGTTTTCTCTCGCTGTTCGTCTGAATATGTCCAGTTGTATATTTGTTCTTCAATAAATTCGCCTGATGTAATGGCCCTAAAAGGTGTTCCGGATAAGTACAGATAATGATTTGTGGTAATTGGCATTATTTCTTCATCGAAAAAATCAATTCCTTCACCCTCTCCAAATTCAATTTCCTTAGAATCTTCTGCTTCAAAGAGTTCCTTTGCATTTTCTCGCCAGGCTCCATAGTGATATTCATCAAAGACCACCGCATCCCAATTAGTAGCATGAACCCATTCATTCTTTGTTTTTATACCGCCAGTACTTTTATTTTTACCGAGAAAATCTTGGAAGGATCCAAATAAAACAATAGGTTTATTTCCATCAATATCTTCAATATGCAATCCATCTCTGGATAGGAATTGCCATCCCTTAAAATCAATGTGGGTTTTAAGGTCTTCTTCCCATGCACTTTGGACTGCTGGTTTAAAAGTAAGAACAAGAACCTTCTTCCAACCCATTTTCAAGGCGAGTTGATATGTCGCAAAGGTTTTACCAAAACGCATTTTAGCATTCCACAAGAAATGAGGAGTTTTTTCCGGAGTTTCTTCTCTGAAACTATTGTAATATATGATGGCTTTTTCAACTGCTTCTGCTTGTTCTGGTCGCATTGAAAAAGAAAGAGTTCTTTGGCTATCATCCTCAACGCCATTTCTAACTGAATTAATGGCTGATTTAACATCGTCTGCATCACAGGTAAACCATTCGCCTTCTGGATTTGCAACCCCCCTCTTCCTTAAGACTCGGTGAACATCATGATCTTTGAATGACGTTCCGTCCTTTTTCATGGCAGATTCTTCCAGAAGTATTTTATATTTTACTCTGCTTGTTTTTAGCTGTTGAGCAATTCTGCTAAGAGCATCATGGTCGGTATAACCAACTTTAATTCTCCCTTTATGAGAACCAACATCAATCAATTCATAAGCATATATTGTTGGATTTATTTCTGGTCTAACCGGGAAAAATTCTTTAATCATTGTCGACTTCACCTAAATCCATTGGTTTTACCATACTTTCAATAAAATCAATTTCGTCTCTGGTAATATTGTACTTGTCATAAAGCTTTTTATCATCCCAAGATTTAGTGAAGTCTTGAATAGGCACAAATTCATATGCTTTAGGCGGCATATCTTGCGTGCTTGTTTTCAATGACACTAGAAATCTTAAAAAATTTGATTTTAAATATGATATTATGTTCTTAGATTCTAAATCACTTTTAGAAGGTAATATGGCTACGACATATGTATTTGAGCTACATGAATTTGGTTCGCTAATTTTGGGTTTCCCCAAAATAGTGCTTCCAGGATTCCCTGATCTTGGAATGATAACTTTGTATTGATCAATGAAATCAAGATTTCGCTTTATGCTCTTTTTTTCTATCCAGCATTCACCATGAGCAATATAAACTTTGATACAAAAATCTTTATCTTGATTTTTCTTAATTGGAAAAGTATCTTTTCCATCTGCTGTTTGAATTGAACCGTTGTTATCATCAATCCATATGATACGAGTATGGAATCCAAAAAAGCGTCCACCATTTAACATATCGCTAAAGCTTTTTTCTTTCTTTTCACGAACTTTCTTTAATATTGAAATAGCGCGCTCATTTCTGATAAAGGTTTCCATTCCAACTTCTAACAATGGTCGCTTGGAATATGTAAAATTTTCACCACTATGCTCATAAACAGAGCATAGTCCTTCTGAATCTCTTTCCCACAAGAAATAGCATACTCCCCCTTTTATTTCTACACCAGGAAAACAATCTGAACTATCAACAAAATCATGTATTACTCGGATCCGGTCATCATTCAGCATTTCATCACGAAAAGTATCTAGACCACGTCCACCAGTGAACCATCTCGCAGGAACAATCATCGATAGGAATCTAGGCTGAAGCTTTTTTGCTTGTTGGATGAATTTTTGATAGATTGGAAGTGCGCTAGATTGATTACCACCATCGCTAAGCTGGTATGGGGGATTGCCAATAATTACATCAAATTTCATATTAAATATCTCCTCGGGCTGCGTGGTATGAATGAATTGATATGCATGAGTTTCAAGTTCATAGCCTCTTTCGTAAGTCTCTTGGTTCGCGCTACAAAAAAAGCATTTCCCATCAATCCATTTGTGTTCTGTTCTACTAAAAATAATATTCCCTTGCTCATTTTCAAAATCTTCGCAAACAGAATACTTACCATCTGCAATTTTTGAGCAGTAAACTGAACGTCGCGAGAGTAAAGATGTTATTTCAGTTATTGCGATTCCAAATAATTGTTTAGAAAAAATATGATTTAATCGTGTTTGTAGATCTGGTATTTCATTTTCTATACCCACAATTAAACGTTTTGCTATTTCCCGCAAAAAAACTCCGCTTTTTGATACTGGGTCAAGGAACGTAGTATTGCAATCATGAAATAATTCCTGTGGCAACATATCTAAGATATCGTTTACCATCCTCGGAGGGGTGAATACTTCATCATTACTAAGATTCGCCAAACAGGATAAAACATCAGGATTATATTTTTTACTATTCAACATTAGTTATCCTTAAAAAATGGGTTAATGGGTATTCTTTTACTGGTTTTGGCAAAAAGGCAGGATCTGACTCATACACATCTTCAAATAGTCCCCCTGATATTTTAGAAGATTCGGCTTCTAATAAATTACACATAGTAAAATCTCTCCTTTTTATCATATTCCCATTCACAGGAGACCATTCTGAAAAAATAATTGGTTCTTCAGGATTATCCACTGTTTTCAAAGTAAGAGCATCGCCCAAGATAATATTACGATTTAGAATAAATTTAACTGATTTAATACAGGTTCCTTTGATATTATCCATATAAAGTTTTTTATACCCTGTTTCAAAAAGTTCTAGAAGTCTCGATTTGCATGCTTCAATATTATCCTCCAGGATGTCTATTCCATAAATTGAAGAAATTGCAATAACGGAATACCTTTCGAACTCAATTTGATTCTTTCTGTAACGATTTGCCACAATATTAAGTTTTCGTCTAAGAATTTCAATTAAAAAATTTCCTGTTCCGCACGCTGGTTCTAAAAACCTAGATTCTATTCGTACGGATTCTTGTTTTACTAAATCAAGCATGGCATTTACTTCACGTTCAGATGTGTAGACTTCGCCATGGTCTGCTACTCGTTGTTTCGAGACGACTTGTTTATTGATTTGAGGTTCTTTGGGTTCCAATAAATCTTTTTTACTCCATGCATAGTTTTCTTATCATTTTAACAAAAAAAAGTATTTTCCCCAATAAAAAAGTAAATAACATGACAAAAACTTTGTACTCTTCTTCTGATTCTATACAGACATTACGTTCATGTAGTTCTAATTCTGTGGTTATAATAATTGGGTGTGCTACTGCCGATTCCATGTAAGAATTGTAACGGAGAAGCTTGGACAAGGGATGTCCGGGGTAGTATTTATCTCAACATCTCTATCATTTTCATTATTGTTTTCGGTGCTGAACCTTCATAATGGTTGTTCACGTTTGCAGTTATCTTGAGGCCTTTGCCGCTCATGTAGTTTATCATCCCGACAACCTGCTTAAGATCATCCTTGGGCTGCACGATGTTATCCCACTGCTTCTTTGTCTGTTTTTCGATCTCTTTTCTGTCTCCTCCGAGCAGCCGGATTATTGCTCCATCATTGATGTAATCTTGAAATTTTGCATAGACGTTATAGACCGATGGCATGTAGAGCTTTTCTGAAAATACATGCATCACCTTATTATCATTGAGCATTTTGAAGTAATCATTGGTAAGGTAGTTTTTGTTCCTGGTCTCAATAGCGAGAGGTAATCCGGAAGGTACTTTTTCAAAAAAGTCGTTAAGTCGTTCTAAAAACTCCTGAGCACCGGACATCTTTGTCTTGTTTAGATATTCAAACTCAAACATTATACCATCTATTTGCGGCAGCAATGCTTCAATCGAATCGAGGTATCTTTTGAATAACTCAGATGACAGGAGATCAGGATTTCTGTCTTTGTTTTTGTTCCTGAGATTCGTTAGTGTAATGGCGTTTGTAACCTTGCAAGTAAAGCTGAAGTCAGAATCGACACTATTCTTGTATGATAAAACTTCTGCTTTATCCGGTATCTTATAAAACCAGCTGTCAATTTCAACGGTTCTGTATTTCTGTGAATACTGCTTCAGATATTCAGCAGCTGAATTAGCCTTGTAGGAGTATACCAGCCCCAACCAGGAGTCATAGTTCCATGTGCATGTTCCAAGTTTTATACTCATAATTTGATTCTATCATAGATTATTACTTGGAACTGTTATATTTCTTTGAGATGTAACACATTGTCATGCACGGTTTTCTATAAAAATATTTGCAATTTACAATCCATAAAATTAAAATGATATTGTCCATAATATAAAAAGAGGTAATTATGATTAAAAAACCAGAGCTACGTGAAATCACTCATATGATTACCAAGAATGGTAAAGTAGATTGGATTGCAAATCCTGATTGTTCATGGTCTCCTGTAAATGTTTAGGATGTAGCAATTGATATACGTCTTGGCCTAAAAGAATATTTCATTACTCACAAGGGGGAAAAAATTTCCCTTCTACCTATTGAACCATCACCTAATACTAATCCTTTTTTGAAGACAAATCACAGAAGGGTTGATATAAAGAAACTGCCTGAATTAAGCAGCTAACTCATCACAACACCTTGTTGTGCATTCGAGAATATGCCGTATCTCATTGCATCCATGTAATGGTCGTTTACCTTGATTATCTTGTCCTGTTCGTCTCGCGCGTAGTCCCAAATTTCGGAGAGGATGCCGTTACACTGTTTTGATATAAATAGTCGATCACTTTCTATCAAGCTGTTTATGTAATCAATGCCGGGGTCTACGGCGTTATTGGCTTTGATACCGCCTGTAATCTCCTGTATTCGCTCTCCGCCGGCAGGATCACAGTAAACGGGAAGATCATCGTTAAACCATAGCTTTTCCCTGAGCTGTTTGTTGAATGTATTACTTGTTACGTTATGACCGCCATGGTCGTCGGTGATATATACTATATCATCTTTATAGCCTATCTTTACTGCTGCCATATTCAGGCCGAAGTCCTGGCCTGCGGTGAAGTAATCGATTTCGGGGATGTCTTTTGGGTCTATGATCATGCGTTCTTCAAATCGATCATAGATACAGCCGTCTGATTTTACCCATTCACCGTGTCTAAATCTTGCTTTCTGTCGTTCCGGTAGTATGTCGAGTACATCCTCAATGTAGTCCTCAGCAAGGTTCCGGATGTTATCCTCCGGATTTATCAGCATTGATTGATACATCCCGGGCTTGGGCAACGGTTCTTCAGTCTTGAAGTCTATCTTTCGAACGAATATCTTGTATGCCCAGTGTAACGGGCTGGCCGGGTTGCAGTCGTATAGGAAGAGGTTTCTGCAGCCGGGAATTTTCATTGCGAGTCTTGAATAGGCAGTTGTTACTGCGTGGTATGATAGTTGGCTTACTTCGTTGAAATATATTGTGTTGTATTCATGGCCGAGGATGCGGTCTACCTGTTCCCGGTCTCCGAGTCCTCCTATCCAGATTTCAGATCCGTTGTATAGTCTTATATAGTTCTCATGTCTGATTAAAGTATATCGGTTAGATCCAATTGTGTTGTTCAGCCAAGGGACGAGGGTTTCATGCAGTACCGAGCTTTTAGCATCCTTCAGGCGCAGTCTGCAGATCAGGTGTCTGCTTCCCGGGTATCTAACCGCGCGGTAAATCAAAACCATGCAGAGCAGGGTAGTCTTACCGCTTCGCGCCCCTCCGAAAAGAAGGATGTGCTTTGCTCCCTGCTGGATTAGTTTTAATGCTTTATGCTGGGCAGTGGTAGGGTGAAAGCGTTTCAAATCCCATCGAACTCTTCAAAGAAAGAAATCTCAAGCTGCTTGAGTTTCCCTTTGTTTTCATCCTCGATTGTATCATCATAGGTTTGGCGCTCGATGTTAACAGAAGTTTTTACCCAGTCGGTGAGTGTTCCCTGTGATAGTTCTTCAGGGTCTAATCTGTCGAGCCGTTTCTCAACGAGGTCAAGCATCTTGCCGGTAACCTTTAGATGCTGCTGTTCTCGTTCCCGGAATGTTGTCTCTCGTTCCTCACGTTTGATTTTCTCAAGGTGATTATCGTAATCAGTAGAACGTCGTTTCCACTGATATTTATTGCTCCATGCCCGCCAGATGTTAATCCGGCGCTCGGGAAGTCCTTCTGCGGTAATTGCCTTCCTGATGGTTCGGTCTCCACCGTAGTCACGGTAGATGCAGAAGGCATGAAACGCTGCGTTTGTTTCACCCGGCTGACGCAGCCAGCTTTCTTCCTCGATGAAATCTTTTTTACCTGGTATGATTGGTATATCAGACATCTATAGTTGAGAGCTCCGCTATCACTCTGATTGAATTATCATATTCCTTGGTCCATTCTTTATTGTTGGTAGCTTTAGCATGATCACGCCTGGACTTAAGAAACTTTAACGCATCCTTTACATTCTGAACGGTCAGATACTTTTGCTTCATCAGGCAGGTTCTCCAATAGAACTGTCGGCTTCCGCAGTTTCTTCTTCGGTGTTATTTGACTTTTCTGAAATGCCTTCCGGTATAACACTGCAGCTTGTTACCCATTCTTCAAGCTTGTCTTCTTCAAACAAAACCCTACGGCCAAGTTTTATATGCGGAATTGTTTCCCGCTCTGCATAGGTATAAATTGTTTTAACACTCAGCCTGGTAAGTTTTGCAGCTTCCTCGATTGTTAATAGTGCCTTCATTTTCAACCTCCTTGGTAAAATAAAAACTGGTAGATTAATTTCTCCTGTATTTAATCTACCAGTCTTTAATACTTACCATAGGTAGGGTTCACCCCACTTTTGCAAAATTGATAATATTATTTTGAACTTTCTGAATGTCTTTAAAATCCGAGGTGTCGAAGTGAGTATAATGTTCTGTCATCTTTGAAGATGAATGTCCAATCATAGCCCTAAGTTTTCCGTCTGCAATATTGTTACTTCGCATGGCAGTGTTGAGATAGTGGCGCCAGCTGTGAAAGCTGATATTTCTTTTACGTCTTTCTTCATCATTGATTCCAATTTCTTTTAATGCCCGGAATAATGAACGACGCATTGTGTCTACATGAACCGGAGTTTTTCCGCCGTCGATAGAGAAGATATATCCATCACTATTTTGTGCGGCATACTCTTTCAATTTTTTCATCAGACCATCCGGAATTATTACCTTCCTTGAATGATGTGATTTTGTGTCTGTTAGTCCGAACTTTTTAGTGTACTGCTTATCAACTAAAATATGATCATCAAAAAGAATCTCACCACGCACAGCCATTATCTCGCCCATCCTCATACCGGTACAGGCTGATAAAATATTCCCGTAATAATAAATATCATCGGTCCAAATCTCTTTTCTCTTATTTTCAGCAAATAGGATTGTGACCTCTTCCTGGGTAAGTACTCCACGCGTAACGGATTCAACTTTTAGCGGTTTAATTGAAGCAGCAGGATCATTAATTATTAACTGCCGACGGACAGCTTCTTTAAACATTATTTTAATAAATGCGAGTCCGAGCCGGGCAGTTGAATTGGATAATCCCTGCGCTGCAAAAGTGTCTAACCATTTTTCAATATCGTAGGATGTAATTTCTTTAAGCTGTTTTTTACCGAAGTAAGGAAGTATATGTTTCTCCATCATGTTCCTGGCAGTTGATGCATAAGATTCTGAAATTGTTTTTCGTCTGCGAACATAACTTAAATATTCACACTTATCCCATAGCCACCAGGTTTCTGAATACTGATTAAAACTTAATCTCGTTAATCGTTCAGGAATTAATGCATCTCGTTTTAATAAATCATAGCAGTAAGATTTAGCAGCAGTCTTTGATTTTGTCCCGGTTGAAAAACCGCATGTCCTTTTGTTATTCTTGTCGTAGGTTTGATAGTACCAGATCTTTTTACCTGACGGCAACTTTCTTAAATACAGTGTAAAAGGCTCTCTATAACGCATAATAGCTCCTTTTTGGCTTTCTGCTGTCATATATGTTGACAGGCCAAAAAATGTTTTTATTTAGATATAGTCTACGGTGGAATAAATCGTTACAAAGGAAGGGTTTACCCTACTTTTTAGTCTTTTACTCCTATGAGCTGCGTTTAAATCGTCGTTATACGGAATCAAGAAATAGATAAAATAATATTTAAAGTGATAGCTGGTTTAGTGGGCCAAATCATGTGTAATAGAGAATATTGGATTAAATGTTTTTGTTGACAAAATGAATATTTAAGAATAAATTTGAATAAAGGGGTTTGTTATGGCAAAAACAATAACAATGCGCGTCGATGATGATACCTACAATCTTATAAAAACAGCCGCTGAAGGTGATAGACGTTCAATTTCCAATTTTATTGAATACGCTACAAGAGCATTTCTTACTGAGGAGAGTTTTGTAAGCGATAATGAAATGGATGAAATCCTGGCTGATGAAAACCTTCTGAAAAATTTCAAGCAGGGGAGAAAAGAAATAAAAGAAGGAAAGTATCGAATCGTTGGATAAATATAAGATTGCAGAAACTGAACAGTTTCAGAAAAAAATAAAAAAGAATAAATACAAGAATTTATATAAGAAAATTACAGAATACATATATCCACTTCTTCGAAAGAATCCATACTTTGGTCCTAATATAAAAAGATTAAAAGGCGAATATTCCGGGCTATATAGATACAGAATTGGAAAGTTCCGGCTGTTTTATGAAATAGATAATGATAAAATTATTGTATTTATAATAGATATTGAAGATCGAAAGGATGCATATAATTAAGAAATTATTAATCCCAATGGTAGTGAGACTTTGGTAGAAATATGAAGAAAGCACCTGCGGAAGCGGAAAGTAGGGGATTATTAATAAAAAATTGTACTAAGGGTGTAATAAAAATGATGCATAAAATGCAAAAATTAAAAATCCTTATAACAAAAGATTTGGAGCAGTCTTAGCTATTGTCACGAAGTTTGCTTTCGCAAACTTCCCGCCAATGCCCACGAAGACGTGGGCCGCTAAGCAGCTCAAATCGTCGTTAT
>JAQQAL010000051.1 GCA_028532855.1 Candidatus Thalassospirochaeta sargassi
TGCCAGGCTTTTTTTTATTAATACAACAGAGTTTGCAGGAGCGAAGCTTCATAGCAAACTCTTTTTTTTGCACTAATGGGTTAACTGTTCTCCTGCTAACGCATAGACTGTTCAAATGCGTGTAGACTGCCTGGTGTTTTATAGAATATACAAGGTTCACAGATGTTTACAGTAATATATATCCGTAGGATATCATTCCTGCAAATAAATCAGTTGCTGTCTTCTTAAAAAAAAATTACAAACAGCAAAGGTTTATATAAAAATTTTTGGAAACATATTGGTTATATTAACAACTCATATATCAGTAAACGGAGTAATAACAAATTATCAAAATGGGTTTGAAATATATGCCTTGTCAGGCTTATACCCAGATTCAGGGCCCCAACGGATCAGTTTTTTTACGAGGTTTTTGAGAGAGATATCGAGTTAGAGACGGTTGAAAACTATTTAGCAGCTTTCAACGTAACTCCTGGCGAGCCCCGGGGCCGGCAAAGATGCTCTAAGGCTCTGAAATACTGAGTTGAATTTATTATAATCTGCCGCGTTTATTTATATATGAGGTGATTATTCTGTTTCTGGTGATAAAGCCTTGAATGGTGTTGTTATCTGTTACTATGAGGATGTTAGTTTTAAGTTCAATCATTCTATCGAGGGTTTCGTAAAGAGTAGTTTGAGGTGAAACTACGATACGATTCGGATTGATGAGCGATTTTATTTTATTATGATTCTCGCCTTCGAAATGATAAAGCTCATTATAGCTGATGGTCCCCTTAACCTTGTTATTTTCAATTACCGGTAAAAGGCCTAAATCTTTTTCATGCATAATTTCAAGTACATCAGTTATACTGTCAGAAGGCGAGCATGATATTAAATCGGTATGCATTATTTCAGATACAAGGATACTTTTTAGAATTGGAATTCGTTTATCAAGCTGAATTAAAATACCGCGCCGGTTCAGTTTTTTTGTATAGATTGTTTCCTGGTTGAAAAATGCTGTAACAAAATGTGAGATAACAACACTAAGCATCAATGGCAGCATTATCTCATAATTACGAGTCATCTCAAATATCATAATAATGGCGGTTATACTTGCTCCTGTAGTTCCGGATACTACAGCGGCCATCCCGACAATTGCGTAGGCTGAGGGGGAGGCTGTAATGTTTGGAAAAGCATAATTTACAATAATACCTACAGCTGCTCCGACTGCAGCACCTAAAAATAATGAGGGAGCAAATATTCCACCAGATCCGCCTGATGCCAGAGTGAGTGAGTTTGAGAAGATTTTTAAAACTACAAGTAAAAGTAGAACCCCCAGGGCCGGTACGGGGGTTGAGAGAACCTCATTGAGAAATGCGTAGCCTACACCGAAAACATAGTACTGTCCAAGGAAGCGATAGGAAAGATATCCGGTAACACCTAAGAGCAGTCCGCCTGCCAGGGCTTTGATGTTTGAGTTTATTTTAATCTTATTAAATAAATCTTCGGTTGCGTAGAGTGTTCTGATAAAAAGTATTGAAACAAGTCCTGCGAGAATACCCAGGACAATATAGAATACCACCTCCGTCGATGATACTAATATGTAGTTAGGCAGTATAAATGCAGGGCTGAATCCTAGAATGGTTGTTGATATCCTGGTTGCTATAGTAGAGGACACTACAAGAGGCATTATTGTCATAATGCTGTATTCAGGCAGTATCAGCTCCAGTGCAAAGAGTATTCCGCCTATCGGGGCGTTGAATGTCGCACCGATGCTTCCGGCAACACCAGCACTTACGAGGATTATTACCTCACGTGTTTTTAACTTGAAAACCTGTCCGAGGGTTGAGCCGAAGCTTGCTCCAATTTGAACTATAGGTCCTTCACGGCCGACAGAGCCGCCTGCTCCTATTGTTACGGCTGAAGCGAAAGATTTAACAAGGGCGACTATGGGGCGTATTTTGCCGCGGTCTTCCATTACCGCAACCATTACCTCGGGGACACCGTGACCCTTGGCCTCAGGAGCCCATTTCTCGGTAATGAAGTTTGCAATCATAATACCTGCAGCAGGTACCAGTACTACAAAACGCCCCCATCTAGATATGAATGGAATTTCAGAATTATAGATAAAAGATATTTTACCCTCAAAGAAAAGATTATGAAAAAAACCAATTAGATATCTAAAGCCGATTGCTCCGAATCCGGATACAATGCCGACCAGGATGCATAGTAATGAAACTATCAATGCTCTTTCAAGATTATATTTTTCATCATGTTTTAATTTTATTTTATCGTATATCTGATTCATTATAATATAATGTAACAAAAATACTGATTTCTTACCAGAAGGAATAAAAATATGTTGGCTGGATTCTATAAGATTAGTTAATAAAAAAACTTTTCCATAAATACAAGCGCACGAGTCTCCTGTTCATACCATAACTCGTCGGACATATCAAGGAAGGCGTGAGTACCCTGTTCATAGATTTCAAGCTCTGCATAGCCACCAGCATTGGTGATTGCATCATTCAAACGGTAGGCCTGGTTTACATGAACAATCTTATCAGCATCACCGTGGTATATAAGTACAGGCGCCATGTCGGTGGAAGTATAATTAACGGGGCTGTATCGCGAAAGATAGCGGGCAGGGAACTTATTCAGCAGATCTGAGGATGCAAAGGCTTCCCCGTCAGCCATCGCGTTAATATCAGTTGGAGCGCATTCTGCGAGTACAAGAGAGATACAGTGCTGATTTCTAAATTCAGTTTCTGTCATTAAAGCTATATGTCCGCCCGCTGATACTCCATAAAGACCGATATTTTCTTTATCGAATCCGTAATTATCTGCATTTTTTATGAGCCATTTGACCGCAGCTTGCCCGTTTTTGACCGGACCTTTGAGACCAGAAAAAACAGAACACCTGTAATTGACGGCTGCTACGAAGTAACCGTTTTCACGCAGTCGGTTTAGAAAACGATCAATTATGCGGATAGTAATTTTGTCGCCATGAACCCAGGACCCGCCGTGAAAGAACACAACTAAAGGGGCTTCCCCCGGAGTATAGATTTTTAGGGGTGCATATATATCCAGCTGAGCATCAGGATGTAGTATCCCGCGATATTTCAGGTCTAGATGCACTGTGCCGGGAGCTGGCGGCTTTTGCTGTGATTCAAGAATCATCTCTGAAACTTCTGTAGACTCCGGAATCAGCATCTTTCCTGCATATAAGATTATTGCAGTCAAAATAAAAAATATTATCAGTATTGTCGTCAGTATTCTAATTCTAATCATTTTTAAACAGGTTCCATTGAGTACTACTTATTAATAAAGCAATTCAGTTTTTCTATTGCGAAATCATTCAGCGGCTTTGATTTTCGAGTTTTGTTATTCATTTGAACAATGACAGTCTCAGCCTGAGCTATATACTTAGCGTGCTGAAAAAGACCTTGTTCGAGAGTTATGGAACTTCGGCCTATTTTTTTTACTACAGTTCCGATTTCTATTTCTCCCGGCCAGTTTATCTCGTTTAAGAAATCCAGTTTAAGGCTGGCAATTACAAAACTGCTTCCCGGTGATGTAAGATGTTCCCCTGAATTATAAAGCAGTTCAACCCTTCCTGCCTCGAGGAAGGTTGAGAAAACTGCATTATTAACATGACCCTGTCTGTCCGTATCGCGATAACGTATCTTCTCTGTAGTTTTTAATGGGAAATCATTTATTGAAGGTATCGATTTTTCATTCAAATTATACTCCTGTTTCTACTTTATAATAAATATAAAACAGATTATCAGGATAATCATCCTTGATTCAATTATTTTTTTCGGTAATAGTTTCAATATGAATCCATCATTAAATCCATTAGTTACAAGTGTAAAAGAATCAGCAACTCTTGCTATAAACCTGAAGGCAAGAGCGTTGAGAGCACAGGGCCGTGATATCGCTCATTTTGGATTCGGGCAGGCGGCTTTTCCTGTCCCCGAATTACTTCAAAATGCAGTGAGAGAGCATGCAGACAGTAATATGTATCTACCAACCCAGGGAATGATTGAACTGCGTGAGGCTGTTTCCAGGTATTATAGAGAAGAGTTTTCACTGGATTATTCAACAGAGCAAATTTGTGTTGGTCCAGGAAGTAAGGAGCTGATATTTCAGACGCTTTATCTGGTGGAGGGTGCTCTGCTCGTTCCTGCACCATCGTGGGTGAGCTATGGTCCTCAGGCTACTTTGCGTGGAAAAGAGGTTGTTCCTATTGCCACTTCAAGGGAAAACAGCTATAAGCTCACCCCGGACGAGCTGGACCGGGCCTGCTATTCGCTTGGGCAGCAGCAGAAAATGTTGATTCTGAATAATCCAAATAACCCCACGGGTGCGGTTTATACACAGAATGAGGTTGATGCGTTGTCTGAGATATGCAGGGCTTACCAGGTTATAGTAATTTCGGATGAAATTTACGCAGGAATTGATTTTACGGGTAAAACGCATGCAAGTATTGCTAAATCCTATCCGGAAGGTACAATTGTAAGCGGGGGGCTATCAAAGCTGTTTGCGTGCGGAGGTTATAGGCTCGGGGTTATGATGTTTCCTCAATCACTGAACAGTCTGCTTAGGGCAATAAAAGCGATAATAAGCGAAACTTTCAGCTGTGTCAGCGCACCGATTCAGTTTGCGGGTCTTGCCGCCTATAATGAATATGATAAATTAAAACCCTTTGTCGAGCGAACCAACGATATATATAAATTTGCATCTCTCTATTTGTGGGAAAGATTTATAGATATGGGGCTTAACTGCCCAAAACCCATGGGGGCATTTTATCTCTTTCCGGATTTTGATAACTTTAAATTTAAACTTCGCAAGCATGGATTATTCACCGGACTTTCGCTTTCAAAAAAAATATTAGATGAGGCTGATGTTGCCATTCTACCGGGATCAGATTTTTATTTTATGGCAACCCATCTCGGAGCGAGGGTTGCGTCGGTTGATTTTGACGGCGCGAGGGTGTATAAGGCCTGGCCTGAACGCTCGGATAATAATAGCCATGTAGTAGACGAATTTTTTCCGAATCTTAAAAAGGGCTGCGATCAGCTTGAGGGTTTTCTAGGCCGGCTATAGCCCGACGCTACCATTGAGGCGGAAGGTATCTTTCTACATTTTTTTTGCTTATTATTCGAAGCGGGAGATACTGTATCGGCTCTACTTTAAGCCCGTTAAAATAACTCATTGCAGTAACAAGGGGCAGAGCGCCGGTGCTTTCTGCCGATTGCATTGTTTCTATATTCAGTTCCCCGCTCTGTATTCCTTTCATGCCTGTTCCCGAGTTTCCGAATGCAACAATTATTTCAGGTTTGTAACCCTGTTTGTTGAATTCTTCGATTATAATTTTATACGACAGATCGTTTCCTAACACAACACCTTTAATTTTCGCTCCATATTTTGCAGCCCATTCCCGTGCGCAGGTTCTTAACTCTTCCTTATTATCACCGTTGTCAAAGATTTCCAGACAATTCATTTTGGGTGCGACGCGGGACAGTTCTGAGATGACTCCGTAGGCTCTTGCATAGAATACCGCAGACCCCGGGGCAATAGATACAAGGCAGTACTCTCCTGTGTTGTTCATAAGATGTGCAAAGTTACGGGCAAGCAGCCGTGCCTGCCCCCAGTGATCAGGTCCTGTTGCTGACAGGATGTATTTATATCCTTCACGCTCAGGCCATCTGTTACTGACTATTACCGGTATGTTTTTATCATAAAGCTTTTTAAGCCATGCAGTGCTTCCTTTTACATCGATTGGAACATAAACGACCATATCCGGCTTTTCTTTGAGAATTTCCGAAAGTTGGCTGTTCTGGAGCTCGCCGTTTTTGTCGGCAGATAAGATTTTAACATCAAGGTTGAAATGATCTGCATATTTCTGCATTCCCCGGCAATAAGCCTTGAAGTAGGGTTTATTGCTGTCCGGGATGAGAACCACAATTCGTTTTCCTTCAGCGCCGTCAGCTTTTGATTGAGGCATTTTCAGTTTTTCAGTATCCCACCCGCCGTATTCCATGTCCCACCATCTTAACGGATCTGTTTCAGGAAGCTGCTCCGGATTCTCGGGCCGTGGTGGAATCTTTTTTGTATTTTTTTCGAGTAATATCAGAGGCTGGCCGTCTTCCGATTTTAGACTTTTCATATCTATTGTCTTGAAAAGTTCAATTTCCTGATCCATGATTTTGAGAAATTCAGTGTTCCGATTCCCGAGATTCGAAACGGCCGCAACAGAAGTGTTTATTTCATGAATTCCGGCGGAAGTTTCTTCCAGCGCGATGGAATTCCTGCCTGAAAGGCTGCTTAGGTTTGTCATAGCGCTTTCAATGCTGGAGCTTTTCTCTCTGATATTAACTGAACTGCTGCGGACATCGGAGGTGATATTAACCATAGTATTAAGTGCCTCCGTAACCTCTACGGTTCCTGCAGCAAGCTCTTGAAGGCCTCCTGTCATCTCGTTCATGCTGGAGGATACATCTCCTATGGTGTCAGTCATATTGTTGATTGATTTTCCCATTTCTTCGGTAAGTTCTGCTGAGTTCTTTATATTGGTAATAATGAGAGCAAGATTATTAGAAATGTCTTTTGCATTCAGAGAAGTTGTTTCGGCAAGTTTTCTTATTTCATCTGCTACAACAGCGAAGCCTTTTCCGGCGTCTCCGGCATGAGCAGCTTCAATTGCAGCGTTCATCGCAAGCAGGTTAGTCTGGTCTGCAACGTTGTTAATAACTTGAAGGAGGTCGCTTATAAGATCAGCGTTTGATGAAATCCCGGTGATAACCTGGAGCGTTTCCTGCATATCAGATTCGCTTTTTCTCGCTGTTTCTTCAAGCTGTACAATTATTCCCTGTTTGGATTCTGCAATGCCGCTTATATTGTTCACGCTTGCGATCATTTCTTCAACTGCGGCGGATGATTCATTAACTGCAGCAGCCTGTTCTTCAATCCTGTTCACTATATTTGCAAGCAGATGCTGTATTTCTTTCACATCGTCGTTTGCGCTTTGGACGTCTTCATCGAGAAGTAAACCATTATTTTTAAGATTTTCCATTGCAGATTCCATCTGCGCAACAACGGCCCCAATGTCTGAGCTTTTCCCTTCGAGTTTTTCTCCTATGGATCTGCTTTCAGAGGAAACCTCTTTCATCCTGTAGACAATGTCGTGTATTTTACCGATGAAACTGTTAACGTTTCGGCCGAGCTGACCTATTTCATTTTGTGAAGTCAGTTTAATGCGTTTTGTCAGATCGCCTTCACCGCTTGCAATTGCGGATACGTTTTTAATAAGAGTTCCGATTGGCCGCAAAATAGCCCTTGTTGTTATTACTGCAATTATTACTCCAACTATTATAAGTATCAAAAAGGCTGTAACCAGTGTAATCAGCATTGCATTCATCATTTTATTCTGCTCGGATGTATTTGCGGTCATCTCTTCGCTGAGTTCGGAATGTGCTGCTTCCACAGCGTTAAAAATACGATTATTTACAAGTGAAAGATTCAAAGTTAAAATTTCGTATTCACTGTTCAACTGCATTGTGGCCGCAAAGTCTGTTTCATCAGCTATCTTGTTTTTTAAAATCATTATGCTCTCGACAGTCTCGGAGTAGTCTGCAATTATGGAGTCAGATGATTTGATTAAATCACTCATGTGCTCAGATGTTGAATCCATCTCGGCAATGGCAGTCCAGAACGCTTCTTCTTCTGTTTCGAGATCAACAGTAAGCATACTGTTCAGAGCAACCTGTGAGTTTAAATAACTTATGAGGAAATCATTGATATAGTCTTTTTTCTCATCTATTACATTGAATTCGGAAAGATTTTTATTCATTTCTGAAATTCCGGCATAAGTTATAAGCACAATAACTCCAGAAAGAATTATGAGAGCGGTGAAACCGGCAGTGATTGCAATTTTCAACGATAGGTTTTTCAAGGATAGTCCGCCTGTATTTAAAAGTATTGTAAGATTATATTACCACTTTTCCATTCACGCAATGATTATTGCAACTAGTTGTAGCATTGTCTTACTGTTGACAATGATGCAGTTTTTAATTATATCTGGTTTTTCTCTTATGATTAGGTTAAACTTTTCGAACAGACAATAGGGTATCCAAGGAGATAAATTTACCGCTGTGAACAAATACACGCCTGTTAAAAACTTTTTAATAGAACATACTAAATTAGCCCCTGTTTCATTTCATATGCCCGGACATAAAGGCTCGGCACTGTATAGAAAATTCGGATACAGCGATTTTTTAGAGAATTTTTTTGATTGCGATGTAACCGAGATCACCGGGGCTGATAATCTTTTTCAGGCTGAGGGTATTTTAAAAGAAGTTCAGGATTCTTATTCAAGGCTATATGACTCCCGCAAATCATATATGCTTATAAACGGTTCAAGCAGCGGTATCATAGCCGCTGTTCTTGCATCAGTTTCAAAAGGACATAAGTTGATTATGGCCCGAAATTGCCATAAGTCAGTATTTAATGCCCTTTCGCTCGCCGGAATCAGTCCGGTTTATGCCTACCCGGATATATTAGATGATTTCGGTGTTTCGGGGGCGATACCGCCGAGTGAGATTGAGCTGCATCTAAGCATTCACCCTGATGCCGATGCGGTAATTCTTCCAAGTCCTAATTATTACGGTATTTGTTCAGATATTGAAGCAATTGCCGACGTAGTACACAAGTACAATAAAATCCTGATTGTCGACCAGGCTCATGGTGCGCATCTGAAGATATTCAGTAGATATGGAATAACGGAATTACCGAAATCAGCTGAGGAATCTGGGGCAGATATTGTAATTAACAGTACGCATAAAACTCTGGGGTCAATGACTCAAACCGCCGTTCTGAATCTTAATTCTGACAGGGTTTCCTCCTTTGTACTTGAAGATAAGCTACAGTGCATAGAGAGTACAAGCCCTTCCTATGTACTTATGGCATCACTTGATATCAACGCCGGAATTCTCAAAGAGCATGGGGAAGAATTGATGCATCAATGGTTTGATAATCTGTATTATTTTTATTCCCGGGCTGGGAAGATTCCTGGTTTGGACCTTATAGACAGGGCGGAACGGCTTGACTGGACCAAAATTAATTTCAGTTTCAGAAAGCTGGGACTCTCCGGGTACAACCTGGAGCAGCAGCTGCTTGTCAGGAATATATTTATTGAGTTGTATACCGGAGATCTTGTAATGGCTATGACAGGGGTTGGAAACACCAGAAGTGATTTTGACGAGCTGTTAAGAGCACTGAACGAAATCAGTAAAGATAATTATTATAAGAATTCGGGCAGTGGCATAATTGGAAAAGGCTCTGCGTTCAAGAGCAATAGGAGTCACATTACACGGGCAGAAATCTATGATATTCCTGAAAAAGCTGAAAATGTAGCTCTATTGGAAGCAGAAGGCCTGATTTGCAAATCAAGTATTATACCCTATCCACCGGGCATCCCTCTGGTTTGTCCCGGTGAAAAGTTTGATAAGGAAACACTGCTGTATATTCGTGATCTTCGTAAACACGGAGAAAAGGTTATTGGAGTTAATTCCGCCGGTGAAGTCCTGGCCGGGATACTTTGACGGCAGTTTCCCAATTTGTCTATTAAACGAGTTCAACAGTGTATTCGGATTCGAAGATTTTTCCCGATTCAAGGATAATTATCCCTTCTTTTTTTATGAATTCTTTTGACTCTACAACAGCTGGAGGGTACTGCAGCATGGCTTCGGGGCTATCGGTTAAATTAAAAATGATTGCATCATCACGATGAGATTCTACTTTCCATTCGGATTTACGTGCAAAGCCGTGACTGTTCATTTTATAGCTGCTTCCGTTATGGGTGTATTCTCCATCGGCTAATCCTCCGACAATTGGGAACAGTAGAGGCGCCTGCCCTGTCCAGTGGTAAGGATGACCCTGCCATAGAGATTCATAGCCGTCGGCAGTCTTCAAGCTGATGAGCTCAGCGCCTAATTCTTTAATTGCAGCAGTCTATGCAGTCTCCATCATAGCCTCAGGTTCCGGGGATAAAATCATACGGGTACCCGGCTTAAGTATGAAGTCTTAACAGGCTGGTTTGCTCAAGGGTGGTCTCGTTACAGCGAAATCGGGTTCGGTTGTTTTTTAGGTTGCATTAGGGTTATAAGATTATTACAATAATATTGATGTTTTCGAATAATAATGTATTATAGTATAGTCACAAATCCCTAGGAGGCGGTATGGCGGATCATGATGAACAACTTCAGCTGGTAACTTTTCAGCTTGGTGAGGAACTCTACGGCATAGATATAATGAATGTCAAGGAAATACAGAAGGTAAGGGAAATAAGGCCCATTCCCAATGCTCCTATGTATGTTGAAGGAATCTTCAATCTGAGAGGAAACATAATTCCAATTATCAGCCTTCATAAAAGATTTCATCTTCGGAAAGCCGAATTGAATGATGAAGATGAAATGCTCAGCGGTTTTATGATTATTAATATAAACGACCGGTTCATAGGAGTTTATATCGATAAGGTTTCAAGGGTAATGACGGTGGAACAAACTGAAATTCAGCCTCCACCGCAGATGATATCCGGTATAGGTACGGAATACATTCAGGGAGTAGTTAAAGAAGACGACGGTTATCTGATAATTCTTGATATCAGCAGGTTGTTTGATCCAAAAGAACTACAGGCCCTTGGCGATTTTTAATAGGCATCAGGATTTACAATAATGAACATTTCAGTTTTTAAACCCTCAATCAAGAGAAGGGAAATGGACGCGGTTCTGAACTGTATGGTTTCAGATCGTATAGGTTTCGGGAAATCAGCTTCCCAGCTTGTAAAGGATCTTTCCGATTTTCTTGGATTGAAGGGCGGTCACGCTTTTAAAGAATATTACAGAGCCATCAAGACAGCTGTCGAAGCCTTGGGGCTTGAACCAGGAGATTCTGTAATTGTTTCAGCACTTGCGCCCCAGCTTTACATTATGGTTCTGAAAGATCTGGGGCTGGAACCGCTGATTGCGGATGTTGATCCGGACAGTTCGCTGATTGATATTGAGCTTGTTGAATCAGCCGCCGAAGACGCAAAGGCCATCATCGTAAATTACGAGATGGGCTTTGTCCCGGATATTGCACGTATTGCCGAAACGGGGCTTGCTGTAATTGAGGATATCTCAATGGCACTCGGAGCATCAATTGATGAGCAGAAAGCCGGGAGTTTCGGTAGATTTACAGTAATTAATATGGACGAGGATGGTCTTATTACTACAGGAGGAGGTGCTGCGGTTCTTGCTTCATCCCGTAAAGATGTGAGGGCATTAAATGCAGTTGCGGGCAACCTGCATCAGTCTGTATTCCTCCCTGATATGAATGCATCTCTAGGTATTGTCCAGCTGAAAAACATCACTGAATATCTCGAAAGCAGGCTGGAGATTGCCGATATATTTACAAAATCCCTGATGCGATCCAGGCATAAGAAGCTGACCCAGAAAGGGGACGCGATGAATGTTTATTACAGTTTTCCTGTTGTTCTTGATACCGGTATCCATGAGGTTTCAGCCTATGCGAGGAAAAAGAATATACTCACAGAAACTTCATTTTCGGGATCAATAGCAGCTTACTCCGAAGAGGTTCAGGCCAGCTGTCCAAATGCAAAGAAACTTCTTTTGCGATGTATAAATTTCCCGCTGTATCCAATGCTTGGCAAAAGTAATATCTCTATTATTTCCAGAGTGCTTTCCTCATTGCCTTGATGGTGATTATGGTTTAAGCTGAATTTATCTATGGGAAAAGAAATTAAAAAAGCCGTTATAATTGTTAATCTGTTAAAACCTGAGGCGGAAGCCCTTGTTGATGATATTACGGCCTATCTTGATGAAAGAAAAATACAGAATGAGGTTTTCGGTTATTCCGGGGCCCCGATAACCCCTGATATAAAAGAAGCGGATATTGCATTCGCCCTCGGCGGCGACGGAACAGTATTATTCTCCGCCAGAACTCTTGCCTGCTTTGAAATACCTGTATTGGCGGTTAATATGGGGAATTTCGGTTTCATCACCGAAGTGTCCAAGGATGAATGGAAAGATACATTCGAAGACTATCATGCTGGTAGGCTGAAGCTGAGTAAAAGGCTGATGCTGAAGGCTGCGGTAATCAGAAATGGAAAAAAAATTAAAGAACTTCATTCTTTGAATGATTCAGTAATATCTGCCTACGGTATTTCAAAGATGATTCGCCTTTCGGTACAGCTGAATGGAACTCATCTTGGAAAGTATCGTGCTGATGGTGTCCTTGTATCTACACCTACAGGTTCAACTGCATATTCAGCCGCCGCAGGAGGCCCCCTGCTCGAACCCGAGATGGATGCAGTCCTTCTCAATCCTATCTGCCCATTCAGCCTGTCTAATCGGCCGCTTGTTATTCCGGCTGACAAGAAGATTAAAATTTTTGTAGAACAGGAACAACGGGCTGAGGTTATGCTTACAGTGGATGGGCAGACAGTTTTTCCCCTGGTTCCTGAAGATGTAGTAGAGTTTGAACGTGCGCCGGAAAAAGCATTGATAATCAGTTCGGATAAAAGAAATTTTTATGAAATATTGAGAACAAAACTCAAATGGTCTGGAGGACCGGATGCTTGAAGAACTCTTCATTAAGAATTACGCACTTGCGGATCAGCTGACAGTTGAGTTTCAGGAGGGGTTCAATATTCTATCCGGAGAAACAGGTTCCGGTAAATCTGTCATTATCGGCGCACTCGGTCTGGTCCTTGGAGAAAAAGGAGATGTATCAGCAATCAGAACCGGCGCTTCTGAAACCGAGGTTTCGGCTGTGATTAATGTCGAGGGTAATGCTGAAGCCCTGAAATGGCTTGAAGAGCACGAAATATCCGCCGATGAGGGGCGTGTTATTATCAGGCGCATTATGAAAAATACCGGTCGCGGGAGTATGTTTATTCAGTCCGTACCGTCGGTCAAGGCCGATGTGAGCGAATTCACTTCTTTATTATTCGATATCCACGGTCAACATGAACATCAGTCGCTGCTCTCAACCGATAATCATCGAAAGCTCCTTGACAGTTTTGCCGGATTGCGGCCTTCTGCGGAGAGGCTTAAGTCTGACTTCCTTGAGCTTAACAATATAAAGAAAGAGTATCAGGGGCTCATGTCGGATGAGCGTGAAATGCTGCGGGAAGCCGACCTTGCTGCATTTGCTGTTAAAGAGATAGAGGATGCCGCTCTCAAGCCCGGTGAAATTGAAGAGCTGGAGACTGAACATAAGCTGCTTACTCAGTCCGAGAAACTTTTTATTCTTTTTGAAGAACTGCACAGAGCCTTGAGCGAAAGTTCCGGCGGAGCGCTTGACGGCTTACGCAGCGGAATGGAAAACCTGAAAGAGCTCAGTGGAATCGACTCCGCCTTTGCAGAGGCCAGCAGCCGTCTTGAAAACGCCTTTTATGAGACTGAAGATGTTCTTGACGGAATTGAGCGCTACAAGGTCAATTTTGATTTCAGCCCTGAGCGTCTTGCAGCATGTGAGGAGCGGCTTTCGGAGCTTTTAAAACTCCGGAAGAAGTATGGTGATTCAGTTGAAGATATATTGACTTTTCAGGAAGAGAGCCGTAAAAAAGTCAGCAGTATTGAGAACAGGGAAGAGCTTAAAGCTGAATATGCTGAAAAAATCGCAGCACTGGAAAAATCGGTGCTGCAGCAGGCCTCAGATCTGTCTGCGAAACGAAAGTCTGCTGCAAGAAAACTTCAGACGGCGATTCAACAGCAGCTTAAGGCTCTCGGAATGCCTAAAGCAGAGTTTCGGGTTCAGGTTGAGGCCAAGCTCGGTGAGAACGGACGTCCCTCATGCGGAATTAACGGTTTTGACGCAATCGAGTTTCTTATTTCCCCAAATCAGGGAGAACCTCCAAAGCGTTTACGAAGTATCGCGTCAGGTGGTGAAATTTCAAGGGTAATGCTGGCAATTAAATCCGTGCTTGCTTCAATCGATACAGTCGACACTCTGGTGTTTGATGAGATAGATGCCGGTATAGGTGGAGAAATTGCAGTCGCCGTAGGTGAACATATGTATAGATTATCCAGATTTAAGCAAATTCTATGTATTACACACCTTGCCTCTATAGCAGTTCGTGCCGATAATCATATAAGGGTATGTAAAAAAACTGCCCGGGATCGGACTTTCACAGAAATAGACAATGTTGCTGGTGATGAACGGAAGATTGAGATAGCAAGAATGCTTTCAGGAGACACAGATACTGATGTTTCGTTGAAGCATGCGGAAGAGCTCCTGGTTAAAGCAGCCGGAGAGCGGGAGGGAAGCTGAAGCCGTGGGAAAAATCAGTGCTCAGGCGAAAGAACAGTACACGGAAAAACTCAAAGAGTTCAAAAGTGTACTGGAGGAGCATAGACAGAAAGAATCGGATCTTAATGCCGAGCTGAGAAATGACCGGGATAGAATTGGTCTGCTTAGCATTGAAGCAGCTGATGTTAATCTGAATATTGTTTCCTATCTTGTGCTGATGAATAATCTCTCGGTGGCTCTGCTTGGTATCAAGAATGATGCGTATTTGAATGAAGCCCGAAAGACTTGTTATAAATCGATAATTAACCTTGAGAATGCTGTTTCAAATTATATAGATGTTCCTTTTTCTGAATATGAGGGTAAGCTCGAAAAGATTAAGAGTATAGATCAGGCGGCACGATGGAAGCTTGTATGTAAACTTGGATTTTCAATCAGTTCAGTTAAGGATGCCTTTGGTGAGAATACTAAGTGGAAGTGGTCGTTTGTAGAGATTGAAGGACGCTTTGCCGTAGTCGCTAAAAACCTGCTGGATCTTAAAACCCTGATGGCCGGTCTTGATCCGAGGGCTGATTTTTATCAGGAAAGATTTGCTCACCTGAAACTTGTTAAACGTCTTCTTCAGAATTCTGCTGACGGCTACAGAGAAAAGTATGAACTATCAACCCTTCGGATAGATGATTTTAAGCTTGCAATAAACTATCTTGGCGGGCTAAGAAGGCTTAACGCCCTTGTCGGCGAACCTGAAGAGGCTAATGATCTCAAGAAAAAAATTGATATCTGGAAATCAAAGATGGATCAGGATATCAAAAAGAAAGAATCATAAAGCTGATTATTCCTCGTATCTGCCGTTTTTCATTTCTGAGAGGGCGTCGAAGGGAAAAAGTTCCGCAACAGTCGTTTCAACCCTGTTATTAATATCCACACCGCTGAAATAAACCGGCATTGAACCATCTGCAAATTCCGATATCACCTGTCTGCATGCGCCACAGGGTGAAACCGGATAATCGGCTTTGCCGCAGTAGATTGCAAGCGCCTTGTAATCGGTTTTTCCCAATGAGATAGCTTTAACTACAGCACTTCGCTCGGCACAGATTGTCAGACCATAGGAACGGTTTTCAACATTAGCGGCTGTTACAATTTCTCCGTCAGCACAGAGCAGTGCGGCTCCTACTGTAAAATGTGAATACGGAGAATAGGAATATTCCGATGCCTTTTTTGCTTCAATCATTAACTTTTCAACACTTATGTTTTCCATTAATCAGCTCCTGCAATTCGTGTTTGACAGTATCGCACGTAATAGTATAGGATGCAATTGATTGGGGTACTATGAGAAAACTTTTTTTAATACTGTTTTTCGTTATTCTGCTTGTTTACATCATATTTTTTCCTCATCAGCTTCAAAAGGAGCTGGTCGTTAACCCTTCCTGGGTTGTTGAAACTACTGCAGCTGAGGGCGGGACTGATGACCATCCTGTTCCGTTTAATTTTGACTCTCGTTTCGGTTATTTTTCGGCATCCGGCAGGGTCCTGTTTTCAGATGATGTAGTGTATAGGGCAGCAGTGTCTTCAGAGCTGTTTATAAACTATTCCAGTGTTTCAGAACAGCTTGTACTGCAGAATCCTGAAGGCGATATAATCGGTACGATTGATTCGGACGGATATCCGTTTTTTATAGGTGAACGCCTCTTTGTAATAGCACCCGACAGAATGACGGTTACAGAATATGATTATGAAGGATTTCCTCTTCTGCATATCTCTCCCGGGGCGGCTGTTACATCTATGGATGCAGGCAGTGAACATTTAATCCTCGGCATGCTGAATGGTGATGTTTCGCTGTATACCGATAGTCCTGATCCTGTATACACCTATTATTCCACCGACAGTAGATACAGCGTCAGCTATGCATGTGCGCTTACCGATGATGGAAGTCGCTTTGCCGCGGTTACAGGTCTTTATCCCCAACAGCTGGTTTGTTTCGAGTTTAGAAACGATGAATATATTCCTGTCTTCAGGATGAATATGAGTGAAGTCTATAGAAGGAATCTTCTTCTGGACTACAGTGATGACGGACGGCTTCTATATCTTGAAACACCCGGCGGTCTTGATGTCTACAGTACGGCAACCTTTCTGAAGCAGGAAATTGAAACAGCAGGAGAAATCAGGAAGGCTGTTTTCCCGGGAGAAAAAACTATGTCGTTTATTCTTTCTTCACTGGAAGACAGCAGCCAGCTGAGGTTGTACCGCTCAGATCTCGGTACGATAGCTGATCTTTATTTTCCGTCTGGCGATATTTACTTTTATCTGGCTGAAGGTTGTTTTTACGTCGGAATTGATGGTCGTATTCTTCGCTATGACATTATTGAGGGATAGTTTATGAAAAAGCATACTTTATTGTTTGTTCTATCTGCAGTCCTTTTGTTTGCTCAGCAATTATACGCCTTTAACTGGCCTGTTGATGACCCCCTGGTTGTATCCACTTTCGGTGGAGATAAGTGGGGTAGCTACGCAAGCGGACTTGAGGTATATGCTGAAAATGCTGAAATCAGACCTTGTGATGACGGTGAAGTTATTTTTTATGAGAATTCGGATCGTCCGGGAACACTTCCCGGACGCATCGGGCATTTTGTCGTTGTTGAACATGAAAGAAAACTCCGGACCCTGTATGCCGGAATTGAGCCGGCTGAGGATATAAGTGAGATGACGGGAGTTACAGCATCAGATATCCTAGGTGAGCTCGGGGGGATAAGCAAATCAGCCCGTCTGCATCTGCACTTTGCCGTAATCGACAGTGAATTCGGCCAGTATGTGAACCCTCTTCTTCTGCTTAATTCGATAGTAGACAATGCTTCGCCTGAGATAAGGAGTATCCGCCTGCTTAATGAAGCCGGCTTTACCTCGGTTGATAAAAATGCAGTTATTAAAGCCGGAAAGACGGAGATTCAAGCGGAGATTTTTGATCCGGGGATGAGTGATGATTATTTTACTCTGATGGCACCGTATAAAATACAACTATTTCATAACGGGGAAGAGATCTTTTATCTTAATTTTGAATCTCTCAGATATGATGCCGGCAGTGCATTGATCCAGTCCCGGGAGGATATGAAGTATGATGATTTTTATCGGGGTGACGGTTACGTTTCCCTCGGTGAGATAAGCTTAGTTCCCGGCGATTCAAGGTTTGAAATTCTTGTAAGCGATTATTCCGAAAATGAAACCGGACGCACATTTCAGCTGACGGTAATCGAGTAGAACGTGAAAACTTTCTCAAAACAGCCGGATGAGACCATGCTGTTCAATGTCGATTGTGCACTGTGCGGGGGCAGGGATTTTTTATTGAAATGGAAGAACTCTGACATACCATTTGTGAGATGCAGAAACTGCGGCCTGGTTTTTCAGAACCCGATGCCCTCTGCAGAAGAGCTTGCCCTCCGTTATGACGGAGAATACTACGACTATGAAATAGAGAACGAGGAGTCCTTCTACCGGCTGATGATTCTTGGGCTTGAGGATCTGGGGTTCTTTGATCGGGAAGCCTGTATTTTTTCCCGCTGTAAAAATGAGGGGCGGCGGCCGAGTTTTGTGGATGTGGGATGTGCAACGGGGAAGCTCCTCTCAACCATGAAAGATAGGGGCTGGGATGTAAACGGTGCGGAGGTATGCAGGCCGGCAGCACAATACGGTATTGAGAAACGTGGTGTTGATATTCATATCGGGCCGCTTGAAAGTGCCGGCATTCCTGATGCTACGGTTGATGTGCTTCATTGTTCACATTTGATTGAACATCTTACCAGGCCCGACCTGTTTGTAGCCGAGGTCGCGAGGATATTACGTCCGGGAGGACTTTTTATTGTTGTGACCCCCGATATAAGCGGCTTCCAGGCGAGATTATTCGGTTCTGAATGGCGGTCAGCAATTGCTGACCATATGTATCTCTTTTCAAAAGAAACGCTTTCGGCTATGTTTGCTGCAAATGGATTTAAAATAATCAAAAAAGCCAGCTGGGGTGGTCTTGCCGCCGGAACATCGCCGAAATGGCTTAAAATCATAGCCGACAGGGTAGTTAAACCACTTGGAGCCGGCGATGTGATAAGTATAATGGGGATGATTTCACTCTAACCCATTGACACAATATATTCATTTATCTAGGATCAGAGACTATATCGGAGGTACAATGACGGAAGAACGCCTGCAGCTGCTCCCGGAAGATTTTCTCAGAGAGATTGCCGTAAAAGAGGGAATCAGCATCAATGAAAATATAGATAAACAGGATTTAATAGATCTTATACTTGAAGCTATTGAGGAAGATCGAGCTGAAAATGTAATGGCGAATAATCCTGCCATGCAGATAAAGGAAAGGAAATTCGACATCACGTTGAATGAACAGTTTGATTTTGATGAAGATCAGTATCCTTTACCGGAAAGTTACAATGAAACTAAGATAGTTATGCTTCTTCGTGATCCTGCATGGGCTTATACATATTGGGATATAAAGGACTCTGAGATAGCATCTTTGAAATTCGGGAATCTCAGTGGAAAGCTGAACCTGAGGGTTTATGAGATGGGTAAGGCTGAGTTCAGTAAGGCTAACATTCAGGATTTTTTCGATATTCCCGTTCAGATAGAAGACGGAAGCTGGTATATAAACCTGCCCCGAACCGGTATTTATTATTGTGTTGAACTGATCCTCAAGGGGAGTGAATCTGAAAAGGTTTTATGTAGATCAAATTTCGTCAAGAGTCCTCAGTGGGAGGTCGGAGAATTGGATTTACATAAAGACCTTAAGGGGTCCGGCAATGATCTTCTACTGGTTGCGGGTGTATATGATTTAAGTGCAGCGGAAGCCGCGGGAAAGATTCCCCAGCGGATTATTTCAATGATAGACAGTGAGTTTTTGGAGTAGAAAATGAGCAAAAATAAAGGATATCTGGGATTCGTACTTCATTCTCATCTTCCCTATGTTCATCATCCCGAGAAGGAGAAATGCCTGGAAGAAAACTGGTTTTTTGATGCACTTGCAGAAACCTACCTTCCGTTAATCGGGCTTATGAACAAGTTATATGCAGAGGATATCGCATATAAACTGACTATCTCATTGTCTCCGACATTGACTACGATGCTGATGGATGAGCTTCTTCAGGAGCGCTTTGTCGCCTATCTTGAAGATAAGATAGCACTGGGTGAAAAAGAAATTGTCCGTAATAAAAAAGATTCCGACAAACTGAAACTCTCAAAGCTTTATAAAGAGCATTATGAGGATTGTCTGGATAAATATGAAAATCTTTATAAACGAAATATAATAAAAGCCTTCAAAACACTGGAGAAGGCGGGCTGTATAGAGATAATTACAACTGCTGCCACGCATGCATTTATGCCCCTGTATCAGGAACTGCCACAGGTAATTGAAGCCCAGATTCATACTGCCGTTATTTCGTACGGTCGTGTGTTCGGTCAGGCCCCTAGGGGGATGTGGATACCGGAGCTGGGCTATTTCCCCGGCCTCGGAAAATATATGAAACAGCATGGAATAGATTACAGCTTTATTGCTGCTCACGGTCAGCTGTTTGCATGCAAGAAGTCTAAATATGGAGTATACGCACCGGTTGAAACAAGCAGTGGTATCCTGGCTTTTTCACGTGATATCCCGGCCTCACGGTCTGTGTGGTCTACTGATGACGGCTACCCGGGAGATCAGGTTTATCGTGATGCCAGGCAGGATATCGGATACGAACTGCCTTTTGAGTATATTGGCCCGCATATCTTTGATGAAAAAATCAGGATCAATACAGGGTATAAATATTACAGGATCGCAACCGGAGAGGCAGGGCATCGTTATCAGCCCGAAAAAGCTGAAGCCAAAGCAATCGACCATGCTGATAATTTTATCTATCAGCGGATCAAGCAGGTTAAGAAGTTGGATAAGCTTATGGACAGGACTCCAATGGTAATCTGTCCTTATGATTCAGAAATCTTCGGTAAATGGTGGTATGAAGGTATTATCTGGCTTGAGCATGTGATAAGAAAGGCTGCTCTGTCGGATGATCTCGAAATGATTAGCCCATCACAGTATATCGATGAATATACTGAAAATGAAAAAGTTGAGCCCATCTTCTCAAGCTGGGGCAACAAGGGGTATGCGTCGGTATGGCTCGGAGGAGCCAATGACTGGATTTACAGACACGTGCACAAGGCCTCGGAGAGAATGCAGGAGCTTGTTGCAAGGTTTCCTGATGAATCCGGACTTAAAAAGCGGGTTCTGGATCAGGCAGCACGGGAGGTTCTCCTTGCCCAGGCATCAGACTGGCCGTTCATTATGAAAACCTGTCTGAATGCTGATTATGCCAAGATGAGGGTGAAACGTCATCTTCATAACTTCAACAAGATATATGACAACCTGTGCCGGAACACCGTTAATACTGAATGGCTTACAAGAATAGAAAAAGAGAATAAGATTTTTCCTGATCTTGATTATAGAATCTTCGGTGCAGGAAAGGTTAATGAATAGAAATTGATTCCGTCTCGGACAGGCTGAGCTGTTCGAGATAGTATCTGATAACCGGTCCGTTGTTTGTGTCCGATGTTGACTTTCGGTATACCCGGTATACTATCACTCTAGGGTCCGGCAGGGGGGGGCGCAATGGATTTCCATTTATGTCCACCAGTTCATTCATTCTTAAATCACGTTCGATTTCGATGAAGTCCCCCTCAGGGTAGACGATTACCTTTGTGTCCCAGATCAATTTTCTGAATCCTCAATCAGTTTGAAGTCCATAACCTTCGAGGGCTGATCCCCAAACGCATCATCCTTAAACTCTTCTATTAAAGAGACAGTCTGAAACGGAATCATCAGATGATCAGCTTTGCCGAAAAGTCGACGAACTTCATCCTCGGTGGGGTCAATTATCAGTTTGGATTCTTTGGCTAGGATTAAATCTTTTATAGAAACAAAATAAGGATGGGTCAGATCGAGACTTTTTGCCTTAAGCTGCAGGTCTTTTTCGTTCCATTTAAAATGTACTCGGTATATAGGCATACAACATATGTACTGCTTTACCCTGAAAAAAGCTACTAAACAAGCGTTAAGTCTTATTATCGGAATAATCTCCTATTTTCTTTAATTCATTTAAATAAAGGTTTAAAAAAGGAATTTGATGGTTTAATATATTAAATAGGTGGTAAAAAGTGGGAGAAATTAGGATTAAGTGGGATTAAGTAGTGATTACCGGTGAGTATCGAAACAATTTAGATGAAAAAGGCAGAATGCTTGTACCATCACGTGTTCGTAATCTTATTCCCGGAAACCAGCTGGTTCTTACTCGCGGTATTGATAAATGCCTGTGGGTTTATACTCCTGAAGAATGGAACAGAATCGCATCACAGATTCTTGATTCATCCTCGGTCTTTAAATCAAAGACAAGGCTTCTTCAGCGCAGAATCATTGCCCCCGCACAGGAATGTGAAATTGACAAGTCGGGCCGGATTAATATCCCTCCGACATTGAGAGAGTCCGCCGGTCTCAGGAAGGAAGTTGTTCTTCTTGCAATGGAAAAGTATATGGAAATCTGGGATGAAGCGGAGTATAACGGTTATCTTAATGAGAGTGAGGAGGATTTTCTTGCTGCAGCCGAAGATCTTGGTGATCTTCTGAATATTTAATAGCGGCAAGGCAGGGCGTTCATGGATATTGTACATTATTCAGTTTTGAAAGAAGAGGTATACAGCTATCTTAAGCCGTCACAGGACGATAAGCTGATGATTGACTGTACTCTGGGTGAGGGGGGTCACTCGGAACTTTTTCTTTCGAGATGTCCATGGTTGAATCTTGTGGGTCTTGATGCGGACAGTAAAATAATGACTGTTGCAGAGAAGAGACTGGAATCATATGGCAGCCGTGTCAGGCTTTTTAACCAGTGGTTCAACATGTTTTTCAAGCAGTATCCTCTGGGAGATGAACGCCCCGACCTCATTCTTTTTGATCTCGGTATTTCCATTTTTCATTATGAGAAATCCGGCCGGGGTTTTTCTTTCCTCCGGGATGAACCCCTCGATATGAGGCTTGCGCCTGAACTCGAGATATCGGCTGCGGATATTGTAAATGAATATCCTGAAAGTGAGATTGCCGATTTGATTTATCAGTTTGGTGAAGAGCGTTATTCAAGGAGATTCGCCAGAGCAATAATTTCTGAGCGAAAGACTGCCCGCATCGAAACTACTGATAAGCTTGCGGCCCTGATAAAATCCGCATCACCTCCCGATTACAGAAGGGGCCGGATTCATCCGGCAACCAGAACCTTTCAGGCTCTGCGGATTGCTGTGAACGGTGAGCTTGCAAGGCTTGATTCGGTTCTTGCGAATGCTCTCCGTATATTGAAGCCGGGCGGAAGGATGGGTGTGATAACATTCCATTCTCTCGAAGACAGGATGGTTAAGCATTTCTTCAAGGATATGAATAAGGCCTGTATATGTCCTCCTGAACAGCCGATATGTAATTGTAACGGCAGAAAGATTGTTGAAATTCTGACGAAGAAACCGGTAATACCGACTGAACAGGAAATTTCAATGAATGCGCCTTCAAGGAGTTCAAAACTCCGTGTCGTTAAAAAAATATCTGACGAGGAATTTTAGGTGTTGAAAAGACTGTTTATTGCTTCATTAATACTGCTTATCCCGGCTCTGCTTTTTATTTCCGTATGGCAATCATACCGGTATGACATGCTTAGTCGAGAGGTTGCGGAGCTTGAGCAGCAGCAGAAGGATCTTTTTGAACAGAATAAGAAGATTGTTATGGGGATTGAATTTTTGAAATCTCCTTTCAGGATAAATAAAATTGCTGATGAGGACCTTGAGCTTAAAAAGATTGAACCGGATAAAATTCTCAGAATAGATCTGGGAAGGGATGAGCGTCAGGATGGTTAAAGCCGGTTATTTATTTACTGCGAAAGAGGCAGCCACATGGTGCGGGGGAGAACTGCTCGGGGCTTCTTCTTCGGAGGTATCCGGCGCCGAGGTTGATTCAAGAAGATGTAAAAACGGGGTTCTTTTTTTTGCACTTTCCGGTGAAAGGGTTGATGGTCACAATTATATCGACGCAGCTGTAAAGGCCGGCGCCATCGGTGCTGTTGTTTCAACAGAATGGTCGGATACAGAAGATGCTGTAAATGTTTTCAGGCATACGGCAGATGATGTTTTCTTCATTATTGTGGATAATCCGCTTCGTGCTCTTCAGCGTATTGCTGCTGAGTATCTGAAGGGTATCAGCGGTCCGGTTCGTGTAGGGATTACCGGCAGTAACGGTAAAACTACAACCAAAGAATTGATTGCATCGGTACTTTCTGAAAAGTATTCGGTTGTAAAAACAGCAGGGAATTATAATTCGGAAATCGGACTGCCGTTGACCGTCTTTAATATCAAAAATGAGCATGATTATGCCGTTATTGAAATGGGTGTAAACCGTTTGGGTGAAATGGATGTACTCTCTGAAATACTCCGTCCTGATGTAGTTGTCATTACTAACATAGGGACCGCCCATATCGGTATTTTTGGAAATAAAGATACTATTGCAGAGGAAAAGCGTCATTCGGTTTCCCGTTTCGATGGAGATGGAACACTTTTTGTCGCGGAAGATGAGCCTTATGCTGGTTTTCTGGCTGAAGGACTTAAGGGCCGGAGTATAGTTTATGGCCGCGAAAGTCTTGAAGCTGATGGCGGGTTGAATTACAAAAATCTTGGACTCAGGGGCTGGGCGATAGAGATTGACGGGGAGGTAATTGAGTACCCGCTTATAGGTGAGCATAATCTCAAAAATGCATTCTGTGCATGCGCTGTCGGCAGGTTTGCCGAACTTGGAATTAAAGAGCTCAAAGCCGGGCTTGAATCTGTGAACCCCCTTTTCGGACGCGGTGAGATTATAGAAGGGGCTGTGACAATAATACAGGATTCATATAATGCGAATGTTGATTCGATGTTTACATCCATGGCGTTTGCAGACAATCTTGACTGGTCCGGCTCGAAATATTATGTATTCGGTGATATGAAGGAGCTTGGCTCCGATAGTGAAAAAATGCACCGGCAACTCGGCAGGGAAGCAGCATCCTGCCGGGCTGACAAAGTGTTTTTTTTCGGTGAAGATTCCGTTTCGGCATTCGAGGAAGCGAAACAGAGAGCAAAAGAGTCCCCGGTATTTTTTCATACAAATGAGTATAAAGCACTTGAAGATGAGCTTCTTTTGAATCTAAAACCCGACGATCTGCTGCTCTTAAAAGGTTCGCGCTCAATGAATCTTGAAAGACTTATTGAGCCTGTAAATATGAAATTCGGGAGGGAGAAATGTTAAAGGAATTACTATTCCCTTTAGTGGACTATTTCTCAGCTTTTAATATATTTCAGTACATCACATTCAGGGCGGCCTATGCCGCTGTAACTGCGCTATTCGTGTCCTTTCTTTTCGGGCCGAAGATAATCCGGGCATTAAGAACGTTCAAGCTTGGTCAGATGGTCAGGACGGACGGGCCGCAGTCCCATCTGCATAAAAGCGGTACCCCGACTATGGGCGGGCTGATAATGATTCTTGCAATTCTTGTCTCATCACTTCTGTGGCAGGATCTGAGGAATCCATATGTCTGGATAGGGTTGATTTCGCTTGTCGGATTCGGTCTGGTAGGGTTTATTGATGATTACCTGAAAATAACCCGCAAAAGCACGGAGGGGCTTCATGCCCGTTTCAAGCTTGCCGGTCAGATAGCAATATCCCTGATTATCGTACTTTTTTTGTATTTTAACGGTAATGATCATACGACCCTGCTGTATCTTCCGTTTTTTAAAAATCCAGTTCTTGATTTGGGCGTTCTGTATATACCCTTTGGTGTATTCATTCTTGTCGCCTGGACAAATGCCGTGAACCTGACCGACGGACTCGACGGTCTTGCAACAGGGCTTGTGATTATGGTCGGGATAGCCTTCGTGATTCTTACCTACATAACAGGTCGAGCCGACTTTGCATCATATTTGCAGATTCCCTACCTGCCGGAAAGCAGTGAGCTCCCGGTTTTCTGTTTCGGTATTGTCGGAGCTGCAGTCGGGTTTCTGTGGTTTAATTCACACCCGGCGGAAGTTTTTATGGGTGATACCGGTTCGCTTGCGCTCGGCGGGGTGCTCGGCGTGATTTCATTGATGATAAAGAAAGAAGTGCTGATGGTCATCATCGGGGGCGTCTTTGTCCTTGAAGCCGTATCGGTAATCATTCAGGTAATATCATTCAAAACAACAGGCAGAAGGGTCTTTAAAATGGCTCCTCTGCATCATCATTTTGAATTAAACGGCTGGGCAGAGACCAAGGTCGTGATCAGATTCTGGATAATGGGTGGAATGTTTGCCATTCTGGCCCTGTCAACATTGAAGATACAGTAGAAAGGCGGTATTTAATTTAATGAGAGGACGGTTTGAACTCGAGAGGGTTCCGGGCGGACAGAGTGATTTTATTCTTCTGATGCTGGTTGTATTGCTGGCAGGATGCGGTATTGCCGCGCTCTTTTCTGCTTCATATTATTATGCTGAAAAATATTTCAGCGATAGTTTTCTCTTTATTCGTAAACAGCTTATTCTTGGCGGAGTTGGTGCGGTTTTCGGTTTTATAGCGTTTAAGCTGTCCTCTGAATTTTTAAGGCGATGGACGCCGGCACTTCTGCTTGGAAGCCTTGTGCTCATGCTGTTGACATTTCTTCCCGGATTGAGTGAGGAGATTCTCGGTGCACGTCGGTGGATATTTCTGTTCGGCTTCTCTTTTCAGCCTTCGGAACTCGTAAAACTGGCAATCGTGCTATATCTGGCGAATATATTTGAAAAAAAGCAGGACCGTATGCATGATTTTCTTAATACGGTTCTTCCTTCTTTAATTGTCCTTACAGTAGTGGTTGGGCTTGTACTGCTGCAGAATGATTTTTCTTCAGCAATCTTTATCCTGATAATAGGTTTGTCAATGTTTTTTATGGCAGGAGTTCCGCTGCTCTATTTTGTTTATCTCTTACTCGCTGCGGTGCCTACATCCCTGATTTTTCTTTTTACCAAGCCTCACAGGGTTGAGCGCTTGATAGCCTTCATAAGCCCCGAGGCTGACCCAGTAGGATCCGGTTATCAGGTTATTGCGGCGCAATCGGCGCTGAAGAACGGCGGATTCATTGGCCAGGGACTCGGGCACGGCATAAAGAAGCTTGGAGGACTGCCTGAGGTTCATTCGGATTTTATCTTTGCATCAACCGCTGAAGAGGTCGGGTTTATGGGTGTGTTCTGTATTATCCTTCTTTTTCTTGGTTTTGGAGCAAGGGCAATTTTGCGCGGATACAGAAGCGGTAGTCATTATGATTTTCTTTTAAGCTTCGGTCTTGCAGTCTGTATCCTGTATCAGGCACTTTTTAACATGGCGGTTGTTTCCGGTCTGGTGCCGGCAACGGGTATTCCGCTTCCGTTTTTTTCGTCAGGCGGTTCGTCACTTTTTGTAACATTTTTAATGTGCGGGCTCCTGCTCGGTACCACAAGACGACAGAATGAGGAGAGAATATGAGTCAGGCATATCATTTTAATAATAAAGAATATAACTATTCCGAACCCCCGTTCTACGGCTACAATTCAGTCGAAAACAATATGGTTAACGCTGCTGACAGACTTGAGAAGGATTACCGGCTCAGGAATAAGAGGGAGCGAACTGCAAAAATATTCAAGGTCATTATTGCGATCCTTCTTTTTGTTGTTTTTGTGCAGGTGTTTTACCACCTTTATTTTGCCAGGAACGTTAAAGTCGATAAGATTCAGATTGAAACTGCCGCAGGTTTTTCGGCTTCTGATGAGCAGATCCTGGAAATGGCAGGCATAAGCACTGCGGAGTCGTATTTTACTGTTGATGAGAATCTGATTAAGGCAAGACTCGAACGGTTTCCTCAGATCTCATCTGCTGTAGTAAACAAGAAATTCCCGGATACGCTTAATATAAGTCTGCAGGGGCGAACTCCTCTTGCCATCTGTCTTATAGAAAGTGACGGAAGAATTATTCCTGCCGCTGTTGATTCCGGAGGGGTTATTTTTCAACTGGGCAAGGCTGTATCCAATCTCAATTTACCGGCAGTCTCCGGTATCAGAATAGATGAAGCCCGGATAGGTGTTAAGATGCCCGAGGCTGTTACCGGGTTTTTGGAAGAGCTTGACGGCCTGCGCCGCGAATCGCCAGCGTTTTTCAACAGTATTTCCGAGATAAAAATTATCAGAAAAAGTAGTGATGATTTTGAAGTCTTGATGTATCCTCAGAATTATAGTATTCCTGTTAGATTAGGCAGTAAAATCGATAAGGAATTGTTTACGTATGTGCTGCTTGTCCTGGATGTTGTTAAACAGCAGGGAATGTCTGCACAGCTCGAAGAGCTGGATTTCAGGACTGATGAAGTTGTATACAGGCTTAGGGAGGAATAATCTTGCCGGTTGATGATTTAATAGTCGGATTGGATATAGGCACTACAAAGGTCTGCGCGGTTATCGGAGAATTGAATGAAACCGGCAGACTCGAGATCGTAGGTATTGGTACAGCTCCGTCTGACGGTCTGCGCAGGGGTGTCGTGATCAATATAGAATCTACTCTGAAGGCTGTAACAAAGGCTATTGAAGCAGCCGAGATGATGTCGGGCCGGGAGGTCGGTTCTGTTATTACCGGAATTGCCGGTTCTCATGTTGAGGGTATTAATTCCCGTGGTGTGGTTGCCGTATCTGGACGTGATCGTGAGATAAATGAAGAGGATGTCCGGCGTGTAATTGATGCCGCAAGAGCGGTAGTTATCCCGATGGATCGTGAAGTGCTTCATGTAATTCCTCAGGAATTTATTGTAGATGATCAGGGCGGTGTAAAGAACCCGCTTGATATGATAGGGATCAGGCTTGAGGCTGAGGTTCATATTATCACAGGTTCAGTAACCTCTGCACAGAATCTGCTTAAATGCGTGAACCGCGCTGGATTCAGGGTTCAGGATATTGTCCTTGAGTCTATTGCCTCATCAAAAGCGGTTCTCTCTAATGAGGAGAAGGAGCTTGGTGTTCTGATGATTGACCTCGGCGGCGGAACCACAGATGTTCTCGTTTATGTAGAGGGTTCGCCTTATCATACCGATGTTGTGGCCGTCGGAGGTGAGCAGGTTACCAGCGACATCTCGATAGTTCTCAAGACCCCGGCAGAGTTTGCAGAAAAGCTGAAAAAAGAATCAGGGTGTTGTTATATGCCGCTGATTGATCCGGCTGAAGAGATCCTGCTGCCGGGTGTTGGCGGATGGCCTTCAGCATCGATTCCCCGAAGCGAATTATGCAAGATTATACAGCCGCGAATGGCGGAGATATTCTCTATGATTAGAGAGAAGATGATGAAGAAGGGGTATCTGAATCATCTGCGTGGCGGTGTAGTCCTTACCGGCGGTGGTTCAATGATGCCCGGTGCAGCTGAGCTGGCAAAAGAAATATTCGGAGTGCCTGCAAGAATAGGCTACCCTTTTGAACTGGGCGGTCTTGTTCAGGAGTATCGAAACCCGATGTACTCAACAGCTGTTGGACTTGTAATGTACGGTGATGAGCTGTCCATGCAGGAATCAGAGGTTAAAAATGTCGGGAAAAGAGCTAAATCCGGTGCCGGAAACCGTTTCAGGAACTGGATGAAGGAATTTTTTTAAAAAAGGTCTGTTTTTCTACTGGTAAAAACCATCAGGACCGTTATATTATATTTACAAGCTTCTGGGAGGGGGCGGCTAATGAAAATTGAGCTGGTCGAAGACAAGTTCGGTGGAGACATGAATAGTCCTACCGTTATCAAGGTCATCGGGGTTGGCGGTGGTGGTAATAACGCTGTTAACAGGATGATATCAAGCGGATTAAAAAACGTAGAATTTCTAGCTGTAAACACTGATTTGCAGGCACTCAAACTATCAAGCGCAGAAATGAAAATGCCCATTGGAACAAAGCTTACGGGCGGATTAGGTGCGGGCGGAAATCCTGAGATAGGACAGAACGCGGCCATTGAAAGCACCGAAGAGCTGAAGAATTCTCTGCGCGGTGCGGACATGGTTTTTATAACCGCAGGCATGGGCGGAGGAACCGGAACCGGTGCCGCTGCTGTAGTTGCTCAGATTGCACGCGAACTTGAAGCATTGACGGTTGCAGTAGTTACAAAACCCTTTGCATTTGAAGGCGCTAAAAAAATGAAACTTGCTGAGCAGGGAATAGAGCGACTGCGTCAGGCTGTTGATACACTTATTATTATCCCGAATCAGTATCTGCTTAAGATTGTCGAACGCAAGACTCCAATAAAAGAAGCGTTCAGAATAGCCGATGACGTACTTCGTCAGGGTGTTCAGGGAATATCAGATCTGATAACAGAAGCCGGTGAGATTAATATCGATTTTGCTGATGTCAGAACAATCATGAAAGGCAAGGGCGATGCACTTATGGGTATCGGGACCGGCAGCGGAGACAACAGAGCTGTTGATGCCGCAACCAATGCGATAAATAATCCGCTTCTTGAAGATGCCCGCATAGAGGGTGCTAAGGGTATTCTTGTAAGCGTTACCGGCGGTGAAGATTTCTCACTCTCCGAATATGAGGAAATACTGAATATCATTACAACCAATGCGGATGAAGACGCAATGATAATATCCGGAACAGCAACTGACGTAACCCTTGATGATGAGGTTAAAGTCACAGTAATTGCTACAGGTGCTACTGAAGAAGCTGACGACATTGCTCCTGCTGATATATTTGAAACTGAAACTGAAAGACAGGAGGTTGTAGGTTATAAGGAATGGATCGAAATGCAGTCGGGCCTTTCCAAAAATAATAATGCCGTTTCTCTCACGAGAAGAAATTCCGCAATGGATGAGGACCTCGGTATTCCTACCGTTTTCAGATCAGAGTTCGGCTCCGAAAGCTGAGAGCTGACGGATCTTTGTGATGGATGTAGACAGAATCCTTTCGGATTATGCAGATTATTTAAGAATTGACCTCAGGCTGAGCATTAACACGGTTGATGCCTACAGGCGAGGCTGCGCGGATTTCCTGAGTTTTCTGGACGGGAAATGTGATTCTCTGTCATCTATTACAGCTTCTGATATTACATCCTACATTACCGAAAGACAAACTGCTGATCCGGATGATGTTCTGAGCAGCAGAACTGTTTCGAGGATACTCAGTTCTCTTAGATCTTTTTTTAATTATCTTGTCATTGAAAAGGTAAGAGAAGATAACCCTGCCAAGGCTGTTGATATGCCGAAGCTGGACAAGAAGCTTCCGTCGGTACTCAGTATTGAAGATGTTGATAAATTCCTGGCTCTTATAGATATTGAGCGCCCCGCCGGATTACGGGACAGGGCGTTGTTTGAGCTTATCTATTCATGCGGTCTGCGTGTGTCTGAGGCCGTCGGTCTGTCCTTCGGAAGTATATTCCTTGAGGAAGGGCTTATTCGTGTCAGGGGCAAGGGCGAGAAGGATCGCTTTGTTCCGCTCGGCGGCGAGGTTACTTACTGGCTTGAGCGTTACATCGAAGACGGCCGGCCGGCAATGGTTAAGAAGGCTGATACAAAAGGAATGCTCTTTCTGAATTATCGTGGACAGCCTCTGACAAGGAAGGGTATGTGGAAGCGGTTCAGGCAGATTGCAGAACGGGCCGGTGTGGATGCAAAAATACATACACTCAGGCATTCGTTTGCAACACACCTTTTACAGGGCGGGGCTGATCTCAGATCTGTCCAGGAGCTGCTGGGACATACTGATATTTCGACAACTCAGATTTACACCCATCTCAGTCGTGATGATTTGAAAAACAGCCACAGCCGGTATCATCCGAGGGGTTAGAATTATGAAGAGAATCTTATTGATGATGGTTATTTTTTCTGCACTGTTATTTTCCTCCTGCGACAGTGAAAAGAAATCCTGGCTTGACAGTCTCACAGCTGCTGAGGAGAAAGAGTTCAGTTCAGGAGCAATTCCTGAGGAACGAATCGCTAACCTGAAAAAGGGAATCTCATATTATGAGAAAGATGCCGCTCGAACGGTAAAGGCCTCAAAACAGATTGGCATCTATTACAGAATGCTGGCACTTGAGTATATGAGCCTTGAAATGTATAACGAAGCATTGAAAAGCATTGAAGCTGCAGTTGATTACTTTCCTACAAGTCCAATGCTGTTTTATTACGGCGCTGTATGTTCGGCTCAGATGACACAGGCGGTATTTGATGAAGTCCGGGCGGACTCGTATCTTGATACCGCCGAACAGTATTACCTTAGAGCGCTTCAGATTGATCCCGGCTATACAGAAGCCCTCTACGGGCTATCCGTTTTATACATTTTTGAATTGAACCGGCCTTTAGATGCCGAACCCCTTCTTGAGCGTCTTCTGTCAGGTGGAAGTGCCAATTTTAACGCGATGTTTCTACTTGCCAGGGTGAAAATACTGCGCGGTGAGACCGATGCCGCAGAGGAGCTGTATTCAACTATAGAAGAGAAGGCCCCTGATGACGAAACAAAGCAGAAAGCAAAAGATAACAGAATGAGGCTTGTCGGAGGTTACAATGGCTGATCTCCTGAATCTGATAATCAGCCGCTGCCGTTTTCTTGAGCTGGAAGAGAAACTGCTTCTTCGCGATGTCTGTGGAAGTTCTGATGCTTTTTCTCTGCTGGTTAAGGAAGATCTTGAGATGATTATAGGGCGAAAGCTTCGTATTGATGAGAATACTGTTAAAAAAACGGTTTTTGAGGCTGTTTCTGCGCATAAGATACTTGCCGCTGGTCATATAAAATGTTTATTTTTTGGGGAACAGGATTATCCGCGACTTCTCAGTGAAATTTATAATCCGCCTTTTGCCCTGTTCTGTAGAGGGGACGTTCCTGACTGGAGTATCCCGTCAGCCGGAGTTGTTGGAACTCGACTTGCTTCTGGCAGCGGCCTTGATGCTGCGTATCGGCTTGGAGTTGATTTTGCGGAAGCTGGAGTAGCAGTTATTTCCGGACTTGCTATGGGTATAGACAGTGCAGCTCATTCAGGCTGCTGTGATGCCGGAGGTAAAACCATTGCTGTCCTGGGATGTGGCGTAGACAGGATCTACCCGGCGGTGAACAGGAAGCTCGCCGCACGAATACTTAAGGGCGGCGGCGCAATAGTGAGTGAATATCTGCCGGGAGAAGAGCCCCGGAAGCATCATTTCCCCGAGAGAAACCGACTGATATCGGGTCTGTCCTATGCTGTTGCCGTAGTTGATGCGCCAGGTAAATCGGGTGCTCTGATTACCGCAGATTTTGCGCTTGATCAGGGGCGTGAGCTATTTATTCACAGTGCCGGACTCAAGGCTGAGGGGGACCGGGGAAGGCTTGAGAAAATGGTTTTTGACGGGGCGCCGGTTATTGATAATGCTCTTCCAGTTCTTAATGAGCTGGGAGTATCAAAGGCTGAAAAACCCCGGCCAGATAAGACAAGAGATTTGACGTCCGGAATGGCAGGTCGAATGATGGCGGAAATGTTGTCGGACGAGCTTGAGGGACGAAGCATAAAATTTAATGGAAATTATATCAGGAGAGCATGCTATGAAAGTTCATACTCTATTAATAGTTGAGTCACCGGCAAAAGCTTCTACGATAGAAAGGTATCTGGGACCCGGATATACGGTTTTGGCATCGATGGGACATCTGATCGATTTGCCAAAATCCAGGATCGCAATCGATGAGAAGAATAATTTTGAACCGGAGTATATTACTGTTCGGGGTAAAGCCAAGATACTGAAAGAGCTGCAGACGAATGCCAACAAGGCCGGACATGTTCTGCTGGCATCGGATAATGACCGTGAAGGTGAGGCTATAGCCTATCATCTCAAGAATTCATTATTGAAGAAAAACGAGAAGCTTGAGATTGAGAGAATTGTTTTTAATGAAATTACGCCGACAGCCATCAAGGAAGCTGTGGCAAACCCTATGGAGATTAATGAGCCTAAGGTGAATGCCCAGAAAGCGCGACGTGTTCTTGACAGGCTTGTAGGTTATAATCTTTCTCCTCTTTTGTGGTCAAAGGTCAAAAACGGTCTTTCAGCCGGGCGTGTTCAGTCGGTAGCGCTGAGGCTTATATGTGAGCGTGAAAAACTTGTTGAAAGTTTTATACCTGAAGAATACTGGACCCTTGATGCTGAATTTAAGAAGGGAAAGACTTCCTTTGCCGCTCAGATGGTTCAGTATAAGGGTAAAAAGGTAGACATAAAAGATGAAAAAGAGGTTGAGCGGATAATCAATGAGCTTAAGGATGTAAAACCCGAGATTACATCAGTGAAGGGTACTGAGAAGCAGATTAAACCAAGAGCTCCGTTTACCACCTCAACCTTGCAGCAAATGTCAGCAAACCGCCTGGGCTTTACATCGCGTAAGACAATGCAGATAGCCCAGCAGCTTTACGAAGGAATAAACATTGATTCAAGCCGTGTCGGTTTAATTACATACATGAGAACCGATTCAACAAGGATCTCAGATCAGGCTATTGAAGAGGTAAGAGACTGGATTAATACCAATCACCCCGACGCACTTCCTGAAAAACCTGCTTCATATTCGGTTAAGAAAAGCGCACAGGATGCTCATGAAGCGATCAGACCTACCTACATCAGGTATACACCGGATGAAATGAAACAGTATCTGAATAAGGATCAGTTCAAGCTCTATTCAATTATATGGGAGCGCTTTGTTGCGTGTCAGATGATAAACGCAAAAACTCTCACAACCTCGGTTGAGATAACAATTAAAGATGCCGTTTTCAGGGTCAGCTCTACCAAGGCTGTAGTTAAAGGTTTTCAGTCTGTTATCAAGATGCTGAAATCAAAGGAGAAAACTGCAAAGGTTCCGGCTCTTAAAGAGGGGGACAATCTTGAGGCAAATGATTTTAATGCAAATCAGCATTTTACTACTGGTCCCTCACGTTTTACTGATGCAAGCATCGTTAAAATGCTGGAAGAAAACGGGATAGGGCGGCCGTCTACATATGCACCTATTATCGGTGTATTGCTTGATCGCTACTATGTCGTGAGACGCAACAAGCAGCTTCAGCCGACAACCCTCGGTAAGATTATTTCCGACATGCTCTCTACGCAGTTCCCAAAGGTAGTAAGCCAGGAGTTTACTGTAGAGATGGAGCGTAATCTTGACCGGGTTGAGACGGAGGGACTTGAATGGCATGAGATGATAGGTAAGTTCTATGCCCCTTTCAAGAAGCAGGTCGAGCATGTCAATGAAACGATGGAATCTATCAAGGGTGTGCTTGATGAGCCCACAGATGAGGTTTGTGAAAAATGCGGAATGCCGATGGTAAAAAAACTCGGCCGGTTCGGATTCTTTCTTGCCTGCTCAGGGTTTCCCGATTGCCGGAATACCAAGGCTGTTCCGCTCGCTGATTGTCCGCGGGAGGGCTGTGACGGTAAGATTGTTGCACGCAAAAAAGCCGGAGGCAAGGGTAAGGAATTTTACGGATGTACTAATTACCCGGAATGTGACTTTATATCCCACTTTAAACCGACCAGTTCGAAATGTCCCCATTGCGGTTACTTCCTGGTTGAGAAGAGCGATAAGAAGACGGGTACGGTTAAAGCATGTATAAATCCCGAATGTGACTTTCTTCATACCCATGAGCAGGAAGAGGCTGAAAAAGCCCGGGTAGAAAAAGAGAAGGAGCCTGAAGCGGCAAAATGAAAACCGAAGACTATCTGAGGTATATAAGAGATATAAAAAACTACTCCGAGCAGACGCTGCGCGCATATGCTGATGATTTGAAAAAATTTGAAGTATATCTCGCAGACCAACAGCTCGATTACCTCAGTCTTGATTCGGTATGCGCCAGAAGATTTATTGCAGGGCTATCCAGGAAAGGCCTTGCAAAAAGCAGTGTAAACAGGATCCTGTCGGCCATGAACAGCTATTATTCCTGGTTGCAGGCTAACGCTTTTGTTGAGAGTAACCCCTTTGACAATATCAGAAGCCTGAAACAGAACCGGGATCTGCCTGACTATATGTTTGAGAACGAAATCGACTTACTTCTCAGTCTGACTGGCAGCGGCTTCGCTGGTATTCGTGACCGATTTATTCTGGAATTGCTTTATTCAACGGGATGTCGTGTGTCGGAAGCGTCATCGATCAATATTTCAGATATAGATTTCAGGGAACAGAGTATCCGGGTAACAGGAAAGGGCGGCAAGGAACGGATTGTATACCTCGGAGTTTCAGCAATAGAATGTTTGAACGAATACCTTCCTCTGAAAAATATCAGAACCGACAAAGATGACGCTGATGCCGCTAATGCACTGCTGATTAATCAGCGGGGGCGTAGGATTACCCAGCGCGGTATAGCAATGATTATCGAAAAATATGTCAGGAAGTCAGGAATAGCAAAAAAGATTAGTCCGCATACGTTCAGACACAGTTTTGCAACGCATCTCATTGATAACGGCGCGGATATAAGAATTGTACAGGAAATGCTCGGACATGAGAGTCTGTCGACCACGCAGATATACACCCATATGGGAATCGAAAAACTGCGTGACGTTTACAGCAGCGCTCACCCACATGCCGGGAAACATGGAGTCAACAGATGAAAATTAGATCAACAACTATTATAGCAATAAAAAAAGGCGACACGGTCGCGATGGCCGGCGATGGACAGGTGACCCTTGGCCAGACTGTGATGAAGGGCAACGCACGCAAGGTTAAGACAATGTACGGCGGAAAAATCCTTACGGGTTTTGCAGGCGCTACGGCAGATGCCTTCACACTTTTTGAACGTTTTGAAGGAAAGGTTAACGAATACAACGGCGATATAACAAGGGCGGCTGTGGAACTTGCAAAACAATGGCGTACGGATCGCATGCTAAGCAAGCTCGAAGCCATGCTGCTTGTTGCCGACAAGGATAAAATACTGCTGATTTCAGGAACCGGAGATGTTATCGAGCCTGAGGAGGGTGTACTTGCAATCGGTTCGGGCGGAAACTATGCCTATGCGGCAGCTCTTGCGTATATGCAGGAATCTGATTTATCAGCAAAAGAAATCGCACTTAAATCAATGGATATAGCATCAAGAATATGCATTTACACCAACAGCAGTTTCATAGTGGAGGAAGTTTCATGAGTGAAGGACTTGAAAAATTAACACCGAAACAGATCGTAGAGGAACTCGATAAATATATAATCGGCCAGGATAACGCAAAAAAGGCAGTAGCAATAGCTCTTCGTAACCGAATGAGGCGCCAGATGCTAGCTCCCGAGATGAGAGAAGAAATATCACCGAAGAACATTGTCATGATAGGACCTACCGGCGTGGGTAAGACAGAGATAGCGCGCAGGCTTTCGAAGCTGGTCAATGCTCCATTTATTAAGGTGGAGGCTACCAAATACACTGAGGTCGGTTATGTCGGCCGCGATGTTGAATCTATGATTCGCGATCTTATGAGTGTTTCTGTCGGTATGGTAAAAAAAGAGATGGAAGAGGACGTTAAGACTGAAGCTGAGCTTCGAACCGAAGACGCAATCCTGGACCTTCTTCTTCCGGGGGTAGGCGGCAGGCCGAAACCGGAGGCCGGCGCCAATGGCGGAATTAATCTAGGAAGTATTTTCAGTGGTCTCACGGGTCAGTCAGGCAGCAACTCTGCTGATGCAGGAGGGACTTCTTCCGCTGATGAAACACCCCGGGTAATCAATCTGCCCGGACCGGGTGAAGAACCCGCCGACTCAGGGACAGCGGCTGCAGACGCATCAACGAACACCGGCAGCAAAAAATCGTCCACACGTGAAAAATTCAGGCAGATGCTGCGTGACGGCAAACTTGAAGATAAGGAAGTCGAGGTTACTGTAACCGCTGCGCCGACAGGCGGAATGGATATGTTCTCCGGGATGAATCTCGAGGACATGGGGATAAATATCGCAGCAATTCCAATGTTTGGCGGCAAAAAGAAGAAACGCAAGGTCACGGTAGGTCGCGCGCGGGAGATTCTGATGGCAGAAGAGCTTGATAAGCTCATTGACCAGGAGAGGGTAAACGAGATTGCCCGGGACCGCGCTCAGCAGATGGGGATTATATTTATAGACGAAATTGACAAGATTGCCGCCAAGGAAGGCCGCGGAGGCAGCGGGGAAGTCAGCCGCGAGGGGGTCCAGCGTGATATCCTGCCGATTGTAGAGGGGTCGAAAGTCAATACAAAATACGGAATGGTTGATACCTCTCACATACTTTTCATTGCGGCCGGAGCCTTTCACATGAGCAAACCGTCGGATTTGATACCCGAGCTGCAGGGGCGATTTCCTCTGCGGGTAGAACTTGAAGACCTGACTGCTGAGGATTTTGAAAGGATTCTGACGCAGCCCAAAAACGCACTGGTCGATCAGTATACTGCCCTGCTTGATACGGAAGGGGTTGCTCTGGATTTTACACATGAAGCTATTGTCCGGATGTCCGAGATTGCCGGGGATGTAAACAGCAGGACTGAAAACATCGGCGCACGGCGGCTGCATACGGTTCTAGAGCTTCTGCTTGAGGAAGTATCGTTCAATGCACCGGATCTTAAGGGTCAGACTATCAGTATTACGAAGGAGTATGTAGATGAAAGACTCCAGAATGTACAGGAGGATCAGGACTTGTCGAGGTATATATTGTAACCGGAGGCTGTAAGCCGGGTGGTAAGGGATGCTGAATGTTGAAAAATACGAAAGTTTTTCAACTTCCGCTAAACAGGGAGCGCTATTTGTCGAGAATTAAAACAAAATAGTGTTTTTGGGAGGAACATATGTTTTTGGACAACAGTTTTGGTAAAGATATGGAGTTGCTGCACCGTACGATGGATGCAAACCTTTACAGAAGGTCGGTAATCTCCGATAACCTCGCTAATGCAGATACGCCGAATTTTAAGCGATCGGTTGTTAACTTTGAATCGGAGCTCAAAAGAGCGCTTGATTCGGAGAATCAGAGCGGAATGGAAGCTGCCATGACTGATTCAAAGCATATATCTTTCAATAAGGTTCAGGACTGGCGAGAGGTTCAACCCAGAAAGGTTCTTGATTATCTGACGAAGTCGGATAATAACGGAAATAATGTTGATGCGGAAGAAGAACTGATGCTTGCAATGCAGAATCAATTGCAGTACAACCTGCTTACTACATCAATTTCAAATCAGTTTTATCAGATTTCCAAGGTAACGAGTTAAGGAGGCCGTAGATGGGATTATTTACCAGCATTAATACAGCGGCATCAGGCATGAGTGCTCAGAGACTGAGACTCGACGTAATATCGGATAATATCGCGAATGCCGAAACAACAAGAACAACTGAGGGCGGCGCATTCAGACGGAGCCGGGTTATTTTAAAACCTGAAGTCTCACAGCCCTATTGGAGATCACCATTTCTACCGGAAAAACTTCAAAACCAGGTCGGCAAGGGAGTAGAAGTGTCGGAAATAGAAAAGGACATGGACAGCGAGATGAGACTGGTGTATGATCCTACTCATCCGGATGCAATGAAAACCGGGCCCAAAGCCGGTTATGTTGAGATGCCGAATGTGAATATAGTGGATGAAATGGTCGACATGATCTCGGCTTCACGTTCGTATGAAGCGAATGTGTCAGTAGTCGAAGGATCAAAGGCGATGTTTCTAAAAGCTCTTGAAATCGGGAGGGGTTAATAGATGAGCAGTTTATTCGGGCCTGGAGAGGTCTCGGGCGATCAGGTAGCACTGAAAGCAACTCATAAGAATCATTTCAATTTTCAGGGGCCTGCAAAGGGTGAAGAAACGCCCTCACAGGAGTTTTCAGCTGCGCTTAAAGACGCGCTTGGAGAAACCAACAACCTGCAGCAGGATGTCAGCGATCTGACAAGGGCTTATCTGACCGATCCTGAGAGTGTTGATGCACATGATGTTACTATTGCCATAAGCAAGGCTAATATGGCGCTTGATATTACGAAAGCAGTGGTTGACGGAGCGGTGAAAGCGTATAACAATATAATTAATATAAGATAAAAGAAACAGCTTAGTTTTACTGTAAAATCCAGGTTCTTTTTTTCAATGGGAGGGGAAATGAACGAATGGTTTAAGAAGATGATTGAGCGGATCCGTAACGCCTGGGAAAGGATTTCGGTTCTGCAGAAGATCATTCTTATCGGAATAGTGGTCGCGGTCATAGCGGGTATAGTCATCGTAGCATCGGTGAGTTCAACCCCGAATCAGGTTGCGCTTTTCACATCACCTGTTACCGATCAGGATACACTTTATAAAATCTCAATGAGACTCGACGAGGAAAATACCCCCCACAGGATAACCGAGGGCGGTTTGATCTATGTTGACGACAGTGTCACTGCGCAGCGCATGATCTCCATCCTGATGCGGGAGGATTTAATTCCTTCCGAAATATCTGTCTGGGACGCGTTTAAAATGGATCGCTGGACAGTTACTGATTTTGAACGCGAGGTAAACTTGCAGAGAGCGGTTACAGAAAGCCTGGAACAGCATATAGAGGCCCTTGAGGACGTCGACAGCGCCCAGGTGACCCTTGTAATGCCCGAGACCGAACTTTTCGCTGAGGATCAGGATCCGGTTACAGCGTCGGTTATTGTTACCCCGAAACCCGGCAGCGATATCATTACCTCAAGAAACAAGATTGAGGGTATAGAGAAGCTTGTTTTGTTTGCGGTTCAGGGGCTACAGGAAGAAAATATCGTTATTACCGATTATCGCGGAACCGTACTGAATGATTTTGAGGATATGGCAGAATTTGATCGTCTGGAACTCACAAAGAGACAGATGGATCAGAAGGCAAAGCTTGAAAATAAATACAAGAATGAGATTCTAAGCGAACTGCGGGGAATCTTTGGCGAAGACAGGGTAAGGATTCTGAGAGTTGATGTCGATCTCGACATGAGCAAAAAGACGGTTGAAACCGATGAGTTCTTTCCCATTACCCTTAAGGCTGACAATCCCGCTACTCCTTTTGATGAAACCGAGGTTATCAAGAATGTTCCCCGTTCTGAACAGCTGATCGATGAGAGCTACAGGGGAACAGGTTTTAATCCTGAGGGACCTGCCGGGCAGGAAGGTCAGACCCCGCCGGCTTATAAGGATCTTGAAGGTTTGGTCGGTGAATATGAAAATAATTCCAATACAATTAACTATGAAGTGAACGAACGTAAGATATATGAAGAAAAGAATCCCTGGGAAATCCAGCGAATTACCGTCGGTGTTGCTATAGACGGCGTGTGGACCAGGGTTTACACCGATAAGGGTACATTGTCCATTACTCCTGAGGGATCTATTGAACGAAACTACAAGAATGTAGAAGACGAGGAGCTTGCTAAGGCCCGGACCCTTATTGAACACTCAATAGGCTATGATCCGCTCAGAGGTGATTCGGTTACTGTTCAGCATCTGACCTTCGATCGCACAGCCCAGTTTGAACTTGAGGATCAGAAATACCGCAACCAGAAAAGATTGCAGCAGGCTATAATCTACTCTCTGATTGGTATAGCTGTTATAATAGCAGCATTCATAATTTTCAGATTTATTTCACGTGAACTTGAACGCAGGCGCCGTCTGCGTGAAGAAGAACTGGCAAGACAGCATCAGGCTATGCGTGAAGCGGCTCTCCGGTCTGCTGAAGAAGAGAGCATGGATGTTGAGATGTCGGTTGAGGAGCGCGCCAGAATGGAAATGCAGGAGCATGCCATGAACATGGCGCGGGAACATCCGGAGGATGTAGCTCAGTTAATCAGAACATGGCTGGTGGAGGAATAAGATATGGCAAAAGCACAGGCACCCGCTGCAGGCGGCGGAAAAGCTAAAATCAAGAAGGACCTTACCGGCCGTCAGAAGGCTGCAATTTTTCTTGTAACCCTGGGATCCGAGATTTCATCCGAGATCTTCAAGCATTTGAGGGATGATGAGATTGAGGCTCTTACCTTTGAGATAGCCCGTCTGGACAGTGTAGAGCCGGAAGAGCGCGACAGGGTTCTGATGGAGTTTAAAGAGCTGATGATGGCTCAGGATTTCATCACCTCCGGGGGTATCGAGTATGCACGCGAGCTTCTTGAAAAATCGCTTGGTTCACAGAAGGCTGTTGATATTATAAACAGGCTGACAAGTTCGCTTCAGGTCAGGCCGTTTGACTTCATCAGAAGGACAGACCCGGCACATCTGCTGAACTTCATTCAGCAGGAGCATCCGCAGACAATAGCTCTTATTCTTGCCTATCTTGAACCTCAGAAGGCTTCGGTTATTCTAGGCGCATTACAGCATGAGGTTCAATCGGATGTTGCCAGGCGTATAGCTACTATGGACCGGACCTCTCCGGAGGTGCTGCGCGAGGTTGAGCGAGTTCTTGAGAAGAAACTCTCAACACTGTCCTCTGAAGACTATACGGCAGCCGGTGGAGTCGAAAACATTGTTGAAATTCTAAACCTTGTAGACCGATCCACTGAAAAAATCATTATCGAGGCTCTTGAAGAGGATGATCCTGAACTTGCCGAAGAAATCAAGAAGAGGATGTTTGTATTTGAGGATATCGTCCTGCTTGACGACAGGGCTATACAGAAGGTGCTTAGAGAGGTTGATACCTCAGAGCTCGGAAAGGCGCTTCGCGGCGTAGAGGCTGAGGTTCAGGACAAGATTTTCAGGAATATGTCCAAGCGTGCGTCACAGCTGCTTAAGGAAGAAATGGATTATATGGGTCCCGTACGACTCAAAGATGTTGAAGAAACCCAGCAGAAGATTGTTTCGATAATCAGAAAACTTGAAGACCAGGGTGAAATAGTTGTAGCACGCTCCGGTGAAGATGAGATGGTAGTATAACGGAGGTCATGCTTTGGCAAAGAATGTTTTTAAACCTGCAGAGATTGTAGCGCTGACAAAACAGATAAAACTCGAAACGCCCTTCGAGGCGGTTGTAGAGCCTGAAGAGATCCTTCCTGCGGAAGAGTATCTGGGCCCGACAGCCGATGATCTCAGGCGTGAAGCCGAGGCCTTCAAGGTTAGCTGGGAGGCTGAAAAAGAGATGATGATCTCGCAGGCTCGTGCTGAAGCGGATAGAATTGTCAAGGAAGCCGAGCAGACAGCCTTTAATCAGGTGAAAGAAAAAAATGATGAGGCCCAGCATGTAAAGCAGACTGCAGAAAATGAAGCCTCCGACCTGCTTGAAAATGCACGAACCCAGGCGCAGTCAATGATAGACGATGCTCAGCGCAAGGTTGATGAGGTCCTTGAATCCTCACGTAAAGAGGGTTTTGACGCGGGTCGCGAAGAGGGCTACAGCGATGGTAAGGCTGAGGTTGAAAGGCTTATTGATCATCTTAGAACTATAATTTCCAAGGCCATAGAGAAGCGGAATCAGATAATTGATCAGTCGGAGACCCAGATAATTGATTTGGTGCTATTAATCAGTCAAAAGGTTATAAAGGTCATTTCGGAGAATCAGAAAAATGTTGTTATCAATAATGTTATTCAGGCTTTGCGTAAGCTGAAGAGCCGCGGTGATGTTGTTATCAGGGTAAATCTTGAAGACGTTAAGCTTACAAGTGATCATGTGAAGGATTTTATGCGAATGGTCGAGAATGTTCGATCAATTACAGTGATGGAAGACTCTTCCGTCGACAGAGGCGGTTGTATAATTGAAACTGATTTCGGCCGGATTGATGCAAGAATATCATCTCAGTTCAAAGAGATTGAAGAAAAAATCCTTGAGCTGGTTCCGATAAAGACCGGGGGAGAAGAATAAAAAAGTACGCCTTTTTAATTCTTTTCCGGGAGTTACAATTTCCTATTATGAGAAAATTGTAACGTCCAGAGGGGAGGAATAAAATATCGAAGACTATATTTTATTCCTCAGGAGTTTAGATTTACTTTGGAGGAAATCTAAGCATCCACGGCGGAAAAATCGTCGAGAGGTGAAAATCAGTGGACGACTGAGGTTGTCCTCATAGCATAGAAATCATTTTCTGACGGGGAGGGGAAGAAAGTGAAGTTATTTGAAAAATATAATATGATCCTCAGCAGGACCGACCCAATCAAGTATACCGGGGTTGTAACAAGGGTTATGGGACTGCTTATTGAAAGCAGCGGCCCGCAGGTTGTCCTGGGTGAGATTTGTCAAATTCTCATTCCCGGCGCCCCGGAGCCTGTTAAGGCTGAGGTTGTCGGATTTCGCGATAGTATAGTTCAACTCATGCCTTACGGTGAAATAGACGGTATAGAACCGGGCTGTGTGGTTGTAGCATCGGGGAAAACTCTTGAAGTGCCCGTTTCAAAGAAAATGCTCGGCCGGGTTGTTGACAGTCTCGGTCAGCCCTTTGACGGTCTCGGCTCATACGGGGCCGATTTGTGGTACTCCGTTTCAGCTCCATCACCGGACGCGCTCAAGCGCGAAGTAATTCGCGAAAGGATAACAACCGGCGTCCGCGCAATCGACTTCCTGACTACGGCAGGCAAGGGCCAGCGCCTAGGTATTTTTTCTGGAAGCGGCGTTGGTAAATCGACACTTCTGGGCATGATTGCCCGTAACACCAATGCCGACGTCAATGTTATAGCCCTGATCGGCGAGCGCGGACGTGAAGTCCGAGAATTCATTGAACGTGACCTGGGTCCCGAGGGGATGAAAAAATCGGTAATTATTGTATCAACATCGGATACCCCGCCGCTTGCGCGCCTGCGCGGAGCATACGTGGCTACAGCTGTTGCTGAATATTTTCGCGATCAGGGAAATGATGTGATGCTGCTGTTCGACTCGATTACCCGCTTCGCAAGGGCGCAGCGCGAAATAGGGCTTGCAGCAGGTGAACCGCCCGCCAACCGCGGTTATCCGCCGTCGGTATTCGAGAAACTGCCGAAGCTGCTTGAACGCTGCGGCACGAACGATAAGGGAACCATCACCGGATTCTATACAATCCTCGTTGAAGGCGATGATATGGACGAACCCATTTCTGATAATGTCAGGGGTATTCTCGACGGTCATATCGTTCTGGACCGTAAACTGGCGCAGCGCTACCACTATCCGTCGATAAACGTGCTGAATTCTTTATCTAGGCTCTCAACAGTAGTTACTGAACGGGATGAACAGCGAGCGGCGGGTAAATTCAGACGTTTGCTGTCGGCATACACAGAGGCTGAAGACCTTATTAATGTTGGAGCCTACGCGGCCGGCAGTAATCCTGACATAGACGAAGCTATAAGTAAGATAGAATCAATAAACGGATTTCTGAGGCAGGAGGTTGATGATCCTGCGCCCCTTTCGGAAACCCTGAGCGAGGCATCCGGGATAGTCGAGATGCCTATAGCCGCAGCTTCAGCAAATTCTTCTATTACGAAGGACGGGGTTGAGGCATAATGAAAAAGTTTCAATTTAATCTGCAGAGACTGCTGAATCTCAGAGAGCATGAAGAACATGAGTGGGAAATAAAACTCGGTCAGGCTGTCACGGAATGTGTCAGAATTGAGGGGGAGATTAAAAACAGAACCTCGGAGATTGACAGGGTACTGAGGACACGCGGTGCTGTTGATGGCCGTGAAGATCAGCTTCTTGCAATGGAGCTGTATAAGCGCAGAATGAAATTTGAGCTTATTGAACTCGGCGATGAACTTAAACGTGCCGAATCAAAACGAGATGAAATTCGCGGCGATTTTCTAGAGGTTTCCAGAAACAGGAAGGTCCTTTCCAGGCTGAAGGAAAAACGTGAAGCGGAATATTATAAAGATCAGCTTAAAAAAGAGCATGATCAGATTGATGAAATAAACAATGCACGTGCCGCTGGTCGGTCGATGTTATAGGAGGATGAAGTGCCGCGAATTACCGCTGTGAGATCCGGAGCAAGGGTTTTCGCCCTGATCCTTTTGATATTAATCCTTATTCTCGGAGGATTTGTCTGGTTCGATTACCTGGGTATTATCAATGTAAAGGAGATGTTTTCACCTGTAGTAACGCCTGTCGCCACAAGACTTGGTCTTAATTTCGGTCTACCCGAACCAATTGAAAATGTTGAGGATTTAAATCTTCTCGAGAAAGAACGATTAAATAAGCGTGGACAGGCCCTGGAAATGCTTGAATCAGAGCTTAATATAAGGCAGGCCGAGATAGAATCAAGAGAAGCGGAGATACAGCAAATGCTCGATTCTCTTGCAGAAAGAGAGGCTGCCTTCGAAGAACAGGAAAAATCATTTAACGATCGATTAAAAGAGTACGACAATAGAAGTACGAACCTAAGACAGGCAGCGGTGTATTTTGTTGGAATGCCGCCGGAAGATGCCGTAGCAATGTTTATTGAGATGGATGATCAGGATGTAATTGACATCATGAGAGCTCATCAGAAGATAAGCGACGAAGAGGGCAGTGCTTCCATGGTTTCCTACTGGCTTTCACTGATGCCGCCTGAAAGGTCCGCGACTCTCAATCGGAAGATGTTAAAGAAACCGGAGAGTTAATAATCTATTGGAGGTTGAGGTTGAACTCAGCACTTGTACAAATACTGCCTGCATCGACGGGTGGCGGGTACAATAATACTTCACAGCCTGCGGAGGCGTTTCCTGAGAAGGGGAATCGTTTCAATGATGCTTTTGAACATGCGTCAACTGGAGAAGTGCAGCAGAAAGCCGCAGACCAGGAAGTAAAAAAGACTGTTAAGTCTGAAAAAGGCTCCAACGGGAAAAAGTCTGAAAAAGATGAAGTCTGTAAATCGGAAAAACCCGGAAACACCGAGTCTGAATCAGCTGTTGGAGCAGCAGCTGCAGAAGAAAGCCCGAAAGCAGTCGAAACACTTAAGAAGGGGCTCGGTGGGGAGAAAAAGACTTTAGATACGGATGAAAATTCTGATACTGTTCTGAAAGCCGGTCTAAAGAAAAGTGATTCTGTCAAGCTTGCCGTAGTTAATGCATCTAAAAATGCTAAAAAAGGAGCCGGAAAAACCGCGTCTCTGAGTTCTGCAGCCGGCATGCTGAATGGTGAGGGATCCCGAAAAAAGGTTTCCGGAGCCGGTTCGAAGGCTGATATATTCAGGCTGGACCGAAACAGCCTTGCGGGGAAACCTGCTGAAGCTGATGCTGAAACTGCTAAGGACATTTCCGAGGCTTTAAAAACTAAAAACGCAGGGATAGAGATTACCGGTAATAACGCTGAAAAAGCAGCTGATGCAGCTGGCGTTACAGGCCGGACGGCAGCTGCACTTCGGGCTGAGGTTGCAGAGGATGCCGGAGAAGGCGGAAATAAAAAAACAAAGCTACGCGTGTCCGACCACCGCACAGTTGCTTCAGCATCAGATAAGAATGCCAAAACATTAATCCAGCAGGCAGCACAGTCGGCTTCGAATCCGCCATCATCTGTTTCGGGAAATGAGCAGGACGCATCAGCAAAGATTTTTAATCTTGCTTCAGAAGGTGCCGGTGATACACCACGCGCGGATGCAGCAAAAGCCGATACCAGGATCTTTCAGTCTAACGTACTGTCTCAGCTGAAGGATGATGTTAACAGCCAGATTGTAAAACAGGCCGGAATAGTCGTTAAGGGTAATGGAACAGGTGAAATTAAGCTTGTAATGAAGCCGGAAAGTCTCGGAAAGGTAAGAATCCAGCTTTCTCTGAACGATAATCATATAGCCGGCCGCATAATTGTCGAAAATAATATAGTAAGGGAGATTTTTGAGAGTAATCTTGAAAACCTTTACAAGGCTTTCGGGTCCGAGGGTTTTGAGAACGGTGGACTAGAGGTCAGCGTTCAGGGGCAGGGGCACAATGCCGGAGCAAATGGTCGCAGGCAAGGCCGGGGCCCAGGCGTGCGGGCAGCGAAGGTTCTTGAAGCGGCGGTACCCGAAGTTGTTAATTCAGAATGGCAGAACAATGCCGTCAACATGGTAGTTTGAGGGGAAAGGAGAACAGATGGATTTTTCAGCAACAATGTCCGGACAGGACAAAGCTGTTTCACAGGCGCAGGTTGACAGCCTGAACGCGATACTTAAACAGGACGGGGTAAAGCAGAACGCTCTCGGTCAGGATGATTTTCTTAAGATTCTGATCACCCAGCTTTCATATCAGGATCCCACGGCTCCGATGGAAGACAAGGAATTTATCGCACAGATGGCCCAGTTCTCAAGCCTTGAACAGATGAACCAGATGAGTACCAATTTCTCCAAGCTTTCGGGAACAATGAATCTTAACAGCGCAATCGGCATGATTGGAAAGAATGTAACCATTGCTTCAGGTGAACGGGTGGTAAACGGTCTTGTTGAAGAGGTTACGGGCACAGAGAATCCACAGGTGCTGGTAAATGGAAAGTTTTATGATTTTAATGATATTCAGAGTGTAAGGTAAGGGGGTAACTGCTTTATGATGCGATCACTATATGCCGGAGTATCCGGACTTCAGAACCATCAGGTTAGAATGGACGTAATTGGAAATAATATTTCCAACATAAATACAACAGGCTTCAAGAAGGGCCGTGTAAATTTTCAGGATATGATTTCACAGTCTATGCAGGGAGCCTCAAGCCCGACTGAAGAATTGGGCGGAGTTAACCCGAAGCAGGTTGGTCTTGGAATGACAATAGCTTCCATCGACACCATACACACACAGGGTTCAATGCAGTCAACCGGCGTTACAACCGACCTTGCAGTTCAGGGAAACGGCTTTTTCATCATGGCCGGAGGCGACAAACAGTATTATACACGTGCCGGAGCATTCGGTATCGATGAAGACGGCACCCTTGTTAATCCTTCCAACGGAATGAAGGTTCAGGGCTGGATGGCTGAAACTATCGACGGAGCAGCCTTCATTAATACTGCTTCTGATGTCGGAGATCTTGTAATTCCGGTCGGCGGAAAAGACCCCGCATCGGCAACAACCCAGGTTGATCTCGCATGTAACCTCGACAAGAGGCTCGAGGTGATTCCTGAAGGCGCCGGCGAAGGCACTGTAAGAGAAAATACATGGACAATAGACAAGGATATATACGATAACTTTGGAAATGTTCACAAGATGCGCGTTAGTTTTACCAAACTTGAAGGCACACAGAATAGCTGGTCCGCGGATGTTGTAATTGATCCGGATGATGAACTTGGAACAAATACCATTGCTGAAGTAGGAGCCGAAAATAACGGAAATAATAATTTCATTGTTAATTTCAATAATCTCGGTACCCTTCAGTCGGTTACCGACGCGCAGGGAGACATTCTTGATACCGGTGATATCCAGGTTCAGGTTGCATTCGATGTACGTGAAGCAACACCCGGTGAAGACGGAGCCCTTATCAGACAGACCTTTAATCTGAACATTGGTGAAGCTGGCAGCGTAGTAAATACAGTGACCCAGTTTGCCGAAACCAGTTCAACAAAGGCTTTCAGACAGAACGGATACGGGATGGGATATCTTGAAAATTTCAAGATTGATCAGAGCGGTGTGATTACCGGTGTTTACTCAAACGGTACTAACCGAACCCTGGGGCAGGTTGCTTTGGCTACCTTTACAAACCAGAATGGTCTTGAAAAGGCCGGTGAGACTACATTTGTTGTAACGAATAACTCAGGTGATCCTAATATCGGACCTACCGGTGTAGCCGGCAAGGGGAAGATAATTGCCGGAGCTCTTGAGATGTCGAACGTAGATCTGGCAGAACAGTTCACCGACATGATTGTGACCCAGAGAGGATTTCAGGCGAACTCGAAGACTATAACAACCTCTGACACAATGCTGCAGGAGCTGCTGAGCCTGAAGAGGTAAGGCTGAACATATGATAACGGGAAGCGCAGGTAATGATTGAGTTGACAAAGCTGAACGGTGAGATCTTCTATGTTAATCCGCATCAGATTGAGTATATAACCGCTCAGCCTGATGTAACACTTGTGATGCTTTCCGGAAAAAGACTGGTAGTCAGAGAGGACTACCAGTCTGTATTAGATCGTATCGTAGAATATAGAAGCCTGATTGGGGCTTTTAAGAACGAGGAGTAGTTTTAATGGATATTTCCACAATAGCAGGCCTGGGCCTCGGAATGGGAATGATTATTTACTCGATACTTGGCACTGGTGTAGCTGTATCGAATTATGTCGATATTGGATCTCTTGCAATGGTCCTCGGCGGATCGCTCGCAGCAGTTATGATTTCAAATCCGCTTCAGCGAATGATGAAACTCGGCAACTATTTCCGGATTATCATTAATGTGAACAATTTTGAGGTAGAGAAGATTATTACAACCCTCGTTAGATTTTCTGAAAAAGCAAGACGCGACGGTCTTCTTGCACTCGAAGATGACCTTGAAGAGGTTGAGGACGAGTTTATGAAAAAGGGTATTCAGTTTGTTGTCGACGGAACCGACCCGGAAATTATAAGCACAATGCTGTACAGCGATTTAAATCAACAGCAGGAGCGGCATGCCGACGGTATAAAGGTTTTTGAAGATTGGGGTACTCTTGCTCCGGCATTTGGAATGATTGGTACTCTTGCCGGTCTTATAGGTATGTTAGCTAACCTGGATGATCCAGATTCAATCGGTTCAGGTATGGCTCTTGCCCTTATTACCACAATGTATGGTTCAATCTTTGCAAACCTTTTCTTTATTCCTATCAAGAATAAGCTGCAGGATCGTGATAAAGAAGAGACTCTTGTGAAAGAAATACTAATAGAGGGAATTCTCTCGATACAGTCGGGAGATAATCCGAGAATCCTGGAATCAAAGCTTGTATCATTTCTACCGCCTGATAAGCGTGAAGCGGTACTTGCTGAAATAAACGCGGAGTAAAAGCTATGGCCAGACCTCCCAAAAAGGTAAAGTGTCCTCCGGGCGGAGCCCCGGAGTGGATGAACACATACGGCGACATGGTAACGCTGTTATTATGTTTTTTCGTTATGCTGTTTACAACAGCAACAGTTGACGGGCACGAAATGAAGCTCGTCATTGCCGCATTCAGCGGTTTGGGTCTTTTAGAGGGCGGTAATACCCTTGAATCGGGGCATCTTGCTGAGCTGGGTAACACCATTGAAGCACTTCCGTCAATGCAGATGGGGCGTGCGCTTGATCAGGCAAGAAAAAAAGCCGTAAGCCAGTTTCAGTCCGAGATCAGATCTAACAAGGTAAGGGTTACCATTGATGAAAGGGGGCTGATAATCAGTCTTGCAGCGGATTCATTTTTCCGGCCGGCGACGGCAGAGGTTGATATCGAAGCAGCGCGGGAAACCCTGCGTAATGTTTCAAGTCTTGTGAATTCTCTAGACGATGAGAGAAGGTTCAGGGTTGAAGGCCATACCGATTCGCTGCCCACGGATCCTGACGGGCCATGGGAAACGAACTGGGAACTTTCAGCAGAGCGTTCTGCGAATGTTCTTCATTATCTTGTTGATTTCGGTGTTGATGAAACGAGATTTCAGATAGCCGGATGTGCTGACACAAGGCCGCTTGCTGATAATTCAACAGCAGAGGGCCGGGCGTACAATAGAAGAGTTGATATAGTAATACTGGCCGAAGGGCAGTATTGATAATTGAATAGTAACAGCGGATTTTTAATTTGTTGTTCGACGAGTGGGGTTTTCGCCGGGGTGCGGAACCCAAAAAGGGTTGTTTTGACGGCAAAGGTCAGGCAAATCTTTCGGGGAGTCCTTTTCACTGCAGAATTTTTCTGTTAGGATTTCCCGCATATACGTGTTTAGGAGCATGACATGGGTGATGAAGATATTTATGCTGAAGAAGAAGTAGGCGGGGGTGATGAGCTTGAAGTTGGTGAACAGTCGTCCGCGATAAAAGAACTGCTTCCTAAAATACTCAGATGGGTAGCTATCATAGTTGTCGCGGTTATTTTTATCGTTACCGTTGTGTTTTTTACAATGAGGATTATGACTCAGGGGACTACAACCCAGAGTTATGCAGTTCAGTCGCCGGAATATGCGACTGAGCCCGAGGTTATGTCATGGTATGCCCTTGAAGAGATTAGAACCAGGACTGCGGACAAGAATCCGTCTACCGTGATCATTAAAGCAAAACTTGGATACGAATGGGAAAATGCCGACATCCAGACGGATCTGATTCAGCGTTCAGAGATTATTTATGATGCCATGCGTCAGTATCTCAGTTCAAAGACAGCGGCGGAACTTACTCCGCAGACAGAAATGCAGGTTAAGCAGGAAATGAAAGAAAAAATCAACAGGCTTATTTCTGCAGGTAAGATACAGGAAATCGTTTTTATGGAGTATAATATATTCCAGTATTAATATGAGGCGGAATTAGAACAGGATGAATGAAGTTTTATCACAGGACGAAATAGATCAGTTATTATCTGCTATTTCAACCGGAGACATTGAAACCGAAGAAGTTACTCAGGCGGCTGACCAGCGAAAGATAAAGATCTATGATTTTAAGCGGCCTGATAAGTTCTCAAAGGATCAGATCCGTACTGTTTCGATTATGCATGAAACATTCGCCCGACTAACTACAACCGCCTTGTCGGCACAGCTGCGAAGCCTCGTCCATGTTCATGTGGCTTCGGTAGATCAGCTTACCTACGAAGAGTTCATTCGATCAATTCCGAACCCGACAACCCTCGGAATTATAAACATGGATCCTCTGAAAGGTTCAGCAGTACTGGAAATAGACCCGGCAATTACATATTCGATTATAGATCGTCAGTTTGGAGGACAGGGGGAAGGAAGTAAAATTTCCAGGGATCTCTCGGATATCGAACAGGCTGTAATGGAAGGAATAATCGTAAGAATTCTCGGCAACCTCAGGGAAGCCTGGAGTCAGGTTATTGATCTCCGTCCGAGACTCGGTCAGATAGAGACCAACCCCCAGTTTGCCCAGATTGTACCGCCTACTGAAATGGTTATTCTCGTAACGCTTGAGACAAAAGTCGGTGAGGTTGAAGGTATGATGAACTTCTGTATACCCTACCTGACAATCGAGCCTATTATTTCTAAACTCTCGGCGCAGTATATGTATTCATCAGTACGAAGCGGAGCTACGACCGAAAATCTTAATATTCTTAAAGACAGGCTTGCCGCCATTGAAATACCTATTAAAGCTGAAATTGGCGTTATGGAGCTGACAATGCGGGATGTTCTCTCGCTTACACCCGGCGACCTTGTGCGTCTGCCGAATACCAGAATATCTGATGAAATGATTTTGAAGGTCGGCAACAAGGAAAAATTCCTGTGCAAACCGGGTGTTGTCGGAAAAAAAGTAGCTGTTCAGGTTACTACGAAACTGGAAGATATAGAAAAGGATGAGTTTGAAGAACTCATTGCTGAAGGAGATGAATAGATGAGCGACGGATCACTGTCTCAAGACGAAATTGATGCTTTACTGCAGGGTGGAGATATCGGATCAGCCCCGGCGGCTCCTGCAGCCGGCGGGTCTCAGGGATTGAGCGATCAGGAAATTGCGGATTTCCGGAATCTGATAGGCGAGCTTCTTCCTTCACAGGCGCAGAATCTTTCTAACATGGTGGGAGATACGGTAGAAATGACACAGCCTGATGTGGCTGTTGTCAGCCGGGATGAACTTGTTGGGGCCCTGCCTGGAAATGTTGTTGAAATAAGACTGAATTTCCAGGATCAGATAAGCGGAGATCATTCTTATATAATCGGCCCCGAGCCCGCAATCACAATTGCCGGTCTTATGATGGGGCAGGAAGAGGTTGAGCTTAATGAGGCTGCGCTCTCAGCTATTGAAGAAGCAGCCAATACGCTTGCAGGGACAGCTGCCACTGTATTCGGTGACAAAAGCGGAAAATCTGCAATGACGACACCAGCGGATACAAAGAATGTTTCGAGTGCGGAAATGTCTTTCAGCGACAGCAGCCTTGTTAAAGTAAGTTATCAGACTAAAATAGACGGCAAGGAGCCAACAGCATTTATTGAAGCTTTTTCAATCGACCTTGTTAAATCAATTGTCGGAGCAGCCCCAGCGGAGCAAGTAAATGGTATGGACTCAATGGCCGGAATGGATCTCGGCAGCCTGGGTGGAGCTCCAGCGGGAGGTCAGCCTGCTGTAGACCCGATGGCGGCAATGGCCGGAATGGGTTCTATGGGCGGACAGCCTGCAATGGGCGGAGCCATGAACGGAATGGATATGTTCGGCACAGGCCAGCCGACTCCTAATGTTCAGGGGCTGCAGTTCCCGAGTCTTAATCCGCAGGCGGTTGCCGGCGAACAGGGAAACATCGGGTTACTGATGGACGTCTACATGGAGATGACTGTTGAGCTCGGCCGTACTAAGAAGCTTATCAAGGAAATTCTCGGAATGGGTGAGGGTACAATTATTGAGCTTGATAAACTTGCCGGTGAACCTGTAGACATCCTTGTCAACCACAAGCTTATCGCCAAGGGTGAGGTTGTTGTCATTGACGAAAACTTCGGTGTGCGTGTTACGGAAATTGTTTCGCCCATCGATCGGGTAGACAGTCTCGGATAGATAAACAGATTATCCGCAGGGGTATGGGAGCCTTTGCGGATTTAACTAATGGTGTGGGAGGGGAACCATGAAGAAACTTATTACAGCGACGGCAATCATTCTGGTAGCGGCCGTAACTATAAATGCTCAGGCAGCTGATGAAAATAGCGACAGAGTTGATTTTACCGATGAAACTACGATTATTCTCGAAGATACGGCAGTAGATCCCGCAGCAGAAACGACGGCTGGAGAAGGCTCTTTCTTTACAACCTGGGATTTTGTTAAGGTCATATTAATACTTGTTGCTGTAATATTTGTAATTTATGGAATATTTTATGCTCTAAAAAGAAGCGGTGGTCTAAAATTTCAGAATGACGAACTGATAAGGCTTCTCGGCTCTCAGAGTTTGACGCAAAACGGCTCCGTCCATCTGATAGAGGTGGGAGCTAAGTACTACCTGGTCGGATGCGGTGACGGTTCGGTAAGTCATATTGCCGACATCGACGATAAGGAAACTGTCGATGAAATAATCCTGAAAAGACCGCCTGAAGAGGAACATAAAAAATCTTTTATTGACTTTTTTAATCTTAAGATGGGGCGCAAAGAGAATACAAAAGCTAATATGCAGGACAAAATCACAAATAACAACAAATTTATGCATGATCAGGCAGAAAGATTAAAAAAAATGTAGCAAAAACATGCTAAAATGTGATAGAATTTAACTGTCATTTTCTGGGGGGGGAATGAGAAAGTTATTAACTGTTCTGTGTCTGACAGTTTTTCTGTCAGCGGTCGCAGGCCCGGTTTTTTCACAGGAAGCTGTTGATCCGGATGCCGGTGCCGGCTTACAAATTCCATTTGTTGATCTCACAATTTCTCAACCTGAGAATAATCAGGAAGTAGCTCTGTCAATTCAGCTCATACTGCTGCTTGCTGTACTTACCCTTGCTCCCTCCATCATTATTTTGACGACAAGTTTTCTTAGAATCTCAATAATTTTTGATTTTATAAGACGATCTCTTTCACTGCAATCGGTTCCCCCCAATAGTGTATTGAACGGGATTGCTTTGTTTCTTACCCTTTTTATAATGTGGCCGACTTTTACAACCGCATACGAAAACGGATTCAGGCCATTTGCCGACGGCGATATAGGGCTTGAAGAACTGTATGAGGAAACAGAAAAACCTTTACGCCTTTTCATGTATAAGCAGATGGATGGAAAATACGATAATATTCAGCTCTTTATGAAGATGGCTGATATGGATAAACCCCAGACTGCCGCTGATGTTCCTACATATATTCTGATCCCTGCTTTTATTCTTAACGAACTGACTGTTGCTTTCAAGATTGGTATATTTCTTTTTATACCATTCATAATTATAGATATGGTAGTTGCCTCTACACTGATGTCAATGGGTATGATCATGCTCCCCCCTGCTATGATCTCTCTGCCCTTCAAATTGATACTGTTTATTCTTGTAGATGGCTGGAGTCTGATAACTCAGCAGGTTGTGCTGAGTTTCATGTGAGGTAGGTTTGGATGAGTACAGGTTTTATTGTTGAAATGATCAGATCAGCGGTTTTTCTCGTTCTACAGCTTGCAGCACCAATGCTGCTGGCAGGTTTGCTTGTTGGTTTGCTTGTTTCTATTTTTCAGGCAACAACATCAATCCAGGAACAGACTTTGACCTTTGTTCCCAAGATTGCGGCCATACTTATCGTCCTTGTTTTTTCAGCTGAATGGATATTTACGTCGCTGCGTGAATATACTGTCAACCTTTTTCAGCTGATACCGTCGATATCGGGTTAGGGTTCTGATGACGCTTGATTTTCTGGTTGCGGAAGCACAGATTTTTCTTCTCGTTCTTACCAGGATATTGGTATTTATTGAGATTGCTCCGTTACTTAATTCCGGGGCAATCCCGCAGATAGGGAAAATTGGTCTTGCTTTTTTTGCTTCAACGGCTGTTCTTCCCTGGGTTGTCACAAGCGGTGTGTATACCATACCTGATACAGGTCTTAATTTTGTTTTCATCATGATTGGCGAGGCTCTGATAGGCGTTATCATGGGTTTTTTCATCGTTATAATTATGGCTGTATTCCAGCTTGCTGGACAGTTTTTCTCCACTCAGATGGGGTTTGCCTCCTCGCAGGTCTATGACCCGCTTGCACAGATTCAGATACCCTTGATGGGGCAATTTCTGAACCTTACTGCTATGCTGATTTTTCTTACAATCGGCGGTTTTCAGAAACTGTTTTTAGGCGGTATTTATCAGAGTTTCAGAGCGGTTACAGTCTCTCAGGTAATGGAGAACCGGGATACGATAATTCCCATGCTTTTGTCCAGTATGAGCGGATTATTCGGTCAGGCGCTTATCATTGCGCTTCCGATTATGGGCGTACTGCTTTTAATGCAGATTACAATGGGACTGCTGGCAAAGGCTGCACCACAGATGAACCTGCTGATGCTGTCGTTTCCTCTGAATATTTTTATGGCTTTTCTTGTGCTGGTAGCGGTTATGCCAATGATGATCCAGAGCTTTGAACACGTTCTGGATAACGGGTTCGAGGGGCTGAATCATCTTATTAAAGCTATGGCGGGGAGGCTGAATTAATGAAATGCTTATCAGATGATCTGCGCCGCCCGGTATGCAGTTATTCGCTTAAGAATGAGTATGCACAGCGTTTTTTCAGCGATGAGTCCATCGCAATCGATCTTCAGTGGTTTGCTCCCGAAGATGAGGGACGCACTGAAGATCCGACGGAATACAAACTGCGTAAAGCCCGGGAAGAAGGCAAGGTTGCAAAATCAGCTGATCTTACCTCAGCAATAGTATTGATTTTCTGTATTACAGCACTTGCCGCGTTCGGATCATCTATGGTAGAGGGTATGCGTGACATGATGGTTTTTTTCTTTTCAAACGCAACCAAGCTTGACCCAGTAGACTCTCCGGAGGCGGGCGTAATGGCACTGTCATATTTTGTGCGGATTGCCCTGCCTATAGCTTCCGTCGCATTTGTGGCGGCCTTTGCCGGAAATGTATTCCAGGTCGGTGTAAAATTTTCAACCAAACCTATTACACCCGACCCGAGCAAGATAATTCCCCGCTTTGGTAAATGGTTTCAGCGATCATTCATGTCGGCGGAGGCAGGATTCAACCTTATGAAGTCTATTGTGAAGGTTCTGATAATAGGTGGAATTGCTTTTCTGAATATCAGATTGGAATTTGATCGTATTGTAGGTTTTATTCAGCTGACTTTTCTTGAGGCTTTTTCAACGCTTTCCGGCATAGCATTCCGGATCATGCTTGAAGCTGCAATCGCCATGCTGATATTTGCCATTGCCGATTATCGTTTTCAGAAAAAGCAGCATATAGATTCTCTCAAAATGTCGAAGCAGGAAGTCAAGGAAGAACGAAAGATGACCGAGGGCGATCCTCTTATAAAGAGCCGCCTGAGGGAACGGATGCGTGAAATAATGACCCGCGACATGATTCGAAAAATTCCTGAAGCCGATGTTGTTATAACCAACCCGACCCATTTTGCAGTTGTAATGCAGTGGGATCGCGAAAAGATGCAGGCCCCTATGGTAACAGCCAAGGGGCAGGATAACATGGCCTTCAGAATCAGAGGGATTGCTACTGAAAATAATGTTCCGATTATGGAAAACAAGCCGCTTGCGCGAGCCCTCTATGCTGAGGTTGAGATAGGTGATTATATTCCGGAGCAGTATTATCAGGCAATGGCTGTAATTCTTGCAGAGGTTTACAGGATGCGCGGTGAAACCATGGAGGCCGTATAATGTCAGATAACCAGAACGGTACAATAATAGACAGGGTTCTGCTGTCTTTTAAAAGCGGAAGAACTGATATATTTGTAGCCATAGGTGTTATAGCGGTAATTATGATGCTGCTTATTCCGCTGCCTACGGTGATTCTAGATATGCTGATGTCGGTCAACCTCGTCATGAGTGTTATGATTATTCTTATAACCCTGTACACAAGACGAGCACTTGATTTTTCTATTTTCCCGACCCTGCTGCTTGTAACAACCCTATTCAGTCTTGCCCTTAACGTAAGTTCGACAAGGCTTATTCTCTCAAAGGGTGCTCAGTTTGACGGCCGGATAGTAACCGGTTTTGCTACCTTTGTTGTCGGTACCACCGGCAGTGAAGGCCTGGTAATAGGTCTTATTATCTTTATAGTTTTAATTGCCGTACAGTTCATAGTTATCACCAAGGGTGCCACAAGAGTTGCCGAGGTAGCCGCAAGGTTCACCCTCGATTCTTTGCCGGGTAAACAGATGGCGATTGAAGCAGAATATAATTCCGGAGCTATCACCGAGGAAGAGGCTACCCGGAAAAAATCGGACCTTCAGAAGGAAGCTGACTTTTACGGAGCCATGGACGGAGCCTCGAAGTTTGTTTCCGGTAATGTAAAGATAGGTATTCTGATAACCGTTATCAACATAGTCGGCGGACTCGTAGTTGGAATGGTAATACATGGTGAACCAGCCGGTATGGCATTATCTACCTATATTACTTTTGCAATTGGTGACGGACTTGTGAGTCAGATACCGTCATTGTTCATTTCAACAGCAACAGGTTTTATTGTTACGCGAGCGATATCGGATGGAACTTTCGGAGAGGACGTTACAACTCAATTTTCCGCCCAGGGTCAGATTTACTGGGTTGGCGCCGGATTCCTTTTTCTTCTAGGTATTCTTCCCGGTTTTCCATGGTATGTACTTTTTCCGCTTGCAATTCTGCTTGTCTATATAGGTTTCAGACTGAAGCGGCGCTCACAGAAGGAAAAATCATTTGAAGCGATGGAATCCGAGGCTGAACAGCAGGCCGGAACGGAGCCTGCAGAGATGGCGCCAATTGTACCGCTTGATCAGCTCTCCATTGAACTTGGTTACGGTTTGATTCCCCTTGTAGATAAGGATCATGGTGCGGAGCTGCTTGACAGAATAACCAGAATACGCCGTGAATCCGCTCTTGAATTGGGGCTTGTTGTTCCAAAAATAAGAATTGTAGACAATATGAGGCTTGAGCCGGCAGAGTATTGCATAAAGATTAAGGGTGTCGAGGTAGGCAAGGCTGTTATTAGAACAGGTCTCTACATGGCAATCAATCCCGGTCATGCGGATGATGAGATAGATGGCGAAACAACCTTTGATCCTACCTTCGGACTGCCTGCAAAGTGGATCACCGAGGACGACAGGGACAGGGCAGAGCGTCTCGGGTATACGGTTGTTGATTCACCCTCAATAATTGCAACTCATCTGACGGAGATTATAAAGAAGCATGCTCACGAAATGATAGGCCGTCAGGAGGTTCAGAAAATCCTCGACAGCCTGCGTTCAGATTATTCTGCCGTTGTAGATGAGGTTACAAAGGCGATGAGTACCGGTGAAATACAGAAGGTACTTCAGGGCCTGCTTGTTGAACAGGTATCTATAAGAAATATGATCCCCATTCTCGAAACACTGGCTGACTACATAACAATTACGAAGGATACTACCTTCCTTATTGAAAAGGTTCGCCAGGCCCTGTCAAGGCAGATATGTCTGCAATATTCGGATGACGACAAGGTGATAAGGGTTCTGACAATAAAACCCGAGCTTGAACAGATTATAGGAGATTCTAAGATTGAAACCGCAAACGGTGTGATGGCGGCGCTTGAACCTAATACTCATCGCAGGTGGATCACAGCGGTTGCGAACAGTGTCAGAGCGGTTGAGCAGGCAGGTGTATTCCCAATTATCTTATGCTCGGAGGCTGTCCGGGCCCTTGTACGTGCAAGTGTAAAACGAGATTTCCCTTCGATAGTAGTTCTGTCGGTACCGGAAGTCGTTTCAAATGTAAATGTAGAAACTTTGGGAGAAATCTCACTTGAAGAAAGTAATATAGAACAAGAGGTTAATTTGTAAATGGAATATTTTAAGGAACAGGGGACATCCTATATGGAAGCCGTAACAAAGGTTAAAACTATTTACGGTGAAAGCGCGAAGATTCTTAATCATCGCAGTATCAGATATGGTGGATTTCTGGGTATGTTTTCCAAGGAGGGTGTTGAGGTTGAAGGTTATATCAACACCGAACCTGTGTCTGTAAAAAATAATTTTGATGCCGAAAAGAAAAAATTGATAGCCGCGGCAGGGGTAAAGCGCGATGATACCCTTACCAGGGTTCTCGATATGGTCAAGTCGATTGATGAGAAGATAGAATCCGGCGCAGGGGGCGGTGGGCATACTGATCCAGAAACAATCGAAAAAATTGAAGAACTCCTTATTCTGAACGATTTTTCATACAAGCTGGTTAAAAGTACATGCGCAAGGCTGAGATCGGAGCTGTCACTTGAACAGCTTGGTGATTTTGAGGTAGTAAAACAGAAGACCCTTGAGTGGATGGCAGAATCGCTTAAGATATACACCGACACTCCGGAACGAAAGGGGAAGATAATAATTCTTGTAGGACCCACCGGTGTTGGTAAGACTACTACAATTGCAAAGCTCGCAGCTTTGAATGGTCTGGGTATCAAGGGTGAGGCTCCAAAAAGTGTGAGAATGATTACAATTGATAATTATCGTATAGGCGCGAAGGGGCAGATTCAGACCTACGGTGATTTAATGAATATACCTGTTTCCTGCGTGGAATCGGTTGATGAACTGAGAAATAAACTGCTTCTATATCAGGAAGCTGATCTTATTCTTGTAGATACCATGGGCCGATCTCCGCGGGATTATCAGAACCTTGCTCAGATGCGTGAACTTCTTGATACCTGTGGAAAGGATGCCGAGATTTTTCTGACAGTCAGTTCAACGACCAAGGCTGGGGATCTTAACGAAATTTTTGAAGAGTTTTCTTCATTTGGATATGATGCAGCAGTCCTGACCAAGCTTGATGAAACCCAGAAACTTGGGAATGTAATATCGGTTTTGACTGAACATTCAACGCCTGTAGCATATGTAACCGACGGGCAGGGGGTTCCTCAGGATATTGAGCGGGCTGAAGTTGATAACCTGCTGAGACGTCTCGAGGGATTCAGGACGAGAGAATCTGCTATTTTTCAGTAGAATGAGGAAAAAACGGAGTATTAGATGACAGACCAGGCAGAACAGCTAAGAGAAATGATGAAAGGAAGAGATGAATCTTCCGGAAACGATGAAAATAGAACCAGAATTATAGCGGTCTCAAGCGGTAAGGGTGGTGTTGGAAAAACAAATATTTCCATTAATCTTGCAATCGCCTACGCTCAGCTGGGTAAAAAGGTTATTGTCCTTGATGCGGATCTAGGGCTGGCTAACGTAAATGTAGCCCTGGGTATTATTCCGAAATATAATCTTTATCACGTTATCAGAAAGCAGAAAACAATGCGTGATATCCTTTTAAATACTAATTACGGTATTCAGATTGTTGCCGGAGCATCAGGATTTTCTAAAATCGCGAACCTGTCCGATGAAGAACGTACGGGTTTTATAAAAGAGATGTCTGAACTTTCTTCGGCCGATGTCATAATCATTGATACAAGCGCAGGAGTTTCCAACAATGTTCTTTCGTTTATTGCTGCTGCTGATGATGTGATAATTGTTACAACGCCTGAGCCCACGGCTATTACAGATGCCTACGGAATAATAAAAATCATAGCTACAGAGATTGATAACATGAATCTTTCTCTGAAGCTCGTAGTGAACAGGGTTAAAAGCGTAACTGAAGGCAAGAAGGTCTCAGAACGGGTAATAAGTATAGCTGGACAGTTTTTGAATCTGAAGGTTGATTATCTAGGCTATGTTTATGATGATCCGTCTGTTTCTGCTTCTGTGATCAAACAGAGGCCTTTTATGGTAGCTGAACCGGGATGTAAGGCGGCAATCTGCCTGAAGCATATTGCCGGCAGGCTTGAAAAGGTTGAATATAAAGAGGGAGGAGGCGTCTCCAGGTTTCTTAAGAAGCTTTTCGGCGGGATGTAATTTGCCTTGCTGGCCATCCTTGACTGTGAAAGTATTTTGAAATAAGCTGAATAAAATGTTTAGTGAAAAAATAGATAATTGGAAACAGATTTCCGCCGGATTTGCAATATTCGGCTTTCTCCTTTCTATAATTACAGGTTTGATAGGCCGGGTTGGTTTTGGAATAATAATTATCAGGGCTCTGATATTCGCCCTTGTATTTGCCTGCATGGCATTATTGATTATGAAGCTGCTTGAATCCTTCATTCCCGAACTGTTTAATACAGGGGATGATGATTTGGATGAAAATCAGGAATCATCTGCTATAATAGAAGATAGCGAAAGGGATGAGTCCGTTGCGGCTAACGGAAGCAGGCTTGATATTACTATTGAAGACGATGAAGCTGAAGCGGTCGAGGGAATTGAAGAACTCGGGGCTGCAGGAGATTCACTGGGTGATTCTGTTCAGTACGCAGAACCTTCAGGAGCTTCAGAACCGGAAGAACTTGAGGAAGTTGAAGCTGCTGTACCGGTTGAAGATGCAGAATCAGAGGCAGGGCCTGTACCTGCCGCTCCTGACACTGCTGGTGATGATGGCGATATGCCTGATATAGGGGTTTTTTCAGACAGCTTTACCCCGACAGACTTAGCCGGAAACAGTGAAGGGTTGAGCAGCATAGATGGAATGGGCGGTTCAGGCTCAGCCGAGATTCTCGGTGATATGCATGAAACTCAGGAAATAGTCAAAGCTGTTAAGACAGTTTTAAAAAAAGACCAGGAAGGTTAATAGATGGATGTAAAACAGCTCCAGAACAAGACGGAAGAAGAATTATGGGCAATGTATAGCAAGTCCAGAGATCCCGCCATCAGGGATGCCTTTGTTAAGCAGTATGCTCCGCTTGTTAAATATGTGGCCGGAAAGGTCGCGGTTGGAATGCCTCATAATATTGAATTTGACGACCTGGTCGGTTACGGTGTTTTTGGATTGTTTGATGCAATTGAAAAATTTGATCCGGATAAACATGTTAAATTTAAAACATATGCAGTGACAAGGATAAGAGGTGCAATTTTTGATGAGCTCAGATCAATCGACTGGGTCCCGAGATCGGTAAGACAGAAAACCCGTGAGGTTGAGGATGCAGTACACAGGCTTGAGGCATCATTGGGCAGATCAGTTAGCGATAATGAAATTGCCAATGAAATGGGCATGAATATGAAGGATTACCAGAAAACTATTATTAAAATCAGCGGAACATCAATTCTTTCGCTTAATGATGTCTGGTATACCGGTGAAGATAACGACAAGGTCTCAATTGTAGACAGTATAGAATCTCCGCAGGGGCTGAACCCCGATATTATCGTAGAGAAAGATGAAATAAAGAGAGTAATAATTGAAGCTATAAATGAGCTGCCAGAAAAAGAGAAAAAGGTGCTTGTCCTATATTATTACGAAGACCTTACCCTGAAGGAGATAGGCAAGGTTCTTGAAGTAACAGAATCAAGGGTTTCACAGCTGCATACCAAGGCCATTATGCGCCTGAGGGCAAAGCTTACAAATCTGAAGAAAGGTATTTTATAGGTATGGCACAGCTGTCTGATTTAAGAGAGTTTATGCGCAAACAGGCTCAGGATGATCGTTCCAGGCGAAGTGTCCAGGTATCCGGCGCCAGCATAGACGAAGCGCTTGAACAGGCATCAATTGAACTTAACATTCCCCTGAAAAAGATAGAATATGAGGTTCTTGAAAGCCCTTCATCCGGGGTTCTCGGATTCGGGAAAAAAAACTGCATGCTGATTGCCTATGAGCTAGTCACTGAAAAATCATCTGCCTTTGGAGATGATTCGTTTGATCTCGACTTCGGCGGCGAAGATATGATGAATGATATCCAGAAGGATCGTGATGGCGAGGTTATCATACAGCTGCGGCAGGACGGGGTTTTTCTAAAGGTTTATGCCCCAGTCGGTAATGGGAAAAAGGTAACCGAGCGCGAAGCCGCAATGAAGCTGAGAGCCCGGGGCATCATAGATTTTGACAAACATCTGATGGCCAAGGTTGTAAAAAATGCAGACGGCGAGAAGGTGAGGATAGGTGATTACGCATATAATCCGATGAATGACGCCCTGATGACGGTGGACATCACAGATCTTGATATGAAAGCAAATATTGTTGTAAAAGAGCCGGGACCGGGAGGCGCTGATATAACTGCTGACAGTATAATCGGTCTGCTCAAAGCAAACGGTATAATCCATGGAATAATGGAAGATGAAGTGGCAGATTTCGAAGATCATCCGGTTTTTGATCAGCCGGTCGTTGTTGCCGAAGGCTCTAAGCCTGTGAATGGCAACGACGCTAAGATAATTTACAACTTTTCGAAGGACGAAACGCAGATCAGTCTGAAAGAGAAAAGGGGAAAGGTTGATTTTAAAGAAATAAACCAAATTCAGAATGTTGTTGAAGGACAGATTCTGGCTAGAAAGGTTCCCCTAGAAGAAGGGAAACCCGGGCGTACAGTTACCGGAAAGCTGCTTCCTGCCAAGCCCGGAAACGATGTTGATTTCAATATCGGTAAAAATGTAAAACTTTCTGACGACGGTATTACTGCTATTGCAGAGATTAATGGTCAGGTTATGCTTGTAGGCGGCGGGAAACTGTCTGTTGAGCCGGTATATCTTGTTAACGGTGATGTTAACCTTAAATCCGGTGGTAATATAATTTTCCTGGGTTCTGTCATGGTTAAAGGAAGTGTTGAAGACGGATTTAAGGTAAAAGCATCCGGTAATATTGAGGTTATGGGTAATGTCGGTAAGTCGGAGCTTGATGCTGAGGGTGATGTTATAGTCCATCAGGGTATAAACGGAAAGACCGAGGGTAAGGTTCGAGCCGGCAAAACTGTCTGGTCAAAGTTTATTGAAAATGCAAACGTCGACTGTGAAGATGCCGTTATAGCTACTGACGGAATAATCAATTCAAATGTTGTTTCGAACAGGCTGATAGCATGTATGGGGAAGCGAGCCACGATAGTAGGCGGACGTTTGCGTGCAACAGAAGAAATACACGCAAAAACACTCGGCTCGGTTTCAGGCTCGGAAACTATTCTGGAAGTAGGATGGGATCCGCGAAGTAAAGAGAAACTGCAGAAGCTTGAACAGGAATTGGGAAGTCAGACAAGCGAAATTGATGATATAGAAAGAAATATAATGACGCTTGAGAATTTCAAGAAGAAAAAGAAGAAACTTCCCGATGATAAAGAGAGGTACCTTGAAGAACTCAAGGAGCAGAAACTTGAAATACATAATGAGATGTTGAGGCTTGAGGATGAAATCAAGTCAATTAAAGAGTATCTTTCATCTTTAAAGTATGTAGGTAAAATTTCAGCTGCTTCAAAGGTTTTTCCGGGTGTCAGAATGATGATAAAGGATGCGCCGCTAAGAGTTAGAAATGATTTCGCGAGTGTAACCTTTGTCAATGAAGAAGGAGACGTCAAAGCTATAACCTATGAGCCGCTTGATGAAGATTTGACGAAAAAAGGCTAATGTCGGTATCACCGCTGGATTTACAGACCCTTTACAGTAATCTCAAGATTGTCGGACAGCAGCAGGCATCTGAACGCGGTGCTGAAATTGCACAGCAGGACAAACAGGCCGAGGAATCAGCCAGAGCGGCCGACGAAAAAGACCATAAGGTTGGTGAAACAAAAGACGTTGAAACAGGTACTGAGAAGATAAACGAAGACGAACAGAATAAGAGGGAGGGAAAATCCGGAAAAGAGCAGGAAAAACCTGAAGAAAAGGAAGAAGAAAAAGTTGAAAAAAACTATTTTGAAGATCCTGATATCGGGCATAATATCGATATTTCCGGTTAATTTTATATGATTCTTAATATTGTATCTTTTCTTTTAACTTTACTCATTCTTGCTGTAATGTATATTTTACTCAGGAAACGACTCGACAGGCTTACAGAACCCGGCAGAATTACCGAATCACTTGCAGGTGATCTTGATATTATTCTTTCGGAAATTAATCAGGCAACAGAAAGAAATATACTTGTTATTGAAGACAAGATAAAAGAGCTTGAAGATATAATTTCAATTGCTGAAAAAAGAATTACCCTGCTGAAAAAGATTGATGTTGCGGAGACGGAAAAGAAGCAGGCGAAGCAGCTGAAGACACCAGTAGCGCCTATTGAAAATATGTCGACAGGCGAACAGCTTAATCTTGATATCCCTGAAAAGAGTGAAGAAGATTCTCCCGCAGAATTGACATATAATCATCTTAATAAACTGAATACAATGTCAGGAATGGTGACCCCTTTGAAGGTTCCAGAAAAAAATGACACTGACAGTAAAGATATGAAAGAACAGATTATATCCCTATACAGAAACGGGATTGATCCTACAATTATTGCCGCAAATGTTGGAATTAACAGGGGTGAAGTTGAGCTTATTATTTCATTATACACTCAGGTAAGCGGCGGACAGGACTCATATGACCGAGAATAAATTGTACAGCACTTTCGAACAGGACGCTAAAAAGTTTATAAACCGGATTAACGAAAGTCTGATAAAACTTGAAAATGAAGGCTATTCTGTAAATGAAATAAATGATATTTTCAGAAGTATTCATTCAATAAAATCTGAAGCAGCCTACCTCGACCTCGAAGACATAACCGAAGTCGCGCATAATATGGAGTCGGCAATAGAACCTCTTAGAAATGTTGGACTTCCTGTAGAGGTTGATCCGGCATTGATTGAATTCTGCTTTGAGTCTATAGACAAAATCGGTTCACTTGCAATTGAAATGCTTCTTCAGGATGAAGAAGATACTGAACCTGAAGAAATACTTGATGAAGGACTCGAAGGAATCGAAGGACTTGAGGATGTTGAAACTACATCCGAGATTGAGGTACCGTATACCGGACATGAGATTATGCTGATCCGTGAAGCAATGGCAAGGGGGGAAGCTTTGTATCAGCTGACCTTCAAGATAGCAAGTGATGAAACCATGAAGTATCCCAGGGCATATCTCGCTGTAAGCAATCTGGAACAGGCCGTAAATGTTATTAAGGTTTCCCCTCAACCTGATGAAATCGATAATACTGATGAAGACCAGGTATCGGTTGTCCTTACATCTCTGCTTGAAAAAGACGATGTACTTGATAAGATAAACATCGATCAGCTTGAGAATATAGTAATTGATGAACTTTCATACAGCCAGGAACTTGAGAATAATCCTGTTAAGTATTCCCTTGAAGAACGAAAAAGTTCTGAAGATGATCATATTTTACCTGTCCATGACAGGGTGATAAGTGTTGAGGCTGATGAAATAGATGCTATCAGCAATTATGTAAGTGAAATAAAAAAACGATTGACGGATCTATCATCCGCTGTCGGGGCTGATACAAAAACCAGCTCAGATATTGATTTTGAAGGCCTTGAGAATATTTCAGACAGTATTGAATCGATGATGGCAAACCTGAAATCAGTTGAATTTGTGAATTATTTTTCAGGTCTCAAACGAACAGTCAGGGATACAGCGATTAAAACCGGAAAGCGGGCTGAACTTAAAATTGAAGCTGAAAATCTCAGGCTTCCTAGAGATCTGGCTGAGTTCATCAGGGAACCCCTGCTTCAGCTGGTAAGAAACGCTGTAGTGCACGGTATCGAACTGCCGTCGCAGCGCGGTGAGAAGAGTGAAATAGGCAGTATTATGCTCAAGGCCTTTGAGTTGGACGGGTATTTCAATATAAGTGTCAGTGACGATGGTGCCGGTATCGACTTATCATCAATTTCGGAAAAGTACGGGTCTATTACAAACGACGAGCAGCTTTTTGAGCTGCTTATTCAGCCCGGTTATACAACCCTTGCTGAATCAAAGCAGTTCGGGGGCCGTGGTGTGGGTCTTGATCTGACTGCTGAACGAATCAAAAGCAGGGGCGGAATCATGAAGATCGAGAATAAGCCGGGAAGCGGATTCTCGGTGTTTTTGAAGCTTAAGGCCTGAGAAAATAAACTTAAAAATTATCGGAAAATTCTCAATTCTACTAAAGATTCAGGCTTCGTTGCCGAAAATATATTCAGGGAAACAAACCCGAATTGATATTTAACGGTATGCGCAAACGTCCAGGCATACCGTTTTTTTTATTAATCCTTAATTCTTAAAAGAGCTCTTTCGGCATGAATCCTGTGATAGCTGCAGGCTTCAAGAATGCTCTTATACAGCTTCTCAGAATTTTCAAACATGGACTTTTCCTCATCAATTATCTCATTAAGAACCGGCTGTATAATAAAGCCTGTAAGTTCTTTTGACGGCGAATCCGATATTTTTTTATCGCAGGTGGAGAGCTTACTAAATCCATTTTCAAGTTCATTTTTATTAGAAGCGTTTTTAAGCGGATACAGAATCTCCAGGGCTTCACCGCAGATTGATTCAAGCCGGCCGCATTCCTTAATTATTGTTGCTATAAGCTGTGTTATCTCCTTGAAACTATCGTTACCGTATTTCGATGAAGACTGTTCACGAATGTTGGCTGCGACGGTATTAATCTCTGCTCTAATCTCGGATTTTTTGAGCAGATTTTCAACAGAACTGTAGTTCATTCCCTCAATTTTAATGCCGTCTGCTGAGAGGTTGAACATTTCAACAGCTGAACCTGGTTTTATCTGGCCTTCAAACCACCATTTGTAGATAATAAGCCTGTTGTCTGTAAGGGTTTTACCGCCTGAATTATTGTCTAAAAAATAGGGATCAGCATTCATCAGTCCAGCAAAGTTTATACTGTCAGCAGGGTTCTTCCTTGTTGATTTCAGCTGGGTATAGAAAGAAGCCAGACTTGTTCGGCAGTGAGTGCGCTTCTCAGGAAAGCCAAGGTCGAGTCCTGTCGTGTAAATTTGCGGGCAGCCCAGCCTTCGTGCAAAGTCCCAGGCTGTGGTTGAAACGGAGCCGCCTGCGCCGAGTTCTGATACAATGCCGGCATGGCGTTCGATAAGTTTGCCCAGGGGGAATACCGATCGAAAGAAGAAAACGGGCAGCCGGTTGTTCCGGAATACTGCCGGATGAGTTGAACTCTCAGAAATGAGAACTGTCCCCTTAAGCTTTTCTGACAAAAAGATATTATCAATATGCCTTGAGTTCAGATACTGTGGGTCTACAACAACGATGAAATCCGGACTTACACCGGCAGACAACACAGCCCGAAGAGCGGTGTCTACGCATATAATAATACAGCGCCTGCCTAGTTCGGGCAGTACAGGTAGTACATCGTCAAGGCTGGGCCCAGCGGCGACTACCAGGGCGGGTGAGAATGTGAAATTACCGTACCATATTCCGGAATCGCCGGCATTACGGAACACTTCTATATTTCTGAAAAGGTTCCTGGTCCAGGTTTTTCCAAAACGGTTGAGGGTATTAAGATTTGTTTCTTTTTTTCTTATAAAGGTGCTGAACTCATTATCAAGCCTTTGGTAGTAATCGGAATTCCTGTCATATAAGGACCTCAGTTTAAGGCTCTGGTAGTTTGCTGTTTTATACCGGCTCAGAATAGATGTCAGAACATCAGGGGGTGTGTTGAGCAGGAATCCAGTTTGACTGGATTCAATCAGGGTAGAGAAATCCCTGAGTTGAAGAGCCCGCAGAAAGAGTTCAGGTTCCGGTTCTGCAATAAGAATCTGCAGTTCCGGAAAAACTTCAAGGATCGCTTCAATGTGATAACCAAGACCGAATCCGTAAACGAGACAGACTCCCGTCCTTTTTTTTATACCGCTTTTTACGAGCTTCAGAGCCTCTTTTCGGGGATACCTTGAGGAATGTATCCAATGACCCTCAATACAAGCCGCAGGGAGGCCTTCAGGAGTCTCTGAGACTGTTAATTCGTTTGAGGGAGAATACTTGTCGATAATATCACGCTTGAACGATGGATAGCGAAGCTGCATTTTTTCTATGTTGGTCTGATAAAAATCAGCAGAATTATTTGAACTCAATGAAAATCTCCAGACCGTCTTTCACAGCTGTACCTGGGGGAGGCGACTGATTTACGACCCATCCGTCTCCACTGAAATTAATAATTAGCCTGTCATCATTAAATAAATTCAGAAGTCGTCTCTTAGGCATTCCAGTGAAATCAGGAAGCGTTTCACCGACTGTAAGATTTAATTCCTTCGGGACCGATATTTTACCGCTGTGTTCAAGTACTTTATCGGTTGAACGCCTGATACCGAGGTAGGGTACTGTTTCATCGATTAGTTTTTTTACAATAGGCGAGGCTATTCTTCCGCCATAGTAGGAATCACCCTTCGGATTTTGAATTACAACATAGATTATCAGCTGAGGATCATCGGTAGGGAAAATTGCCATTGCAGATGCTATAAAGTTTTCGGTAGAATAGGTTCCTGTCTCGGGATCAATCACCTGGCTTGTTCCGGTTTTAGCTGAAATTCTCAGGCCCTCGGTTCTCATTCTATGAGCAGTACCGCCTTCTTCGGTGGCTGTTTCCATCATTAGCAGCATAGCCCTTGCTGTCTGCGGGCTGAAAACACGCTGAACCTGTTCACGGCCGACGTTTTCTATCGTCTGTCCATCAGGTGAGAGAATCCGGTCTATGATATGCGGACGAAGAAGAACTCCGTCATTTGAAAAAACAGTTGCAGCTGTTGCCATCTGGACAGCCGAAACGAGAATTTCCTGTCCGAATGCAATTGTTGGCTTTGATCTTACGGACCATTCATCGGGACTTCTTAAAAGGCCTGACGATTCGCCGGGTACAGGCATCTGGGTCTGGCTACCGAATCCGAGGGCGCGCAGCATCTGGTAAAAATCATCACGGCTGACTGTCTCCGACGCGTACGCTGCGCCGACATTACTGGAGTATTTTATAATTCCTGCGGGCGTCAGATCGCCGTAAATACCAAGGTCGCCGATTGTTTCAGGTATGTCCTCGTTTTCGTAGGTACCGCCTGCATAGAAATGTGAATTAACCCCTATACCGCCGAGTTCAATAAAGGCTGCGATACTGAATACCTTCATAACCGAGCCGGGTTCATATGCCATTGCGAATGCACGGTTATTTCTCTGTTCCTCGGAGAAATTGTAGAAGGTGTTAGGATCAAAATCAGGAACGGAGGCACATGCAAGCAGATCCGCATTTTTAGCATCCATAACGACTATCATCACAGATTCGGCCTTATGTTCTGTAAGGGCTTCTGCAGCGAATTTTTCAGCAAAAAATTCGATATTGCTGTCAATTGTCAGAAAAAGCTGATTGCCGTAAAGCTCATTTTGATCAGATAACGCCGGATCAGGTGATAAAATGTCGTTCATAGTGTATTCAAGGCCGTCAAGCCCTATATTATCGGTGCCGGTGTAACCCAGCAGGTGAGACGCTAGCCTCTGCTTGGGATAATTACGTCCGTATTCTTTGCGCAGATAGATTCCGGCAAGTTTTCCTTCCGATTTAAGTTTATTTAACGCAGCACTCTCGGTCGGGGTAATCTTTCTTTTTATCCACATGCTTCCCCTTCGGCTTGTAAGATCATTCATCAGTGTTTCAGGATCAAGGTTAAGTGTAGTTGAAAGAAGCTCCACGGTCTCGTCAAAGTTTTCGATATATGGAATCCAGGTCTCAACAGAATCAAGCTGATTCTGAATTGCTAGTATTCTTCCGTTCCGATCAAGTATCGGACCTCGTTCGACAACTACAGCCTCATCTGCATGGCTAATCGGGGTGTTCTGAAGAACCATCAGTGAAAAATATCTCCAGGTAATTATGATAGCTATTGCAAGAGTTAGGACGCTGAAAAAAATAAAACGATATCTTATATTTTTTTCCATACCCATCCTCTGACCTCCGACGCAGGTATGCTGCCGAAATGTCGTGAATCAGTGGATTCCGGAAGATTGTCTCCGGTTAAAAAGAGCATGCCGTCTTTAGCGGTGCTGCAGCGTTTTACGTTTGGTCTTCCGGTCAGGGGATTGATAAAAATCACCATATCATCCTTAGCTGTTTTTTTAATGTTGAAAAGGTTCCTTCTGATGATTATAAGGCTTCCGTTATTAAGCTCCGGTTCCATCGAGGATCCCTGAACTCTATTGATGTCAAATATAATCGAGACTGAAATAAGTAATAAGAAACAAAAAATAACCGGAAACTTCCACATAATCTAGCAATCTTATAGTAATATGTCAGTTGGAATTTGTCGATATGAAGAGTAAGTATTATGACTGATTTAATTGGAAGACAGAAAATATCGAAGCGCTCTCATAGTTCAGGCTCAGGCGGCGGTAAATCGCTGATTGCTGCAGCAGGAAGATTCAGATATGAAGAACATAATAAGAGTATTATGTTTCGCGGTGGTTTTTCAGGTATGAAAACGCGGCTGCGTAGATTATCCAAAAAATCTCCGTCCGGAAGGAAGTCTGTTGATGCCGCTTCCGGGCAGAAGGTTTCAAAGCGGACTAAAACAACAGGGCAAATCCATTCACGAATTCAGACCGGGATAAAAGCCCGTGTAGAAGATATATTCGTGAAGCTTTCAGAGGTTAACAAGGTTGTATTGATTTCAGTAGTAGCGACCATTATCTGCGGCGGTGTTCTTGGATTTTATATAAATCTTTATGTTGAAAACCAGACAATGTTTGAAGGACTCGCACTTCACGATGATGTGGATATAGAACATGTTCTGTATGAGAGTCTTCCTTCGGATTATAATGGTCAGGGGTCAGGTGAGATTGCGGGAATAGAGCCGGTGCTTCTTACCGCCGGTGAGCCGGTCAGCTACACCGTCAAATCAGGCGATACCCTGTCTGAGATCTCGAAAAATAACAATATCAAGATTGGAACTCTGATAAGCTTCAACAAGATAACCGACGTACGCAGGCTTCAGGTTGGTATGGAGTTGAAAATTCCGCAGTATGACGGGATTCCTTATGAGGTTAAACCCGGAGATTCGCTTTCGTCCATCTCAAAGAACCATAATATTTCAGTTAACAGCATCCTTGATGCCAACAACCTAGATACCGATATACTGCAGCCCGGAGAGATCCTTTATATTCCAGGCGCTGCAATGAATGAGTTCGACTACAAGAAGGCGATGGGCACCCTTTTCATTTATCCGACAAATGGTCGTTTATCTTCCGGATTCGGGTATCGCGCGGATCCGTTTACCGGTAACCGCCGTTTTCACAACGGAATTGACCTTGCCAATGCAATGGGTACCAGAATAGGGGCTACAATGTCCGGAGTTGTTGCTGATGTAGGAGACAGACCGTCGGGTTATGGAAAGTATGTAATTATTAAACATCCTAACGGCTACCAGAGTCTGTACGGGCACCTGAACCGGATTACTGTACGAGAGGGACAGTATGTATCGCAGGGTGAGAAGGTCGGGGAGATGGGCACCACCGGCCGAAGCACCGGGCCGCATCTGCATTTTTCAATTTACAAGAACAATTCTCCGGTGAATCCTGCGAATTATTTATGGTAGATTGCTAATCAACGATTATGTCTGGATACAGAAAATCCCGGTTTTTACACCGGGATTTTTTTGATCTTAATAAGACCTCTACTGTTGTTCCGCTCACGCTCCACAGCAGTGGACACTGTTGTTCCGCTCACGCTCCACAACAGTGTTTGTATTTTTTTCCGCTTCCGCAGGGGCAGGGATCGTTTCGTCCAACCTTTGGCGCAGCCCGCTTTACCTGGACGCCTGCACCGCCTCTGGCTTCGGGGCGTTCAGCGTTTACAGCTGGCGCTGATGCACCACCGGCTGAGAAGGCTCCGATTGCAGAGTGTCGCTCCTGTATTGATGTTGCCGGACCCTGTCGGCGTATGGGTTGATCAGTTTTCCTGATTTTTACCTTTATCACCTTCTGGGCAATATTGGATTTAATATCAACAATCAGCCTGTCGAAGATATCGAAACCCTCAAGTTTGTACTCAAGCAGAGGGTTTTTCTGAGCGTATGATCTAAGATACACAGCCTCACGCAGGGCTTCAAGCTGCTCAAGGTGTTCCTGCCATTTTGTATCTATCCTTTTCAGATACTCAAATCGAATAAACTGGTTGAAGTTTTCGGCTCCGAGAAGGGCAACCTTCCCGTTTATATCGTCATGGATGTATTTGAGAATGGCTTCTTTTTTTCCGTCAAACGGAAGTTCTGAAAACTCTTCCGCTGATTCCGGTTCAAAGAAGAAATTAAGCTTAAGGTCCTCAAGCAGCTGGTTGAATGCTGCACGGCTGTCCTTGGAACCTTCCTCTCTGTAACGATCAAGCATCTCTTCCGCCATTTCATCGGCACTGTCGATAATACGGGGTGTGAGATCCGCGGTTTGCGTAATATCATCGCGCTGGGCGTAGATAAACTTCCTTTGCTCATTCAGTACATCGTCGAAATCAAGCAGGTGCTTTCTTATTTCAAAGTTGCGCTCTTCAACCCTTGTCTGGGCACGCTCGATAGCCCTGTTGATAAGCGGATGATAGAGCGGTTCTCCGTCCTCCATACCGGCACGGCCCATGATGGAGCGCAGACTGTCTCTGGCAAACAGTCTCATCAGATCATCATCAAGACTTAGAAAGAAACGTGATTCGCCCGGATCCCCCTGGCGGCCTGAACGGCCACGAAGCTGGTTGTCGATACGCCTTGATTCATGGCGTTCGGTTCCAAGTATATAAAGTCCTCCGAGGTCCTTTACTCTCTCATAGTCCTTCTTCCATTTTTCGTATTCAACAGCATAGGCTTTTTTAAAATCGGCGTCTGATGCATCGGTTCCGACTTTTTTTCTGGCGCGAAACTCAGGGTTGCCCCCGAGTTTAATATCAGTACCTCGGCCGGCCATGTTTGTAGCAATGGTTACAGAACCCTCGGCTCCTGCTTCGGCAATAATCATCGCTTCTCTGGAGTGATTCTTTGCGTTAAGCACCTCATGTCTTACGCCTCGTTTTACAAGAAGTTTCGATATTTTCTCTGATTTTTCAATTGAAACCGTACCGACAAGTATCGGCTGGCCCTTCTCGTGTACCCGTGCAATCTCATCGCAGATAGCATTGAGCTTCAATGATTCGTTGAAATAGATTACGTCATCATCATCAAATCGCATCACAGGCCGGTTCGTCGGCACTACGACAACATCGAGACCGTAAATGCTTCCGAATTCCTTTGCTTCAGTATCCGCTGTTCCGGTCATTCCTGAGATTTTTTCATACATCCTGAAGTAGTTCTGGAAGGTGATGGTTGCAAGCGTGCGGTTTCTGCGGGCTACCTTGATTCCCTCTTTGGCTTCTATAGCCTGGTGTAGTCCGTCAGAGTAGCGTCTGCCGTGCAGGATACGGCCGGTGAACTCATCAACAATCTGTACCTGTCTGTCCTCAATAACATAGTCGACATCCTTTGTGTAAAGATGATGCGCTCGAACAGCCTGGGTAAAGTAGTGTATATACTCAAAGTTCTCATCACTGTAAAGAGAATCTTTTATAGCACCTGTTTTAAGAAGGATCTGTTCTATGGTATTGTTTCCTTCCTCTGTAAATGTGACTTTCTTTGATTTTTCATCAAGCTTGAAATCCCCTTCAAGCTCCTCTTCTGGATAGTCTCCCGTCTCGGGGTCTTTACTGCATTCTTTGAGTCGGCCTACCAGAGCGTTAACCTGGTTGAATTTGGATGTATCATCGTCTGCTGCTCCCGAGATAATGAGCGGGGTTCTTGCCTCATCGATAAGAATTGAGTCAATTTCGTCTATTATACAGTAATTATGCGGTCGCTGAACTCTGTCGGATGCGCCCCATTTCATGTTGTCACGAAGATAATCGAAGCCGAATTCATTGTTGGTACCATAGGTAATATCGCAGGCATAGGACTTTTTACGGGTTTCAGGATCCATGTTTGAAAGGATTGAGCCGACAGTAAGTCCCAGCATCGCGTAAACAGGTTTCATCCACTCTGCGTCACGTTCGGCGAGGTAATCGTTGACTGTAACAACATGGACACCCTTACCGGAGAGTGCGTTAAGGTAGGCGGCGGAAACACTCGACAGGGTCTTTCCCTCACCGGTTTTCATTTCCATGATTTTACCCTGATGCAGAACAATACCTCCAAGAAGCTGCACATCGTAGGCTCGCTCACCCAATGTTCGCCTTGCTGCTTCCCGAGCAAGGGCATAGGCTTCAGGCAGAAGGCTGTCGAGTGTTTCTCCTGATTTTATCCTTGATTTGAACTCATCAGTTTTGGCCGGAAAGTCTTCATCAGCTACCGCCATGGCCCAGGTTTCTTTTTCGTTGATTTTATGAAGAATCGGCAGCAGTTCTTTTAAATCGCGCTCGTGTTTCGATCCTACTACCGAGGTAATTATTTTTTTAAGCATAGCTTCTCTCCTGATTTGATAATTTTAATATAATATATATTAAGCATAAAGTGTATAATTTGTCTTTTATATGGAAGTTTAATGTTAATTCCCGGGGTGCACCAAATCAGCCTGCCTGTCTGCTTATTATCATTTGACTAAGTTTCCTACTGATAGTAGTATCAGATTATGAGATTTACCCGAGGATTTTTCATCATAACTGTATCAATTATCATTTTTTTTACCTTATTTTCCTGCCAGGAAGAAGAGCTGATGCTTGAACGTCAACTTCTGTTTTCCATGCCGATAGGAAAGATGGAAGACCAGCTTTTTGTTCAGCAGTTTGACGGCGTGAACACCCTTTCCAAAACCCGTATTTTTATGAAAGACGGATTCTTTTTTATCTCTAACGGCGAATCCTCGAAGGTTATGGAGTTCTCGTCTTTCGGCGATCTTATTTCCCTTTATTATAATGAAGAACGCAACCCTGAACCTGTTATTCTCGGTAAGGGCCGCAACTCCGAAGTTGATGTTACACGTGCTGCATATGGGTATCCGCTGAAGGATCCCGGGGAAATTGTAAATACACTTTCCGGAGATCTCCTTATAGATGATAAAATAAGCGAGCAGCGGCAGGAGTACGATCAGGAAGACGACGTGATGCTCGACAGGATTATACTCAGGTTTAATGAAAATGGTGAGTTTGTTTCTTATCTTGGACAGGAAGGACCGGGGGGAACTCCCTTCCCCTATATTCATGGTCTATACACGAATGCAGATGATGAAATTACCGTTGTAACGCGCAACCCATCGGGTTGGAAGGTTTTCTGGTTTACAAACAGGGGTGATCCTCTCTACCGTATCGACTTTACGAATGATCTGATTCCTATGGAAGAGGAAGCAGTAACCCTTTCGATAGAGAATATAATTCCAGATATTCAGGAGCGTCGAGTTTACATAAAGGTCGACTATTACACCGAAAACGAAGCCAGCATGATGAGTTTCTACAAGTCGGTAATGCTGGGTTATGATCTCGACGAACAGACTTACAACCTGAATATGGATCTTCCGAGGAATATTGTCAAATCTGACCAGCCTGTAATATTTGAAGAGAAGGAACATGAGTATCTAAACGAGTTTGCTGGAATTGCACGGGGGCCTTCTTTTTTCCTGATAAGCCCTTATGAAGGTAGTGTCTACCGGTTAACGGTAGTTGATACCGACGGGGCGGTAAAGGGCCGGGGCCTGATAGAATTCTCAGATCAGGACATCTTTTTCAGAAACTATCATGTTAACCCCGACGGCATTTTTTCGGCACTGGTCTGCCGCGATTTTGATGCTGAGGTGGTGTGGTGGAGAAGCGACAGGTTTGTAGAGGAGTCTCAGAATGAATATAGTAAGTTCATTCCGAATGAAAGAAATTGACAGAATCTCTATAGAAGAACGAGGATTCGGAAATCTCCTGCTTATGGAAAATGCCGGGATAAGAATTCTTGAAGCTGCTTTAAACGATATTGATTTCAACAAAAAAACAGTAGTCTGCGCTGCAGGCAGCGGAAACAACGGGGGAGACTCCCTCGTCATTGCCCGGCAGCTTTATTCACAGTACAACATCCCTGTCTCAGTCATAATATGTAAGGATAAGGGCAGCGAGGCCTTTGAGTTTCATCTGAAGCTCTGCAAAAATCTTGGAATAGATATTTTTAATGCCGGAAGCAACGCTGATTCATCATCTATCAAAAATCTGCTTGCAAACTCTGATATAGTTTTTGACGGAATATCCGGTACGGGAATTAGCGGAGCGCTGCGGGGGACTGCGGCTGAATTAACAAAGCTGATAAACAGTTTTGAGCTAACCTGTCTGGCGATTGATCTGCCGAGCGGAACGGGTGAATCCTTCAGGGCGGAATACCCCGCGCTTAGAGCCGATTATACCTATACTGTGGGGCTTCCCAAGAGATCGCTATATCTGCCCAGTGCAAGAGAATACTGCGGTGATATCAGGCGGGTTCGTATCGGTTTTCCGGGGGATTTAACCGATGCAGTCGGGGCGGAACCTGACGGCCGCGACTGGCGACTTATTAATAAGGATGATATTCAGCGACTTAGCCCGAAACCAGGAATAGGTGATTATAAAAACAGCCGCGGCCACCTGGCTGTTTTTGCGGGCAGCCCTGGAACAAGCGGAGCGGCATCGCTCTGTGCCGAGGCAGGATTACGCAGCTCGGCGGGCCTTGTATCGCTTTTTGCCGACGAAGATACCTATCCGGTTCTTGCAGGAAGGCACAAGGCAGTAATGATAAAACCTGAACCGGATGGTGATAGTAATCTGCCCGACCTGTCTAAATATCAGGCGGCAGCTGCGGGTCCGGGCTGGGGGCTAACTGAAAAACGATCCGCCCAGCTTCGCCGGATTATTACAGAAAGCCGCGGTGTTCTCGACGCCGACGCGCTGACTCTGCTTGCAGCCCTGAGCGTACAGGAGCCTGACAGCATGGATCTTGGCTGCCGCTGGGTGCTTACCTCGCATGCCGGTGAGTTTCGTAGACTGATTCCAGGTATTGAGCCGCTAGAGAATCCTTATGCAGCGGTTCCTGCGGCAGCTGAGAAATACAATGCTGTTGTGCTTTTAAAAGGCTCAGTCAGCTTCATTGCCGCGCCGGACGGGCGCTCGGCGGTGCTCGACGGCTGCTACCCGAGGCTTGGAACAGCCGGCAGCGGTGATCTGCTCTGTGGTATAATCGCAGGTTATGCCGCATCAGGTATGGACCTGTTTGATGCAGCAGTTCTCGGTGCCGCAGTACATCTGAATGCTGCAAGGTTGTGTGGGGTACAGCGCCGTTGGTTCACTGCTGACGAGCTGATTGATTATATCGGGAGGATAAGCTGATGGCTTCGAAAAACGGGAGGACACCTGAATCATACGAACCGGGCGACCTTAATTTCCATTATAACAGGGAAGAACGCGAAGCAATGCTTTCGGAAGATACCAGACGCGTGCTCAGGAAGACGAAGTTTTTTTCTATGAACCGCAGGAATATGATTATCCTTGCAGATATTGCGGTAATCGTGCTGTTTACAATGATTTTTGCCCCTATTGCAATGGGCGGGCGTAGCACCGCGCGTATGGACGGCTTCAGAGCAAGCCTTAAGGCGTATGAATACGATGGTTCGGTCCTTATCAGTCTCAAGATTGAGGCTCGTGAGGATAATCCACAGGAAGCCGGGCTTGTAACCGCAAAAATAAGTATAGAAGGAACAGATATGTCTGAAGAGGTGGTAGATCTTCTACCCTCAGCGGTTGATACACCCAGGCATTTAAGAGTGGAATTTCCATCGGAAAACGATGAAAAGAAAAAAGCCCTTGTTGATATGGAAATAAACGGGGTTAAACGAACACTCTCGGCGGGGGTCAAAAGTGAGTAGGTTAATTATTAATAATACAGTTGACCATAGGAAGGGTTTGAGATAATCTTTTAATATATATCAATGGAGGTAGAGGCATTTATGGTACAAATTTATTTTTTATCAATTTTGTTAAATCTTCTCGGCGGATTCGGGCTTGCTTCAGAAACCATGGTTGAAAGAATCAGTGGATTCAGAGCCTTTTCAGATTTCTTTGAAGGAAGAACAAAACTGAAAATTATTGTTGGGATTCTTTCATTCGTAGTCGGAATTCTCAAGCTTCTGTCTTCGATGGACGTTACTGTTGCTGGAGACCTTTTACCCGCTCTCTGCAATATAGCTGTGGGAATAGCTCTCACCCTCGATTATTACAAAGACAGATCAGAAAACGGTTCCAGCGAAAGGCTCAATGATTTTTTCGCCAGAAACGGTTCTTTTATCGGTATTGTGGCCGTAATTTTCGGTTTAATCCATTTTTTTATTCCACGTGTTCTTCTTCTCTAATACTCGTCCTATGAATATATCTGTAGCCGGTGTGGCTGAGAAAGAAGGAAAGGTCCTTGTCGCCCTGAGAAAACCGGGCACAAGCATCGGAGAAAAATGGGAGTTTCCCGGGGGCAAACTTGAAGATGGGGAAACTCCCGAAGACGCATTAATCCGTGAATATGATGAAGAACTGAATGTAGAAATCAAGGTTTTCGACTGGCTCTGCGAGGGCGGTTTCAGTAACGGCAAGAAAAATTATCTGCTGAAAGCATATAGAATAGAACTGGAGACTGAAGATTTCAAAATAACCGAGCATCAGCAGATCTGCTGGGTAGATATTGCGGAGCTTTCAAGTATGAATTTTCCTGATTCGGACCAAATAGTGATCAATTACCTGCTTTCAAGATAGGTAATTCTGTAGTCTCCCCGTTTCTTAAATCCACAGTTTTTATAAAGTTTTAATGCCGCCGGATTATCCTTTTTAACAAATAAAGTTAAATCCTTATTTAACGCGGATGCATGTTCGGCTATCCTCTGCATAAGGGTGGCCGATATTCCTTTGCTTCTAAGCTCCGGCAGGGTGAACACGCCTCCAATCTGCATAAACCCTATTCCTTCCGCGTTAATACAGCTTGTAGCCAATGGTCGACCGCCAGAATCGGCAAAAAAGACTGCATGCTCTTTAATTGTCATAGAAAACCTGCGGCGGCATGAAATCTCATTGAAGTTTTCCGGGCTAAGAATAACCTCTTCTATCTCATAAGCCCTCCGAAGAGGCATTAACAGGTTCAGATCTCCGGTTGAAGCCAGGCGTATTTGAATCCCCATTGATGAGGCTTCTTTATTCTGCACGTAATCATGTGAAATACTCAATATATCTTTTGATGCGGCTGAAAGCAGGTGGTAGTCTACAGACATGCTGCTGCGGTTATAAATGACTGACTCAAACCTCTTTACATCTTCAGTGCTTCCCATAAGGGTTATATATTTCTTTTTAAAAAATGATGAAGACGCAGCCATTGCGTCCAAATCCCGGATGTCGCAGTTTTCCCCGAAGACGGGACTGAATATTGATTCAGGCGACAACATCAGCGCGCCTGACACCCTGCCGGATTCCCTTTTTATGAAAACAGGATTACGGTTCAGCATGGTACTGTCGGGTTTACGGGAAGTATTTAGAAGCCTTGAGGTGAAGGGGACTGATGAATGTGCTCTGGGGCTTAGAAAATCTAACAGGGCGTTAAAATCCCGAGCTGACGCCCGAATCCAGTCCCCCCATTTTTTTTCTGTCCTGAAAAACATCTTTGGTTATCCTTAGAATTTAATGGGAAGAGACCCCGATGGTTTCAACCTGCCGCCAAGGGCTGCAAAGCCTGCTGAAAATGAATCCTCCGATGTACCGTAAACAGCTACGGCATTCTCTACCCAGTCCATTTGTCTTAAATATACCGGGGTAAGAACCGACAGCACAATGACATCAGCCCTGGTATTTTTAAGGGCTTCGAGCACCTCAGCGCTGTTTGGGTTCGCAAGGCAGTAAATTATTGTGTCATAGTCATCAGCCCTGTCTGCAAGCCTTCGCGAAACTGATTTTGATGATGTATAGAATGGGGTGTATCCGAACTTGAACTCATCAGCGTCCGGAAACTCCTGTTTGCCGATTCTGAAAAAACGGTCAAGCTGTCCGGCCAGGAGGATTTTCCCTTCCGGAACCAGTCCGTCTTCACCCGATGAGCGAATTACCGTTGTACTTCTATATGCCTGATCAAGGAAAAACGCGCTGCCTTCTTCATCCGGTATCAGAACTGAGGTTTCTTCAGGAGAAGGATACATAGGTACTGAGGTTTCATCCCTGAGGTAGCTTATCTTTGTTTTAAGCACCCTTAGAGCAGACTCCCTTACCCTTGTTTTGAAATCAGAATCAAGTCTTAGTTCAGCGGACAGGTAGTCCCAGACCTTTTCGTGTATCTCGGGGGTCCTCGATACGAGAATAATATCGTTTCCGGCCATTATAGCAGCCTTACAGATCTCAGCGGTATTCATGGGCAGTAACTGGACCCCGTTCATCATCAGATCATCGGTTACGACAAGGCCTTCAAAGCCAATCTGTTTACGAAGGATCTCTGTTAGCAGCAGCGGGGAAAGGCTTGCCGGTGTTTCATCGCCGGTAATCCCGGGAAATGCCAGATGGCCGCTCATTATTGCCGGTATATTTTCGTTCACAAGATAGCGGTACGGCAGCAGATCGCGGTTCCAGAGGGTTTCCATGTCGGCTTCTATAATTGGCAGTGCTCCATGCGAGTCCTTGTCGGCGTCTCCGTGCCCCGGGTAGTGTTTGGCTGTACAGATAATGCCTGCATTATCCATCCCCTTGAAGTAGGCGGTAGAAAGCAGGGCGGTAAGCTGCGGATCATCGCTGAAGGCCCTGGGGCCTATAACATGAGCTTCAGCGTTTGAATAAACATCGACTGTTGGAGCAAAATTCATATTTATACCAAGAGCCCTGAGTTCCATTCCGATGTAGTACCCGGTTTTATATGAGTCGGCGGGAAGCCTGCTTGCGGCGAGTGACATATTGCCCGATGTTTCGCTTGTGCCGGAATGAATGTGGCGGACCCATCCCCCTTCCTGATCGGTTACTATGAACAGCGGGATTTTAAACTCGGTTTTCTGGCTTTCATGCTGCATGACCGATACGCTCTCGGCGAGTGAACTCAGTGTCCCAACGTTCCAGCCGAATATTTTGACACCGCCTATCTCTTTTTCCGTAATCCAGTCCATGATTTCATCTGAAGGACTGCCGCCCATGTAACCGAGCAGCATCAGCTGTGCAAGAAGCTGTTCATCATCCATTTCAGACATCAGGTAGTTCAGTATTTCATTATCCGGTTTAGAACTCCAGAAATCGGGAGAGGCGAAGAGGACGGAAGTCATGAAGGCTGTAAAGACCAGTACCCCGGTCAGCAATTTTAATTGTCGATGTCTAAACATATCGGATTTTTATTTATACAACAGATAGAAGCTAACAGCAAGCCGGCTGAAAAAATGAATGAAGTTGCTTTTTAAGGCCGCAGCTGATAATCTTAGCTAATGCAGATGAACAGCAGCGTTTATTTCAACAGTTCATGTTTAATGAAAGAGCTCGATGATAAGTCGGTAGAGCTCGTGGTAACGTCACCCCCGTACCCCATGGTTGCCATGTGGGATCAGGTCTTTGGTGAAATGTCCTCTGAATCATCTGCAGAGCTCGGGCGTGATGAGGGGGCAAAAGCATTTGAAGCCATGCATTCTGTTCTTGATAAGGTTTGGAATGAGTGTTTCAGGGTGCTTATAAACGGTGGCTTTGCGTGTATAAACATTGGTGATGCTACCCGTAAACTGGGTGACAGGTTCAAATTATACCCCAACCATTCCCGAATCACCGCGGCAATGACTAAGACGGGATTTGACTGCCTTCCCATAATCCACTGGTTTAAACCGACAAATTCACCGACTAAATTTATGGGGTCCGGCATGCTTCCCTCAGGAGCCTATGTAACCCTAGAACATGAATACATCCTTGTTTTCAGAAAGGGCGGAAAGCGGGTTTTTAACAGCGAACAGGCTGAAAGACGCCGGCGGAGCGCTTTCTTCTGGGAAGAGCGAAACAGCTGGTTTTCGGACAGATGGAGTTTCAAGGGTGCTTCACAGCCGATGGGTTCAACAGACGTGGACGGGCGTGAAAGAACTGCCGCCTATCCCTTTGAGCTTCCGCACAGGCTGATTAATATGTACTCAATGCAGGGCGATACTGTTCTTGATCCCTTCATGGGGACCGGTACCACCCTTGCCGCGGCCCTGGTGAACGGCCGGGGCTGTCAGGGTTATGAAACCGGGCAGATGCTCCAACCGATTATATCCGAAAAAGCCGTGGCTGCGGCAGAGGGGGCTGCAGAATTCCATGAACAACGTCTTGGCCGGCACCGCGAATATATAAAAGAATATACTTCCGGGCGCAAACAGCCCGCCTACACAAATGATCATTACGGCTTCAGGGTTGTCACCCGGCAGGAGCGTCACATCAGGCTGCCGGTTCTCACCGGTTACTCAACAAAGGCCGTCGCCGGCCGGCTTGATATAAGGGCCTCCTATCAGGAATAAAAAATACTGGGATCTGAAAAGTGATTGTTCCCCCCTGTTGCAAAGATGAAATCAGGCAGCAAGGGTCTTAAATACATCTTTGTATTTTTTATACATAGTGTCAATTCGTATAGGTTTCAAAATCATTATACCTGAATCATATTCTAC
>JAQQAL010000052.1 GCA_028532855.1 Candidatus Thalassospirochaeta sargassi
TTCAGATGTACTGCCTCATACGGCAAACGTCAGAACCCGGCTCGTAAGTGATATTTATCTTAACGCACCAATTGTTTCCGCCGCGATGGATACTGTTACTGAAGAGGAGCTTGCTATAGCACTGGCGCTTGAAGGAGGTGCAGGTGTAATTCATAGAAACCTTTCTCCTGAAGAACAGGCCTCTCAGGTTGCCTCTGTAAAGCGTTTTCTTAACTGGATAATAGAAAATCCCGTAACAGTGCAGGAAAACACGCTGATAGGCGATGTGCGAAGCCTGAGAGCGAAATACGGGGTATCAGGCTTTCCGGTTACCGATGAAAACGGTGTTTTAAAGGGAATTATAACCGGCCGCGATCTTCGTTTCTGTGATGATAACAGCCTTCTTGTAAAGAACGTAATGACATCAGACCCGGTACTAGCAGAAGGGATTCCAACCCCGGAGTCGGCTAAAATCAAGTTTAACGAATACAAGATTGAAAAGCTTCCGGTAGTTGACAAATCCGGTAAAATCACGGGACTTATTACTGTTAAGGATATGGAAAAACATAACGACCATCCTGCCGCGGCCATAGATGAACACGGCCGTCTTATTGTCGGCGCCGCCATCTCGCCGCAGGACTACGATATTCGTATTCCCCTGCTTATGGAAAGCAAGGTTGATTTTGTCGTACTGGATACTGCCCACGGCGACGCAAAAAGCGTTGTTGATGCGGTTGCGGCCATAAAGAAAAAATACAATGTGCCCGTTATCGGCGGTAACGCAGCAACTGCAGAAGCGACCAGAAGGCTTATCGACGCGGGCTCTGATGCAGTCAAAGTCGGTGTAGGCCCCGGTTCAATTTGTACTACAAGAATTGTTGCCGGAATTGGTGTGCCCCAGCTCTCTGCTGTTTCATGGTGTGCAGAAGAAGCCGAAAAGGATGATATTCCTATTATCGCAGACGGCGGTATTAAATTCTCAGGGGATATTCCGAAGGCAATCGCCGCAGGAGCCTCGTCGATCATGGTAGGCAACCTGTTTGCCGGACTCAAGGAAGCCCCCGGAAGCGAGATTATCTATGAAGGCAGAATTTTCAAGCAATACCGCGGAATGGGTTCAATCGGAGCAATAAAGGAAGGAAGCGGAGACCGCTACCAGATGAAAAAGGGTGATGCCCCGGTTCCGGAGGGAATTGAAGGCCGTGTTCCCTATAAGGGTGAATTACGCCCCTTCCTGCATCAGCTTATTACCGGTCTGAAAAAAGGAATGAGCTATTGCGGATGTTCCAGCATAAACGAATTGCGTAAATATAAGAATTTTGTTAAGATTTCGCCTGCCGGTCTGAGAGAAAGTCATGCTCATGACATTATGATCACTCAGGAAGCGCCTAATTACTCTAAAAATTAGTGATATTTTAAGAAAAATATATTGTCGGAGAACAATAGGTCTTCGACAAAAAAATTTCGTCCATTAAAAGGGGTTTTAAATGAATCTTGTTGTTGTCGGAGCTCAATGGGGAGATGAAGGCAAGGGAAAAATTGTTGATTTTTTAGCGGAGGATGCTGATCACATAGTCAGATTCTCCGGCGGCGCGAACGCAGGGCACACCATAGTAGCCGGCGACGTCACATATAAGCTGCACCTTGTTCCTTCCGGAATAATTTATCCGGATAAAAAGGTTGTTCTGGGAACCGGCATGGTTATAGATCCTGAGGCTCTTTTTAAAGAACTTGCAACAATAGAAGAGCAGGGCATTAACTGGCAAAACAGGATTTATATTTCTGATCGAGCGCATCTTGTTCTTCCCCGATACAGGACAGAGGATATTGAGCTGGATAAAAACAGAAGAAACCCCATCGGTACAACCGGTCGTGGAATCGGAGTCACCTATGCTCACAAGGCTCACAGAGACGGAATCAGGGTGGGTGATATTTACAATGAAAAACTCTATTCAGCCCTGTCGGAAGAAGATCGTGAATACCTTGATTTGTATAAGGATAAAATGAAGGAAATGGTTATAGACCTTGTTTCCTACATGGCCGACAGTAAGGGTAAGAGAACACTTTTTGAGGGAGCTCAGGGTGTACTTCTTGATCTTGACGTTGGAACATATCCCTTTGTTTCATCCGGTTATTCACAGGCCGCAGGAGCCGCTATGGGCGGAGGAATCGGTCCCCGCGATATCGACGGTGTAATGGGTGTGTTCAAGGCCTATTCTACACGGGTTGGAAACGGACCCTTTCCGAGTGAGTTTCAGGAAAACCGTGATGGTGAACTTGAACAATACATAAGGGAAACAGGCAGAGAATACGGAGTTACTACCGGCCGGCCCAGACGCTGCGGCTATCTGGATCTTCCCGCCCTTAAATATGCCTGCAGGGTTAACTCTCTTGATTCGCTCGTATTAACTCATCTTGATGTTTATGATGAAATCAGTGAACTCAAGGCCTGTGTTGCCTATGAATGCGACGGTGAACTTGTTGAAAATTTCCCGACAGACATAGACATTCTTGAAAAGGCGGTTCCTGTGACAAAATCCTTCAAGGGCTGGAATAAGAGCCTTAAAGATGTAAGGAAATATGATGATCTTCCCAGTGAAGCAAAAGATTATATTAAATTCATTGAAGACTACACCGGTACCTCTGTAGATATTGTTTCTATAGGCTATAAGCGTGTAGAGACAATTCTTCGAAAAGATTTCTGGAAATAGACAGGAGCTTCAAAATGGATAAAATTCTCGTATTTGATTTCGGCAGTCAGACAACGCAGCTGATAGCAAGGCGAATTCGCGATTTCGGCGTTTACACCGATATAGTGACAGCCGAAAGCGAATGTACACCAGGGCTGCTGGAAGACGTAAAGGGAATAATCCTGTCCGGCTCACCATACTCGGTTTATGAGGAAGGCGCGCCGGTTCCGCACCCATCAATATATAAAACCGGACTTCCTATGCTGGGAATCTGCTATGGATTTCAGCGGATGACGGCTGATAATTCCGGAGAGGTTAAAGCTCTTGACAAGACCGAATACGGCCGGTCCGCAATTAACTATAAAGAAGATTCACCTTTGTTTGCAGGGATCCCCGACGGTTTTATCTCATGGATGAGCCATGGCGACAGTATCGCCAGCCTGGGTGAAGGTTTCAGGCTTATTGCTGAATCTGAACATCATATTGCCTGCGGTTACAATGAGAAATTTAATGCCTACGGCATACAGTTCCATCCGGAGGTCTCACACTGCGAACACGGCACTGACATTTTGAAGAACTTTGTTACCGGTATCTGCGGAGCCGACACTGGCTGGGATATGGATACCTATCTGAAACAGGAGATGGAAGCTGTCAGAAAACAGGCCGACGGCAGGGATGTTCTTCTGCTTATATCAGGCGGGGTTGATTCTACGGTTGTAGGCGGCCTTCTGCTTAAGGCTCTTGACCCGTCAAAGGTACATCTTATGTATATCGATACCGGTATGATGCGTAAAAACGAATCAGCCGAGGTTGAGGCAGGCTTAAAGAAGCTTGGTGCTGAGAATCTTTATCTGATAGACGCATCCGATCGTTTTCTCACTGCACTTAAAGGCGTGAGTGAGCCTGAAAAAAAGCGTGAGATTATCGGTGATCTTTTTATAAAGGTTCAGGAAGATGAGATTAACAAGAGGCTTCAGGGTGATTATATGCTTGCCCAGGGTACTCTTTATACTGATCTGATTGAATCTGGAAAGGGTGTAGGAAAAAAGGCCCAGGTTATAAAATCTCACCACAATGTACGTTCGCCCCTGGTTGAGGCCAAGCGAGATGCGGGACTGATCATCGAACCTTTAGGGAAACTCTACAAGGATGAGGTTCGCGAGCTCGGCAGAAAGGTCGGGATCAGCGAAGAAATAATCCGCCGACATCCCTTTCCGGGGCCGGGTCTTGCAGTCAGGATTATCGGCGACATCACAGTTGAAAAATGTGACGTTCTCAGGGAAGCTGACTGGATTTTCATCAACGAACTGAAATCCCGCGGCCTCTACGACAAGATATGGCAGGCTTTTGCTGTACTGCTCCCTATACGCTCTGTGGGCGTTGCCGGTGATCTGCGTGAATACGGCAACGTACTTGCGCTGCGGGCTATAACAAGCAGCGACGGCATGACCGCCGACGTATATCCATTCGATACTAAAGACATCCTCGAAATTTCATCACTTATAACAAATTCCGTCCGAGGAATCGGTCGCGTTGTGTACGACATATCGTCAAAGCCGCCCGCGACTATCGAGTGGGAATAAAAAAACTAATCATTTATAGAGACCGGCATTTTTACAGATGCCGGTTTTTTCATTTTTCGACATTAGACAAAGGCTTTTGGCAGAATGGTAAGATTCCTCAGTTAAGTATAAATTCAGCTAATTGAGAAACTTCCGCAAAATAATAATCGCAATGCTCCCTCATATATTTTTCTATTTCAGGAACCTTCTGTCCCCAACCTGCGCCGATTATCTTTATTCCTGCATTTTTTGCCATTTCAAGACCGGGTTTTAAATCATCAACCATTATCATATCTGACGGCTCAATTCCGTATTTATACTTTATCTGCTCAACAGGCCACACCGACGGCTTCCTTTTAGATTCATCATAATCCCAGCCGAAGATAATATCAGGATGAACCCCCTCGCCGTTAACCCTGTAGTGACGGCTGATGTTGTCTACTTCGGAATGAGAGACGACCGCAATTATGCCGCCGGCATCCTGAAAACCTTTAATCAGGCTTGTAATGCCGGGAAAGAAATGAGGATTAGCATTTTCATTGAATTTTCGCCATATATCGTATTCAACTTTGATTTCTTCTTCATTGAACCCAAGCTCCCCAGTAAAATATTCCATTACTCCCGGTTCAAAGTTTTTACGAAACCAATCCTCCAGGCTTACAGGTTCAAGCTGCGGCCTCATTTGTTTAATTGTCTCAACGTGGGCGGGATAATGTATTTCAGCTGTGCTGCTGACGGATGTGTCGTCATGATCCAGTATCAGGCATTTATATCTCATGAGGTAATTTTTAGCATGTTATTTTATGTTGAATCAATAAGCTGTAATGGTTATATTAGCCTATGCGAATAAATTCACTATGTGTCTTCTGCGGTTCAAGTTTCGGAAATGAACGAGTTTACAGAGAAAAAACCATTGAGCTCGGCCGTTATTTAGGTCAGAACAGAATCCGGCTGGTATACGGCGGCGGTGGAGTAGGTTTGATGGGGGCTCTTGCCGGGGCGGTCCTGGAAGCAGGGGGAGAGGTTACCGGCGTAATTCCCGAGCTTATATTCACGAAAGTTAAGAATCTGCCGGTGACGGAAACGATAGTTACAGGTGATATGCATGAGAGAAAAAGCCGGATGTATGAAATGTCAGACGCTTTTACAGCTCTTCCGGGCGGCATCGGTACAATTGAAGAGCTCTCTGAAGTGTTTACCTGGCAGCAGCTTGGATATCATTCGAAGGCAGTATCAGTTTTCGATATAAATGACTTTTATAAAAACTTTCTGGGCTTCCTGAATAATGCATCTTCAGCCGGATTTATTAAAAATGTTCATCTAAAACGTCTTATCGTTGAAAATGATCCTGCATCCCTTATAAAAGAGCTTGAATCATACGACGGAAAAACAATCGATAAATGGAGCAATAATGAGCAATAACGAATCAAATATGAAAATCTTTTTATTGAATCAGGGCAGTTACCGCGGTGCAGCACTTGATGCAACTGAAATGATAAGAAAAATGCAAACGGCACATGAGACTGGTGTACTTGAAACCTATGCACTTGGAGAAACATATATAGCTGCGGGACTTTTAACGTCTATGCTGAAGGGTAATGACAGGCTAGCGCTTGTTTTTGAATGCGGGGGAGCTATTGGCGGTATTAATGTAGAGGTTAATTCATCCGGTCATGTCCGAGGTTTTCTAAAAAACAAGCCGTTTCCACTTGAAAAGGCTCCGGAAGATTTTAATCTTTCAATGCTTTTCGGGCCTGGGTTCCTTTCAGTCATCAAATATCTTGAAAACAGTAAACAGCCTTTTACCGGTCAGGTGATGATAGAATACGGCAGCATAGCAAAAGACCTAGCGAATTATTATACAACCTCGGAAAACCTGCCGACTGCATTTAACCTTAGCGTAAAATTCAATAAAGACGGGAGCGTACTTGGTGCCGGCGGAGTATTTATTCAAAAAATGCCGGCTGAAGGTGGAAAAGCAGTTGAATCTGAAAATGATGAAACTGCCGGCAAACTTCAGGATGCCATAATATCAATGCCGTCAATAGGATTAAGCATTGCCGATGGAAGAGATATATCCGGTATTATCAGTGATACATTCAATGAGTTCAGCCCTAATGTTGTTGGTGTTCGTAATATTGAATTTAAATGCAGCTGTAACCATGAACTTTTCGGTAATTATCTTAAAGGATTAAAGGAAGACGATAAGAGAGAAATATATGAAAACGGTCCGTTCCCCGTTCGTACTCTATGCCACAATTGTAATTCTGCCTATGAATTCAGTAAGAATGAATTGAAAGAACTCTTTAATTTTTAATTGAAAAAGGAGCCGGGCGGTTAAAACCGTGGGGCTCCTTTCGGTTCAACAATAATTAAAAATTATTGTTAATCGGAATCTTTACCGCTGTCGAGCTGATCGCGAATTGCTTTCAGTCTGTTCTCCAGAAATTCAGCTTCATCACGAAGCATCTCTTCGCTGTTTACCGGCGGCACATTATTTACATATCCGTATCCGCCCATTCCGGCAAAACCTCTTCTACCTATGCCGCGACCGCCTCCGGCAAAGCCGTTTACACCGCGTCCCAAGCCCATACCGCGTCCACCGCGGCTGTAAGCACCAGGAGCTTCGAAACCGTTACAGTATCCTAACCCCCTGCCTGTTCTCGGGCCCATTCCATTCGGACCCATTCCGTTTCCCATTGGCATATGATACCTCCTATACCATGGAAGCTTTCTGCCCTTAATAGGGCAAAGCTTCTAATTTGATCTAAAAAGCAGTCAGTTTGCCGTCTTTATAGGCACTGTATGCTTCCTTCAATGTCATATTCTGTGCACCGGTGAATACTGAAAGATTCGCCTTTTCAATAACTGCCGCGGCATTTCCTCCGGGGCCGTTACCTGTGATTAGGACATCAGGTGCAAGTTCAAACAGTTTTTTTGCAGTCTGAGGTCCGGCACCATGCGCAGCATTCTGAATATCAGTGTTGTCTATAGTCTTGAATTCATCTTTCTCTTCATCGTACATGAACAGAAAATCTGCTCTTCCGAATCTTGGATCAATCTGTGCATCCCAGTCTTCACCCTTTGCAGTCAGTACAATCTTCATAAATTACTCCTTGATTATTTCTTTTCTTGCATTTTCCCATGCTTCTTTAATTAATCCGCTGATTTCACTTTCATAAAACTCAGCAGCCGTCTTTCCAGCCGTTATGGCTTTTGTAAAATCTTCATTGTACGGCAATTTTGATATTAGGTTTATCCCCTCACTTTTCGCATACGTTTCAAGTTCATCAGTAAGAGACTTATTGAGATCCCATTTATTCACAACAAGTCCTGCCTTGATTTTAAACTTTTTAACGAGCTCATACACCCTCTTCAAATCATGTATACCTGACGGGGTAGGCTCGGTTACAAGGATGACATAATCAGCTCCAGTCAGCGAAGATACAACCGGGCAGCCGATACCGGGAGATCCGTCGATGAGGATTATCTCAACTCCCTCTTTTTCGGCTGCAGCCTTTGCGTCCTGTTTAACCTTGGCTACAAGCTTGCCGGAATTATCTGCACCCGGTTTCAGCCTTGCGTGTATCATTGTTGCACCGTTTTTTATTTGCGACTTGAAAACATGACCAACTGACGCATCAATCATTGCTATTGCACCCTCAGGGCAAACGCGGGCACAGTAACCGCAGCCTTCACAGTTCAAATCATTGATCGAATAAACTTTATCTTTCAAATCTATCGCTTTAAATCTGCAAATATCCCTGCATTTACCGCATGCAATACATTTTTCCTGATCTATCTCAGCATAAAAGCCGCTTTTAAACTCTTTTTTTTCTGCATAATCCGGTTTAAGCAGTAGGTGCATATCATCTGCATCAACATCGCAGTCTCCTACAACCAAAGATTTTCCTCCGATATATGCAAATGACGATGTTAGCGAAGTTTTACCAGTTCCGCCTTTTCCGGAAATTACTACTATCTCTTTCATTACACCGTACCTTCCAACTTCTTTTTAAGAAAAACAGCAATCTTGTACAATTCAGCCTTAAACTCCGGAACCTCCGGATAAATCAGTTTTCCTTCTGAATAAATCTCTGCAATTCTGCGCATATTAGGCAGTCTCGCGATTATTTCAATGTTATTGTCATCGCAATATTTAACTACTTCATCGTTTCCTATTCCCCATCTGTTAATAACAACGGCAAAATCTCTATTGATTTCTCTCATCGTATCAACCGCAAGGCTCAGGTCATGTAACCCGAAGGGGGTGGGTTCGGTCACCAGAATAATAAAATCACTGTTCTTGGCAACTTCAATCACAGGACATGACGTGCCAGGTGGAGAATCAATGACAACCAGCTCTTTGTTTTCATACTTTTTTTCTATATGTTCAATACTCTGAGCTATCAACGGAACGGCCTGCTCCTGTCCTATATCAAGCCGGCTCTCAATAAATCTGAAACCAGGGGCTTGAATTTCCTTCAGTCCTCCCATCCGCTGGGGTTTCATTGGCAGCGCAGCTGCAGGGCAGAGTTCTGAACATGCATAACAGCTATGACAAAGCTCCGGTAATACCATTACGGTTTTCCCCATCTTCAGGAGTGCATTAAAATTACAGACTCTATCGCATAAGCCGCAATTCGTACATTTCTCTGAATCCCATTCAGGAATATACTTATATTTCTCTTCTTTAAAAATTGTTTCTCCATCAATGAATAGCCCGGAATTTGGTTCCTCCACATCGAGATCTGCCAATATTGCAGCTGGAAAATCTTCCATTCCAGATATATAGTTCGTTAAATTGATAGAAAGGGTAGTTTTACCCGTTCCACCTTTTCCGCTTGCAACAGCTATTTTCATAATTTAATTCCTGCCTCCACGTCCATGTCTATTCCCATTTCCATTATTTCCCTGTCTGCCTCTTCCGTGACCAGCGGGATTAATACAGCAGCGGCCGTGACCATATCCTCCAGCCATGTCGATAAGGTTAGCCGACCCACAGGATGGACACTCGTCAAATGTTTTATCTATTCCTGTTTTAAACATATGCTCACAATCAAGACATCTAATTATATTGTCCTGAAAATGAACATTTCCACCCTCGATAACCAGTTCGGCACCTTCAATCATAAAGGCTGATAGTTTTTTTCTAGATTTTTCAATCAATCGTGTAAAGGTTGACCTGGAAATACCCATTGTCTCAGCAGCCTCAGAATGATCAAAACCGATATAATCAGCTAGTCTGATTGCTTCATATTCATCCAGTGAAATGACAATCTGTTTTAGCCCGCTCTTAACAAAACCTGTTGGTTTAAACGAGTTAAAAAGAGGAGGTGTATTTACTAATCTTTCCTTTTCCGGTCTTGGCATTTTTACTCCTTGACTATATGTTATGCACATATGCTCATAAAGTCAAGAGATTATTTTATTTTTTTTTAGTTTTGATAAGAGTTGTTTGAATTATGATTACAGACGGTTTCTTAGAATTTCTATAATCTCATTTTTTTCAAAAACAGCAGGACTGTTTTTATTTGATGAGGCATCCGCTATTTTCTGCAGGCTGTCTTCATTAATCCCGAATTTTGAGAGTTTCGGTATGCCAAGACTCTCAGTCAGGGATTCTAGCATCTGAATAAATCTGGCTCTTGCTTCCTTAGGCAGCATATCTTCACTTTTAGCAAATATATGACCTAGTTTTGCCGCTTTCAGAAGTGCCGGCGAATCAGGGTCTTCCTTCTCAAGCCTGTTAAGAGTCTGTTTCATCCCTTCTGCAAGCAGAGCGCCGCAAATCACACCATGCGGAGCCTTGTAAAAACCACCTACCGCACCAGCCATTCCGTGAACTATACAATAACCGCAGTTTGCGAGAGCTAAGCCGGAAATGTAAGCGCCGTAAGCCATCTTTTCCCAGGCATCGGAGCATACCTCATCACAGATTTCTTCATCATCCTTATCAGCAGTTACGATAGGCAAAGCTTCAAATACTGCCTCAATCGCTCCGGGAAGCATCAGGTCTGTATAAAACGTTGATTTGGTGGAGAGATATGATTCAATAAGCTGTGCTAAAGCATCCATACCGCTTGAGGCTGCTACAGATGCAGGCGCTCCAGCATAAAGTTCCGGATCTATGATAGCAATTTCTGGAACATAATTCTGATTGCGCAAAGATTTTTTAAATCCGTTCTCACCAACGCGGGAGATAACGGCGTTATATGTTGCTTCCGAACCGGTACCTGCTGTAGTCGGAACAGCGATAAACGGGAGCTTATCTCCGGAAGTAGTTCTGGTGCCGATTCCTTCAAGAAAGTCGCATATACTACCTTCTTCTCTAAGCATGGCGCTTACAGCCTTACCGGTATCAATTACACTTCCACCGCCAATAGCTGCTATTGAATCAATGGCGCGTCCTCGAAGTTGTTCCGTTATCTCATCTATCAATTCTGGTGATGGTTCATCGCTGACCTGGAACAAACTGAACGAAATACCACAGTCTTTCAGGGATTTTTCAATTTTTTCAAGTTTGCCACCGGCACTAAGTGATTTTCCGCCTGTTATAATCACGGTGTTATCACCATAAAACTTCAGTTCTGTTGCTATATATTCTATACTTCCTGGTTTGAAAATAAGTTTTTTATTTGTGCATAAAGTAAAAGGTGAAATATTCAAAATCAGCGGCCTCCATAGCCGCATTATAATCCGGCATAAAAAAATGATAAAGCAAAAAAACTAATTTTCTGCTTGCGCTGTTGTTCCAATTAAATTACTGTAAATTATGCGGGAAACCATAAAAGTCATTATGGAAACAGAACAGAAAGCCTCTGAAATCATCAACAATGCAAAGCAGAAAGCAGCTCTCATTATGTCAAAAAATGACGCAGAAATTGCAGAAAAATTGAACAAAGCCAAAGAAGAAGAGAATATCCGTTATAATGACGCGGTCAAGGAAGCAGAGGCTGAATATAAAAAGAGAATAGAAGAGCTCAAATTTTATGACTCCAGGCTCGAAATAGATTGTGATAAAATTGCTTACTTGGTACTTGAACGTGTGATGAAGACGATTTTTGATTGAGTTATGAAGAAAACAGCAGTTTCTGAATACGGTTTTATCAACGCGAAACTAAGAGCAAGAATAAGTTCTATGCTCACTGATGAGTTCAAAACTGCACTTATAGGAGCTGATGGTATAGAAGCAGCAGTTCAGGTTCTCTCATCATATGGATATTCAAAGGCTTCTGAAAAATGGAATACTACCGGTGATATACAAAGTCTTGAATTCGAACTGTTTAAAAACCATATCGCAAATTACAGTATGGTCATGAAAAATACAGACGGCAGCCTGAATGGATTAATTAATGTTCTTTCCATAAAACCAGAAATTGAAAATATAAAATCTGTTCTCAGACTATGGTATGGCAGCAAACTGAGACACAGCCCTATAAATTACAGATCTGCATATATCATAAGAGAAAGAATCCGTGAAAACATAGACTGGAATGAATTGATAAACGCTGTGTCTTACGAAGATATAATCTCTGTCTTCAGCTCAACAATTTACAGTGAGATTTTCAACAATGAAGCTGTCATAGATACTGGCGACAGTCTTTTCAATGTGGAAATCCTTCTTGATAAACTTTATTACCGCATGGTTATTGAAGAAAGTTATAAACTAAAAAAGAATGACAACGATACACTTAATGAAATCATTTCTACAGAAATTGATCTTCAGAATGTCAGCTGGATTATCAGATACCGGCATTTTTATAAAATGGATACAAGTAAGCTTTCTTCGATACTTATTCCGGGCGGACATGGTTTAAATATTGAACTTATGGATAACATCTCAAAAGAAGAAGGAGCCGGTTTTGCCCCAATGGAAATACTGAAAAAAAGTTATCCTGAATTATCCTCTTTAAATATTTCCAATAAACATAATTTTTCAGCGCAGGCAAGGTTGTTTGAACAGCTCCTTGATGAAACAAGAAAACGAAAATTTACAACGATTTTAACCGGTTATCCCTTTACCATCGGGGTTGTACTCGCATATTTCTTTATATCTGAGCGTGAACTTAGGTTTATTTCTTCCGTCATCAACGGTAAAAATTACAAGTTTTCATCAGACACTATAAAGGAGATGATTAGATGAGCCTTTTTACCTCCAGGATGAAACTTTTATCGGCTGTAGTGCTTGAAAGCAGAATCGATGCAGTAACCTCGGAACTGCTGCGAATAGGACTTCTTGATTTTGTAGAGATTTCAAAGCTTTTCAACACTGATGACTTCAGTCTTAAATCAGGCGACAGCAGTCTTTATAGTGAAATTTCAGCGTTGAGAAAGAAATTGGAAATTATATATAATAATGCCGGGATTGATACACCTTTCAGGGAAGAACTGAACATTGGAGATATGACAGAGTATAAACCTGATTATTCATCAGAAATAATTTCAAAACTTAATTACGAACTTGCTTCAATTCGTGATAAACAGAAGAACCTTCATCAGGAATATCTTAAACTCAATGAAATTTCTAATTATTTCACAACTTCAGGCAGTGCAAAAGATTCGAAATTTCTTATAGTCAGCAAAGGTCATCCAACCCGGGGAAACTTCTCAGATATTCTGAAAAATCTTGCATCTATTCCGCATTTTGGAACAGACATCCCCGAAACCAATAATTTTTTTATTGTTTCTCTGAGACGTGATCAGTCACTGCTCAACAACATCCTGGATAAATTTCAATGGATTGAACTTGATGAACAGCATTACGGAGAAGAAGAAACAAATCATCTGATTGATAAAATCAATAAAAAGAATTCAATGCTCAGACAGGAAATAGAGTCCGCCGGCAAACAGATTGCTGAGCATATAATACTGAAAAAGGACGAGTTGGACAGTCTGTGGAAAAATCTCCGACTACACGAACTCTACAGCAGCATACAGAATAATTTTTCTCATACTGTAAATACCAGCCTCTTTTCAGGATGGCTGCCTGCCGACAAGGTGTTGAGGGCGGAAGAGGCTATTCGGAACGCTTCAGGTGGGGAATGTATTATTGAATGGTCAGAGGCGGAAAATTTCTCCAGGGAAAATGTCCCCGTTGAAATCAGACAGCCAAAAGTTTTTTCTCCATTCCGGATGCTAGTTGAAAATTATGCAGTTCCAGAGTATGGAAGCATAGATCCAACGCCCTTTGTAGCTGTTGCCTACATGATTATGTTCGGGTTGATGTTCGGTGATGCCGGTCAGGGGCTTGTAATTATGCTTATAGGTATTTTGGGCGGCCGCATTATTAAGAAAGCAGGCAGCGGAGTAAAAAATTTATTTAAACTGTTTATTTTCTGCGGTGGTTCATCGGTTGCTGCCGGAATACTTTTCGGTTCTTATTTTGGAAATGAATTATTTCCGGCAGTGTGGTTCAATTATCACAGTGTAGTTTCAGGAAACGCAGAAGCCGGTAGCTCAATTGTTGATGTATACGATATCCTTAAAATAACCATCTATTTCGGAATCGCCGTAATAGGGACAGGTTTAGTTATAAACTGGATTAACCTGTATAGAAAAAAAGACTATTTCAATCTTTTTCTTGACAAGTCAGGTCTTCTCGGCGGTTGGTTCTACGGATGCGGTGTATACACCGCCTTCTATTTCGTTGGCACAGGATATAAAGTTCTTCCTGATGCCGGTTTACTTACCATTTTTTTTGGTATTCCCGTTATTATTTTATTCTTTAAGGCTCCGCTGCATTTTATTCTTCATGAACGGGATCATAAGCAGTTTGGAATATTTTCTCTGGTAGATTTTTTCATGGAATGGATAGTTGAAATACTGGAAATTTTTTCTGGATATCTTGCAAACACCCTGTCTTTTATGAGGGTAGCAGGCCTGGGTATAGCACATGTAAGCCTAATGACGGCCTTTGATACTATCGCCGCCATGACGAACGGAGCCGCATCTGTAATAATTCTTATTTCAGGAAATATCCTCGTAATAGCACTCGAAGGTCTGTCGGCCGGTATTCAGGCACTCAGACTAAACTACTATGAGTTCTTTTCAAGGTATTTTACCGGTAAAGGTATAGCATATAATCCGGTTTCGCTTAGAAACCGTAAACAGGAGGGCTGAGTGAAAGCCAAAAAAGAGTTTAAACGAAAGGTAGTCTTAAGTATCGTATTCCTTGTAGCATTGATGGGAATATTTTCATTTATTGGAACTGATAATCTGTATGCGGATGAAACACAGGAGGTAGTAGAAACTGGCAGTGCTAACCTTAAATGGGGTTTGATAGCTGCCTCCATTGCTTTCGGTTTCGGTGCATTAGGTGCTGGTATCGCCATCGCTAACGTAGGTTCCGCAGCTATGGGCGCAATTGGAGAGAAACCCGAGATAGCGTCTCAGGCACTTATCTTTGTAGCTTTGGCTGAAGGGGTTGTTGTTTTCGGATTCATCACGGCTTTGATGATACTCGGAAAGGTGTAAAAAACTGAATGAATTATTTTATCATCGGAGATGATGATACTGTTCTCGGTTTTGAACTTGCAGGGGTTTTCGGTATAGCCGTCGATAATGCGGAACAAACCGATGCAGCATTCAGCAAAGCTCTGGAAGACAGTAATAACGGCATTATTATCATAACCGAACAGGCTGCCGACATGATTCGTGACCGAGTAGATAAGCTGCTGTTTTCAGCCGCTTTCCCCCTGATTGTAGAAATTCCAGGGAGCAATGGATTAAAAGAAGAACGCAAAGATCTGAGGACGCTTGTTAATGAAGCGATAGGAATAAAGCTTTAACCATGGCAGAAAACAGTAAATTATTAAAAGGTATTATCACGCAGGCAGAAATTGAAGCTGCTAAAATCATCTCAAAGGCTGAATCCACAGCTGAAGAAAAATTCAAAGCTCTTGATTCAAGTCTTAAACGTATTCGATATGAAACCGACTTGAAACTCTCTGAAAAGCTGGCTGAACTTAAAAAACGTGCGGAATCAACTGCTGATTCGGAATTGAGGCGTCAGAATCTTCATATGAGAGAGAAGGCCCATGAAGATATAATTTCATGCTTCAATGAAAAGATTGCATCGTTGACCGGAACTGAAAAATATAAGAGTTTTCTCGTTAAACTAATAGCCGAAGGAGCTATCGCTGTAAATGACGATTCACCGGTTGTACGATGCTCTTTTCGAGAGGAATTACATGAAGACAGCCTGCGTGCGGCTGAAAAGCTGGTTGAATCAGAGACCGGCCGTCATATTACTTTAAGCCTGGCAGATAAACAGCCTCTCAACGGGCAGGGAGTGGTTGTTGAGTCCGCAAACGGCAGGATAGCCTACAACAATCAGATAACCTCAAGGCTCAGACGCTTTGATAATGATATCAAGATGATAGTCATAAACGCACTTGCAAAGGAGCAGCAGGAATGACAGATAGAATAATCGGACAGGTCAGTAGGGTTAACGGGCCGGTTATTGAAGCCACTGATATTACCGACGCGATGATGATGGAACTTGTACGCATAGGTTACGGCAGACTTGTAGGCGAGATTGTTAAACTTGCCGGCAGCACAGCTGTAATCCAGGTTTACGAAGACACGACAGGTATCAGGCCGGGAGATAATATATTCGGAAGCGGCATGCCGCTGTCGGTAGAGCTTGGGCCAGGTCTTATTGGCACCATCTACGACGGAATTCAGAGGCCGCTCGAAGACCTTCTTGAAGCAGGCGGCGAATTTATTGCCAAGGGTGTTACCAAACCGGCACTCAACAGGGATAAAAAATGGCACTTTATTCCAGCCGATGGTCTTGAAGCCGGCAGTATGGTCGAAGCCGGCCAGTCGCTCGGAACAATACGTGAGACCGAAAGGGTTGAACATAAGGTTCTTGTTCCATATGGAAAATCTGGAAAACTTTTAGAACTGGCCGCTGAAAGTGATTACACAATAGCCGAGAAAGCCGCAGTTATAGAAACCGGCGACGGAACCTTTAACATGGAGTTTTATCACCGCTGGCCTATACGCAATCCGCGCCCGGTTAAAGAGAGACAGGCGCTTAAACTTCCGCTGGTGACAGGGCAGAGGGTTATAGACACACTCTTCCCGCTTGCAAAAGGCGGTACAGTCGCAATTCCAGGTGGATTCGGAACAGGCAAAACAATGACTCAGCATGCGGTTGCAAAATGGTGTGATGCCGACATAATCGTCTATATAGGCTGCGGCGAACGCGGAAACGAGATGACTGACGTTCTGATGGAATTCCCCGACCTGATAGACCCCCGAACCGGCGCCTCGCTTATGGACAGAACCATACTTATTGCCAATACCTCGAATATGCCTGTGTCTGCACGCGAAGCCAGTATATATACCGGAGTAACCCTGGCGGAATACTACAGGGATCAGGGTTATCATGTAGCGATTATGGCCGATTCAACATCACGATGGGCCGAGGCCCTGCGTGAGCTTGCCGGCCGAATGGAAGAAATGCCGGCAGAAGAAGGTTTTCCAGCATATCTGCCGACCCGGATTGCAGAATTTTATGAGCGCGCGGGCTACATGACTGTTCTTGACGGCTCTGAGGGCTCGGTTACGATTATAGGTGCAGTTTCGCCGCCGGGAGGAGATTTTTCCGAACCTGTAACCCAGCATACAAAACGATTTGTCCGTTGTTTTTGGGGGCTCGACAGACAGCTTGCCAATGCCAGACATTATCCTGCAATCAGCTGGCTTGATTCATACAGCGAGTACCTTGACGATGTCTCCGGATGGTGGGAAACTCATTCAGGATCAGCCTGGCTTAAGAACCGCTCAGAAATGATGGAGCTGCTGCAGAAGGAGGTTAGACTTCAGCAGGTTGTTAAGCTGGTAGGCCCCGACGCGCTTCCGGACAGCCAGAGGTTCATCATTGAGGTATGCACCCTTTTTAAAAATGCCTTTCTACAACAGAACGCTTTCGATGATATAGATCGCTATTCTTCAGTGGAAAAACAGGTTCGCATGATGGAGATAATTCTTTTGTACAGCCGTCGCGGCACTGAAGCAATTAGACACGGAATAACACTTCTGAAACTCAGGCATATGAAGGTTGTCCAGGATATTACCCGAATGAAACTAAGTATCGCAAATGACGATATGAAGGCCATGGATAAGCTGGAAGCCCGTCTTGTGCGTGCTATGGATCAGCTGGAGAAAATATATGAGTAAAGAAGAACTTATCAGCAGGGAACTGCTCGCAGGACGCGAATACGCAGGCATAGACCGTATTGAGGGTCCACTGGCATACATCAGAAAAACCCATCCCGTCGGATACCGCGAACTCGTTGAATGCATCGACAGAGAAGGCAATATAAGGACAGGTCTTGTTCTCGATACCTCTGACGAGGTAGTGGTTGTACAGATATTCGAAGGCACCTCGGGACTTACCCTCCCTGATACAAGAATGCGCTTCATGGGCGAACCCCTTTCAATAGGCGTATCTGAGGCAATGCTCGGCAGGGTTTTTAACGGACTCGGCAAACCGATAGACGGAGGCGCCGCTCCTCCAACTGACGATATCCTCAACGTAAATGGACTGCCTATTAATCCCACGGCCAGGGAGTATCCAAGAGATTTCATCCAAACCGGCATCTCAATTATCGACGGCATGACAACGCTTATCCGTGGGCAGAAACTCCCGATATTCTCGGGTAACGGCCTGCCGCATAATGAGCTTGCCGCCCAGATTGCACGTCAGGCAAAAATCATCGGTGATAATTCCAACTTTGCTGTAGTTTTCGCGGCTATGGGGGTGAAGCATGATGTAGCCCGGTACTTTATAGACAGCTTTGAAGAAACCGGTGTAATCGGCAATGTAGCCCTTTTTCTGTCCCTGGCTGACGATCCCTCGATAGAACGTACCATTACCCCCCGAACTGCGCTAACGCTTGCTGAACATCTTGCGTTTAACAAGGGTATGCACGTACTTGTTATTATGACCGACATGACAAATTACTGCGAATCACTGCGTGAAATATCCACATTAAGAGGGGAAATTCCGTCAAGAAAGGGCTACCCGGGATACCTCTATTCCGACCTTGCCGAAATATATGAACGCTCAGGCATGCTGAAAGGCATCGGGGGGTCAATTACCCAGCTGCCTATCCTTACTATGCCGAACGACGACATCAGCCATCCTGTTCCCGACCTCTCTGGCTATATCACAGAGGGACAGATTGTTTTTGAGAGGGAAATGAACGGGCGAGGTATTTACCCACCGGTCGCAGGACTACCGTCGCTCTCAAGACTGATGAAAGACGGAATTGGCGAGGGAATGACGAGGGAGGATCACCCTCATTTATCAAATCAGCTTTTTGCTGCCTACAGCTACGTCAAGGATGTGCGAAACCTCGCATCAGTAATCGGTGAGGAAGAACTTACTCCCCTTGATCATCAATACATTGAGTTCGGTGAGTTTTTTGAAAAATCTTTTGTACACCAGGACAGCCATGAAGATAGAACAATCGAAGAAACCCTTGACATCGGCTGGCAGGCCCTTTCAAAGCTCCCTGTAGAGGAGCTGCATCGTGTTACCGAAGATGAGATTGATGAGTATTACGACCGATGAAACAGAACGTCGCACCAACAAGATCTAACCTCATAAAACTTAAAGACGAGTTGAAATTCGCTGAATTAGGTTATGAGCTTCTTGATCAGAAACGAAATATTCTAGTCATTGAGTTACTGAACCTTGTTGACCAGGCGGTTGAATATGAGTCGAGGGTTAATGCCTCTCTTGATAATGCCTATGATTCTCTTAGACTATCTGTTATGCAGATGGGAAAACTGAAAGTCGGTAACTTGACCGGTGCTATAAACGTTGAAAATGAGATAAAACTTCGCGAACGCAGGGTAATGGGTGTTAAGCTGCCGGTTGTTGAGACCGAATTCAAGGATAAGGGGCCTTATTTCAGCCCGCTTGATACCAGTTTCATGGTTGAAGAAGCCCTTGACAGTTTTAAGGAATCGCTTGAACTTATGGGCAGACTAGCTGAATTGAAGGTTTCCATTATGAGACTTGCACTTGAGGTTAAAAAAACAATCAGAAAGGTCAACGCACTTCAAAAGATAGCGATTCCTGATCTTAGGGAAACACTTGACTTTACCGTCAGCAGACTGGAAGAAGCTGAACGGGAGAATTTCATATTAATGAAGCTTGTTAAAACAAGGCTTGAGAAAAAGAAGGAGAGAATGTGAAAGGACCTATAAAAAATATTCTAGTCTATATAGACGGCTCGGAAGCATCAATTTCTGCAGCAATGTACGGGATAGCTCTTTCAAAATCGACCGGAGCTGCACTTACCGCTCTTTATGTAATCAATACAAGGGCGCTTAATGATCTTTTGAAAGCAAGAATATTCATACAGGAGGAAGAAGCTGAGTATCATCGTGATCTAGAAGACGATGCGGGTCGATATCTGAACCATGTGAAGAAACTTGCTGAACAGAAAGAAATTGAAATTAAAACAGTCAGCAAATCGGGTACGATTCACAGGGAAATTAAAACTGAAATAAAAGAGAACGGTTATGATCTTCTGATTCTAGGCGGGGTTTCGAGTATACGCAGCAGAAGAGATGAGTTCTTCAACGAAACCGACAGGGCAATGCGTTCTGTAAATTGTCCCGTTCTTATTATTAAGGATGAAGACAGTGTCTGGGAAATATTTGAGTCCATATAGGGGGGGATTATGGGATTTTTGGAACTGCTTGATAAAAAATTAATTAAGGTGCCGCTTGAAAACTTCAGCAAAAACGCTGTTCTTGAAGAGCTTATAAATATTATTGATGATTCCGGCAAACTGAGAAACAGAGAGCAGGCTTATCAGGATGTGCTGAAACGTGAGCTTTTGGGCAGCACTGGACTTGAACGTGGAATTGCCGTGCCGCACGCCAGGACGGAAGCCGTAGATGATATGGTAATGGCAGTTGGTATTGCACCTGGAGGTATTGACTTTGAGGCGCTTGATGGAGAACAGTCATCACTGTTCTTTCTTATCCTGGCACCGCCGCATCAGGCCGGAGCACATATAGAAGTTCTTTCAGATATCGCAAAGGTTACAAAATCTGCTGCAATCTGCAGACTCTTACTTGCTTCTGCCGATGCTGATGAGGTGATAGAAATATTCGAAGAAGACTAATCTTCGATCGTTTCATCCTCTTTATGCTTGTCAGGCATAATAACATGAACATGCGGATAGGGGATCGAGATATTTTCATCCCTGAAACGCTTCCATATTTGGCGATTAATCAAATCATGAACTTCATATTTGTATTGCAGGTCACTTATCCAGGAAAACAGGCTTATATCGAGCCCTGAATCACCGAAATTCTTGAATCGGGCCTTCGGGGCTGGATCATTTAGTACATAATCAGTGTTAATAGCGATACTTTCCAATACTTCAATTGCTTCTTCCGGATCATTATCGTATGAGATTGATATATTATTTCTGATTACAATCTTTCTGTCTTCATACGAATAATTATGAACAATATTTTCTACAAAATTAGAATTGGGAACTATAATGCTCTCATTTTTAAGCGTTGTGATATTTGTAGAATTTAGTCTTATCTGACTAACAGTCCCTTCAATCCCGTTTATTATAATCCTATCACCTTCTTTTACCGGACGGCTGAATATAATCACCAGACCTGCAATTATATTAGCTACAATTGATTGAAGACCAAAACCAATACCAATACCGAGAACACCGAATAACAGGGTAAGAGCAGATAAGTCAACACCTATTACTGACATTCCAATCAGAACAACGACAATCATTACGCCGTACTGAATGAGCGACGTTACGCTGAACTTTTTTGAATCATCAAGCCCCATTCGTTCAAGAAGATCATGATTAATCATCTTTTTTACTGTTTTACCAACCCATGAGCCTAAATAGAACACAGGTATGGTCAGTATAATTGTAATTATAGTTATGCGGGTGCCGCCTGATTCGATAAAGGGCTGGTTGAGAACATCAAAGATCATGCCCAGATAACGCATTGTCTCTGCGCCCAGGAAGCTGGAGACTAGAATTGCAGCTATAATGTAATAGATAATATTGAGGCCGCGTCTAACCCAGGTTTTGGCTATAGTTTTATTTTCATCCTTAGCCTTAGATTTGTTTATAAGCAGCGCAATTCCTCGTTTTATAAGTTTAAACGCAAAGAAAATAACAAGAAGCGGAAGGACAAACCTTAATAAAAGACCGATAAGGTTGAAAGGCAGATTCAAAGTCCCCAATACGATCTTACTGAATAGTATGTTATGAAGTATTTCCCGAAAATCCATATATGTATTAAAACATATAATAAAAATTATATCGATAATATTTTATATTTTTTTTGACAAATTACATGTTTCATTTTATCATATTCGGTATTACTACAGTTTTACTCGTATATTAATGCATCAGCCTTACTTGGATTAATGCCTTACCCAGGGCAAATACAAAATAGGAGATGCAGATGGTAGATGCACAAATTCCTACCCGGGAACCTACAGACGAAGAAATCACAAAACAGACTGAAATCATAGTTGGTGAGCTCATCGGCAGAAAAGGGGCTCTTATCCCCATCCTTCAAACCCTGCAGGAGCTGTTCGGATATCTTCCCGAAACCGCACTTAAAAGAACCGGTGAACTTATGAAAATTTCATACAGTGAGGTAGCTGGGGTTGTCAGCTTCTATAAATATTTCTCAATAGTCCCACGAGGAAAATACTTAATCAGGGTATGTTTGGGGACATCCTGCTATGTGCGCGGTGGGAAAGAGGTCCTTGAAAGCCTTAAAAACAACCTGGGCATAGATATTGACGAAACAACAGAGGACAGGCTTTTCTCACTCAAAGTGGGTAGATGTTTCGGTGCCTGCGGCCTCGCTCCGGTAATAATGATTAATGATGATATTTACCGCCGCGTGAAACCCTCGAAAGTCGGCGAAATCCTTCAAAGCTATCGTGTTCAGGAGGATACTGATGATTAATCAGATTAAAGATCTTGAAAAAATCAGGGAAAGTCAGAAAGAGATCCTTGATTTCCGTATGCTTTCGACTGAAGATACATCAGATATTTTAGATCAGATGATTTCTGAAACAGGCAGATACGATATCGCGCTATGCATGGGAACCAGCTGTCAATCGTCAAAATCAACCGAGGTAGCTGCCGCTCTGGAAAAAGAAATTGCCAAATACAGGCTTGAAGACAAAGTAACAATTGTGCGAACGGGCTGTAACGGTTTTTGTGCTGTCGGCCCGATAATGGTTATGTATCCAGGTGGCGTTCTGTATAACGGAATGGACGCGGAAGATGTTCCGGAAATTTTTGAGGAACATATAATCAACCATCGCCTGGTTGAAAGATGCATGTACCATCATCCTGTATCTGATGCGGTTATTCCAAAATACATGGATCTCCCGTTTTTTGCAAAGCAGGAATTGCGAGTTCTCAGAAACAAGGGAATTATTAATGCAGACAGTATCGAAGAATATATAGGCCGTGACGGATATTTTGGTTTTGCCAGGGCATTAACAGAACTCAGTCCCGAAGATGTAATTGATGAGGTAAAATCATCAGGACTAAGGGGCCGAGGAGGCGGGGGATTCTTAACTGGTCTGAAATGGTCTTTCTGTAAAAACTCTCAAAGTGATAAAAAATACATCCTCTGTAACGCCGACGAGGGGGATCCCGGGGCATTCATGGACCGCTCTATATTGGAATCCGACCCACATTCGGTCATCGAAGGGATGCTCATAGGCGCATACGCGATAGGTGCCGATGAGGGGTTCATCTACTGCCGCGCAGAGTACCCGCTGGCCCTCACCCGTCTTGAAACAGCGATTGCAAACTGTGAAAAAAACGGATTACTAGGTAAAAACATCCTGGGAACCGGCTTTAATTTTAAGCTGAATATCTCTCGGGGTTCAGGCGCATTCGTCTGCGGCGAAGAAACAGCACTCATGAACTCAATTGAAGGCAGGCGGGGAGAACCCAGACCCAGACCTCCGTTTCCGGCAGTAAAAGGACTTTGGGGTAAACCCTCAGTGCTGAATAACGTTGAAACCTTTGCGAACATCCCTCTGATTATGTTTAACGGCTATGAATGGTATCGCACAACCGGCACTGAAAACTCACCGGGAACCAAAATCTTCGCCCTTACAGGAAATGTCAGAAACGTCGGCCTAGTTGAAGTTCCCATCGGCACAAGCCTTGGGGACCTGATTTTTGAGATCGGCGGAGGGATGCAGGAGGGGAAGGTTTATAAATCTGCTCAGATAGGCGGCCCCTCGGGCGGCTGTATACCGAAAAGCCACTTAAGTGTTTCACTTGATTTCGAATCTCTGCAGGAGCTCGGCGCCATTATGGGTTCCGGCGGACTGGTTGTAATGAGCGAAGACACATGTATGGTTGATGTCGCCAAATTCTTTCTTGAATTCGTTCTTGAAGAATCATGCGGAAAATGCGTCCCCTGCCGTGTCGGTATTAAACGTATGCATGAAATACTTGAACGAATCACAACCGGCTATGGTGAGGAAGAGGATATTGATAAACTGATAAAATTAGGGACAATAATCAAGCAGACCTCATTATGCGGCCTTGGTCAGACAGCACCTAACCCTGTTCTCTCAACAATACAGCATTTCAGACATGAGTATGAGGATCACATCGTTCACAAACATTGTGAAGCCGGGGTCTGTCCGGGTCTTGTACGGGCGCCATGCCAGAGCGCATGTCCCGCAGGTGTCGATATTCCGGGCTTTATAGCTCTGATAAAGGAAAAACGCTATGCGGAAGCCCTTAAGCTGCACAGGGAGAAAAATCCGTTTGCCGCAATCTGTGCCAGGGTATGTTTTCACACCTGTGAAGATAAATGCCGCAGGGCAATGCTTGATGAGCCCGTTTCGATCAGGGCTCTTAAACGCTATCTGGTCGAACAGGAAATAGTAGTTCAGCTACCGGAGATACTTGAGAACAATATAAACGCAGCAAAAAAGGTCGCCGTTATAGGCGCCGGGCCGGCTGGGTTGTCCTGCGCCTATTTTCTAGCGAGGCTGGGTTATAAACCTGTTGTTTATGAATCCGAGAGCAGGCCTGGCGGCATGCTGACCCAGGCTATTCCAGCGTACAGACTGCCGCGAGAAGAAATTGCCCGCGAGATAAGAATGATAGAGCGAATCGGGGTTGAAATAAACTGCGAAACAGTACTCGGCCGCGACATATCAATTCAACAGCTGCGAGACAATGGATTTGAAGCGATATTTCTTGCGGCGGGAGCACCGGTCGGCAGCAGCCTGGGGATTCCAGGCGAAGAAGCCGACGGGGTTGACGACGCGCTTAACTTCCTCAGGCATTATAATATTCGCGGGAATGTCAGAATTAACCGTAATGTGCTTGTTATCGGCGGAGGAAACGCAGCTATTGACGCAGCAAGAACAGCCATCCGGCTTGGTGCTGAATCAGTGACTATTGTGTACCGTCGAAAGAGAAGCCAGATGCCTGCTTATCAGGAAGAGGTAGAAGAGGCAATTGTTGAAGGTGTAAAGCTTGTCGATCTAACCCAGCCGGTTGAGGTTGTGAAATCAGCCGATGGCAAGGTTGCAGGACTAAAATGCCTTCATATGACCCTGGGCGACTTTGATAAACAGGGCCGAAGAAGGGCGGTTAAAGAGAATGAGGAATATTTTATACTGAAGGGTGACCAGATTATAACTGCTATTGGCCAGGGCATTGATAAATCAATCTTTAATGACATTGAGGGTCTTGAGTTTAATGAGAAAGGCTACATTAAAATCGATAAAAGCACAGGCAAAACCTCAATAAACTGGCTGTATGCAGGCGGTGACAACTGTTCAGGGCCTGCATCGGTAGTTAAGGCTATACATGCGGGAGAGGTGGCAGCGGTAGGAATTGATTATAAACTCAGCGGAGAGGACCATGCGTTCTGGAGGGAAGAACGAAAGGTTGAAACGGCCTTTGATCCTGATGCTGATCCGGTTCCATACCCCAGAGAAAAATCGCCCCTGATACCGGCAGAAAAACGGAGAGCAAACTTTGACGAGGTTGAACTGCCCTGGTCTGAAGCCGTGGCAATGAGACAGTCTGCAAGGTGTCTGCGCTGCGATTACGGCAAACCGGCAATTCCCAGGGAGGTAATAAATGACTGATTTAACAATTAACGGAATTGAGATTTCAGTAGAAGACGGAACTACAATACTTGATGCAGCATCCAAAATAGGCGTTACAATTCCCACGTTGTGTCACCTTCAGGGACACGAGCCTCTTGGTGCCTGCAGAATATGCGTTGTTGAGGTTGAGGGCGCTAGATCCCTGATGCCGTCATGCGCAACCCCTGTTACAAGGGGGATGGTTGTAAAAACAAATACACGTAAGGTTCGTGAAGCAAGAAAGCTCATTGTTGATCTGCTACTATCAGAGCATGAAGGCAATTGTCAATTCTGCGATAGATCAAACGACTGTGAACTAGAAAAAATTGCATCATCAATAGGTATTTCCAAACCATTATATGCCGGCGAGAAACCTGAGGCACGATTCGACTATACGACTAAAGCCCTGATAAGGGATACAGGTAAATGTATTAAATGCAGAAGATGTATTACCGCATGTAATGAAATACAGGCTGTAGGCGCCCTTTTTCCGCAGAATCGCGGCTTCGAAACCGTAATAGGACCCGCTTTCACCTCAGACCTTGCTGACGTACAGTGCGTACAGTGCGGTCAGTGTGCAGCGGTATGTCCTGTAGGAGCAATAATAGAACGTTCAAACATTGATGATGTATGGGAGGCTATAGACAACCCCGGGAAACATGTTGTTGTTCAGACAGCACCAGCCATAAGAGCAGCTCTCGGTGAATGTTTCGATTATGAGCCGGGAACCCTGGTTACCGGTAAAATGATAACTGCATTAAGGTCACTCGGATTTGATGCAGTCTTCGATACAAACTTTGCTGCTGATCTTACAATTATTGAAGAAGGTAATGAGCTGCTTACCCGCCTTAAGAAAAAACTTGTTAACGGAGAAGATATTGCCCTACCGATGTTTACCAGCTGTTCTCCCGGATGGATTAACTATGCGGAATATTTTCATCCCGATTATCTAAACAATATTTCAAGTTGTAAATCACCGCAGCAGATGTTCGGTGCTGTTGCAAAAACCTATTACGCTCAAAAGCAGGGGATAGATCCTGCTGATATAGTCGTTGTCTCGGTCATGCCTTGCACTGCAAAAAAGTATGAAGCCGCCCGCGATGAGATGGCCGACAGCGGCTTTACCGATGTGGATTATGTGCTTACAACACGAGAGCTCGGTAAGATGATAAAATCTACCGGAATTGATTTCCGCAGCCTTCCCGACGGCGTTATGGACAACCCCCTGGGGGTATCCTCGGGCGCCGCGGATATTTTTGCCAACACCGGCGGGGTTATGGAGGCCGCAATAAGAACTGTCTATGAGCTTGTAACAGGCAGAGAGCTTCCGTTCGAGAACCTCCACCTGACACCGGTTGCCGGGCTTAAAGGCTTTAAAGAGGCATCTCTTACCATTGAGGGAACTGTACCGGCATGGAGCTTCCTTGAGGGGGTAGAGGTCAAGGTTGCGGTAGCCCACGGTCTTAGCAATGCCGCGGAGGTTTTCCGCAGACTTGAAGAAGACCCAGGACGTTACCATTTTGTTGAGGTGATGTCATGCCCCGGCGGCTGCATCGGCGGCGGCGGGCAGCCCCGTTTCACCGATGATAGTGTCAGGCTGAAAAGGATTAACGCAATATACGCTGAGGATGAGGGTAAACCGATAAGGAAATCACACATGAATCCTATGATCACCCAGATTTATGAGGAGTTTCTGATAGAACCATTGGGCGAGAAATCGCATCATCTTTTACATACACATTATGCAAAAAAATAGTGTCGTTTGCATAAAATATGGCTTATAATATCTATAAGTTTAATACTATATAGTTCAGGAGGACGATATGAACCTTGGAGATTTACTCAAAAAAAAGGGAGCTGATGTAGTAACAGTTAAAGCCAAGAATACTGTGGAAACTGCTCTTGTCATAATGAATGAAAAACATATAGGGGCAGTAATAGCACTTGAAGAAGACGGTAAAATGGCTGGTATATTAAGTGAAAGAGATTTATTGAATGTTTGTCATAAATGCGGCGAGGTCAAATATGTTCATGAAATAATGACTCCCCGTGCCAAGGTAAAAACTCTGAGTCCCAAGGCCTCACTTCAGGAGGCAATGAAGGTTTTTACCGATGCAAGAATCAGACATCTTCCGATTATGGATGGAGAAAAACTTGTAGGTATTATATCTATCGGAGATGCTGTTAAAGCAATGCTTGATGCGGTTGAGCAGGAAAATAAATACCTCAATGAATACATCACCGGTCAGAACATCTAAGAACCGACTCAATAACTGTAATTCAGGGGCTGCTTCTGCGGTCCCTTTTTTATTTAATTCTTAATCTACCTGCATCAGAAAATCAAATTCCTCATCATCAACTTCTCTTGCAAAACGCAATAATTCTTCATCGGAACAGTTTGCCATTTCATGGAAGGTCGTAGACTTGTCACTGTCGATATCCCTTCTGTAGTTAGGGTATGTTGTCTGATAGAACGCAAGCCTCTTTTTCCTGTGTATCCCCATCTCAATCATCTTGACAGCGGCCTGCCTTATAAGTTTCAATTTTTCAAGCAGGTCCTCTTCTGAATCGATACTCCATACACCCAGAGCTATAGGTTTTTCATCATTATTAATATCTCCGGAAAACTCACCTCGAAGTAATTCGTTTCTTGGTTTACCGAGGTATTGCGCGAAGTCGAGATGCTCGGCAAGCTTTCTGTCGGAAGCTCTGAAATTTCCGGTTTCAGGGTCCATAGTAAAAATAATTACATTTTCAAAGGCCTGACCATAACTTTTCAGTCTTGCTCCTGTATATAGATCTATATCCCCAACTGTATCAAGCAGATATGTTTTTCGCTTCTTAATATCTTTTGATATGTTAAACAGCCAATCGTTCAAAATTACACGCTCTGATTTAAGAGAGTAAATAAACTCCCTGAGTTTTTTTCCGCCGCCGGGATTTTCAAAGAATCCAAGAATTGTTCTGTATATTGATCTGATATTATTATAATTACTGAACATTAGTATCAGGTCAAACATGAATATCTCCATTTTACGAAGCTGCCATATGTAAGTGATGATTTCGTTGCGTGTAAGCTTTTTCTCAAGGTTGAATTCTTCCCAGAGATCCTGAAATTCGCTGAATCTTCTATGCATCTTCATGTATCGCTGATCTATTCTCACTGTTGAATGATGAAACCGAATCTTCCAACCGGTTCCCTTAGAACTGCTTTGAATACTGATATTCTCAGAGCCGAAGGTTGAGTAAATCTGGATTGTACCGAGACCTTCACCGGCCTTTCGATGCTTAGTGGTCTTTCCTACGAACTCAGGACGTCCGCTATCATCCTTTTTAAGCAGATCTTCTGAAATACCGATACCGTTATCCCTGATAGAGAGTATTATTTCGTCATTACGTTCCGCTAGTGATATCTTAAGAAACCCCTTTATGCCTTTTTCTTCTATCGCATCTAGTGAATTAGAAACTATATTTATCAAAGCCCGTCCTATGTTTTCATGGTAGCCAAGAACCGTTGCATTTTTTGTATTCAACTTAATTTGCAGGCAGCATTTTATATGAGAGGCCTGCACAAAGGGAACTATTCGGTCGAGGATTAAATCCCTGAGATTTACCTCATGCATAATCTTTCTTGAATCCCTGAAATAATTCAGCATATTTATCAGGGTAGTAGTCTCACGGTTTATATCTTCAACGATTTTATCACAGTTTTCCGCGGAAAGAGAATCTACCATATGCGAGAGTAATCTTACAATCTTCCTGGCATCATGCCTGGTCTTTCCAATCTCGGCAGATTCCGGTAAATCTTTTTTTTCCTTATCCCGCTTGTTCAGCAGCTTCTCTTTTGTTCCGGTTATAAGATAATACACCAGGTTCCTGTACACGATTGATTCTCCGAGGGTGAATCCCTGTTCTTTAAAAAACTCGAGGGTATCTGGCTGCTTTTCCCAGAGGTAAAGGTATATCTCAGCATCGACAGGAACCATATCAGCAAGATGATGAATAAACGCTTTTCCAATCCCGCGGCTTCTACCAAACGGGCTTACGACTATTTTGTATATATGAAATGTTTTTTGCTCAGCATCTGAGTACACCTGCATATAACCGAGAATCTCGCGTTCTTCTATCCATATATAACTGTGATCATAATCCTTTTCTATTTCAGAATCCCTGACATAGGGAGAAGGTATAATAAAAGTATCAAGGTTTAGAAGTGGATTTCTTCTTATTCTAGTTTCTATAGTCGGCGTAAGCTTGAAGATTTTTTCACTCATACCTTATTGTATATTACGCTTGACCACATGTGAAGCAGTAAATACTATGTGGGTATGAATAAAAAATCTACAATACTACTCTCAGTTTCACTGGTTATAGCTTCTTTTGCTGTATTCGCAATTCACTTTATGATATTTCATGATTTTCATCATATCATGATTTATACTCTTCACGATTTAGCATTTCTTCCGCTTGAAGTCCTTTTCGTCAGCCTGATTCTTCACCGGATTATAGAATCCATACAGAAAAAACATATGCTTAATAAAATGAATATGGCTATTGGAATGTTTTTCAGTGAATGCGGTTCTGAATTGCTGAAAGAAATAGTAAACCTGGATGATGATGCCAATGAAATAAGTTCCGCTCTTTTGATTCAAAACAGCTGGGAGAAAAACGATTACCGGAAAGCCCTGGTTGCGGTTGAAAAATTAGAAGGAGATCTCATTCTTAATTCTGAATCACTTCAGTCGTTAAAAACTCTCCTAACCGATAACCGTGCATTCATTCTTAGACTCCTTGAGAATCCGAACCTTTTGGAACATGAAGATTTTACAGACCTGCTCTGGGCGGTATTTCATTTGACCGAGGAACTGATTGCTAGGATTGATTTATCGAATCTACCGGAAAATGATCTAAAACATGTTGAAATTGACATCATGAGAACATTCAAACTTCTTGTCCGTGAATGGCTCAAATATATGGAAAACCTGAAAAAGGGTTATCCATATCTATTTTCTATGGCGGTCAGAACAAATCCGATGGATAAAAATGCGGATCCGGTTTTTCATTAATTATGCAGTGAAATATACCGGATCAAATAATCTTCCGTATCGGCTCTTTTCCATCCACGGAGCAACAGATTCCCGCCATTTCAGGTAATGCGGTGTTTCTTTGTGAGCCTTTACGGAATCTATATCCTTGTATATTTCGTAGATTAAAAACAAACCCTCTGTATCGCTCGAACGACTTAAATCCCATCTGATATTTCCCGGTTCTTTAATTGTCCCCTTGTGATTGTCCTCAGACGCTTCAATAAAATTCTGTTCAAAACCGTTTTTAACATAAACTTCTACACAATAAGCGATCATTGAAATACTCCTGTTTTTTTTATTATAATCTGATTATGGATATACGAATAATACTTTCAACTTTTTTTGTTATTTTTCTTGCCGAGCTTGGAGATAAAACCCAGTTTGCAGCAATGGCGGCATCTGCGGGCAGTAATCAGCCCGGCTCAGTTCTTATCGGAACTATTCTGGCCCTTTCCTTATCTTCGGTTATAGCAGTAGCAGCAGGTTCACTTATAGGGAAATATATTCCCATAAAATATATCAAAATCGCCGCGGGTGCTCTTTTTATTATATTCGGCGTTTTGTATCTTAGAGAGGCTCTTATACCTGAACAGGAAGAATCTGTTTCAGAAACATCATCCTTCAGTATATTTAATCAAACCGTGGTTAGGGCTGCATCTGCTTTTGAAGAGAATGAAATAATCATGCTTGAAGCTGCAATTGAAGTATTGGAAGATAAACAGCATATCGAAGTTATGTATAACATTCTGGCTGATGAAAAAAACCATCTTGAATCCGTATCTGAACTGAAAGTGAATGACTTCAAGCCTGAACCTGAACCGGAAGAACTGGAAAAAATCCTACTGCTTGATGAAGCATTTGCCTGCAGTGAGGATGAGGAATGCCTGCTTAAAGATATTTATGACAGAGAAACTGCAATGGCTGATTTTTACCGGATAAGCGCGGCAAAATCTAGTGTTCCTGCAGTTAAAAATGCTCTTACAAAGCTGTACAAAGAAGAGAAACGTCACGCATCAGAGATAGCAGCATTGCTGGTTTGATATCAGCCACCGCATCTGTTACATGCTTTTCCGATCTTTTCGTTGGTATAATACCCGTTTTTTGTATTACCGTAGTATTCGCAGCTGCTGTTATGTCTTGTACCTGAAGATGTGTTTATCCAGTAAAGGGGCAGGGTCGCCGCTTCTTCAACCTTCTTTACCTTACCGGTGAATCTGAACTCGGTCCAGTTCCATTTTGAAATATCAACCCTTGTCTCCAGCAAGGTTTCAATGTTGTCCGGGAGCTGATAGAATAAATCTAAACCTGTGACGTTTTCTATATCATTTATATTTACAATATATTCCTCAATCTCATCGAGCTCATCGTCGTTAGGGATAATAAAACCAATAGCTTGTTTTATATCATCACCATATACAAGCACAGCCTTGAAAAAAGAGTCCGGTACTGCGACCCTGTTTCTGCCGATAGTCTTTAATACTTCCTCAGTAAATATTGGACCTGTAATCACATAGATACTATCATAATCCCAGGCCCAGGTCCTGACGTAATTTTCCAGATCAAGCCAAATCCCGCGATTGAGCTGCGGCACCTGCGGCGACATATTGCTCAAATAGAATGACGCAGCCATTGCCTCTTCTGAAATTTTCAGATCGCCGGCCGGGACCAGATGTCCTCTGTCATACCCGGACCCTCTGTAATCAGATAATTCCGCAGAACCGGTTTCAATAGAGGGATCTACTTTGAAACTGTCTATCCGCGGGAAAGCACCTGTGAGCTCTTCGCGTGTTAACTCATAAGCAGCCCAGTCAGCCTGCTCAAAGTACTCATTGTATTTCAGTTTATACCAGTGATGGTCGGTTATTTCTGATTCATCGCATAGCGGCAGCTCCAGCGACTGAGCGAAGATAAAGGGTGCAGTTAATAAAAGTATCAGGATAAATGTATTTCTTTTTGGTCCCATTATTAATAGTATAACCAAACTCTTAAAGCGTGGGAATAAGTACAGATATTTAAATGCTCTGTTAGAGAATGCAGGATAACACAGCAAATGATTTAATGTATCTTAAAATGCTAAAAATTTTTTAGAGCAAAACTTGAAAATTTTCAGCATCATGAATATCTTTTATTTATGAAAAATATAAGAATAATGTGTATCGGGAATTACCCCCCCCGTCAATGTGGTATAGCAACCTTTACAAGGAATTTTTCAGAATCGATTGTTAATAACACGCTGGAAAAAAACGTTAAAAGTGAAGTTCGAATCATTGCATTAAATGAACAGGTCCATGAGTACTCATATCCAGAGGAGGTTACTCATGTCATCAATAAAAATCATATTAATGATTACATAGAGGCTGTAAATTATATTAATTTCAGCAATTCTGATATTTGCGTTCTTCAGCATGAGTTCGGTATTTATGGAGGAGACAGTGGCGTTTTTATTCTACCGCTCATCAACAGGTTGAAAATACCGTTAGTGGTAATAATGCATACTGTGCTGAAAGAACCTTCATACGATCAGAGAAATATAATTATTGAAATAGGCAGGCGCGCTGACAAAATTGTGGTGATGAATCAGATAGCAGTTGATATTCTGAACTCTGTATACAGCATTCCTCTTGAAAATATCGAAGTTATTGAACATGGAGTTCCAGATTTTAATTTTACCCAAAATAATTATAACAAACATAAGTTCCATGTTGAAAAGAAAAAAACACTTCTGACTTTTGGACTTCTAAGCAGGAATAAGGGGATTGAAACTGTAATAAATGCTCTTCCGATGGTTGTTGAGCGGCATCCGGAGGTCCTTTATATAGTCCTTGGGAAAACACATCCTTCTGTAGCTAAGGTATCAGGAGAAGAGTATAGAAATTATTTAAAACTTCTAGTCCGTAAAAATAATCTCTCAAGACATGTTTACTTTGATGACCAATTCGTAAGCACAAATGAACTGCTGAGTTATTTATCAGCAGCCGATATATATATTACTCCATACCTTGAAGAAGCTCAAATTACAAGCGGAACATTATCTTATGCTGTAGGTGCAGGTGCTGCAGTGATTTCAACTCCGTATTGGCATGCAAAATCTCTTCTCGCAGATGGTCGAGGCCGGTTGTTTGATTTCCATGATTCCGATGCACTTGCAGATATTATAAATGAACTGCTGGATAATCCAGATGAACTTAATAGCTTAAGAAAAAAGGCTTATGCTTATGGTAGAAAGACTATATGGCCGGAAATTGGTAAGAAGTATATTGATCTTATAACCAATGTTGTGGAATCTTATTCCGGTTCTAATATTAATGAAGAACCAATCATCAATCAGCTTTTACTTCCAAAGTTTAATCTTGAACACGTGAAAAGAATGACTGACAGCACGGGAATTCTGCAACATGCAAAATACAACATTCCCAGATTTAAAGAGGGTTATTGTCTTGATGATAATTCCAGGGCTTTATTAATGACGACACTGGCTTATAAGCAGATGAAAAGCCCTGAAGCATTAGATCTAATGCCTTTTTACCTGAGTTACATACAGTACATGCAGAACAACGATGGTACATTCAGAAATTTCTTAAGTTTTGAAAGAAAGTTCCTGGATAAACAGGGCTCGGAGGATTCATTCGGCAGAACAATCTGGGCTTTAGGAGAACTCGTACGCTTTCCGCCGAACGACGCCTATTATGAACTTACAAAAGAAATGTTTGCTAAAGCATATCCAAATTTTAATAAGCTAAAATTTTTGAGAGGCATTGCAAACACAACTGTAGGAATATGCAGCTGGATAAGCCGATTTCCATGGGATGAGGGAATGGTTGATATATTAAATAAGCTTACTGATAAAATCACAGCAATGTATGAAAAACACTCCAGTGATGAGTGGCAGTGGTTTGAACCTGAGCTTTCTTATGACAACGGTATAATCCCCCTGGCGCTTTTTTCTTCCTATAAAATAACCAAAGACGCGAAAGTACTAGACATTGCTGAGAAAACACTGAATTTTCTTGAGCAAAAAACCTTCAGAGATGGTTATCTTTCATTGATCGGTAATGACGGATGGTATAAGAAGGACGGAAAAAAATCAGACTTCGATCAGCAGCCTATCGACGCCATGGCTATGGTGTTAATGTATCACAAAGCATTTGAGGTTACGAAAAAAGAACTATATTTAAAAAATATGTTCAGTTCATTCATGTGGTTTTTAGGTGAAAACGATCTTTGTATTCCGATTTATGATTTTCAAACTCATGGATGCAATGACGGCCTTAAAAAAACCGGGGTCAACAGAAACCAGGGAGCTGAGAGCACTCTTGCCTACTTAATTGCAAAACTTACAGTGCTCTCCGGGACTTAGTTTATGAAGATAGCGGTATTATCTCCGATATCCTGGCGAACACCACCAAGGCGCTACGGACCGTGGGAGCAGGTTGCCTCCAATATAGCAGAAGGTCTTGTAGACGCCGGGCATGACGTAACACTTTTTGCGACAGAAGATTCTGTTACATCAGGGAGGCTTGAATCAATATGCAGACACCCATGCTCCGAGGACAATACACTTGATCCAAAGGTCTGGGAATGTCTACATATTGCAAATCTAATGGAGCATTCAGATGAATTTGACATAATACACAACAATTTTGATTTTTTACCGCTGACATATTCAAAATTGATAAAGCCCCCTATGCTCACAACAATACACGGGTTTTCTTCACCTGAAATCCTGCCGGTTTATAAAAAATACAATGACAATAATGCGTATGTTTCGATAAGTGATGCCGATAGGAGCCCTGAGCTGTCTTATGTCGCAACTGTGTATAATGGGATTAAGATTGATGAGTTCACCTTCAACGACCAGGGAGGAGATTATCTGCTTTTTTTTGGTAGAATCCACCCTGATAAAGGCACTTATGAGGCAATACAAATAGCACAAAAATCAGGGCTGAGATTAATAATCTCCGGACTTATACAGGACCGGAATTATTTTAAAGAAAGGGTAGAGCCTTATCTAAATGAAAACATTTTGTTCATTGGAAACTCCGGACCGGAAAAACGTAACAGGCTGCTTGGCGGAGCGCTGGCTCTGCTTCACCCAATTAATTTTGAGGAGCCGTTCGGGTTAAGTGTAGCCGAAGCAATGATTTGCGGAACACCTGTTATCGCCTTCAATAAAGGTTCGATGCCCGAGTTAATCCGTCACTCTAAAACCGGATTTATAGTCGAATCAGTTAATGAAGCTGCTGATGCTGTGACCGCAGTCAATACAATTAATAGAATCGAGTGCAGGGACTGGGCGGTTAAAAATTTCTCACAGGAAAAGATGATTGACTCATATATAAAAATATACGATCAAATTGTCAATCTATAAAACTTGCCATCTTTTCAAATATTAAATCAAGTGACACCGAGACAAATGATGATGCAGAATCTGATAATCCATATGGAATTATCAACTCATTGTTATGAATTATTGAACCGCAGGAATAAACTACATTGGGAACATATCCCTCACGTTCTTCATCATTCGGGACAAGAAGAGGTTCATCAAGTTGGCATAGAACCTTAGACGGGTTTTCAAGATCAAGTAATGTTATGCCCAGACAGTACTTCCTCATAGGTCCGACTCCATGGGTTACCAGAAGCCAGCCCTTATCTGTTTCAACAGGAGAACCACAGTTTCCAATCTGTATAAATTCCCATGGAGATTCAGGCTCTTCCAGTATTTCTGCCGTCTCCCATCTGAGTATATCATCAGAATACATAATATAATTTCGAAAACCGTCAATTCTTGAAATCATCGCATATTTGCCGTTTATTTTTTTGGGGAACAGAGCCATACCCTTGTTTTGCGCGTATTTTCCCAGAATAGGCGTTATTTTAAAATGATAAAAATCCTCAGTCTCAAGTATTTTAGGTAAAATCGTAAAACCATTATAAGCTGTGAATGTAGCATAATAGGTAACCCTGCCGTCATCATCTATAAATTTAACAAAGCGTGCATCTTCAATCCCATTTTTTTCGGAGTCGGATACTGGAAAGATGACACGCTCGGATACAGCTGTATTTAATGAAAATGTCATCTCATAATTAGCACGGGCAACCCAAATGATAGACTTTAAAACATTTTTTTTGGAGAATGACATCTTTACATCTTTAACACTTTCATGAATGCTATCCTGAAGTTCATTATAAGTGAAACTATCGCCAAGTTTCTCCATAACAAGATCTACAATATCTTTATGAATATTCATTTCTTCAAGCTTTATCGTAAATAGATCTTTCCTGTACTGCGATTTTAAGATTTCTTTTGGCTGCTCAACAAAATAACTTGGAGTCTTAAATTTAAGTTCATTATTTTTATTTATTATTCCGCTTCTAAATACTATGGATGATATATGACCTTCACCGGTTGCACGAAAACTAACAATAACCCGTCTTTCTCCATCCTCAAGATTATCCTGATCAGGATCCTCGACAATTGAAGGATTAAAAAAAGCGGCTGACTCAATAGAATATTCATGAGAAAAATAGGCCCCAATCAATAATCTACGTCGTTCCGAGAGGGATTCCGGATCAATATTCAGCTCCTCAATTATATGCACGATATTATTGAAATGTTTTTCCAAAACATCTTTAATATTTCTATGCCGGTTTGTGTAATCACGAAGCACACCGCTGAATACACTTTTAACTTCTTCTTCAGAAAGTGCCATTGCTTTTTTTATGATAAAACTGGCTCTCTCCTCACCGCCAGGCATGTAAAACCGGATTATAACCCGGTTTGAATCAGGATAAAATCTGTTTTCTTTTCTGGTAACCGATAGTGCCATTTTTTATTTTCAAACCTCGTTACAACTAAATTTAGATTCCAAAAACCTTTTTCAAAAAAGCTTTCTACCATCCTGAATTATAACAGAAATTCTATCTGGTTCCCAGATGATTTCAGGTATTTCAGACAATAGATGCCCCGGTTTTCTGTCATGGGACAGGCAACCAATAACGTTGCTGAAAAAACATATAGGATTACAATTTTGGGAAGATATCCCGTATAAAGACCGGGTCCTGGAGGTGGGGGGAATCGAACCCCCGTCCTAACGGGCCCAATATAAGCGTCTACAGGTTTAGTCTCTTCTTAGGTTTTTCGGAATCGGAACGGCGAAAAAACAGGCCAACCGAAACTATATCCCGGAATAATTTCCCCATCTATGCCCGGACTCATAAACAGGTAAGCACCGGTTTATTACAGGAGCAGCCAGTCTTCGGTGCAGCATACCAGCGTCCCGCACTGCTATAATTAAGCAGCTAAAGCGTAATCAGCTTCGAAGTTATCTTCAGCAATTACATTAGGTTCCAGTTTAAAGAGTTAGGGCTCTACCTGCAGCCTATACCGTAACATCCGCCAGTCGAAACCAGTGCACCCCCGGTATGAGTGCAGATAATATACATCTATTTTCACTTAAAGGCAATACGGTCTATAATAGGCCCATGAATGAACTCATTAAACGAATTATACCTGTATTTTTACTCATCCTGGTCGGTTACATAATTAAGAGAAAAAACATTCTTTCTGACGACGGGATTAAAACCCTGAAAACATTGATTGTAACTATATTTCTGCCGGCGAGTCTGTTTTTTGCTTTTTTAGATGCTGATATGACATCAAAGTATGTCTTATTGATAGCAGGCGTTTTCTTTTTCTGCCTGGTTTTGTACCTGATAGGCTTGATTTTAAAAAAAACCGCGATTCTAGATTCAATATATGGAGCCGAGTTTTTTACGGGATTCGAGTTCGGGATGGTAGGAATTGCCCTTTTCTCGGGCATTTTCGGTGTAAAGGCACTCCCTGTAATTGCTCTGATAGGGGTGGGGCATGAGTTTTTTATCTGGTTTGTTTATCTCCCGCTGCTGCAATCTCATTCAGATGAATATAAAACAAGTTTCAAGGATATTCTGATATCTTTCGCAAAAACCCCGATCATTATTTCGATTGTAATTTCCATCATCCTTAATAAAGCCGGTCTTGCAAATGCTGTACGAGAGAATTTTATAAGCGGTGGATTCGTAACTGCAATAGGGTGGGTTTCATCAGTAACAATTTCTGTAGTTCTTCTCGTACTTGGTGCCAGTCTGAAGTTCGACCATATTGAAATTGGACGCAGCCTGAAATTTATTCTGGTAAGGTTTGTCGTTGCAGGAGCAGTGGCACTCGCTGCATTTTTAGCTGTTGATCATCTGATTCCGGATCTGCCGGAACTGTTTCCCTATGCCTGGCTCACATTCTTCCTTCTGCCGCCGCCGTATATTATTCCTATTTACGTGCCTGACTCCCATAATGAAGAGAACGTGTTTCTATCGAATACTATAATGCTGTATACGCTTTTCAGTCTTGCAGTGTTTGTGATTGTTCTGTTTATCTTCCCGCCCGTGCTTTAAAACCGCTGACGAAATTCACGTTCGACAGCGCGTCTCTCGTCGCGGTCGCGGATGGTGTTCCGCTTATCCTGTACATTTTTACCCTTGCAGATTCCAAGCTCTACCTTAATCTTTGAGTTTTTAAGGTAGACCTTCAGCGGTACCAGCGCCATTCCTTTTTCATCTATTTTTCGCGACAGGCGTTTAATCTCCTGTTTGTGAGCAAGAAGCTTGCGGTTTCTGTCGGGTTCGTGGTTATGGATGTTTCCATGATCGTAGGGGGTTATATGTAGTTGTATCAACCAAAGCTCCAGGTTTTTCACTATTGCATAGGAATCAGAGAAAGAGAACTTTCCGAGCCTTAGTGATTTAACCTCGGTACCCTGAAGCTCAATACCGCACTCAAGACTTTCTTCAACTATGTAGTTATACCGTGCCTGCCGGTTTACAGAAAGGATTTTTATTCCCTCTTCGGTAAACTCGTTTTTAGCACCTTTTTTGCCTTTCTTAGCCATTAATTTCCTTCTATCTGTTCGCGGACAAGTATCGGTCTGAATCCAAGGAATTCTGTACACCATTCAGGAGGCTGTGAACCTCTTGTCGACGCTGTAATACTATCTTCATTTGCCCAGCTGCCGCCGCGCACCGCGCGCTCAAGGCCATCGTAGTTGCCGTAGAAAGCCTCGTTATATACCGGATTTCTGGATGTGATCAGCGGCGACGCCGGAGCATACCAGTTATCACACCATTCCCATAGATTGCCGCGCAAGTCATAAAGACCGCTGTTGTTAGGGTAGCGCCCGTCTACAGAGAGCGGTCCGTCATCTGAGCTGTTATTAAAAACACCGCCGTCATCGGATTCGGTCAAAGCCGCCCATTCCCACTGGTGCTCATCAGGCAATTGTACACTGTAATCACTAAGATAGGCGGGAAGTTTATCTTCAAACCATTCACAGAAGGCCTGCGCGGCATACCAGGACACGAATTTAACGGGCTTATCGCCCTCAGAGCTGTCGAAATCCTTAAGGTAATCCTGATTCACCAGCTTTTGACTAATGAGGTTATCTGAATTAGCCTTCTGCCACTCCGGGTTTTCAAGCAGAAAGAGGCCATATAACTCATTGCTTACCTCTCTGTCCATAATAAAAAAGTTCTCAACCGCGGCAGGATAGGGGAAACTGCTGCCGTCGGCTCCCATTAAAAACTGTCCGCCTGACAGCATTACAAACCTGCTCCCGTTTACGCTTACAGCCGCCTGTGCGGATGGATAATCGTTGCTGTAGTCCCGCAGAAAGGCGCCGTATTCTTCCTGCATGGCGGGATACCAGCTCAGCTTTGATTCCCGGTTTTCATCGCTAAGTATGCTGTAAAACCAGAATGGCAAATTTTCAATAAATGACGCCGCATCCTGAAAAAAAACAAGTTCGGTAAAATCAGCTGTTATATCTTCATTTCTTTTTACAGGTCCCCTGCCGCTTACTTCTTCAAAGACTATGACTGCATCAAGAAAATCCGAATAAAGCAGTTCGTTATGAACAAAAGGGATTACACTGTATAAAAAAGCAGACATGCTTTTTGTATCTGCGTATCCGGCCTGCTGCAGCTGGGTAAATAGCGGTCCTAAAACCGGTTTAGGTTGATAGTTATCAAAATATGTGTCAATCATTCCCCATCCGGCAAATTCAGTGAATCCGTCCTTAAGAAATCCTTCGGGTGATAGAAGCGCAAGCTCGGCTGAGTATGTCTCTTTCCTCTTAGAAAATAAAGAACCTATAATACGCCTGCCGGTAACAACATCATCGCTGCTTGTGGTGAAATGCTTTTTTTCCATTACAATCTCATGACTGCCTGCCGGAACAAAAACCTCACAGGGGGTTGCTCCGTAATATTTACCGTCTACAAAGACAACAGCGTTATCAGGGACGGATTCAAAACTATAGAGGGTTCCAGGTTTTATTATCCCCGGAAGAATAAGCAGGGCAAAAAGAACTGCGATTATTATTACTGTATATAGAATTATTAGATAACTTCCCGGTTTCATTCCGAGAAACGGTTTAAGTTTTACTTCATCATTATCACTCATACAGTGAGATTATATTTATATGCCGGCCTTGTCAACTTTTGTTATTACATGATATGGTTTTAAGATGAACAGCTTTTCAGATAATGTTCAGTTTAAAACTGAACAATTTCTAGGATGGCGTAAAAGACGCCGCCGGATAAAAAAAGAAAAAGAAAAACAGAAAAATCCCGTAGTAGACTGGATTGAGGCCTTTTTGTGGGCGGCTGTAGTCGTTCTTCTTCTGAACCAGTATCTTTTTCAGGCGTATACGATACCTACGCCTTCTATGGTGGATACTCTTCAGATTAAAGACAGGTTATTTGTCAACAAGATGATTTTCGGCCCGGAACTTGTGCCGGGACAATTTAAAACATCTACAGGCCGAATTCCCTACCGTAATGAGATTATAATTTTTGAAAGTCCTACCTATCTTTCCAAAGGACCGGTATTCGATGTCGCTCAGCGTCTAATCTATATGATTACCTTCTCCCTGGTTGATATTGACCGCGACCAGAATGGAGATCCTAAGCCTCACTTTCTGATAAAACGTTCGATGGCTCATGCCGGCGATCAGATTCGGCTCATAGACGGGGAGGTTGAACTAAAACCTGCAGGCTACACTGAATGGATTCAAGAATCTGATTTTAAACCCCTGGTAGACAAAGATTACGTTACAAAAAGGATGATTGGGAAGGAAAACTATACTGCTATCAGGGCTTCCGCCTTTATTGATGCTGCTGATTATGCCGGGATTGAAACCAATGCGGTCTGGAATGATGAATATAATAGTCTGAATACACCCTATACTGATATGTATTCCTGGAGCGGTTACAGATACCAGGCAATGTATGAGATTAATCCGCATCTGCACCAGTACGGCGCCGCATGGCGAAAAACAGATTCAGGCTGGTTTATTCCTGAAGGCTGGATTTTTCCAATGGGTGATAACCGTGACAACTCACGTGACGGCCGTTACTTTGGTCCCGTAAATCTTGATAATGTTCTGGGAAAGGCATCTTTTATATACTGGCCCCTTAACCGGATACGTAAAATAAAATAAGGATCATATATTGTCATACGTCAGCAGAAAAAGCTGGAAGAACCGTTCTTCCGGGTTTCGGTATTCAGAAAAAAATAAAAGCCCCTTAAGGAAAATTATCGGTTATATAATTCTGCTTTTTCTGGTTTATGAGATTATTACATCAATTTTCATTATCACATATAGAGTCGATTCCATTTCGATGGAACCGACTATTCCCTCAGGTGCAGTAATAATGGCTTCGCCTCTTTTTTACGGTCCCGAAATTCCCTTTACATCATTCAGGATTCCGGGTATCAGACGCCCTATGCGCGGCGATCTTGTTGTCAGTAATCCCGCCTACCATCAGACGCTTCCATGGTACCGAAAAATTCTGCAGTCATTCAGCGGATTCTTTACTCTTCAGAAGAGCAGCTCCGGAAATGAAAACAGGATAGACAGCGGCAGCGTCAAAAGGATTGTAGGCATACCGGGTGACAGCATAAAAATGGAAGATTATGTTATTATGATCAAACCAGAAGGGAAGAACTATTTTTTCAGTGAAAAGGAGATAATACAGGTTGAATATTCAATTTCAGCTTACCCGGGACCTGAGCGTCTAGATAATGAATTTCCCTTCTCCGGTAATATGCGTGAGATAAAGTTGGGCGAAGGTGAATACTTTCTATGCGGCGATAACCGCTCAATATCAAACGACTCCTATTATTGGGGGGCGGTGACTATTGACAACATAAAAGCAAAGGTTGCAATCGAATACGCTCCTGATATCAAACTTCTTCAATGAAGATATCGTTATATATTCACATTCCGTTCTGCCGGGTAAAATGCGCCTACTGCGATTTTTTTTCAGTGTCTGTCGAGGACGACGAAATTAAGAAACAGGTTTTAAACTCAATAATTTCCGAACTGAAATTAAAACTTGAAGAAATGGATAATCCGGATATTGAAACAATTTTTATTGGTGGTGGTACACCATCTGCTATTCAACCAGATCTGTTTTCATCATTTTTATCAGAAATCGATAGAATTATTTTTCCATTTAAAAAAGAACCCTGCGAGTTTACAACAGAAGCCAATATAGGCAGTTGCAGCAGAGATTTCATGAAGGCAGCCTGCGATGGCGGAATCAACCGCTTGAGTTTGGGTGTACAGAGTTTCAACAAAAAAACACTGAGGCATATCGGCAGGCATTATGATTCACATGATATTTATTCCGATGCTTCAGAGATTAGAGATTTTTGGAAACACAGCCTCTCAATAGATCTCATATCAGGGATTAACAGGGATTACATGGAGGATGTTGAGCTTGCCCTATCATTAAAACCAGATCATCTTTCTATCTATCAGTTGAGTGTTGAGGAGGAGACATCTCTTAAGCGTCAAATTGAATCCGGATTAAAATCGAAGCCTGATGAATCACTTCAGGCTGAAGCTATCGAGTTAATTACCAAACGCCTTACGGATTCTGTTTTTAATCGCTACGAAATTTCAAACTTTGCAACGGCCGGTAATTCATGCCTTCATAATATCCGATATTGGAATATGCATTCCTATATCGGTATCGGTCCCTCCGCTGTGTCTTCTGTGTACTCAGGTGAAATGGGTTACAGAACTACTAATACAAAGGATATCAGTCTTTATACTCAAACTGATTTCGCTAATCCAGACTCTGTCTATTTTACAAGAGAGAATTTGGGTCGTAATGATCTCCTGATCGAACATTTTCTTATGGGATGCCGCCTGACGGATGGTATTGATGTGGAAGGTTTTAAAGCGAAGTTCGGACAGCATCCATCGCTTTTTATACCTGAAACCTCTAAAGCCTGGGAAGCAAGGGGCGCATGGGATTCGCCTTCAGCCTCATTGACAGAAAAGGGTCTTTTATTTCTTGATTCATTTCTTTATGAGGTTTATAACGAATTAACAAAAACGATAAAATAAATGGCTTTTTTTCTAAAAAGTATATTTTTATCTTATTCTCGACAAAAAATATTTCCTATTATTAGTACAGCATTTTTCTTATGTAATACTTAAATATACTTGCAAATATTTCGGTTTTACTAAAAATACTTACAAGTATCCGGAAAACGGGTTGGTGTTTTCCGGGTTGGAATCTTCTCTTTAAAAAGTTATAACCTATATAACATTCGATAACAGGAGATATAATGTACTCAGCATTAGAAAAATACGATCCACAGCTTTTTGAACTGATTAAACAGGAAGAGGCCAGACAGAGCGGAGTTTTAAGACTTATTCCATCAGAAAACTATGTTTCACAGGCTGTTCGCATGGCGACTGGAAGCTGCCTGACAAATAAGTATTCTGAAGGATACCCCGGCAAAAGATATTATGAGGGGCAGCAGGTTACAGACCTTGTTGAAAACGTAGCCCGTCATAGAGCAACAAAAATTTTCAAGGCTGATCATGCCAATGTACAGCCATACTCAGGTTCGGTTGCAAACCTTGGAGCCTACAACACACTTATAAAACCCGGCCAGAAAATAATGGGTCTTACCCTGGGCTCCGGAGGCCACCTGACACATGGTTCAAAGGTAAGCATTACAAGTAAATTTTTCGAAGCTGTAAACTATTCCGTAAAAGATAACGGTTACCTAGATTATGATGAAATCAGGGATATGGCAAAACGCGAGAAACCCGATATTATCGTATCCGGGACTACAGCATACCCAAGAGCGATTGATTTCGAAATCTTCGGGGACATCGCTAAAGAAGTGGGGGCATACCATGTCAGCGATATCGCGCATCTCTCCGGTCTTGTTGTTGCTGGACTTCATAAATCTCCAGTGCCCTATGCTGATATAGTTTCAACAACTACACATAAAACACTAAGAGGACCGCGCGGGGGTATGCTTCTCTGTAAAGAGGAACATGCTGCTAAGCTTGATAAGGCAATTATGCCCGGTCAGCAGGGCGGACCTCATATGCATACTATTGCTGCCATTGCAGTTGCTCTTGCTGAGGCTGATACGCAGGAATTCCTTATTTACGCAGAGCAGATTCTTAAAAACTCAAAAAGGCTTTCTGAGAAACTTTTGGAGAAGGGATTCGAACTTGTAACCGGCGGTACTGACAACCACATCATTCTAATAGACCTCAGAAATAAAAAGATTCCCGGCCGTGATTTTGCAAAGGCCCTTGACCGCGCCCGCATTGTCGGTAACTTCAATACAGTTCCGCATGATCCAGCGCCTCCGACTAAGCCTAATGGTCTTCGCATAGGAACCCCCGCTATTAGGATGCTGGGTCGTACGCCCGGAAACATTACCGCGATCCGGCCCATGAAAGACGGTGTGATCGCCGACTTCGTGGTGACCGAGAAAATGCTGCAGCATTTTATTCACAAGGTTCACGAGAACAGCTTTATTACTCCCAGCCCGAGAGTGCTGGTGTGTGTGCCCAGTAAATCCACCCAGGTGGAACGCAAGGCTATCCGGGAATCTGCTCTGGGGGCCGGTGCTCGGGAAGTATTCCTCATTGAAGAGCCTATGGCGGCAGCCATTGGTGCCGGCCTGCCGGTGGAAGAGGCCAGCGGTTCCATGATCGTGGATATTGGCGGCGGTACCACCGAGATTGCCATTATTTCCCTCAACGGTATTGTCTATGCCGAGTCTGTCCGGGTTGGTGGTGACAAGTTCGATGAAGCCATTGTCACCTATGTCCGTCGCAACTATGGCAGCCTGATTGGCGACTCCACGGCAGAGCGCATCAAACACGAGATCGGCTGTGCCTATGAGGGCCTGGATATCCGTGAAATTGATGTTCGCGGCCGTAACCTGGCAGAGGGTGTGCCCAGGGCCTTTACCCTGAACAGTGAGGAAATTCTGGACGCACTGCAGGAATCCCTGGCTCAGATCGTGCAAACAGTAAAAAGCGCACTGGAGCAGTCGCCCCCTGAACTGGCCTCAGATATTGCTGAAAGGGGTATAGTGCTGACCGGTGGCGGTGCACTGTTGCGGGGTCTGGACAAGCTGATCAGCGAGGAAACCGGTTTGCCGGTCATCATTGCAGAGGATCCGCTCACCTGCGTGGCCCGTGGCGGCGGCAAGGCTCTGGAAGTCATTGATCGGGGTGGTATTGGAATGTTCTCCCAGGAGGGTTGACCCTGTGGGGAGGGCTTGTCATTAAGACCATCTTTGTACAGGGGCCGGTGCCCGGCCTCAGACTTCTTCTCATTGTCATAGTGTCGGCAGCCCTGGTGGTTGCCGATGCCCGTTTTGACAAGCTCTCCCGTGTCCGAAGCGCCATCGCCACGGCCCTGGTTCCTGTGTACTGGGTTGGCAATGTCCCTGACCAGCTCCATGACTGGGCGTCGGGTCTGTTTGTCAGCAGGGAAGACCTGCAGCAGGAGAACGAGGACCTCCGCGCCCGGCTGCTGATTCTCCAGCGTCGCGCCCTCAAGTATGCAGCCCTGGCGTCCGAGAACAATGAACTGCGTCGGCTGATGAACTCCTCCGAGCTGCTGGATGACCGGGTGATTGTCGGGGAGGTGGTGGGTATCTCCCCGGATCCCTTTTCCCATGAACTCATTATCAACAAGGGCCGTAGTGACGGTCTGTTCCCCGGTCAGGCGGTTCTGGATGCCCATGGCCTGATGGGGCAGGTGATCCAGTCCAGTCAGATTACTTCCCGGGTTCTTCTGGTTTCCGACAGCAGTCATGCGGTGCCGGTGGAAGTGGTGCGCAACGGCTTGCGGGCCATTCTTCTTGGCTCCGGGGATTCCCATAATCTGGAGCTGGTACATGTACCGGATACCGCCGATATCCGCGAGGGTGACCTTCTGGTCAGCTCCGGTCTGGGGGGGCGTTTCCCCAGGGGCTATCCGGTGGCAGAGGTATCCCGGATTACCAAGGAACCGGGGGAACCCTTTGTGTCTATTCAGGCAACACCCAAGGCAGAACTGGACCAGAGTCGGCTGGTGTTGGTGGTGTTCCCGCCGCAAACACCGGAATCTGATCGCTCAGAGGCTGCTCCCGGTGAGCCCCGGGAGGCACCAGGCTCCCCATTGCCGGGGGAAGGCTGATGCTGGCGATCATCGGTTACCCCGCGTTTCTCATTTCTGTGCTGGCCGGACTGGTTCTGAGCATTTCCCTGTTCCCCGTGGGCTGGTTCGAGTTTCGTCCGGAATGGATGGGGCTGGTGGTGTTCTACTGGACTTTCCGTGCTCCCGAACATTTCGGAATTCTTCTGGCCTGGTGTCTGGGTCTGCTGCTGGATGTTCTGGAGTCTGCACCCCTGGGTGTGAACGCCATGGCGATGGGTGTAGTGGCCTTTCTGGTGCTTACCATTCATCACCGCCTGCGTATGTATCCCCTGCCGCAGCAAAGCCTGATCGTATTCCTGCTTCTGGGGATCAGCCAGATGCTGGTGCACTTCATCAAGCAGCTTCTGGGCGGAGAAAACGCCGGTTTCAGCTATCTCTGGCCGGCTCTGACCAGCGCCCTGATCTGGCCTTTCTTTTGCGTCCTGCTGGACAATATCAACCGTAAACTGGGGTAGTTGCCATGGTGTCAGTGGTTCTTGCATCGGCATCCCCCCGGCGGGCCGAGCTGCTCAGGCAGATTGGCCTGGACTTTCAGGTACAACCCGCCAATATCGATGAAACGCCCGCGCCCGGTGAGTCGGCCGGTGTCTATGTGGAGCGCCTGGCCCGGGAAAAGGCTCTGGCGGTTGCCCGCGGGACACCCTCGGCCCTGGTTCTGGGTTCCGATACCTCGGTGGTTCTTGATGGCCGGATTCTCGGGAAACCTGTGGATACGGGGGAGGCCGGGGATATGCTCCGGCAGCTGTCCGGCAACTGCCACCAGGTGATGACAGCTGTGGCTCTGGCCCGGGGGGATCAGTGTGAATCCCGTCTGGTGATCACCGATGTGTGCTTTCGCCAACTCTCTGATGAGGAAATTCGGGCCTATATTGTCAGTGGAGAGCCTATGGACAAGGCTGGCAGCTATGGAATTCAGGGCCTTGGTGGTATTTTTGTAGAGAATCTGAAAGGCAGCTACAGCGCCGTAGTCGGGCTGCCATTGCTGGAAACCGCGAGCCTGCTGGCGGACGCAGGATACCCGGTCTGGGAAAACTGGCCGGACGGTCTGGAGAACCGATTATGAGTGAAGAGATCCTGATCAACGTGACGCCGGTGGAAACCCGTGTCGCTCTGGTTGAAAACGGCATGTTGCAGGAAGCCTACATCGAAAGGACCAGTCGCAAGGGCATTGTCGGAAACATCTATAAAGGCAAGGTGGTTCGGGTGCTTCCGGGTATGGAAGCCGCGTTTGTAGATATAGGCCTGGAACGGGCGGCATTTATTCATGCCTCCGATGTCATGCCTGGCCACTCCGGCGGTGACGACGGTGGTGAGGGTCCGAAAACCGTTCCCGATATCCGTACCCTGCTGCGGGAAGGCCAGTCCCTGGTGGTCCAGGTGACCAAGGATCCCATAGGCACCAAGGGCGCCCGTCTGACCACCCAGCTGTCCATTCCATCCCGCTATCTGGTATTCATGCCGGGGGTCAGTCATGTGGGCATTTCCCAGCGCATAGAGGATGAGGGGGAACGGACCCGGCTCAAGACCCTGGTGGAGGAAGCCGCCTCAGAGGAAACCGAAGTCCAGGGAGGCTATATCATCCGGACGGCGGCAGAAGGCGCTGCGGCAGAAGAGATTCTCGCCGATATGACCTACCTGCAACGCCTTAGCCAGTCCGTTCAGGAGCGTATTGCCCGGGCTCAGGCCCCGTCGGTGGTGTATCAGGACCTGCCTCTGTTTATCCGCACCATCCGGGACCTGATCCGGCCCCAGACCGAAAAGGTGCGGATCGACAGCCGGGAGAGCTATCAGCGGGTGGTCGAGTTCGTTGAGGAATTCGTCACCGAGTTTTCCAACAAGGTAGAGTATTACCCGGGTGAACGTCCCATTTTTGACCTCTACTCGGTGGAGGATGAAATCCAGAGAGCCCTGAGCCGGAAGGTCCAGCTCAAGTCCGGTGGCTATGTCATTATTGATCAGACCGAGGCCATGACCACCATTGATATCAATACCGGAGGTTTTGTCGGTCACAGGAACCTGGAAGAAACCATCTTCAAAACCAATCTTGAGGCAGCCCGGGCCATAGGCCGTCAGCTCCGGCTGCGCAATCTCGGTGGCATTATCATCATCGATTTCATCGACATGGAAGACGTGGAGCACCAGCGCCAGGTGCACCGGATGCTGGAGAAAATGCTGGAGCGGGATCACGCCAAAACCAAGATTACCGGCGTCTCCGAGCTGGGGCTGGTGGAGATGACCCGCAAACGCACAACGGAAAGCCTGGGGCAGATCCTCTGCGAACCCTGTCCCGTATGCGACGGCCGCGGTTTTCTGAAAACCAGTGAAACCGTGTGTTATGAGATTTTCCGGGAAATTCTTCGGGTAAACCGGGCCTATGATGCGGAAAGCTATCTGGTCATGGCCTCCCAGAGTGTGGTGGATCGTCTGCTGGACGAAGAGTCGGACAATGTGGCTGATCTTGAGACTTTTATCAGCAAGACTATACGTTTCCAGGTGGAGCCTTTTTACAGTCAGGAA
>JAQQAL010000053.1 GCA_028532855.1 Candidatus Thalassospirochaeta sargassi
GGTCTGTCTCCGGGTTTATCTGAGTTATAAAATGTCCCTGCCCCTGGATAAAAAGAGTCACAGGAACCTTATCAGCTCTTTTCCCGTTTAATACAGTTAGTAATCGTTCGCGTCCGGTCATATTTACCCCGTTTATTATCATTTTGCGTGCAAATGCACGCAAAATGATAATAAACCCGCCAATCAGCTCCTGTCAAGTAAAAAGATTCGAGGTTTATGTTATCAATTACAGTTCGAGGTGATTTCGATAAAAATTAATGTTCTCGCGAAAATACAGATCAATAGGAATGCTAATCTCAGCCGCAACTGATGATTCGCCCTGTCTCAACAATTCAACCAGCCTACGTACAGCCTGATATCCCTGCAGCTGAGGAGACTGTGAGATAAGACAACTTATATTACCGGATTTCAACAGGCTGATATTCTCATCAGTGCAATCAAATCCTACAAGTGTAAGCCCCTCTATGTCCTTTTCATGGACAAACCGGCCTGCCCCTTCAGTGGTTAATCCGCTGACAGTGAAAAGTCCGGAATAAGAATCCGGTATTTTTTTTAGAATCATGGCGGTATTCTCCACAAGATCATGTGTATAAAAAGGACCAATCAGATCCATGAGCCTTCCATTTTCTTTGTAAATATCTTTAAACCCTCTTATTCTCTCGCTATGAGCCCAAATATTCTCATATCCGCTCAAAATAACAACCGGCCCGCAGTTCATCTTGAGCATTAATTCTCCGGCAGCCCTGCCGGATGCATACAGATCCTGGCCTATAAAAACCGTCCTCCGGCTTCCCGGAGCATCAGTATTCAGTGTTGCGACCCTGATACCTGAAGATTCACAGGAGTTTATCGCGTCGCAGAGCCCCGGATCCTCAGAAGGGACAATTAAAAGTCCGGAAACGTTTTTTCCCCGGGCTACTGAAAATAAAAAATCAGCCTGTTGTTCCGGCTCATCAAGGGCCGTATGTATTATCTCCGGATGGAGAACCGGCATCATTTCATTGACGGCCTTCTTGATTCCTTCTTCAATCTTTTCAAAGAATGGATCACATCCGGGAATCAGCACCACAATCTTCAGCTCCTGCTGCAGCGAAAGGAATGAGCTTAACTTTTTATCTATGTATCCAAGCCTGCGGGCTTCGGCGAGGACCTTCTCCCTGGTTTCGCGACTTATACGGCCCCGCCCGTGAATTGCCCGGTCTACCGTTCCTCTTGAAATTCCAAGCGAGTCGGCAATATCCTGTAATGACACTCTGTCTGACATATTCATATTATATCTGACCAGGATAGAATTGATCTACGGTACTGTCCAGGTGTAATACCGGTAGTCTTTTTAAACATTCTGCTGAAATATTGCGGATCATCAAAACCGGCACTATAGGCAATTTCTTTTATAGACTGGCTCGAATACGACAGCTGCTCACAGACATACTCGATTCTCATTCGGTTCAAATACTGTACCGGTGAGGATGAGGTAACCTCCTTAAAAACAGCGCGCAGATAATTATAGGAATATCCGCCGATATTCAGTATTTCACTGACCGGTCGCCTTGTTAACAAATTTTCCTGCAGGCGACTTCTGATTTCTTCAACCAGCTGTTCTTTGGCCCCGAATTTTTCTCCCCCCTGGGATATTCCGGGCACAGTGGACAGCAGCATCCTGTACATAATCACCGACATCTGAAGCTGGTAATCAATAGGCTTTCTCTCTGATAATTTAATCAGCTCTTCAAAAGAAGATTTAATATCCCACCGCCTGATATCCTTTAAAATAAAAGAACTTCGACTTAGCAGCCCCTGCCGTTCAAGGAGCTCGGGAATCTCCCCGGTAAAAACAGCCCAAAGCTGAACCCAGTCCCCGTTAACCGGACCATAACGATGGGGCATTCCCGGGAAAAGAAAGAACATACATCCTTCGGGCAAATCTATTCCCGCGGCTTGATTATCATAAAAATATTTACCCTGTCCCTTAGAAATAAAAACAACCGCATATGATTTTAAAACCCTCATTCCGGATATATTGAAATCATCATGCTTTATTCTTCCGGTCCCAATCACAGTTAATCCGGGAATCATTTGTGCCGGAAGCGGAAATATCCGGTCTTTGCCATCATCTTTCATTAGTCAAATTATACAATAGTTTTAACCCAAAATGGCGATATACGAGCTATTTATTGCTTATAATAATCAAAAAGTCCACTATTTATCGTCAATTATTCTCTTCACGACAGGGTAATTACAACTGATAATCTATCCATGAATAAGAGAGAAGCTTTTTTGAAGGTATTACGAAAAGAGGAATCAGAAGGAGAAAAGAGATTCTTCCCGCCCGATATCGAATTAACACCGTTCAAGGTAGAAGAATTCGAAAAAATGAATACAGGCCAAACAATTGAAGAATATTTCGGTATGTTCCATCGCTCTGTAGAGACCAGAATGGAAAAAACCTACAAAGGCGATGGTAAACAGCTATTTGCAAAACAGGAGATGCCGGAGGAATATGTAGTTGATGCTTTCGGTACAGCTGAATCTAAGGGCTCTGAGGCATGCATGCACATGGTTCATTTTCACCCTGCTCTTTCCGGAACCTGTACGATTAAAGACATTGAAAACCACCCGCTACCGAATATCGCCATGGGTGAAAAAGAACGCCTGACTGCCAGGGTAAATGAGCTGCATGCAGAAAACATTGCTGTTAGAGCATGGCTTGAACAGACAATATGGGAACGCTCATGGCTGATAAGGGGGATGGAGGATCTTATGATGGATATGATGCTCGAGGATCCCAAAGCAGATTGTCTTTTGGACAGGATAACCGAACATTCATGTAGGACCGCTGCATTTTTAGCCTCAGCAGGAGTGGATCTTATCGCGCTGGGTGACGATATCGGCATGCAGAGTACCCCAATGATGGATCCTAAACTCTGGATGAGGTACCTTCAGCCCAGACTTGCACAGGTTATCTCGGCTGCGAAGTCAATAAATCCTGAGGTCATAATTTCTTACCATTCATGCGGCCATGCCACCCCCTTCATTGACGGCTTGATAGATGCCGGCGTTGAAGTGCTTAATCCGCTCCAGCCCGAAAGCATGAATGTCGATGAGGTCTACAATAAATACCATGAAAAGCTGGCTTTCTGGGGCTCAATCGGAACCCAGACTACAATGCCCTTCGAATCAGCAGATGAAGTACGCAGAACTATAATGAACCGGGTAAAACTTTCTGAAAAACACCGCGGATTTCTGATATCTCCTACTCACATCATTGAACCTGAAGTTCCATGGGATAATCTTCATGCATATATTGACACCCTTCGAGAACTTAACGGTTTATAAAATATAATTTTAATTTTCTGAAGGAAGGGCTACAGTAAAACGTGTACCCTTCCCTGGAATACTCTGGAATGTTATGACACCGCCGTGCGATTCGGCAATATTCTGACATATAGATAATCCTAGCCCCGTGTTTGTCCTTGTCACCTTGGTTGTATAAAAGGGATTAAAAATATCGTCTTGAATTGCAACTGGTATTCCGTGACCGTTGTCAATTACTGAAACTCTCACAACACTTTCTCTTGAATCTTCATCTATTTCCAACCTGATTTTTCCATTTTCGAGTACGGCATCGATAGAATTGGAAATCAGGTTCAGAAACAGTTGTTTCAATTTATTTTCTTCACCTGTAATCATTACCTGATGCGAAGGAAAACTTTTTTCTATAGATATCCGGTGTTTTGTGAGCTGATGTCCAAGAAGCATCACTATTTCATCAAGAAGCTCAATTAAATTCAGTCTGGCAAAATCTGATTGTTTAACCCGTGAAAAAGAAAGAAGATTTTCTATTATTTCTACAATTCTTTTTAATTCACTTTCTATATAACCGACATATTCTTTTTCTGGATCACTTTCAAATGAAAGCTTAAGAAGCTCGAGATAATTCTGAATTATCGTTAGAGGGTTTTTTATTTCATGCGCAACACCCGCCGCAAGCTCCGCTGTGGTGGCAACCTTTTTAACCTGCATAAGATATTCACGGGTATGGTAATCGAATGAAACATCTTCCAGCATTATATTGGTACCAATAATCCTGCGGTTTTTATTTTGAAGCGGAGACACAGTAAGATTGATGAACCTGTCACCTACAGCAAGCCCCTGTAATGAATCATTAACCTGCTTCTCTATTAAATCACAAATGCTGTCCCTATCTTCTGGAAAAAAATTACTTAGAAACATTTGCAGCGAATCACCTTTTTTAACCTTTGAATCAAGAAGATCAGACGCTGATTTATTGATGATAATTATCTGCTTTTTTTCATTAATTATTAAATCTCCAATAGGCAGGTCATTAATAAGATGCTCCTGAGTTGTAGGCAGCGACGTATATCGCTGATCAGCCTCAAGTGAATCTGCCGAGAGGGTGAAATTAAAAGCCATATTAACAAGTCGAGACGGCGCAACCGCTCCCATTGATTCCGTCCCCTGCCTGAGACCGTCCTTCATAATTGTCACCCTGTCGGCAACCTTGAAAATTTCATTAAAATTACTTGTTATATATATAATTGATTTTCCCTGCTGCTTAAGCGCAAACAACAGACTGTAGATGTGCTCCATTTCTTCAGGTGTCATGCTTTGAGAAATCTCATCAACAATCAGCACCTCAGGCTCACGCGCAAGCGCTCTGGCAATGTTAACAAATATTTTCTGCTGATCGGACATCTTATATAGGGGAACCTCAAGAGGCATTCCCGGATGTACCATATCCATCAGGGCCGAAGCCCGCTCTATCCGCCGAAGTTTTTCATTCCGCGACAGATAAAACCTGGACCCAATGCCTACAAAGATATTATCTACTAAATTCATGGAAGGAATAAGTTTTTTATCCTGCTCAACTATTCCAATCCCCATGCTCAATGCCGATTTTACCGAATGAATATTTATTTTTTCACCTTTATAATGATAACTGCCTTCCTGCATTTTTCTATACCCGGAAATAATCGATGCAAGAGTTGTTTTACCGGAACGATGGTCACCCACAAGGGCATGTATCTCGCCGTAATGCAGATCAAAATCCACGCCCTGAAGAGCTTCAGTATTATTATAGGAGTATTTTATACCTTTTAGACTCAGTATAGGACCTGTATTGTTCATAATTCAATATTCAGTTTTTTCAGTTTAGCATAAAGGGTTTTTCTACTGATGTTCAGATACTCGGCAGCCTGTGATTTATTACCATGAGCCTTATCAAGCGCTCCTAAAACCATCTCACGATCAACCTTGTCGTGCAGAGATGTAAATGTATCCTGTTCAACAGGCATCATTACCTGATACTGACTTGGCAGCTCCTCACGTTTAACCTCAGAGGACTTTGAAAAGATCACCGTCCTTTCAATAGTATTTTTCAATTCTCGAACATTTCCGGGCCAGCTGTGATTCATGAATATATGCTTCACCTCGTCAGATAATCTTAATACGGGCTTTTCATAACGCGAACAGTACAGTGAGATAAAAAAATCTGAAAGCGGTATGATGTCATCCTTACGTTCACGAAGAGGCGGAATGTCAAGGCATATCACACTCAAACGATAGTAGAGGTCCTGCCGGAATGTTCCTTCTTCTATCATAGCCTCCAGATTTCTGTGCGTAGCAGCAACGAAACGAACATCTGCACTTCTGACCTTATTCGATCCCAGACGCTCAAATTCTTTTTCCTGCAGAACTCTCAACAGCTTTGCCTGTGTATTCAGGTTCATATCACCTATCTCATCAAAAAAGAGTGTTCCGCCTTCAGCTACTTCAAATTTTCCCTTACGGTCTGACTTTGCGTCGGTGAATGCGCCCTTTTCATGGCCGAATAATTCACTTTCAAGCAGCGTGTCCGGAAGTGCCGCACAGTTAATCTTAATAAAGGGTTTTTCCTTCCTTCTGCTATTCTCATGTACAGCTGCTGCGAAATGCTCCTTACCGGTGCCGCTTTCCCCCGTAATAATTACAGGGGCATCGGTTGCTGCAGCTGTTGTTGCCATCTGCCAACGCTCCATCATCACCCTGTCATTAATGATAATTTTACCGTCCTTGGGTATGATCGGATGGGACTGCTTCATTAGTATTTGCTTAATTTCTTCAACAAATCTTGCAATATCAATAGGTTTCTCATAAAAATTAAGCGCCCCGAGCTTCATTGCCTCTACAACGGTATCAACAGAGGCATACCCGGAGATCATTATTACCTGCAGCTTATTATCAAGAGCCTTAATCTGTTCAAGAAGCTCAATTCCTGAAAATCCGGGCATCTTAATATCGGAAATAAGAAGTCTATAACTTTTATTTTTAATAAGCGAAACAGCCTCAGACGGATTGTCGGTATATTCAGAGGGTATTTTATGGGCTTTCAGAATCTGAGAAAGCGACTCACATAGTTTAATTTCATCATCAACAATTAATACGGCAGGATTCATTGCGGCCATTATACAGTAAAAAACCGATAAAAAAAACTCAAAAATTGAAATGTTCAAATGCAGACAGAACTGTTTCCCCGGGGTAACAGTTCTGTTACCTGGATGAAACAACTTGCAACAGAAGAGAAACAGTTGTACCCTGTTTCAAATCTTGCTGATGAACTTAACAAACGGCTAACTGCAGTTATAATAAGCAATTGAAATTAACTATGATTTTTTGGTCATATTTGGCATTATTTTTGCATTATAAGAATCAAGCAAAGTTTAAATATCATTTACTTTGTAAAAATCTAAGGAGGGACTTGTGAAAAAAAGTCTAATTCTAGCATTACTTATTATTGTTACTCTGACAGGAGCAATTTTTGCTGCTGGTCAGCAGGAAGCCGGCGGAAGTGCCGATGAAGTGAAAATTGGTTTTCTCGTAAAGATGCCCGAAGAACCATGGTTCCAGAACGAATGGATGTTCGCTCAGGCTGCTGGTGCAGATTACGGTTTCAAGGTTCTTGAGATTGGTACACAGGACGGCGAAAAAGTCCTTGCAGCAATCGATAATATCGCAGCTCAGGGAGCACAGGGTTTTGTAATCTGTACTCCTGATGTAAAACTCGGATCAGCTATCGTAGCAAAAGCCGAAGCGAACAAGCTTAAAGTTTTCTCTGTAGACGACAGACTTGTCGGCGCGGACGGAAGCCCCATTGAATCAGTTCCCCACATGGGAATTTCTGCATACGAAATCGGCAAACAGGTTGGTTACACAATGGCTGAGCAGATGGAAGCAAGAGGGTGGAAACAGGAAGAAACCGGTTTCATGAGAATCAGCTTCAACGAACTTCCCACTGCAGTCGACAGGACTACCGGTATGACCGATGCGCTTCTTGAGAAGGGTTTTGACGAAGCATATGTTTTTGAATCACCCGAAAAGACCACTGATACAGAAGGCGGATTCAACGCAGCAAACATCACGATTACAAAGAACCCCCAGATCAAGCACTGGCTGGTCGGCGGACTTAACGATGAAGCTGCTCTCGGCGCTATCAGAGCAATGGAGGGAAACGGTTTTGCAGTAGAAGACATCTGCGGTGTAGGTATCGGCGGAAGCGGAACAGCAGTAAGCGAATTCCAGAAAGAAGAAGTTACAGGTTTCTACGCAACAGCGCTTATCTCTCCTAAAAGACACGGCTATGAAACCAGTGAGTATCTCTACAAATGGATTACAGAAGGCGTTGAACCTCCTGCAACTACATGGACTACAGCAGTAATGATCGGCCGCGACAACTATGTTGAAGAAATGAAGGCAAACGGTCTCTGGAACGAATAAAAACTTTTTAAATATAACTTTTCGGGCCGCCTCCGGGCGGCCTTTTATCAAAAGAGAGATGAAGATGACACCATATTTAGAATTCAATTCAGTCGGTAAAACCTTCCCAGGTGTCCGGGCATTAAACGACATATCGTTTCATATTAATCAGGGTGAAGTTCACGGACTGGTTGGCGAGAACGGTGCGGGCAAATCAACACTGCTGAAAATCCTCAGCGGAGCACATCCGCCTACGGAGGGAAACCTGTCCATCAACGGCGAACAAATGGATTTCCGAAACACCCGCTCAGCAATAGACGCAGGGGTCGCAATTATCTATCAGGAGCTATATCTTGTTCCGGATATGACGGTAGCCGAAAACCTGCTGCTGGGCCACATGCCTAAAAAGAGGGGCTTCGTTGATCATAAAGAAATGAATAAAATCGCGCAGGATCAGCTGGACTTCATTATGGAGGATATTGACCCTACGCAGAAGATAAAAGAACTTTCAATTGCACAGCGTCAGATGATTGAGATCGCCAAGGCATTGCTTCAGGATTCTCAAATCATTGCATTTGACGAACCCACCAGTTCCTTGTCGGATAAAGAAACCAGACGGCTTTTCAAAATCATTAAGAATTTGAGCGAAAACGGCAAAGCAATCATCTATGTTTCACATCGAATGGAAGAAATATTTGAAATATGTGATCGCGTTACTGTTTTCCGTGACGGCCAACTGGTACAAACTTTCGAAAATATGAAAGAAGTGACACACGATATTCTTGTCAGCCGGATGGTCGGCCGGGATATAAGTGATGTCTACAGTTATAGATCAAGACCTCAGGGAAAATGCATTCTTAATGTAAAAAATGTAATGGGCGACAAACTGAAAAAGCCGGCATCCTTTGAGGTCAAGCAGGGTGAAATCCTTGGATTTTTCGGTCTTGTCGGGGCAGGCCGGACAGAACTGATGAGACTGATATATGGGATAGATCAGAAAAGTTCCGGAAAAATTGAGATTAACAGCCAGCCCGCCGATCACAGCAGCCCTCGTGAGTCTGTAGAGAACGGATTAATGTACTGCCCTGAAGACAGAAAATATGATGGGATAATTCCAGTTCGAAGCGTAGATGAAAATATCAATATAAGCGCAAGAAGGCACCATGTTAAAGCCGGAATTTTCATCAACAAGAAGAAAGAAGCTGAAAACACGATGAAGTTTATCGAAAAACTCGATATCAAAACCCCATCGAAAGAACAGCAGGTAGGCAACCTTTCCGGCGGCAATCAGCAGAAGGTAATTCTTGCCCGATGGCTCAGCGAAGAGGTAAAAGTTCTGATAATGGATGAACCTACACGTGGAATTGATGTAGGAACAAAAAATGAGATTTATCATCTAATGTATGATCTCACAGAAGAGGATAAAGGAATTATCTGTATATCCAGTGACCTGCCGGAAGTAATGGGCGTTTCCGACCGTATTATTATTATGCGTGAGGGCGAAATTGTGGCATCATTAAACAGAGATGAGTTTTCAGAAGAAAAAATACTGTCCCTGGCTTTGCCTGCGGATGAAGACAAGAACAGGAGTGAGATAAATGAGTAACACCGCTGTAAAGCAGACAAATAGAACAGTTCTGACGTTGTTCAAGGACCTATGGGAAAAATCAGGCATGGTTGTAATCTACATCATCCTTTTTATTGCCCTGTCACTTTTTGTACCGTATTTCTTTACATGGAGAAACATGATAGGTCTGGGGCTTTCAGTCTCGATGGTAGGAATGGTTGCCTGTACAATGCTGTTCTGTCTCGCATCGGGAGACTTCGACCTATCTGTGGAGAATATTGTCGCATTTGCCGGTGTATTCTGCGCAGTCATAATTAACGCGACAGGCAGCGTATTCCTTGGTGTAGCAGGAGGCATCCTCGGTGGTGCACTTTTCGGAATCATAAACGGTACTATTATTGCAAAAGCCGGGATTAACGCGCTTATTACAACCCTGGGTATGGCTCAGATTATCAGAGGCCTTGGATTCATTGTCTCGGGCGGAAGCGCCGTCGGTATCCAGAAGGTAAGTTTTTTCGCTATCGGCAACGATTCTTTTCTGGGCCTGCCTAATCCAATCTGGATAACCATAGTCTGTTTCGTAGTATTCGGCGTTCTATTGAATAACACAACATATGGAAAAAATACTCTTGCCATGGGCGGCAATATGGAAGCAGCCAGGCTTGCAGGTATCGGCGTAAACAAGGTGAAGATTCTCATATTTACAATCCAGGGCGCAATGGCCGGTTTTGCAGGTGTTGTTCTTGCAAGCCGAATGACCTCTGGACAGCCTAACACATCAGTCGGATTCTCACTCGATGTAATATCAGCATGTGTCCTTGGTGGTGTATCCCTATCTGGCGGTATAGCACCTATTCAGGGTGCAATTGTCGGTGTTTTAATCATGGGAACTGTTCAGAATGCAATGAACCTGATGAATATTCCAACATTCTATCAGTATGTTGTACGAGGAGCTATCCTACTCATAGCTGTACTCATAGATAAGTTTAAAGAAACACATAGAAGTACAGTATAATTTCTTTCATATTGCTTATTGGGCTGCCGTTCATTGAGGTTAACGGCAGCCTTTTTTTTCCCTGATAATT